>NZ_QJJS01000003.1:105074-358468 GCF_003201595.1 Sphaerotilus hippei | reverse complement strand
GCGCGCTCGCGGACCTCAGGTGAGAACTTGTTCGACTTGTTCATGGCTCCATCTTCTCAAAGGTTGGAGCCTCCACAATTCCCGGGCCGGTTCAGTTGATGCCATAGTCGCTGACATAGGTCTTCATTGCCGTGGCGTCCATGACCTTGCTGGTGCCCTGCATCGTGCCGTGCAGCATGACACCGGCTTTCTCGGCCAGCGTCATCTGTGAAAGCAGGTTGTCTGCGCGCTCCTGGGCAGACCTGCGCCAGTCTTCGTAAGTGTCCAGGGCGCCGTTGCGATTCAAGTCTTTGAAGTCGAAGCCGTCCACGCGCAGGGTGGCAGCGGAAGTGCTGCTCAACTTGGCTTGCGTCATGTCGTCGCCTCCGCCAATGCATGCGGCCAGGACTACGGCTGCTGCTGCGGCTGCGATCGCGGTCTTGTTGATCTTGAGTTTCATCGTCGTCTCCATGTCCATCTCCTACCGCTCCGAGTCACCCGGCAGGTGTCTTGACGTCTCGTGGCGGCTGCTTCTTCACACGGCCGCAACATTAGGGCGAGGTGGTTCAGATTTCTTTTGCCATCGGAGCGGCAATTTTTTGATTTGGAGCAAATTCGGCGATTGAGGGTTAATCCTGAGGCGGGAAGCCTGAATAGATTCTTATCGTCGTGTTTCACCTTGTACGAACATGAGCATTTGCACTTTTTCCATACGCGAGCCCACGGTCTCGATGCATGTCGTCCGCCTGATGCAGCGGCATCTGAGCGCCAGAGGCGTGGAGGCCGAGATCTTTCGCAGGCACGTGGGTGTCAGCGAGGTGGAGTTTTCCAGACCGCAAAGTCGTCTGGACGTACGCCGTTTCCGGCAGGCTCGGCGCTTGGTGGAGGACACGGGGCGACTGATGGATTTCCGCGAACGTGTGCCCCTGGCTTGGACGGAGTGGGTTTCGCAAGGCTGGCCCGATCTCCCCGCGCTGTGGTTCAACAGTGCTTCGCTGGGCTCTGCGTTGCAGCACTACGTGCGATTTCGCCCGCTGATCTCGGAGGTCGATGCCATGAAGTGTGAGGCTGACACGGATACGCTCGTTTTGAGTTGCACTCCGGATGCCCGGACTGATGCCAACATGATGAGTACGGTCAGCCACTTGCTGATGGTTCGGGATCTGATCGCGCACTACCAGCAGTGTTTGGACCAGCCAATTGCTGCACGTGTTGAACTGGGCGAAGTGGGGCGTCCCGTGGTCGCGGCACAATGTTCAGAGATATTTGACATGCCACTGAGCATCCGTTCCGGCGCACGCGAACACCGGATCGTCTTGCAGGGGCGGGATCTCTGGGCGCAGGTTCAGAGCCACCACCACCTGTGCAGCACTTGGTCTGAAAATGCCCTCGAAGCTCAATTGCAGGCGTTGGCCCAGACTGGCGCTGCCCAGATCCTTGCCCGTCGCGTCGAGGACCTGATCGAGACGCTTTGGCAAGATGCCGGAGGCGGTGACAGGGAGGTCAATTCCATCGCGCTGCAGCAATACGTGGCCAAGGCAATGGGCATGTCGCGTTGGACGCTGCAACGCAACTTGGCATCGCATGGACTGAGCTTCACCAAGCTGTTGGATGACTTGCGGGTGAGACGATTGCCGACCTTGTTGTCCGACCCATCCTTGTCGCTGCTGAACGTGGGGTCACGCCTGGGTTTTGCCACACAGAGTGCCTTCAGCACCTATTTTCGGTCTCGTCATGGTTATCCGCCGTCCCGGGATCCAGCTTGGCTTGGTCGAGGCTGACCTGACTGCGAACTGAATTCCTGTCGGGCCGAGGGTGCCAAGTCGGCCGCAATATCGAGAGCGCTCACCTGGCGGATGATGCGGTTCAACATTCTCAGGCCCCGAGCGGCCAGAGCCGGGCCAGCAGCCGCGGCCGCCAAGCCAGCACCAGGGCCGTAGCCACCGCGCTGCCGCCGAGCAGCATGAGCCACACCAGCACGGCCATCGAGGGTCGGTCGGCCATCAGGCAGGCCAGCAGCCCACCGGGCAGGGCGAGTGCGCCCAACCGGCGCAGCAGGCGACGGGTGCGGGCAGCGGCCTCGGCCGGTTGGTGCATGGCCTGATCCCAGTGCACATCCATCGCCAGTGCCAACCAGCCCATGCCTGTCAGCGTCAGCAGTGCGGCGCTCGTCAGCCAGAAAACCTCAGACATGGGCGACTCCCGCAGGCTCGACGGGTGCGGCAGCCTCCGCCGTGGTCGTGCTGCGGCCGCACTCGCGCAGGGCCAGCCGACGCGCTGACCAGGCCGAGAGGCCGGCCGTGGCCAGCAGGCTCAGGTCCACCCCCGCCACCGGCCAGTAGGTGGCGGTGAACACCGTCCTGAGCAGATGGTCACCGGTGGTCAGGGCGTTGAGAGCCACCGCTGCCACGCACAAAGCGGCCAGTGCCCAGCACTGCTCGCGCCAAGCCGGGTTCATGCGCGCCTGCGCCACCGGGCCGCTGCGCGTGAAGGCGTGCGCCATCGCCAGTGCCCACATGCTCCAGAAGGCCAGCTTCTCCCATTCGCCCTTGCCGGCCAGATCGGCTGGCAGCACCCGGTTGGCGACCAGCATGCCCACGGCGGCGATCACCATCCCGGTCACCGTCGTCACCGCGAGCGCATCCACCACCCGACTGCCGGTGCCGCCAGCTCGGGCATGCTGGCGTTTGCGCTTCTCGACGAAGAAGATGAAGCCGGTGGCCAGACACACGCAGCCCAGCAGTCCGCCCAGCACATAGAGCCAGCGCAGCAGCCAGTGCTCAAAGTGCTGCAGGTGCAGGCCGGTCAGGAACTGGTGGATCTGCGCCACCGTGCTGCGTGGTGGATCTTCGCGCAGCACTTCGCCGGTGCTGGCCCTGAAGTGGATGCCTTCGCCCACCAGCGCCACCCGGTCGCTGCCTGCCCGGTAGATGCTCACGTAACCATTGGCATCGCCCACATGATGCAGCTGCAGGAAGCCGACCTGGCCGGCCATGTCGCGCGCAGCCCAGCGACGCCTGGCCTCGGCCATCATCGCGTCGACCGAGGCCAGTGGTGCTGGCACGCTGGCGGGTTTGTGCGGCAGGCCGGTCTCGCTGGCCTCGATCAGCTCGTGCCGGTCATGCAGTTCCTTGAGCTGGAACTGTGACACCGGCAGGAAGTAGACGGCAGCAAAGATCACCAGCCCGGTGAATGCGAAGAAGAAGTGGAACGGCAGGGCCGTCACCCCGGTGAGGTTGTGCAGATCCAGCGTCGAACGCTGGATCTGCTTGACCGGCCGGAAGGTGAAGAACTCGCGAAAGATCTTGCGGTGGATGATCACGCCCGAGATCAGCGCGGCCATCATCACCACCGCCGCCAGCCCGACCAGGAAGATGCCCAGGTTCTGCCACTGCCAGTTCAGGCTGTAGTGCATCGGGTAGAACCACTCGCTGCCGATCTTGAGCTGGTCGGCGCGTACCGCCGCGCCGCTGCGCGGGTCGATGGTGGACTCGCCGTGGATGTGGTTGTGGCCATCCGGATCCCGAGCCTGTGGCACGCCGAAGCCCACCCCCATGCGCAGCACCGGATCGCGGTGGGTGACGTAGACCCAGTACTCGTCGGCCGGCAGCGCCAGGCGCGGCGTCATCGGTCCGCGCGCCGGGTCATGCAGTGCGGGCATGTGGGCCGCATAGTCGGTGGCATCAGGCTCGACGCGCCGCAGCGCTGGCAGCAGCACCCGGTCGAACGAGGGCATGGGCTGTGGCTCGAAGCGGGTGTCGGGCAGCGCCCAGCGGTCGATCTCGCGGTCGAATACCGACAGCGAGCCGAAGAAGAACACCACGATCAGCACGAAGCCCATCACCAGGCCGAACCAGGTGTGCAGCCAGGCCATCGACTGGCGGAAGTTCTGGAACATCGCGGTCTCCTCTCAGGCCAGCAGGGTGCGCTGGATCGCCCAGGCGGTGCCGCACAGCAGCAGCGTGCCGCTGCCCAGCCCCATCCAGGCCCAGCCGATGCGTCGCACGGCAAAACACCAGAGCAGCAGGCCTGGAAACATCAGGAAGGCGAGCATCAGCATGCCCATCTCGGCATCGTGGTACTCCACCCCCAGACCGACCAGGGCCGTCACGCCTGCTGCGCTGAAACCCCAGGTGAAGGCATAGCTGCCGAAGATGCCTGCCAGTACCCGTGCGGCGATATCCGGCCCGCGTATCGATTTGTCCTTCATGCCAGCGCCGCTCACAGCTTGTACTCGAGCGATACCGACGCGGTACGGGGTGCGCCGTAGATCGCGCCGTACTGCACCGTGCGCAGGTACTTGCGGTCGAACAGGTTGTTGACGTTCAGGCGCACGGTGGCGGCCGAGGACAGCTCGTAGGCCGCGAAGGCGTCAACCAGGGTGTAAGCATCCTGACGGGCTCCACCGGTCTTGAAGGTGTCAGACTGCCAGCGCAAGCCCGAGCCCACCCGCAGCGCTGGCAGCATCGGCACCCGGGTGTCGGCGCGCAGCTTCAGCGTGCGGCGCGGGATCCATTCGTAGATGTCGCCGCCGTCCGGCCCGGTGAGCTTGAGCGAGGTGAAGCCGGCAGTGATCCGGGTGTCCGCATGGATGCTGCCGGTGGCCTCGAGCTCGAAGCCGCGCGAGCTCACGTCCTTCGGCGCGTAGTAGGAGCGCTGGGCTACCGCATCGAAGCCGGCTTCGGTGGCCAGGCCCTTCTGTTTCGCGCTGAAGACAGCCAGCGTGGTCAGCAGCTTGCGGTCGAGCCACTCGGCCTTCAGGCCGACCTCGGTGTTCAGGCCCTTCATCGGAGCGAGGAAGGCGCCGTTGACATCGCGCTGGTCCTGCGCCTGGTAGATGTCGGAGTAGGAGGCGTAGGCCAGGGTGTCGGGCGTGATGTCGTAGGTCATGCCGACGTACGGGCTGACCTTCTCGGTCGTCTCGTTGTCGAGCTGGGTGCCGCCGCCGTAGATCGCGGTGCCGTCACGCTTCAGTCGGATCGCGTTCAGGCCGGCGATGCCCTTGAGGCGGTCGGTCAGCAACAGCCGCGTGGAGGCGTACAGCCGGGTGATGCCCTGGTTGCCGTCGGCACTGACCGACTTCGCGCCCCAGACCGGCTCGGCATACACGTTGCCGGCATACGGGAAGGCCGGCAGCACGGACGATGGCGCGCTGCTCACCGCATAGGCTTCGGTCAGGCTGTCCTGCTTCGAGTGGCTCACGCCGATCACCGCGTCGTGCTGGCGACCGAAGGCGCCGAAGCGGCCGGTGAGGCTGACATCGAGAATGTCGCTGCGCGACTCGCCCTCGCTGCGATAGGGCCAGCCGTACAGGCCGGTGTCGTCGGCGTTCAGGCTGCCGGTGAAGGTGTAGGCATAGAACAGCTTGGTGGCGCTGCTGCCCCGGGTGTGGTTGTAGCTGGCCTTGGCTTCCCAGTCGGGCGACAGCGCGTGGGTGTACTCGGCGAAGGCGGTGGTCGAGCGAGTGTTCCAGTACGTCCAGTCCTGCGAGGTCGAGGCCGAGCTGTCGAACTCGGCCTGCATGCCGTCCGAGCGTGTCAGCGTCAGCGAGCCCCACATCGGGGCGCGCTGCCGGTTGTCCTGGGTGGACAAGCCCAGCGTCAGCACCCCGTCGCGGCTGACCTGACCCTCGACGACACCGTAGAGCGAGCTGCGCCGGTCGTTCAGCGCGCGCAGGTGTGAGTCCTTGTCCTCGTGGGCGACCACCAGTCGTGCTGCCCAGCTGCCGTCCTCGGTGAGGATCTTGTTGTAGTCCAGCGCCAGGCGTTTCTGGCTGTTGGAGCCGAGAGTCGCGATCACTTCGCCGCCGTCCTTGTTGGTCGGGCGCTTGCGCACGTAGTTGATCGTGCCCGAGGCATTGCCCACGCCGGTCAGCAGGCCGTTGGCGCCGCGGATCAGCTCGATCTTGTCGAACAGGTAGGTGTCCTGCTGGCCGACGACCAGGCCCCAGTCGTTGGTCATGCCCAGCCCGTCGATCTGCGTCAGCATCACATCGAAGCCGCGCGCGGTATAGCTGGTGCGATTGGTCTCCCATTCATCGACGTTCAGGCCGGTGCCCAAGCGCAGCGCGTCATTGCTACCGGTGGTGCCGAAGTCGCGCAGGGTGTCCTTGTCGATCGTGCTGATCGTCTGCGGCGTGTCCTTGATCTCCAGATCCAGATGAGTCGCACCCTTGGAGATGCGGCGCTCGCGCTTGCCGGTGATGACGAATGGCTTCAGCGTCGTTTCCTGGAGCGACGTGGCCTCCGAGGTCTGTGCTGGTGTCGTCTGGGTCTGAGCCTGGCTCGTGCTCATCGCGACCAGGGTGGCCAGGGCGCAGGTGCTGCGGGTGAACAGCAGAGGGTGCCGAGTCTTCAAGGGGGAGTTCTCCGAGTGTCGTGGTGGCGGTGCATTCGTTGGGAGTCGCTCCGCCATCCGACAGGTTGCATGTTGGTGAATATTCTAATTACTAATGAGAATGATTTCTATTTAATAACAAGGCCACAGAAATCAAGAGGAATTTGTCTCGGTGTCGTCGCCCATCACCTGTACGAGCATCGTCATGGTGCCGCTCTGGGGCAGCTCGACCTGCTCAGGCCCCACGGCCCGCCTCCCACGCGAGCGGCCCCTGAATCCCGCCAGCGCGAACGCCGTCGATGCATCAAACGGATCTGAAGGGCACGGCTTCACGGGCCGGCCTCGAAACATCGTATAAACCTGAAAGCCGCACGCCGTCCGGGCCGCCCGCGCCCGGGCTCGGTGCTTCGCTTCCAGGAGAAACACCCGATGCCCAACGCTCGATCCGTGAATGCCGTCCGTCTGGAGTTCGTGCCGGGTTCCCTGGTGCAGTCCAACCTGTCCGGTGCGGCCTTCACCGGCGACTGGCTCTGGGTGGCCGGCGACGAAGCCTGCGGCCTGGAGCGGCTGCGCCGGCTCGAGCCCTCCGGGCGGGAGACCTTGCGCTTCGGCGAGGTGCGCGACTTCCTGCTGGCCGATCTGCTGGACCTGCCTGGTGAGTCCGGGGACGAGGCCGACCTCGAAGGCATGGCCGTGGCCGATGGTTTCCTGTGGGTGGTCGGCTCGCATGGCCTGAAGCGCAAGAACGCCAAGCCGGACCGGGACCACGCCGAGAACGCCCGGCGGCTGGCGAAGGTCACGCTCGACGCCAACCGGCGGCTGCTGGCCTGCCTGCCCATCGAGCCCGATGCCAACGGCGAGCCCTGCCTGGTGCGACGCGCCCGCGATGGCCGCCAGGCGCTGCGCCTGAAGGGCGATGCGCAGGCGAACCTGCTCACCCGCGCGCTGGCCGACGACCCCCACTTCGGCCCCTACATGGCCATCCCGGGCAAGGACAACGGCCTGGACATCGAAGGCCTGGCCGTGGATGGCCGACGGCTGCTGCTCGGCCTGCGCGGGCCGGTGCTGCGGGGCTGGTCGGCGCTGCTCGAGATCGAGGTCGAGGTGCGTGGCGAACACCTGCGCCTGGCGCCGCTGGACGACCGCGGCACGCTGATCCGCAAGCACTTCCTGCAGCTCGACGGCCTGGGCGTGCGGGACCTGCACTTCTCCGGGGATGACCTCTACATCCTGGCCGGCCCGACGATGGTGCTGAACGGTGACATCCGCGTCTTCAAGTGGCCAGGCGCGCGTGCCGTGCTGGCGGCCAACCGCGAGCCGGTGCGCTTCGAGGCGGCGTTGACCGATTCGGTCGCGTTGCCGCACGGACGGGGCAGCAACCGGGCCGAGGCGATCTGTGAGCTGCCGCCGGCGCTGGCGGCCGGCCAGGCCCGCTGGCTCGTGCTGTACGACGCGCCCGGCGCGGACCGCAGGGACGGTGAATGCACCGTCTTCGGTGACCTGCTGCGCCGCGATTGAGCGCGTCCACCACGACGGGTCCGGACGCCCATGACCACCTGCCCCGAGCTCGATCCCGCTGCGCCGATGCAGTTCGTCATCAATGCGGCGGCGGGCAGCAGCGGCGCCGACGCCCGACGCGACGTCATCGAGTCGGTGCTGCAGGCCCGGGGCCGGCGTGGTGAGCTGCACTTCTGCGGCCCGGCCGAGCTGGCCCGCGTGGCGCACGAGGCCGCGGCCAGGGCGCTGTCGACCCGCACGGCGGTGGTCGCCGTCGGGGGCGATGGCACCATCAACACGGTGGCGCAGGCCGCGCACGCCGCGGGCTGCGCCCTGGGCGTGGTGCCGCAGGGCACGTTCAACTATTTCGCCCGCACGCACGGCATTCCCGCCGATCCGGCCGAAGCGGTCCGCCTGCTGCTGCACGCGGCGCCCGCCCCGGTGCAGGTGGCGGGCATCAACGACCGCGTGTTCCTGGTCAACGCCAGCCTCGGGCTCTATCCCGACCTGCTGGAGGACCGCGAGGCCTACAAGGCCCGCTTCGGGCGCAGCCGGTGGGTGGCGTTCTGCGCGGCCGCCGCGACGCTGCTGCGTGCGCAGCGGCAACTGCGGCTGCACATCGAGCACGGCACCTCGGTGCGCACCGTGCGCGCCCTGACGCTGTTCGTGGGCAACAACCGGCTGCAGCTGGAACAGGTCGGCGTGCAGCCGCCGTCACCCCCTGGCGGCACCCCGGCGCCGGCCTGCGTCACCGCCGTCATGCTGCGCCCGGTCGGCACGCTGTCGATGATCGGGCTGATGCTGCGCGGGGCCATGGGCACGCTCGGGGAGGCGCAGAGCGTGGAGCGCTTCGAGTTCAGGCACCTGCTGGTCAAGCCCACGCTGCCGCAGCGCCGCCGCGGCATGAAGGTGGCCTTCGACGGCGAGGTGACGACGATGCGCGCGCCGCTCGACTTCCGTGTGCTCGCCCGGCCCCTGTACCTGCTGAAGCCGCAGCCCGACGAGTCCGCCACGGAGGGTGCGCACGACCCCGAGGGGGCCGGCGGGTGAGCGTGCTGCTGCAGATCTCGGACCCCCACTTCGGGACCGAGAGGGCAGCGGTCGTCGACGCGCTGGCCACGCTGGCGCGCCAGCAGCGGCCCGACCTGATCGTGCTGTCGGGCGATATCACGCAGCGTGCGCGCCCGGCGCAGTTCCGGGTGGCGCGCGCGTTCACGGACCGCCTGGGCGCGCCGGTGCTGGCGGTGCCGGGCAACCACGACCTGCCGCTGTTCGATCCGTGGGCGCGCCTGTGTCGGCCCTATGCACGGTACGTCGCCGCGTTCGGGGGCGATCTCGAACCCGTGCACCGCTCACCCGAGCTGCTGGTGGTGGGCGTGAACACCACGCGGGCCTGGCGCCACAAGCATGGCGAGGTCTCCGGGCCGCAGGTCGAGCGTGTGGCCCGGCTGCTGGAGCAGGCCGCGCCCGCCCAGCTGCGGGTGGTGGTGGTGCATCAGCCCGTGGCCGTGACCGTCGCGCAGGACCTGCCCAACCTGCTGCGAGGGCGTGCCCCCGCGCTGCAGCGCTGGGCTGCGGCCGGCGCCGATCTGGTCATGGGCGGTCACATCCACCTGCCCGACGTGCTGGCGCTGCCCGGCCTGGAACGCCCGATGTGGGCGGTGCAGGCGGGCACGGCGGTCTCGTCGCGGGTGCGTCGCGGCGCCCCCAACTCGGTCAACCTGCTGCGCTGGCGGGTGGGCGAGGGGTCCGACCATTGCCGGATCGAACAATGGGACTTCGCGGCCGACGCGCAGGCCTTCGTGCTCGCCCGGCTCCGCCAGGTCCGTCCCGCCCGGGCATGAGTTCGGAAAAACCGGAACCTGAGTGCGAAAGATCATGGTTTTTCCGGGGTGACTCCGTCCCCACACTGCGGGCACTTCCCCTTCATCGAAGTCCCCATCATGTTCTACGCCCTCAACTGGTTCTTCGTCGCCGCGCTGCTGGCGCTCTGGTCCCTGTCCGCCTGGGCGCTGCATGCCGCCGCGGTCTGGACGGTCTCGAACGCCGGCGTGCTGTCCGGTGCCGCCTCGGGTGCCGGTGCCCTGAGCCTGCCGGCGGTGCTGGCACCCTGGGTGCCGCCGGAGCTCGTGGCGGCGCTCGGCGCCTGGCTGGCGGGCCTGGGGCCCGTGATCGATCGCCTGCTGCAGGCCGCACCCGCGCTGGCCGGTGGGCTGACGGTGGCGACCTGGGTGATCTGGGGCCTCGGCAGCGTGCTGATCCTGCTGCTGGGGGCCGGACTGCACCTGCTCATCGCCCTGTGGCGCCGCCGCGGTGGCGGGTCGCGGCCTGACGCCGGGCCCTCGCTGGCGACCGGCTGAGCGCGCCGCAGCCAGGTCGCGGTCTTCGCACCGTGACCTGGCGAGGCTTCACGACCTTCGACAACGCCCCGCGGCCCACGGCCCGCGGCGATCACCCCTTTCAGGAGAGAACCATGGAATTCCTGCTCGCTGTCCTCACGGCCGATTTCCTGGGCAAGCCGGCCTGGGTCTGGCTGACCTTCATCGGCATCGTCGTCGCGCTGCTGGCCTTCGACCTGGGCGTGCTGCACCGCGATGACCACGAGATCGGCGTGCGCGAGAGCCTGCTGCTGTCGGCCGGCTACATCAGCGCGGCGCTGCTCTTCGGTGCCTGGGTCTGGTGGTATCTGGGCGCGCAGAGCGGCATGGACTACTACACCGGCTTCATGATCGAGAAGTCGCTGTCGATGGACAACGTCTTCGTCATCGCGCTGGTCTTCAGCTTCTTCGCGATTCCCCGGCGCCATCAGCACCGGGTGCTGTTCTGGGGCATCCTGGGCGTGATCGTGCTGCGTGCCCTGATGATCGGGCTCGGCGCTGCGCTGGTCAGTCAGTTCAGCTGGCTGCTCTACCTGTTCGGCGCCTTCCTGGTGGTCACCGGCATCAAGATGTGGGTCCTGGCCGATCATGTGCCCGACATCGCGAACAACCCGCTGCTGAAGTTCCTGAAGCGGCACGTGCGCGTGACCGACAGCCTGCGCGGCAAGGCCTTCTGGGTGCGCGAGATCGACCCGGCCACGGGCCGGACCGAACGTTTCGCGACGCCCCTGCTGCTGGCCCTGATGCTGGTGGAGTTCGTCGACCTGATCTTCGCGGTGGACTCGGTGCCGGCCATCTTCGCGATCACCACCGACCCGTTCATCGTCTACACGAGCAACATCTTCGCCATCCTCGGCCTGCGCGCGCTGTACTTCGCGCTGGCGGCGATGATCCATCGCTTCAAGTACCTGAAATACGCCCTGGCCCTGGTGCTGGTGTTCATCGGCTCGAAGATCTTCCTGGTGGGGATCATCGGCAAGATCCCGGCGGGCATCTCGCTGGGCGTGACCTTCAGCCTGATCGCCGGTGGCGTGCTGGTGTCGCTGTGGAAGACCCGGGGGCAGGGCGCGGTCGAGCCCGCATGACGCTGCCGACCGGGCCGCGGCGGCGCCCGCCGGGCTGCGCGTATACACGCATTCCTCGGCTGAGGTCGATGAGCATAATCAGCGCCACGTCGGGCCGGGTCGCTGCTGCTGCAGCCCCCGACCGCCGAGGCGGCCGCCCTGGGGGGCGGCTTTTTTTTGCGTCGCCGCTGAATGCCGGGCATGGATGTTTTGAACGGGTGGCATCGCCGCGGTGCCTTGCCGCCGATCGTGGTGGCGGTGCTCTGGGTGGGTGGGGTGTTCAACCTGCCGGTGTTCCGGCGCCGGCTGGCCGACGAATACGCCTGGGCCGATCCGGTCCTGGCGGCCTGGGGCCTGGGCAGCGAGGTCGCGCTGGTGCTCGGGTTCGCCGCGCTGGTCTTCGGCCTGGGGGCGCTGCTGGGGCGCTGGGGCGCGCGGGTGCTGGGCGGCCTGCTGATCCTGGTCAGCGCGGCCTGCGCCTACTACATGACCTTCTTCAACGTGATCATCGGCTTCGGCGTGGTGCAGGCCACGCTCCACAGCGATCACGAGCTGTCGAGCGAGGTGCTGGGCGCGGGTCTGCTGGCCTGGTGCCTGCTGCTGGGCCTGGGGCCGGCGGTCTGGTGGTGGCGCCGGGTGCCGCCGTGCTGGTGGCGCCAGCCGCGGCGGCGGGTGGCCCTCGCTCGCCTGCTGGCCGGCTTGCTGCTGGCGGTGCTGATGTTCGTGCTGGCCGGGCGTTCCCTCGCGACGGTGGAGCGCCACCTGCACCCGGACGATGGCGGACAGCGACCGGGCGTGGCCGGCGTCGCGGCCCATGCCTACGTGCCCAGCAACTGGATGGCCGGGGTGGGCATGCTGGCCAGCCGGGCCTGGGTGGCGCGCCAGCTCGAGCGTGAGCTGGTCGATCCGGCGCAGCGCCACACCTACGTGCCGGGGGCCTCGCTCGACGAGCTGCTGGTGGTGCTCGTCATCGGCGAGACGGCGCGCTACGACCGCTTCGGCCTGCTGGGCCACCATCGCGACACCACGCCCCACCTGGCGGCCGAGCCGGACCTGGTCGCGCTGGCGGCCCGGTCCTGCGACACGGCGACCCAGCTGTCGCTGGCCTGCATGTTCGTGCGGCCCGCCAGCGTGCGCCCGGGCGAGGGGCTGCAACCCGACACCGTCACCGAACACGGCGTGTTCTCGGTCTACCGCCGGCTGGGCTTTCGCATCGACCTGTTCGCGATGCAGGGCGAGGCCGGCTTCTACAACCGCACCGGCGCCGACGCCTACAAGCTGCGCGAGATGATCGCCGCCCAGCCGGAGAACGCCGGCCGCGAGGTCGACGACATGCTGCTGGTGCCCGAGCTGGCTCGGGCCGTCGCGCAGCACCGTGCGGCCCGCGGGGCGCAGCCCCAGCTGGTGATCCTGCACACCAAGGGCTCGCACTACCAGTACTCCCAGCGTTATCCCCGCTCGTTCGCGCGCTGGGGCCCGGAATGCCTGCACACGCATGCGGCCTGCAGCAGCGAGGAGCTCTTCAACGCCTTCGACAACAGCGTGCTCTACACCGACCAGGTGCTGAAGTCGGTGCGCGACACCGTGCGGGATCGCCGGGCCCTGGTGATCTACGTGCCCGATCATGGCGAGTCCATCGACGAGCGCACCCACTTCCATGCCACGCCCAGGCGCCTGGCGCCCCGCGAGCAGTTCATGGTGCCGCTGGTGTTCTGGGCCACCGGGCGTTTCCTGGCCGATCCGGCGCTGGCGCAGCCCTATCGGCAGCTGCAGGCCCGTGCGGCGCAGCTGGCGCCCGACCAGGCCGGGCACCACAACCTGTTCGCCTCGATGCTGGGCTGCATCGGCGTGCGCTCGCCCGACGGCGGCATTCCCGCGGCCGACGACCTGTGCGACCGGGCGCCCGTCCGCCCGGGGCGGCTTGCCGTCACGCCCTGAGCCCGGGGCGCCTGCGGCCGGCGCTCAGGCGCTCAGGTCACCCAGGATGGCACGCGCCAGCTCGATCACCGAGCGGGGGGCGCAGCCCTCGGCCTTGTTGTTGACCGAGACGTAGACCGGGAATCCGGCGCCGGCCGTGCCCCGGATGATGCGGGCCAGCGCCTCGCGCGTGTCCGGGTCCGGGTCGAGCAGCCGGTCGAACGGTGCGTATGTGGCCTTGGCGGCGTCGTAGCCCTGGGCGCCGTGCCGCCGGTTCAGGCTCCAGCGGCAGACGAACGGCCCCGGCCACAGCGCGCGCAGCAGCGGCAGCTGGGCGGCGATCGGTGGCAGGCGAGGGTGCAGGCCCAGGCAGTAGCGTGCGCCGGTCTCGCGCAGCACGTCGCGCAGGTCGGGCACCAGCCAGTCCGGGTCACGCACCTCGACGGCGATCACCGCGTCCGGCGCGGTGGGCGCCAGCGCGGGCAGCGCGCCGAGCAGGCGCGCCAGCCGCCTGAACAGCGCCGGCAGGTCACGCCGCAGGTCGGCGGGCAGCGGCGGAATCTCGAACACCAGCGCCCCGATCCGGTGGCCCAGGCCCTCGAGCGCCGGGCTCACGAAGGCCTCGCTCGCCAGCACCGGGTCGAGGAAGCCGGGGTTGGGCTGCAGCCCCTGGCCGTTCGCGGACCGCAGCACGGCGTCGGCGACCAGGGCCGGCGCCTTGACGATGAAGCGGAAATCGTCGGGCACCTGCGCGGCGCAGGCCGCGAACTGAGCCGCGCTCATCGGGCGGTAGAAGCTGCGGTCGAGGCTGACGGTGCGCAGCAGCGGGTGGCGGGCGTAGGCGGCCAGGCCGTGGCGGGCCAGCGTGCCGTCGGCATGGCGGCCGGCCCAGACCAGGCCGGCCCAGCCGGGAAAGCTCCAGGACGAGGTGCCCAGGTGCACCCGCGGGGGCAGCTGGCGGGCCAGCGTGCGCAGCTCGGGGCCGGCGTCGTGCGCCTGCACGATCGGCGCCGGGTCGGCCGGCGCGTCGAACAGCAGGTCCTGCACCGGGGCGGCGGGGGGCGGGGGCGGACGGGGCATGGCCGCGCAGCATAGCCGGCATCGAAGCCGGGGGCTGGACGGTACCCCGGGGGGCTCCGGTCGGTAGACTGCGGGGGTCGCCCAGCCTCGAGCCCCCTCATGTCCTCCACCCCGCCGCCGATCGTGCACTGGATCGTCCGGATGAATCACCGCAACCGGACCAGCTGCTTCGTGCTGCTGTTCGCCGCGATCGGGGTGCAGCTGCTCGATCAGCCCTTGGGGCCGTGGGCCTGGGTGGCGCTGGTGCTGCAGTTCCTGATCGGCCCGCAGCTGCAGTACCTGCTGGCCCGCCGGTCGACGCGGCCGATCCGGGCCGAGTTCTTCAACATGCTGGTCGACGGCGCGGGCTTCGGCCTGTGGATGGCCGCGCTGGGTTTCCCGCTGGTGCTCACGCTGATCCTGTCGATCGGGGCCTGTTTCAACCTGACGGCCTTCCGCGGTCTGCGCGGGCTGGCCGAGGCGCTGGCCTCGATGGCCGCCGGCGTGCTGGTGGTCGTGGCGCTCGGCAGCCTGGCGTGGCGCCCGCAGATGGGCGGGCTGGCGACGGCGCTGGGCGTGCTCACGCTGCACGTCTACCTGTCGCTGGTGGCGCTGAGCGCGCAGCGCCGCTCGGTCAAGCTGCACGAGGCGCGCCAGCAGCTGCGCGCCAGCGAACAGGCGCTGCAGCAGCAGCTCGAGCAGAACCGGCGCCTGCACGCGCAGCTCGAGGAGCAGGCCATCCGCGACCCGCTGACCGGACTGTTCAACCGCCGCTACCTGGTGGACACGATGGAGCGCGAGCTGGCGCAGGCCGTGCGGCACGGCGTGCCGCTGAGCCTGATGCTGATGGACCTCGACCATTTCAAGCAGGTCAACGACGACTGCGGCCACCAGACCGGCGACGAGGTGCTGCGCCGCGTGGCGGCCCTGCTGCGCACCCAGGTGCGCGCCGGGGACGCCGTCTGCCGCTACGGCGGCGAGGAGTTCCTGGTGCTGCTGCCGGGCATGTCCGAGGCGCAGGCCGAGGCCTGTGCGCAGCGCTGCTGCCTCGAGCTGGCCGAGCGGCCGCTGGAGGCCGGGGGCCGGGCCCTGCGCATGACCTGGTCGATCGGCGTGGCGAGCCATCCCGCGCAGGGCGGCTCGACGCAGGCGCTGGTCGCCGCGGCCGACCGCGCGCTCTACCAGGCCAAGCGGCTGGGGCGCAACCGGGTCGTGGTGGCCGGCGGGCCCGCGCCCGTGGCTATGATCTCGGCCCATGTCTGAACCCCTGCTGGACCCCGAGGCCCGACCGCCGGTCTCGCCCGCCGACGAGCACGCCATGCGCCTGGCGCTCGACCAGGCGCTCAACGCCGAGCTGATCGGCGAGGTGCCGGTCGGTGCGGTGATCATGCGCCACGGCCAGGTGATCGCCACCGGCTACAACCGGCCCATCACCACCAACGACCCGACGGCGCACGCCGAGCTGGTGGCGCTGCGCCATGCGGCCACGCTGCTGGAGAACTACCGCCTGCCCGAGTGCGAGCTCTTCGTCACGCTCGAGCCTTGCGCCATGTGCGCGATGGCGCTGATGCACGCCCGTTTCAAGCGGGTCGTGTTCGGCGCCTGGGACCCCAAGACCGGTGCGGCCGGCTCGGTGGTCGACCTGTTCGCCCAGCCGCAGCTCAACCACCAGACGGCGGTGCAGGGCGGCGTGCTGGCCGAGCCCTGCGGGCAGCTGCTGCGCGAGTTCTTCGCGCGCCGCCGGGCCGAGCAGAAGGCCCGGCGCCAGCCGCCGCAGACCGCTGCGCTACCATCGCCGGCCGCCAGCGAGGCGCCCGAGGTCATCCCGACCGGCGAGGCGAGCGAGCTGGAGCCCGACCCGCCGACCCCGCACCTGGACTGACCGCATGAGCGACCTCGAGACTTCCCCGGACCACCACGAACTGCCGAGCGAGGCGCTCGACCTGACGATCTACAGTCCGTCCGGGGTGGTGGCCAAGGCCCCATCGATCCGCCTGGCCGCGCGCCGCCTGGCCGCGCTGGGCTTCGACGTGACGATCGACGAGAGCGCCGGCGCCCGTTTCCAGCGTTTCGCCGGTGACGACGAGGTGCGGCTGGCGGCGCTGCACCGGGTGGCCGCGGCGGCCCCGTCGGTGGCGCTGGCCACCCGCGGCGGCTATGGGCTGACTCGCCTGCTCGACCGCATCGACTGGGCGCTGCTGGCCCGCTCGGTCGAGCAGGGCACCCGCTGGGTCGGCTACAGCGACCAGACCGCCCTGCAGCTGGGCCTGCTGGCGCACACCAAGGCGCCGAGCTGGGCGGGCCCGCTCGCCTGCGACGACTTCGGTCGCCCCGAGGCCGACGGCGGCCTCGACGAGATCACGCCCGACTGCTTCGTCGAGGCCATGACCGGCGAGCTCGAGGCCGTGGGCTTCCGCACCGAGGCCGGCCTGGACGGGCTCGACGTCAAGGGCCTGCTGTGGGGCGGCAACCTGACGGTGCTGTGCTCGCTGCTGGGCACGCCGCACTGGCCCCGGGTCAAGGGCGGCATCCTGTTCCTCGAGGACGTCAACGAACACCCCTACCGTGTCGAGCGCCAGCTGCTGCAGCTGCAGCAGGCGGGAGTGCTGGGGGCGCAGAAGGCCGTCGTGCTGGGCGACTTCGGCGGCTGGAAGAAGTCGCCGCTGGACCGCGGCTACAACCTCAAGGCCATGGTGGCCCACCTGCGCTCGGTCTGCACCACGCCCATCGTCACCGGCCTGCCGTTCGGCCATGTCCAGACCAAGGTCACGCTGCCGGTCGGCCGCAAGGTCGAGTTCGTGGTGCAGGGGCGCGACGCGCTGCTGGCCTGGGGCCACGCGGGATGAGTCGACGGGCCGAGGCGCTGCTGCGTGCATCCCTGCGGGGCGGGCTGCTCGGCCTGCTGATGCTGCTGGGCCCGGCCGGCGCCTGGGCCGCCCACGCCCATGCGCAGTTCGGCGACATCCGCTACCCGGCCGGCTTCCGCCACTTCGACTACGTCAACCCCGAGGCCCCGCGCGGGGGCGCGATCTCGCTGGTGGCGCCGGTCATCGCCAGCACCTTCGACAAGTTCAATCCGTTCACGCTCAAGGGCACCGAGCCCCCGGGCCTGCTGAGCCTGGTGTTCGACACGCTGCTGGTGGGCACCCTCGACGAGCCCGCCACCGCCTACGGCCTGCTGGCCGAGGACGTGGCGGTGGCACCCGACGGCCTGTCGGTGCTGTTCCGCCTGAACCCGAAGGCCCGGTTCCACGACGGCGAGCCGGTGCGGGCCGCCGACGTCAAGCACACCTTCGACCAGCTCACCGGCCCGGGCGCCTCGCCGCAGTATTCGGCCTATTTCGGTGACGTGCGCGCGGCCGTGGTGCTCGACGAGCGCCGCATCCGCTTCGACTTCCGGCGCCCCAATGCCGAGCTGCCGCTGATCGTCGGCAGCCTGCCGGTGTTCAGCCGCCGCTGGGGCCAGGTCGATGGCCAGCCGCGGGCGCTGGACCGCATCGTCACCGAGCATCCGATCGCCTCGGGCCCCTACCGGATCGGGCGGGTCGACTTCGGCAAGGAGATCCGCTACGAGCGGGACCCGGCCTACTGGGCGCGTGACCTGAACGTGCGCCGCGGCCAGTTCAACTTCGACCGCATCACCTACCAGATGTACGCGGACAACGTCGCCGCCTTCGAGGGCTTCAAGGCCGGCGAGTTCGACTTCATCCAGGCCTTCACCGCCAAGGACTGGGCCCGCCAGTACAAGGGCGGACGCTTCGACAGCGGCGAGCTGATCAAGCGCGAGCTGCAGCATGGCAACGCGACCGGCTTCCAGGGTTTCATCTTCAACACCCGGCTGCCCCGGCTCGCCGATGCGCGGGTGCGCCAGGCGATCGGGCTGGCGATGGACTACGAGTGGATGAACCGCCAGCTGTTCTACGGCGCCTACGGCCGGCTGCGCGGGTATTTCACCCAGAGCGAATACGAGGCCCGCGGCCTGCCCGGGCCCGACGAGCTGGCGCTGCTGGCGCCGCTGCGTGCGCAGCTGGCTCCGGCGGTGTTCGAGCAGCCGGTGCCCATGCCCCCCAGCACCGCGCCACCGGGCTCGCTGCGCGACAACCTGCGCCAGGCACGCGCGCTGCTGGCCGCCGCGGGCTGGACCTATCGGGACGGCGCGCTGCGCGATGCCCGCGGCGAGCCCTTCACGCTCGAGTTCCTCGACAACAGCGAAAGCATGGGCCGGGTCGTGCTGCCGGTGCTGCGGTCGCTGGAGAAGCTGGGCATCCGGGCGAGCTTCCGGGTGGTCGACTACGCGGTGTTCGAGAAGCGCATGAAGGCCTTCGACTTCGAGCTGATGACCCGCCGCATCCTCGGCCGGCTGAACCCGGGCGCCGAGCAGTTCCAGGCCTTCCACTCCAGCCTGGCGAACACGCCGGGCTCGACCAACGCCGGCGGCGTCGCCGATCCGGCGGTCGATGCGCTGATCACGCGGCTGATGGCCGCACGCACCCGCGCCGAGCTGGTGAGCGCCGCGCGTGCGCTCGACCGGGTGCTGCGCCACGGGCACTACGCCGTGCCGCACTGGTATTCGGGCGTGCACCGGGTGGCCTGGCGGGCGGGCCGCTTCGAGCAGCCGGCGCGACTGCCGCGTTTCTACGAACCCGAGGACTGGGCGCTGAGCTGCTGGTGGAGCGTCGCGCCGGTGGAAGGAAAGCGCTGATGTGGAGCTATGTGCTGCGGCGCCTGCTGCTGATGGTGCCCACGCTGCTGGGCGTGCTGGCGCTGACCTTCGCGGTGATCCAGTTCGTGCCGGGCGGGCCGGTCGAGCAGATGGTCGCGCAGCTCGAGGGCCGCCAGGGCGGGGGCGAGACCGCCGCGCGGGCGACGGGCTACCGCGGCCGCCAGGGCGTCGAGCCGGCCCAGCTCGAGGAGATCCGCAAGCTCTACGGCTTCGACAAGCCGCCGCTGGAGCGCTTCTGGCAGATGCTGAAGTCCTTCGCGCGCTTCGACCTGGGCCAGAGCTTCCACCACCACCAGGACGTCTGGAGCCTGGTGCGGCAGAAGCTGCCGGTGTCGATCTCGCTGGGGCTGTGGACGTTTGTCCTCAGCTACCTGATCTCGGTGCCGCTGGGCATCGCCAAGGCGGTGCGCGCCGGCTCGCGCTTCGACGCGGTGAGCAGCCTGCTGGTGCTGGCCGGCTACGCGATCCCCGGCTTCGTGCTGGGCGTGGCGCTGCTGGTGCTGTTCGGCGGCGGCAGCCTGCTGGCCTGGTTCCCGCTGCGCGGGCTGACCTCGGCGAACTGGGACGAGCTGAGCGTCGGCGCGAAGGTGGTCGACTACCTCTGGCACATCACGCTGCCGGTGACCGCCAGCGTGCTGGGCAGCTTCGCGGTGATCACGATGCTGACCAAGAACACCTTCCTCGAGGAGATCGGCAAGCAGTACGTCATCACCGCCCGGGCCAAGGGCCTGGACGAGCGGCGCGTGCTGTGGCGCCATGTGCTGCGCAACGCCTCGATCCCGCTGATCACCGGCTTTCCGGCGGCGTTCATCGGCGCCTTCTTCACCGGCTCGCTGCTGATCGAGACGCTGTTCTCGCTCGACGGCCTGGGCCTGCTGGGCTACGAGGCGGTGATGCGGCGCGACTACCCGGTCGTGCTGGGCACGCTCTACCTGTTCACGCTGATCGGGCTGGTGACCCGGCTGATCGGCGACCTCTGCTACGTCTGGGTCGACCCCCGGGTGCGCTTCGACTGAAGTCCGGATGATGAGTGCCATCGTGTCTCCTCCCGCTGCCGGGCCCGTGGCGCCGGCTCCGTCCCTGTCGCCCTCGCGGCGCGCCTGGCAGCGCTTTCGCCAGCACCGGCTGGGCTGGTGGAGCCTGTGCCTGTTCGGGGGGCTGGTGCTGCTCAGCCTGGGTGCCGAGCTGCTGTCCAACAACCTGCCGCTGCTGGTGCGCCACGACGGCCGCTGGTACGTGCCGCTGGTCCAGACCCTGCCGGAGACCACCTTCGGCGGCGACTTCGAGACCCCGACCGACTACCTCGACCCGTTCATCGCCGCCCAGCTGGCCCGGCCGGGCAACTTCGCGCTTTATCCGCCCAACCGCTACCACCACCGCACGATCAACTACTTCGCCTCCTCACCGAACCCGGCCGCTCCGTCGAGCGAGAACTGGCTGGGCACCGACGACCGCGGCCGCGACATCCTGGCGCGGCTGCTCTACGGCTTTCGCGTCTCGGTGCTGTTCGGGCTGGCGCTGACGGCGGTGGGCACGCTGCTGGGCGTGCTGACCGGCGCGCTCCAGGGTTATTTCGGCGGGCGCACCGACCTGGCCTTCCAGCGTTTCATCGAGATCTGGAGCTCCATGCCCGAGCTCTACCTGCTGATCATCCTGGCGGCGGTGTTCGAGCCCGGCCTGGGCCTGCTGCTGGTGCTGCTGAGCCTGTTCGGCTGGATGGGGCTGTCGGACTACGTGCGTGCCGAGTTCCTGCGCAACCGCCAGCTCGACCATGTGCGCGCCGCGCGGGCGATGGGCCTGAGCCACGGCCAGATCATCTGGCGCCACGTGCTGCCCAACAGCCTCACGCCGGTGGTGACCTTCCTGCCCTTCCGCATGAGCGCGGCCATCCTGGCGCTGACCTCGCTGGACTTCCTCGGTCTGGGCGTGCCCTCGGACACGCCCAGCCTGGGCGAGATGCTGGCCCAGGGCAAGAACAACATCGACGCGTGGTGGATCTCGCTGTCGACCTTCGCCGTGCTGGTGCTGACGCTGCTGCTGCTGACCTTCATCGGTGACGCGCTGCGCGATGCGCTCGATCCGCGCAAGGAGATGCAGCCATGAACGCGGCCACCCGTCCCGGCGGCCCGCGGCCGCTGCTGTCGGTGCGGGACCTGTCGGTCTCGTTCGCCGGCCGGCCGGTGGTGCAGGGCATGAGCTTCGAGCTGCAGGCCGGCGAGCGGCTGGCGCTGGTCGGCGAGTCCGGCTCGGGCAAGACGGTGAGCGCCTTCAGCCTGCTGCGGCTGGTGCCCCAGGCCCAGGTCGGCGGGCAGGCGCTGTTCGATCCGGGCGGCCCCGGCGAAGGCCCGCGTGACCTGCTGCAGCTCGACCTGCCCGAGCTGCGGGCCGTGCGCGGCCGGCAGGTGGCGACCATCTTCCAGGAGCCGATGACGGCGTTGAACCCGCTGCTGAGCATCGGCGACCAGATCGCCGAGGTCATCGAGGTGCACCAGCTCGTCTCCCGCGCCCAGGCCTGGCGCCAGGCGGTGGCGCTGCTGGCGCGCACCGGCATCGCCGAGCCGCAGCAGCGTGCCTGCGCCTTCCCGCACCAGCTCTCGGGCGGCCAGCGGCAGCGCGCGATGATCGCGATGGCGCTGGCCGGCGAGCCGCGCCTGCTGATCGCCGACGAGCCGACCACCGCGCTGGACGCGACCGTGCGGCTGCAGATCCTCGACCTGCTCGACGAGCTGCAGCGTGAGCACCGCCTCGCCGTGCTGCTGATCACCCACGACCTGCACCTGGTGCGGCGCTTCGCCGACCGGGTGATGGTGATGGAGCGCGGCCGGCTGGTCGAGCAGGGCCCGGTGCAGCAGGTCGTCGAGACCCCGGCCCATCCCTACACCCGCCGCCTGCTCGACAGCCGGCCGCGCCGCGACCTGCGGCCGGCCCCGACGCAGGCCGTGCCGCTGCTGCGCGCGCGCGGCCTGCGGGTGGCCTACACGATCCCCCGGCCGGGCCTGCGCGGCTGGTTCGGCACGGATGAGCGGGTGGCGGTGCAGGGCGCCGACCTCGACCTGCCGGTCGGCCGCACGCTGGGGGTCATCGGCGAATCCGGCTCCGGCAAGTCGACGCTGGCGCTGGCCGCGCTGGGGCTGCTGCCCTGCACCGGCGAGCTGAGCATCGACGGGCAGGCCTGGACCGGCCGGCTCGGCGCCGACCGGGCGCTGCGCCGGCGGGTGCAGGTGGTGTTCCAGGATCCGTTCTCGTCGCTGTCGCCGCGGCGCACCGTCGAGCAGATCGTGGCCGAGGGCCTGGGCGTGCACCACCCGTCGCTGGGCCCGGCCGAGGTCCGCCAGCGCGTGCTGGACACGCTGGCCGACGTCGGCCTGTCGCCGGACCGTTTCCCCGGCCTGCTGGCGCGTTACCCGCACGAGTTCTCCGGCGGCCAGCGCCAACGGCTGGCGCTGGCGCGCGCGCTGGTGGTGCAGCCGGGCCTGCTGGTGCTCGACGAGCCCACTAGCGCGCTGGACGTCACCGTGCAGCAGCAGATCCTGCAGCTGCTGCAGCGCCTGCAGCACGAGCGTGGCCTGAGCTACCTGCTGATCACCCACGACATCGACGTCGTCGCCGCGATGGCCCACCACGTGGTGGTGATGAAGGACGGCCGGCTGGTCGAGTCCGGCCCGACCGACGAGGTGCTGCGCCAGCCGCGCAGCGATTTCACCCGGGCGCTGCTGGCCGCCTCGGCCGACGTGGCCCGGGTGCTCGACCCGTCCTGAAGGCGAGACCGGCAGGCCCTGCCGGCCTCGTCTCCCGGGCCGCGCCCCATGAAAAACGGGCGCCGAGGCGCCCGTCCGGGGTGACGCGGCGTCGCCGGGTCAGAGCACTTCGGAGGCGAAGTCCGCCAGGCGCGACCGCTCGCCGCGCGCCAGCGTGATGTGGCCCGAGTGCGGCCAGCCCTTGAAGCGGTCGACCGCGTAGGTCAGGCCCGAGCTGCCTTCGGTCAGGTAGGGCGTGTCGATCTGCGCCAGGTTGCCCAGGCAGATGATCTTGGTGCCCGGGCCGGCGCGCGTGATCAGCGTCTTCATCTGCTTGGGCGTCAGGTTCTGCGCCTCGTCGATGATGACGAACTTGTTCAGGAAGGTGCGCCCGCGCATGAAGTTCAGGCTCTTGATCTTGATCTTGCTGCGCACCAGGTCGTTGGTGGCCGCGCGGCCCCATTCGCCCGCGCCGCTGTCGCTACGGGCCAGCACCTCGAGGTTGTCGTCGAGCGCGCCCATCCACGGGCTCATCTTCTCCTCCTCGTTGCCGGGCAGGAAGCCGATGTCCTCGCCCACCGGCACGGTCACGCGGGTGACGATGATCTCGCTGTAGCGGCGCTCGTCGAGCACCTGCGACAGCGCGGCGGCCAGCGTCATCAGCGTCTTGCCGGTGCCCGCCGTGCCGGTCAGCGTGATGAAGTCGCACTCCGGATCCATCAGCAGGTTCAGCGCGAAGTTCTGCTCGCGGTTGCGCGACATCACGCCCCACACCGCGTTCTTGGCATGGCTGTAGTCCTTGAGCGTGCGCAGCACCGCCGTCTTGCCGGTGATCTCGGTGACCTTGGCATAGAGCGGCGCATTGCCCGGCGACTCGAGGTAGGCGAACTGGTTGACCATCAGCGAGGGCACCAGCGGCCCGCTGATGCGGTAGAAGGTCGAGCCGTTCTGCTGCCAGCTCTCCATCGTCTTGCCGTGGCGCTCCCAGAAGTCCGGCGGCAGGGCAATGACGCCGGTGTAGAGCAGGTCACCGTCCTCGAGCGTCTTGTCGTTGAAGTAGTCCTCGGCGGCCAGGCCCAGCGCACGCGCCTTGATGCGCATGTTGATGTCCTTGGACACCAGCACCACCTCACGCTCGGGATGCTGCTCGCGCAGGCTCTGCACGACCCCCAGGATCTGGTTGTCGGCCTTGCCCTGCGGCAGCCCGGCGGGCAGCTTCACGTCCAGCAGCGTGGTCTGGAAGTACAGCTTGCCGCCGGCTTCGCGGTGGCCGGTCTTGGCCAGGGCGATGCCCTCGGCCGGCGCCAGGGAGCTGTCCTTGGCCAGGCCGTCGAGCTCGCGGCTGACCTGGCGCACGTTGCGCGAGACCTCGCTCATGCCCTTCTTGTGGCCGTCGAGCTCCTCGAGCGTGATCATCGGCAGGTAGATGTCGTGTTCCTCGAAGCGGAACAGCGACATCGGGTCGTGCATCAGCACGTTGGTGTCGAGCACGAACAGCTTGGCCGGACCGGTGTTGCGCGGCGTGCGGGCGCGGCGCGTGGCCGGCTGGACCGCCGGAGCACGCTCGGCCACCACGACGGCGGCGGGCGCGGCGGGCGGGGTGACGGCCGCGGGCCTGGGCTCGGTCCGGGCCCGGCCCTTGGGGGTGTTGCGGCCCTTGGCCTGCGGCGGGGCGACCGGTGCCGCCTGCGCGGCGGCCTGGGCTGGCGTGGCCTGGGGCACGGCCTTCGGGCTCGTGTCACGGGCCACCGGCGTGCCGGCGACGGCGGTCCGGGCCTTGCGCCCGGTGCTGCGCGCCGGGGGCGCGACGCTCACGGCGGCGGCCGCCGCCTGGGGCGCTTCGGCGGCGAGCACCGCAGGCTCCAGCAGTGCCGTGTCATCGGCCGCCGGGGTCTTGCCGCCGCGCCGGGCAGGTCGCTGGGCGAGCGTGCCGGCGTAGTCGGAGAGGTCGAGGAGAGATCCGCGTTTGGCAGGGGGTTTCGGCAGAGGCATGGGCAGTGGCAGTCACATGACGAGGTGCACCACGGGACGGGCCCGCGGCACACGGAGGCCGGAAAAGAAAAAGCCGCACAGCAAGCTGTACGGCTTTTCGGGGGAATGCGGTTCAATGCTCGATCGCATGAGCCCCATTATGCACACCGTGCGACAGGCGCCAGGCCGGCGCCCGGGTGCGAGTCCCGTTCAGACGGGATTTTTCAGGTCCTGCACCGCCTTGAGCACCTCGTCGACGTGGCCGGCGACCTTGATGCCGCGCCATTCGGCCCGCAGCATGCCCTCGGCATCGATCAGGAAGGTGCTGCGCTCGATGCCCTTGACCTTCTTGCCGTACATGATCTTGTTCTTGACCACGCCGAACATGTGGCAGAGCTTCTCCTCGGTGTCGGCCACCAGTTCGAAGGGCAGCTCGAGCGTCTGCTTGAACTTGTCGTGCGAGACCATGTTGTCTCGCGAGACGCCGAACACCACGGCGCCGGCATCGGCGAAGTCCTGGTGATGATCGCGAAACTGCATTGCTTCAGTGGTACAACCGGGCGTGTTGTCCTTCGGGTAGAAGTACAGCACCACGACCTTGCCGAGCAGGGCTTGTGGCGTGAA
Source organism: Sphaerotilus hippei (assembly GCF_003201595.1). Taxonomy (GTDB): domain Bacteria; phylum Pseudomonadota; class Gammaproteobacteria; order Burkholderiales; family Burkholderiaceae_C; genus Sphaerotilus; species Sphaerotilus hippei. The sequence continues at coordinate 333,183 of NZ_QJJS01000003.1, read as the reverse complement.
CTTCATGCCACCGGTTGCATTCGCTTCAAATTCCGGAAGAGGTTTGTTGATAGCGGGTGTCATGCAGGTTTCTATAGTCTGTGTGCGGAACGGTGCACAATCCGTCGATTATAAGTGGCCCGGGCCCCGATCGGATTCGATCAGGAATGCACCGACCACTCGGCGCCCCTCGGACACCAGGATGTTGTAGGTGCGGCAGGCCGCGCCGGTGTCCATGCTCTCGATGCCCACGCGCTGCTGGATCAGCGCGCGACAGAGGGCGGGCGCGGGAAATCTCAGCTTCCTGCCGCTGCCGAAGATCACCAGTTCGGGCTCGAGCGCCAGAATCGTTTCGAAATGTTCGGCCTCGAGTTCGTCGAAGGAGCGGCAGTCCCAGGTCAGGACCTGGCCCCGCGAGGGCACCAGCACGCTCTGTCGCCACGTCGTGCCCAGGATGGTGATGCTGTCGGGGGTGTGGGCCTGGACGGCGTTCACGCCGTCCATCTTGTCGGGTTGGAATTTCACGTCGTCTTCTTCGCTGGGGTTCGGGCCACGGCGCCCCTGAGGGCCTGATCGGGATCAGGTGGGGGCATGTGAGTAAAATTCTAGCTTTTGCCTCATCGGCCCCGACCCGTTCCGGGGCCTCTCGGAAGGAAGCCTGAGTGCCCAAGACCGTCGCCAAATCCAGCAAGCTCGCCAATGTCTGCTACGACATCCGCGGCCCGGTGCTGGAAAAAGCCCGCCAGATGGAAGAAGAAGGGCACAAGATCATCAAGCTGAACATCGGCAATCTGGCCGTGTTCGGGCTGGAGCCGCCCGACGAGATCGTGCAGGACATGATCCGCAACCTCTCGAACGCGGCCGGCTACACCGACAGCAAGGGCCTGTTCGCGCCCCGCAAGTCGGTGGTGCACTACACGCAGGAAAAAGGCATCCGCGGGGTCTCGGTCGACGACGTCTACCTGGGCAACGGCGCCTCCGAGCTGATCGCCATGAGCATGAACGCGCTGCTCGACGATGGCGACGAGGTGCTGATCCCGTCGCCGGACTACCCGCTCTACACCGCGGTGGTCGCGCTCTCGAGCGGCACGCCGGTGCACTACCTCTGCGACGAGCAGAGCGACTGGCTGCCCGACATCGCCGACATGCGCGCCAAGATCACGCCGCGCACCAAGGCCATCGTCGTCATCAACCCGAACAACCCGACCGGTGCGCTCTATCCGGAGTCGGTGCTGCAGGAGATCGTCGAGCTGGCGCGTGAGCACCAGTTGGTCATCTTCGCCGACGAGATCTACGACAAGACTCTCTACGACGGCGAGACCCACACCAGCATCGCCTCGCTGGCCGACGACGTCTTCTTCGTCACCTTCAACGGCCTGAGCAAGAACTACCGCTCCTGCGGCTACCGCGCCGGCTGGATGGTGGTGTCGGGCGACAAGCGCCGGGCGCGCGACTACATCGAGGGCCTGAACATGCTGGCCTCGATGCGGCTGTGTGCCAACACGCCCGGCCAGCTGGCGATCCAGACCGCGCTGGGCGGCTACCAGAGCATCAAGGACCTGGTCGTGCCGGGCGGGCGGCTGTGCCGCCAGCGCGACCTCGCCCACAAGCTGCTGACCGAGATCCCCGGCGTCACCTGCGTCAAGCCCAAGGCGGCGCTCTACATGTTCCCGCGGCTCGACCCGAAGATGTACCCGATCGCCGACGACCAGCAGTTCGCCTACGAGCTGCTGGCCGAGGAGAAGGTGCTGATCGTGCAGGGCACCGGCTTCAACTGGGCCCAGCCGGACCATTTCCGGCTGGTGTTCCTGCCCAACACCGACGACCTGACCGAAGCGGTCGGCCGCATCGCCCGTTTCCTCGACCACTACCGCAAGCGCCACGGCGCCTGAGCCGGTGGTCGTTCGTCCTTTTCCTCTCCATATCCGCGCCGTCGAAGGCGCTCTGATCGCATGAAACCCATCCAGGTCGGCCTCATGGGCCTTGGTACCGTCGGCGCTGGCGTGTTCCACGTTCTGTCCCGCAACCAGGAAGAGATCCAGCGTCGTGCCGGCCGCGGCATCGAGCTGACCATGGTCTCGCGCCGCAACCTCGACGCCGCGCGCGACATCGTCGGCGACCGGGTGCGCATCGTCGCCGATGCCCGCGAGATCATCGCCAACCCCGACATCGACATCGTGGTCGAGCTGATCGGCGGCTACGGCATCGCCCGCGACCTGGTGCTCGAGGCGATCGCCGCGGGCAAGCACGTGGTCACCGCCAACAAGGCGCTGCTGGCCGTGCATGGCAGCGAGATCTTCGCCGCCGCCCGCGCGCAGGGCGTGATGGTCGCGTTCGAGGCAGCGGTCGCCGGGGGCATCCCGATCATCAAGGCGCTGCGTGAAGGCCTGACCGCCAACCGCATCGAGTGGATCGCCGGCATCATCAACGGCACGACCAACTTCATCCTGTCGGAGATGCGCGACAAGGGCCTCGACTTCGACGTGGTGCTCAAGGAGGCGCAGCGCCTGGGCTACGCCGAGGCCGACCCGACCTTCGACATCGAGGGCGTGGACGCCGCCCACAAGGCCACGCTGATGAGCGCGCTGGCCTTCGGCATCCCGGTGCAGTTCGACCGTGCCCACATCGAGGGCATCACCAAGCTGTCGGCCACCGACATCCGCTACGCCGAGCAGCTGGGCTACCGCATCAAGCTGCTGGGCATCGCCAAGCGCCAGGCCGAGGGCATCGAGCTGCGCGTGCACCCGACGCTGGTGCCGAGCAAGCGCCTGATCGCCAACGTCGAAGGCGCGATGAACGCGGTGATGGTGCAGGGCGACGCCGTGGGCACCACGCTGTACTACGGCAAGGGCGCCGGCTCGGAGCCGACCGCCTCGGCCGTCGTGGCCGACCTGGTCGACATCGCCCGCCTGGCCACGGCCGACCCGGACCACCGCGTGCCGCACCTGGCCTTCCAGCCCGACTCGCTGGCCTCCACGCCCATCCTGCCGATCGACCAGGTGCGCACCGCCTTCTACCTGCGCCTGTGCGTGGCCGACCAGAAGGGCGTGCTGGCCAACATCACGCGCATCCTGGCCGACAGCGACATCTCCATCGACGCCGTGCTGCAGCGCGAGTCGGCCGAAGGCGAGAACCAGACCGACCTGATCATCCTGACCCACGAGACGGTCGAAGGCGCGATGCGTCACGCCCTGACCCAGATGCAGTCGCTGCCCACGGTGCTCGCACCCATCGTCAGCCTGCGCAAGGAAGAGCTGGCATGAAGTACATCAGCACCCGCGGCGATCGCACCGAGCGCCGTTTCTGCGAGATCCTGCTCGAGGGCCTGGCGCCCGACGGCGGGCTCTACCTGCCGGTGAGCTACCCGAAGGTCGACGCGGCCACGCTGGCGCGCTGGCGCGGCCTGAGCTATGCCGAGCTGGCCTTCGAGATCCTGTCGCTCTACATCGACGACATCCCGCCGCTCGACCTCAAGCGCCTGGCCGAGAAGACCTACACCGCGGAAGTCTTCGGCACCGAAGCGATCGTCCCGCTGCGGCCGCTGGAGCCGGGCCTGTGCCTGGAGTCGCTGTCCAACGGCCCGACGCTGGCCTTCAAGGACATGGCGATGCAGCTGCTGGGCAACCTGTTCGAGTACGAACTGGGGCGCCGCGGCGAGCAGCTCAACATCCTGGGCGCGACCTCCGGCGACACCGGCAGCGCGGCCGAGTACGCGATGCGCGGCAAGGCCGGCGTGCGCGTGTTCATGCTGTCGCCGCACGGCCGCATGAGCCCGTTCCAGCAGGCGCAGATGTTCTCGCTGCAGGACGAGAACATCCACAACCTCGCCGTCGAGGGCGTGTTCGACGACTGCCAGGACATCGTCAAGGCCGTCTCCAACGACCTCGAGTTCAAGCGCGCCTACCGCATCGGCACCGTCAACTCGATCAACTGGGCGCGGCTGCTGGCGCAGGTCGTCTACTACTTCGCCGGTTATTTCCAGGCCACGAAGTCCAACGACGAGCAGGTCAGCTTCACCGTGCCGTCGGGCAACTTCGGCAACGTCTGCGCCGGCCACGTGGCGCGCATGATGGGCCTGCCGGTCAAGCACCTCGTGGTCGCGACCAACGAGAACAACGTGCTCGAGGAGTTCTTCCGCACCGGCAGCTACCGCGTGCGCGGCAGCGCCGAGACCTGGGAAACGTCGAGCCCGTCGATGGACATCAGCAAGGCGTCGAACTTCGAGCGTTTCGTGTTCGACCTGCTCGGCCGCGACGGCGCGCGCACCAAGGCCCTGTTCGGCGAGGCGATCGCCCGGGACGGCGTGTTCACGCTGAGCGCCGACGAGTTCGCCCGCATTCCCGCCTACGGCTTCCAGTCCGGCCGCTCGACCCATGCCGACCGCCTCGCGACGATCCGCGCGACCCACGCGGGCCAGGGCGTGCTGATCGACACCCACACCGCCGACGGCGTCAAGGTGGCGCGTGAGCTGCGCGAGCCCGGCGTGCCGATGATCGTGCTGGAGACGGCGCTGCCGGCCAAGTTCGAGGCGACCATCGCCGAGGCGCTGGGCGCCGACGTGCACGCCCCGCGCCCGGCCGCGCTGGCCGATCTGGAGTCGCGGCCCAAGCGTTTCCAGGTCGTGCCGGCCGACACGGCGGTGATCCAGCAGTACGTGCGCGACCACGTGCCGCTGTGATGCCGCGGCGATGAAAGTCGTCGGACTCTGCGGCGCCTCGGGGTCGGGCAAGACGACCCTGGCCGAAGGCGTGATCACGGCCTTGAAGGCCGCGGGCTGCAAGGTGTCGGTGGTCAAGCACGCCCACAAGCGCTTCGACATCGACACCCCCGGCAAGGACAGCTGGCGTCACCGCGAGGCCGGGGCCTTCGAGGTCCTGGTGGCCAACAGCCGCCGGCTGGCGCTGATGCGCGAGCACGAGACCGAGCACGAGCCCGACGTGCACCAGCTGCTGGCCGAGCTGGCCGACCTGTCGGTGCTGGGCCACGAGCACTGGGTGCTGGTCGAAGGCTTCAAGCACGCCGACCTGCCCAAGATCGAGGTCTGGCGCGAGGCCCGTCCCGCGGCCCTGCTCTATCCCGTCGATCCCTACGTGGTGGCGGTGGCCACCACCACGCCGCTGCCCGAGCCGACCGGACTGCCGGTGCTGGATCTGGACCAGCCCGCGACGGTGGCCGCCTTTCTGAGGCAGCATGCCCAGCGATATGAATACCTCGCCCCCGATGAATCCGACCCCGGCGATGCCGCCTGAGCCCGCCGTGCCGACCCGCGCCCCGATGCGCCCCTTCGACGAGGCCCTGCAGCAGCTGCTGGCGGCCGCCGGGTCGCCGCGCGGCCGGCCCGCCGAGAGCGTGTCGACCTTCGATGCGCTCGGCCGGGTGCTGGCCGCCGAGGTGGTCTCGCAGGTCGACGTGCCGCCGGCCGACAACAGCGCGATGGACGGCATCGCCGTGGTCGCGCCCGAGGGCCTGGCCGCCGGCACGGTGCTGCCGGTGCGCCAGCGCATCGCCGCCGGTCAGGTGGGCCGCGCGCTGGCACCGGGCGAGGCCGCGCGCCTGTTCACCGGCGCCCACCTGCCCGCCGGTGCCGACGCGGTGGTGATGCAGGAGGAGTGCGAGTTCCTGGCCGATCCCGCCGGTACCGATGCGGCAGGGCTCGGTGCGGTGCGCCTGCGCGCCGAGGTGCGCCCGGGCCAGTGGGTGCGGCGGCGCGGCGAGGACGTGGCCGCCGGGGCGGTGGTGCTGCCCGCCGGTCATCGCCTCGATGCGGCATCGCTCGGGCTGGCCGCGTCCGTCGGCGCGGCGCAGCTGCAGGTGGCCCGCCGGGTGCGGGTCGCGCTGTTCTCGACCGGCGACGAGCTGCTGATGCCCGGCGAGCCGCTGCGCCCGGGCGCGATCTACAACTCCAACCGCTACACGCTGCGTGGCCTGCTGCAGGGCCTGGGCTGCGAGGTGCAGGACCTGGGCATCGTGCCCGACCGGCTCGATGCCACCCGCGCCGCGCTGCGCGAGGCGGCCCGCCACAGCGACCTGATCCTGACCTCCGGCGGGGTGTCCGTCGGCGACGAGGACCATGTCAAGCCGGCGGTCCGGGCCGAAGGCCGGCTCGACCTCTGGCAGATCGCGATGAAACCGGGCAAGCCGCTGGCCTTCGGGGCCGTGCGCCGCGCGCCGGGTGAGGGCGAAGGTGAGGGCGGCGAGGGCGAGGCCTGGTTCCTCGGCCTGCCGGGCAATCCGGTGGCCAGCTGCGTGACCTTCCTGCTGCTGGTGCGGCCCTTCATCCTGAGGATGCAGGGCGCCACGGCGCTGGCGCCGCGGCGCTTCCTGCTGCCGGCGGCCTTCCGCCGCGAGGTCGGTGACCGCCGGCGCGACTTCGTGCGCGCCCGGCTCGATGCCGACGGCCGGCTCGTGCTGCATGACAACCAGGGCTCCGGCGTGCTGACCTCGATGGCCTGGGCCGACGGCCTGGTCGACCTGGCACCAGGGCAGACCGTCGAGCCCGGCGACCTGCTGCCTTTCCTGCCCCTGAGCGAACTCACATGACGACCAAGATCCGGATCCGCCTGCGTTATTTCGCTTCGCTGCGCGAGGCCCTGGGCAGCGAGGAGACGCTGGAGATCGACGGCCCCGCGAGCGTGGCGGCCGTGCGTGACCAGCTGATCGCCCGCGGCGACCCGCACGCCGGCGTGCTCGCCCGCGGCCGGCCGCTGCGCAGCGCGCTCAACCAGGTGCTGTGCCCGGAGTCGACCCTGGTCGACGAAGGGGCCGAGCTGGCCTTCTTCCCGCCGGTGACCGGCGGCTGAACGGAGATGGCCATGAATCGACCGGCCCGCGTGTCCATCCAGACGCAGGACTTCGACCTGTCGGCCGAGGTGGCGGCCCTGAGGGCGGGTGATGGGGGCGTGGGGGCGGTGGTCAGCTTCCTGGGCACGGTGCGCGAGCGCAGCGACGGCGCGAGCGTGCAGGCGATGGAGCTTGAGCACTACCCGGGCATGACCGAGGCCAGCATCGAGTCGATGATCGACGCGGCCTTCGAGCGCTTCGACCTGCGCGCCGCGCGCGTGATCCACCGCGTGGGGCCGCTGCAGCCGCAGGACCAGATCGTGCTGGTGCTGGTGAGCTCGGCCCACCGCGGCCAGGCCTTCCTGGCCTGCGAGTTCCTGATGGACTACCTGAAGATCCAGGCGCCGTTCTGGAAGAAGGAGACCACGCCCGAGGGCGCGCGCTGGGTCGACGCCCGTGTCAGCGACGACGCGGCGCTGCGGCGCTGGGGGCTCGAGGCCGACAACGGCGGCGTGGCGTGAGCGCCGTGCTGGTGCAGGCCGGCGCCATCGCGCTGGGGGCCTCGGCGGGGGCGCTGCTGCGCTGGCAGGCCGGCCTGCGCTGCGGCGTGCTGGTGTCGGGCATTCCGCTGGGCACGCTGGTGGTCAACGTCGCCGGCGGCCTGCTGATCGGGCTGGCGCTGGTGTGGTTCCGGCTGCACCCGGACCAGCAGGTCTGGCGCCTGCTGGCGGTGACCGGTTTCCTGGGCGGACTGACCACGTTCTCGACCTTCTCCGGCGAGACGCTGACGCTGCTGGCGGGCGGGCGCCACGGCACGGCCCTGCTGCACGCCGGCCTGCACCTGCTGGGCGCGCTGCTGGCCGCGGCCGCGGGCCATGCGGCCGGGCGCTGGCTCTGGGACGCCTGAGCCCGCCGATCCGGGGTCGCGGCCGGCCTGCTTGATCCAGATCGAAAGGCCGTCCGACCCTGCCTTGAAATCGCGTCCGCTCGCCTCAGATCCTCTGCAACCGGAGGATTCATCCCATGCGACTCGACAAGCTCACCACGCTGCTCCAACAGGCCCTCGGCGACGCCCAGAGCCTCGCGCTGGCGGCCGACCACCCCTACATCGAACCTGCCCACCTGATCAAGGCCCTGCTGCAGCAGGAGGACGGGCCCCGCTCGCTGCTGCAGCGCGCCGGCGTGAACCTGCGCGCCCTCGACGACGCGATCGAGACGGCGCTCTCGCGGGTGGCCACCGTGCAGGGCGCGCAGCTGCAGCCCGGGCGCGAGCTGGTCGCGCTGCTGCAGGCCGCCGAGAAGGAGGCCACCAGACGCGGTGACCAGTTCATCGCCAGCGAGATGATCCTGCTGGCCTTCTGCGACACCAAGACCGATCTCGGCCTGGCCGCGCGTGCCGCCGGCCTGACCCGCAAGGCGCTGGAGTCCGCCGTCGATGCGGTGCGTGGCGGCGAGAAGGTCGACAGCGCCGAGGCCGAAGGCCAGCGCGAGGCGCTCAAGAAGTACACGCTCGACCTGACCGAGCGCGCCCGCCTGGGCAAGCTCGACCCGGTGATCGGCCGCGACGACGAGATCCGCCGCGCCATCCAGGTGCTGCAGCGCCGCACCAAGAACAACCCGGTGCTGATCGGCGAGCCCGGCGTGGGCAAGACCGCCATCGTCGAGGGCCTGTCCCAGCGCATCGTCAATGGCGAGGTGCCCGAGTCGCTGAAGAACAAGCGTGTGCTGGTGCTCGACATGGCCGGCCTGCTGGCCGGGGCCAAGTACCGCGGCGAGTTCGAGGAAAGGCTCAAGTCGGTGCTCAAGGAGGTGGCGCAGGACGAGGGCCGCATCATCCTGTTCATCGACGAGTTGCACACCATGGTCGGCGCGGGCAAGGCCGAAGGCGCGATGGACGCGGGCAACATGCTCAAGCCGGCGCTGGCGCGCGGCGAGCTGCACTGCATCGGCGCGACCACGCTGGACGAGTACCGCAAGTACGTCGAGAAGGACGCCGCGCTGGAGCGCCGCTTCCAGAAGGTGCTGGTCGACGAGCCGACGGTGGAGGCGACGATCGCGATCCTGCGCGGCCTCAAGCCCAAGTACGAGGTGCACCACGGCGTGGAGATCACCGACCCGGCCATCATCGCCGCGGCCGAGCTGTCGCACCGCTACATCACCGACCGTTTCCTGCCCGACAAGGCGATCGACCTGATCGACGAGGCGGCAGCCAAGATCAAGATCGAGATCGACTCCCGCCCCGAGGTGATGGACCGGCTCGACCGCCGCCTCATCCAGCTCAAGATCGAGCGCGAGGCGGTCAAGCGCGAGAAGGACGAGGCCTCGATCAAGCGCCTGGGCCTGATCGCCGACGAGATCGTCAAGCTCGAGCGGGAGTACGCCGACCTCGAGGAGATCTGGAAGGCCGAGAAGGCGACCGCCCAGGGCTCGGCCCAGGTCAAGGAGGAGATCGACCGCATCCGCTCGCAGATCGAGGAGTGGAAGCGCAAGGGCGACTTCAACCGCGTGGCCGAGCTGCAGTACGGCAAGCTGCCCGACCTGGAGAAGCGCCTGAAGGAGGCGCAGGCCAAGGAGGCGGGCAAGTCCGCCAACAAGGACGGCACGGCCGCGCCCCAGCTGCTGCGCACGATGGTGGGTTCCGAGGAGATCGCCGAGGTGGTCTCGCGCGCGACCGGCATCCCGGTGTCCCGGCTGATGCAAGGCGAGCGCGACAAGCTGCTGCAGATGGAGAAGAAGCTGCACGAGCGTGTGGTCGGCCAGGACGAGGCCATCGTCGCGGTGGCCGACGCCATCCGGCGCTCGCGCGCGGGCCTGTCCGATCCGAACCGGCCGCTGGGCAGCTTCCTGTTCCTCGGCCCCACCGGCGTGGGCAAGACCGAGCTGTGCAAGTCGCTGGCGGGCTTCCTGTTCGACAGCGAGGAGCACATGATCCGCGTCGACATGAGCGAGTTCATGGAGAAGCACTCGGTCAGCCGCCTGATCGGTGCGCCCCCGGGCTACGTGGGCTACGACGAAGGCGGCACGCTGACCGAGGCCGTGCGCCGCAAGCCCTACAGCGTGGTGCTGCTCGACGAGGTCGAGAAGGCCCATCCGGACGTGTTCAACGTGCTGCTGCAGGTGCTCGACGATGGCCGCCTGACCGATGGCCAGGGGCGCACCGTGGACTTCAAGAACACGGTGATCGTGATGACCAGCAACCTGGGCTCGCACCTGATCATGTCGATGGTCGGCCAGGACTCGGAGACGATCCGTGAGGCGGTGTGGGGCGAGGTCAAGCAGCACTTCCGCCCGGAGTTCCTCAACCGCATCGACGAGGCGGTGGTCTTCCATGCGCTGGACCGCCAGCACATCGAGTCGATCGCGTCGATCCAGCTGCAGGCGCTGGCCGCGCGGCTGGCCAAGATGGAGATGACGCTGGAGGTCACGCCCGAGGCGCTGGCCGAGCTGGCCAAGGTCGGCTTCGATCCGGTGTTCGGTGCCCGCCCGCTGAAGCGCGCGATCCAGCAGCGCATCGAGAACCCGGTGGCCCGGCTCATCCTGGAAGGCCGTTTCGGCCCGAAGGACGTGGTTCCGGTCAGCGTGGACGAGGCCGGCCAGTTCCAGTTCGGCCGCGTGGTGCACTGAAGCGCGGCCCGGCGGCCCGGGTCGGGGCCGCCGGGCCGGTGCTCAGGTCGGCGTGTAGCGTGGCAGGGCTGCGTCCATCGCCGCCAGGCGGGCCCTCAGGGTCGGCCAGTCGGTCACGGCCGGATCGAACAGCAGGTGCACCGCCAGGCCCGGCTGGCTGGTGATCAGCCTCAGGCCCTGTGACAGGCTGCCGCCCGCGATCACCAGCTCGCTGGGCTCGGAGCTGATGTGCAGCGAGCGGCGGCTGGTGGCCGCCGCCGCCATCAGCAGCGTGCCGCGGCGGGCGAGGTCGACGGCACGCGGCTCGTCCGGCGTCGTGGCGACGACCTTGCTGCTGGCCTGCTCGAACACGCACAGCGCGTGCACGCCTGGCAGGTCCGCCAGCTCGCGCACGAAACGGCTCATCGGGGCGTTGCGGGGCAGGGCCGGGGCGGGCGGGCTGGCCGGCAGCGGCGCGCTGGTGGTCGTCAGCGCGGCCGGGGCCGAGACCAGCGGGGCCGCGCCCGTCGTGGCGCTGCCGACCGGCAGGGGCATCGGCTGCGAGCTCTCGCGGGCCGGGCGGAACGGCTCGAGCAGCAGCGCCTGCGCCAGCGGGTACTGCTGCAGCTGCCACTGGTTCCAGGCCCGGGCGAGGAAACTCCAGGCCTCGCTGGAGCCCACCACCAGCGGGGCGATGCGCGTGGTCACGCCCGAGCCGGCCCCCAGGCCGCCGGCCAGCGTCGCCAGCGAGGTCGAGGTGGCCGAGGCCAGCGGCATGAACTGCAGCTGGCGGCAGGTCCAGTGCGGATCGAACAGGTGGTCGCGCAGCGGCTGCAGCAGGTCGTTGAGCGCCTGGGCCGACAGCTCGCCCACCATCACCACGCCCAGCGTCGAGCGGCCCAGCAGCACATGGCTGACCGCCTGGCGGGTGGCCGGATCGGTGTCGGTGTCGCAGCAGTACAGCCGCAGCACCCGGCCATGCGCGGCCGGGCAGTCGAGGTAGTCGATCGAGGCCAGCAGGGTGCCGAAGCCCTGGCGGCGGATCACCAGGTGCTCGATCGGCTGGCCGGTGGCGCCGGCCAGCGCCTGCAGCAGCCGCCGCGAGGCGTTGCAGGCGAGGTCGTGCAGCGCCACGTAGGTGGCCGGATGCAGCTCGAAGTGCTGGATCAGCGCCGAGGCGGGGTCGCACGAGACGAAGAGCTCGCGCGTGTGCTCGCCGCTCGGGCGGCCGAGATCACCCATCGACGACGCGGCGTGCCTGGGTGCCGCAAGCTCGGCGATGCCGGTCTTGCCCTCGGACAGGCCGCCCGGGCTGGACGGCGTGGAGGGATCACGGAAACGGTTCATGTCACTGCCTCGGGAGCACGATGGGACGGACTTTGCAGTGCTGGTGTGTGCGGCCTTCCACATCCAAGCCCGATGTCATCCTATCATCCGCCTTTCGCAGTTTTGTGGTGACGGACAGTGTTTCCGTTGTTGCCGATCGAGTCTGATTCATGTCCGTCCAGTACACCTCTGAAGAACATCTCCCCGTCGTGATCATCGGTGCGGGCCTGGCCGGCCTCACGGTGGCACTCCATCTGGCCCAGAACCGGGACGTCATCGTGCTGGCCAAGCGCAGCCTCGAAGAGGCCGCGACCAACTGGGCCCAGGGCGGCATCGTCGGCGTGCTCGGCCCCGACGACAGCATCGACAGCCATGTGCGCGACACCCAGGAGGCCGGAGCCGGCCTGGTCGACGAGCACACCGCCCGGTTCATCGCCGAGCGCAGCGCGGCGGCCGTGGCCTGGCTGGTCGAGCGTGGCGTGCCGTTCTCGCCCGACCCCGACGGCCCGCTGGGCCTGCACCTGACGCGCGAGGGCGGCCACGCCGTGCGCCGCATCGCCCATGCGGCCGATGCGACCGGCCGGGCCATCCACGAGGCGCTGCTCGAGGAGGTGGCGCGCCACCCGCGCATCGAGGTGCGCCATCCGTGGATGGCGGTGGACCTGATCACCACCCGCCACGCCCGCGGCGACGGCGCGCCCCGCTGCTACGGCGTCTATGCGCTCGACATCGAGTCGGGCCGCATCGAGACGCTGCAGGCGAGCGCGGTGGTGCTGGCCAGCGGCGGTGCGGGCAAGGTCTACCGCTACACGACCAACCCGGACACCTCCACCGGCGACGGCATCGCGATGGCCTGGCGCGCCGGCTGCCGCATCGGCAACATGGAGTTCATCCAGTTCCATCCGACCTGCCTCTACCACCCCGAGGACCGCAGCTTCCTGATCACCGAGGCGCTGCGCGGTGAGGGCGGGCACCTGAAGCTGCCCGACGGCACCCGTTTCATGCAGGCCCACGATGCCCGCGGCGAGCTGGCCCCGCGCGATGTGGTGGCCCGCGCGATCGACTTCGAGATGAAGCGCCACGGGGTCGACTACGTGCTGCTCGACGCGACGCACCTGGGCGAGCCGTTCCTGAAGGAGCATTTCCCGACGGTGCATGCCCGCTGCCTGGCGCTGGGCATCGACATCGCCCGCCAGCCCATCCCGGTGGTGCCGGCGGCGCACTACACCTGCGGTGGCGTGGTGACCGACCTGGCCGGTCGCACCGACCTGCCGGGGCTGTACGCGGTGGGCGAGACCACCTACACCGGCCTGCACGGGGCCAACCGGCTGGCCAGCAACTCGCTGCTCGAGTGCGTGGTGCTGGGCCGCACCTGCGGCGAGTCGATCCTGGCGCAGCCGGCGGTCGATCGACCGGTCCTGCCGGGCTGGGACGAGAGCCAGGTCGAGAACGCCGACGAGCAGGTCGTGATCGCCCACAACTGGGACGAGCTGCGCCTGCTGATGTGGAACTACGTCGGCATCGTGCGCACGACCCGCCGCCTCGAGCGGGCGCTGCACCGCATCCGGCTGCTGCGCACCGAGATCGACGAGTACTACGCCAACTTCCGGGTCAACCGCGACCTGCTCGAGCTGCGCAACCTGGTCGACTGCGCCGAGCTGATCGTGCGTTCGGCGCTGATGCGCCGCGAGAGCCGCGGCCTGCACTACAGCCGCGACTACCCGCAGGCGCTGCCGGTGAGCTTCCCGACCATCCTGGTGCGCGATGCGCGGGCGAGCCGCTCGCCGGCCGACCGCAGCCTGCCGCGCGAACGCAATTCCGTGGGGCTGTGCCGCTGAGCGGCAGGCGCCGGGCCCCGGTGGCTCAGCGGCGGGCGCGCATCGCGATGCGCGCCTGCACGAACTCGAAGGCGTAGTTCACCGCGTCGTTGATGGTCTGGTCCATCGACAGGCGCTCCTTCTCCGTCAGGTAGAAGGCGAGGTCGACGGTGTGGCGGATGTAGCGGGCGCCCAGCCGGTTCAGGGCCACGCAGGACACGTCGGGCAACGTGTCCGCATCGAGGTAGGGGTAGTTGGGTGCCAGCCGGGCCACGGCGTCGAACACCGGGCGTTCGTAGTGGTTGTGCACCGAGCTGAAATCGACGTTCATGCTGCGCTGATCCTTGAAGAGTGATCGGGTTCAGCGCTTGTATCGACCTCTGGCGGTCAAACTTGACCGCCAGAGGTCGGCAGGACGTCAGGCCGCGCCGATGTGGGGCACCAGGCCCTGGGCGGGGCGGCCGGTCGTGGCCGGCCGGGCCGCGACGAAGTCGAGCATGCGGTCGATGCAGCCCAGCGCCTGCGAGCGGATCGGCTCGTCCACCTGGATCTCGCCCAGGCCCTTCTCCAGGCAGTCGACCACGCCCTGCAGGCCGTTCATCGCCATCCACGGGCAGTGCGCGCAGCTCTTGCAGGTGGCGCTGTTGCCGGCGGTCGGGGCCTCGATCAGGCGCTTGCCCGGGGCCGACTGCCGCATGCGGTGGAACATGCCGTTGTCGGTGGCGACGATGAATTCCGGCGCGTCCATCTCGATCACCGCCCGCAGCATCTGCGCGGTGGAGCCGACCACGTCGGCCTGGTCCACCACCTCGCGCGGCGATTCGGGGTGCACCAGCACCTTGGCCTGCGGGTGCTCGCGGCGCAGCAGCTCGAGCTCCAGGCCCTTGAACTCGTCGTGCACGATGCAGGCGCCGTTCCACATCAGCATGTCCGCGCCGGTCTGGCGCTGCACGTAGCTGCCCAGGTGCTTGTCGGGGGCCCAGAGGATCTTGCGGCCCTGGTCGTGCAGGTGCTGCACGATCGACAGTGCGCAGGAGCTGGTGACCATCCAGTCGGCCCTGGCCTTCACGGCCGCGCTGGTGTTGGCGTAGACCACCACCGTGCGGTCCGGGTGGGCGTCGCAGAAGCGGTTGAACTCGTCGGCCGGGCAGCCCAGGTCGAGCGAGCAGGTCGCGTCCAGGTCGGGCATCAGCACCCGCTTGGCGGGCGACAGGATCTTGGCGCTTTCGCCCATGAAACGCACGCCGGCGACGACCAGCGTGCCGGCGGCGTGGTCACGGCCGAAGCGGGCCATCTCCAGCGAGTCGGACACGCAGCCGCCGGTGGCCAGCGCCAGGTCCTGCAGGTCGCCGTCGACGTAGTAGTGGGCCACCAGCACGGCCTGCTGCTGGCGCAGCAGCTCGGCGGCACGCTGCTTGAGCGCGTCGCGCTGGGCGGTGGTCAGGGGAGCGGGCACCTTCGCCCAGGCATGGGCGGTGCAGCTGGCGCCGCTGGCGTCCTGGCGGGTGTAGTCGAACTGAACGTCATTCATGGGCCGCTATCCTAGCCGACCCGCCGTCCGGGCGCCGATCGGTGGGCTGCCGGCTCAGGTGTCGAAGTGGTTGAGCGCGACCTTCATCTGCCAGCGCACCAGGGCCGGGTCGCCGAAAGAGGTGCTGGCCACCACCATCAGCAGCAGCTCGGCCTGGCCGGGAACCGGCAGCGCGATGCAGTGCTGCTCGCCCCGCACGAAGGACAGCTCCGACAGCGGCTCCTGCTCCCGGCGGCGGTCATGCAGCTTCCACAGCGCCACCAGGTCGCCCAGCACGGGCTTGATGCGGCCGTCCTCGCCGCGCGAGCCCAGCACCGCGCGGCGGCGACGATCGACGATCGCGCAGGCCAGCACGCCCGGTGCGGCCGCGGTCAGGTCCAGCGCGAGCGGCATCTCGGCCGACAGCGCCGTGGCGTCGCTGGCCACGTCCTGCGGCCAGAGGCTGTCGCCGCCCTCGACCGGCGCCGCATCGGGATCCGCGGCCGGCGGCACGCCGCGCAGCTCGTCGCGGGTGTTCGTGCCCGACAGGTCGGCCCCGGTGACCATCGACACCAGCTGCAGCGGCCAGTCCGGCGCCGGGCTGGCGAAGGTCTCGAGCACATGCACCCGCAGCGCGTTCGGCCACGCGGCCTTGCGCAGCCGCTCGGCCCGCTGGGGCTTGTCGGCCGGCGTGAGCATCAGCATGGACGGGCCGTCCCAGGGCGAACGCTCGAAATGTTCCTGGATGCGCCGCACCAGTTCCCGGTCGCCGGAGCCGCCGGCGAGCACCACGGCCCGGTCGGCCTGCTCGAGCAGCGTCAGCGCCACGGCGGCGCCCATCGGATCGGTCAGCGCCGCCTTGATGCGCACGATGCCCAGGTCCTGGCCGTCCGGGGTGGGCAGGCGCGTGTGCTGGATCTGCGCCAGCACCTGGCTGGCCTGCTCCTGCCGCAGCCGGGTCTCCGTCACCTTCGGCCGCGGGCCGGTGGCCACCTGGCTGATGCTGAACAGCGGCCAGTTGCGGGCGGGCTCCCAGAAGACGATGCAACTGCTGGGCATCGAGCCCTCGCGGGCGAACAGGTATTCGAGCGGCGGCGCCTTCGGGATGGCTTCGCGGGTGAGCAGCTCCCGCACGGTCACGCTGACGGCGCCGTCCGCCGCGGCCGGGGCCTCGGGGGGCGTGGCCGGCGGCGTGGACGGGACACGGGACGACGAGGCGGGGCGCTTGGATTTGAGATTGAGCATGGGCGGGTGGAGCGGCAGCACACGCTGACGTGATCCGCCTAGGATAAGCGCAATCCTGTCCGGATCAGCTGAACTGCTGCTGCGCTTCCATCACGCGAAAGCGCGTCATCGCCAGGTTGCTGCGCAGCTTGTCGAGCACGGCCAGCAGGAAATGGCTGGGGTGGGCCTGCAGCGTGCGGATGATGTGGTAGCGGCTGCCGGCGGTGACCAGCACCTCGTCGACCGGATCGCCCGGTCGGGGGTGGCCCATCAGGCGCAGCGAGTTGGCGTGCGCGCGCAGCACGTCCGAGGCGGCCGCGGCGGCCCGGTCGACGTCCGGCCCCCGGGTGTTGCTCGCCAGCACCAGGCCGGTGTCGAGCTCGACCAGCGCGGTGAAGATCACGCCGTCGAGGTGGGCGAGCGAGTTCAGGATCGCCTCGGCCTGGCGGCGCTCCGGCGGGGTCCTGAGCAGGTCGAAGCGGCTGGCCGACACGCCGGGGTCGGCCGGGGCTTCCGGCGCCACGGCGGGCAGGTGCAGCCGCATCGGCGTGATGGCGCTGCCCGCGGTCTCGGCCGGCAGCGTGCCGAACTGGGTGTGGCCGGTGGTGGCCGGCAGCGTCTGCATCGGCCCGAAGCCGGTGTCGGCCGCCAGACCCTGCATCACGCCCGGACCGCGTGTCGGGGCCGGGGGCAGCCGGAAGAAGCCGTCCGCGGCGGTCGGGGTCGCGGGGGTGTTGGTCGTGGTGGTCGTGGCGGTGCCGGCCAGGGTCCGGCCCCGCTCGGCGGTCGGGCGGGTCTTGAGCCGGGCCCAGTGCGCCAGCAGCTTGTTCCAGACCGTGCTGGCGCTGGTCAGCGGCTCGCACAGGCTGTCGACCTGCATGCTCGCGGGCCAGGGCAGGGCGCTGACCTTGCTGGCGATCCACAGTGCGCCCACCGGCAGCATGAACAGCAGGTGCGGGCAGCGCCAGGTCGTCGAGCGGCAGGCGTTCAGCACCGACGCCAGCAGCTGGTCGATGGCGGTGGGCGACAGCGGCCCGATCAGGATGACCGCCAGGTCCGAGCGCTCCATCAGCGCCATCGGGATGGCCAGGCCGTCGCTGCCCGGGGTGCGCACGTCGGCGTGGTAGACCTTCAGCGTCTCTTCCTGGCGCCGCGACAGCGTCGTGCGCTCGATCATCGCCAGCGTGGCCAGCGAGGCCTGTTCACGCAGGTGCAGGCGCTCGATCGGCTGGCCGCTGGCGTCCGACAGCGCCCGCACCACCGCACCGGCCCACATGCGGGTCGGGTCCAGCAGCGTGATGTTGCGCTGGGTGGGATCGACGTTCTCCTGGACGCTGGTGTAGTGCGCCCGCATGGCCTGCGCGGCCGAGCCGATGACGAACAGGTCCTGCTCGTGCCGGTCGACGATCTGCCCGGCCTCGTTCATCTCCCCGCTGACGTGCTCGAGGATGGCGGTGGCCACGAAGTCCGTCTCGCCGGAGCGCCGGATGGGTTGCGAGCGGGAGGGGTAGAGGTCGCCGAAGAGGCTCTTGAGCATGGGGGGTGCCCTCGAGGTGGAGCCGCGGGGGGTGGATCGATCGGGGTGACCGAGCATAACGCGCGCCGGACTTGTCAGCACGGATGCGGCAATGATCGCGATACTCCTTTTTTCCGAACGACGAAACGATGGAGCGACATGACCATGGCCCTGACCGATTTTGCGACCTGCGACCTCTGTGACCTCCACAAGGGCGTCACCGACGGCAGTTTCCGGGTGCTGGCGCCGGTGTTCCGCGACTACGGCGCGGTGCGCAAGTTCGCCGGCCCGGTGGTCACGGTGAAATGCCACGAGGACAACACGGTGGTCAAGCAGCTGGTCGAGAGCGATGGCCGCCTGCAGACGCCGCAGGGGCCGGTGGCCCAGGTGCTGGTGGTCGACGGCGGCGGCTCGCTGCGCCGGGCGCTGCTGGGCGGCAACCTCGGTGCCGCGGCGGCCCGCAACGGCTGGGCCGGCGTCGTGGTCGACGGCTGCGTGCGGGACGCGGCCGAGCTGGCCGTCAGCCAGACCGGCATCCGGGCGCTGGCGCTGATGCCGCTGCCCACCGAGCGCCGCCAGCCCGGCCAGCGTGATCTGGCGGTGCAGATCCAGGGCGTCTGGGTCCGCCCGGGCGACTGGCTCTACGCCGACGAGGACGGCATCGTCGTCATGGATCGCCGCGCCTGAAAAAAGTCGCGCGACAGGGGTACATCCGGGCAGGCTCCGGTCGATAAAACCATGCAGGCGCGACAGCAACCGGCTGTTCCGTGCTGTCGCGTGAACGGAATGCCCCACATGAATGCACCTCTGGTGACCGAACTGCTCGCACGCACGCAGGATGTGCATCGCCTCGAAGCCCTGATCGAGGGCTACGACGTGCCGCCTCAGCCGGGCCTGCTGGTGCAGTTGCGCGGAGAGCTGGCCCGCGCCCGACCCCGTACCGACGTGCTGGTGCAGCTGGCCGCGGGCGACGTGGCGATCGCCTCGGCGCTGATGCGCACCGCCAACACCCCGCTGGCCGGCCTGCTGCGGCCGGCCGGCACGCTGCGGCTGGTCTTCGAGCGGCTGGGGGCCCAGCGCTGCATCAGCATCCTCACCGATCACGTCATGCGCCAGGTCTGGTCCGGGCGCGGCCCCACCTTCGAGCGCTTCTGGGACGTGGCGAGCAAGCGTGGCATGGTCACCAGCTGGCTGGCGCAGCGCCATGGCGAGATCGAGCCCGACGTCGCCCACACCTTCGGCCTGTTCTGCGACGTCGGCATCCCGCTGCTGATGCAGCACTGCACCACGCCGAGCTACCAGGTCACGCTGGCCGAGGCCAACCTGGGCCGCCGCCCGTTCACCGACGTCGAGCGCGGGCGCCATGGCACCGACCATGCCGCCGTCGGCGCCGCGCTGGCCCACAGCTGGGGCATCGACAGCGAGGTGGTCGAGGCGGTCAGCGTGCACCACGACTACCGCGTCTTCGTCGCGCCGGTGGCCCCGCGCCTGAAGCTGCTGGTGGCGCTCGGCCTGGTGGCCGACCGCATCATCCAGTGCCACACCGGGCTGAACCGCCACGCCGAATGGCAGCGCGGAGGCGACCAGGCCCTGCGGGTGCTGGGCCTGACGCCCGACGAGTTCGACGCCTGGGCCGACGAGGTCTACAGCCAGCTCGAGCTCAGCTTCTGAGTCCGCGGCGGCCGTGCCGCCGGCTCAGCGCAGCAGCTCGAGCAGGCGGTCCAGGCCGCCCTCGTTGATCGCCACCATCGCCTGCTCACGCACCCGCGGCTTGGCGTGGTAGGCCACCGACAGGCCGGCGGCCTCCATCATCGGCAGGTCGTTGGCGCCGTCGCCCACCGCGATGGCCTGCTCGGGCCGGCAGCCGATCGCCTCGCAGGTCGCCAGCAGCGTGCGGCGCTTCTCGGCGCCGTCGCAGATGTCGCCCCAGTCCTGCTCGACCAGCCCGCCGGTCAGCACGCCGTCGACGATCTCCAGGATGTTGCTGCGGGTGTGGTCGAGCTGCAGCAGGCCCTGCACCCGATCGGCGAAATAGGTGAAGCCGCCCGACACCAGCAGCGTCTTCAGGCCCGCCGCCCGGCAGGCCTGCACCAGCGCCTCGGCACCCGGGTTGAGCTGCAGGCGCTCCCGGAAGACCGCCTCGAGCGCGCTGGCCGGCACGCCCCGCAGCAGCGCCACGCGGCGGCGCAGGCTGTCCTTGAAATCGGTGATCTCGCCGCGCATCGCCGCCTCGGTGATCGCGGCGACCTCCGCCTTGCGGCCGGCGGCATCGGCGATCTCGTCGATGCATTCGATGTTGATCAGCGTCGAGTCCATGTCGAACGCGATCAGCCGGAAGTCGGCGAGTGCCAGGGGAGGGGTCCAGCCCTGGACCACCAGGCCGGGTGCAATTTCTCGGGTCATGTGCATCAGTAGCAGGTCAGGCGCACCGGCGGCGCCGGTGTCAGCAGGGTGAGGCCGGCGCCATCGCCGCAGGCTGCGGCGCCGTTCAGGCGCGTGATCGTAACCGCTGTGCCCCTGCGCCTGCCCGTGTTCGTGCCTGTGTCCGTGTCTTCGCCCGAGGTCCGTTCAGGGCGCCTTCTTCAGCACCGCCCCCAGCACCTGCACCTGCCGGCGCAGGTCCGCACCGATCAGCGCCTCCAGGCTTTGCTGCTCGGTGGCCGCGGTGACGCCGGCGGCCTGCAGCCGGGCGCGCAGCTGCTCGCTGGTCAGCCCGCCCACCTGCGCCAGCGTCGACAGCGGCACGCGGGCCAGCGCATGCACCGGCGCGGCAAACGGCGGCTCGCCGCCCTGGCCCGCACCGGCGAAGAACGACAGCCCCAGCACCAGCACGAACACGCCGATCAGCACCCGGCCGGTGGTCTGCCGGAAGTGGCGCACGAGGGCGCCCCAGTTCACCACCGAGTGCAGCACCACCCCGACCACCATGACCCAGCCCAGCCACTCGTGCGCCAGCTTGTTCAGGCCGCGGTCGAGGTGGAAGAACATCAGGACGCCGGTCACCGCCATCAGC
This sequence comes from Sphaerotilus hippei, assembly GCF_003201595.1. GTDB lineage: Bacteria > Pseudomonadota > Gammaproteobacteria > Burkholderiales > Burkholderiaceae_C > Sphaerotilus > Sphaerotilus hippei. Next base: position 312,415 of record NZ_QJJS01000003.1, on the reverse strand, counting down.
ACGAAGGCACCGATGGTCAGCGGGGTCACCCATTGGCGTTGCAGGTTCATGGCGAGCTCCAGTTCAGTTGGTGTTTACCCTGATTCTGGCGCCGGACCTGCTGCGCGGCCATGGCGCGTGCATGTCTTTTTGTGTCGGCATGACGAAGGTCAGTCGCCGCGTTGATGGAGGGCGGATTCAAACCTCTACCAGAGCCTCGCCCAGACGACTTTGCGTGCTCTGGCGAGCTGACAGGCGCTGACGCAGGTCGGCGCAGAGGCTGCGGAGTTGGGTGACGCGGGCGACGATGCGGGCTTGTTCGGCGAGTGGCGGCAAGCCAATCACCAAATTCGCCACCTGCTTTGTTGAAATATGTGGCACACCGTTGCTGCGTCCGGGATCAATTGTCCGCATGAATAAATCTGACTGCAGCCAAAGCACAAAGAAATCAGCAGACATGCCGGCCGCATAAGGGGACAGCCTGGCAACTCGTTGTAGAAGAAGACATGGCAAATCACTTGCTTTCACGATCGCATATTTCAGGCCAGTTGAAATTATGGGGCGATCAAGAGATAGCACGATGTCGCCTGCTTTGAGGGCAAACGATGAAAAAGCATCTGCCGTCGATGAATCGACAAACGCGGGTTGCGACCAGTCTATGTGCCCATGACTGATGTTCACATTTCGTAAAAGCCGAGTCCCGATATTTTTAAACCACTCGCTCTTGAATGCGTAGCCATTCAACATCTCTACAAGGTCACCGACCCGCACCCACGCCCAGGGCTCTTGCAGCGCAAACGGTTTTTCTTCATCCGTAATTGCGGTTAATGGCTTATCCCTCTTGATTTCCCCCGCCGCAATCAGCCGATCCTTCTCCGCCCGAATCCTCTGCAACAACACACTCGCCTGCTCGTCCGCCGGGTCTTGCGGCACCAGCAGCCCGCGCACGGCGAGTTGCAGGATGGTTTGCTCCAGCGCGTCCACGGCTTCGGGGCGGTCGAGCAGCAGGTCGAAGTGGTCGCTGACGCGCTGCCAGTGCGCGGCGAGTTCGTCGGGCGAGGTGCAGTCGGTCAGCGTGCCGAGCAGGGTGTTCAGCAGTTTGACGTGCTGCGCGGTTTCGAGCTGGCGCTGCTGTTCGAGGGCATCGCACAGGCGCATCAGTTCTTCGACGCGGGTGACGATGCGGGATTGTTCGGCAGTTGGGGGAAGTGCAATAAGACCCTGAAAGAAATTTGCGTCATTAATAGCGGGGTACGCAATGCCAACAGATTTACTATTTGCGAAATCTGTGAAAGGCTTGCTTCTAAGATATGTCAGTAGATACCTTGATATTAAGCCCTGATGCGGGTGCATGGTGGCGAACGCAGTGCTCGCAATCGGGCGGGGTTGGTAGTCCTGCTCCACGATGGCGATATTCTTGAGGTACGGGCGAATAGTTGAGTACAAGACTGTGCCGACAGCAACATTCTTTCTGGCTCTAGAAGGTGCGTCCGTAGGGTGTATGACCTGAATATTATTCGTGATCACGCCCTTGATATTTTCGATCGCGGCTACATCGATGTACGTAAAGGGAGTGCTCGGCTCGCCTTGTCCAAGGCTGTATGTCAGCGCAGGTATGCGCGCCCAAGTCCAGCCAGTCGGAATTTCAAATGGCAACTCCTCATCAGAGATTTCAGCCATCGGCTTATCTCGCTTGATTTCCCCCGCAGCGATCAACCGATCCTTCTCCGCCCGAATCCTCTGCAACAACACACTCGCCGGCTCATCCCCCGCCTCCTGCGGCACCAGCTTGCCCTGTACCGCCAGCGTCAGGATCAACTCGCGCAGCCGCGCCACGCCACCGGGCGCGGTGGCCAGCAGGTCGAAATGCGGGATCAACGGCGTCATGCCCGGTCCTCCGGTTGAGCGAGTTCGATCCGTGCACGGTCACGGGTCAGTTCGGCCTGCAATTCCGCCTCCGTGGGCAGCCACGGCTGGTAGCGGCTGGCAAAAAGCTGGCGACCCTCGGCCAGCAGCGAATAGCGCGCCACGGCCTCGTTGCGCTCCGAGCACAGGATCAGGCCGATGGTCGGGTGGTCATCCGGCTGGCGCACCCGTTCGTCGAATACCCGCACGTACATGTCGAGCTGCCCGACATCGCGGCGGATGAGCGCCTGTGCTTCCGCCTCCACACCCGCACGGTCCTGGCTGGACAGCAGGCGCTGGTAGTACAGCGTGCTGATCTGCCGGCTCAGTGCCGCCACGCTCCAGGTCTGGCTGACCGATTCGCGGGCGTACCACTGCCGGGCGGCAGGATCGGCCACGCGCATCAGCGCCCGCAGGTGCGACCAGCCCAATTCGCTCCACGGCGTGGAGCGAATCTCGTCATCCGGCAGCGTCAGATAGAGCTGGCGGTAGTTGCGCAGACTCTGCACGGCAAACCCAGGGCCGAACTCGGCCGAGAGCCGTTCAGCCAATTGGGCCAGCACCTGCTCGCCATACGCGGCCCGCGACTGCCCCGCCTGTTCATGCTCCACGATCAGGCGCCCGACCTGCCAGTAAGCCTGAACCATGGCCTGGTTGATCTGGCGGCGCACCTGTTGCCGAGCCTGGCTCAGGACCGCCTGGATTTGCGCGTAGAGTGCCTGCGCCGGATCGCCCTCGACAGCGGCGAGGCCCGTCTTGTCCGCGGGCGCCGTGGCTTTCTTTTTGTTCATGCGCATTGCACGCCTCCCAGCGACTGCGCCAGGATCGCCTTGAGCCGATCCCGCAACCCCTGCGCCTCGCCCTGCAGCCGCGCATAGTCGGCCAGCAACTGGTCCGGGTCATGGCTCACCGCGTCCGGCGCGTGCGGGTTCTTCTGGTCGAGGTTCCAGCCCGCCGCCTTGATCGCCGCGATGTCCACCTTCCACGCCCGCTCGTGTTCCACCCGCGCCGCGAACCCGTCCGCCTCGCTGCCCCACCACGCCTTCTCGGCCTCGAACTCCTCGATCCGGATCGGCTTGGTCTTGTTGTAGCTCTTCGCGCCCGCCGGATAGGGATGCTCGTAGTACCAGATCGACTGGGTCGGCGCCCCCTTGGTGAAGAACAGCAGGTTGGTCTTGATCCCCGTGTACGGCGCGAACACCCCGTTCGGCAGCCGCACGATGGTGTGCAGGTTGCACTCGGTCAGCAGTTGCTCCTTGATGCGCGACTTCACGCCCTCGCCGAACAGCGTCCCGTCCGGCAGCACCAGCGCCGCCCGCCCGTTGTGCTTCAGCAGATGCTGGATCAGCACCAGGAACAGGTCCGCCGTCTCCTTGGTGCGCACGTCGGCCGGATACCCCTGCTCGATCCCCGGCTCCTCGATGCCCCCGAACGGCGGGTTCGTCAGCACGACATCCACCCGGTCCGCCGCCCCGTAGTCCCGCAGCGGACGCGCCAGCGTGTTGTCATGCCGGACCGAACTCGGCACCTCGATCCCGTGCAGCATCAGGTTCGTCACGCACAGCATGTGCGGCAACTGCTTCTTCTCCACCCCCAGCACGCTGGCCTGCAACACCGCCTCCTGCTCGGTGTTGTGGACCTGCCGCCGCAGGTGCTCGATCGCGCAGACGAGGAAGCCGCCCGTGCCCGTCGCCGGATCGAACACCCGCTCGCCCAGCCGCGGGTCCACCATGTCCACCATGAACTGCGTCACCGCCCGCGGCGTGTAGAACTCGCCCGCGTTGCCCGCGCTCTGCAAGTCCTTGAGGATCTTCTCGTACAGGTCGTTGAACTGGTGGCGCTCGCTCTGGCGGTTGAAGTCGATGGCGTTGAGCTTGTTGATCACCTGCCGCAGCAACTGCCCGCTCTTCATGTAGTTGTAGGCATCCTCGAACACGCCGCGCACCACGTAGCCACGCGGGTTGCGCTGCGGGTCGGCGCTCAGGCTCTTCAGCGTCACGAACAGCTCGTTGTCCACGAAGCTCAACAGCGCATCACCCGTGATCCCCTCGGCGTCCGCCGCCCAGTTCCGCCAGCGCATGCGCTCGGGGATCGGGCTGCGGTAGTCGTCGCGGGTCAGCTCCAGCTCTTCTTCGAGCGCGTCGAACACCTTCAGGAACAGCAGCCAGGTGAGCTGCGAGATGCGCTGGGCGTCGCCGTCCAGGCCGCTGTCCTGGCGCATGACGTCTTGGATGGATTTGATGACTGCAGAGAGATTCGACATGGAGAAGCCGGTAGGGAAGGGCGGGACCAGTCGGAGCTGGTCGGGTTCGGGAGATCGGCAGAGCGGCGGCGCGGCGGCGCGCAGGGTCAGGATTGTGCGGGCGCGTACAGCTCGCGCTCCAGCGTGTTCAGCGCCTGCAGGTACTGCGGCCGACCGCCGAAGCTCTTGATGAGTTCGGCCGGCCGCCCGAGCGCGGTGAAGGGCTGCACGCTGAGCACGGATTGGCCTTCGATGGTGGCGATGCCCTCGTCGGCGTACTTGTCCAGCAGCGCGTCCATCACCTTGCGCGCCATTGGCCCGTACGCGGTGAAGACGTTGCGCTGCTTCACCCGCCGCGCCCGCTCCCGGCGCGTCAATGGCGGCTGGCCGTAGGCGACGTGCAGCAGCAGGTCGAAGGGGTCCAGCTCCCGGCCCACCTCGTCGGCCAGCGCGTCGAAGAAGATGCCCTGCGCTTCGAGTTCGGCCAGCAGCGCCGCCTTGCGCTCGGCGCTGTTCCACGTCTGCAGGAACTGGTCGAGCGAGTCGAAGCGTTTGCCGAGGTGGATGCGCGTGTAGTCGCGCAGGCTCTCGGTGACGAGCTTGCCGTCGGCGTTCAGGTACTGCACCCGCTCGCGCGCCACGGACACGTTCACCGTGCCGCCGATGACGTACTTCCGCGGCCCGCCGTCGCCGTCGCCATCGCCGAAGGGGCCGAGCGGACCGGGCTGCGGCAGATCGCCGGGCGCTGCGCCATCCCCGGTCGGCGTCTCGCCCTCGACGGGCTGGCCGTCCGGACCGACAGGCGCCACCGGCTCGGGCGGCTCCACCGGCTCATCCCCTTTCGGTTCGTAGACCTGCACCGGCTCGCCGTCGAAGTCCTTGTCCGCGAACAGCTCGGTGGCCCGCTTGAAGTCGAGGATGGTGAACCAGGTCTTGTCCAGGTCCTCGCGCAGCCGGGTGCCTCGGCCGATGATCTGCTTGAACAGCGTCATCGACTTGATGTTCTGGTCCAGCACGATGAGCTTGCAGGTCTGCGCATCGACGCCGGTGCTCATCAGCTTGGAGGTGGTGGCGATGACCGGGTAAGGCTTGTCAGGATCGATGAAGTTGTCGAGTTCGCGCTTGCCTTCGGGGTTGTCGCCGGTGATCTGCACCACGTAACGTGGCTGGGTCTGGCAGATGTCGGCGTTGGCATTACTCAGGGCCGAGCGCATGCGGGCAGCGTGGTCGATGTCCTCGCAGAAGACGATGGTCTTGGCGTGGCGGTCGGTGGCCTTGAGGTATTCGGTGATCTTGGCCGCCACCACCTCGTCGCGGCGCTCCAGCACCAGGCGGCGGTTCATGTCGGCGCCGGTGTAGATGCGGTCTTCGATGACGTTGCCGAGCTTGTCGGTCATGCCCTCGGTCGGGCGCCAGCCGAAGGTGTCGCGGTCGAGGTCGATGCGTACCACCTTGTAGGGCGCGAGGTAGCCGTCTTCGATGCCCTGCCTGAGGCTGTAGGTGTAGATCGGTTCGCCGAAGTAGTCGCTGTTGGAAACGGCTTCGGTTTCCTTGGGCGTGGCGGTCAGGCCGACCTGGGTGGCACTGCTGAAATAGCTCAGGATCTCGCGCCACGACGAGTCTTCGGCCGCGCTGCCGCGGTGGCATTCGTCGACGATGATGAGGTCGAAGAAGTCGGGCGAGAACTGCTTGTAGATGTTGCTCTCGTCGTTAGTTCCGGTGACCGCCTGGTACAGCGACAGGTAGATCTCGTAGCTCTTGTCGACCTGCTTGGTGGTCTTGTTGACGGCGAGCGTGACGTCCTCGACCGTGACCTGGCCCTGCGCGTCGACGCGTTCGACGCCTTTTGCATTGGCGCTCAGCTTGGCCATCGCGCCCTTGAAGGGGCGGAAATCGTTGACCATGGTCTGGTCGATCAGGATGTTGCGGTCTGCCAGGAACAGGATGCGTTTCTTGGCGCCGCTCTTCCACAAGCGCCAGATGATCTGGAAGGCGGTGTAGGTCTTGCCGGTGCCGGTGGCCATGACCAGCAGCGCGCGCTGGCGCCCTTGGGCAATCGCCTCGACCGTGCGGTTGATGGCGTTGAGCTGGTAGTAGCGCGGCGTCTTGGCGGGTGCGTAGTCGAACTCGGCGACCTTGCGCACCTCGGGTGTCCAGCCTTTCCAGGCGCAGTACTTGGCCCACAGTTCGGCCGGCGACGGGAACTGATCGAGCGTGAGAACGCGCTCCAGCACGCCGTCGGCCAGCGTGGCGTCGCGGAAGATGAAACCGTCGCCGTTGCTGGCAAAGCTGAACGGCACGTCGAGCAGTTGCGCGTAGTTGATCGCCTGCGCCATGCCGGCGCCGACCGCGTGGTTGTTGTCCTTGGCCTCCACCACCGCCAGCGGAATGTTGAGCTTGTGGAACAGCGCGTAGTCGGCGCGCAGCACGGTGGAAATATCGCGTTTGGCCTTGCGGCCCCGCACCACCACGCGCCCGGCACGCAGCGGGTACTCCCGGTAAATCTGGTCCATGCCGTTCCAGCCCGCGCGCTCCATGGCCGGGCGGATGAACTTGTCGCAGATGTCGCTCTCGCTGAGGCGGCGTTTGTCCATGAAACTCCCTGGGCCAGCCGGCGACGCACGTGTTCTGGTGGTCTCGGCCAAGGCTGTGATTGATTCTTGTCAGTGCTTCGCGGCACTTTTGAGAATCATCACACATCCAGAGCGCGCGCTGGATGCAGACCGTCCCCCCTGTTCAAGGCACTTCCTGAAACCTGAATCGCCCCGGGTTTGAACTGACCCCAAGAAGTTGGACAAACTTCAAGGGGTCAGTTCATTTCGGGTTTCAGGTCATGACGATGGGCTGCCCCAGCGCCCGCAGCACGTCGCGGATGTACTGCGCCCGGTCCTTCGGGTCGGGGTAGGCCCGCTCGATGCGCAGCTTGTCGTTGCCCGCGAGCTTGACGTTCTTGTTCTTCTGCACCAGGTCGATGATGCGCATCGCGTCGATCGGCGGGTTGGGGCGGAAGTGGATGTTCATCACCGCCGGGCCGGCGTCGATCTTGGTGATGCCGTAGGGCCGCGCCTGCACCCGCAGGCGGTGCAGGTCGAACAGCGCCTGGCCCTGCGCGGGCAGCTTGCCGAAGCGGTCGGTGACCTCCTCGAGCAGCGTGTCGATCTTCTCGCCGCGGTCGGCGGTGGCCAGGCGCTTGTAGAGGTTCAGCCGCACGTGCACGTCGGGGCAGTAGCTGTCGGGCAGCAGCGCCGGGGCGTGCAGGTTGACCTCGGTGCTGGCGCCGAAGAAGCCGGTGGGCGAGAGCAGGTCGGGCTCCTCGCCGGCCTTCATCGCCCGCACGGCCTCCGACAGCATCTCGTTGTAGAGCTGGAAGCCCACCTCCATCATGTTGCCGCTCTGGTGGTCGCCCAGCACCTCGCCGGCACCGCGGATCTCCAGGTCGTGCATCGCGAGGTAGAAGCCGCTGCCCAGCTCCTCCATCGCCTGGATGGCGTCGAGGCGCTGCTGCGCCTGCTTGGTCAGGCCCTCGATGTCGGGCACCAGCAGGTAGGCGTAGGCCTGGTGGTGGCTGCGGCCCACGCGCCCGCGCAGCTGGTGCAGCTGCGCCAGGCCGAACTTGTCGGCCCGGCTGATGACGATGGTGTTGGCACTGGGCACGTCGATGCCGGTCTCGATGATGGTCGAGCACAGCAGGATGTTGTGGCGCTGGGCGACGAAGTCGCGCATGACACGCTCCAGCTCGCGCTCGGGCATCTGGCCGTGGGCCACGGCGATGCGCGCCTCGGGCAGCATCTCCTCGAGCTTCTGGCGCCGGTTCTCGATCGTGTCGACCTCGTTGTGCAGGAAGTAGACCTGGCCGCCGCGCTTGAGCTCGCGCAGCACCGCCTCGCGGATCGTGCCGCCGGTCTCGTTGCGCACGAAGGTCTTGATGGCCAGGCGGCGCTGCGGCGCGGTGGCGATGACGCTGAGGTCGCGCAGCCCTTCGAGCGCCATGCCCAGCGTGCGCGGGATCGGCGTGGCCGTCAGCGTCAGCACGTCGACCTCGGCGCGCATGGCCTTCATCTGCTCCTTGTGGCGCACGCCGAAGCGGTGCTCCTCGTCGATGATCAGCAGGCCGAGGTTCTTGAACTTCGTCTCCGGGCTGAGCAGCTTGTGCGTGCCCACGACGATGTCGATCGTGCCGTCGGCGAGGCCGGCCATCGCCGCCTTGACCTCCTTGGGCGAGCGGAAGCGGCTCATCTCGGCGATCTTGACCGGCCACTGGGCAAAACGGTCGGTCAGCGTCTGGTAGTGCTGCTCGGCCAGCAGCGTGGTGGGGGCCAGCAGCGCGACCTGCTTGCCGCCGGTGACCGCGACGAAGGCCGCCCGCAGCGCCACCTCGGTCTTGCCGAAGCCCACGTCGCCGCAGACCAGCCGGTCCATCGGGCGCGGGCTGATCATGTCCTGGATGACGGCATGGATGGCGGCGGCCTGGTCGGCCGTCTCCTCGAAGCCGAAGCTGGCGGCGAAGGCCTCGTAGTCCTGCGGCGAGTAGCGGAAGGCAAAACCCTCGCGCGCGGCCCGGCGGGCGTAGAGGTTGAGCAGTTCGGCGGCGGCGTCGCGCACCTGCTCGGCGGCCTTGCGGCGCGCCTTCTCCCACTGGCCCGAGCCCAGGCGGTGCAGCGGCGCCTCGTCGGCGCTGACGCCGGTGTAGCGGCTGATCAGCTGCAGCTGCGACACCGGCACGTAGAGCGTGGCGTCGTCGGCATAGGTCAGGTGCAGGAACTCGGAGGGCTGGCCGTTGCCGGCCAGGTCGAGGTTGACCAGCCCCTGGTAGCGCCCGATGCCGTGGTTGGCGTGCACCACCGGGTCACCGACCTTGAGCTCCGACAGGTCCTTGATCAGCGTGTCGACGTCGCTGGTCTGCTCCTGCTTGCGGCGCCGCCGTGCGGTGGGCGTGGCGTCGAACAGCTCGGTCTCGGTGACCAGCTGCACGCCGAAGGCCGCGGCCGCATCGGTCCAGAAGAAGCCGGCGGCCATCGGCGCGGTGGTGATCGCGTAGGGCTGGTCGCAGGCCAGGAAGGCGGCCAGCGTGTCGATGGACGGCGGCTCCAGCCGGTGGTCACGCAGCAGCTCGAGCAGGCTCTCGCGCCGCCCGGCGCTCTCGGCCAGCAGCAGCACCCGGGTGGCACGCTCGCCCGCCGGTGCGGGGCGCCGGATGCGCTCGAGGTGTTCTTCCAGCCGCCGCAGCGGGTCCTGGCCGCCGCGCTGCACGCTCAGGTCGGGCAGCGGGCGGGCCCAGTCGACCGGCTCGCTCCCCCGCACCGCCAGCTGCGCGTGGCGGTTGCAGACGGTGAAGAACTCCTCGGGCCGCAGGTAGAGCGCCTCGGGCGGCAGGATGGGCCGCTCCGGATCGTGCTGCAGGAATTTGTGGCGCTCGCGCGTGTCGGTCCAGAAGTGGTCCAGCGCCTCGTTGACCTCGCCGTGCAGCACCAGCGCGGCATCGCTGCCCAGGTAGTCGAAGAAGGTCGCCGTCTCGTCGAAGAACATCGGCAGGTAGTACTCGATGCCGGCGGTGGCGATGCCCGTGCCGATGTCCTTGTAGAGCCTGGCCTTGGTCGGGTCGCCGTCCATGCGCTCGCGCCAGCGGGCGCGGAAGGCGGTGCGGGCGGCCTCGTCCATCGGGAACTCGCGCCCGGGCAGCAGGCGCACCTCGGGCACCGGGTACAGGCTGCGCTGGGTGTCGGGGTCGAAGACGCGGATCGAGTCGATCTCGTTGTCGAACAGGTCGACCCGGAAGGGCACCAGCGAGCCCATCGGGAACAGGTCGATCAGCCCGCCGCGCACCGCGTATTCCCCTGGCGACACCACCTGGCCGACATGGGTGTAGCCCGCCAGCGTCAGCTGCGACTTCAGCGCGGCCTCGTCGAGCTTCTGCCGGGTCTTGAAGTGGAAGGTGTAGCCGGCCATGAAGGACGGCGGCGCCAGGCGCGTCAGCGCGGTGGTCGCCGGCAGCAGCACCACGTCGACCTCGCCGCTGCGGATGCGCCACAGCGTGGCCAGGCGCTCGGAGATCAGGTCCTGGTGCGGGCTGAAGTTGTCGTAGGGCAGCGTCTCCCAGTCGGGGAAGACGGCCACCCGCAGCTCCGGGGCGAAGAAGGCCAGCTCGTCGGGCAGGCGCTGCACGTCGGCCGGCTCGGCGGCGATGATCGCCAGCGTCTGTCCGGCGGCCTGGCGGCCGCGGGCGAACTGCGCCAGCAGCAGGGCGTCGGCCGAACCGACGGGGCGGGCAACGGTGTAGCGTTTGCCGGAGGCGATCGAGGGGAGCTGCATGCGGGGCACCGGAAATGGCGACAGCGCCGCCCTGCGTGGGGCGGGGTCGTCCGCCGTGGCCGGGCCGCGCGTTCAGAAGCGGGGAATTCTAGGGGCGCTCAGCCGCGTGCCAGCGGATTGGGCGTGGGCTCGCCGATCCGGTGCAGCGTGTTGCGGTCGGTGTGGTGGAAAGGCTCGGCCTGGCCGCGGATCTGCAGCACCGTGTCCTCGTCGTAGCTCCAGGTGCCGTCGGCGTGGATCGTCACCTTGATGCGGAACGAGGTGGTCTTGAACGCCTCGTCCAGGAACGGCGCCGAGCAGATGCCGAAGGTGTCCAGGCCCTGCGTGGCGTTCAGCTCGAACTCGGTGGCGTCGGCCGCGGCCGTGCCCCCCGCCAGCGCGACCTGGCCACGCGGGATGGTCAGCGTGTGGATGATCGCGCCCGTGGCCGGCTCCCACAGCCAGTAGCCGACCTGGTCGTGGTAGGTCTTGATCTGGTCGGGCTTGGTGACGAAGGTGTGGTAGCGCAGCCCGTACAGCAGCTGCGGGCCGTTGGTCTGCGGGTCGATGGGCTGCAGCTCGATGCGCTCGACGTAGGCCTGCTTCTTCGGGCCTTCGGCCTTGGGCTTGACGTCCAGGCCCCGGGTGCCTTGCCAGAGGCCCGCCATGCCACGCAGCGGGCCCAGGTTGGCCAGGGTGTCGACGTCGATGTCGCGGGGCTCGGTGTAGATGTCCTTGGGGGTGTCGCTCATGGTCGCGGGCGTTGGTTGTGCGGTGCCCCCACTTTAGTCCAGGACATGGCCGCAACCCGGTGTCCGGGCCGCGCCGGTCGCCGCCGGTCGCCGCCGGTGGTCCGGGCGGTGCCTCAGGAAGCGCCCGCGTGGCGGGCGACGTCACCCAGGCCGATCAGCATGCCGGCGCCCACCAGGGCCAGGCCGAGCCATCGGCGGGGTGACACCGGCGCTGCCGACCGCGGATCCGGCCGGGCGTGGCCCGGATTCATGCCGGCGGTCTGAGGGAGGGAGGTGGGGGTCGTTTGCATCGGTCGCTCCTGGAGTTGACCCGGTCGGGCATGGAGAGAATTTAATCAATGACTATTGATTGGTCGAATTGAATAGTCTCATCTCGATCAGATGGAAAAGCCATCGACGCGGTCCGCCGCTTCACGGGCCTGTCACCGCGGTGGACTACGGTCTCGGGCTTCACGCTTCGAGACCGACACGACATGAACAAGCAACGCTCCCGCATCGCCCTGGCCGCGCTGGCCACCCTGCTCGGCCTGTCGGGCTGCATGGGCAGCGACGACGACGGACCCGCCGTGGTGACCGGCAGCTTCCTGGATTCGGCCGTGCAGGGCCTGTCCTACCGCGCCCTGCCGTCGGGCCGCAGCGGCACCACCGATGCACAAGGGCAGTTCCAGTGCGTGGCCGGCGATCGGGTCAGTTTCGCGCTGGGTGGCGTCCAGCTGGGCACCGCGGCGTGCGGCTCGACCCTCACGCCGCTCGACCTGGCCGGCAGCAGCACGCTGACGGAGGTGGCGGTGGCCAATCGACTGCTGTTCCTGCAGGTGCTCGACACCGACGACCAGGCCGTCAACGGCCTGCGCATCGACGCGGCGGTGGCCACGGCGCTGGCCGGCAGCAGCCTCGACTTCTCGCTCGACGCCGGCGCCTTCGACGCCGCGCTGGCCGCGCTGCTGCCGGGCACGGTCCGGGACGACTTCGGCCAGGCCTACAGCCGTCGCACGCTGACGCTGCGCCGTGCGGCGGCGCTGGAGCACTTCGAGGGCACGCTGGCCGGTGCGCTCGGGCGCACCGGCACCTCGGCGACCTCGCAGGCGACGGCTGCCGGCGAGGTGCTGATCACCAAGCACACGCTGCTGGCGAGCGCGGCCCAGCATGTGTCTTACGAGGGCAGCAACGCCGCCGCGAAGCTGGATTTCCCGCTGGGCTTCTTCCCGGCGGTCGGCTCGGGCCTGGCCTTCAAGGGCACGGCCGCCGATGGCAGCCTGGAGTTCTGGGGCATCACCGACCGGGGCCCCAACGGCGACAGCCCGAACGCGCCCACGCCGGCCGACACCAGCAAGGTCGGCATCACCAAGATGTTCCCCGCGCCGAGCTTCACGCCATCGATCGGCGTGATCTCGGTGGGGCGTGGCGGCGCGGTGCTGCAGTCGCTGCTGCCGCTGAAGTCCGACGCCACGACGAAGATCTCCGGCCGGCCGCTGCCCGTCGGGGCGGTCGGCAATTCGGGCGAGACCGCACTCAATGACGAACTGAAGCACGTGGCCAGCCAGGTCGGCTTCGATGCCCACGGCCTCGACAGCGAGAGCCTGGTGCACGACGCCGCCCGCGGGGCGTTCTGGACCAGCGACGAGTACGGCCCGTTCATCGTCAGGATCGATGCGGCCACCGGCGTGATCCAGAAACGCTACGCCCCCGGCACCGGCGCCACCGACCTGCCGGCGGTGCTGGCCCATCGCCGCGCCAACCGCGGCATGGAGGGCCTGACGATGGATGCGGCCAGCGGCCGGCTGCACGGTTTCCTGCAGAGCCCGATCGACCCGCTGGACAGCACCGGCAAGTCGGTCGAGACCACCGACACCAGCGACATGGACCAGGATGGCAAGACCACCGACAAGGTCAAGCTGCGCGACTTCGCCCAGTTCGCCCGCTGGATCGAGTTCGACCCCGCGACCGAGACCTCCAGGCTCTATGCCTATCCGCTCGGCCACGCGCTGGCGGCCAGCGGCGGCGCCTGGGACCGCAACCGCACGGGCAGCGCCAAGCTGGGCGACGTGGTCTCGCTGGGCAACGGTCGTTTTGTCGTCATCGAGCAGGGCGCCGACAAGGCGGGCGTGGTGCGCAACTTCCTGATGCTGGTCGAGGTGCCTGCCGACGTCACCGACATCGCCGGCCTGGGCATCGAGCTGGAGAAGAACAGCATCGACGGCACGACGGCTTCGGCGACGACCTGGGCCCGGGTGGTGCGCCTGCGCAAGACCGTGCTGCTCGACCTGAACGCCGCGGGCTGGTCGGCCGAGAAGGCCGAGGGCCTGACGCTGGTCGACGGCCGCACGCTGGCGCTGATCAACGACAACGACTTCGGCCTGCGTTCGGTGCTGGTCGATGCCAGCGGCGCCTTCGTCGATGGCGACCCGACGGCCTGCACGGTCGACGTCAACGGGGCCATCGTCGCCGACGGGGCCTGCGCCACCGGCGCGGTCGGCGTGCGGGTCACGCGCGGCAGCGACGCCGAGCGCGCCACGCGGCTGTGGCTGCTGAAGTTCCCGAAGGCGCTGGCCAGCTACACGCTGCCCTGACGGCGGGGCACCGCGGCCTGGTGGCCGCTTTGCCCGCTTTGGCCGCTGCGCGGGCCGCGGTGGCGAGACGTCTGGCGCGTGACCGCCGTCAGGCCGGTCGAGGCGCACCCAGGCCGGGCAGAGGCTGGGTGTCGCTCATGTCCTTGAGCGCCACGCCGGTGGCCTGCTGCGCCCGCGCCTGCAGCACATGCCACCAGAACTTGTAGGCCGCCCGCTCGTGGCTCAGGCCTTCGGGGCGGATGTTGCTGATGCAGTTGCGCTCGGCGTCGGTGCGGCCCGTGCGGGGCTCGCGGGTCAGGTAGAGGCCCAGGCTGTCGGGTGAGCTCAGCCCCGGGCGCTCGCCGATCAGCACGGCGACCATCCGCGCGCCCAGGGCCTCGCCGATCATGTCGCCCAGCGCCACCCGTGCCTGGGTGGCCACGACGATCGGCGCCTCGGCCCGTCCGATCGCCGCCTCGCCCTCGGGCGCCGAGGCCCGGATCGCCCGCAGCAGCGGCAGCGCCTGCCGGGCGATCGCCAGCGACGACAGGCCGTCGCCGATGACGATCAGCAGCTCCGGGTCGGCGGCCGGGCGCCGTGTCCGCAGCGCCTGCACCTGCGGCGCGGCCAGGCGCCGGCCCAGGTCGGGGCGCAGCAGGTAGGTGGCGCGGTCCGGCGCGGCGCTGGCGGTGCGCAGGCTGCTCCAGCCTTCGGCGTGCAGCGCCTCGCACAGCGCGTCGGCGTCCAGCGCGAGCTGCACGGCGTCACGCGCCTGGGCGTGGGCCAGGCCGAAGCGCAGCAGCTCGGCGGTGGGCACGCTGACCCCGCAGCGCCCCAGCGCGATGCGCGCCTGGGTGTGGCGGCGCAGGTCGGTCCACGGGTCGGTCGTGAGCGTGGCCGGGCCGGGCGGCACCGGCAGGTCGGGAGGCAGGGGGGCGGACATGGGCGGCGGGCCGGTTCGAGGGGGGAGTCAGGCCGCCGCGCCCAGGCGCGGCCAGCCCTGCAGCAGCGTGTGGCCGCTGCCGATGCGGCGCAGCTCGCCGGCGCCGTCGGTGATGCCCATGCGCTGCAGCCAGGCCTCGAACTCGGGCGCGCGCTTCAGGCCCAGCACCTGGCGCAGGTAGAGCGCGTCGTGGAAGGAGGTGCTCTGGTAGTTCAGCATGATGTCGTCGGCGCCCGGGATGCCCATGATGAAGCTCAGGCCGGCCGTGCCCAGCAGCGTCATCAGCGTGTCCATGTCGTCGGAGTCGGCTTCGGCGTGGTTGGTGTAGCAGACGTCGCAGCCCAGCGGCACGCCCAGCAGCTTGCCGCAGAAGTGGTCCTCCAGGCCGGCGCGGATGATCTGCTTGCCGTCGTGCAGGTATTCCGGCCCGATGAAGCCGACCACGGTGTTGGTCAGCAGCGGCTGGAACTCGCGCGCCACCGCGTAGGCGCGCGCCTCGCAGGTCTGCTGGTCGACGCCGTGGTGGGCGCTGGCCGACAGGGCGCTGCCCTGGCCGGTCTCGAAGTACATGACGTGATCGCCCAGCGTGCCGCGGCCCAGCGACAGCGCGGCCTCGCGGGCTTCGCGCAGCATCGCCAGGTCGATGCCGAAGCTGGCGTTGGCCGCCTGGCTGCCGGCGATCGACTGGAACACCAGGTCGACCGGCACGCCCGCGTCGATCATGCGCATCGTGTTGGTGACGTGGGTCAGCACGCAGCTCTGCGTGGGCACCTCGAAGCGCTGGACCACCTCGTCGAGCAGCCGCACCAGATCGCTCAGCAGCGGCAGGCTGTCGCTGACCGGGTTGATGCCGATGACCGCGTCCCCGGCGCCGTAGAGCAGGCCGTCGAGCATCGAGGCGGCGATGCCGCTGAGCGAGTCCGCCGGGTGGTTGGGCTGCAGGCGCACCGCGAGGTGACCCGGCAGCCCGATGGTGTTGCGAAAGCGCGTGACGACACGGCACTTGCGCGCCACCAGGATCAGGTCCTGGTGGCGCATCAGCTTGCTGACGGCGGCCACCATCTCGGGCGTCAGCCCCGGACGCAGCGCGGTGAGCGCGGCCTCGTCGGCCTGCTCGCCGAGCAGCCAGTCGCGCAGGCCGCCCACGCTCAGGTGGGCGATCGGCGCGAAGGCCGCCCGGTCGTGCCGGTCGAGGATGAGGCGGGTGACCTCGTCCTCCTCGTAGGGGATCAGCGCCTCCTCGAGGAAACGCTGCAGCGGCAGGTCGGCCAGGCAGAGCCGGGCGGCCATGCGCTCGACCGCCGAGCCCGCGGCCACGCCGGCGAGCGCATCGCCCGAGCGGTGCGGCGTCGCCCGCGCCATCACGTCCTTCAGGTCGCGGAACTGCCAGGTGTGGCCGGCGATGGTGTGCTGGTAGCGCATGGGCAGCGGGTTCCTGGCGTGCGGGCAGTCCGTGGGGCGCTCAGCCCGCGGTGGCCGCGGCGGGCAGCAGCGCGGCGCGCTGGCGGTGGGTGGACAGGAAGTACAGGTAGGCCAGCGCCATCAGGCCGGCGAAGATCGCGGCCAGCAGCGTGTTGTACCAGACCATGGCCACCAGGCAGACGCAGGCCAGCACCAGCGCGATCGCCGGCACCACCGGATAGCCGAGGGCGGCGAACGGGCGCTCGAGCGTCGGCTCGCTGCGGCGCAGGCCGAACAGCGACAGCATCGAGACGATGTACATCACGATCGCGCCGAACACGCTCATCGTCACGATGCTGGCCGTCAGCGTCAGGCCGCCGAAGCTGATCAGCTCGTCGCTGAAGATCGCGGCGATGCCCACCACGCCGCCGGCCAGGATGGCGCGGTAGGGCGTGCCGAAACGCGGGTGGATGGCCGCCAGCCAGCCCGGCAGGTAGCCGTCGCGGGCCAGCGCGAAGATCTGGCGCGAGTAGCCCAGGATGATGCCGTGGAAGGAGGCGACCAGGCCGAACAGGCCGATCCATACCAGCATGTGCAGCCAGCCGCTGTTCTCGCCGACGACGGCCTTCATCGCCTGGGGCAGCGGGTCGTTGACGTTGCTCAGCTTCGTCCAGTCGCCCACGCCACCGGCGAAGACCATCACGCCGATGGCCAGCACGACCAGCGTCAGGATGCCGGCGATGTAGGCCCGCGGGATGGTGCGCCGCGGGTCCTTGGCCTCCTCGGCGGCCATGGCCACGCCTTCGATGGCCAGGAAGAACCAGATCGCGAACGGGATGGCGGCGAACATGCCGCCCAGCGCGGCCATCGAGAACGTGTCCTGGCCGGCCCAGCCCTTGGCGACGAAGTTGGCGGTGGAGAAGCCGGGGGCGACCACGCCCATGAACACCAGCAGCTCGAAGATCGCCAGCACCGTGACGACCAGCTCGAAGGTGGCCGCGGTGCGCACGCCGACGATGTTGAGTGTCATGAAGACCACGTAGGCCCCGACCGCCATGGCCTTGGCGCTGACGTCGGGAAACTGCACCTGC
The DNA here is from genome assembly GCF_003201595.1 of Sphaerotilus hippei. Lineage (GTDB taxonomy): Bacteria > Pseudomonadota > Gammaproteobacteria > Burkholderiales > Burkholderiaceae_C > Sphaerotilus > Sphaerotilus hippei. Next base: position 295,265 of record NZ_QJJS01000003.1, on the reverse strand, counting down.
AGGTAGGCGCCGATGGCCATCGCGATGGCGGGTGGCGCGAAGACGAATTCCACCAGCGTGGCGAAGCCGGCGATGAAACCGGCGGTGGGACCGAAGGCCCGCCGGGCGTAGGCATAGGGGCCGCCCGCATGCGGAATGGCGGTGGTCAGCTCGGTGAAGCTGAAGATGAAGCTGGTGTACATCAGCGCGACGAAGAGCGCGACGACCATGAAGCCCAGCGTGCCCGCGCTGCCCCAGCCGAAGCTCCAGCCGAAGTACTCGCCCGAGATGACCAGGCCGACGGCCAGGCCCCAGAGGTGCCACGCGTTCAGCGTGGGCTTGAGGTGTTGAATCATGTGCGTGCGCTCCGTGGATCGGTTGGCAGAAGGAATCGACAGGCGATGACGCCTTGCGGGGCGATCTTGCGGCGGGCCCGCGGTCGGGGCTATCCAGATTCGGCGGGCTCGCGGGGGGCGAGCCGACCCGGTCCGGTCCGTGCGCCGGGCGGCCGGGCCAGCTCCAGCCCGCGCCCGTGCGCCGCGCCTGCCGCAGGCCGGGCGGGCGGCGCTATCCAGAATCGGCAAGCGTCGCGGGCTTCGTGCTTCGTGCTTCGTGCTTCGTGCTGGCTGCTGGCTGCTGGCTGCTGGCTGCTGGCGGGTCGTGCTTCGGTGGGCCGCGCGAGGACAGGCGTGACTTTTGCAACAGGGTGTGCGTGCAGACCCCGGGCAGGCCCGTTTCCTGCCGATCCCGCCACAAGGCGGTGCATCCCGGCCCCGGCCGGCCCGCCGATCGCCTCTGGACCACGCCGCCATGTTCGCCCGCCCCGATGTCCCGCCCTCCGCCAGCCGTGCCGTGCCGGACGCCTCGTCCTGCGGCGTGAACCTGGCCGCGACCCGAGACGTCGACGAGCAGGCGGCGCTGCTGTCGGGCTGGAACCAGTCGTACGCCCAGCTGTCGGCCGGGCCGTTCGAGGGCCGCATCGAGGAGGCCTGGCTCGACGGCGTGCACCTGTTCATCGAGAGCACCAGCCGGCGCCTGATGCAGCGCGGCGAGCTCGCCCCGGGCCGGCTGGCGCTGGGCCTGCCGCTGGCGCTGGGCGAGGGCCAGGCGGTGTTCTGCGGCGCGAGCGACTGGCAGGCCGGTGAGCCCTCGACCGGCGCGGGGCGCTACTGCACCTTCTCCGGGGCGGACGGCTTCGAGTTCTTCACGCCCGAGGGGCTGGTGATGGCCGGGCTGGAGCTCGATCGTGACGAGCTCGCCGGCCTGGCGACCGCCTCGGAGCAGGCGCTGATCGAGCAGATCGGCCAGCGGGCCAGCCTGCACCACGCCCCGGCGGCCGGCGTGGCGGGTCTGAAGGCGTTCATGCAGGGCGCCTTCGAGATGCTGCATGCGCAGCCCGCGCTGCTGGGCAACAGCGCGGTGCGTGGCATGCTGCGCCAGGCCGCGCTGTCCAATGCGCTGGAGGCGCTGGTGAGCGCGGCGGCCGACAGCGTCGACGTCAGTCCGCAGCGGCAGTGGAAGCTGGTGGCGCAGGCCCGCGAGCGGGTCCAGCAGGATCCGGAGACGCCGATGACGGTGGCGATGCTGTGCCAGGCGCTGCAGGTCAGCCGCCGCACGCTGCAGTCGGCCTTCCAGGAGGTGCTGGGCATGCCGCCGGCGGCCTTCCTGCGGGCCGTGCGGCTGGCGGGTGCGCGCCGGGCGCTGCGCACCGCACCGACCGTGACCGAAGCGGCCGCGCAGTGGGGCTTCTGGCATTTCAGCCATTTCGCCCAGGACTTTCGCCGCATGTTCGGCGAGCTGCCGTCGCAGGCCTGGCGACGCATGCGCCAGGACCGCCCGCCCGGGCACTGAGCGGGCGCGGGGGCGGGGCGCTGCCGGGCGATACTTGCGTTCCTTCCCGCCCCGATCGACCTGCCTGGATGGCCCCGATGAGCACCGCTTCCTCTCCCGTTTCCGCGCCCTTGCCCAGCGAGGCCGAACTGCAGGCGCTGATGTCCTGCGCCCACGATCTGGCCGACCTGGCCCGCGGCCTGTCGCTGCAGTGGTTCGGCCAGCCGCTGACGGTGGACATCAAGGCCGATGACAGCCCGGTCACGCTGGCCGATCGTGGCGTCGAGGCGGCGCTGCGGGAACACCTGGCCGGGCGCCATCCGCGGCACGGCATCCTCGGCGAGGAACACGGCCGCGAGCGGCTGGACGCCGAATACGTCTGGGTGATCGATCCGATCGACGGCACCCGCAGCTTCATCAGCGGCCTGCCGCTGTGGGGCACGCTGCTGGCGCTGCTGCACCACGGCCGCCCGGTGCTCGGCCTGGTCGACGTGCCCGCGTTGGGCGAGCGCTGGAGCCGCGCGCTGGGCGGGCCGACCCGGCACCGCAACGACCACCGCGCGCCCGGTCGCCAGGACCTGTGCCGCACCAGCGGCCTGACCGAGCTGAGCCGGGCCCGGCTCTACGCCACCTCGCCCGACATCTTCTCGGCCGCGCAGTTCGAGGCCTTCCAGCGCCTGACCGCCCAGGTGGCGATGCGCCGCTACGGCGGTGACTGCTATGCCTACGGCCTGCTGGCCAGCGGCCAGGTCGACCTGGTGGTCGAGGCCGGCCTGCAGCCCTACGACTACCTGTCGATGGTCACCGTCATCGAAGGCGCCGGCGGGGTCATCACCGACTGGGCCGGCCAGCCGCTGACGATGCACAGCGAGGGGGACGTGGTCGCGGCCGCCAGCCCCGAGCTGCACCGGCTCGCGCTGGGGGTGCTGGGGGTGCTGGGGGTGCTGGCAGGTACCTGATCGACCCGGCGCGGGGCCGGTGGTCATGCCGGGCACAATCGCGCCCCATGCAGATCAACAGCATTCCCCGTTGTTTTGCCCTGGTGCCCTGCGCCGGGGTGGGCCAGCGCGCCGGCGTCGGCGGGCCCAAGCAATACCACCCGGTGGCCGGCCGGCCCCTGGTCGAGCACACGCTGCACGCGCTGTCGCGGGTGCGGCGGCTGGAGGCCACGCTGGTCGTGCTCTCGCCCGAGGACACGCGCTTCGAGGCCGACGTGAGCCTGCCCCCCGGCGAGCGCACCTGGGTGGCGCGCTGCGGCGGCGCCAGCCGCGCCGAATCGGTCGCCAGCGGCCTGGCCGAGCTGCTGGCCCGCGGGGTGCAGCCGCACGACTGGGTGCTGGTGCACGACGCGGCCCGCTGCCTGATCCGCCCGGAATGGGTCGATCGCCTGATCGACGCCTGCGAGGCCGACGAGGTCGGCGGCCTGCTGGCGCTGCCGGTGGCCGACACCCTCAAGCAGGAGCGGTCGGGCCGGGTCGGGGCCACCGTCGACCGCGCCGGCAAGTGGGCCGCGCAGACGCCGCAGATGTTCCGCCTGGGCCTGCTGCGCCCGGCGCTGCTGCAGGCCGGCGAGGCGGTCACCGACGAGTCCTCGGCGATCGAGGCGCTCGGCCACGCTCCGCTTCTGGTGCGCGGCGACCTGTGCAACCTGAAGGTCACCTGGCCGGAGGACTTCGCGCTGGCGGCCCGGCTGCTGGCGCACGGTCCGGCCTGAGCGCCTGCGGGCCCGCCACCTCCGGACGCCGTGGCGCCGTGGTGGATGGCCGGTTTTTCGCGTTCTCCTTCGACCTGAAGCACCGTGCGGCAACGCGTATGCTGTCGCACCTGAAGCCGGAGGGCTTCGATATGACTTCTCCGTATAGAAAGAGCTTATGGAACCCCGCAAGACCGTCTGGATCGTGGACGGAGCGTACCTGTTCAATTACGGGCGCAACCGCCCGTTCGACTACCTGAAGCTCAAGGAGGAGATCGAGCGTGCCAACGGCGGCCCGATCTACGAGAGCTACTACCTCAACACCGCACCGGACCTGTCCACCGACAGCCAGAACGCCTTCCACAGCTGGCTGAAGTCGGCCCCGCCGCGGGGCCCGAAGATGCGGGTGCAGCTCTATGCGCTCAAGGACCTGAACTGCAGCTGCACCAGCTGCGGCCACGGGTTCACCCGCTCGATGCAGAAGGGCGTGGACGTGGGCATCGCCACGCTGATCATCAAGCTGGCGGCGCAGGGGGTGTACGACCGCCTGATCCTGTCGGCCGGCGACGGTGACTTCGAGGATGCGATCCAGTACATCAAGTCCGAGCTGCACAAGGAGTTCTGGCTGCACGGCGCGATGGCCAACCTGTCGACCGACCTGCAGTGTTATGCCGACGAGGTGCTGTGGATGGACGACATGCACCCGACCATCGACAAGGACAAGGAAAAGGACAAGGACAAGGAACGGGAGCGTGCGCAATGACGGCGATGAAGGCCCTGCGGATCGGTGAAGGCTGGGACACCCACGCCCTGGTGACCGGGCGGCCCCTGGTGCTCGGTGGCGTGACCATCGCCCACAGCCACGGGCTGCTGGGGCACTCGGATGCCGACGCGCTGCTGCACGCCATCACCGACGCGCTGTTCGGTGCGGCGGGGCTGGGCGACATCGGCCGCCATTTCCCCGACACCGCCGTCGAGTTCAAGGGCGCGGACTCCCGGGTGCTGCTGGCCGAGGCGGCCCGCCGGGTGCGCGCGGCGGGCTGGAGCATCGTCAACATCGACTCCACCATCGTCGCCCAGGCGCCGAAGATGGCCCCTCACATCCCGGCCATGTGCGAGCGCATCGCCGCGGCCCTGGAGCTGCCGCTCGACGCGGTCAACGTCAAGGCCAAGACCGCCGAGCGGCTCGGCCCGGTCGGCCGGGGCGAGTCGATCGAGGCGCGTGCGGTCTGCCTGCTGATGCGCGACTGAGCCGGGCGCTCAGATCAGGCCGTCGAAGGGCCAGACCTCGACCCGGTCGCCAGGCGCGACCGGGCCCTGCGCCTGCGGCAGCACGACCAGCGCGTCGGCCTCGCTGAGGCTGCGCAGGATGCCCGAGCCCTGCGCTCCGGTCAGCCGCACGGCCAGTTCACCGTCCGGGTCGCGTTCGAGCCGCCCGCGCAGGTACTCGCTGCGGCCCGCTCGCTTACGGATCGCCTCCAGGCTGCGGGCCGTCAGCACCACCGGGGGGCGTGCGTCGGCGCCCGCGAGCCGCTCCAGCGCCTGACGCACCAGCACGTGGAAGGACACCAGGCTGGCCACCGGATTGCCGGGCAGGCCGAAGAGCCAGACCGTGCGCGGCTGGTCCGGCGTGCCCCCGGCCAGGGCGCCGAAGGCGAAGGGGCGGCCCGGGCGCATCGCGAGCTTGCAGTAGGCCGCCTGGCCCAGCCGGGCGATCACGTCGCGGGTGTGGTCCGCATCCCCGGCGCTGACGCCGCCGCTGGTCAGCACCACGTCGGCCTGCCGGCAGGCCGACTGCAGGGCGCGGGTCAGCGCCTCGGGCTGGTCGGGCACGATGCCCAGGTCGATCGCCTCCATGCCCAGGCGCTGCACGCTGGCCAGCAGGCTCTGGCGGTTGCTGTCGTAGATGCAGCCCGGAGGCAGCGGCTCGCCCGCGGCCCGCAGCTCGTCCCCGGTGGAGAAGCACGCGACCCGCAGGCGCCGGTGCAGCACCACGCTCGTCAGGCCGAGCGAGGCCAGCAGGCCGAGGTCGGCCGGCCTCAGCCGGCGCCCGGCCAGCAAGGCGGGGCGGCCGATGGCGAGGTCCTCGCCGCGGGCACGCCGATGGTCGCCCCGTCGCACCGCCCCCGCCGGGATGCGCACCCGGCCGTCGGCCAGGGTCTCGCACAGCTCCTGCGGCACGACGGTGTCCAGGCCGGGTGGCATCACCGCGCCGGTCATGATGCGCACGCAGCCCCTCACCGGCGTGCTGCCGAGGAAGGGCTGGCCGGCCAGCGCCCGGCCGACCACGTCCAGCTCGGTCGGCTCGCCCGGGCGCAGGGCGCTGCCGTCCAGCGCATGTCCGTCCATCGCGGCGTTGTCGTGCGCCGGCACGTCGATCGGCGAGTCCACGGTGACGGCGAGCACCCGGTCCAGTGCCTGGTGCAGCGGCACGGTCTCGAAAGGACCGGCCACCGGGCCGGCCAGGGCGATCGCCTCGTGCAGCAGAGCCTGCACCCGTTCGACGGGCATGGCCTGTTCGTCGTGGGCGGGCAGGCGGGCGAACAGCGCGGCCAGGTCGGGCAGGGCGGGGTCGGTGATGGGGCGGTTCTCGCTCACGATGGGGTCCCGGTGCTCAGGTCCGGGCTTGCTTCCAGCGTGGCCAGGTCCTGCAGGGTGTTGAGGTTGCGGAAGGCGCCCGCGTCTGGAAAGCGCGCCTGGGCCGCCTGCTGCCGCAGGGCCCAGCGGTCGACCTGACGCTCGCCGCGCTCCAGCGCCTCGGCCAGCGAGGCGAGCACCCGCCGGTGCGCCAGGCAGAACACCGGATGGCGTCGCCAGCCCTGCGCGTCCGGGGCCGTGGCGATGGCCACGTCCGCCCCGGCCTGCCGGGCCGCCTGCATCAGCCGTGACGCCAGGTCGGCCGGCAGCAGCGGCACGTCGCAGGGCACGGTGAGCAGCCAGTCGGTGTCCATGCGCTGCAGGCCGGTCAGCAGGCCCGCCAGCGGGCCGGGGTGATCGGGCAGGCTGTCGGGCCACACGGGCAGGTCGAGGCCGCCGGCGCCGGCGGGCAGCCGGTGGCTGTTGAGCACGACGGTGTGCACCTGGGGCTGCAGGCGCTCGACCACCCAGGCCAGCAGCGGGCGGCCCCGCAGCGGCTGCAGGCTCTTGTCGAGGCCGCCCATGCGCCGGGCCAGTCCGCCGGCCAGCACCAGGCCGGTGATCGCCGGATCAGCCACCGATGTAGCTCATCTCGACCCGCCGGCGAGGGGTCGAGCCGCCCGGGGTCTGCTCATGGCGCCGCTGCGAATAACGGTCCTGGCGGCCCTGCCAGACGGCGGCCACGGCCTGGAGCAGGTGCTCGTCGGACAGCGGCGGGTCGGCGCGCAGCAGCTGGCGCAGGTCGTGGCCCTGTCCGGCGAACAGGCAGAGGTAGAGCTGGCCTTCGGTCGACAGGCGGGCCCGGTTGCAGTCGCCGCAGAAGGCCTCGGTGACGCTGGAGATGAAACCCACCTCGCCCCGGCCGTCGAGGTAGCGCCAGCGCCGGGCGGTCTCGCCCTCGGGCACGTCGTCGCGCACCGCCTCCATCGGGAAATGCCCCTGCAGCAGGGCCAGCAGTTCGGCCGACGGCACGACCTCGTCCATGCGCCAGCCATTGCTCGCGCCCACGTCCATGTATTCGATGAAGCGCAGCGAGACCCGCGGTCCGAAGCGTTCACGGAAGTGGCGGGCCATCGGCAGCACCTCGTGGTCGTTGGTGCCACGCTGCACCACCATGTTCACCTTGACCCGCTCCAGACCGGCATCGAGCGCGGCCTGGATGCCGGCCAGCACGTCGGCGACCGGGAAGTCCGCGTCGTTCATGCGCCGGAACACGGCATCGTCCAGCGCGTCCAGGCTGACCGTGATGCGCTGCAGGCCGGCCGCCTTCAGGCGCGCGGCCGTGCGCGCGAGCAGCGCGCCGTTGGTGGTCAGCGTCAGGTCCAGCGGCTGGCCGTCCGGCGTGCGCAGGTCCGCCAGCATCGAGACCAGCCGGTCCAGGTGGCGCCGCAGCAGCGGCTCGCCGCCGGTCAGGCGCAGCTTGCGCACGCCCAGGCCGATGAACAGCCGGGCCGCCCGGGTGATCTCCTCGAAGCTCAGCAGCTCGCTCTGCGGCAGGTAGGGGTAGTCCTGGCCGAACACCTCCCGCGGCATGCAGTAGCTGCAGCGGAAGTTGCACCGGTCGGTCACCGAGATGCGCAGGTCACGCAGCGGCCGCTGCAGGCGATCCCTGACGTCGCCGAGCCCGTCGACCGGGCCGGCGCCCGCTGGCATGGGCAGGCCCGCGGGCCGCATGCCCTCGGACGGGGGAAGGATCGGGATGATGTGGCGCTCGGACATGGCACCGATTGTCGCGCCTGCGCGGACCGTGTCCGCGCAGTGACATCAACTCACGTCAACTCATTCGGCGCGTAGCGGCGAGGCCACGGCCGACGGCAGCAGGTCGGCCGGCAGGCGGACTTGGCCTTTCAGCGCCAGACCCGGCACGCGGCGCGCACCGTCGAAGCGCTGCTGCCAGTAGCTCTGCCGCATGTCCTCGATGCGCACGTTGCTGCCGGTGCGCGGCGCGTGGATGAACTTGTCGTCGCCGACGTAGATGCCCACGTGCGAGAAGGCGCTGCGCATGGTGTTGAAGAACACCAGGTCACCGGGGCGCAGCTCGGTGCGACCGACGTCGAGCAGGCCGGCCGAGGTGGCCTGTTCGGCCGAGCGGCGCGGCAGCAGCAGGCCCACGCTGTTCTCGAACACATGCCGGGTGAAGCCGCTGCAGTCGAAGCCCGAGGCTTCGGTGTTGCCGCCGCGCACGTAGGGCACGCCCAGGAAGTTCATCGCCGACAGCACTAGGTCGGAGGCCGTGTCCCGCATGCGCCGGTAGGCGTCGCTGGTGGTCCGGGACTCTTCGGTGGGGGCGGCGGTGAGGTTGCGCTCCTGCAGCAGGCGGGAGATCGGGTCCAGCGTGTCGTTGGCCGGGGCGGCGGTGGCGCAAGCGCCGAGCGTGAGGCCCAGCATGCCGATGAGGGAAGCTCGCGACAGGAACAGACGGATCGAGGCGAACAGCGAAGAGGGGTGCGGTACGGCTATCACGGCCGCGAGGTTACTGGCGTGAGCTGATGTGTCAAGTTGACAACCTTGCTCCGCGCTGCGGTATTGGGCATATGACAGAAAGTGCCGGTCCAAGAAAAAAGGGTGTGGAATCCATGATTCCACACCCGTGATCCGGTCGATTCGCGAGGGATTCGATGCAGATCAAGTCACTCCGACGTCCATTGCGGGTCGGTGCGGTCCGGTTATCAGACTGCGAATTCGTCGAGCGTGCGGCCGGTTTCCAGCGCGGCGGACAGCCACTTCGGCTTGAGGCCGCGGCCCGACCACGTTTCGCCGGTGTTCGGGTCACGGTATTTTGGTGCGACCTTGCGGGTGACATCGCCGGCCGGTGCCTTGACGGGCTTGCCGGCCTTGGCGCCCAGATCGGCCAGCGTCACGCCATGATCGGCCATCAGCGTCTTGATCTGATTGATCACGCCGGTGCGTTCGGCACGCAGGGTTTCCGCGATCTGCTTTTCCAGCTGCGCCGTCTGTTCATCCAGCGCGGCCTTCTGGGCCATCAGTTCCTGATACGTTGCCATACTGCTCTTTCCGTCGGTGTTGTGTTGGACGGATTCTAGGAAACTGTGGTCCTATTTGTCCAGCACTCATCGATGGGGTTATCCATGTCTGCCGCGCCGGATCACCAGGAGGCGGCGCAGCAAATCACGAATGGCAGCCGGTCAGGCGGCCGGGGGCACGAAACCGACCGGCTGATCGACCCCTTCGCCGAAGAAGAAACGTTCCATCTGGCGCGCCAGATACTGGCGGGCGCGCGCATCGGCCAGATTCAGGCGGTTTTCGTTGACCAGCATGGTCTGGTGCTTGAGCCACTGCTGCCAGGCTTCCTTGCTGACGCCTTCGTAGATGCGCTTGCCCAGTTCGCCGGGATAAGGCGAAAAGTCGAGCCCTTCGGCTTCCTTCTTCAGCAGGACACATTGGACGATACGAGCCATCTTTCTCTCCGTTTTCAGGGTGGGTGTATGGGGTCAGCTCAGGCGCTTGACGAGCACCAGCGAGCGGCGATCCCAGTTGTATTTGCGCTTGCGGGCGTCCGGCAGCCAGTTGGGGTCGACTTGCTGGAAACCGCGCTTGATGAACCAGTGCATGGTGCGGGTCGTGAGCACGAAGATGCTCTCGAGGCCCATGCCCTTGGCCCGGTGCTCGATGTGCTTGAGGATGCGTTCGCCGTCGCCCTGGCTCTGCACCTGCGGCGAGATGGTGAGCGCGGCCATCTCGGCCGTGCGCGCCTCGGGATAAGGATAGAGCGCGGCGCAGCCAAAGATCACGCCGTCGTGCTCGATGATGCTGTAGCAGGAGACATCACGCTCGATCTCGGTGCGGCTGCGCTTGACGAGCGTGCCATCGCGCTCGAAGGGCTCGATCAGCTGCACGATGCCGGCGACGTCGTCCGGGCCGGCCTCGCGCAGGCTCTCGAGTTTTTCGTCCACCACCATCGTGCCGATGCCGTCGTGGGTGAATACCTCCATCAGCAGCGCCCCGTCGACCGAGAACGGCAGGATGTGGGAACGCTCGACGCCGCCTTCACAGGCCTTCACGCAATATTGAAGATAAAACGCCGGATCGGTCGGCAGGGTGGCATCGGGCAGGCCGGCGAGCAGGCGCCGGGCATCGGCCAGCGCGAGTTCGGTGTCGATCGCGCTTTCCGGATCGTGCAGGTCCTCGCGGATGCCGGCGGTCTCGGTCATGAACAGCAGCTTGTCGGCCTGCAGGGCCACGGCGGTGCTGGTCGCGACCTCCTCCATCGTCAGGTTGAAGGCTTCGCCGGTCGGCGAGAAACCGAAGGGCGACAGCAGCACCAGGGCGCCGATGTCGATCGCGCGCCGTATCGTGATCGCGTCGACCTTGCGTACCACGCCGCTGTGCATGAAATCGACGCCGTCGACGATGCCGACCGGGCGGGCGGTCAGGAAATTGCCCGACACGACCCGCACGGTGGCGTTGGCCATCGGGGTATTGGGCAGGCCCTGGGAAAATGCCGCCTCGATCTCGAAGCGCAACTGCCCGGCGGCCTCCTGGGCGCAGTCGAGCGCCACCGCGTCGGTGATGCGCTTGCCGTGGCTGAACCGCGAGGGGTGCCCCTTGGCCTGCAGCTGTTCATTCACCTGGGGGCGAAACCCGTGCACCAGCACCAGTTTGATGCCCATGGCATGCAGGATCGCCAGGTCCTGCGCGAAGGCATTGAGCTTGCCGGCGGCAATCAATTCGCCGGCCATGCCCACCACGAAAGTCTTGCCGTGGTAGGCGTGGATATGGGGCGCCACGGCCCGGAACAGCGGCACGAAGGTGTGAGGAAATACGAGGTTCATCGACATGCGGGTGGCGGGTGATCGGCGTGCCGTCATCAAACGGGAACTCGTGACATCAGACGCATGCCCGCGGGTGGCGGTGACCGGCTGACGGCGCGGCCGATTGTGCCCCACCGCGGGCGGATCGGGGGGCGGCGATCGTGCGACCGTCATAGATAATCCCCCTCCCGTGAATCAGACCGACCCCACCTCCATCCCTGCGTCCGCGGACGCCCCGACCGACGGCCCCGGTGCACCACGTCGTCGCCCGCGCGAGCGCGGCCCGCGGCCCGGCCCGGCCCGGTGCCGCCCGGCCACGCCGGTGCCGCCGATCACCTATCCGGAGTCCCTGCCGGTGTCCGCCCGGCGCGAGGAGATCGCGCAGGCGCTGCGCGAGCACCAGGTCGTCATCGTCTGCGGCGAGACCGGCTCGGGCAAGACCACGCAGCTGCCCAAGATCGCGCTCGAGCTCGGGCGTGGCCTGGGCGCGGGCGGCAGCGGCCTGATCGGCCACACGCAGCCGCGCCGCATCGCCGCCAGTTCGGTGGCCAAGCGCATCGCCGAGGAGCTGAAGTCGCCACTGGGTGAGGTGGTCGGCTACAAGGTGCGCTTCCAGGACCGGCTGCAGCCGGGGGCGTCGGTCAAGCTGATGACCGACGGCATCCTGCTGGCGGAAACCCAGTCCGATCCGCTGCTCAAGGCCTACGACACGCTGATCATCGACGAGGCCCACGAGCGCAGCCTCAACATCGATTTCCTGCTCGGCTACCTGCGCCAGATCCTGCCGCGCCGCCCCGACCTGAAGATCGTCGTCACCTCGGCCACCATCGATGCCGACCGTTTCGCCCAGCATTTCGCCTCGGCCCGGGGCCCCGCGCCGGTGATCCTGGTCAGCGGTCGCACCTTCCCGGTCGAGCAGCGCTGGAAGCCCTTCGAGGAGAGCCGGGAATACGGCCTGGACGACGCCATCGCCGATGCGGTCGACGAGCTGTGGCGCGCCGGCTCGGGCGACATCCTGGTCTTCCTGCCCGGCGAGCGCGAGATCCGCGAGGCCGCCGACCACCTGCGCCGCCACCTCAGCCACCAGCCGCTGCACCGCGACGCCGACATCCTGCCGCTGTTCGCGCGGCTGTCGCAGCCCGAGCAGGACCGCGTCTTCGAGACCGGTGGCGGCAAACGCATCGTGCTGGCCACCAACGTCGCGGAAACCTCGCTGACGGTGCCCGGCATCCGCTACGTCATCGACACCGGCCACGCCCGCGTCAAGCGCTACAGCTACCGCAACAAGGTCGAGCAGCTGCAGGTCGAGCCGATCAGCCAGGCCGCTGCCAACCAGCGCGCCGGGCGCTGCGGCCGGGTCGCCAACGGCATCTGCATCCGGCTCTACGACGAGAAGGACTTCCTCGGCCGTCCGCGTTTCACCGACCCGGAAATCCTGCGTTCGTCGCTGGCCGGCGTGATCCTGCGCATGAAGTCGCTGCACCTGGGGCTGGTCGAGGACTTCCCCTTCCTGGAGCCGCCGCCGCGCAAGGCGATCGCCGACGGTTACGCGCTGCTGGGCGAGCTGGGTGCGGTCGACGAGCTCAACGAGCTCACGCCGATCGGCCAGGAGCTGGCGCGGCTGCCGCTGGATCCGCGGGTGGGTCGCATGATCCTCGAGGCGCGCAACCGCGAGGCGCTCAGCGAGGTGCTGATCATCGCCAGCGCGCTGAGCGTGCAGGACGTGCGCGACCGGCCGATGGAGGCGCAGCAGGCCGCCGACGAGAAGCACAAGAAGTTCGACGACGAGCGCTCGGAGTTCATGGGCTACCTGAAGCTGTGGAAGTGGATCGAGGAAGGTCGTGGCCAGCATGGCCACGCCGCCGCGGCCCAGGCCGGCCAGAAGGTCGACAGCCACAAGCTCAGCAACCGCCAGCAGGAGCAGCGCCTGCGCGAGAGCTTCGTCAGCCCGCGCCGCGTGCGCGAGTGGCGCGACATCCACAGCCAGCTGCACACCGTGGTGGCCGAGCACGGCTGGCGCCTGAACGGCTCGGCAGCCACCTACGACCAGGTCCACCTGTCGATGCTGGCCGGCCTGCTGGGCAACATCGGCCTGAAGGCCGATGACGACGAGTGGTACCTGGGGGCGCGCGGCATCAAGTTCTGGCGCCACCCGGGTGCGCACCTGAGCAAGAAGCCGGGGCGCTGGCTGGTCGCGGCCGAGCTGGTCGACACCACCCGGCTGTTCGGCCGCGGGCTGGCGGCGATCGAGCCGCAGTGGATCCCGCCGATCGCCGGCCACCTGCTGAAGGTCCAGCTGCTCGAGCCGCACTGGGAGAAGAAGGCCGCCGAGGTCATCGCGCTGGAGCGCGCCACGCTCTACGGCATCGTCATCTACAGCAACCGGCGCGTGAACTATGGCAACGTCGACGCCCCGGCCGCGCGCGAGATCTTCATCCGCGAGGCGCTGGTCAACGGCGAGTGGGAGTCGAGGCTGCCTTTCCTCGCCCACAACCAGAAGATGATCCGCCAGGTCGAGGAGCTGGAGCACAAGTCGCGCCGCCAGGACGTGCTGGTCGACGACGAGCTGATCCACGCCTACTACGACGCGCAGCTGCCCGCCGACGTCGTCAGCGGCGCCAGCTTCGAGCGCTGGTACCGGCAGGAAAGCCGCACCCAGCCCAAGCTGCTGCACCTCACGCGCGACGAGCTGATGCGCCACGAGGCCGCCGGCATCACCAGCGCGGCCTTTCCGAAGGCGATCCGCCTGGGGGGCATCGACTGCGCCGCGACCTATCTGCACGATCCGGGCGATGCCAAGGACGGCGTCACCGTGACGGTGCCCATCTATGCGCTCAACCAGGTCAGCGAGGAGCGCTGCGAGTGGCTGGTGCCGGGCATGCTCGAGGCCAAGGTGCTGGCCCTCGTCAAGAGCCTGCACCAGCGCCCGCGCTCGCGGCTGGTGCCGCTGCCCGAGTTCGTGGCCGAGTTCGCCGAGCTGAGCGAATTCGCCCGCGGCGCGCTGCTCGAGACGCTGCTGAAGGCGGTGCGCGAACGCACCCAGCTGGCGGTGCAGCGCAACGACTTCAAGCTCGACATGGTGCCGGCGCACCTGTTCATGAATTTCCGCATCGTCGACGAGCACGGTCGCCAGCTGGGCATGGGGCGCAACCTCGCCACGCTGAAGGCGGAGCTGGGCGGGCAGGCCCGTTCGGCCTTCCAGGCGCTGGCGGCGCTGAAGGTGGCGCCGCCGGCGGCCGGCTCGCCCGCCCCGGCCGCCGGCGAGCCGGCCCGCACGCCGGGCCGGCCGGCCCGACAGGACTCGCCGGCGCCGGCCGTGGAGCCGGTCGCCGTGCTGGCCTACACCGACTGGACCTTCGGCGAGCTGCCCGAGCTGATGGAGATCCGCAAGGCCGGCCAGACGCTGATCGGCTTTCCGGCACTGATCGATCGGGGCGCCCACGTCGAGATCGAGGTCTTCGACGAGCCCGAGGCGGCCGCGTCGAAGCATCGTGCCGGCCTGCGGCGGCTGATCGCGCTGCAGATCCGCGAGCCGCTGAAGTACCTGGAGAAGAACATCCCCGATCTGCAGAAGATGGCGGTCTCCTACATGTCGCTGGGCACGCAGGACGAGCTGCGTGACCAGGTCATCGAGGTGGCGATGGACCGGGCCTTCCTCGGGGATCCGCTGCCCGTCGATGCGGCCGGCTTCAAGGCCCGCATCGAGCAGGGGCGCTCACGCCTGAACCTGATCGCCCAGGAGGTGGCCCGGACCGCGGCGATCGTGCTGGCCGAGCATGCGGCGGCACTGCGCAAGCTCAAGGACAGCCGCCCGCCCAAGGAGGTCGCCGACGACGTCAGCGCCCAGCTGCAGCGCCTGATGCCCCGGCGCTTCCTGGTGCTCACGCCGTGGGCGCAGCTGCAGCACCTGCCGCGCTACCTCAAGGCGGTGACGCTGCGGCTGGACAAGCTGCGCGCCGATCCTGCCCGCGACAGCCAGCGCCTGGCCGAACTGCGCCCGCTGGAGCAGCGCTGCATCCGCCGGCTGGCGGACCTGAAGGGCTCGGGCGACAGCCGCCTCGACGAGTACCGCTGGCTGCTCGAGGAGCTGCGGGTCAGCCTGTTCGCCCAGGAGCTGCGCACGCCTCAGCCGGTCAGCGTCAAGCGGCTGGACAAGGTCTGGAGCCAGCTCAGCAGTTGACAGCTTGTGACAAATTTCACATCGATCGCCTAGGATGGTGACATCGCCGCAGGGGCGGCGTCATCACGGAGGGATGTGAAATGCAATTCGTATGGATGGTGCTGGTGGGTTTTGTCGTCGGGCTGGTGGCCCGCTGGATCCTGCCGGGCACGCAGTCGCTGGGCTTCATCCTGACCTCGGTCCTCGGCATCGCCGGATCGTTCCTGGCGGGCATGGTCGGCCAGCAGCTGGGCTGGTATGCCGTGGGCCGGCCGGCGGGCTTCATCGCCTCCGTGGTCGGGGCGGCGATCCTGCTCTACGTGGTGGGCAAGCTCAAGGGCGGCTCGTCCGGCACGACCTGATCCCCCGGCGGCCGCCGGCCGGCCGCGGGCTCAGAAGCCCATGGAGGCCAGCAGGTCGTCCACGTCGTCCTGCTGCAGCGCCTTGTCGGGCACCTGGGGGCCGGCCAGTTCCTGGCTGGCCTCCTGCGGCACGTCGGTGCCGGTGTCGCGCATCAGCTCCACCAGCTGCTCTTCGGTGCGGCTGATGATGCCGATGACCTTGCCGATCACCTGACCCGACAGGTCCTGGAAGTCCTGGGCCATCATGATGTCGGTCAGCGTGTCCCGCTGCTGGCGCGCGAAGCCGCAGCTCTGCTCGAGGTGGCCGCTGCAGGCCGCCAGCAGCGCGGCCGTCTCGGCGTCCGGTGCCGGGCCCGCGAGGGCCGCATCGATGCGCTGCTGCAGCTGTTGTCCTTCCTCGGCCAGGGTCGCGCACGACGGCATGGCCGCATCGACCAGGGTCAGCACCCGGTTGGCGGCCTTGTCGGTCATCTGGCCCACATAGGCCAGCCGGTCCCTCGCATCGGGGATCTCGGTCGCGATCTTGCGCAAGGTGATGTCGTAGCCCAGGCTCTGCAGCGCGTCGTGCAACTGATGCACCACGGCTTCCAGCTTGTCATGGATGGGCTGCAGACCATTCTCACGTGCGTTCATGGGGCGATCAGATGAAGGTTGGAAGGCGGATTCTGTCTCGGATCCGGGTGTCCTTGTCGTGTGCTTTCGGCGCTTCTGCCCACAACTTGAGGGCGATTGCCGCCATTCAGGCCGGGTTGGGGGTCGGCGCCGCGCCGGTCTTGAGAAAGACTTCCGGATCCGGCGCGAAGCTCGCGTAGAGCGGCAGCAGCGCGCCGCCCAGCGCGCGGGCGTCCGAGCCGATGGTGCCCCCGCGGATGCTCGGTCGCTGCACGCCTTCCCAGCTGTGCGAGTCGAGCGCTTCCTCGACGTGGGCGATCACGCGCGACAGCAGGTCCCGGGTGAACACGCCGTCGATGATCACGTCGCTGATGTCGAGCAGGCAGGCGGCGTTGACGATCGACAGCGCCATCGCCTGGCTGGCGTGGCGCAGCCAGACCCGGGTGTGGACGGCCCATGGCGGCTCGAGGGCACGCTCGTCGGTGGCGGCCAGGCCGTCCAGGCCGGCGGCTTCGTAGAGGCGCTGCAGACCCAGCAGCGATGCGGCGCTGAGCACCTGTCCGGGCGTGTTGCCCGGTCCGGCCAGGCTCAAGGGCATCGAGCCGACGGCCCCGGCATTGCCCTGGGCGCCGGCATAGAGGTGGCTGTCGATCACCAGGCCTCCGCCGATGAAGGTGTCGACGAAGAGGTAGAGGAAGCTCTTCATGCTGCGCCCGCGGCCGGCCACCAGTTCGGCCACGCAGGCCGCCGCGGTGTCCTTGATCAGGTGCACCGGCAGGTCGGTCATCAGCGCGATGCGGGCCGACAGGTCGACCTCCTGCCAGGCGCGGGCCTGCGCGGGCGGCACGCCGAGCAGGCTCTGCCAGCCGCCGATCGACAGCGGAGCGGCCACGCCGATGCCGCTGAGCCGGCCGGCGCCGTCACCCAGGCGGGCCTCGGCGGCCCGCAGGATCTGCTGCAGCGCGTCGAACAGCGTGTCCGGATCGGGGAACTCGTAGTCCATCGCCCAGCGCTCGCGCACCGTGCCGATGAAGTCGATCAGCAGCACGTCCATGCCGCGCCGGCCGATCTTGACGCCCAGCGAGTAGGCTCCATCGGGATTGAGCGCGATGGGCACCGACGGCTGGCCGATGCGCCCGCGCAGCGGATCGAGCTTGAGCAGCAGCCCGTCCTCGATCAGGCGGTTGACGATCAGCGAGACCGTCTGCGTGCTCAGGTGGGTCAGCCGCGCGAGGTCGGCCTTGGGCAATTCGCCGTGCAGGCGGATCGCCTGCAGCACGACCCGCTCGTTGTACTGGCGCATCCCCACATGGTTGGATCCTCTCGGTCGCAGCTGGGGCTGGGCCGGGGCCGAGGCTCGTGTGCTCATGGTGTGGTGAAGGCGCTGGCAGGAAAGGGACGGGGGAGGGACCGGGCGCGTTCGAGCTCCGGTCCGGCCGGCCTCAGGCGACCAGGGGCTCCCCGATCACACCCTTCTTGTACAGGAAATTACCATAGGGCTGCAGCTCCCCGGTCAGCACGATCGCGAACGCGTGGCGCACCCGTTCGTAGAACGCGAAGCGCTCGGTCGCCAGGCACTGGGCCGGCGTGGCGTGGCCGTCCTGTTCCAGCATGGCCATGACCTCACGCTGCTGGCGGCTGCGGTAGCCGTCGGGGGTGTCGCAGACCTTCATGTAGGCCACCGGCTGCTCCACCGCGCGGTCCAGCGGCAGCAGGGCGAGCACGGCGGCGCTGGCCTGCTGCACGCTGGCCCCCGGCAGGTGGATCAGCGGCTTGCGCTCGCCGTGCGGGCCGACCGCCAGGCTGGCGGCGGTGAAGTTGGCGTCAGCGATGATGATCTCGTCGCCGTGGCCCATGTCGGCCAGCACCTTGAGCAGGTCCGGCGTCAGCAGGGGGGGGATGCCCTTGAGCATGTCTGTACCTTCCGTGTGCCGTTCAGGCGAGGCACTCGCGCGGGATCTGGTCGGGGCTCATCGCCCCGGTCATCACCGCGACGGTGTCGGACATCGAGATCTTCTTCGGGTTCAGCACCGCGGCCCGCTTGCCCAGGCGGGCGACGTGGATGCGGTCGGCGATCTCGAAGACGTGCGGCATGTTGTGGCTGATCAGGATCACCGGCAGGCCCTTGTCGCGCACCCGGCGGATCAGCTCGAGCACCATGTTGCCCTCCTTGACGCCGAGCGCGGCGGTCGGCTCGTCGAGGATGACCACGTGTTCGGCGAAGGCCGCCGCACGCGCCACCGCCACGCACTGGCGCTGGCCGCCCGACAGCGTCTCGACCGCTTGGGTCATCGAGCGGATGCCCACCTTCAGGTCGTTCATGCGGGCGATGCTGATCTCGAGCATCTTCTTCTTGTCGAGCATGCGCAGCACGTTGCCGGCAAAACCTTCGCGGCGCAGTTCGCGGCCGAGGAAGAGGTTCTCGGCGATCGACATGGCCGGGGCCACCGCCAGGTCCTGGTAGACCGTCTCGATGCCCACGCGGCGGGCGTCGATCGGGCTCTTGAAGCGGATCGGCTTGCCGTCGAGCTCGATGCTGCCTTCGTCGGGGATCGTCGCGCCCGACAGCGCCTTGATCAGGCTGGACTTGCCCGCGCCGTTGTCACCGATCACGGCGAGGATCTCGCCGGCGCGCAGCTCGAAGTCGGCGCCATCCAGCGCGGTGACCTGACCGTAGCGTTTCACCAGGCCGGTGGCCTTCATCACGATTTGTTGCGTAGCCATCAGCGGGCTCCCTTGCGCGAGAGTTGATCAACCGTCACTGCCACGATCACCAGGATGCCGGTGATCAGCACCTGGTAGACGGACGACACGCCCATCAGCGTCAGGCCGTTGCGCAGCACGCCCACGACGATCGCGCCGGCCAGCGAGCCCAGGATCACGCCACGGCCGCCGAACAGGCTGGTGCCACCCAGCACGACCGCGGTGATCGCGTCGAGGTTCTCGGTCTGTCCGGCGTTCGGGTCACCCACGCCGGTGCGGGCCACGGCCAGCAGCGAGGCGATGCCGTAGAACACGCCGGCCAGCACGTAGACGCCCAGCAGCACACGTTCGGTCGGGATGCCGACCAGGCGGGTCGCCTCGGGGTTGTTGCCCACGGCGTAGACGTGGCGGCCCGAGGCGGTGTCGCGCAGCCAGATCCACACGCCCAGGTAGAGCAGGATCATCAGCACGGTGCCGTAGGCGATGGCGGTGTTGCCGATGCGGAAGGTGTTGCCCAGCCAGCTCATCAGGTCCGGCACCTGGGTGACGGTCTGGGCGCCGGAGTACAGCTGCGTGATCGCGAAGGCGATGTTGAAGGTGCCCAGCGTGACGATGAACGGCGGCAGCTTGATGCGCGTGACCAGCAGGCCGTTGATCAGGCCGAAGGCGGCAGTCACGGCGATGCCCAGCAGGATGGCCAGCGGGGCCGGCAGGCCGAAGTCGGCCGCGACCTTGGTCATCACGATGCTGCCCAGCGCCATCACCATGCCGCAGGACAGGTCGATGCCGGCGGTCAGGATGATCAGCGTCTGGCCGATGGCGATCACGCCGACGACCATCACCTGCTGCAGGATCAGCGCGAAGTTGGCACCTGTGAAGAAGTTGTCGGTGGTCACGCCGAAGATGGCGCAGGCGATCACCAGAGCGATGAACGGTCCCAGCTGGCTGATCGGTGGCAGCTTGTCTTTCAAGGTGTTCACGATGGTCCTTGGACGGATGGAGAAGAGGTCCGCACGCGGCACGGGGCAGGTCGAACCTGGCGGGCGTGGGGGGAACGGGTCGAGCGCGCCGTTCGGATCAGGCGCCTGCGGCCGCGTGGCCGCAGGCGAGCCGCCGCTGCCGGGGCAGCGGCGGCAGGTTCAATGCCGGATTACTTGTTGCCCCAGCACTTGTTCAGGCCGACCTTGGCATCGCTGCTTTCCACGCCGGCGACCGGCTTGGCGGCGATCAGGGTCACGCCGGTGTCGGTGTAGCCCGCCTTGACCTTCTTGCCGTTCTTGGCGTATTCGATGCCGGCCTCGACGCCCATGGCGGCCATCTGCAGCGGGTACTGCTGCGAGGTGGCGGCGATCTTGCCGGCCATCACGTCCTTGATGCCGTCGCAGCCGCCGTCGACCGACACGATCACGACGTCCTTCTCCTTGCCGGCGGCCTTCAGTGCGTTGTAGGCACCGGCGGCAGCGGGTTCGTTGATGGTGTAGACGACGTTGATGTTGGGGTTCTTCTGCAGGCAGTTCTCCATGCCCGTCTGGCCCTTGGCGCGGTCGCCGAAGCTGTCGGCCATGCAGACCACTTCAGCCGGCTTGGCCAGCTCGTTGCTCTTGGCGTCGAGCGTCTGCAGGCCGTAGCCCGACAGGAAGCCGTTGTGACGCTGCGCGCCCACCGGGTGGCCGGGGAACAGGTCCAGCGTGGCGATCACGGGCTTCTTGCCGCCCAGCGCCGCCTTGGCGTACTGGCCGATCAGCACGCCGGCCTTGTAGTTGTCGGTGGCGAACAGCGCGTCGGTGGCTTCGGCCGGGTCGGTCGGGCTGTCCAGCGCGATCACCTGCACGCCTTGCGCCTGGGCCTTCTTGATGGCCGGGATGATGGCCTTGGAGTCGCTCGGGGTGATCAGGATGGTCTTGGCGCCGGCGGCGATCATGTTCTCCATCGCGGTCACCTGGCCGGCGTTGTCGCCGTCGGCCTTGCCCGCGGCGGCGATCACCTTGGCACCCTTGGCCTTGGCGGCGGCGGTCGCGCCTTCCTTCATCTTCACGAAGAAGGGGTTGGTCTCGGTCTTGGTGATCAGGCCGATGACCGGCTGGTCGGCGGCGGTGGCGAACGTTGCGGCACAGGCGAGCGTGGCAGCCAGGCTCAGGGTGGTAAGGCGCTTCATTGGATTGTCTCCGTGGATGGAACTTGAACCGCCGGCGCGGCAGTCGCTCGCGGCGCCAGCGTGCCGGCGGGAATCAGGTCGACTCGATGCACCCGTGTGTCCGGGGCCTCGTCCGTCCTTTCTGTCGGCACGGGTCGTATGCTAACGGCTCTGTTTCTTAAATCAAGTAGATGGATTTAGTGATTACCCTAGTGCGCACCCTGATCGAGAGTGAGAGCATTCCGGCCTGATCGAATGCAGCCGCACCTGTCGGGCCTGCGGGCTTTTACCTAAATCAATCTTCCTGACCAACTGATCAAGCTATGGCCAACAACAAGACCCTCGTGGTGTGCGGCGAGTCCCTGCTGGACGTGTTCGAGCACGGCGTCACGCCCACCGGACTGAACCTGGATGCGGTCGTCGGCGGCTCGCCGCTGAACGTGGCGGCCGGCATCGCCCGCCTGGGGGCGCCGGTGGCGTTCTTCGGTGGCCTGTCCAGCGACTTCCTGGGCGCCCGCATCGAGCAGTCGATCCGCCAGGAGGGCATCTCGCTGGACGCGCTGGTGCGCTGCGACGCGCCGACGACGCTGAGCCTGGTGGGCGTGGATGCCCGGGGCGTGCCCAGCTACCGCTTCTACGGCACCGGCGGGGCGGACCGGCAACTGCGTCCCGAGCACCTGTCGGTGCTGCCGGCCGACGTGGCCGCCTTCCATTTCGGCTCCTACGCCTGCGTGGTCGAGCCGATCGGCTCGACCGTGCGAGCCCTGGTCGAGCAGCGTCGCTCGGGCAGCGTCATCTCCTACGATCCCAACGTGCGCCTGAACGTCGAGCCCGACCTGGCCGTCTGGCGCGACATGGTGGTCTGGATGAGCCAGCGCGCCCACCTGCTCAAGCTCAGCGACGAGGACTTCGAGCGCCTCTATCCGGGGCAGTCGCCGGACGATCTGGCCGCGCAGTGGCTGCAGGCCGGTGTCGCGGTGGTGATGATGACCCGGGGCGGGGAGGGCGCGCTGGCCTGGACGACCGAAGGCCGCGTCGAGGTGCCGGCCCCCCGGGTCACGGTGCTCGACACCGTCGGTGCCGGCGACACCTTCCAGGCCGCCACGCTGGTGGCGCTGCAGGAACTGGGCAAGCTCGACCCGCAGGGCATCACCACCGTGACGCTCGACGAGCTGCGCCGCATCGCGGCCTTCGCCGCGGGCGCGGCGGCGATCACCTGCACCCGCCGCGGCCCCGATCTGCCGCGCCGCGCCGAGCTGCCGGCACAGGTCTGAGGCGATTTTGGCCAAGGCCTTGGCTTGTGGCCTGATTTCGATATATACTAGCGAGCTCTTGTCGGGGCGTAGCGCAGCCTGGTAGCGCATCTGCTTTGGGAGCAGAGGGTCGCGAGTTCGAATCCCGCCGCCCCGACCAAGATTTCAGCGATAAGGCCATGATCTTCATGGCCTTTTTCGTTTCCGCCTGGTGCCATAATCCACCGCTGCCAGTGACCCGCCGCTGCCATCGGCGCGTGGAGCTCGCTGGCCCGGTCTTGCTGCCCGTAGCTCAACTGGATAGAGCAGTTGCCTTCTAAGCAACAGGTCGGGGGTTCGAGTCCCTCCGGGCAGGCCACCCACAACGACAGCTGGCACGCGAGCAGCACCGGCTCCGGCCTGAAATGAACCGTCCCTTGTCCACTCCCGCCGCCTGCCGTCCCCGCGAACACCTTGCTGCCATCGCCCGCCGCTATCCCGACTGCTGGGCCCGGCTGGATGACATGCGCCGGATGCGAGGTGCCGCCGGTGTCGGTGAATGGCCGGACTGGTGCTTCCTGCCCATGGCGGCGAGTTATGCCGTGGTCGCGAGAGACGGGCGTGTCGCTTCGGACCGGATCGCCGATGTCGGTCGGCTGGCGGCGCTGGCGGCCTGGCGCCTGACCCAGGGGGTCTATCGATTTGATCCGGTGGTCCGCGAGGCCCTGTGCGCCACGCCGGTGCCGGGTGACATTGGACACGACCTGCTGCTGCGGCTGCCCGAATGGTGCGTCTACCTCGAGACACCCGGCATGACGTGGATGAAGCAGCCGCTGCAGGGCGTGTTCGTGCACCTCGAGTTCGATGCCAACGATCACACGCCCGAGCTGCGCCTGGTCGCCGACACCGAGGCGGGGCTGCTGCCCTTGCCGCTGCACCTGGGGCCGTGGCCGCTGCTCGAGTCGATCCGGCGCGTGAGCACGGCGCCGGCGAAGCGGGCGATGCTGTCGCCTGGAGCGGTGCAGGCCGGCGCGCCGCTGGAGATCCTGCAGTCCGAGGTCGAGCCCGTGATCAGCCTGGTGCTTCACCTCTGTGCCCACGCCGACCGGATCCGCGACGGAGCGCGCCGGCCCGGCCGTCCGCAGCCCAAGCCGACCAAGAAGGGTCCGCGCCTGTTCGCCGCTGAAAAAGCCACGACCTGGACGATCGGTCCGTTCACCGACTGAAGCGACTGTCCCCGGCATCACCGCGACCGCCTCGCGGTCAGGTGGATCTCCAAGCTTTCGTTCTAATTAAATAGACTAACCGCATAGCAGACTGACAACCAGATTTCGGTCTTGACCAAATAGGGGCGCAAGGGCCGCTACCGGCCCCTGTCCTGTGCTCACAAACCTGCCAGCAGCAGGGCGTCGCGGGTCAGCAGCAGCACCTGATCCTCGCCCGCACTGGTTTCCAGCCAGACCGCCTCGAGGGTGGGGAAGGCGTTCTCGAAGTGGTGGCGCTCGTGGCCGATCTCCAGCACCAGCACGCCTTCGCCGCTCAGCTGGCCCGAGGCCTGCTGCAGCAGCGGCCGGATGAAGTCCATGCCATCCCGGCCACCGGCCAGTGCCAGTTCCGGCTCGGCCTGGTATTCAGGGGGCAGCGACTGCATCGATTCGCTGTTGACGTACGGAGGATTGCACAGGATCAGGTCGTAGGGGCCGTGCACCGAGGCCAGGCCGTCGCTGCTCATCAGCGTGATGCGCTCGGTCAGGTGATGGCGCTGCACATTGACCTTGGCCACCTCGAGGGCGGCCTCGGACAGGTCCGCACCATCGACCTCGACCTCGGGAAACGCCATCGCCGCCAGGATGGCCAGGCTGCCGTTGCCGGTGCACAGGTCCAGCACCCGGCGCGTGCGGTCGGACAGCCAGGCATCCAGCGCCACGCCGTATTCCGGATCGACCAGCAGCTCGGCGATGAAGGAGCGTGGCACGATGCTGCGTTCATCGACGTAGAACGGCACGCCCTGCAGCCAGGCTTCGTGCGTCAGGTAGGCCGCGGGCTTGCGGCTGCGGATGCGTTCATCGATCAGCGCCTGCACCGCCTTGGCCGAGGCTTCGGTCACCGGCGCCTGGGCCAGTTCATCCAGGCCGTCCAGCGGCAGGCCGAGTTTCCAGAGCGTCAGCCAGGCGGCTTCGTCGAAGGCGTTGCCGGTGCCGTGTCCGTAGGACACGCCCGCGGCGTCGAGCTGGTGCGCCATGGCGTCGACCAGGAGTCGCACAGTGTTCATGTCAGCAGGTTCCTCAGCGTGTTCAGGTAGATGTCCTTGAGCGGCTGCAGCGCGGACAGCTCGCAGTGCTCGTCGATCTGGTGGATGGTGGCGTTGACCGGGCCGAACTCCACCACCTGCGGGCAGATCCTGGCGATGAAGCGCCCGTCGGAGGTGCCGCCGGTCGTCGACAGCGTGGCCTGCCGGCCGGTCACCGTGGTGATCGCGTCGCCCAGCGCGGCCAGCAGCGTGCCGGGTCGGGTCAGGAAGGGCCGGCCGCTGAGCGTCCAGTCCAGGCGGTAGTCCAGGCCATGCCGGTCGAGCACCTCGTGCACGCGCGCGCGCAGCGTCTCCGGCGTCGATTCGGTCGAGAAGCGGAAATTGAAGTCGACCTGCAGCTCGCCGGGGATGACGTTGGTCGCGCCGGTGCCGGCGTGGATGTTGGACATCTGCCAGCTGGTGGGCGGGAAATGCTCGTTGCCCTCGTCCCAGCTCACCGCGGCCAGTTCGGCCAGCGCCGGCATGGCCGCGGCGATCGGGTTGCGCGCCAGGTGCGGGTAGGCGATGTGGCCCTGCTTGCCGACGACCACGAGGCGACCCGACAGCGAGCCGCGCCGGCCGTTCTTGATCATGTCGCCGATCACCTCGACCGAGGTCGGCTCGCCGACGATGCAGGCGTCCAGCGTCTCGCCGCGGGCCTCGAGCCACTCGCAGACCCGCACCGTGCCATCCACCGACGGACCTTCCTCGTCACTGGTCAGCAGGAAGGCGATGCGCCCGGCGTGCATCGGCCGGGTCGCGACGAATTCCTCGACCGCGACGACCATGGCCGCCAGCGAGGCCTTCATGTCGGCGCTGCCGCGGCCGTAGAGCCGGCCGTCGCGGTGGCTGGGCACGAAAGGATCGGTGGTCCAGCGCTCGCGCGGTCCGGTGGGCACGACGTCGGTGTGGCCGGCCAGCACCAGGGTCGGGCCGGGTCGGCCGCCATCGCGCACCGCCCACAGGTTGCTGACCACGCCGTCGGACGGGCCGAAGGGCAGGGCGGTGCAGGCGAAGCCGAGCGGCTCCAGCCGCGCGGTGATCAGGTCCTGGCAGCCGGCGTCGTCCGGGGTGACCGAGGCGCGGGAAATCAGCTGCTCGAGCAGCGTGAGGGTGGGCAGGTGCATGGGATGAAGGTTCAGCGCGTGGACTTCCCGGGGGAAGCCGCGCGGCTGGCGAAGCTGGTCAGGCGCGCGATGCCGCTGGGCATCTGGGCGCTCGGCTTGCCGTTGTTGTGCACGTCGAGCGTGATCTCGGTGAACGAGGGGCCGGGTTCGGCCTCGACCTCGATCTCGCTCTGGCGTTTCTGGTCGACCATGTTGTTCTGCAGCCGCCACAGCAGGTTGGTCGGGGAGTCGGCGTGGCTCAGGCCCTCCTCGCGGGTGACCAGGCCATCGGTGATCAGGCGGGCGATGTCGGATTCGAAGGTCTGCGAGCCCTCGGCCATCGAGCGCTCCATCGCCTCCTTGACGCCGGCGAAGTTGCCCTGGTCGATCATCTCGGCCACCAGCTGGGTGTTGAACAGCACCTCGACCGCCGGCACGCGCCCGCCGCGCACCGAACGCAGCAGGCGCTGCGAGATGACGGCACGCAGGCCCGAGGACAGGTCCGACAGCAGCGACGGCCGCGCCTCCGGCGTGTAGAACGACAGGATGCGGTTGAGCGCGTGGTGGCTGTTGTTGGCGTGCATGGTCGACAGCACCAGGTGGCCCGACAGCGCGTACGACAGCGCCGCGCTCATGGTGTGGCGATCGCGGATCTCGCCGATGAACAGGCAGTCCGGTGCCTGGCGCATCGCGTTCTTCAGGCCGATCTGCAGCGACTGCACGTCGCGGCCGACCTCGCGCTGGTTGACCACCGACTTGTAGTTGGTGAACAGGAACTCGATCGGGTCCTCGATGGTGAGGATGTGGCCCGCGACCTGGCGGTTGCGGTGCTGGATCATCGACGCGAGCGTGGTGCTCTTGCCGGTACCCGTGGCGCCCACCATCAGCACCAGGCCACGCCGGGCCATGGCCAGCGTGCTCAGCGACTCCGGCAGGTTCAGCGAGTCGAGCTGCGGGATCTCGGTGGGCATGCAGCGGAACACCGCCGCGAGCGTGCCGCGCTGCTTGAAGGCCGACAGGCGGAAGGTCGCCACGTCGGGCATCGGCAGGCCGATGTTGAGCTCGCCGGTCTCGTCGAGCTCCTCGAGCTGCGCGGGGGTCAGGATCTCGGCCAGCAGCTGGCGTGGCTGCTGCGGACCCAGCGACTCCTGGGTCAGCTGCAGCATCTGGCCGTTGATCTTGATCAGGATCGGCATGCCGGCCGACAGGAACACGTCCGAGGCCCGTTTCTCCGCCATCAGTCGCAGCACACGTTCCATGTTCTTCTGGGTACTGCTCATCGGATGTTTTCCTCGTCCTGTCCCTGTCGTGGCGGCGTCACCGCCCGGGCCGTGCTCAGTCGCGCAGCAGTTCGTTGATGCTGGTCTTCGAGCGCGTCTGGGCGTCGACCCGCTTGACGATGATGGCCGCGTACATGCTGTAGGCCGCGCCATTGGCCGCCGTCTTGGGCAGGTTGCCGCTGACCACGACCGAGCCGCTGGGCACGCGGCCGTAGCTGATCTCGCCGGTGGCGCGGTCGAAGATCGGCGTGCTCTGGCCCAGGTACACGCCCATGCCCAGCACCGAGTGCTCTTCGACGATCACGCCCTCGACCACCTCGGAGCGGGCGCCGATGAAGCAGTTGTCCTCGATCACGGTCGGGTTGGCCTGCAGCGGCTCGAGCACGCCACCGATGCCTACGCCGCCCGACAGGTGCACGTTCTTGCCGATCTGGGCGCAGGAGCCGACGGTGGCCCAGGTGTCGACCATCGTGCCTTCATCGACGTAGGCGCCGATGTTGACGTAGGAGGGCATCAGGATCGCGCCCTTGGCGACGAAGCTGCCGCGGCGCGCCACGGCCGGGGGCACCACCCGCACGCCGGTGGCGCGCAGTTCGGCGTCGCTCAGGTCGGCGTACTTGGTGGGCACCTTGTCGAAGAAGGTCAGGTCGCCGCTGCCCTGCACGACGTTGTCGTTGAGGCGGAAGCTCAGCAGCACGGCCTTCTTGACCCACTGGTTGACCTGCCACTGGCCGACGGCCTGGCGTTCGGCCACGCGCAGGCGGCCGGCGTCGAGTTCGGCGATCACGTGGCTGACGGCTTCACGCACTTCGGCCGGGGCTGCGGTGATGGACAGGCTGGTTCGGTCGTCCCAGGCGGCTTCGATGATCTGCTGGAGTTGTTGGCTCATGGTGGAAGTCTGGACAGGAAAAAAGGGGAGTCGGTGCAGGGCTCGGACGACGAGCTCAGCGGCTGCGGTGCTGGGTGATGCAGTCGACGATGCGCTGTGCGGCTTCGGTGCATTCGTCGACGCCGGCCACCAGGGCCATGCGGATGCGTCCGGCGCCCGGGTTCACGCCGTGCGCCTCGCGGGCCAGGTAGCTGCCCGGCAGCACGGCCACATTGTATTGAGCCAGCAGCAGCCGGGTGAACTCGGTGTCCGAGCCGCCGCAGACGTCCTCGGGCACGCGGGCCCAGAGGTAGAAGCCCGCGTCGGGCAGGCGCACGTCCATCACCCGCGCCAGCATCGGCGTGACCTGGTCGAACTTGCGGCGGTAGAGCGCACGGTTCTCGACCACGTGGGCCTCGTCGTTCCAGGCGGCGACGCTGGCCAGCTGCACCGCCGGGTTGACGGCGCTGCCGTGGTAGGTGCGGTAGAGCTGGAAGGCCTGCAGCACCTGGGCATCCCCGGCGACGAAGCCCGAGCGCAGGCCCGGCACGTTCGAGCGTTTGGACAGGCTGGTCAGCACGACGAGCCGGCGGAAGTCGTCGCGGCCGAGCCTGCGAGCCGCCTCGAGCGCGCCCAGCGGGGCCTCGTCGCGGAAGTAGATCTCGGAGTAGCACTCGTCGGAGGCGATGACGAAGCCGTGCCGGTCCGACAGCTCGAACAGCTGGCGCCACTCGTCCAGCGGCAAGACCGCCCCGGCCGGATTGCCCGGCGAGCAGACGTAGAGCAGCTGGGTGCGTGACCAGGTGGCCTCGTCGATCTGGCCCCAGTCGGCCGCGAAGTTGCGGGCCGGATCGCTGTTGGCGAACACCGGCGTGGCGCCCGACAGGAAGGCCGCGCCTTCATAGATCTGGTAGAAAGGATTGGGGCTGACCACCACCGCGCCGCCGCGCTCGAGGTCGCGCGTGGGGTCGATGACGGTCTGGGCCAGCGCGAACAGCGCCTCGCGCGAGCCGTTGACCGGCAGCACCTGGCGGGCCGGGTCGAGCGTCACGCCGTAGCGGCGCTGCACCCAGTCGGCGCAGGCCTGGCGCAGCACCGGCAGGCCGGCGGTGGCGGGATAGGCCGCCAGGCTGTCCAGCGAGGCGGCCAGCGTCTCCTTGAGCAGCGCCGGTGCCGGGTGCTTGGGCTCGCCGATGCCCAGGCTGATGGGGCGCAGCGCGGGGTTGGGGGTGATGTCGCGGATCAGCAGGCGCAGCCGTTCGAACGGATAAGGCTGCAATCGGTTCAGCAGGGGATTCATGGGGCGTGATTATCCGGCCTGGCGCGCCGGCTTCCTCGCCCTCGGGTGTATCGACGAGGAAACTCCCGTCCGGTCCGGTGCGCCGAGGTCGGGTGGTATCATCCACGCTGTTTGCCGGCTTGCCGTAACGCCATAAAAACAACTCTATTCAACAGCTTGGCGCGCACACTTCAAGCCGCTCGTCAGGCTTTCGGCCGGTGATTGCCGCCGTTCATGTCTCATGCGACTGAATTCGATCAAGCTGTCGGGCTTCAAATCCTTCGCGGATCCGACCCATTTCCAGCTGCCGGGCCAGCTGGTCGGGGTGGTCGGTCCCAACGGCTGCGGCAAATCCAACATCATGGATGCCGTGCGCTGGGTGCTGGGTGAAAGCAAGGCCAGCGAGCTGCGTGGCGAGTCCATGCAGGACGTCATCTTCAACGGCTCGGGCAACCGCAAGCCGGCCAGCCGCTCCAGCGTCGAGCTGATCTTCGACAACACGCTCGCGCGCGCCGGCGGCCAGTGGAACCAGTTCAGCGAGATCGCCGTCAAGCGCGTGCTCACGCGCGACGGCACCAGCAGCTACTTCATCAACAACCAGCCGGTGCGCCGCCGCGACGTGCAGGACGTGTTCCTGGGCACCGGCCTGGGCCCGCGGGCCTACGCCATCATCGGCCAGGGCACGATCAGCCGCATCATCGAAAGCCGCCCGGAAGAGCTGCGCCTGTTCCTGGAGGAGGCCGCGGGCGTCTCCAAGTACAAGGAGCGGCGCCGCGAGACCGAGCTGCGCCTGCGCGACACCCGCGAGAACCTGGTGCGGGTCGACGACATCCTGCGCGAGCTCAACGCCCAGCTCGAGCGCCTGGAGGTGCAGGCGGAGGTCGCGGCGCGTTATCACCGTCTGCAGGAGAGCGGCACGCTCAAGCTGCAGCAGCTGTGGTTCCTGAAGCACCGCGACGCCACCACCGAGCAGGACCGGGTGCGCCTGGCGGTGGCCGAGGCCACGACGGCGCTCGAGGCCCGCCTGGCCGATCTGCGTCAGGTCGAGGCCGAGCTCGAGTCGGTGCGCCAGGCCCACTACGAGGCCAATGACGAGCTGCACGCGGCCCAGGGCGCGCTGGCCGAGGCGGCGATGGACGTCAGCCGGCTCGAGGAGCGCATCCGCCACGTGGTCGAAGGCCGCCAGCGCGCCGAGCGGCGCCTGGCCGAGGTGGCCGCGCAGAACCAGCAGTGGGCGCTCAAGCGTGACGAATCCGCCGCCGAGCTCGAGCACATCGCCGAGCAGATCCTCGTGGCCGAGGAGCAGAGCGAGGTGCTGGCCGCGCAGGCCGAGGAGCAGTCCATGGCGCTGCCGGTGGCCGAGGATCTGCTGCGCACCCGTGGCCAGGCGGCCGCCCGCCAGCGGGCCCAGGCCGCGGAGATCCAGCAGCAGATCCAGCTGCTGGCCGCGCAGTCGCGCAACCTCGACGAGCGCAGCCGCGACCTGCAGCAGCGCCGCGAGCGCCTGGCCACCGAGCGCCGCCAGCTGGCGGCCCCCGACGACGATCGCCTGAGCCTGCTGCGCAGCCAGATGAGCGAGGCCGAGGTGCAGCAGCTGGCCGCCCACGAGCAGCTGCAGGCGCTGTCGCTGCAGGTGCCGCAGCTCGACGAGCAGCGGCGTGCCCGGCAGGCGCAGGTCAACGGCGAGTCGGCCCGCCAGGCCGAGCTGTCGGCCCGGCTGGAGGCGCTGCGGGCGCTGCAGGAGAAGGTCCAGACCGAAGGCAAGCTCAAGCCCTGGCTGGCGCGCCACGGCCTGGACGACCTGAAGGGCCTGTGGACCCGGCTGCACGTCGAGCCGGGCTGGGAGACCGCCCTCGAGGCGGCGCTGCGCGAGCGCCTGAACGCGCTGGCGGTCGGCCGCATCGACACGGTGCGGGCCTTCGAGCTCGATGCGCCGCCGGCCAAGCTGGCCTTCTACACCCCGCCGGCGTGCGCACCGGCCGCCCGCACGCCGGCCTTGCCCGGCCTGGTCGACCTGCTGCGGCTGCAGGACACCGGCCTGAAGGCGCTGCTGGCCGACTGGCTCGAGGGGGTCTACACCGCGGCCACGCTGGACGAGGCGCTGTCGCTGCGCGCCGGTCTGGCGCATGGCGAGGTGGTCATGACCCCCGCGGGCCACGCGGTCAGCGCGCATGCGGTCAGCTTCCACGCGCCGGACTCCGAGCAGGCCGGCATGCTGGCGCGCGCCCATGAGATCGAGAACCTGACGCTGCAGCTGCGTGCCCAGACCCTGATGGCCGACGAGGCGCGCAGCGCGCTGGTGCGCAGCGAGGCCGCCTACACCGAAGCGGCCCAGCACCTGACGCTGGCCCGCCGCGAGGCCGGCGAGACGCAGACGCGGGCGCACCAGCTGCAGGTCGAGGTGCTGCGCCTGGCGCAGCAGGCCGAGCAGGTGACGCTCAGGCGCGACCAGCTGACGGCCGAGCTGGAGGAGATCGACGCCCAGCTCGAGGAGCTGGAGGAGCGTCGCCTGACCGGCGAGGCCCGCTTCGAGGAGCTCGACCTCACGCTGGCCGAGGAGCAGGAGCGCCACGCCACGCTGGAGGACCAGGTGATCGAGGCCGAGCGGCGCCTGGCCGACGCGCGCGAGCAGCAGCGCAGCCTCGAGCGCCGGGCCCAGGAAGCCCAGTTCGCCGCCCGCACGCTGCTGGCACGCCGTGGCGAGCTGCAGCGGGCCACCGAGACCGCCCAGCAGCAGCTGCTGGGCAACGAGCGTTTTGCCGAGCAGCTCCAGGAGGAGCTGGCGCGCCTGGACGACGCGGCCACGCAGGACGGCCTGCAGGAAGCGCTTGCGCTGCGGCTCGAGCGCGAGGCGGTGCTGGCCCGCACGCGCAGCCGCTACGACGAGCTGTCGATCCAGCTGCGCCGCGCCGACGAGATGCGCCTGGGTCACGAGCGCAGCCTGCAGCCGCTGCGCGACGAGATCACCCGGCTGCAGCTCGAGGAGCAGGCCGCCCAGCTGGGCGGCGCCCAGTACATGGAGCAGCTGCTGGCCGCGGCCGTCGACCTGGCCGCGCTGGCCCGGGGCATCGAGTCCGGCCAGGTCCGCCTGCACGGGCTGCAGACGGAGATCGACCGCATCAACCGCGAGATCACCGCGCTGGGGGCGGTTAACCTGGCCGCGCTCGACGAACTCGGGGCCGCCCGCGAGCGCAAGGGTTTCCTCGACGCGCAGAACGAGGACCTGACCCGGGCGATGACCACGCTCGAGGACGCGATCCGCAAGATCGACCTGGAGACCCGCGACCTGCTGAAGGCCACCTTCGACCAGGTCAACGAGGGTTTCGGCGAGATGTTCCCGAGCCTGTTCGGCGGCGGCCAGGCCCGGCTGGTGATGACCGGCGACGAGATCCTCGACGCCGGCGTGCAGGTCATGGCCCAGCCGCCGGGCAAGAAGAACAGCACCATCCACCTGCTGTCGGGTGGCGAGAAGGCACTGACGGCGATCGCGCTGGTGTTCGCCATCTTCCTGCTGAACCCGGCGCCGTTCTGCCTGCTCGACGAGGTCGATGCACCGCTGGACGACGCCAACACCGAGCGTTACGCCCGGCTGGTGCAGAAGATGTCCAGCGGCACGCAGTTCCTGTTCATCTCGCACAACAAGATCGCCATGGAAATGGCGGAACAGCTGATCGGCGTGACGATGCAGGAACAGGGCGTTTCGCGCATTGTGGCCGTCGACATGGAGGCGGCCATGACCATGGCTGAGGCATGATGTCCATTCATGCGCAACAAGAACGAATGAGCAAGACGGCGTGAGCAATCCTGGCTTGATACCGATCACTCCCGCCGGTCCGGCGGCGACGAGGGAGCTGCAGTCATGAAATCCCTGCAACTCTGGCTGGCCGTCCTGGGCGGGCTGCTGCTGGCTGCCTTCATCGCCCACGGTGCCTGGCAACAGCGCAAGGGGCGCCGCGGCTTCCAGCCCGACACCCTGCCGAGCCCGCCCCCGCTGGCCCCGACGATGGCGACGATGGCACCTGCCCCCCAGCAGGAGCCGCGGTTCGAGAGCACCGAGCCGGTCGAGGACGAGGGCCTGCGGCCCGCCGAGCTCAGCGCCGAGCTCAGCGCCGAGCAGATGGCGCCGGCGCCCGTGCCGTTCACCGCCGCGCCCCGCTGGCAGGTGCACGCCCCGCCGATCGATGCCCGCATCGATGCCGTGGCCCGCCTGTCGCTGGAGGCGCCGGTGTCGGGCGAGACCGTCATCGCGCACCTGCCGCCCACCCGCCGTGCCGGGGCCAAGCCCTACGCGATCGAAGGCCGCAACCGGGACACCGGCGAGTGGGAGTGCCCCGGCACCGAGACCTGGTACACCGAGCTGCAGGCCGGCGTGCAGCTGGTCAACCGGCTGGGCGCGCTCAACGAGATCGAATACTCCGAGTTCGTCCAGAAGGTGCAGGCCTTTGCCGACGCGGTCGGCGCGACCGCCGATTTCCCGGACATGCTCGACGTGGTGGCCCGCGCCCGCGAGCTCGATGCCTTCGCCAACGACCACGATGCGCAGCTGGCGATGCGCCTGCACACCGCCCGCACGCCCTGGCCGCTGAACTGGGTGCAGCAGCATGCCGCCCGCCACGGCTTCATCGCCGGCGCCACCGCCGGGCGCATGGTGCTGCCGTCGGCCCAGGACGGCGCCCCGCCCATCCTGGCCCTGCAGTTCGATGCCCAGGCCGCGCTGGCCGACGATCCGCGCGAGGCCCGCATCAGCGAGATGTCGCTGGTGTTCGACGTGCCCCAGACGCCCTCGCGCGAGCAGGGCTTCAACGCCTGGTGCGCTGCCGGCCAGGCCCTGTCGATCGCGCTCGATGCCCAGGTCTTCGATGACCAGGGCCGGGCGCTGCAGGACACCTCCTTCCCCCGCATCGCCGAGGACCTGTCCGCGCTTTATGCCTCGCTGGCCGAGCGGGGCCTGCCCGCCGGCAGCCCGGCGGCGAGGCGACTCTTCAGCTGACGTCCATGATGCCTTCCGATTCCGATCTGTTCGCGGCCCCTGACCAGGGCCGTTTTTCATCCGGCCCGGCCGACGGACCGGCCGCCCGGGCGGCCGAGCTGCGCGGGCTGCTGCACCACCACGCCTGGTGCTACCACGTGCTCGACGCCCCCGAGCTGCCGGATGCCGGATACGACCGGCTGTTCGCCGAGCTGCAGGCGCTCGAGGCGGCCCACCCCGAGCTGCGCTGCGTCGATTCGCCCACGCAGCGCGTGATGGGCCAGGTGCTCGACGGCTTCACCCCGGTGCGCCACGCGGTGCCGATGCTCAGCATCCGCACCGAGACCGACACCGAGGCCAGCGGCGCGGCGGCCTTCGACGCCCGCGTGCGCCGCGAGCTCGAGCTCGGCGAGGACGCGCCGCCGGTCGAATATGCCGCCGAGCTCAAGTTCGACGGCCTGGCGATCAACCTGCGTTATGAGCAGGGCGTGCTCGTGCGGGCCACCACCCGCGGTGACGGCGAGACCGGCGAGGACGTGACGCAGAACATCCGCACCATCGGCCAGATCCCGCTGCGCCTGCAGGGCGACGAGACGGCGGCCCGTGCCGAGGTGCTGGAAGTGCGCGGCGAGGTCCACATGCGCCGCGACGACTTCGAGGCCCTCAACGAGCGCCAGCGGGCGCTGATCGCCGCCGGCACGAAGAACGAGAAGACCTTCGTCAACCCGCGCAACGCCGCCGCCGGGGCGGTGCGCCAGCTCGACCCGGCCATCGCCGCCCGGCGCCCGCTGAGCTTCTTCGCCTACGGCGTCGGGGAACTCAAGGGCCTGAACCTGCCCGCCACGCACGGCGAGCTGCTCGACCTGCTGGCCCGCCTGGGCCTGCCGGTGTGTGAACACCGCGCGGTGCTGCACGGCGCCCAGGGCGAGGGCGGGCTGGTCGCTTTCCACCAGCGCATCGGGGCGATGCGTGACCGGCTGCCCTTCGACATCGACGGCGTGGTCTACAAGGTCAACAGCCTGGCGCTGCAGCAGCGGCTGGGCTTCGTCACCCGCGAGCCGCGCTGGGCGGTGGCGCACAAGTACCCGGCCCAGGAACAGATGACCCGCCTGCTGGGCATCGACATCCAGGTCGGTCGCACCGGCAAGCTCACGCCGGTGGCCAAGCTCGAGCCGGTGTTCGTCGGTGGCACGACGGTCAGCAACGCCACGCTGCACAACGAGGACGAGGCCCGCCGCAAGGACGTGCGCGTGGGCGACACGGTGATCGTGCGCCGCGCCGGTGACGTCATCCCCGAGGTGGTCGGCGTGGTGCTCGACCGCCGCCCGGCCGACGTCGGCGAGCCGCTCGACCTCTACCGGCGCCTGTCGGGCCGCTGCCCGGTCTGCGGCAGCACGATCACCCGCGAGGAGGGCGAGGTCGACTGGCGCTGCTCGGGCGGGCTCTACTGCCCCGCGCAGCGCAAGCAGGCCATCCTGCACTACGCCAGCCGCCGCATGATGGACATCGAGGGCCTGGGCGACCGGCTGGTCGACCAGCTGGTGGACGCCGGCCTGATCCGCACCTTGCCCGAGCTCTACACGCTGGGGCTGGGCAAGCTGTCGATGCTCGAGCGCATGGGCGACCGCAGCGCGCTCAACCTGGTGGCCGCGCTCGAGAAGAGCAAGTCGACCACGCTGGCGCGTTTCCTGTTCTCGCTGGGCATCCGCCACGTGGGAGAGGCCACGGCCAAGGAGATGGCACGCCATTTCGGCTCGCTCGACCGGCTGATGGACGCGAGCATCGAGCAGTTGCTGGAGGTGCGCGACGTCGGCCCCATCGTCGCGACGAGCCTGCGCACCTTCTTCGACCAGCCGCACAACCGCGAGGTGGTCGAGCAGCTGCGGGCGGCCGGCATCCACTGGCCCGAGCACGACGGGCAGGTGCAGGACGACACGCCCAGGCCGCTGTCGGGCATGACCCTGGTGCTGACCGGCACGCTGCCGACCCTTGGCCGCGACGAGGCCAAGGCACTGATCGAGGCCGCGGGTGGCAAGGTCAGCGGCTCGGTCTCGAAGAAGACCCGCTTCGTGGTGGCCGGCGAGGAAGCCGGCAGCAAGCTCGACAAGGCGCGCGACCTGGGCCTGACGGTGCTCGACGAGGCGGGCCTGCTGGCCTTGCTGGCCGGGCCTGCCGAGGCCGGCCCGCCGGATGCGGGCGTGGAGCCGCCCGCGCACGACGCGGCCTGAAGGCCGCGCGCCGGATCCGCGCGGGCCCGGCGCGGCCCGGCCTCAGGCCTGTTCGAGCGCGCGGGCCGCGCCCATCAGCGCGGGCGAGACCTCGGCGTTGATCACCAGCACCGGCATCGCGGCCAGGTAGTCCTGGAAACGGCCCTTGGCCTCGAAACGCTTGCGGAACAGCGACTGGTCGAAGAAGGCCCCCAGGCGCGGCACGATGCCCCCGCCGATGTAGACCCCGCCGTGGGCGCCCAGCGTCAGCGCGAGGTTGCCGGCCACCGAGCCGAGCAGGGCGCAGAAGTGCTCCAGCGCCTCGACGCAGGCCGGATCGCTGCCGTTGAGGCCGCGGTCGCTGACGTCGGCCGGGCGCATCGGGTCCGGCGCCCGGCCGTTGAGCGCGCAGACCGCATCGTAGAGTGCCACCAGACCGGCCCCCGAGAGGGCACGTTCGGCCGAGGCGTGGCCGTAGCGGCGACGCAGCTGGTCGATCAGCGCGGCCTCGCGGGCGTTGACGGCCGACAGCGTCACATGGCCCCCTTCGCCCGACAGCGGCACCCAGCGCCCGGCGCTGGGCAGCAGGCCCGACACGCCCAGGCCCGTGCCCGGGCCCAGCAGCGCGATCGGCGCATTCGCGCGGGCGCTGCCACCACCGACCTGGCGCAGCTGCCCGGCCTGCAGCGAGGGCAGCGACAGCGCCAGCGCGGTGAAATCGTTGATCACCACCAGCCGCTGCAGGCCGAGTTCGGCCTGCAGGGCGCTGATCGAGAACGCCCAGTGGTGGTTGGTCATGCGCACCTCGTCCCCGGTGACCGGGTTGGCGATGCCCATGGCCATCGAGGCGGCCCCGTGGTGGCCGGTGCGGGCCAGGTAGTCGCGGGCGGCGTCGGCCAGCGTCGGATGGCCCGACGTGGGCAGCGCCATCACGTCGGCGATCTCCGCACCAGCGTGTTCGATCCAGCCGAAACGGGCGTTGGTGCCGCCGATGTCGGCGACCAGATGCGGATAGGGCGAGCCGTGGATACCGTTTGTCATGAAGGGGAAGGCAGAAAGTAGCTCGGTGTGATCGCTCGACGCAAAAAAGGCGCCAGGGGCGCAGCGCATGCGTTTTCACGCACACCGCGGCATCCTAGCGCCTTGCTCGGGTATCAGGGGGGTTTCAGGCGACGAGGCGCTGCTGGTTCTCGCCGTCGAACAGGTGGACCTGGGTGGGGCTCCAGGCCAGGTGCAGCCGGTCGCCCACCCGCTGCGTGACCTTGCCGGGCACGCGCGCGACCAGCGGGCCCACGGCGGTGTCCAGCGTGGCGTAGGTTTCCGGGCCGGTCGGCTCGAGCATCGTGATCTCGGCGCCCATGCCGCTGTCGGCGAACGAGATCGCCTCGGGGCGCAGGCCGTAGGTCACCGTGCGCGTGCCGGCGCGGGCCGCCAGCGCCGCGCCGTGCGAGGCGTCCAGCGGCAGCGTCACGCCGTGGGCGACCACGCTGTGCGCGTCGCGATGGGCCTCGACCATGTTCATCGCCGGCGAGCCGATGAACTCGGCCACGAAGCGGGTGGCCGGGCGGTCGTAGATGTCGTCGGGCGTGCCGAACTGCAGCACCACGCCGTCCTTCATCACCGCGATGCGGTCGCCCAGCGTCATCGCCTCGACCTGGTCGTGGGTGACGTAGACGGTGGTGGTCTTCGTGCGCTGGTGCAGCAGCTTGATCTCGGCGCGCATCTCCACGCGCAGCTTGGCGTCGAGGTTGGACAGCGGCTCGTCGAACAGGAACAGCGACGGATCGCGCGCCAGCGCCCGGCCCATGGCCACGCGCTGACGCTGGCCGCCCGACAGCGCGCCCGGCTTGCGGCTGAGCAGGTGCTCGATCTGCAGCATCTTGGCCACGCGCGCCACGGCGGCCTCGCGCTCGGCCTTGGGCACCTTGCGCATCTCCAGCGCGAAGGCGATGTTCTCGGCCACGCTCATGTTCGGATAGAGCGCGTAGCTCTGGAACACCATCGCGATGTCCCGGTCCTTGGGCAGGGCGTGCGTGATGTCGCGCTCGCCCAGGAAGATGTGGCCCGAGGTGGGCGAGTCCAGCCCGGCGATCATCGACAGCAGCGTCGACTTGCCGCAGCCCGACGGGCCGACCAGGATCAGGAATTCGCCCTTGTCGATCTCGAGGTCGATGCCCTTGAGGATGTTGACGTCGCCGTAGCTCTTGCGGACGTTGCGTATGGAGAGTGCACCCATGATGGCCTCTGTAGTCTCTTGCTCTTAACCCTTGACCGCGCCGGCGGTCAGCCCGCGCACGAAGTACTTGCCGGCCAGCACGTAGACCGCGAGCGTCGGCAGCGCCGCGATCATGGCGGCGGCCATGTCGACGTTGTATTCCTTGACCGAACTCGAGGTGTTGGCCAGGTTGTTCAGGCCCACCGTGATCGGCTTGGAGTCGGCGCCCGAGAACACCACGCCGAACAGGAAGTCGTTCCAGATGTTGGTGAACTGCCAGATCAGCGTGACGACCAGGATGGGCGTGGACAGCGGCAGCACGATGCGCCAGAAGATGCGGAAGAAGCCGGCACCGTCGAGCATCGCCGCCTTGATCAGCTCGTCGGGCAGGCCGATGTAGTAGTTGCGGAAGAACAGCGTGGTCGAGGCCAGGCCCATCAGCACGTGCACGCAGACCAGGCCCCAGACCGAGTCCGACAGGCCGATCCAGCCCAGCACCTGCGACATCGGCAGCAGCACGACCTGCAGCGGCATGAACACGCCGAACAGCATCAGCGAGAACAGCAGCTCGCTGCCCTTGAAGCGCCACTTGGTCAGCACGTAGCCGTTGAGCGCGCCCAGCGTGGTCGAGATCGCCACCGCCGGCACGATCATGATCAGCGAGTTGAAGAAGTAGGGCTTCAGGCCGCTGCAGTCGGTGCCGGTGCACGAGGTCGACCAGGCCTTGCCCCAGGCGTCGAAGTTGAGCGCGCTGGGCAGCGACAGCAGGTTGCCGTTGCGGATGTCGGCCATGTCCTTGAGCGACGTGGCCAGCATCACGTAGAGCGGCAGCAGGAAGAAGGCCGCGAACAGGAGCAGCAGGCTCCAGATGATGAATCGGTGCAGGGTTTTCATGACGTTCTCGGGTGCCGCATCACTTGCGCGAGCGCAGTTCGCTGTAGAGGTAGGGCACGACGATGGCGGCGATGGTCGCCAGCATCACGGTGGCCGAGGCCGCGCCCAGGCCGATCTGGCCGCGGGTGAAGGCCATCGAGTACATGAACGTGGCCGGCACGTCCGTGGCGTAGCCCGGGCCGCCGGCGGTCAGCGCCATGACGAGGTCGAAGCTCTTGATCGCGATGTGGGCCAGCACCATCAGCGTGCTGAAGAACACCGGGCGCAGGCTGGGGATCAGGATGCGCCAGTAGATGCGCGGCAGGCTCGCGCCATCGACCTGGGCGGCCTTGATGATGGACTCGTCGATGCCGCGCAGGCCGGCCAGGAACAGCGCCATCACGAAGCCCGCGCTCTGCCAGACCCCGGCGATGACCACGGTGTAGATCGCCAGGTCCGGGTCGACCAGCCAGCCGAAGGTGAAGCTCTCGAAGCCCCAGGACTGCACCACGTGCTCGATGCCCAGGCCCGGGTTGAGGATCCACTTCCAGGCCGTGCCGGTGACGATGAAGCTCAGCGCCATCGGGTAGAGGTAGATCGTGCGCAGCACCCCTTCGGCCCGGATCTTCTGGTCCAGCAGGATGGCCAGCAGCAGGCCCACGGCCATGCCCACGCCGATGAACAGCACGCTGAAGATGCCCAGGTTCTTCAGCGCCACCATCCAGCGCTCGCTCTCGAAGAGGATCTCGTACTGGGCCAGTCCGACGAACTCGTAGTTCGGCAGCAGGCGCGAGGCCGAGACCGACAGGTAGCCGTTCCAGGCGATCAGGCCGTAGATGAAGAGGAACGAGATCAGGAAACTGGGCGCCAGCACGAGGCGTGGCAGCCAGTGGTCCAGTCTGCGAGCAGTGGGGGAGGTGGCCATGGGCGGTCGGTTTCTCAAAAAAAAGCCCCCCGCGCGCGTGGCCAGGGGGCTGTGGTGCGCAAGCGCCTTACTTCATCTTGGCGGCGGCGGCGATCTTGTTCATCGCATCGGCAGCGCTCATCTTGTCGCTGTTCCAGAACTGGCTGACCACATCCTTGATCGCGCCTTCGGCCGACGAGGACACCGCCATGCCGTGGGCGATCGACGGCACCAGCGAGCCGCTCTTGGCGGTGGCGACGAAGTCGTTCGAGCTCAGCTTGGCGCAGTCGTCGAACTTGTCCATCTTCATGTTCAGGCGCACCGGGATCGAGCCCTTGTTCAGGTTGAACACTTCCTGGAAGTCCGGCGACATGATGGCCGCGGCCAGGTCCTTCTGGGCCTTGACCTTGTCATCGCCCTTGACCTTGAACATCGCGAACGAGTCGACGTTGAAGGTGAAGGCCTTGGCCGTGCCCGGAGCGGCGGCGCAGGTGAAGTCCTTGCCCGGGACCTTGCCGGCGGCGATGAACTCGCCCTTGGCCCAGTCACCCATGATCTGCATGCCGGCCTCGCCCTTGATCACCATCGCGGTGGCCAGGTTCCAGTCGCGGCCCGGGGCGTTCTTGTCGGTGTAGTCCTTGACCTTCTTGAAGGTGGTCAGGACCTTTTCCATCGTCGGGCTCTTGAGCGTGCCCTGGTCCAGCTGCACCAGCGCCTTCTTGTAGAACTCGGTGCCGCCCACGCCCAGCGCGACCGCCTCGAACGTGGTGAAGTCCTGCCAGTTCTGGCCACCGTGGGCGATCGGGATGATGCCCGCGGCCTTCAGCTTCTCGGCGGCGGCAAAGAACTCGTCCCACGTCGCCGGCACCTTGGCGCCGGCCTTCTTGAAGGCCTCCGGGTTGGCCCACAGCCAGTTCACGCGGTGCACGTTGACCGGCACGGCGACGTAGTTGCCCTTGTACTTCATGACGTTGGCGACCACCGGCGGCAGCAGGCTGTCCCACTTCTCGGCCTTGGCCACGTCGTCGATGTTGGCCAGCACGCCCTCGGCCGCCCATTCCTGCAGCGACGGGCCCTTGATCTGGGCGGCGGCCGGGGCGTTGCCCGAGACCACGCGCGACTTCAGCACGGTCATGGCCGAGTCACCGCCACCGCCGGCCACGGCAAAGTCCTTCCACGTGTGGCCCTTGGCCTGCAGCGTGGCCTTCAGGGCGCTGGCGGCCTTGGCTTCGCCGCCGGCCGTCCACCAGTGCAGCACCTCGACTTCACCGGCAACGCTCAGGCCTGCGAAGCCGACCAGGGCGGCAGCGGCGATCAGGTGGCGGGCAAAGCGTGCGGCAGGGGCTTTTTGCATCGTGTTCATCGGGTCTCCGTTGTGGTGAAGTCGCCACCTCTGTTGGTGACGGTGACCGAAGATTAACGATGCATTAATAGCTTAACGATAGGTGAAATCCCCAATCCCCCGGGTCAAGGGGTGGCCGCCGGCCGGCTCGACAGCGGCAGCACGATGCGCGCGCGCAGTCCGCGCGGTTTCAGGCTCTCCAGCTCGGTGCGACCGCGGTGGCGCTCGACGATCTCGCGCACGATGGCCAGCCCCAGGCCGCAGCCGCTGCTGTCGTGCGTGGCGCGGAAGAAGCGCTCGAACACCCGCTCGTGCAGCTCGGCGGGCAGGCCCGGCCCGTTGTCGTCGACCTCGACGACGGCCAGGCCGGGGCCGCCGGCATGCACCCGCACCGTCACCTCGCTGTGGCGCCCGGCGTAGCGGATGGCGTTGTCGATCAGGTTGATGACCGCCTCGCGGATCAGCAGCGCCTGGCCTTCGACGGGCAGGGCAGTCTCGTCGTCGCCGTCGGCCTCGTCCAGTCCCAGGTCCACGCCCTGGCCGAGCGCACGCGGCACCAGTTCGGCGGTCAGCTCGTGCACCATGCGGCGCAGGTCGAAGCAGCTGCGCCCGACCGCCGAGACCGACTCGGGTTCGGCCCGCGCCAGCGTGAGCAGCTGGGTGACCAGGTGCACGCTGCGGGTCGCGCTTTCGTTGACCCGCTCCAGCCGGGCGCGCAGCAGCGGGTCGCCGGCCTCCTTCAGCGCCAGTTCGGTCTGGCCTTTCAGGCCGGCCAGCGGGGTGCGCAGCTGGTGGGCGGCGTCGCTGATGAAACGCCGCTGCACCACGACGTTCTCGTGCACCGACAGCAGCAGGCTGTTGAGGGCCACGGCCAGGTCACGGACCTCCTCCGGCGCGGCCTTGAGCTCGATGGGAGCGAGGTTGTTGGGCGCTCGCCCGCCGACCGCATCGCGCAGCCGGGTCAGCGGCGCCAGACCGTTGCGCACCCCCGCCCAGACCAGCGCCGACATCATCAGCATCAGCACCGACAGCGGCAGCACCGTGTCGAGCAGGATGCCCGAGGCCAGGGCCTCGCGGCTGATGCGGCTCTTGGCGACCTGCACCATCATGGTCTGCTGGTTGCCGGCCTCGCCCCAGGCCAGCGCGATCGCGCCCACGCGGACCGGGATCGACACGCCATCGCGGGCGATGACGGCGCCGTCGTAGAAGGTGGGCCGGTCATCGCGCAGCGGCGAGCCGGCGGGCGGGCCGGAGAGCTTGTGGTTGCCGAGGATGAACTGCCCCGGCGGGGAGCTGACGGTGTAGTAGACCTGATCGTCCGGATCGGTCT
The DNA here is from genome assembly GCF_003201595.1 of Sphaerotilus hippei. Classification (GTDB taxonomy): domain Bacteria; phylum Pseudomonadota; class Gammaproteobacteria; order Burkholderiales; family Burkholderiaceae_C; genus Sphaerotilus; species Sphaerotilus hippei. Next base: position 252,489 of record NZ_QJJS01000003.1, on the reverse strand, counting down.
CGATGATGTCCTGGGCCGCGCGCGGAAAGTCGATCAGCAGGCCGCTGCCGATGGGCTTGACCTGCCGGGCCAGCGCCCGGGCCAGCATGTAGAGGCTGCGGTCATTGGCCTGGTGGGCGTAGCTCAGCGCGACGTTGTAGCTGACCGTGGCCGCCGCGAACCACAGCACGAGCTGGGGCAGCAGCAGCCAGGTCAGCAGCTGGCGGCGCAGCGATCCGCCGCTGACGATGGCGCGGTCCATGCGAGCCGGTGCCGACGTGCGCTCAGTCCTGCGACTCGAGCAGGTAGCCCAGGCCGCGCACGGTGCGGATGCCCACGCCGGAGCCCTCGAGCTTGCGCCTCAGGCGGTGGATGTAGACCTCCAGCGAGCTGGGGCCGCCACTCTCGGAGACCTCGGTCGACCAGGCCTGGGCGATCTGCTCCTTGGTGATGACCTTGCGGCGCTGGGTCAGCAGCAGGTCGAGCAGCAGCCACTCGCGGGGCGACAGGTCGACGGGCTGGCCCGCCACGGTGGCGCGGCGGGTGTCGCGGTCGAACTGCAACTGGCCCACGGTCATCGCTGCCGCCATCGAGGCGCTGGCGGTCGTGCCGCCCGGTCCGTGGGTGCGGCGCAGCACCGCCCGGATGCGGGCTTCGAGCTCCGGGAAGTCGAAGGGCTTGGTCAGGTAGTCGTCGGCCCCCGCGTTCAGGCCGGCGACCCGGTTCTCCAGGCCGTCCAGTGCCGTCAGGATCAGCAGCGGAAGGGTCTGCTGGGCCGCGCGGACCCGCTGGATGACGGACAGGCCGTCGACCAGCGGCAGGCCCAGGTCGATGATGCCGACATCGAAGGGCTGGCGGGTCAGCAGGTATTCGGCCACCGCCCCGTTGGTGGCCACCTCGACCTCGAAGCCCGCCGACTGCAGATTGGCCGACAGCGCGTCGGCCAGCAGCGCATCGTCCTCGGCGAGCAGGGCGCGCATGACTGGTGGCGTCATGGCCCTCGAGCTCAGTCCGACTCGCCCGGGGTCTGACCCACCATCACGTGGCTGAAGCCGCCGTCGACGTAGGTGATCTCCGAGGTCATGCCCGCGGCCAGGTCCGACAGCAGGAACGCGGCCACGTTGCCAACGTCCTCGATGGTGACCGTGCGGCGCAGCGGCGCGTTCTGCGCGAACAGGTTGAGCAGCTTGCCGAAGTCCTTGATGCCGCTGGCCGCCAGCGTGCGGATCGGGCCGGCCGAGATGCCGTTGACGCGGATGCCGCGCGGGCCGAGGTTGGCGGCGAGATAACGCACGCTGGCCTCGAGCGAGGCCTTGGCCAGGCCCATCGTGTTGTAGTTCGGCACGAAGCGCATGGCGCCCAGGTAGCTCAGCGTCAGCAGCGAGGCATTGCTGCGCAGCTGCGGCAGGGCGGCCTTGGCCAGTGCCGGGAAGCTGTAGGCCGAGATGTCGTGGGCGATGCGGAAGGACTCGCGGCTCAGGCCGTCGAGGAAGTCACCGGCGATCGCCTCGCGCGGGGCGAAGCCGATCGAGTGCACGAAGCCGTCGAAGCCGTCGGTCCAGACCTGGCCGAGGTCACTGAACAGGCGCTCGATCTGGGCGTCGTCACCGACGTCACAGTCGAAGACCAGGCTGGAGTCGAACTCGGCAGCAAAATCGGTGATGCGGTCCTTGAAGCGTTCGCCCACATAGCTGAAGGCGAGCTCGGCGCCCTCGCGCTTGCAGGCGCGGGCAATGCCATATGCGATCGAACGATTCGAAAGCAGGCCGGTGATCAGAAGGCGTTTGCCGGCGAGAAAACCCATGAAGTCTCCGGTTCGGGGAACTGAGGAAGTCGTGGATTGTCTCACGCGCCGCCCGGGTTCCGTCCACCCCTCGTGCAGCCCCGCCTGCCAGGCGGGTCCGGTGGGCCGGGTCGAGTCGCCCCTTGCTGCAGACTGCTTTCTGGGTGATAATCTCGAATTCGCTAAGTCGCTTCAAGTGAATAAACGTTTCATTCACTTTTTTGCTTCATGCTCGTGACCCGGCTTTGAAGGCTGGAAATCGCGGGTGGTGAGGTCAGAATATCAAGTGCGGCAGCCGGCTTCTGTGCCTGATGCGGTGCTCCATCTGTGGGTGGAGTGCGCGTCGGGCGCTCGCCTGGGCTGCCGTTGTTGTTGATGGCGCGGCTGAATGGTCTTGAACTGAACAGGAAAATCGCATCGATGAGTTGGCAGCAAGCCGTTGAGAAGACAGTGACCGGGATGGGCTACGAGCTCGTCGATTGCGGGCGCAGTCCGGGTGGCTTGCTCGGCGTTTTCATCGATCGGGTGCCTGAGAGGGTCTATCCCAGCGGTCCCGGCGAGTTCATCACCGTCGACGACTGCGAACTGGTGACGCGCCAGCTGCAACTGGTGCTGGAAGTGGCCAACGTCGATTACGGCCGGCTCGAGGTGTCCTCGCCGGGTCTGGATCGACCCCTGCGCAAGGCGGCGGATTTCCGCCGCTTCGCCGGCTCCGAGATCGACCTGACGCTCAAGGTCGTCTTCCAGGGACGCAAGAAATACCGCGGACTGCTGCGCCTGGCCGAGCCGGCCGCCGACAGCGAGGCGGCGCCGCAGGCCGATTCCTTCGAGCTGGTGTTCCAGGACGGCAAGGAAGACAAGGTGCTCGGCTTCACGATCGAGGAGATCCGTGAGGCCCGTCTGGTGCCCTTGGTGGACTTCAAGAAGAAACGCAAGAACGCCGGGGAAGACGCGGCCGACAAGACTCAGGAATCCGGAGGTCACGAAGAATGAACCGCGAACTGTTGATGCTGGTGGACGCGATTTCGCGTGAGAAGAACGTCGAGCGTGACGTGGTGTTCGGCGCCGTCGAACTGGCGCTGGCCTCGGCCACCAAGAAGCTGTACGAAGGCGAAGTCGACATCCGTGTCGCCATCGACCGCGACACCGGCGTGTACGAGACCTTCCGCCGCTGGCACGTCGTGCCGGACGAGGCCGGTCTGCAGGAAGCCGAGGCGGAGATCCTGCACTTCGAAGCCAAGGAACAGATCGACGACATCGAGGTGGGCGACTACCTCGAGGAGCCGGTGGAGTCGGTGCCGATCGGTCGCATCGGTGCCCAGGCGGCCAAGCAGGTGATCCTGCAGAAGATCCGTGACGCCGAGCGCGAGCAGCTGCTCAACGACTTCCTGTCGCGCGGCGAGAAGATCTTCAACGGCACGGTCAAGCGCCTGGACAAGGGTGACCTGATCATCGAGAGTGGCCGGGTCGAGGGTCGTCTGCGTCGCAGCGAGCTGATCCCCAAGGAAAACCTGCGCAGCGGCGACCGGGTGCGGGCCATGATGGTCGAGATCGACTCGACCCTGCGCGGCCCCCAGATCCTGCTGTCGCGCTCCGCGCCGTCGTTCATGATCGAGCTCTTCCGCCAGGAAGTGCCCGAGATCGAGCAGGGCCTGCTGGAGATCAAGACCTGCGCCCGGGATCCGGGTTCGCGCGCCAAGATCGCCGTGGTCTCCTACGACAAGCGGGTCGACCCCATCGGCACCTGCGTCGGGGTGCGTGGCTCGCGTGTCAACGCGGTCACCAATGAACTCGCCGGCGAGCGGGTGGACATCGTGCTGTGGTCGGAGGATCCGGCCCAGTTCGTGATCGGCGCCCTGGCGCCGGCCAATGTCCAGTCGATCGTGGTCGACGAAGAGAAGCACGCGATGGACGTGGTGGTCGACGAGGAGAACCTCGCGATCGCCATCGGACGTGGCGGGCAGAACGTGCGCCTGGCCTCGGACCTCACGGGCTGGCGCATCAACATCATGACGGCCGAGGAGTCGGCCGCCAAGGAGGCTCAGGAGTCCGACGGCATCCGCAAGCTCTTCGTCGAGAAGCTCGACGTGGACGAGGAAGTCGCCAACATCCTGATCGCCGAAGGTTTCGCCAGTCTGGAAGAGCTGGCCTATGTGCCGCTTCAGGAAATTCTGGAGATCGACGCCTTCGATGAGGAGACGGTGCAAGAATTGCGCAATCGTGCCAAGGACGTCCTCCTGACGATGGAAATCGCCAAGGAAGAAGAGGCGGAAGAAGTCTCTCAGGACCTGCGTGATCTGGAGGGCCTGACGCCCGAACTGATCGCGGCGCTGGCGGAAGGTGGCGTCCATACCCGCGATGACCTCGCGGACCTGGCGGTGGACGAACTGACCGAGATGACGGGTGTCGACGAGGCGAATGCCAAGGCACTGATCATGAAAGCGCGCGAACACTGGTTCGCTGTCTGACACCGCACTCGCCCGACGACACTGCACGCACGTCTCAAGGAATCATCGACATGGCTGTGACCACCGTTGCTCAGTTCGCTGCCGAGCTCAATCGCCCGGCATCGACACTGCTCGAGCAACTCCAACACGCAGGTGTGAACAAGGCTTCGGCCGGTGACGCGCTCACCGAGACCGACAAGGAACGCCTGCTCGCCTACCTGCGCAATGCGCACGGCACCACCAGTGCCGACCGCAAGAAGATCACGCTGACGAAAAAATCGACCAGCGAGATCAAACAGGCTGACGCCTCGGGCAAGGCCCGCACCATCCAGGTCGAGGTCCGCAAGAAGCGTGTCTTCGTCAAGCGTGATGGGGCCGCCGGTGGCGCCGAAGTGGCTGAAACCGACGCCGAGGACCTCGAGCTCCAGCGGCGCGAGGAAGAAGCCGAACGTGAGGCGCAAGCGCTGCGCCTTGAAGAAGAAGCTGCTGCCGAACGGCGCCGCGTGGCTGAAGAGCAGGAACAGCAGGCCCGTGAAGCCCGCGCCCGCGAAGAAGCCGAACGTGTCGCTCGCGAAGCGGCTGCCCGTGCGGCCGCCGAAGCGCAAGCCGCAGCAGTCCGCGAACAGGAAGCTCTTGCAGCAGCAGCAGTGGTCACCGCTCAACAACAACAGAAACCGGCAGCAGCCGCTCCGGCCACCCCCGTGGCCGTTCCCCCGCGCAGCGCGGCCCCGACTCCGACGGCAGCCGCTCGCCCGGCCACGCCCGGCATCGTCAGTACCGCAGGCGGTCCCGCCGGCACCGGTGCGGCCGTACGTGTGGTGAAGGCCGCCGATGCGGCGGCCACCGATGCGCAGCGTCAGAGCGACCTCGAGCGCCGCCGCAAGGCCGCCGAGGCGGAAGCCGCCGCCATCCGCGACATGATGGCGCGCAAGAGCAAGGTGATGATCGCCAAGAAGCCTGAAGAACCCAAGCCGGTGGCCCCCGCCGCCGCTGCGGGTGCTCAGGCCGGCAAGGACGGCATCAAGGGCACGATCCATCGTCCGAAGCCGGGCACGCCGGGTGCGGCGCCTGCCGCCACCACCGCGGCCAAGCCGGGTGACAAGAAGGCCGTCAAGTCCGAGAAGCTGTCGTCCAGCTGGGCCGATGACGCCGCCAAGAAGCGCGCCGCCGCCACCAAGGGTCGTCCGGATGCCGGCCGTGGTGGCTGGAAGTCGCCGGGTGGCCGTGGTGGTCGCCGTGGCGACTCGCGTGGCGAGAGCGCGTCGACCTTCGTCGCGCCCGTCGAGGCCCAGATCTACGAAGTCCACGTTCCCGAGACCATCTCGGTGGCCGATCTGGCCCACAAGATGTCGGTCAAGGGTTCGGAAGTCATCAAGCAGTTGATGAAGCTGGGTCAGATGGTCACCATCAACCAGCAGCTGGACCAGGAAACCGCGATGATCCTCGTGGAAGAGATGGGTCACAAGGCCTTCCCGGCCAAGCTGGACGATCCGGACGCCTTCCTCGAGGAAGAACATGCCGAGACCGCTGGCGAGTCGGTGGCTCGTCCCCCGGTCGTCACCGTCATGGGTCACGTCGACCACGGCAAGACCTCGCTGCTGGACTACGTGCGCACGGCCCGCGTGGCCGCGGGCGAAGCCGGCGGCATCACGCAGCACATCGGTGCCTACCATGTGGAGACCGAGCGTGGCGTGATCACTTTCCTCGACACCCCGGGCCACGAGGCGTTCACCGCCATGCGTGCCCGTGGTGCGAAGGCGACCGACATCGTCATCCTGGTGGTGGCCGCCGACGACGGCGTGATGCCGCAGACCAAGGAAGCCATCCACCACGCCAAGGCGGCCGGCGTGCCGATCGTGGTGGCGATCAACAAGATCGACAAGCCCGATTCGAACCTCGAGCGCGTCAAGAGCGAGCTGGTCGCCGAAGGCGTGATCCCGGAAGAGTTCGGTGGTGAGTCGCCGTTCTGCCTGGTGTCGGCCAAGACCGGCCAGGGCATCGACGAGCTGCTGGAACAGGTGCTGCTGCAGGCCGAAGTGCTGGAGCTGAAGGCTCCGGTGGTCGCGCTGGCCAAGGGCCTGGTGATCGAAGCGCGCCTGGACAAGGGCCGCGGCCCGGTGGCCACCGTGCTGATCCAGTCCGGCACCCTCAAGCGCGGCGACGCCGTGCTGGCGGGCCAGAGCTACGGCCGCGTGCGCGCCATGCTCGACGAGAACGGCAAGCCTTGCCAGGAAGCCGGACCGTCCATCCCGGTCGAGATCCAGGGCCTCACCGAGGTGCCTTCGGCCGGCGACGAGTTCATGGTGCTGTCCGACGAGCGTCGTGCCCGCGAGATCGCCACCTTCCGTCAGGGCAAGTACCGCGAAGTGACGCTGAACAAGCGCCAGGCCGCCAACCTCGAGAACATCTTCGAGGGCATGGGCCAGGGCGCTGCCCAGACGCTGCCGCTGATCATCAAGGCCGACGTGCAGGGTTCGCAGGAAGCGCTCGCGACCTCGCTGCTCAAGCTGTCGACCGACGAGGTCAAGGTGCAGATCGTGCACGCCGCGGTGGGTGGCATCAGCGAATCCGACGTCAACCTGGCGCTGGCTTCGAAGGCGGTCATCATCGGCTTCAACACGCGTGCCGATGCCGGCGCGCGCAAGCTGGCCGAGCACAACGGTGTCGACCTGCGCTACTACAACATCATCTACGACGCGGTCGACGAGATCCGTCTGGCGATGTCGGGCATGCTGGCTCCGGAGCAGCGCGAAGAGGCCCTGGGCACCGCGGAGATCCGCACCGTGTTCGTGGCGACCAAGATCGGCACCATCGCCGGCTCGATGGTCACCTCGGGTCTGGTGCGCCGCAACTGCAAGTTCCGCCTGCTGCGCGAGAACATCGTCATCTACACCGGCGAAGTCGATTCGATCCGCCGACTCAAGGACGATGTCAAGGAAGTCAAGGAAGGCTTCGAGTGCGGCATCAAGCTCAAGAACTACACCGACATCGCCGAAGGCGACCAGCTGGAGTTCTTCGAGATCAAGGAAGTGGCTCGCACCCTGTGATGCGAGTCGGGTGCGGCCTCGGCCGCACCGGTTTGCGCTGGCCCCGACCCGTGTCGGGGCCACTTTGTTTGTTCGAGGTCATCCATGCGACACAAGCGTTCCACGCCGAACCGCCAGTTCCGCGTCGCCGATCAGATCCAGCGCGACGTGGCCGAGCTCATCCGTGAGCTGAAGGATCCGCGCGTGGGCATGGTCACGCTCAATTCCGTCAACGTCACGCCCGACTACGCCCACGCCACGATCCACTTCTCGGTGCTGGTCGGCGAGCCGGTCGAGTGCGAGATCGGACTGAACGAGGCCGCGGGTTTCCTGCGCAACAGCCTGTTCAAGCGCCTGCAGATCCACACCGTGCCGACGCTGCATTTCCGCTTCGACAAGACCACCGAAAAGGCGCTGGAACTCTCCGCGCTGATCTCCCGGGCCAACGCCACGCGTGCGCTCGATTCCGACGAATAGCCGCATTCATCCATGAGCCTAGTCGAGCTTTCCGGCGCCCCTGTCGTGACCGACACGGAGCCGACCGCCCAGGACACGCCCCGCAGCGCTCGCCGCGGCGAGGCGCGTGCGCCGCGCGTGCGCATCGTGCGCCGTGCGCTGCACGGGGTGCTGCTGCTGGACAAGCCGATCGGGCTGTCCAGCAACGATGCGCTGCAGAAGGCCAAGTGGCTGCTGCGCGCCGAGAAGGCCGGTCACACCGGCACGCTCGACCCGCTCGCCACCGGCCTGCTGCCGCTGTGCTTCGGCGCGGCGACCAAGTTTTCCCAGGTCAGCCTGGAGGCCGACAAGGGTTATCGCGCGACGCTGCGGCTGGGCCAGCGCACGGCCAGCGCCGATGCGGAGACCCCGGTCACCGAAGAGCGTCCGGTCACCTGCACCCGGGCCGACATCGAGCGGGTCTGCGCGGCCTACACCGGCCCGATCGACCAGATGCCGCCGATGCATTCGGCCCTGAAGCACCAGGGCAAGGCGCTCTACGAGTACGCCCGTGCCGGCCAGACCATCGAACGGGTCGCCCGCCGCGTCACCCTGCACACGATCGACATCGTCTCCTGGCAGGATGAGCGCCTGGTGATCGACGTGCACTGCAGCAAGGGAACCTACATCCGCACCCTGGCCGATGACATCGGCCAGGCGCTCGGCTGTGGCGCCCACCTGTCGGCGCTGCGGCGCATCTGCAGCGGCCCGCTGACGCTGGCCGGCTCGACCACGCTCGCGGCCCTCGAGGCCATGAGCGAGGAGCAGCGTGCCGCGCTGCTGCTGCCGGTCGACGTGCTGCTGGCCGACTGGCCCACCGTGTCCCTGCGCGCCGACGAGGCCGCGCGTTTCCTGTCCGGCATGCGCCGTCTTGTCTCGTTGCCCGATGCCGCACATGTGCGCGTGTATGGCCCGGATGAGCGCACCTTTCTGGGCAGTGCCCACATCGAGGCCGGCGAGCTGATCGCCGACCGCCTCCTCAGTCCACCGGAAGTGCAGGCCATGGCGCCCGCCTGAGTCGACGTCAAGGTCGCCTCCTTCCATCACGTATCGCCATTCCCGAGCCCGAGCCACAAGCCCATGAGCACGCAAATCCGTAACATCGCCATCATCGCCCACGTCGACCATGGCAAGACCACCATGGTCGACCAGCTGCTGCGCCAGTCCGGCACCTTCGCCGACCACGAGAAGGTCGTCGACACCGTGATGGACAACAACGCCATCGAACGCGAGCGCGGCATCACCATCCTGGCCAAGAACTGCGCCGTGAGCTGGGAAGGCACGCACATCAACATCGTCGACACCCCGGGACACGCGGACTTCGGCGGTGAAGTCGAGCGCGCGCTGTCGATGGTCGACGGCGTGGTGCTGCTGATCGACGCGCAGGAAGGTCCGATGCCGCAGACGCGCTTCGTGACCAAGAAGGCGCTGGCCCTGGGCCTGAAGCCCATCGTCGTGGTCAACAAGGTCGACAAGCCGGGCGCCAAGCCCGACGCCGTGATCAACGCCGCCTTCGACCTGTTCGACAAGCTGGGCGCCACCGACGAGCAGCTCGACTTCCCCGTGGTCTACGCCTCGGGCATCAACGGCTGGACCTCGCTGGAAGAGGGCACGCCGGGTGAGCAGTGGGGCCCCGACATGTCGGCCCTGTTCAACACGGTGCTCAAGCACGTGCCGGCCCAGTCCGGTGACGCGGCCGCCCCGCTGCAGCTGCAGATCTCGGCGCTGGACTTCTCGACCTTCGTCGGCCGCATCGGCGTGGGCCGCATCAGCCAGGGCACGGCCCGGCCGGGCCAGGACGTGGTCGTGATGGAAGGCCCCGAGGGCAAGGCCGTCAAGGGCCGCATCAACCAGGTGCTGACCTTCCACGGTCTGGACCGCGTGCAGGTGACCGAAGCCGGTCCGGGCAACATCGTGCTGATCAACGGCATCGAGGACGTCAACATCGGCGTGACCGTGACCGACCCGATCAACCCCCAGCCGCTGCCGATGCTGAAGGTGGACGAGCCCACGCTGACGATGAACTTCTGCGTCAACAACTCGCCGCTGGCCGGTCGTGAAGGCAAGTTCGTCACCAGCCGCCAGATCTGGGATCGCCTGCAGAAGGAACTGCAGCACAACGTCGCGCTGCGCGTGAAGGAAACCGACGAAGACGGCATCTTCGAGGTCTGCGGCCGGGGCGAACTGCACCTGACCATCCTGCTGGAGAACATGCGCCGCGAAGGCTACGAGCTGGCCGTCTCCAAGCCCCGCGTGATGTTCAAGGACGTCAACGGCGAGAAGCAGGAGCCGATGGAGCTGGTGACCGCCGACGTGGAAGAAACCCACCAGGGCGGCGTGATGCAGGCGCTGGGCCTGCGCAAGGGCGAGATGCTGAACATGGAGCCGGACGGCCATGGCCGCGTGCGCCTGGAATACCGCATCCCGGCCCGTGGCCTGATCGGTTTCTCCAACGAGTTCATGAACCTGACGCGTGGCTCGGGCCTGATCTCGTCGATCTTCGACGGCTACGAAGCGCACAAGGGCGACATCGGCGGCCGCAAGAACGGCGTGCTGATCTCGATGGACGACGGTGAGATCTTCACCTACGCGCTGGGCAAGCTCGACGACCGCGGCCGCATGTTCGTCAAGCCGAACGACCCGGTCTACGAAGGCATGATCGTGGGCATCCACAGCCGCGACAACGACCTGGTGGTCAACGCCACGCGCACCAAGCAGCTGACCAACTTCCGCGTGTCGGGCAAGGAAGACGCGATCAAGATCACGCCGCCGATCGACCTGACGCTGGAATACGGCGTGGACTTCATCGATGACGACGAGCTGGTCGAGATCACGCCCAAGTCGATCCGCGTGCGCAAGCGCCACCTGAGCGAACACGACCGCAAGCGCGCTTCGCGTTCCGGCGCCTGAGCCGTCGCCCACCCGCCTTCGGGCGGGCGCTGACGCTCCAGCAAGGCGGCCCGCGGGCCGCCTTTTCCGTTTTCACTGAACCCTCGATGAGACTCAACCGGTCATGACACATCGTCAAGCGGTGGCCACGATGCTGCTGGTCACCTTGCTCTGGAGCATTGCCGGCGTGGTGACACGACACCTCGAATCGGCGCAGACCTTCGAGGTCACCTTCTGGCGCAGCGCGGTGACCGCCCTGGTGCTGGGCGGCTGGATGATCGCCCGCCAGGGCTGGCGCGGCCTGCTGGGGGCGATCCGCGCCGGCGGGCGCACGCTGTGGCTGTCGGCGCTGTGCTGGAGCGTGATGTTCACCTCCTTCATGGTGGCGCTGACGCTGACCACGGTGGCCAACGTGCTGATCACGATGTCGCTGGCCCCGCTGTTCACCGCGCTGATCGCCCGCGTCACGCTCGGCCACCGGCTGCCGCTGCGCACCTGGCTGGCCATCGCGGTCGCCGGGGGCGGCATCGCGTGGATGTACGGCTCGCAGGTCGGGGCGGGCACCGGGCGTGACCTGATCGGCACGCTGGTGGCGCTGAGCGTGCCCGTGGCCGGGGCGACGATGTGGACGCTGCTGCAGCACAACGCCCGCCAGCACCCCGAGACCCGCAGCGACATGACCCCGGCCGTGCTGCTGGGGGCGCTGGTCTCGACGGCGGTGACGCTGCCGCTGTCGCTGCCGTTCGCCGCGTCGGCCCACGACATCGGCCTGCTCGGCATGCTGGGGGTCGTGCAGCTGGCCGTGCCCTGCCTGCTGGCGGTGGCCGCCGGGCGGGTGCTCAAGGCCCCCGAGGCCTCGCTGCTGGGCCTGCTGGAGATCCTGTTCGGCGTGGTGCTGACCTGGCTGGGCACCAGCGAATCGCCGACGGTCGAGGTCGTGGGCGGAGGCTCGCTGGTGCTGCTCGCGCTGGCAGGCAACGAGGCCTGGGCGCTGTGGAGCGGCAGCACCCGAGCGGGCGCATCCGCAGTCACGTCAATGAAAGTCTCCTGAAGCGTCGGCACAATCGTCCTCCGGATCCATCACGAGGACGACAGATGAACAGCGAACAGGTGAACGGCCCCCGTCTGGTGTCGAACGGGCAGGTCCAGGCCGAGGTGAACGGCCGGCTGGGCGTGATCACGCTGCACCGCGCCGGCTCGCTCAACGCGCTGTCGCTGGAGATGGTGCGTGACCTCACGAGCTGCCTGCTGCACTGGCAGGCCGACGAGCGGGTGCTGGCGGTGCTGCTGCGAGGGGCCGGGCGCGAGGGCAAGCCGCCGGCCTTCTGCGCCGGCGGGGACATCCGCTTCTTCCACCAGGCCGCGCTCGCCGGGGACCCGCGGCTGGAGGACTTCTTCACCGAGGAGTACGCCCTCGACCACCTGGTGCACACCTACCCCAAGCCGACCCTCGCGCTGATGGACGGCATCTGCATGGGCGGGGGCATGGGGCTGGCCCAGGGCTGCAGCCTGCGGGTGGTCACCGAACACAGCCGGCTGGCGATGCCCGAGACCCAGATCGGCCTGTTTCCCGACGTGGGCGGGGGCTGGTTCCTGGCCCGCTGCCCCGGGCATGTGGGCGAGTACCTGGCGCTGACCGGCGAGACGCTGGGCGCGGCCGACGCCATCACCTTCGGACTGGCCGACCTGTGCCACGCCAGCGCGACGCTGCCCACGCTGGTGGCGCGGCTGGCAGACCCCACGCTCATCGACGCGGTGGCGCTGCTCGAGCGGGCCCGGGGCAGCGGCATTCCCGCCAGCCTCGAGAAGCTGGCCCTGCAGCGCGAGGCCATCGACAGCCATTTCAGCCGGGCGACGCTGGTCGACATCCTGGCCTCGCTGTCGGCCGACGCCAGCCCCTGGGCCCAGCACACGCTGGCCCAGCTGAACAAGCGTTCACCGCTGATGATGGCCGTCAGCCTGGAGCTGGTCCGGCGGGCCCGCCACCTGACGCTGGCCCAGGACCTGCGCATGGAGCGTGACCTGGTGCGGCGCTGCTTCCACCTGCGCCCAGGCACGGCCAGCGAGACGGTCGAGGGCATCCGCGCACTGGTCATCGACAAGGACCACCAGCCGCGCTGGAACCCGACCCATGTCGCCGACGTCACGCCCGAGATGGTGGCGGCCCATTTCACCAGCCCGTGGCCGGCGCACGTGCATCCGCTGCGCAGCCTGGAGTGAACGGGCCGTTCAGGCCGGACGGTGGTCGACGGCCTGCATCGCCGCCGACCAGGCGACGCTCATGCGCTCGAGCAGCTCGCCATCGGCGAACGGCCGCCCCGAGGCCACGGCACGTGCGCCCTTCAGGATGAAGGTCTTGGCCAGCGTGGCGACCTCTTGGAAGCCGTCGGCGGCCTGATGCAGCGGCCCGGTCTGGGCGCCCTCCAGCCAGCGCAGGTGATGGGCGGCCAGCTCGGCCGCCGAGCCCAGCTGCCGGGTCGCGGCGAAGGCCCAGGCGTGGTAGTGCGCCAGTCCGCGCTGCTGCAGCCCGGGCAGGTCGTGCTGGTAGCGCCGCGCGAAACGCTCGACCGGGTTGTCGGCCGGGCGCCGGCGCAGCGCCCTCGGCAGCAGGCCGCGGGCCAGCTGCCGCAGCGCCGGCCCCTCGTGCTCGACCCGCTGGCGCAGATCGATGATCTCGGCGAAGAAGGGCATCAGCGGGGCGGGGGCGTCCGGGCCGAGCGCGAAGGTCCGCCGGAAGTCCTCGCCTTCGAGCTGGTGGTAGCCGGCGTTGTGGAAGTAGCCCAGGCGCTCGCCGGCCTCGTCGAGCGCATTGAGCACGACGGTGGTCTTGGTGTGCTGGCGGCGGTAGTCGGTGCCGGCGGTGTCGGGCAGCCACCAGGCATCGGCCTCGGTGGCGATCAGCCGGCCCGCGCCGAGGTGCTCGCGCGCATGCTCGATCAGCGGACGCCAGACGGTCAGCTCCTGCACGTCGATGCCGTAGAGCAGGAACAGGTCGTCGTGCGAAGGTTTGTAGAAGGTCCACTGGTCACCGAGGAAGTCGATCCCCAGCGTGAAGCCCAGGCAGGCGGCCGGCTCGTGGCCCAGCGCACCGAGCAGGCCGATCCACAGGTCGGCATAACAGTTCTTCTCCACCCAGACACGTTCGCTGCGGTGCAGCTCGTGAGGCGGCCGGCCCTCGCCGTCGAGGCCGGGGATCACGCACAGCGGCGCGGCCGCCGCCGGTGCGGGGGAGCAGGGCAGGGACAGGTCGCTCATGCCGGCCTCACCCCCACAGCTGGGCGCGCACCTCGGCGGGCCAGGTCTTCGGGTCCAGGCCGTGGTGCTTGAGCAGCGCCAGCGTCACCCGCTCCAGCCCGAAGCCCAGGCAGGCCGTGCTGGCCATCTGCTGGTCGGCGCTGCGGATGCCGAAGGCCGAGCTGAAGTGATCCTGGTGCCAGTTGAAGGAGCAGATCGCCGTCGGTTTCTCCTGCGAGATGACCGGGCAGAGGATCTCGAACTTCAGGCGCTGGTCCTTCTGGCTGGCGGCCATGAAACGCCCGCCGCGGCCGAAGAACGGATCGCTGGCGACGTCGCTGGCCACCGGCAGGCCCAGGCTCCCGAGCAGCGCCAGGCCACGGTCGAGCCACTGGTTGCGCCAGGCGACCACCTCGTCGGGCGTGCCCACCCGGATGAACTCGCGCATGCGGAAGGACTGCAGCCGGGTCGGCTCGTCCGAGGGCTCGTGGCGGTAGACCCAGTTGAGCACCGTCACCAGCCGACCGCCCTGCGGCAGCAGCCCGGAGAACATCGGGTAGACCGGATAGCAGGCCGCCGGGGTCAGCATGACCTCGGTGATGTCGAGCAGATCCTCCCAGCGCTCGCCGGCATGGATGCGCCGCGAGATCTCCTTGGCGACGGCCTCGTCGCCGCAGAAGCTGTGCACCGAGCCGGAGAGTTGCGGGAAGTTGTCCATGTAGCCGACCTTCTCGATCAGCGTGCGCGGCACGATGGGCGGGAAGGTGAACCACTGCGCGCCGTCGTCGGCCGCCGTGCGGCTGACGAGGTCGTTGAAGCGGTTGAGGATGTCCTCGAACACCGCGCTGCGGCCGTAGCCGCCGCGGATGCCGGTGGGCACGATCAGGCCGTGCTCGACCAGCGACTGGTAGAAGGTCTCGATGTCGAAGGTCCGGGGCGCGTCGTTCATGGGCAGGGGTGTCCTCGCAGGTCGTTGGGGGCGGTGTCGATCGGGGCGATGCGGCGCGGGTGCCGGATCACTCGTCCTTGAGCACCATCAGCAGCGCCGCGCTCTTGCCGCGGATGCGCTCGTTGGCGATCATCAGCGCCGCGCTCAGCGCGTCGCGGTAGTGGCGACCCAGCGCCAGCGGGCTGTCGTTCTTGAACGCCGGCAGGCCGATGATCTGCAGCGCCTGATGCACCAGCTGCGGGGCCTGCTCCGAGCAGGCCACCTTGAGGTGGTTCATCTTCAGCGCCCAGCCCATCTTGAGCAGCTCCGAGCGTGCCCCCCGGGCCTCGATCGCGTCGAACTCGTCGGCCACCGCCTGCCAGTTGTGGCGCATGGACTGCAGGGCCTGCATCGCGGTGGCCAGCGGCCGCGCGGTGGCCGGCACCTCGCCGGGGTTCTTGCGGGCGGCCGCCCGCACGCAACCGGCGGCCTTGGACAGCGCGTCGGTGGCGATGCCCGTCCACAGGGCCGACCAGAGGATGTGCGAGTACGGCACCATGCTCTGCGAGGCGCTGTCGGCGAAGCTGCCGGGCAGGATCTGCACGTCCGAGGCGCTGGACTCGAGCCGGAAGCCGGGGCTGCAGGTGCCGCGCATGCCCAGCGTGTCCCAGGTGGTGGTCTGGGTCAGGCTGTAGTCGCCGGGGGTGACGAGCACCAGCACCTGGTCGCTCGCCGGGGCGTCGGCGTCGCGGCGGCAGGTCACCAGGATGGCGTCGGCGTGGGCGCAGTAGGAGCCGGTGGTGGCCTCCTTGTTCAGCGTGAAGCGCTGGCCGTCGCGCTCGACCGCGCAGAGGCTGGAGCGGGTGTCGCCGAAGGTGCCGACCTCCGAGGTGATCGAGGCCAGCAGGTACTGCTGCTGCACCAGTTCGCGCAGGTAGGTGTCGAAGAACGGCGCACCGATACCGTGGCGGACCAGGCAGGCCAGCTGGCTGTAGTGCATGGCCAGCACCATGCCGCTGGAGCCGCAGGCCCCGGCGATGATCGCGCACAGCTGCCCGAGCTGACGCATCGTGCAGCCCGGGCCGCCGTGGCTGGCCGGCACCGCGGCCGACAGCAGGCCGTGGCGCCGGAACGCCTCCACGCTTTCCTGCGGAAAGCGCGCACGGGCGTCGACGTCGGCTGCGTGGGGCGCGCAGATGTCGGCGGCGATGCGGCGGGCCGATTCAAGGATCAGCTGGAAATCGTGGGGGCGGCTGTGGGTGTCCATGCGGGCGATCGCTCGTGCAAAGGGGGTGACGGGGCGGCATGCAGAACATGCAATGACACTTCCTTCGGCAGTTGAAGCGAGCAATGAAGGCCTGAAAATGCGGTGCGGACACCGAATCGGTCCAAGTTGACGAGACAATCGACTGCTGAAGTAACGCTTTGTAATAATAACGGCAGAGCCGGAACCAAACTCCTGTCCAGATCAACCCGATGCAACGTTTTCGACCACTGTGGCCACGTGCCACCGTCCGGCCCCGAGCGCCCGCGACTGCCGGTGTGCCGCGCCGTCAGCTGCTGCTGCCCGTGCTGCGCACCGGCGTGGATCTGGCCGGAGTGGCCGACATTGCCCAGGCCTTGGGGGGAAATCGCGAACGTTACCTGCGCCGGGTCTACACGCCGCAGGAGATCGACTATGCCCTGAGCACACCGGATGTCGATCTGCAGGCGGCCCGGCTGGCCGCCCGTTTCGCGGCCAAGGAGGCGGCGATCAAGGCGCTCGGGCTCACCCATCTGGGGGTGTCCTGGACCTCCATCGAGGTGGTCAGGGATGCGCTCGGACAGCCGATATTGACTCTGCATGACAACGCGCAGCAGCGTGCGCGTGCGCTGGGCGTGTACAGCTGCTCGCTCAGCCTCAGTCACGACGGCCCGTTCGCGCTGGCCTGCGTGACACTGCTGTGTTGCCCCGATCCTTCCCATTCCCTTTTCAAGAGCACGACACGATGACCCAGGTCCAGGACCACACCCCGATCGACGCCGACATCCGCGAGGTGCTCAAGGCCCACGCGCGCCTGAGCGTGGACGCGCTCGAGCTCGACGCCGACGCCGATCTCTACCAGGCCGGCATGAGCTCGCACGCGAGCGTCAACGTGATGCTGGCCCTCGAGGGCCGTTTTGACCTCGAGTTCCCGGACAGCATGCTCAACCGGGCGGTGTTCGCCAGCATCGCCGCCATCCGTGGCGCCGTGCTCGAACTGCAGGCGGCCTGACGGATCTGCGGGTGAGCGAGCCATCGGCGCTGCGGGCGCCTTCCCTGATGCCGGGCTCGGTCGACGAGCACGGCGAGCCTTCGCCCTGGCGCCTGATCGCCTCGGCGCCCGGGCAGTGGGCCGGCCCGGACGAGCTGCCGGCCACCGGCTGGCAGGCCGTCGATCGCCTGGGCACGGTGGCGGCCATGCTGCGCGGGCTGGCCCCGGCCGGCGCCGACTGGAGCGTGGTCGCGCAGCGCATGACGGCGGCCCCTGTGGCCGGCGCGGCGCTGGGCAATGCGCTGGACGCCGCCGACTGGTGGATGGCGCTCGACCTGTTCCTGCGGGCCGACGAGCTCGCGGGGGCCGGGGGGGCGCGGCTCGAGCTCGACGGCCTGGCCACGCTGGCCGAGGTCTGGCTCGACGGGCGGCGACTGCTCGACAGCCGCAACATGTTCGTCGCCCACGCCGTGCCGCTGGACGGGCTGACCCCGGGTCGGCATCGGCTGGTGATCGTCGCCCGTTCGCTGGACGCGGCGCTGCAGCAGCGCCGGCCGCGGCCGCGCTGGCGTGCCCCGATGATCGAGCACCAGCAGCTGCGCTGGTGGCGCACGAGCGTGCTCGGGCGCACGCCCGGCTGGTCACCCCCGGCCGCGCCGGTCGGCGCCTGGCGGGACGTGCGGCTGGTGCTGCCGGGCGCCTCGCCCGGCTGGCAGGTCGGCCCGGCCCGGCTGCAGGCCTGGCTGGACGGTGCCGAAGGTCGGCTGGACATCGAGGTGCCGCTGCAGGCCGGCGGCGCGGACCTGCGTGCCGCTCCGCCCCCGGTGGTGGAGCTGCTGCTGACGCGCGAGCGCCACACCCTCGTCGAGGAGGATCCGGTGGCCCGCGTGCTGCTGCAACCCGAGGCGGGCCGCGCGTGCTGGCGCACCCGGCTGCGGCTGCCGGTGGTCGATCCGTGGTGGCCTCACACCCACGGCGAGCCGGCGCTCTACCGGGCGACGCTGCGACTCGACGACGGCATGCAGGTCACGTTCACCGACCTGGGCTGCATCGGTTTCCGCCGCGTGGAGGTGGACACCGACGGCGGCGATTTCCGCGTGCGCATCAACGGGCAGCCGGTCTTCTGCCGCGGCGCCTGCTGGACGCCGCTCGATGTCGTCGGCCTGCGGGCCACGCCCGACCAGCATGAGGCGGCGGTGGCGCAGGTCTGCGCCACCGGCATGAACATGGTGCGGGTGGCCGGCACGATGGTCTACGAGGAGGCGTCCTTCCACGCCGCCTGCGACCGGGCCGGGCTGATGGTCTGGCAGGAGTTCATGTTCGCGAACATGGATTTCCCGCACGACGACGAGGCCTGGCGGCGCAGCGTCGAGACCGAGGCGCGCCAGCAGCTGGGCCACTGGCAGTCCCACCCCTGCGTGGTGCTGGTCTGCGGCAATTCGGAGGTCGGCCAGCAGGCGGCGATGTGGGGTGCGCCCCGCGCCGACTGGGAGCCCGCGCTGTTCCACGAGACCCTGCCGGCGCTGGTCGGCGAGGTGCTGCCCGGCACGCCGTACTGGCCCTCGAGCGCCCATGGCGGCGCCTTTCCCCACGCCCCCGATTCGGGCACGACCAGCGCCTACGCGGTCGGGGCCTACCTGCGTCCGCTGGAGGATGCTCGCCGGCTGGCGCCCCGTTTTGCCACCGAGTGCCTGGCATTCGCCAACGTGCCGCCGGCGGCGACGCTGTCGCGCCTGCGCGGGGGCACCGGGGTGCGCGTGACCCATCCCGCCTGGAAGGAAGGCTCACCCCGCGACCTGGGCGCCGGCTGGGACTTCGACGACGTGCGGGACCATTACCTCGAGCTGCTGTCGGGCGAGTCGGCCCGCACGCTGCGCTACAGCGACCACGACCGCTACCTGATGCTGTCGCGCATCACGACGGCCGAGGTCATGGCCGCGGCGATGGCCGAATGGCGCCTGCCAGGCAGCGCCTGCCGCGGCGCGCTGGTGTGGTGGCTGCGCGACCTGCGCCCGGGCGCCGGCTGGGGCCTGCTCGATGACCGCGGCCTGCCGAAGTCGGTCTGCCATGCGCTGCGCCGGGTGCTGCAGCCGCAGGCCGTGCTGCTGGCCGACGAAGGCCACAGCGGACTGGTCGCCCATGTGATCAATGAAGGGCCGCAGCCGCTGCAGGCGCGGCTGCGGCTGGACGTCTGGCGCCAGCGCTCGGCGCTCGAGTCGCTGGGCATCGACCTGGAGCTTGCGGCCCATGGTCACGCAGCGATCCCGGTGGCCGCCAGCCTGGACCGCTGGATCGACCTGACCTGGGCCCACCGCTTCGGCCCCCGCGGGCATGAGGCGGTGAGCGCCCGGCTGCTCGGCGCCGACGGCCGGACCCTCTCCGAACACTGGCACTTCCCGGGCGGGCTGCTGCGGCCGGGCCGGGAAGCCGCGCAGCTGCAGGCCGACGCGCAGGCGCTCGGCCATGGCGTGGCCGAGGTGACGCTGCGGGCCGAGACCTTGTGTCCGGCGGTCCATTTCGACGTGCCGGGCTGGGTGGCCGACGACGAATTTTTCCATCTGGCGCCCGGCGAGACGCGTGCGGTGCGGCTGCGCGCGATCGACCTGGCGCCTTCGAAGCGCATCCCGCCGCTGCGGGGCTGTGCGCTGGCGCCCGGCCTGAGCGGCCCTGTCGTCATCAAGGGGGGCACATGACCCACGATCCGGACGTGGTCTGGCAGCACGAAGATCCTTCGGACAGCCTGCTGGACTTCATCCATCCCACGCTCGACGGCCACGATGAAGGCCCGGGCGCGACCCAGCCCGGGCCGGTGTGCCTGGGGCCTCAGGACGGCTTCGGGCAGGAGCGCATCAGCGGCTGGTGGCATCCGTCGGCCCGTGCCGACATCGACGAGCCACCGTTCGGCGTGCTGATCTGCAACGCGCTCGGTCGCGAGGAGGAATGCAGCCACGCCAGCCTGCGCGTGCTGGCCACCCAGCTGGCCGAGGCCGGCATCCCGACGCTGCGCTTCGACTACCCGGGCTGCGGCGATTCGGGTGGGGACGAGTTCGATCCCGACACCCTGGGCCGCTGGGCCCGCAGCGTGCACCGGGCCGCCGACGGGCTGTGCGACCTCGCCGGCACCGAGCGCGTGGTGCTGATGGGCCTGCGTGCCGGCGCGCTGCTGGCGGTGCAGGCGGCGGCGCAACGCGACGACGTGCTGGCGGTCGTCACCTGGATGCCGGTGCTGTCGGGCCGCAACTACCTGCGCGAGCTGCGCCTGCTGGCCGCGGCCGGGGACGCCGGCCTGGCCGATCCGTCGGCCAGCTCGCATTTCGAGGCAGGCGGGCTGCTGCTGTCGGCCGATGCCGCCACCTTGCTGTCGCGCACCGATCTGCGGCGCGAGCGCGACACCAAGGTCGGTCACTGGCTGGTGCTCGAGCGCAACGACCTCGACGATCCGCAGGGCGTCGGCGCCTGGGCCGACTCGCTGCGGCAGGCCGGGGTCCAGGTCGACCACCTGCGCCTGCCCGGTTACGTGGAGATGATGCAGGACCCGCACCAGAGCCAGTTCCCGGCGCTGTGGAGCCGGGCCAGCGTGCAGTGGCTGCAGCGCCTGTCGATCCTGTGCTGCACCGCGCGCGAGCGCAGCCGGAAGGCTGGCCGCACGCCCCCCCGCGACCCGGCGCGGCGTGTGCCTCCGATGGCGGCCGACCTGTCGCTGACCCGCGAGGCCCAGCCCGTCATCATGGGCGAGGTCATCGAGCGGGCGGTGCGACTGCAGTACGGTGCCCACGTGCTGTTTGGTGTCGTCAGCGAACCGTTTGACCACCCGGTGGTCGACTCACGACCGAAGGACTGGGCCGCGATGCACAAGGCGCACCAGCCCCAGGCGGTGCTGCTGCTCAACGCCGGGGCCACCCGCCACACCGGGCCGTCGCGCCTGAACGTGCTGCTGGCGCGGCGGCTGGCCCGCCAGGGCCACACGGTGCTGCGCATCGACCTGGCCGGGCTGGGCGAGAGCGCGCCCTTGCCCGGCTCGCCCCAGCAGGTGGTCTACATGGCACGGGCCTCCGAGCAGATCCGCTCGGCGGTCGATTTCCTGCGCCAGCGCACCGGCGGGCATCGGGTCGAGCTGGTCGGCCTGTGCTCCGGCGCCTACCACGCGCTGCTGTCGGGCTGGACCCATGCGGTCGTGCATCCGCGCGGGGCCTCGCTGCCCGCGGTCAGCGGCGTGCTGGCGATCAACCCGCTGGTGTTCCGCGATGCCCACCGCTGGCAGCCGGGCAGCGGCCTGTCGGACCACCAGGCCGCCGGCGAGATGCAGCGCTACCGCAGCCTCTGGCGGTCCGGAGCGCTGTGGCGACGCCTGCTGCAGGGTGAGGTCAACCTGCTCAATCCGCTGCGGGTGCTGGGCCGCCAGATGGGCCAGGCCACCGGCGGCCTGCTGCGCGACGCCGGGCGCCGCGTCGGGCTGACCTCCTCGCGTGACCTGGGGCGCCGGCTCGAGGCGATCGCCACCGCCCACATCCGGCTGCGCTTCGTCTTCTCGGTCGGCGACCCGGGCGAGGCCCTGCTGCGCGCGCAGGCCGGCTCGCGGGTGCGTGCGCTCGAGCGGCTCGGCCGGCTCGAGATCCAGCACATCACCGACGCCGACCACACCTTCACCCGCCGCGAGCGGCGTGAACAGCTGGTCGCGGTGGTGCAGAGCTGGCTGCAGCGGACGGGATAATCGGCGGGTGAACGATCTCAACGATTCCCCTGTGCCGACGGCCGCGTCCGTCACCCCGGCGGCGGCCGGCCCGTCCCCGTGGCGCCTGTCCGTGGCGCCGATGCTCGACTGGACCGATCGGAACTGCCGGGTCTTCCACCGCCTGCTGACCCGCCACACCCGGCTCTACACCGAGATGGTGACCACCGGCGCGCTGCTGCATGGCGACCAGGGGCGCCACCTCGATTTCGACGCGGTCGAGCACCCCGTGGCGCTGCAGCTGGGCGGCAGCGAGCCAGCCGACCTGGCCGCCTGCGCGCGCCTGGCGCAGCGCTGGGGCTACGACGAGGTCAACCTCAACTGCGGCTGCCCGAGCGAGCGGGTGCAGAAGGGCGCGTTCGGCGCCTGCCTGATGGCCGAGCCGGCACTGGTGGCCGACGGCGTCAAGGCCATGCGCGACGCGGTCGACCTGCCGGTGACGGTCAAGCACCGCATCGGCATCGACCGGGAGGAGCGCTACGACTTCGTGCGCGACTTCGTCGGCACGGTGGCCGAGGCCGGCTGCGAGGTCTTCATCGTGCATGCCCGCAACGCCTGGCTCCAGGGCCTGAGCCCGAAGGAGAACCGCGACATCCCGCCGCTGCGCCACGAGCTGGTCCATCGGCTCAAGCGGGATTTCCCGCAGCTCACCATCGTGCTCAACGGCGGCATCCGCGGCGATGACGAGATCGCGCTGCATCTGCAGCATGTCGACGGGGTGATGGTCGGTCGACAGGCCTACCACGAGCCCTGGCAGATGGCGGCCTGGGATGGGCGTTTCTTCGGCGTGCCGGGCCCCGCGATCGATCGCGAGCAGGTCCAGGCCGCCTGGGTGCAGCACCTCGAGGCGGTGCACCGCACCGGGCGCCCGTGGCCCACGGCCATGCGCCATGCGCTGGGGTTGTGGAACGGCGTGCGCGGCGCGCGGGCCTGGCGCCAGTTCTGGTCCGACCACCGCCACCGCGAGCGCTCGCCGATCGAGCTGGCCGCCGAGTTCGAGGCATTGCGCCTGGCGCGGACCGGCACCGCCGAGGCCGCTTGATCCCGCCTGAGCCCGCCTGAGCCCGACCCCGCGACGTGCCCCGTTCAGCGCCGCGGCCAGGTGGCCAGCACGATGCCCAGCATCGCCAGGCCGAAGGCCATGGCCTGCGCTGCCGAGAAGCGCTCGCCCAGCAGCAGCACGCCGACCAGCGCCGCCGACACCGGCAGCAGCACGGTGAACACCCCCGCCCGGGCCGCCGGCACCTGGCGCAGCCCGGTCATCCACAGCCAGACGGTGATCATGCTGGCCGCCAGCGCGTAGAACACCAGCAGCGTCCAGGTGGGCAGCGGCACGGCCGGGAAATCGAAGCTCACGGCCTGCCAGAGCGCCAGCGGCGCGACCAGCGCCAGCCCCCACAGATTGACCAGCGAGCTGATGCGCCGCGGGCCGAGCTTGCCGGTGAGCCGCTTGCCGATCACGACATAACTGGCCTCGCAGAACACCGCGCCGATCAGCAGCAGGTTGCCCAGCAGCGCCTGACGGGCCTCGGCGGGCGCGAGCACCTCGGCCCCCGGCTGGTGGCGGCTCCAGGACACCAGCGCGATGCCGGCCACGGCGCAGCCGATGCCCGCCAGCACACGCCCCTCCAGCCGCTCGCCCAGCACCAGCCGTGACAGCAGCGCCACCGCGCCGGGCAGCGCCGCCATGATCACGCCAGCGGCCAGCGCGGTGCTCATCTGCACGCCGTAGAGCATGCAGATCGAGAACAGGAAGTTGCCCAGGAAGCTCTCGAGGAACACCAGGGCGTGGTCGCCGCGGCCCAGCGCGGCCTCGTCGGCAGGCCGACGGACCCAGCCGGCCATCGCCACCGCGGCGATCAGGAAACGCAGCCCCGCCAGCAGGAAGACCGGGAACACGCCCACCAGCAGCTTGGACAGGCCCACATAACTGCCCACCAGCGCCATGCTCCCCCCGAGGCAGAGGTAGGCGAGCCACGGCGTCATGTGAACATCGGAGAATCGAGTGTTGTGCAATGTGAAGATGAACCCGGGGATCGATGGATGAATGGTAGTCGTTTCGGCATGCTCGGCGCGGCCACGCCGGTGCCGGATCTGCAGGCGCAGCCGGCCGCACGCGCCACGCCGGCATGGCTCGCTCATCGCCTGAGCCACCCGCCGCTGCTGGCCGCGCTGATCGTGCTGGGCTGGCTCGCCGTGGCGCTGGGGGTCAACTCGGCCCAGTACGGTGACCACTTCGAGCAGTTCACCTGGGCCCAGCAGGTGCAGTGGGGCTATGCCAAGCACCCGCCGCTGCCGACCTGGCTGCTCGCCGGGCTGATCACGCTGTTCGGCCTGCAGCCGGCCTGGCCCTCGGTGCTGGGCGCGACCTGCGTGGCCTTGACGCTGCTGCTGACCTGGCGGGTCGGCGTGCGCCTGCTGGGTCCGGAGCGGGCGGCCCTGGCGGTGCTGCTGTGCGGCCTGCAGCAGGGCTTTGCCAGCAAGGCGCAGCTGTTCAACCACAACTCGGTGCTGATCCTGACGGTGGCGCTGGTGGCCTGGCTCGCCCTGCGAGCCTGTGACGAGACCCGGCCCAGGGCCGTGCTGGCGCGGTGGGTGCTGGTCGGCCTGGCGGCCGGGGCGGCGATGCTGTCGAAGTACCAGGCGGCGCTGCCGCTGGCCGGGGTGCTCGTGGCCGTGGGCCTGAGCGGCGCATGGCGTTCAGCCCCCCAGCGGCGGGGCGCGCTGCTGGCGGTGGGCCTGTGCCTGCTGAGCTTCGCGCCCCATGTGCTGTGGGTGGCGCACCACCAGTGGACGACGCTGACCTACGCGACCCAGTCCGGGGTGGTGCTGAGCTTCGGGCAGCGGGTGGGCAGCGTGCTGCAGTTCCTCGTGCTGCAGCTGCGCATGATGGCTCCCGCGCTGCTGCTCCTGCTGATCATGGCGCTGTGGTGGCGGCGGCAGCCCGTGGCGGGGGCCACGCCGCTGGCGCCGGCGGACCGGCCGGCGCTGCTGCGCGCCTGGTTGATCGGCCTGGTCGGCATGCCGGTGCTGGGGGTGCTGATCACCGCGCTGGTGGGCGGCCTGCGGCTGCAGGACCACTGGGGCATCCAGACTTTCCAGTTCCTGTGCCTGCTGGTGGCCGCACGCTGGCGCTCGCCGGTGTCCGTCCGCTGGGGTCGCTGGGTGGGCGTGGCACTGGGCCTGCACCTGCTGTGGGCACTGAGCTACAGCGCGCCGCTCTGGACGTCACGGGTGCACTCGGACCGCACGCGGGTCGATCAGTTCCATCCGGGGCGCACCATCGCACGCGCCGTCGAGGCCGCCTGGCGTGAGCAGGCCGGTGACTGCCCGCTGCGGCTGGTGCGGGGGCCGGGCTTCGAGGCCGGCCTGGTGTCGATCTACGGTGACCAGCACGCGGCCATCGTCGACGAGGCCCTGGAACACACGCCCTGGCTGGAGGCGCGCACGATGCGCGAGCAGGGCCATGTGCTCGTGCGCCTGGGCTCACCGCCGGCGGCGGATCGCTGGACCGGCGAGGCCGGCGTGCGCGGCGCCATCACCTTCGAGGTGCCCTCCCAGGCCCGTCGGCCGCTGGACACGCTGCACTGGCTCATCGTCATGCCCCAGGGCTGCGAGGCGTGGCCAGCACCCGGCTGAGCGGCTCGACCACGATGCCCCAGTGCGCCAGATCGGCCGGGGTCGCCGCGGCGTTCCAGACCGAGAACTCGGTGCGGCGGGCCTCGCCGATGACGTCATCGGCTGGCGTCCGGGTCGCGGGATGGCACATCAGCAGGTCGCCGTCCTGCGCGGCGGCGCACCAGCGCTGCAGCAGCCTGCGGTAGGTCGCGGCATCGGCATCGAAGCCGTACACCCCCAGCAGGGCCCGGTTGCACGGCCAGCCTTCGTGGTCGGCCCGGCGCTGCAGCGCGCCCGCGCCCAGGGCCGAGATGATGCCGGCCTTGCGCCGCTCGGGCAGGTCGGCCGAGGCCGGCGGCCGCCGGCTGGCACGCAGCCAGGGGCGCTGCCCGGGGTAGCGCCGCTGCAGTTCGTCGAACAGCACCGAACGCACCCGGGGCAGCTGGTGCACATGCTGGTGCCCGTCGACATGGGCCGGTGGCGCCCCCCAGGCATCCTCGAAGCGATCGAGCTGCCGGCGCACCGTCGCGCGCAGCGCGTCGAGCGAGCCCAGGCCCAGGTGGCTGCGCAGGATGACCCGGGGCAGCGGCTCGGCGGCCACGCCGGGCATCGCCTCGGTCAGGTTCAGGTGCAGGCCCACGTCGAGCCGGGCCGGATCGTGCACCGCCCGCAGCGCCGCGGCGCTGTCCGGCCAGGTGCACCCCTGGCTCATCACGCTGATCGCGCTGACGCGACCCTGCCGGGCCAGCACGATCGAGGCCTCGTCGATGCCCTCATGCAGGCCGTAGTCGTCCACGCACACGGCGAGGCGGCGCGCAGGGGCGCCGGAGGGCGTCGAGGCTAGGATGTCGGTCATGGAAAAGACAGGTCAGGGCAAGGCGCAGCTGCTGCGCTTCGTGGTGGTCGGCTGCACGGCGGCGCTGGTGCACTGGGGGGTGGTGAAGCTGGCGGTGGAACAGGCCGGGCTGCGGCCGCTGCTGGCCAACGTGCTGGGCTGGTCGATCGCCTTCGGGGTCTCGTATGGCGGCCACCGGCGCTGGACGTTTTCCGCCACGCGGGGGCAGCGCTCGAGCCGGTCGGCGCTGCCACGTTTCCTGCTGGTCTCGGCCACCGGCTTCCTGCTCAACGAGGCGGCTTATGCCACCGCGCTGCAGTGGCCGGGCGTGCGCTACGACCTGGCACTGGCCGTGGTGCTGGTGCTGGTGGCGGGGTTCACCTTCGTCATGAGCCGCTGGTGGGCGTTCCGGGCGTCGACGTGACCGCGCTGCCCAGGCCCTGGCCCAGGCTGTCGCGCACGACGTAGAGCGGCCGGCGCTTGACCTCCTCGTAGACCCGGGCGAGGTACTCGCCGACGATGCCCAGGCTCACCAGCTGCACGCCGCAGAACAGCATCAGCGAGACCATGATCGTCGTCCAGCCCGACACCTGGCTGCCGAACAGCCGGTAGCTCACGATCAGGTAGAGCCCGTAGAGGAAACCCAGCGCCGCCATCACCATGCCCAGCACGCTCGAAGCCCGCAGCGGCCAGGTGGTGAAGGACGTCATGCCGTTGAGCGACAGGCTGATGAGGTTGTGCAGGTTGTAGCTGCTGCGCCCGGCCGTGCGTGCGGCAGGCATGTAGGGCAGCTCCTCCGAGCGGAAGCCGACCCAGGCGTACATGCCCTTGAGGAAACGGTTGTGCTCGGGCAGGGCCCGCAGCGCCATCACCACCTTGTGGTCCATCAGGCGGAAATCACCGGCATCGGCCGGCACGTGGACCCGCCGGCTGGTGGCATTGAGCAGCCGGTAGAACAGGCGCGTGAACGCACGCTTGTAGAGCGGCTCGTCCGAGCGGTCCTTGCGACGGGCGTAGACCACGTCGATGCCCGCCTGCCAGCGCAGCAGCATCGGCGCGATCAGCTCGGGCTCGTGCTGGAGGTCGGCATCCATCAGCACCACCACGTCGCCGGCGGTGTGGTCCAGGCCCGCGCTCAGCGCCGCCTCCTTGCCGAAGTTGCGCGACAGCAGCAGCGCACGCACCCCCGGCACCCGCTGCGACCAGCGCGTCAGCTCGCGGGCCGTGTCGTCGCGGCTGCCGTCGTCGATCAGCAGGATCTCCCACTGCAGCCCGAGCGCGACCAGGGCGGTGATCAGGCGCGGCAGCAGGCGGTCGAGGTTGGCCGCCTCGTTGTAGCAGGGCACGACCACGCTGATGCTGCGACAGCGACGCGCCTGCTCCTCGTCCAGGGCGGCATGGGAAAAATCCGGATTCGCGGTCACAGGCTTCACGTCGTGGATGGGGGGAACACACATCAACCCTTCGTGTCCGCCACCTTGCGGTCATGCAAAGCGGGACACGAGGCCCCGCATTGGACAACAAATCCACGCTTTGTAAATGACCGGTTACCAGAACAGGGTGGGTCAGCCCTTGCTCGCGGCCTGCTGCTCTTTCCAGAGCCGGCGTTCGCGCCGTGCGATCAGGTAGCTCGACAGCACCACGAACACGGCCACGACCGCGATCACGACGGTGGCCAGCGCGTTGACCGTCGGATCCAGCCCCAGCCGGGCGCGCGAGAAGATCACCAGCGGCAGCGTGGTCGAGCCCGGGCCGGACAGGAAGGCCGACATCACCACGTCGTCCAGCGACAGCGTGAAGGTCAGCAGCCAAGCGGCCAGCAGCGACTGGGCGATCATCGGCAGCGTCACCAGGAAGAAGACCTGCGCCGGCCGGGCGCCCAGGTCCTGGGCGGCTTCCTCGAATTGCGGGTTCAGGTCACGCAGCCGGGCCGAGATCACCACGGTGGCATAGGCCATGCCCACCAGCATGTGGCCGATCCAGATCGTCACCAGCCCGCGCTCGGGCACGCCGAAGACGCGCTGCATCGCCACCAGCATCAGCAGCAGCGACAGGCCGACGATGACCTCGGGCATCACCAGCGGCGCGTTGACCATGCCGGAGAACAGCGTGCGGCCGCGAAAGCGGGGATGGCGCTCCAGCGTCAGCGCCGCCAGCGTGCCCAGCACGACCGAGCCGGTCGCCGACGCGGCGGCCACCTGCAGCGACAGCCACAGCGCCTGGCGGATGTCCTCGTCGCCCATCAGCTCGCCATACCAGCGCAGCGAGAAGCCGGCCCAGACGTTGGGCACCGGCGAGTCGGTGAAGCTGTAGACCACCAGCGCGATGATGGGCAGGTAGAGGAACAGGAAGCCCAGGCTCAGCCAGATCCGGCTGGTCCAGCGTGCGACGGGGGTGGCGATCACTGGCCGGCTCCCTTGGACTGGTTGCGGTTGAAGATCGCCAGCGGCACGATGATGAGCAGCACCATGACCACCGCGACGCTCGAGGCCATCGGCCAGTCGTTGTTGGCGAAGAACTCGTCCCAGAGCACGCGGCCGATCATCAGCGTCTCGGGGCCGCCCAGCAGTTCAGGGATCACGTACTCGCCCACGCAGGGGATGAACACCAGCATGGCGCCGGCGACGATGCCCCCGCGCGACAGCGGCACCGTGACCCGCCAGAACGCCTGCCAGGGGGTCGCGCCCAGGTCCTGGGCCGCCTCCAGCAGCCGCAGGTCGAGCTTGGACAGCGTGCCGAACAGCGGCAGGATCATGAAGGGCAGGTAGGTGTAGACCATGCCCAGCAGCAGGGAGAAGGGGCTGTACATGAACTGGCCTTCGGCCGGGATCAGCCCCACGGCCAGCAGCAGCTGGTCGAGGTGCAGCGCCTTCAGGAACAGGCCGACCCAGCCGGTGTCGGCATCGAGCAGCCCTTTCCAGGCGTAGACCCGCAGCAGGAAGCTGGTCCAGAACGGCAGCATCACCCCCATCAGCAGCAGCGGCTGCACCGACGAGGGCGAGCGGGCCATGAAGTAGGCGAACGGGTAACCGATGAACAGGCACACCAGCGTCGTCGCGCCCGCATACATCAGCGACTGGGCGTAGGTGCTCCAGTAGAGGTCGTCCTGGAAGATGGTCGCGAAGTTCTGAAGCTTGAGCTTCATGAACAGCTCGTTGTTCGCGTAGGTGAACAGGTCGCTCACGCGGGCGCCGTCCATCTCCGCGAAGCTGATGCGCAGCACGATCAGGAAGGGCAGCAGGAAGAACAGCAGCAGCCACAGGTAGGGCGTGCCGATCAGCAGGCTGCGTCCGGAGAACAGCCCGCGCAGGGCGGCCAGTCGGGAGGTCAGGCTCATCACGGCCTCCTCACTGCGTCAGCACGACCTGGGACGACGGCAGCCAGTGCGCCCAGACCCGGTCGCCCCAGGTCGGCGCCCCTTCGTGGTTGCGGGTGTCGTTCTCGAAGGTGACCTTGAGGCGCGCACCGCTGGCCAGCTCGAGGTGATACAGCGTGGTGTCGCCGAAGTAGGACATCTCCTTGACCGTGCCCTGCACCTGATTCATCGGCCCGGGCGGCTGGTCCGCGCTCAGCGAGATCTTCTCGGGCCGCACGGCCACCGTCACGGCCTGGCCGAGGTAGCCGGTCACGCCGTGGCCCACGTAGTGGGTGAAGTCGGCGCACTCGATGTGCACATGGTCGGCCTCGTCGACCGTGATGCGCCCGGGGGTGAGGTTGACGTTGCCGATGAAGTCGGCCACGAAGCAGGTGGTCGGCGTCTCGTAGATGTCGGCCGGGCTGCCGACCTGCACGAAGCGGCCCTCGCTCATCACCGCGATGCGCGAGGCCATGGTCATCGCCTCCTCCTGGTCGTGCGTCACCATCACGCAGGTCACGCCGACCTGCTCGATGATGTTGACCAGCTCGATCTGCGTGGCCTCGCGAAGCTTCTTGTCGAGCGCGCCCAGCGGCTCGTCGAGCAGCAGCAGCTGCGGACGCTTGGCCAGGCTGCGGGCCAGCGCGACCCGCTGCTGCTGGCCGCCCGAGAGCTGGTGCGGCTTGCGCTGGCCGAACTTCGTCAGCTGCGTCAGGCGCAGCATCTCCTCGACCCGCTGCGCGATCTCGGCCCTGGGCAGGCCGTCGCGTCGCAGGCCGAAGGCGATGTTGTCCCACACCGTCAGGTGGGGAAAGAGCGCGTACGACTGGAACATCATGTTCACCGGCCGTTCGTACGGCGGCTTGCCGGCGAGGTCGGCGCCGTTGAGCACGATGCGCCCGGAGGTGGGGGTCTCGAAGCCGGCGAGCATGCGCAGCAGCGTGCTCTTGCCACACCCCGACGATCCCAGCAGGGCGAAGATCTCTCCCTTGGCGACGTTCAGGCTGACCTGATCGACCGCCCGGAAATCGCCAAACTCCTTCACCACGGATTCGATCCGCAGGAAGGCACCATCCTCCAGAGCCTTGTTCATGTGCGCGTTCTCTTTCCCGTTGCCGTCAGCTCAGCGGCCGGCCTTGAAGTTGGTGAAGGTGCGGGTCAGCAGCTTGCGGGTGGCCTGGTCGGGCGTGCCGGGCGGGATCATGCTGGCGAGGCCGGCCGCGTCCGGGAACACCGCGCGGTCCTTGGCCAGCTCGGGCTTGACGAACTTCAGCGCTTCCTTGTTCGGGTTGGCGTAGAAGACCGAGTTGGTCAGCGAGGCGTGCACCTCGGGCTTCATGATGTAGTTGATCCACTTGTGCGCGTTCTCGGGGTGCTTGGCATCCGCCGGGATGGCCATCACGTCGAAGAACAGCAGGCCGCCCATCTTGGGCAGCAGCACCTCGAGCTGCTGGGGCTTCTTGGCCTTGGCCGACTTGTCCTTGGCGATCATGATGTCGCCCGACCAGCCCACCACCGCGCACAGCTGGCCCTTGGCCATCTGGTCGATGTAGTCCGAGCCCGAACCCGAGAAGCGGGTCACGTAGGGGCGGATGCCCTTGAGCATCTCGCCGGCGGCCTTGTAGTCGTCGGCGCTCTTGCTGTGCGGATCCTTGCCGATGTACTTCAGCGCGATCGGCATGATCTCGGAGGCGGTGTCGAGGAAGGACACGCCGCAGCCCTTGAGCTTGCTCGCGTACTCGGGCTTGAAGACCAGGTCCCAGGCGTTGTCGGGCAGCGGCTTGTCGCCCAGGGCCTTCTTGACGCGCTCGACGTTGATGCCCACCGTGGTGTAGCCCCACATCCAGTCGACGATGTGCTCGTTGCCCGGGTCCATCTTGGCCAGCTGGGCCTGGATGGCGGGGTCGAGGTTCTTCAGGTTGGGCAGCTTGCTCTTGTCGAGCTTCATCAGCAGGCCGGCCTCGATCTGCTGCTTGGCGAAGTGCGAGCCCGGCACGACCACGTCGTAGCCCGTGCGGCCGGCCACCAGCTTGGCGTGCAGCGCCTCGTTGCTGTCGAAGTTGTCGTAGCGGACCTTGATGCCGGTCTCCTTCTCGAAGTTCTTGATCGTGTCCTCGGCGATGTAGTCCGCCCAGTTGTACACGTTCAGCACCTTCTCTTCCTCGGCCTGCACCGCGGCCGGGCCGAAGGCCGCGATCGCGGCCACCACGAGGTTCAGCGCCTTGGAGGGCCGCAACGACAACAGTTTCATGAGTGCTCCTGCTTCAGGAAAAAGGGGGAATTCCAGCCAGACCCGATGCGCCCGCCCACCGTGGCGGATGCACCTTGGCGGCGCGAATTATGGTGCCAGTCACCAGCACATCGATGCGACAGCGCACAAGATCCGGTTTCAGTCGTCCAGGCGCAGCCAGGTCGTCTTCAGCTCGGTGTACTTGTCCAGCGCGTGCAGCGACTTGTCGCGCCCGTTGCCGCTCTGCTTGTAGCCGCCGAACGGCACGGTGATGTCGTCCTCGTCGTACTGGTTGACGTGCACCGTCCCGGCACGCAAGCCACGTGCCACGCGGTGCGCCCGGTTCAGGTCGTGGGTCCAGACGCTGGCCTGCAGGCCGTAGGCGCTGGCGTTGGCCAGCGCCAGCGCCTGCTGCTCGCTGGCGAAGCGCAGCACCGACAGCACCGGGCCGAAGATCTCCTCGCGGGCGATGGTCATCACCGGGGTGACCCGATCGAAGACGGTCGGCTCGACGTAGGGGCCGCCGCTGTCGATGCGCACCTGCTGCCCGCCGACGGCGCAGTGCGCGCCTTCGGCGCGGGCCGACTCGATGTAGCCCAGCACCGTGCGCAGCTGCCCCTCGTCGACCAGCGCGCCCATCACGGTGGCCGGATCCAGCGGATCGCCCGGCGCGTGGCGGGGCGCCTGGGCGACCAGCTCGCGCACGAAGTCATCGGCGATGTCCTCGTGCACCAGCACCCGCGACGGTGCGTTGCAGGACTCGCCCTGGTTGAAGAACATGCTGCCCGCCACGGTGCGCGCGGCCAGCGCCGGATCCCGGTGGTCGGGAAAGACGAGCACGGCCGACTTGCCGCCCAGCTCGTTGTAGACGCGCTTGAGGTTGGAGCGCCCGGCGCACTCGAGCATGTGCCGCCCCACCCGGGTCGAGCCGGTGAAGCCGATCGCGTCGACGTCCATGTGCAGCGCCAGCGCCTCGCCGGCCTCGTGGCCATGGCCCGGCACCACGTTGAACACCCCGGCGGGCACGCCGGCCTGCAGTGCCAGCTCGGCCAGGCGCAGCGCGGTCAGCGGGGACTTCTCGCTGGGCTTGAGCACCACCGAATTGCCGGTGGCCAGCGCCGGGCCGAGCTTCCAGGCAGCCATGATCATCGGGTAGTTCCAGGGCACGATCACGCCGATCACGCCCATGGGCTCGCGGCTGATCAGCGCCAGCGCCTGGGGGCCGGTGGGGGCGATCTCGCCATAGACCTTGTCGAGCGCCTCCGCGTACCAGGCGATGCAGCGTGCGGTCGCGGGCACGTCCACCGACAGCGCGTGCTGGATGGGCTTGCCCATGTCCAGCGTCTCCAGCAGCGCCAGCTCGTCGCGGGCAGAAAGGATCAGCTCGGCGAAGCGCTGCAGGATCTTCTTGCGGGCGGCCGGGGTGCGGCGCGCCCAGCGGCCGTCGTCGAAGGCGGCCCGGGCCGCGCGCACGGCGCGGTCGATGTCCTCGGCCTGGCCGCGGGCGACCGAGGCCAGGCGGCGGTGGTCGACCGGCGAGTGCTTGTCGAAGGTCCGGCCGTCGGCCGCATCGACCCGCCGGCCGTCGATGAAGGCCCGGGCGTCGATCTCGAGGCGGGCCGCCCGGGCGTGCCAGTCGACGGGGGTGCTGCTGCTCATGGGTTCTCTCTCCTCTGGGGCGGCGTGCTCAGGCGAGCCAGCCCCGGCTGTGGACGTCAGCCAGCGTCAGGTCCAGGCAGTGCCGGATCAGCGCCATCATCTCGTCGATCTGGGCCCGGCTGATGATCAGCGGCGGGGCGACGATCATGCGGTCGCCGACCGCACGCATGATCAGCCCCTGGGCGAAGCAGTGGCCCCGGCAGACCATGCCCACCGGCTGGTCCGGCCGGAACGGGCTCTGGCCGGCGGCCTCCCGCACCAGCAGCAGCGCGCCCATCAGGCCGCTGGTCTGCACGTCACCGACCAGCGGGTGCCCGGCCAGCGTGGCGAACTGCTCGGCCAGGTAGGGGCCGACATCGTCGTGCACCCGCTCGACCAGCCGCTGCTCGCGGATCAGCTGGAGGTTGGCGACGGCCACCGCGCAGGCCACCGGATGACCCGAGTAGGTGTAGCCGTGCTCGAACTCGCCACCCAGCTCGATCAGCGTGCGCGCCACCCGCTCGCCCACCATCACGCCGCCCAGCGGGATGTAGCCGCTGGTCACGCCCTTGGCGAAGGTCATCAGGTCCGGGCGGAAGCCCTGGGTCTCGCAGCCGAACCAGTGGCCGGTGCGGCCGAAGCCGGTGATGACCTCGTCGGACACCAGCAGGATGTCGTAGCGGTCGCAGATGCGCTGGATCTCGGGCCAGTAGCTCGCCGGGGGCACGATCACGCCACCCGCCCCCTGCACCGGCTCGCCGATGAAGGCCGCCACCCGGTGCGGCCCGAGCTCGAGCACCTTCTTCTCGAGCCAGCGGGCGGCGATCAGGCCGAACTCCTCCTCGTCGAGACCGGCCGCCGCCGGCCGCTGGCGGCGGTAGGCCGCCAGATAAGGCTGGTCGATGTGCACGATGCCGGGAATGGGCAGGCCGCCCTGGGCGTGCATCGACTTCATGCCGCCCAGCGAGGCGCCCGCCATCGTCGAGCCGTGGTAGGCGTTGTTGCGGCTGATGAGGATCCGGCGATCGGGCTGGCCCTGCAGGTCCCAGTAGCGGCGCACCATGCGCACGACGGTGTCGTTGCCCTCGGAGCCCGAGCCAGTGAAGAACGCATGCCGGAACTGCGGCGGGGTCAGTTCGGCCAGCAGCTCGGCCAGCTCGATCGCCGGGGGCGTGGCGGTCTGGAAGAAGGCGTTGTAGAAGGGCAGCTGCTGCAGCTGGCGGGTGGCCGCGTCGATCAGGGCCTGCTGGCCATAACCCACGTTCACGCACCACAGGCCG
Organism: Sphaerotilus hippei; assembly: GCF_003201595.1. Classification (GTDB taxonomy): domain Bacteria; phylum Pseudomonadota; class Gammaproteobacteria; order Burkholderiales; family Burkholderiaceae_C; genus Sphaerotilus; species Sphaerotilus hippei. The sequence continues at coordinate 217,789 of NZ_QJJS01000003.1, read as the reverse complement.
CTCATCGCGTCGAAGAGCCGCTGCCCTTCGCTGTCCCAGAGGTAGAGCTGCTCGGCCCGCGTGATGATGCGCGAGCCCTGGGCGGCGAGCGCGCCGAAGTCGGTGAACGGGTGCAGGAAATGCGCCGCATCGGCGGCCTGCCACTGCGCCGTGCCGCGGGGCGGGAGGAGGGCGTCCATGGCGTGCTCCCGGCTCAGACGTGCAGCAGCAGGTGCTCACGCTCCCACGGCGAGATGACCTTCATGAACTCGGCGTGCTCGATCTCCTTGACCTCGGTGTAGACGGTCACGAAGGACTCGCCCAGCACCTCGTGCAGGTCGGTTGCCGCACGCAGCATGGCCAGCGCCTCGCCCAGGCTGCGGGGCAGCTGGTAGTCCCCCAGGTAGGCGTCGCCCTTGCACTCGGGCGTGGGCTGGATCCGGTTGACGATGCCCAGGTAGCCGCAGGCCAGCGTGGCCGCCAGGGCCACGTAGGGGTTCGCGTCCGCACCGATGACACGGTTCTCGATGCGACGGGCCGCCGGCGTGGCCAGCGGCGAGCGGATGCCGACGGTGCGGTTGTCCGTGCCCCACTGGATGTTGATCGGCGCGGCGGTGTAGCGCGCCAGCCGCCGGTAGCTGTTCACGTAGGGGGCGAACAGCGCCATGCAGGCGGGGATGTACTTCTGCAGCCCGCCGATGTACCAGTAGAACTCCTGGCTGGGGCTGCCGTCCGGGTTGCTGAAGATGTTCTTGCCGGTGACGGCGTCGGTGATGCTCTGGTGGATGTGCATCGCGCTGCCGGGCTCGCCCGCGATCGGCTTGGCCATGAAGGTGGCGTACATGTCGTGGCGCATCGCCGCCTCGCGCACCGTGCGCTTGAAGAAGAACACCTCGTCAGCCAGCTGCAGCGGGTGGTCGTGGAAGAAGTTGATCTCCATCTGGCCCGCGCCGATCTCGTGGATCAGCGTGTCGACGTTGAGCTCCATCTGCTGGCAGTAGGAGTAGACGTCCTCGAACAGCGGGTCGAACTCGTTGACCGCATCGATCGAATAGGCCTGGCGCGAGCTCTCGGCACGGCCGCTGCGGCCCTTGGGCGGCTTGAGCGGGATGTCGGGATCGGTGTTGCGCGCCACCAGGTAGAACTCCAGCTCGGGCGCCACGACCGGGTTCCAGCCCTTGGCCGCGTACAGGTCGCAGACCCGGCGCAGCACCGAGCGCGGCGCGAACGGCACCATGTTGCCGTCCTTGTCGTAGCAGTCGTGCACCACCTGGGCGGTCGGGTCGGTCGCCCACGGCACGATGCGCACGGTGCGCGGGTCGGGCTGCAGGTGCATGTCGTGATCCATCGGGCTGATCACGTCGTAGTAGGGGCCTTCTTCCGGGAATTCGCCGGTCACGCCCATCGCGACCACCGCCTCGGGCAGCCGCATGCCGCGGTCCTCGGTGAATTTCTCGCGCGGCAGGATCTTGCCGCGGGCCACGCCGGTGAGATCGGGCACCAGACACTCGATCTCGGTGACCCGGCGCTCGTTGAGCCAGTCGGTGAGGTCGCTGAAGGTGAAGTCGCTGCGTGATCGGGTAACCATGGCTGTTGTTCCTGTGGACAGGCCGAGCTCGGCCGGCACCCGGCAGCAGGTGCCGGGTGGGATGCAGGGAAAATCACGGTGGCGCCGCGGGCCGACGCGTTCGGCGGCGGCGCGGGGCATCAGCAACTGGGGGGGCGGTGGCGGTCCCGGTAGGCCTGGCAGGCCGCACCGAAGGCGCCGAACAGCGCGATGGAGACCGGGTTGTCGGCCGCCTGCCATTCCGGATGCCATTGCACGCACAGGCTGAAGCCGGGCGCCGTCGGTACGGACACCGCCTCGACCAGGCCGTCGCTGGCCAGCGCCTCGATGCGCAGGCTCGGGGCCAGCCGGTTCAGGCCCTGGCCGTGCACGCTGTTGACCTGCAGGTCGGTCTCGCCGAACAGGCCGGCCAGCACGCCGCCCGGCTGGACCCGCACGCCGTGGCGCACGCCGTACTGGACCCCGACGGGATCGCTGCTGCAGGCCCGGTGATCGTGCTTGCCCGCCACGCTCTGCACCGCCTGGTGCAGCGAGCCGCCGAGCGCGACATTGAGTTCCTGGAAACCCCGGCAGATGGCGAACAGCGGCAGGCCGCGCTCCAGCGCCTGCCGGATCAGCGGCAGCGTCCAGGCGTCACGCACCGGGTCCAGGGGCAGGGAAGGATCGAGCACCGGCTCGCCAAAGTGGCTCGGGTGCACATTGGACGCCGATCCGGTCAGCAGCACCCCGTCGGCCAGGTCCAGCAGCGTGGCAATCTCGTCGGGTGAGGCCGACGGCACGATCAGGGGCAGCGCCCCGGAGAGCCGCACCGCATCGACGTACTTTTTCCCGGCGACATGGAAAGGATGCTGGCCGATGTCCCGGTTGCAGGCGGGGACCAGGACGACGGGTGGGCGTGCAGGCTTTTGGATGCTCATTGGGCTTGCTGCGACCGGCTTGTTGATCCGGCGGCACTGGGCTTACTGATGGTGTGTGGATCGTTGATGTCGAAGGTGTTGCACACAGTGTGCCAGAGCCTGGGCGCGCCAGCCACCCCGGCGATCCCCCGGCCGCGGCCGGGGGGCTTTCAGGGCCGCGAGCCGGCCTCAGGCCGCACGCTTCAGGGCGGTGCGCAGCGTCTCGATCAGTCGATCGATCTGCGCGCGCTCGATGATCAGCGGTGGCGACATCGCGATGATGTCGCCGGTGGTGCGCACCATCACGCCCTGCTCGAAGCAGTCGAGGAACACGTTGAAGGCCCGTCGCCCCGGGCCTTCGGGGCCGGGGGCGAGCTCGACGCCGCCAACCAGGCCGATGTTGCGCACGTCGATCACGTGCGGCAGGCCGCGCAGGCTGTGCAGCCCGTCGGCGAAGTAATCCTGCAACTCCGACGCACGGGTCAGCAGGCCCTCTTCGGCATAGGTGTCCAGCGTGGCCAGCCCGGCCGCGCAGGCCAGCGGGTGGGCCGAGTAGGTGTAGCCGTGGAAGAGCTCGATCAGGTGCTCCGGGCCGTTCATGAAGGTGTCGTGGATCTCCTGCTTCACGAACACCGCGCCCATGGGCACGCAGCCGTTGGTGATGCCCTTGGCCACCGTCATCAGGTCGGGCGTGACGCCGAAGGTCTGCGCCGCGAACGGCTGTCCGGTGCGGCCGAAGCCGGTGATGACCTCGTCGAAGATCAGCAGGATGCCGTGGCGGTCGCAGATGTCGCGCAGGCGCTGCAGATAACCCTGGGGCGGGATCAGCACCCCGGTCGAGCCGGCTACCGGCTCGACGATCACCGCGGCGATGGTCGAGGCGTCGTGCAGCGCGACCAGGCGCTCCAGGTCGTCGGCCAGCTCGGCGCCGTGGGCTGGCTGGCCACGGCTGAAGGCGTTGCGCTCCAGGTCGTGGGTGTGGCGGATGTGGTCGACGCCACCGAGCAGCGTGCCGAACATCTTGCGGTTGCCGACGATGCCGCCCACCGAGATGCCGCCGAAGTTCACGCCGTGGTAGCCGCGCTCGCGCCCGATCAGGCGGGTGCGGGTGCCCTGGCCCCTGGCGCGCTGCCAGGCCAGCGCGATCTTCAGCGCGGTCTCGACCGATTCGGAGCCGGAGTTGGTGAAGAACACCCGGTTCAGGCCGGCCGGCGTCAGCTGGCTCAGGCGGTCCGCGAACTCGAAGGCCTTGGGGTGGCCCATCTGGAACGGCGGCGCGTAGTCCATCTCGCCGGCCTGCCGGGCGATGGCCTGCACGATGCGGGGCCGGGCGTGGCCGGCGTTGACGCACCACAGCCCGGCCACGCCGTCGAGGATCTCCCGCCCGTCGTCGGTGCGGTAGTGCATGCCCGAGGCCTGCGTCAGCAGGCGAGGGCGCTGCTTGAACTGCCGGTTCGCCGTGAACGGCATCCAGTAGGCGTCAAGCGAAGGATCGTGCGGGGTGCTCATGCGGGTCGGCTCCAGGCGGAAGGTGGCTCCCAGTCTAGAAAGAACCGCGCGCAAAGGGGTTGCGGATTGCGCGCGATCGACATCACGCCACACCATAAAATTGCGTCAACCTGACTCCCGACGCAAGGACATGCCTCAGCCTGCCGGCGCTCCGCTTCTTGATGCGATCGACCGCGCCATCCTGCGCGAGCTGCAGCACGATGGCCGCCTGTCCAACGTCGACCTCGCGCAGCGGGTGCACCTGTCGACCTCGGCCTGCCTGAGGCGCGTGCGCCAGCTCGAGGAGTCCGGCGTGATCGCCGGGTACGTCGCGCTGCTCAACCCCCGCGCGGTGGGCCAGTCCGGCACGTCCTACACGATCGTGAACGTGGAGCGCACGACGACCGAGGCGCTGGCACGTTTCGAGGAGGCGGTGCGGCAGGAGCCGAGCATCCTCGACTGCCACTACGTCGCCGGCAGCAACGACTACCTGATCCGCTTCGCCTTCCAGGATGCCGATGACCTGGAGCGTTTCCACACCGAGGTGATGACCCGCCTGCCGGGCGTGGTGCGCTCCAACTCGATGCTGGTGGTGCGCACCGTCAAGAAGACGACCGCGCTGGTCGTCTGAAATCCTTCAGTTGCCCGACTGGCGCCGCATCTGCGCCTGCGCCCGGCCCTGGCCGACGTCCGGGCGCTCGGCCATGCGGCGCCGGGCTTCCGGGTAGACCAGCGACTCCTCGAGATCGATGTGGTCCTGGTAGAGCGCGGTGAAGATGGCCGCGCCGTGGCGCAGCGCGTCGATGTCGTACCAGCTGTAGCCCTGCGAGATCGCGTCGAGCTGCGGCGACAGCTCGATCCAGTCCTCCTCGAGCCAGCCATGGTCCTGCTGCAGACGCCGGACCTGCTGCACCAGATGGACATCCTCGCTGACCAGCAGGTCGGGAAACACCAGACGCTCCTCGTCGGCGTGGTGGGCGCGGGCCGTGCGGGTGAAGAACTCGACCAGTTCGCCCGCATGGCGACGCGACTGCTCGTCGACCCCGTGGTCATCGAGGTGCTCGATGAAGTGCCCGAGGCGATCCAGGGCCTGGGCGATCTGGCGATGGCATTCGTCGAGCGCCTGGAATGGAGCGACCATCAGATCGATCGGGGCGAGGGGGCTGGCGACGACATCGTTCTGGATCTGGGTCATGGTGGTGCTCCTGGGGCGGTACCGGTTGCGGATGTCCCATTCTTCGTGGCAGGGCGCCGCGCGATTTGCGCAAGGTCAAGCCCCGGTCGAGTCCGATGTCACGAACCGCGACCGCCGGAAGGCGCAGGAAAAAACGCCCCGAAGCGGCGCAGGTCCAGCCCCGGTCTGGTGCAGTGATCACCCCATGGCCTGTCCACGAACACGCCCGTGGCACCGGATGTTTTCATGAGGCGAAATCGATTTCACAATGTGGAAACCAAACGTGGTGCAGCGCCGCAAAATTTTCCATTGTGAGAAATCTCATTTCGCATCACAAAATTCAGTTCATAAGTCATTGATTTCATTGATTTCAAAAATATGTCTTATATAAGACATAAGTCTTCCACGAAGTGGGCGTCGCCCTTAAGCTAGAGCCATCGATCACCCACTCTTGAACCTCGAAACGGAGCCCTCCCATGACGAAGCAGACTTTCCAACAGCAAGTGGACGCCCTCGAAACCGACTGGGCCAGCAACCCCCGCTGGAAGGGTATCAAGCGCGGCTACAGCGCTGCTGACGTCGTGCGTCTGCGTGGCTCCTTCCCGATCGAGCACACGCTGGCCCGCCGCGGCGCCGAAAAGCTGTGGGACCTGGTCAACAACGAGCCCTACGTGAACTGCCTCGGCGCGCTGACCGGTGGTCAGGCCATGCAGCAGGTCAAGGCCGGCGTGAAGGCCATCTACCTGTCGGGCTGGCAGGTCGCCGCCGACAACAACAGCTACGCGTCGATGTACCCCGACCAGTCGCTGTATCCGGTGGACTCGGTGCCGAAGGTCGTCGAGCGCATCAACAACAGCTTCCGTCGTGCCGACGAGATCCAGTGGTCCAAGGGCATCACCGAAGGTGACAAGGGCTACACCGACTACTTCGCGCCGATCGTGGCCGATGCGGAGGCCGGTTTCGGCGGCGTGCTGAACGCGTTCGAGCTGATGAAGGCCATGATCCGCTCCGGCGCCGGTGGCGTGCACTTCGAGGACCAGCTCGCTTCGGTCAAGAAGTGCGGCCACATGGGTGGCAAGGTGCTGGTGCCGACGGCAGAAGCGGTGCAGAAGCTGATCGCCGCCCGCATGGCCGCCGACGTCTGTGGCGTGCCCACGCTGGTGATCGCCCGCACCGACGCCGAAGCCGCCGACCTGCTGACCAGCGACTACGACGAGAACGACAAGCCCTTCCTGACCGGCGAGCGCACGGCCGAAGGTTTCTACAAGACCAACAAGGGCATGGACCAGGCCATCAGCCGCGCCATCGCCTACGCCCACTACGCCGATCTGGTGTGGTGCGAGACCGGCACGCCGGACCTCGAGTTCGCCCGCAAGTTCGCCAAAGCCGTGCACGCCGTGCACCCGGGCAAGATGCTGGCCTACAACTGCTCGCCGTCGTTCAACTGGAAGAAGAACCTCGACGACGCGACCATCGCCAAGTTCCAGCGCGAGCTGGGCGCGATGGGCTACAAGTACCAGTTCATTACCCTGGCTGGTATCCACAGCATGTGGTACAACATGTTCGATCTGGCCCAGGACTACGTCGCCCGCGGCATGTCGGCCTATGTCGAGAAGGTCCAGGAGCCGGAATTCGCGGCCCGCGAACGTGGCTACAGCTTCGTGTCGCACCAGCAGGAAGTCGGCACGGGTTACTTCGACGAAGTGACCACCGTGATCCAGGGCGGCAAGTCCAGCGTCACCGCGCTGACGGGCTCGACCGAAGAAGAGCAGTTCCACTGATCGAGTGAGGACCGCACGGGCATGCCGGATCTCGGCAGGCCTTGCAAGAGCCCAGGGTGATCCCCTGGGCTTTCTGTTTTAGAATGTTGGAATATGTCGTCTGCACAAGGAACGGGAAAGGCGCCACGGTGATGACACCGCGAACTACCACTGGGATCCCCTCCGAGATCTAGTCGGTCGGCCGCCGCTTTCCCCGTACGTCCAGAACGTCCTTGTTCCCCTCACGAGAAAGCGCGGCGCGTCCCGCGCTTTTTTGTTGTCCGCAGCAGCGTGGCCGAGCCCGCTGCTGGCACGAGGTAATCCATGATTTCGATTCAACTTCCTGATGGTTCCCGGCGTGAGTTCGACGCCCCCGTGACCGTGGCCGAGGTCGCGGCCTCGATCGGCGCGGGTCTGGCCAAGGCTGCGCTGGCCGGCCGGGTCGGCTCGGGCGAGTCGGCCCGACTGGTCGACACCAGCCACCGCATCACGTCCGACGAGGCGCTGTCCATCATCACGGCCAAGGATTCCGCCGGGCTGGAAGTCATCCGCCATTCGACGGCCCACCTGCTCGCCTACGCCGTCAAGGAGTTGTTTCCCGATGCCCAGGTGACGATCGGCCCGACCATCGAGCACGGCTTCTACTACGACTTCTCGTACAAGCGCCCGTTCACGCCCGAGGACCTGGTCGCCATCGAGAAGAAGATGAGCGAGCTGGCCGGCAAGGACGAGCCGGTGGTGCGCAGCGTGCTGCCGCGCGACGAGGCCGTGGCCTATTTCAAGTCGATCGGCGAGGCCTACAAGGCCGAGATCATCGAGAGCATCCCGGCCGACCAGGAGGTCTCGCTCTACGCCGAGGGCAAGTTCACCGACCTGTGCCGCGGCCCGCACGTGCCGAGCACGGGCAAGCTGAAGTTCTTCAAGCTGATGAAGGTGGCCGGCGCCTACTGGCGCGGCGACCACCGCAACGAGATGCTGCAGCGCATCTACGGCACGGCCTGGGCCACCAAGGACGATCTGCAGAAGTACCTGGTGATGCTGGAGGAGGCCGAGAAGCGTGATCACCGCAAGCTCGGCCGCGAACTGGACCTGTTCCACATCGACGAGCACGCGCCGGGCGTGGTGTTCTGGCACCCCAAGGGCTGGACGGTGTGGCAGCAGGTCGAGCAGTACATGCGCCAGGTCTACCGCGACAACGGCTACCAGGAGGTCAAGGGTCCGCAGATCCTCGACCGCTCGCTGTGGGAGAAGACCGGCCACTGGGACAAGTACCGGGACGCGATGTTCACGACCGAGTCGGAGAAGCGTGACTACGCGCTCAAGCCGATGAACTGCCCGGGCCACATCCTGATCTTCAAGCAGGGCATCAAGAGCTACCGCGATCTGCCGCTGCGCTTCGGCGAGTTCGGCCAGTGCCACCGCAACGAGCCCACCGGCGGCCTGCACGGCATCATGCGCGTGCGCGGCTTCACGCAGGACGACGGCCACGTCTTCTGCACCGAGGACCAGATCCTGGCCGAGTGCGACGACTTCACCGCGCTGCTGCAGAAGGTCTACGCCGACTTCGGCTTCAAGGACATCCTCTACAAGGTGGCCACGCGCCCCGAGAAGCGCATCGGCTCCGACGAGCTGTGGGACAAGGCCGAGGCCGCGCTGATCGACAGCCTGCGGCGCACCGGCTGCGAGTTCGAGATCTCCCCGGGCGATGGCGCGTTCTACGGTCCCAAGATCGAGTACACCCTCAAGGACGCGCTGGGTCGCCACTGGCAGTGCGGCACCATCCAGGTCGACTTCTCGCTGCCCGAGCGGCTGGACGCGACCTATGTGGCCGAGTCGGGTGAACGCCTCTACCCGGTCATGCTGCACCGCGCCATCCTGGGCAGCCTCGAGCGTTTCATCGGCATCCTGATCGAGGAACACTCGGGCGCGCTGCCCCTGTGGCTGGCTCCGGTGCAGGTGACCGTGCTCAACATCACGGACTCCCAGGCCGATTACGCCCGATCCGTGGCGGGAATGTTGCAGAAACAAGGGCTTAGGGTTGCACTTGACCTGCGCAACGAGAAAATCACGTATAAAATACGGGAGCATTCGTTGCAAAAGGTTCCGTACCTTCTTGTTGTCGGCGACAAGGAGAAGGATGCAGGAGCCGTCGCCGTGCGCGCCCGAGGCAATCAGGATCTCGGTGTGATGGCCCTGGAGGCCTTCTCCCACAAGCTCGCGACCGAACTTGCCCCGCAAGGGTGAGTCACCGGCCCTATTGAGCCAGCTCTGTGACTGGGGTGCGTTTTTGTTGTGAGTGGGCCTGAGCCCTGAAGGAACCTGACCATCGCTACCTTTCTTGACCGCCGGACGCCTAACGTTGAGCGCAAGCACCGTCTGAACCGCGAAATCACTGCGCTTGAGGTCCGTCTCAACGGTCCTGAGAACGAACCGCTGGGCATCGTCAGCATCCAGGAAGCACTGCGGCTGTCCGCCGAAGGCGACGTGGACCTGGTGGAGATCGCCCCGACCGCCCAGCCGCCCGTGTGCCGGCTGATGGACTACGGCAAGTTCAAGTATCAGGAACAGAAGAAGGCGGCTGAGGCCAAGGCCAAGCAGCACGTCATCGACGTCAAGGAAGTCAAGTTCCGTCCGGGCACCGACGAAGGCGACTACCAGATCAAGATGCGCAACCTGCGCCGCTTCCTGGAAGACGGCGACAAGGGCAAGGTCACGCTGCGCTTCCGTGGTCGCGAGATCACGCACCAGGACATCGGCATGCGTCTGCTCGAGCGCATCCGCGACGAGCTGACCGACGTGTCCCTGGTCGAACACATGCCCAAGCTCGAAGGCCGCCAGATGATCATGGTGCTGGCGCCCAAGAGGAAGAAATAAACAAGTCGGTTTTCCGATTCGGGTGATGGTGGTCTGGTCGCCGCCATCGCCCAGTGCCTGTAGGCCCCAAGAGCACGAGCCGTTCGTGCCGCCTCACGGGAACAACCAGAAGGAGCAGTCATGCCCAAGATGAAGACCAAGAGCAGCGCCAAGAAGCGCTTCCGCGTTCGTCCCGGTGGAACCGTCAAGCGCGGTCACGCCTTCAAGCGTCACATCCTGACCAAGAAGACCACCAAGAACAAGCGCCAACTGCGTGGAACGACCGCTGTGCATGAGACCAACATGGGTCACATCGCTCAGATGCTGCCGTTCGCAGGCCTGTAATCCACCAAGACTGAAGGAGTAATCACATGCCTCGCGTCAAACGTGGTGTTACCGCCCGTGCTCGTCACAAGAAGATCCTGGTCCTGGCCAAGGGTTTCCGCGGCCGTCGCAAGAACGTCTATCGCATCGCCAAACAGGCGGTGATGAAGGCAGGCCAGTACGCCTACCGTGACCGCCGTGCCAAGAAGCGCGTGTTCCGCCGCCTCTGGATCGCGCGCATCAACGCCGGTTCGCGTGCACTGGGCCTGACCTACAGCAAGTTCATGGCCGGCCTGAAGAAGGCTGCGATCGAAGTGGACCGCAAGGTGCTCGCCGATCTCGCCGTCAACGATCCTGCCGCCTTTGGCAGCATCGTCGAAAAGGTGAAGGCCCAGCTCGCTTAAGTGCCACGTCGGGGAAGTTCAGTCTTCCCTGACGGTGAGCAACCAAAAGGCCGACTCCGTGTGCGGCCTTTTTCGTTTTTCAGCGTCAACCAGATGAACGATCTCGACCAACTCGTCCAGTCGGCCCAGGTGGATTTCGCCGCCGCTGGCAGTCCCGCCCAACTCGAGGACGCCAAGGCGCGTTTCCTTGGCAAGACCGGTCAGGTGACCGAGCTGCTCAAGGGCATGGCCAGGCTCACGCCCGAGGAGAAGAAGACCCGCGGCGCCGCGATCAACGAGACCAAGCAGCGCATCGAGTCGGCGCTCACGGCCCGTCGCCAGGCGCTGGCCGAAGCCGAGCTGCAGGCGCAGCTGAAGGCCGAGGCGCTCGACGTGACGCTGCCCGGGCGCGGACGTGGTGTCGGTGGCCTGCACCCGGTGTCGCGCACGATGGAGCGCATCGAGCAGATCTTCGGCTCCATGGGCTTCGACGTGGCCGACGGCCCCGAGATCGAGACCGACTGGTACAGCTTCACCGCGTTGAACAACCCGGAGAACCACCCGGCGCGCTCGATGCAGGACACCTTCTACGTCGACATGCAGGACGAGGCGGGCCGCCCGCTGTGCCTGCGCCCGCACACCTCGCCGATGCAGGTGCGCTACGCCCGCCAGCATGCAGCGAAACACGCCGGCCAGGACCCGATGCCCGAGATCCGCGTCATCGCGCCGGGCCGCACCTACCGGGTCGACAGCGACGCCACCCACTCGCCGATGTTCCACCAGTGCGAAGGCCTGTGGATCGGCGAGAACGTGTCCTTCAAGGACCTGAAGGCGGTCTTCACCGACTTCTTCCGCACCTTCTTCGAGACCGACGACCTGCAACTGCGCTTCCGGCCGTCGTTCTTCCCGTTCACCGAGCCGTCGGCCGAAGTGGACATCGCCTTCTCCAGCGGCCCGCTCAAGGGTCGCTGGCTGGAGGTGGCCGGTTCCGGCCAGGTGCACCCGAACGTGGTGCGCAACTACGGGCTCGATCCCGAGCGTTACATCGGCTTCGCCTTCGGCATGGGTCCGGACCGGCTGACGATGCTGCGCTACGGCGTCAACGACCTGCGGCTGTTCTTCGAGGGCGATCTGCGCTTCCTCGGGCAGTTCAAGTAAATCGCGCCCCGAACCCCACGCCGCAAGGACCGAAGAGATGCAATTCCCCGAATCGTGGTTGCGCGAGTACTGCAACCCTGACCTGACCACCGCCCAGCTCGCCGAGCTGCTGACCATGTCCGGCATGGAGGTGGAAGAACTCCGGCCGGTGGCGCCGCCTTTCCACGGCATCGTCGTGGGCGAGATCCTGACCGCCGAGCAGCACCCCGACGCCGATCGCCTGCGCGTGTGCACGGTCAACGCCGGCGAGCACAGCAAGGACGGCCCGCTGCAGATCGTCTGCGGGGCGCCGAACGCCCGCGTGGGCATCAAGATCCCGCTGGCCACCGTCGGCGCCGAACTGCCGCCCGGCGAGGACGGCAAGCCTTTCAAGATCGGCAAGGGCAAGCTGCGCGGCGTCGAGAGCTTCGGCATGCTGTGCTCCGCGCGTGAGCTCAAGCTGGCCGAGGACCATGGCGGCCTGCTGGAGCTGCCCGCCGACGCCCCCGTCGGCCAGGACATCCGCCAGTACCTGAACCTCGACGACACCCTCTTCACGCTCAAGCTCACGCCCAACCTCGGCCATTGCCTGAGCGTCCACGGCGTGGCCCGCGAAGTCGCGGCGCTGACCGGTGCGCCGCTGAAGGCACTGCCGGCCGTGCCGGTCATGCCCACGCTGGATGCGACACTGCCCGTGCGCGTCGAGGCCAGCGACCTGTGCGGTCGCTTTTCCGGCCGCATCGTGCGGGGCATCGACACGCGCGCCAGGACCCCGGCCTGGATGGTCGACCGGCTGGCCCGCTGCGGCCAGCGCTCGGTCAGTGCGCTGGTCGACATCTCGAACTACGTCATGTTCGAGACCGGCCAGCCCACGCACATCTTCGACCTCGACAAGATCCATGGCGGCCTGACGGTGCGCTGGGGCAGGGCGGGCGAGCCGCTCAAGCTGCTCAACGGCAACACCATCACCGTCGACGAGCAGGTCGGCGTGATCGCCGACGAGCGTGAGGTCGAGTCGCTGGCCGGCATCATGGGCGGCGACGCCACCTCGGTGGGTGACGAGACCCGCAATGTCTACGTCGAGGCCGCCTTCTGGTGGCCCGATGCGGTCGCCGGCCGTTCGCGCCGCTACAACTTCAGCACCGACGCGGGCCACCGCTACGAGCGCGGCGTCGATCCGGCCTGCACCGTCGAGCGCATCGAGCGCATCACCGCGCTGATCCTCGAGATCTGCGGCGGCGAGCAGACCGCCTGCGGTCCGGTCGACGACCAGGTCGTGCACTTGCCGGCACGCCAACCGGTGGCGCTGCGGGTGGAGCGTGCCGCCAAGGTCATCGGCATGCCAGTGACCCAGGCCCAGTGCGCCACCGTGCTCGGCCGCCTCGGCCTGCCTTTCGACGAAGCGCCCGGCCTGCTGACGGTGACCCCGCCCAGCTGGCGCTTCGACCTGGCCATCGAGGAGGACCTGATCGAGGAGGTCATCCGCGTCATCGGCTTCGACCAGCTGCCGCTGACCGCCCCCGTGGCCCCGGTGACCGCCCGCGTGCGCCCGGAAGCGCAGCGTGGCGGCTACGCGCTGCGCCGTGCCGTGGCCGCGCTGGATTACCAGGAAACCATCAATTTCAGCTTCGTCGAGGAGCGCTGGGAATCGGAGCTGGCCGGCAACACCGCGCCGATCCGCCTGCTCAACCCGATCGCCGCGCCGCTGTCGGTGATGCGATCGAGCCTGCTCGGCAGCCTGGTGCAGGTGCTGCGCCACAACCTGACGCGCCGCGCGCCGCGGGTGAGGGTGTTCGAGCTGGGGCGGGTGTTCCGGCGCGAGGCCTCGGTGCAGACCAGCGAGCAGACGGTGGCCGGCATCGACCAGCCGCTGCGCCTGGCCGGTCTGGCCTGGGGCGCGGCCGAAGCCCAGCAATGGGGCATCAAGGAGCGCGCCGTCGATTTCTACGACGTCAAGGCGGACGTGGAGGCGCTGCTGGCGCCGCGCATCGCCCGTTTCGTCGCGGCTGAACATCCGGCGATGCATCCGGGGCGCTGCGCCCGGGTCGAGCTCGACGGCGTGGCCATCGGCCACATCGGCGAGCTGCATCCGCGCTGGCGCCAGGCCTACGAGCTGCCTTCGGCGCCGGTGCTGTTCGAGCTGGACGTGGCCGCGCTGACCAGCCGTCCGGTGCCGGTCCATTTCCCGGTGCCCCGGCAGCAGGCGGTGACACGCGACCTGGCGCTGATCGTCAGCGAAAGCACCACACACGACGCCATCCTGGAGGCGCTGATGTCCGCGCAGACCGGGGGGATCGTGCGCAGCGCCCGCCTGTTTGACGTATACCGTCCGACGACGCCGGTCGCGGGCATGGCCGAGGGTGAACGCAGCCTGGCCATCCGCGTGGAGCTGCTCGACGAAGCCGAGGCACTGACCGATGCCCGCAGCGACGAGATCGTGCAGATCCTCATCGCCGCGGCCCAGTCGGCCACCGGCGCCCGTCTGCGCGGCGCCTGATCAGGCGTTGACCCGTTGAATCAAGGACACAGGACAAGCATGGAACGACTTCCCAGCATCGAGACCCCCACGCTGACCAAGGCCGAACTGGCCGAGTTGCTGTTCGAGCGGCTGGGACTGAACAAGCGCGAATCCAAGGACATGGTCGAAGCCTTCTTCGACAACATCCACAACGAGCTGGTCAAGGGTGACGACGTCAAGCTGTCGGGCTTCGGCAACTTCCAGGTGCGCCGCAAGGCGCCCCGGCCGGGGCGCAATCCGCGCACCGGCGAAGCCATCCCGATCCGGGCCCGCAACGTGGTCACGTTCCATGCCAGCCACAAACTCAAGGCCGTCGTGCAAGGTGAGGCTCCGTCGCCGGGCGACTTCGAGTAAAGTCGAGTTTGGCCATCAAATCTCATTGATTTGCAATGGAAAATTCGCTTCCCGAGATTCCCTCCAAACGCTACTTCACCATCGGTGAGGTCAGCGAGCTGTGCGGCGTCAAGCCCTACGTCCTGAGGTACTGGGAACAGGAGTTCACCCAGCTGCGGCCGATGAAGCGGAGAGGCAACCGCCGCTACTACCAGCACCACGAGGTGCTGCTGATCCGGCGCATCCGCGACCTGCTCTACGAGCAGGGTTTCACCATCAGCGGGGCCCGCAATCGCCTGAGCGAACCGGGTGGCCTGCCGTCGGCAGACCGCCTCGTGATGGAGGAGGGCACATCCGGGCCGAAAGGTGGTGATTTCACCGTCTCCGCGGCAGCTCGCACGATCGCCAGTGAAGGTGCTGCCATGCCGCCTTCACTGGCGAACAGCGCCGCGGCCACCCCGAAGCCGGTTCCGGCCGTGCCCGCCAGCCGGCGCTCGGTGCGCGAAGAACTGCTGTCCATCCGGGCCTTGCTGGCGGCAGATGAATGATTGTTGAAAAACTCTTGCATTGATGTCGAATATCGACATACAATGTGAGTCTCAGTCGGGGCGTAGCGCAGCCTGGTAGCGCACTTGCATGGGGTGCAAGGGGTCGTGAGTTCGAATCCCACCGTCCCGACCATTTATTCGAAAGCCAGCTCTCACAAGGAGCTGGCTTTTCTGTTTCCGGGGTTGCCGCTGGCCACTCACTCGCTTCATCGGGCGATGAGACATCGCGCGCATCAAGCCGCCGATGCCTGGGTGGGCCTCGAGAGGCCGCGCAGGTGAGCGTGAAGTTGAGCGGGCTTGCCAGGGTCTCGCCCCGAAGTCATCTGAAACTCTTCGCACGTGCGTTCCTTTTCCCGTCTGGTGGTGCTTGCCACGCTGGGCTGGGTGATCGCCGGCCCCGTCGCCGCGCAATCCCGATGCCCGCAGTTCTATCCCAGGGTCCTGCCGAAGTTTTCGTCTTCGCTGCACCAGCAACTCAGGGAGGTATGTTTCGACGCTTTCGTCTCGCTGCACTCCGGCCGGACCAAGACCCCCGTGCTGACCGTCGAGCGCCTGACGCGGGAGCAGGTGACCCAGGCCCAGGACGAGGAGCGGACGAACCGGTTCTATCCGGAAGCCCGCCTGCCGCGAGCCGATCGTGCCCAACTGGATGATTACCGGGACTCGGGCTATGACCGCGGGCACATGGCGCCCGCGGCGGACATGCCCACGGCACAGGCGATGGCACAGAGCTTCTCGATGGCTAACATGGTGCCGCAGGCGCGTCACAACAACCGGCACACCTGGGCCAGCGTCGAGAAGGCCACACGCAGGTTCGTGATGCGGGCGAGCGGACCGGTCTACGTCTTCACGGGCCCCGTGTTCACGAAGCCGGTGCAGACGATCGGCGCCAGCCAGGTCTGGGTGCCGGCGCACCTGTTCAAGCTGGTCTATGACCAGGCTGGCGGCCGCGCCTGGGCGTACTGGGTGGACAACACCGATGCAGCCAGGCTCTCCCGGCCGATCACGTACCAGGCGCTGGTCGAGCGCACGGGGATGGAATTGCTGCCGGGCGTGGAGGTTCGCGACTGAGGAGGAGGAGGTCAGATGCAGCGTGAGCGCGTGCGGCATTTGAGCTGGCGGGCTCAAGGCCGAGCTTCGCTGGCGGCGCCGAGCATCGGCTGCAGTGGCGACGAACCCGCTCAACCCGTTCTGACCGATGAACTGACGAGCCAGGCAAGGTCCGCAAGCCCTCGGCGCGCGGCGTGATCACCCAGCCGGCGCGGGAACTGCGCGAACGTTGCCTCCGCAAGTCTCACAGGCAAGTTGAGCAGCGTGAGTTGACATAAGAAACATCGTCATGCATTAAAGAATGCGACTCGAAAGCCAAGACGTTCGGATTTTCGATCCATAAAACAAGCAGCCGCTCGCCGGGACGGGGATTCATCCCGGCGACCTTGAGCAACCGAACGCGAGGTGGATGGCGGGCTGCCCGATGTCGGCATCCGCGCAGCCGATCGCCAGCGTCAGGTGTCCATGCCCGCGTCCGCGGGCACATGGGCCTGCTGGCGTTGCTGGCGCTCCATCCGGCGCAGCGAGCGCGCCCGTGCGGCGGGCGTGGAGCCCAGCTGCTGCATCACCCCCTGCAGCGTCGCCAGCTGGGCGGCCAGGCCGTCACGATCGCTGCGCAGCTGGTCGAAGGCGAGGCGCTGGGTGCTCAGGTCGAGTTGCCCGGTTTCGATGGTGAGGGCCTGGTCGGCGAGGCGCTGACGCTGCTGGCCCGACTCGGCCTCGAGCCGGGCGATGGCCTGCGTCAGGGCGAGCTGCTGCGCCGAGGCCTCGCGCCACTGCGCCTCCAGGCGCGCCTCCAGGGTCTCCGCGCGCTTGTCGGACTTCAGTCGCGCCTGGCGCTCGCGGTCCATGTCCAGCGCCGCACGCCGCTCGGTGGCGGCGGCCCGGTCCTCGGCCTGGCGGACCGCCTGCTGCAGGTCCGTGCGCTCGGCCCGCTGATGGGCGTCCATTTGTTCGATCTGCTGCTCCAGCGCCGCACCACGGGCTTGCGCGGCGTCCAGCCGCGCCAGGTCCGCGGCCTGGGTCAGGCGCAGCTGATCCAGGGCCGTGCGCGCCTGCTCGAGCTCGGTCGTGGTGCTCGCCAGGGCCTGGCCGGCCCGGTCGGCCAGGCCCCGGGCCTCGGCCTCGCGCAAGACGGCGGCCTCCACCTGTTCCTGCATCTGCCCACGGGCCTCGTCGAGCGCGGCCTGGTGCTCGGCCCGGGCCGTGGCCAGAGCGGTTTCCCAGAAATGCCGCGCGGCCTGCAGCACCGGATCCGGCACCTCGGGCACGGCGGCAAACGCGCCCGGATCCTGGATGCGCTGACCCAGGTGGCGGAACCAGGTGTCCAGGTGCGGGCTGACGGTGTTGGGCGAGCCGCGCCCGATCTTCATGCGCACCCGCTCGATCGTCGGGCGTGCGCCCTCGAGCAGCAGCGCATCGGCGGCGTTCCAGACATCGGTCTCGGTGATGCCTCGGGCGCCACGCGGCAGGTGATCCATGGGGTTCTCCTTCATCCATCACTGCCCTGCTCCATCGCCGGCAGTCTGGTCACGATAATAGAGTCTTATCGTTGGTAAACGACAAGAAGGTGTATCATATCGCATGGCAAACATAATAAAACATACAAACAAGACCGCATTGGCCCTCGATGACGCCTGGGACCTCCCATCCCCCGCCCCGGAGTCGGTCTGGAGCGAGGTCGACGCCCTGTCGCCCGAGGCCCTGGGGCCGATGGCCGAAGAGGCCCTGCGCGCCCTGCTCAGCGAAGGCGAATCGCCCAACACCCTGCGCAGCTACCAGACGGCCCTGCGCTACTGGGCCGCCTGGTACACCATGCGTTACCGGCGCGCCATCGCCCTGCCCGTCGCCGTGCCGGTGCTGCTGCAGTTCGTGGTCGATCACGCCCAGCGCAGCACCCCCCAGGGGCCGGTCAGCGAACTGCCGCCCGCGATCGACCGGGCCCTCGTCGACGGGGGCTTCAAGTCGCGCCTGGGCGCCCCCGCCCTGACGACGCTGTCGCACCGCATCAGCGTGCTGTCGAAGGTCCACCAGATCAAGGGCCTGCCCAACCCCTGCCAGGACCCGCAGCTCAAGGACCTGCTGTCGCGCACCCGGCGCGCCTACGCGCGCCGCGGCGACCTGCCCCAGCGCAAGCCCGCCCTCACCCGCGAGCCGCTGCAGGCCCTGCTCGACACCTGCGACGACTCCCTGCGCGGCCGGCGTGACCGCGCCCTGCTGCTGTTCGCCTGGGCCAGCGGCGGGCGCCGCCGATCGGAAGTGACCGCCGCCACGCTGGCCAACGTGCGCCGCCAGGCCGACGGCAGCTACCTCTACACCCTCAACCACTCCAAGACCAACCAGGCCGGACGCGACCGGCCCGACAACCGCAAGCCGGTCGTCGGGGTGGCCGCGCAGGCGCTGGCCGCCTGGCTGCAGGCCAGCGGCGTGGTCGAGGGCGCGATCTTCCGGCGCATCCGCCGCGGCGACCTCGTGGCCGAGCCGCTGAGCCCGGCCGCGGTGCGCGACATCGTGCGCCAGCGCTGTGCGCTCGCGGGGCTGCCCGAGGACTTCTCGGCCCACTCGCTGCGCTCGGGCTTCGTCACGGAAGCCGGCCACCAGAACATCCCGCTGGGCGAGACCATGGCCTTGACCGGCCACGCCTCGGTGGCGACGGTGGTCAGTTATTTCCGTGCCGGCGCGCAGCCCGGGCGGGCCTCGAGCCTGCTGGATCGCCCCGCGGGCGCCCCGGACCCGATCGACGAGCCGCCCCCGAGCGGGCGACGTCGGGGATGATGGCGCCCGTCTTCTTTCTCGCCCGTCCTCTTTCACCCGTCCGCACGCCGATGACCCGCACCCCGACCCCCAACGATCTGATCGACGCCTTGATCGAGGCTCGACGCCGCCAGCACCCCCTCGCCGGGCCCGACTGGGCCGATGCCCTTCCCGACGCGCAGGCCGCCTACCGCGTGCAGCAGCAAGTCGGCGAGGGCCTCGGATGGTGGGCCGCCGACGCGTTGCCCACGCACTGGAAATCGGGCGCCGGCTCCCGCGCGGCCACGCTCACCCATGCACCGCTGGCCCCGGCCGGCGTGCGCCCCAGCGTGGCGGGCGCCCCGGCCTCGCTGGCGGACTGGCCGCTCTGGCGCCCCGGCCTCGAGGGCGAGATCGCGCTGCGCCTGGGCACGGCCGTCACGCCCGACCAGGCCGCCGACCTGACCGCCGCCGCGGCGCTGGAGCTGGTGGACGCGATGTGCGCGTCCGTCGAGGTGGTCGATTCGCGCTGGGCGGCCGAGCCGCAGGCCGCCGCGCTGCTGCGACTGGCCGACGCGCAGTCCCATGGCGCGCTGGTGCTGGGCGACTGGATGCCGGTCGATCGCCAGCGCGACTGGTCGCAGCAGCGCTGTGCGCTGCGCATCGACGGGGGCGCCCCCGCCGTCTTCACCGGCACCCACCCGCTGGGTGAGCCGGCCTGGGGCCTGCCCGCCTGGCTGCGCCACCTGACCCGCCACGGCCACACCGTGCCCGCCGGCACCATCGTCACCACCGGCACCTGGACCGGCCTGACGCCGGTGCAGCGAGGCGCCCAGGTCGAACTGCGGTTCGACGGCCTGGCGCCCGTGCGCTTCACGCTCTGACGGTCGCGCCCGGCACCGGCAGGCCAAGCACCGGCAGACCAAGCACCAGCAGGCCCGCCCCGCACGGGGTCCGGGGCGGCCGGCCGCCTCAGGCGCGCGGCGCCGGGTTCAGCCCGGTGGGCAGGGGCTGGCCCGTCAGCGCCGCGATCAGGTTGTCCGCGGCCAGGTGGGCCATCGCCAGGCGCGTGGGCCCACTGGCGCTGGCGATGTGCGGGGTCAGCACGACGTTGGGCACGCCCAGCAGGTCCGGGTGCACGCTCGGCTCCCCCTCGAAGACATCCAGCCCGGCGGCGGCCAGGCGCCCGTCACGCAGCGCCGCCGCCAGCGCGGCATCATCGACCACCCCGCCTCGGGCGATGTTGGTCAGCGTCGCGGTGGGCTTCATGCGCGCCAGCTCCGGCGCCCCGATCAGGTGGTGCGAGGCGGCTGAATACGGCACCACGATCACCAGGTGATCCGCCTGCGCGAGCAGCTCGTCCAGGCCCACCCAGCGCGCCGACAGCGGCGCCTCCCGCTCAGGCGCCAGCCGTGAACGGTTGTGGTACAGCACCGGCATGCCAAAGCCCAGCGCCCCGCGCCGGGCGATCGCCTGGCCGATGCGCCCCATGCCCAGGATGCCCAGCGTCGTGCCGTGCAGGTCGGCGCCGACGAAAAAGTCAGCCGACCACTGCCGCCACTCGCCCCGGCGCAGGAACCGCTCGCTCTCCGTGATGCGCCGCGCCGCCGCCATCATCAGCGCGAAGCCGAAGTCGGCCGTGGTCTCCGTCAGCACGTCGGGCGCATTGCTCACCAGCACCCCCGCCTCGGTGCAGGCCGCCACGTCGATGTTGTTGTAGCCCACGGCCATCGAGCACACCGCCCGCAGCTGCGGGCAGGCCGCCAGCAGCACCCGGTCGATCGGCTCGCCCGTGGTCACGAACACCCCATCCCGGCCCTGCAGCCGCCGGATCAGCTCCTCACGGCCCCAGGGCACGTCATCGTCATTGGTCTGCACGTCAAAGTGCGCGCGCAGGCGCTCGACGACACCAGGAAACACGCGCCGGGCCACCAGCACCGAAGGTCGGTTCATCGCATTCCTCCTCGATCAGCCAAACCAGACCGCGCCCATCACCACCAGCAGCGGCACCAGGATGAGCGCGCTCCAGGCCATGTAGCCGAAGAAGCTGGGCATCTTGAGTCCGCGGTCCTCGGCGATCGCCTTGACCATCAGGTTCGGCGCGTTGCCGATGTAGCTGTTCGCCCCCATGAACACCGAGCCCGCCGAGATGGCGGCCAGCACCGGCGCCAGCGTGCCCATCAGCGTGGCCGGATCCCCGCCCGCCAGGTTGAAGAAGACCAGGTAGGTCGGCGCGTTGTCCAGGAAGGACGACAGCAGCCCGGACGCCCAGAAATACATCAGCGGGATGGGCTGGCCGTCGGCGCTGGTGACCAGGCTGACGATGGACGAGAACGGTCCGTTCATGCCGGCCTTGAGCATGGCCAGCACCGGGGCGATGGTCAGGAAGATGCCAGCGAACAGCTTGGCCACCTCGGCCATCGGGGCCCAGTTGAACTGGTTCTGCTCACGGGCCGCACGGGGCGTCAGCCACAGCGACAGCCCGGTCACGCCGATCAGCGCGGCGTCGCGCACCAGCTGCTCCAGCCCGACGGCCGTGCCGGCGATGTCGAAGCTGATGCCCGGCTTCCAGGTGCCGCTCATCAGCACCAGCGCGACCACGGCCAGCAGCAGCAGGCCGTTGACGCGGCCTTCGATGCCGAAGCGGTGGTCGTCGGGCGTCGGGTCGGCGCGTGTCACGCCTTCGCGGCGGTAGGTCCAGGTGTCGATGAGCCAGAAGATCGCCAGCAGCGAGCCGATCAGGAACAGCGTCTCGGGGAACAGATGCCGCACCGTCCAGAAAAAATCCACCCCCTTCAGGAAACCCAGGAACAGCGGCGGATCGCCCAGCGGCGTCAGCGAGCCGCCGGCGTTGCTGACGATGAAGATGAAGAACACCATGACATGGGCGACATGGCGGCGGTTGTCGTTGGCCCGGATCAGCGGGCGCACCATCAGCATCGACGCCCCGGTCGTGCCCATCACGCTGGCCAGCGCGGCGCCGATCAGCATCAGCAGGCAGTTGAAGCCCGGGCTGCCATGGAAGTTGCCGCGGATGTAGATCCCGCCGGCGACGGTGTAGAGCGCGGTCAGCAGGATGATGAACGGCAGGTACTCGGCCACCAGCGCGTGCACCAGCGTGGCCCCGGCCACGCCGGCGCCATGCACCACGGCAAACGGCAGCAGCAGGGCCAGCGCCCAGCCGGCGGCGATCTTGCCGTAATGGTGGTGCCAGAGCTGCGGCACCAGCAGCGGACACAGCGCGATCGACAGCAGGATGCCGGCGAACGGCACGCCCCACCAGGCCGGCAGGGATGCCCCGTCGAGGTCGGCGGCCTGCGCCATCAGCGGCAGGCCGGTCAGGAGGGCCGCCAGCACCAGGC
The DNA here is from genome assembly GCF_003201595.1 of Sphaerotilus hippei. Lineage (GTDB taxonomy): Bacteria > Pseudomonadota > Gammaproteobacteria > Burkholderiales > Burkholderiaceae_C > Sphaerotilus > Sphaerotilus hippei. The sequence goes on along the minus strand of NZ_QJJS01000003.1, from coordinate 195,684 downwards.
GCCCCGCTCGGGTCAGATTCATCCACGTTCCTTGCCACGTCACGCCCCGCGACGTGCCGGGCGCTCTTGATTTTTGATGTTACCGGCAAGCCGGGCCCGTCCGGCTCCGAGCGGGCCCGTACGTGGTGTTGACGAGCGACCGGCGGCTCAGCGGTGGAAGGTGGTGAATTCACCGACCGGCGCCCGCTCGGTGACCAGGGTGTTCTCGATCGCCTCGGGGTCGGCATGGCCGAGCGCCATGCCGCAGACCACCATCTCCTGCCCGTCCAGGGCCAGCTGCTCGGCGATCAGGCGGTGATAAGGCGTGAAGGCCGCCTGCGGGCAGGTGTCCAGGCCACGACCGCGGGCCGCGGTCATGATGTTCTGCAGGAACATGCCGTAGTCCAGCCACGAGCCCTGGGCCATCACCCGGTCGATGGTGAAGATCAGGCCGACCGGCGCATCGAAGAAGCGGTAGTTGCGGCCATGCTGGTGGTGCATGCGCTCCTTGTCGGTCCTGGCGATGCCCATCAGGCCGTAGAGATCCCAGCCGACCTTGCGGCGGCGATCGATGTAGGGTGACACCCAGCGGGTCGGGTAGTAGGCGTATTCCTCGCTGTGCAGGGTGGCCGATGCCGGGTCGGCGTGGGCGGCCAGCAGGCGCTCGCACAGCGCGGCCAGGGGGGCACCGGTCAGCACATGCACCTTCCACGGCTGGGTGTTGGTGCCCGAGGGCGCCCGCGCGGCCACACGCAGGATCTCGGTGATCGTCTCCTCGGGCACCGGCGTGGACAGGAAAGCCCGGATCGAGCGGCGCGAGGTGATGGCGGCATCGACGGCAGCGGTGCTCTGCGGGGACGGGTCGGTCATGGGATGGGGCTCCAGGGCGTGCTTCAGGACTTCAGGACACGGAGGCCGGCCAGCGGTTCGCGTCACGGCGTTGCCCGATTATTGGCGCGCCGCAGCATCGCCACGGCTTCGGGTTTGCGGGGCTTTACAGCCGCCGAGCCCACGCCTGCCAGCTGGCGTGCGCCTCGTGATAGGTCTGCAGCTGGACGGCCACGGTGTGCTCGATCACGTGCCCGTAACCGCCGCCCATCGTCACCACCACGGGGATGTCCCGCTCCCGGGCCGCGGCCAGCACGCGCCGATCGCGTTCGGCCAGGCCGGCCGCGCTGATCTTCAGCCGCCCGAGCCGGTCGCCTTCGTGCGGATCGGCCCCGGCCTGGTAGAGCAGCAGCCCGGGCGGCTGCCCGGCATGGGCGGCCCAGAGCTGCGCCAGCGCACGGTCCAGCGCCTCGAGATAAGGCCCGTCGGTGCAGCCGTCGGGCAGGTCGACATCCAGATCGCCGGCCACCTTGCGGAAGGGAAAGTTCTTCTCGCCATGCATTGACAGCGTGTAGACGGACGGGTCGTCACGGAAGATCGATGCGGTGCCATTGCCCTGGTGCACGTCGAGGTCGACGATGGCCACCCGCAGCGGCTGGCGCCTCAGGCGCATCCACTCGGCCTGCATCAGGCGTGCGGCCACCGCCAGGTCGTTGAAGACGCAGTAGCCACCGCCTTCGTCGGCGCTGGCGTGGTGGGTGCCGCCCGACAGCGTGGCGCTCACCCCCTCGTGCAGCGCCGCCCGGGCGGCGGCGACAGTGGCACCGACGCTGCGCCGCGAGCGCATCACCATCTCGGGCGTCCACGGAAAACCAATGGCCCGCTGCTGCTCCCGCGACAGTCGGCCCTCGAAGACCGCCGCCACGTAGTCCGGGTGATGGGCCAGCGCCAGTTCACCTTCGCTGGCCGGCTCGGCCAGCGTGAAGCTCACGTCGGGCAGGCTGGCCTGCACCTGCTCCATCAGCAGCTGGTACTTGTGCATCGGAAAGCGGTGACCAGGGGGCAGCTGGCGCACGGAAGCATCGGCGTGGAAGGCGCGCATTAGAGTTTAAACTCTAAAGATTGCTGCATTGCAGCAATGTCATGGATCTGCCGGGTGCGAGGACTATACTGAAGATCATGTTGCAGTGCAGCAAACAGAAGACAAGAACGATCTGATGCGTCTCGGACCGGCGTTGTGCGCCGGTCACCTTTCCAGTATCTCAACTCAGTGGAGCTTTCACATGATCACCCCCGAACAATTCGCCGAATCCAGCAAGGCCAACCTCGAAGCCCTGTTCGAACTGTCGCAGAAGACCTTCGACGGCGTGGAAAAGCTGGTCGAGCTGAACCTGCAGGCCGTGCGCGCCACGCTGGGCGAGTCCACCGAACACGCCAAGGCGCTGCTGGCGGCCAAGGACGCCCAGGAAGTGCTGGCCCTGCAATCGGCCCTGCTGCAGCCGTCGACCGAAAAGGCCTCGTCCTACGGCCGTCAGGTCTACGAGATCGCCACCAGCACGCAAGCTGAAGTGACCAAGCTGGCCGAAGCCCAGATCGCCGCGGCCCAGCAGAAGCTGATGACGCTGGTCGACACCGCCGCCAAGAACGCACCGGCCGGCAGCGAGAACGCCGTCGCCATCGTGAAGTCGGCCGTGACCGCCGCCAACACCGCCCTGGAGAATGTCCAGAAGGCCGCCAAGCAGGCCGTCGGTGCCGCCGAAGCCAACTTCGAAGCCATCACCCAGAGCGCGACCAAGGCCGCCGAAGCTGCCTCCGCCGCCGCACCGAAGGTGCGTCGCGCGCCGGCCGCCGCCTGAGACCGATACATCTTGAGACGGTGCGACCGTTGAACTTTTCAACTTCCGTCGCATCTGTCCTGAACGTGGTGTCTGCGAGCGCGCACCACGTGTTGGTTGTCTCCTCGGTACCCTGCTGAAACTCGTTTTCACGGTACCCTTGAACCCGGTGGTGCTGCCATCGGGTTTTTTTTCGCCTGTGCTTTCTTCCGTGTCCCCCCTGCCGCATCCGCCATGATGGCGATCAATTCGGTCTGTCCCGCCGGGCGGCGGCCACCTCGTCCCGGGACGGTGCTGATAGGCTGCGAGGATGCCTGTCCTGTTCTCGAACCCGCGCCGCACCCTGATCGGCGCTCTGGCCCTGAGCGGCCTGCTGCCATGCACACCCGCCCTGCACGCTCACGGATCCCGCGCCGGCGAGGTGCGCATCGATCACCCCTACGCCGTGCCCACACCCGCCGGAGCCAGCACCGGTGCGGTCTACTTCCGCCATCTCGACAACCGCTCGGCCCACGCCGACCGACTCAAGGGCGGCCGCACGCCGGTCGCCGCCCGGGTGACGGTGCACGAGATGCGCATGGACGGCGAGGTGATGCGCATGTCCGCGCTGCCCGGCCTGGATCTGCCGGCCGGGACCGGCCTGCCCATGCGCCAGGGCAGCGGCCGTTACCACCTGATGCTCGAAGGCCTGAAACGGCCGCTGAAGGAAGGCGACCGCTTTCCACTGGTGCTGGAATTCGAGCGCGGGGGTGCCGTCGAGGTCGAGGTATGGGTGCAGGCGCGCCGCGCCCCCGACAGCGGACACGCGCATTGAACGCAGGGACTGGCCTCGCCGAGGCCGGATCCGATTTTCCGAACCCTTTACCGCTCCAGGAGTGATGCCATGAAATTCCGTCTTTCCGCCGTGCCGTCGGCTCTGGTCCTGGCCCTGGGTCTGGCCGGTGCGGCCCAGGCCCAGGTTCAGGTCGCCGACCCGTGGGTGCGTGCGACGGCGATGCAGCAGAAGGCCACCGGCGCGTTCATGCAGCTGACCTCGCCGGGGGACGCCCGACTGCTGTCGGTGTCCTCCCCGGTGGCGGGCGTGGTCGAGATCCACGAGATGGCCATGGACGGCCAGGTCATGCGCATGCGGGCCGTGCCCGGGCTGGACCTGCCGGCAGGCAAGGCCGTCGAGCTCAAGCCGGGTGGCTACCACGTGATGCTGATGGACCTGAAGCAGCCGCTGAAGGCCGGTGACAGCGTGCCGCTGACGCTGGTGCTCGAGGGCCGGGACCGCCAGCGCCAGACCCTCGAGGTCAAGGCCCCGGTGCGGGCCCTGGGCGGCCAGCCGATGATGGAGCACAAGGGCCACTGAGCCTTGGCGAGTTGGCCGGCCGGGCCGCGCCGCCGCGGCCCGGCCGGCCTCAGATGCCCGCGGTCGTCGACGTCCTGCTGCGGGTCATGCCGGGAGGCAGGTGCGGGGCCGGCTGGCACAGCCTGGGCATCAGACGCACCCGGCGGCCGGTCGGGTCGAGCCGCTGGCGGTCGTGGCACCGCTCGGGCACATCGATCAGCCAGCGCTGCCGACGCATGGCCGAGATCACGCGGCTGACCGTCTCCGGCGCACTGTCGATGACGTCGGCCATGTCAGCCAGCGATGGCAGTTCGCAGGCCGGCGCACCGGGTCCCCCATCACCCACCGCCTGACGGATGCGGACCGGATCGATCGCCCGGCCACGGGCCTGCATCGACAGCGTGATCACCCGCAGCAACTGCAGCACCCGCTCAGCCACCGGGCCGTGCCGCAACTGCGCGAACACGGCCTGGTGATGCTGGCGGGCCTGCAGCGCCGCCACCAGGGCGACCCCATCGGATTTCAGTGCCTGGGGCTGCAGCCACTCGACCGTCGTGCCCACCAGCGCGATCGCGTCCAGCTGGCCACGCTCGCCCGTCAGCAGTTCGATGCCGACCAGATCGCCCGGAAGGGCCAGCACCAGATGCTCGGCCCCCAGGCCGGGCGGCGCCAGGCGGATCGCACCGGCGATCACCCGCCCGGGGCTGTGCCACCCGCCCCTCGAGACGATGGCCGTGCCACGCGGGAAGTGCTGGGTCTCGAGATCCAGGCCGCTGGCGCGCTCGATCGAGCGCCAGGTCAGCGTGCGGGCCGCTCGGGCGTCGGCGGTCTCGAGGTCGACAGGAAGGCACGATCGTGCCGCGGCAGGCCCGAACGGGCTGAAAACGGAAGAATCCACGGTATCTCCTGAGCCGGCTGAAAACGGCGTGACGTACACCGTCAGCCTGGCTGGCGTCATTCACCGACTGGGGCGTCGATGGGCACGGACAGCAAAGGGTCAGTGACCGTGGATCGGTGGCGCACGCGAGGGCCGCAGATGCCAGGCCGCGGAGGCGAGCGCTCCGCCGACGTCCCCTGAAGCCGCCAGCCGGGCCGCGTGCCAGGGTGCCGGTGGCAGCGACGGCGCGAGCACGGCGCCACCGGGTGCCACCCCCACGCAGTAGCCGCAGTGGGCGATCGGGTCGGAGACCCTGCCATGGTCCGGGTCGGGCGGCACCGGGCTCGACACCGCCACACGTTTCACCCCGAAGGACGTGCAGACCTCGACCACGTCGACACCGGCGGCGACGGCCAGCGCACAGGACACGGTCGGCGAGACCGCGCCCCACAGCGCGGCCAGCAGGGCCAGCCACGCCAGCAGGCGGTGGCGGCGGGGCCGCAGGCTCATGACCGGTGGGGCGTGCATCCCGACATGTTGCCTCACTCTGCGCCAGCACGCCGCGTGCGCTCCTTGATCGTGATCAGTCCACCCCATTCGTCATCATGGTCATTTGTAATTTCAGAAATTACTGAAATTTCAGGATATAGTCTGCTCCAGATCAAACAGGAGCCTCGCATGCACCCCCTCAGTCCGCTGGTCCGCAGCTTCGTGTCGCACTTCGGCGAGATGGGCAGCCGCTGGGGCATCAACCGCACGGTGGGCCAGATCTATGCGCTGATCTTCATCTCGCCCAAGCCGCTGAACGCCGACGAGCTCACCGAGGCGCTGGAGATCAGCCGCTCGAACGTCAGCATGAGCCTCAAGGAGCTGCAGTCCTGGCGGCTGGTGCGCATGCGCCATGTGCCGGGCGATCGGCGCGACTACTTCGAGGCGCCCGCCGACACCTGGGAGATCTTCCGCACGCTGGCCGAGGAGCGCCGCCGCCGTGAGGTCGAGCCCACGCTGAGCATGCTGCGCAACGCGCTGCTGGAGCCGACCAGCACCGACGAGGACCGCCATGCCCAGGAGCGCATGCGCGGCATGCACGAGCTCATCGAGATGCTGAGCACCTGGTTCGACGAGGTCCAGCACCTGGACCCCAGGACGCTCTCGCAGCTGATGAAGATGGGCTCCAAGGTCGGCCGGCTGCTGGAGTTCACCGGGCAGATCAAGCTGCCGGGCGTCGGCCGCAACACCCCGGACTGAGTCGGGCCCGGCGGCCGGGCGCCGCGGGCTTTCTTTCCTGCCCTTTTTCCATCTTCCATCGAGGTTCCCATGGACAGTCCAGCCCTGGACGGGCTGATGCTCGCGCGCGTGCAGTTCGCGGCCAACATCACCTTCCACATCCTCTTTCCGACCCTGAGCATCGCGATGGGCTGGGCCCTGCTGTTCTTCCGGTGGCGCTGGCTGCGCACCGGCGGGCAGGCCTGGCTGGGCGCCTACCGCTTCTGGACCAAGGTGTTCGCGCTGACGTTCGCGCTCGGCGTGGTCAGCGGCCTGACGATGAGCTTCCAGTTCGGCACCAACTGGCCTGGCTACATGGAGAAGGTCGGCAACATCGCCGGCCCGCTGCTGGGCTACGAGGTGCTGACGGCGTTTTTCCTCGAGGCGACCTTCCTGGGCGTGATGCTCTACGGCCATGGCCGGGTCAGCGAGCGGGTGCACCTGATCGCCACCTTCCTGGTCGCCTTCGGCACGACGATGAGCGCTTTCTGGATCCTGAGTCTGAACTCCTGGATGCAGACCCCGGCGGGCCACCGCATCGAGGGGGGCGAGTTTTTCGTCGAGCGCTGGGTCGAGGTGATCTTCAACCCCAGCTTTCCCTATCGCCTGGCCCACATGCTGCTGGCGTCGGCGCTGACGGTGAGTTTCCTGATGGCAGGACTCAGCGCCTGGCAGCTGCTGCGCGGGCGGGCCAACCTCAGCACCGCCCCGGTGCTGCGTTTCGGGCTGACGGCCGCCGCGCTGCTGGTGCCGCTGCAGATCGCCGTCGGCGACCTGCACGGGCTGAACACGCTGGAACACCAGCCGCAGAAGATCGCCGCCATGGAGGGGGTGTGGCAGACCGAGCGGGGCGCACCGCTGCTGCTGTTCGCGATCCCCGACGAGCAGGCCCGGCGCAACCGCTTCGAGATCGGCATCCCCAAAGGCGCCTCGCTGATCCTGCGGCATGACCGCGACGGCGAGATCCGGGGACTGGACGATTTCGTGGGGGCGCATCCGCCGGTCGCGCCGCTGTTCTTCGGCTTTCGCATCATGGTCGGCATCGGCCTGCTGATGCTGATGGCGAGCTGGACGGGCTGCTGGTGGCTGCGCCGTCGCGGCGGGGCGGTGGAGCGCCTGCCGCGCCCGCTGCTGTGGCTGCTGGCCACGATGACCTTCAGCGGCTGGATCGCCACGGTGGCGGGCTGGTACGTGACCGAGATCGGCCGCCAGCCCTTCATCGTCTTCGGCCTGCTGCACACCGCCGAGGTGGCCTCGACCACGCCGCCGGCCCACGTCGCGCTGACGCTGGTGCTCTACCTGACGGTCTACGGCGCGCTGCTGCTGTCCTACATCGGCGTGCTGCACCACATGGCCGGCAAGCCGCTGGAGCTGCCGGCCGAACGCGACGAACACGCCGGCATCGCCGATGCCTCCCCTGCCCTCCCGACCGCCCAGGTGCACTGATGATGGACACCCCCACCTTGCTGCCCGTGATCTTCCTCGCCCTGATGGGTCTGTCCATGCTGGCCTACGTGGTGCTCGATGGCTACGACCTCGGCGTCGGGCTGCTGATGCCGCTGGCCGGCGGCAGGGAACAGGACACGATGGTGGCCTCGATCGGCCCGTTCTGGGATGCCAACGAGACCTGGCTGGTGCTGGGCGTGGGCCTGCTGCTGATCGCCTTCCCGAAGGCGCAGGGCGTCGTGCTGGGCGCGCTCTACCTGCCGGTGGCGCTGATGCTGATCGGACTGATCCTGCGCGGGGTGGCCTTCGACTTCCGGGTCAAGGCCCGCGCGGCGCACCAGCCGGCCTGGAACCGGCTCTTCTCGATCGGCTCGCTGCTGGCCTCGCTGGCGCAGGGCTGGATGCTCGGGCGCTACATCACCGGTTTTGCCGAAGGGGCCGGGCCGACGCTGTTCGCGGCGGTGATCACGCTGGCCCTGCCGGCGGCCTATGCGCTGCTGGGCGCCACCTGGCTGATCATGAAGACCGACGGGGCCCTGCAGGTGCGTGCGGTACGCTGGGCGCGGCTGACCTGGCCGGGGCTGGTGCTGGGGGTCGGCCTGATCTCGGTGGTCACGCCCTGGGTCAGCGAGGCGGTGCGGCAGCGCTGGTTCTCGATGCCCGGCCTGCTCGCGCTGCTGCCGATCCCGCTGATGAGCGCCTTCTCGCTGCTGGGCCTGCGGGCGCTGCTGAACTCGCACCGCGTGCTCGGCAAGCAGTGCTGGCTGCCCTTCGTGCTGGTGGTGCTGGTGTTCGTGATGGCCGCGCTCGGGCTGGCCTACAGCCTCTACCCGGACATCGTGCCCGGGCGCCTCTCGGTGTGGCAGGCCGCCGCCGCGACCGAGTCGCTGCAGGTCATCCTGGCCGGCAGCGTGGTCAGCGTGCCGGCGATCGTGGTCTACACGGCGTTCGTCTACCGGATCTTCCACGGCAAGGCGACGGCGCTGCGTTACGCCTGATCGCAGCCGTGTCCGCAGGCCCGCCGCCGCTTCAGGGCTGCGGGCACGGCAGCGTCGCCGGCTGGTCGCGCAGCAGCGCGGCGAACTCGTCGGCGGGCAGCGCCGGGCTGAGCAGGAAGCCCTGGTAGCTGTCGCAGCGCTTGAGCCCCAGGAAGGCCAGCTGCTCGGCGGTCTCGACCCCTTCGGCCAGCACCCGCACGCCCAGGTTGTGGCCCATCGCGATGATGGCCGCGGCGATCTCCATGTCGTCGATGTCACGCGGGATGTCGGTGATGAAGCTGCGGTCGATCTTCAGCACGTCCAGCGGAAAGCGCTTCAGGTAGGAGAAGGACGAATAGCCGGTGCCGAAATCGTCGATCGCCACCCGCACGCCCATGTCGCGCAGGCGCTCGAGCATGCGCAGCGACTCGGCCTCGCGCTCCATCAGCGCGCCTTCGGTCAGCTCGAGCTCGAGGCGCTCGGCCGGAAAACCGGTGTCGGCGAGCACCTGCTGCACCTGGTGGGCCAGGTCGATGTGGTGGAACTGGCGCGGCGAGACGTTCACCGCCATCGACAGCGGCGGCAACCCCTGCTCGATCCAGCGTTGCCCCTGCTCGCAGGCATGGCGCAGCACCCAGGCCCCGAGCTGGTCGATCAGACCCGTGCTCTCGGCCACCGGGATGAAGCGTGCGGGCGGGATCATGCCCTCGACCGGATCGGGCCAGCGCAGCAGCGCCTCGGCGCCGATCACCCGCCCGCTGGCGATGTCGATCTGGGGCTGGAAGTGCAGCTGCAGCTGCTCGTCGACCAGCGCCCGGCGCAGCCGGTTCTCGAGCTGCAGGCGCTCGCGCGCGGCCAGCGTCAGGTCGTCGGCGAAGTAGCGGTAGACCCCGCGGCCATCGGACTTGGCCCGGTAGAGCGCGGCATCCGCGCCCTGCATCAGCGCCTGGGCCGTCTGGCCATGCTCCGGGTACAGGCAGATGCCCACGCTGACGCCCACGCTCAGCTCGATGCCCTCGCCAAGCCGCCACGGCTGCGACAGCGACTCGATCAGCTCGCTGGCCAGCCGGGCCGCGTCGTCGGGCTGCTTGACGTCCTGCATCAGCAGCGCGAACTCGTCGCCCCCCAGCCGGGCCAGCGTGTCGACCTTGCGCAGCCGCTGCGACAGCCGGTCGGCCACATGGCACAGCAGCTCGTCGCCGGCCAGGTGGCCGTAGCTGTCGTTGACGTCCTTGAAACGGTCCAGGTCGAGCATCAGCACGGCCAGATGGCCCTCGTTGCGGTCGGCCGTCAGCAGGGCCTGCTCCAGCCGGTGGCGGAACAGCAGGCGGTTGGGCAGCTGGGTCAGCGGATCGTGGTGGGCGAGGTGGTCGAGCTTGGCCTCGGAGTTCTTCAGCTCCGAGATGTCGGTGAACACGCCCACGTAGTGGCTGACCTGTGCCTGATCGTCGAACACCGCGCTGATGGACATCAGCTCCGGGCGCACCACGCCGTCCTTGCAGCGGTTCCAGATCTCGCCCTGCCAGTGGCCCGAGCGGGCGATGGTCTGCCACATCTGCTGGAAGAAGGTGTCGGAGTGGCGGCCCGAGGCCATGCAGGCCGGGGTGCGCCCGATCACCTCCTCCTCGGTGTAGCCGAGCAGCCGGGTGAAGGCCGGGTTGACGGAGACGATGCGCTGGCTGGCATCGGTGATCAGCACCCCCTCGAGCGTGCTGTCGAACACGGTGGCGGCCAGGCGCAGGCGGGCCTGCGCCTCCATCTCGTGGGTCTTGTCGGTGATGACGCCGGAGAAGCGCCGGCTCTGCCGCTGCGGATCCCACTGCACCATGCCGCGCGCGTGCAGCCAGCGGTCGTGGCCGTCGAAGCCGCGCACCCGCAGCTTGCGGTCGAACACGATGCGGCGTGCCAGCGTGTCGCGGATGGCCCGCCGGGTCACGACGACGTCATCGGGATGCAGGCGCTCGAGCAGGCGGAACTCACGATGGAAATCGCTGCCCTCGTAGGCCAGCATGCGCTCGACCTGCTCCGAAAAACGCACCGTGTCGCTCTTGAGGTCCCAGTCCCACAGGCCGTCGCCGCTGCCCTCGAGCGCCAGGCGCAGGCGGGCCTCGCTGTGCTCGAGCGCGCCCCGGTTCTGGCGATCCCGGGTGATGTCGCGGGCCACGGCCAGCACCTCCTGTTCGCCGGCCCGCACCATGCGCATCTCGAACCAGTGCTGCTGCTCGCGCAGGCCCAGCGAGTACTCGAACACCTGCAGCTGGCCCGAGCGCAGCACCAGCGCGAGCCGCTCCATCGCCAGCTCGGCCAGCGGGGCCGGCACGATCTCGCCGATGCGCCGCCCCAGCACCTGCTCCCGGGGCGCGATCAGCATGTCGGTCCGGCTGGCCCAGATGTCGATGAAACGGCCTTGATCGTCGAACAGGAACACCAGGTCGGGCAAGGCTGCCATCACGGCGCGCAGGCGGGCCTCGTTGAGGGCCAGCGCCCGCACCGCCCGGCGCTGGTCCTCCAGCAGCGACAGCAGGGCCAGGCGTGAATCGCGGGCATTGAGCAGCAGGGTCTGGGTGCGGGCGCTGGACTCGGTCAGCCGCTCCGACACCTCGCGCATCGCGGTGACGTCGCGCCCGATCGACACCACGCCAAAAGGCTCGCCCTGGTCATCGCGCAGCACCGACGTGCTGGTGTCGTGCACGACCCGCCGACCGTCCAGCCCGACATGATGGGTCTCGCGGTGGATGCTGGTGGCCAGCGCCACCGCGCTGTGGTCGGCGTCGATCAGCGCACGGGCCTGGTCGGCGCCGTGCACCTCGCCGACCGGGTGGCTCACGATCTGGGCCACCGGCCGCTGCAGCAGTTCGGCCAGTGCCGGGTTGGCCAGCAGGTAGGCGCCGTGCAGGTCGCGCACGCCGATGGCGTCGGGGATGGAGTCGACCACCGCACGCAGCAGGCGCTCGCGGTGCTGCAGCGTGACGTGGCCCGTCTTCAGCTCGTCGATGTCCTCGGCCGTCAGGATGCGCTGCAGCACGGGCAGGCCGGCCCCCGGGTTGCAGCTCATGCGCACACGCACCCAGAGCAGCCGCCCGTCGGGCCTGAGGATCCTCAGGTCCTGGGGGGGCGAGGTGGTGTCGGCCGCCGTCGACAGCAGGCGCCGGCAGCACTTGAGGTCATCGGGATGGAACAGCGTGACGAACGCCAGGCCCGCCAGCGCCTCGGCCTCGCGCCCCAGCAGGTTCGCGAACCGGCGGTTGCCGTGCACGATCAGGCCGGCCGGATCGATCGCCATCAGGCCGGTTCCGAGCTGGTCGACGGCCTGCATCAGCTCCTGCTGCGTCCGTGCGTGGCTGGCCTGCATGAGGCCCAGGCGACGTCGCCCCCACCAGAAGGCCGCGCCCGCGCCCAGCAGGGCGGCGAAGACGGCAGCGGCCAGCGGCGGGGCGGCCGGCCAGATCCAGCCGCTCGACCACGACAGCACCGCCAGCAACGCGAGGTACGGCAGCCCGCCACGCAGGCGCGGCCAGACCGGTCGGGGTACCGTGTCCTGCTCGACGCGGCTCATCGGCGGTCCTCCTGGGGCGCCCCGATGTCGGCCTCCGGGTACGGGACCGGCTGGCGATGGGCCCGGCTGAGGGCGTTGATCTCCCGCTTGAGCTCGATCACCCGCTGCTCCCGCTCCAGCGTGACCTGGTGCCAGCGCTGCAGTTCGTCGATCTGTCCCTCCAGCTGCCGGTTCACTTCCCGCTGCTCGGTGATATCCAGGCCATGGACCAGGTGCCCGAGCAACTGCCCCTCGCGACCGAACCAGGGGCGAGCCTCCAGCCACACCCAGCGCCAGATGCCGTCGTGCCGGTTCATGCGCAGCTGCAGGCGCAGCGCCTGGCGCTGCTCGATCAGCTCGCGCCAGGCCAGCATCAGCGCGCCGAGGTCATCGGGGTGGATGCGCTGCTGCCACGGGCTGGTGACCGCCTGCCGCTCGCTCTGGCCGGTGAACTCCAGCCAGCAGCGGTTGAACCACTGCAGATTGCCCTGCGTGTCCGCGGTGGCCAGCAGCGAGGCCCCGGCGTCGGCCAGGGCCCGGTAGCGGAACTCGCTGTCGGCCAGCGCCTGCTCGAGCCGGTAGGCCTCGTCGACGTCGCGGAAGACGATGACCACGCCGACCAGGCTGCCGTCACCCCGGCGCACCGGCGCGGCACTGTCGGCGATGTGGGTGCGCTTGCCGTGACGGGCCACCAGCACCGTGTGGTTGGCCAGGCCCACGACGACCCCCTCGTCGAGCACCTGCCGCACCGGGATGACCGCCGGCAGCCCGGTCTCGGCCTGCTCGATGCGGAAGACCTCCTCGACCGTGCGGCCACGGGCCTCCTGCTCGGTCCAGCCGGTCAGCGCTTCGGCCACCGGATTGAGCAGCGTGATCCGGCTCAGCGTGTCGGTGGCCAGCAGCGCATCCCCGGTCGAGTAGAGGATGGTCGAGAGCTGCTCACGATTGGCCTCCAGGTCGGCGCGGGCGCGCTCCAGCGTCTGGGCCATGTCGTTGCAGGCACGGGCCAGGTCGGCGATCTCGCGCGAGCCGGTCTCCTCGGCCCGGGCCGACAGCTGGCCCTGGCCCCACCGCGCGGTGGCCGCACCCAGCTGCCGCAGCGGGCGGGCCACGAGGTGCTGCAGCAGCATGCCCAGCATCAGCAGGGCCAGCGAAAAACCCGCCAGCTCGGGCAGACGTTCCTGCCAGATGCGCTCGAGGCGCAGCGCGCGTGACGGTCCCAGGTCCAGCGTCAGGTAGACCAGCCCGCGCTCGATGCCCCGCAGCTGCTGGTTGCCCTGGGACAGCCTGAAGGCCCGCATCATCGTCAGGTGCTGCCGGTCGGCGCTCCAGTCGAGCGTGGTCTGCAGGCCCATCAGCGCGGGCAGCAGCTGCTCGATGCGCAGCTGCGGATCGAAGCGGGTCAGCGACTGCCCGGCCCAGCTCTGGCGGTTGGCCAGCAGCACCTCGCCCGCCGCATTGAGCACCGCGATCGACGTCACGTCCGGGTGACTGCTGAGGCGGGCCAGCTCGGTGGGCAGGTCCGACGACGGTGCGTCCAGGTGCCGGATCACCTGCAGGCTCAGACGCGACAGCTCGCTGGAGAACTCCCGCACGGTCGCCTCCTCGAACTCGCGCATCTGGCGCCGCGATTCGGCCCACAGGCTGCCCACCCCGACCAGCACCAGGAACAGCCCCAGCAGCAGCGGAATGGCCACCGAGATCGACGGCCTCCAGCGGGCGAAGGCGCGGATCATGACCAGGGCTCCAGCGGCTCGACCGGCAGCAGGCTGTCGTCGAACAGGTCGTCCATCACCACCATGTGCTCCAGCAGGCGGGCGCCCAGCAGCACCCGCTCGAGCGCTTCGGCACTGTGCTGCAGCGGCGACGGCCGGCCCTTGAGCAGGCGCCGGTTCTCGGCGATGTCGGGCAGGATCACCTGGGCGAGGGCACGTTCGACGTCAGCCGCTGGCAGGCGCAGCCTGCGCCCGCTGATCTCCGCGGCCGCGGCCGGCTCGGCCGCCATCCAGGACCGCACCCGGAAATGCTGCCGGATCAGGTTCAGCAGGCCCTGGCGGTGGGTGCGGATCGCCGCCCGCTGCACGGCAAGCACGTCGACGATGGCCGACGTCAGGCCCCGGCTGTCGAACAGCCGCCTCGCCCCGAGGGCCTCGATCTGCGAGAGCACCGGCTCGTAGGAGACGATGGCGTCGATCCGGCCGGACCGCCAGGCGTCCAGGTGCTGGTCGATGCGGAGGTAGACCGGAATGACGTCCATCGTGCCCAGCCCCGCGCGGGTCAGCGCCTCGTGCAGCAGGAACGCACCGACCGCGCTGCGCTCCACGCCGATCCGGCGGCCCGCCAGCCCGGGCAGCCCGGTGATGTCGGCGCGCGCCAGCAGCCCGTCCCCGCCATGCGACTCGTCGAAGACCAGGACGGCGACGATGTCGAGCTGGTCGGCCCGGGCCGACAACAGTTCATCCAGCGTCAACCCCACGGCCTCGACATTGCCCGAGGCCAGCAGATGCAGCGCATCGGTGGACGACGGTGCCTCGATCAGGCGCACCCGGGAGCGATCGATCCAGCCGCGTGCCTGCGCCAGGTAGAGGCTCTCGTAGCCGATCCACACCGAGGTGGCGATCCGCAGCAGGGGTTCACGGCGTTCGCAACCGGACAGCCCGACACCGGCGGCCCATGCCATCGGCACGGCCCAGGCGGCCAGACTGCGTCGACGCCCCACGTTCACCATCGTGCACTCCTCCGCGGCCAGTGTGCTGGCCTCTTTGTGCCGATGATAGAGGCGGCAACGCCTCCCGGACGTGCTGGCGCTCAAATCGTCCGCTGGCGCGGCCGCCCGGCCCGCTCGGCCGCGGGGCGCCATGCGCCGAGGGCGTTGACAGGCGCCGCGCGGCTCGCGCAGAATCCGCCCCGCTCCGGGGTGCACATCATGGTGGTGTGCTGAGATGGTTGATCCGAACCCGCGAACTTGAACCGGTTAGTACCGGCGGAAGAAGAGCAGTCTGCCCCAGGCAGTGCATGGTCTCGAAGGCACCCGTGTGCCCTCGGCGGCCGTGTCGCGGGGGCGACCTCCGGAGCAGCCCAACCAGGAGTTGCTCCGATGAACGCCCCCGACAAGCTGCAAGAACTGCTCACGCTGACGCGCGAACCTTTTCCCGCGTCCACCAAGGTGCATGTCGAGGGCACGCTGCCCGGCGTCCATGTGCCCATGCGCGAGATCGCGCTGACCAATGGCGAGCGGGTCACCGTCTACGACACCTCCGGCCCCTACACCGACCCGACTGCCGCCATCGACGTGCGCAAGGGCCTGGCCCCGGTGCGCGCCGGCTGGATCGAGGCCCGCGGCGACACGGAAACCTACACCGGCCGCCAGCGCGCAGCCCTGGATGACGGCGTCAAGAACGAAGACCTGCATGGCGAGCGCATCAACGCGCTGCGCGCCGAAGCCGCCGGCCTGCAGCGCACGCCGCGCCGCGCCAAGGCGGGGCAGAACCTCTCGGGCAATGTGACGCAGATGCACTACGCCCGCCAAGGCATCGTCACGCCGGAGATGGAATACATCGCCATCCGCGAGAACGGCAAGCGCGAGTGGATGCGCGAATACCTGGGCGACGCCGAGCGCGAGGCCCGCCTGAAGGGCAACGCGATGGGCGCGCGCATCCCCGAGATCATCACGCCGGAGTTCGTGCGCGACGAAGTCGCGCGCGGCCGCGCCGTGATCCCGGCCAACATCAACCACCCCGAAGTCGAGCCGATGATCATCGGCCGCAATTTCCTGGTGAAGATCAACGCCAACATCGGCAACTCGGCCGTGACCTCCTCGATCGAGGAAGAGGTCGAGAAGCTGGTCTGGTCGATGCGCTGGGGCGGCGACACCGTGATGGACCTGTCCACCGGCCGCAACATCCACACGACGCGCGACTGGATCATCCGCAACTCGCCGGTGCCGATCGGGACCGTGCCGATCTACCAGGCGCTGGAGAAGGTCGGCGGCGTGGCGGAAGACCTCACCTGGAACATCTTCCGCGACACGCTGATCGAGCAGGCCGAGCAGGGGGTGGACTACTTCACCATCCACGCGGGCGTGCGCCTGCCGTTCATCCACCTGACGACCAAGCGCCGCACCGGCATCGTCAGCCGCGGCGGCTCGATCCTCGCCAAGTGGATGATCACGCACCACAAGGAAAACTTCCTGTACACGCACTTCGACGAGATCTGCGAGATCATGAAGGCGTACGACGTGACGTTCTCGCTGGGCGACGGCCTGCGTCCCGGCTCGTCGGCGGACGCCAATGACGAGGCGCAGTTCGCCGAGCTGCGCACGCTGGGCGAGCTGACCAAGACCGCGTGGAAGCACGACGTGCAGACCATGATCGAAGGCCCGGGCCACGTGCCGATGCACCTGATCCAGGCCAACATGGACGAGCAGATCAAGCACTGCGACGAGGCGCCGTTCTACACCCTCGGCCCGCTGACCATCGACATCGCGCCCGGCTACGACCACATCGCCTCGGCGATCGGCGCGGCCATGATCGGCTGGATGGGCACCGCCATGCTGTGCTACGTGACGCCCAAGGAGCACCTGGGCCTGCCGGACCGCGACGACGTGAAGCAGGGCATCATCGCCTACAAGATCGCCGCGCACGCCGCCGACAACGCCAAGGGTCACCCCGGCTCGCGCGCCCGCGACGACGCGATGAGCAAGGCGCGCTTCGAGTTCCGCTGGCGCGACCAGTTCGCCCTCGGCCTCGACCCGGAGACGGCCGAGGCTTACCACGACGAGACGCTGCCGAAGGACTCGTCGAAGGAGGCGCACTTCTGCTCGATGTGCGGCCCGAAGTTCTGCTCGATGAAGATCACGCAGGACGTGCGCGACTACGCCGACCAGCTCGGCGTGGACACGCAGGCGGCGCTGGCGCAGGGCATGGCGGAGAAATCGGCCGAGTTCAAGGCGGTGGGCGGCGAGTTCTACATCCCGATCCAGCTGGACCGGGGCTGATCGCGGGGAGCCCGGCCATGCACGCGCCCCGCTTCACCTCTTCTTCGATCGGCACGCCGTCGGGGTCAACCGGCCCGCACCTGCGGATCGGCATCGCCGGGGCCGGCGTGCTCGGGCGGCTGGCGGCGTGGAGCCTGGCGCAGGCCGGCCACCGCGTGACGGTGTTCGACCCCGCCACCGGACCCGAAGCCCGCCAGGACGGTCTGGGGCCGGCCGGCTTCACCGCGGCGGGCATGCTCAGCCCGCTGGCCGAGCTCGACCACGCCTCTGCGGCCATCGCGATGCTCGGCTGGCGCTCGATCGCGCTGTGGCGCCAGGTGGCTGACCGGCTGGCCGCCGACGGCGGCGCACCCGCGCCTCTGCTGATGCAGCAGCGCGGCAGCCTGCTGCTGGCCCACGCCGCCGACCTCGGCAGCGCTCAGCGAGTGCTCGACCGGCTGGCGCAGGCCGGCGCGCTGCACGAGGCCATGCCGCGCCCGCAGGCGCTGACGGGCGAGGCGCTGCGCACGCTCGAGCCGGCGCTGGAGCCGCACCTGCGGGCCTGGCTGCTGCCCGGTGAAGGCCAGGTGATGTCCCCGGCCATGCTGTGCACGCTGGCCGGGCAGGCGCCACAGGTGCAGTGGCGCTGGAGCCGCACGGTCACGGCGCTCGCCCCCGGCGTGATCGAGCTGGACGACGGCGAGCGCTGGGACGCGGACTGGGTGCTGGACCTGCGTGGCCTGGGCGCCCGCGGCCCGACCCCGCGGACCGGCGCCCCCGCCGGGGCGATCGACCGCCTGCGTGGCGTACGTGGCGAGGTGGTCTGGCTGCACGCGCCGGGCGTGGTGCTGAACCGGCCGGTGCGGCTGATGCATCCGCGCCACCGCGTCTACCTGGTGCCTCGCCCGGGCGACCTGTTCGTGCTGGGGGCCAGCGAGATCGAGAGCGAGGACCGCTCGCCGGTCAGCCTGCGCAGCGCCGTCGAGCTGATGGCCGCCGCCCACAGCGTCGTGCCGGCGCTGGCCGAAGCGCGCATCGTGCACCTGGAGAGCAACCTGCGCCCCGCCCTGCCCGACAACGAACCGCACACCGAGCTGCAGCCCGGCCTGCTGCGCATCAACGGCCTGTTCCGCCACGGCTGGCTGCTCGCGCCCGCCCTGCTGCAGGACGGCCTGGCGCAGGCCGGGCTCGGCAGCGCTCTCGGAGAACCCCGATGACCCCTGACCTGACCCCCGCCGGCCTCGACCTGATCGAGGTCAGCATCAACGGCGAGCCGCTGGCCGTGCCGCCCGCCTCCAGCCTGGACGGCGCGCTCGAGTGCCTGGGCGAGCGGCTCGATCCGCGGCGCTGCGCCACCGCGGTGAACGGCCAGTTCGTGCCGCGGGCGGCCCGGGCGGCCCGGCTGCTGCAGCCGGGCGACACGATCACCACCTTCCAAGCCATCGTCGGAGGCTGAATGCTGCCTGTCACCCAACCCTGGACGCTCTACGGCGTCACGCTGGACAGCCGGCTGCTGCTGGGCACGGCCGGTTATCCCTCGCCGGCCGTGCTGCGCGAGGCGCTGCAGGTCAGCGGCACGCAGGTCGTCACCGTCGGCCTCAAGCGCACGCTGGGGGCGGCCGGCGACAACGGCTTCATCGACCTGATCCGCGAGCTGCTGCCGGTGCAAGGCGCGCGCCTGCTGCCCAACACCGCCGGCTGCCGCACCGCCCGGGAGGCCATCACGCTGGCCCACATGGCCCGCGAGCTCTACGACACGCCGTGGCTGAAGCTGGAGGTGGTCGGCGACGAGCACACGCTGCAGCCCGACCCGTGGGAGCTGGTGCATGCGGCCGGGCAGCTGGTGCGCGACGGCTTCGACGTCTTTCCCTACTGCACCGACGACCTGGTGACCTGCCAGCGCCTGCTCGACGCGGGCTGCCAGGTGCTGATGCCGTGGGGCGCGCCGATCGGCAGCGGCCAGGGCCTGCTCAATCCGTTTGCGCTGCGCACGCTGCGCGAGCGGCTGCCGGGCGTGCCGCTGATCGTCGACGCGGGCATCGGCGCGCCGGCCCACGCCGCCCAGGCGCTGGAGCTGGGACTCGACGGCGTGCTGCTGAACTCGGCGGTCGCCCAGGCGGGCGATCCGGTGCGCATGGCCGCCGCCTTTGCCCATGCGGTGAAGGCCGGCCGGCTCGGCCGGGAGGCCGGGGTGATGGCCCCGCAGTCGATGGCCGTGGCCAGCACGCCGGTGACCGGCCGGCCCTTCCTGATCGGATGAGGCACATGAGCGACCCCCGACCGATCGTCTGGAGCATCGCCGGCAACGACAGCGGCGGTGGCGCCGGCCTGGCCGCCGACCAGCGGGCCGCGCTCGGCGCCGAGGTGCACCTGTGCCCGGTGGTCGCCGCGGTGACCGCGCAGAACTCGGTGGCGGTGACCCGCATCGAGGCGCTGCCGGTCGCGTGGCTGGAGGCCCAGCTGGAGGCCCTCGCCACCGACCTGCCCCCCGATGCCGTCAAGACCGGCCTGCTGGCCGGCGTGGCGACGGTGCAGGTGGTGGCCCGGCACATCGACACGCTGCGCCGGCGGCATCCCGGGCTGCCGCTGGTGGTCGATCCGGTGCTGCGCGCGAGCACCGGCGCGGCGTTTGCCGATGCGGCGCTGGTGCAGGCCTATGCGGCCGAGCTGCTGCCGCGGGCCACGGTGATCACGCCCAACCGCCGCGAGGCGCGGGCGCTGCTGGCGGCCGCCTGGCCGCAGCGCCGCCACGAGATCGCGCACTGGCCGGTGCCGGCACTGGCCGCGGCGCTGCGCGAGCTGGGCGCGCAGGCGGTCTGCATCACCGGCGGTGACGAGGAGCCTGGCGGCACGGCCGCCCCGGCGGGCTGGGCGCTCGACTGGGTCGATGCGCCGGTGCAGGCGCCTGGTCGACCCGAGGTCGCGGTGCAGGGCTGGCTGGCCCTGCCGCGCCTGGACACGGCACATCACCACGGCACCGGCTGCACCCACGCCACCCACGTCGCGGCCGCGCTCGCGCGGGGTTTCGTCGCGGCCGAGGCCATGGTGATGGCCAAGATGGCGACCACCACGGCCATCGCCCGGGGCCATCCGGCGGGCACCGGAGCGGGTCCGGTGGGCAGCTCGCACGGCGGCCTGACCGACGCGACCCACCTGCCCTGGATGAGCTGGGGCGACGACCTGTCCGACCTCGCGACCACGGACCGGGCCGGCACGGCGCCATCGCCGTCACCATCGCCGCTGCCCGCCGGTCTCTACGCGCTGTTCGACGACACCCGGTCGCTGGCCCGGGCGCTCGACGGGCTGCAGGCCCTCGGCGAGCCGGCCGCCCCGATGGCCGCGGTGCAGCTGCGCATCAAGCGCGAGGCCCACCCCGACCTCGACGACCGCACCTTCGACACCTGGCTGGCCACCGAGCTGCAGGCCGGCTGGCAGCGTGCCCGCGACGCCGCGGTCACGCTCTTCGTCAACGACCACTGGGAAACCACGCTGCGCACGCAGGCGCAGCAGCCCGGCCCGATCTGCGGGCTCGGCGTGCACCTGGGGCAGGAGGACCTGGAGCGGCTCGGCCCGGCCGGGCGGCAGCGCCTGCGCACCGCCCGCCGGGCCGGGCTGCAGCTGGGCGTGAGCTCGCACAGCCTCTGGGAGCTGTGCCGTGCCGCCGGCCTGCGGCCGGACTACCTGGCCTGCGGCCCGGTCTGGCCGACCACCACCAAGGACATGCCCTGGCAGCCCCAGGGGCTGGACAATCTCGCCTGGTGGGCCCACCTGTCGCCGGTTCCGGTGGTGGCCATCGGGGGCATCCTCGAGCCGGCGCAGCTCGCGCCGGCCCGCCGGGCGGGGGCACGGGCCGTCTGCCTGGTGCGGGCCTGGCGTCACGCCGGGCAGCAACAGCTGCTGGCGTGGTCGCGTGCATGGCTCACCGCCGACGCGGTGGCGTCGGATCGCCTGCCGGTCCCGGCCCGTCCGCACCCGAGCCTGCCGCACGCCCGTTTGCCGGAGGCCTCGTCCACGGCCCCCCGATGCGCGCCATCGGGGCACGCACCTGAAAGCAGCGACATCGTCACTCAGAGGGTATAATCACAGGTTCGGTGTTTGACTTGGGCTGGCCTGCTGTGCCAATCGGGGTCCTGCTCTGATCGGCTGATGGATGAGCCGCACGTTCTGGTCGATCCGATCGTGCCCCCGCAGCCGCATCTGCTCAACCACCACGGTGTGCCTGGCGTACACCGACACCTGAAGAATTTCAGGCCGGATGAGACCGAACCGTCCCCCGAACCCACTCACAGGAAATCAATGGCCAAGGAAGAACTCATCGAAATGCACGGCGTGGTGAACGAAGTGCTCCCCGATTCCCGTTTCCGTGTCACCCTCGACAACGGACACACGCTGGTGGCCTACACCTCCGGCAAGATGCGCAAGCACCACATCCGCATCCTCGCAGGCGACAAGGTGTCGCTCGAACTGTCGCCCTACGACCTGACCAAGGGCCGCGTGACCTTCCGTCACCTGGAAAACCGCGGTGGTGGTGGCAGCAGCGGCCCGCGCCGCCCTGGCCCGCGCTGAGCGTGGTCCCCGGCTCGTCGGCCTTCACCGGCCGCCGGGCCCGACTCAGGCCCGTCTCCCGCGACCCCTCGTCGCCGGAGCGCCGATCGGCCCCTGACGGGTCGACCTGAGGCGAGCGGCATGGCCCCGTGATGCTGCGCATCCGGCCTGCCGCCCGCAACGGCCCCGGACCTCCTGCGGGAAGTCCATGCCCGGTCCGTCCGCCTGAATGGCAGGCGGACCTGCAGATGATGGACGCCATGGCGCCACCGTGCCCGCCTGCAGCCTGCTCAGGACGCGACGGCCTGCGGCGGCCGCACACGGGCCAGCGCCTGGCGCAAGGTCTCGATCGGCAGATGGCCCTGGGCCACCAGCATCAGCTCGCCACCGACCTCGGCCACCAGCGCCGGGAAGCTGCCCACCCCCCAGGCCTGCACCTGACGGAAGTCCGAGCGGGTCAGGTCCCGCATCTCGTCCGATTCCAGGGCGCTGCGGAACTCCGCTTCCGGCAGGCCGGATTCGCTCGCGAGCGCGGTCAGCACCTCGGCCTGGGTGACATCCCGGCCCTCGGCATAAAACGCGTGCTGCAGCCGCTTCAGGTGGTCCCACGCCCGCTCCGGCCACAGGCTGCGCACGGTCACGACCGCGCGGCTCGCCGGCTCGGTGTCGTAGACGAAGCCGGCCCGGTGCAGCTGCGGGTGGGGCTGCGGCGCGAACGGCAGCCCGCTGACCTGGGCGACACGCAGCCAGTGCCCGTGGATCTCGTCGGCCCGGGCCGGCGCCATCGGCTCGGTGGTGTACGGGCGCAAGCCACCCATCACCAGCTCCAGGGACAAGGGCTGCGGCCTGGGCGGATCGGCCAGCAGTTCACCCAGCACGGCACCGAAGCCGTAGCACCAGGAACACATGGGGTCGGCGATGTAGAGCAGTTTCATGCGCCGATCGTAGTCGAGACGCCCGCGCGGCGGCGACGGCAGAAGACCTGGGGTGACACGACCGTGAGGCGACTGTGCTCGAATGGATGCTCCCCATCCCGAGCCGAGGTCCTCTCATGTCGCCCACGCCGTCCTCGATCCTGGCATTCTGGTTCGGCCCGCCCGAGGACCCCGATCACGCCCGGCCCCGCGCGGCCTGGTTCCGCAAGGACGAGGACTTCGACCGGCAGATCGCCACGCGCTTCGGCCCGCTGATCGAGGCCGCGCTGGCCGGCGACGGCGAGGCCTGGCGCGCCACCCCCGAGGGCTGCCTGGCGCTGATCCTCGTGCTGGACCAGTTCACCCGCAACACCGGGCGTGGCACGGCCCGGGCCTTTGCCGGCGACCGTCAGGCGCTGGACCTGGCCAGTGCCATGGTGGCCCGTGGCGAGGACCGGGGCCTGACGGGCGTGCAGCGGCAGTTCGTCTACCTGCCGTTCGAGCATTCGGAAGCGCTGGCCGAACAGGACGAGGCCGTGCGGCTGTTCGGGCAGCTCGGCCGGGACGAGCCCGCGCTGGCCGACCTGCTCGACTGGGCGATCGCCCGGTTCGGGCGGTTCCCGCACCGCAACGCGGCGCTGGGCCGCATCGACACGGCCGAGGAGGCCGAGTTCCTGAAGCAGCCCGGATCGGGCTTCTGAGGCCCGGTCCGGCCTGTCTCCGGGCTGCCCGCTCAGGCCAGCCGGGCCAGCCAGGCGGCTGCGCTGGCGCTGTCGAGCCTGAAATCCGGCGCGACCTTCCTGCGGGCGATCTCTTCACCCCGGGCGTCGACCGCGCTGAGGGTGGCGGTCGGCTCATGCTCGTCGGGATCGATGTCGAGCATCACCTTCACCCGGCCCCCGTCGGTCGACACCATCACGCTCTTGTGCAGCAGGGCGTGCAGCTGCTGCTCGTGGCGACGGATCACCTCGGAGGCGGTCTTGACCCAGGTGTGGAAGGCGGGCGCGTCCAGCGGCTTGGGGTTCTTCTTGTCGCGCCCCATGGTCCAGGGCGCGACCAGCGCCGGCTCGGACTCGCCATGGCGGGTCATCGAGACGGCCCAGCCCTCGTCGTCCTCGTTCTTGATGACCCGCGCGGTCCAGAGCTCGTCGCGCCACAGGCGCGGCGACTGGACCGGCGCGTACGGATCATCGTCGTCCGGAAGGTCGTCCACCTCAGACGCGCTCACCGACCCAGGCCTGCACGCTGGCCAGCGCACCGGCGAGCTTGCTCGCATCGGTGCCGCCAGCCATCGCCAGGTCCGGCTTGCCGCCGCCCTTGCCGCCCACCTGCTGAGCGACGAAGTTGACCAGCTCGCCCGCCTTGAGCCTGCCAATCACGTCGGCCGTGACGCCGGCGGCCAGCTGCACCTTGGCGCCGTCGACCGCCGCCAGCACGATCGCCGCGGTCTTGAGCTTGTTCTTGAGCTGGTCCATCGTCGTGCGCAGCGTGGCCGCGTCGGCGCCCTCGAGCACCGCGGCCAGCACCTTGACGCCGTTGAGGTCGACCGCCTGGGCCATCAGCTCGTCGCCCTGGCTGGAGGCCAGCTTGCCCTTGAGCGCGATCACTTCCTTCTCCAGCGCGCGCAGCTGCTCCTGCAGGCCGCCGATGCGGGCCGTCAGCTCGGTCGGCGCCGCCTTCAGTGCACCGGCCACGCTGCCGACCGTCGACTCCAGCCCCTGCAGATAGGCCAGCGCGTTGTCACCGGTGACCGCCTCGACCCGGCGCACGCCCGCGGCCACGCCCGACTCGGCCACGATCTTGAACAGGCCGATGTCCCCGGTGCGGCTCACGTGCGTGCCGCCGCACAGCTCCTTGGTCGAACCGATGCTCAGCACGCGCACGGTCTCGCCGTACTTCTCGCCGAACAGCATCATCGCGCCGGTCTTCTGCGCATCGTCGATGCCCATGACCTGCGACTGGGCCGCGGCGTTGGCCAGCACCTCGGCGTTCACCAGCGCCTCGACCCGGCGGATCTGCTCGTCGCTCATCGGCGCGTTGTGCACGAAGTCGAAGCGGGTGCGCTCGGCGTTGACCAGCGAGCCCTTCTGCTGCACATGGCTGCCCAGCACCTCGCGCAGGGCCTTGTGCATCAGGTGGGTGGCGCTGTGGTTGCGCACGATGCGGGCGCGGCGCTCGGCGTCCACGCGCGCGACCAGTCGGTCGCCCACGCGCACCTCGCCCTCAACGATGCGGCCGTGCTGGCCGAACACGTCGGCCTGGATGCGGATCGTGTCCTCGACCACGACCCGGCTGGTGCCGTTGCGCAGCTCGCCGGTGTCACCGACCTGGCCGCCGGACTCGGCGTAGAACGGCGTGTGGTCGAGCACGATCACCGCGTCGTCACCCGCACGGGCCGACTCGACCGAGCTGCCGTCGACGTAGACGGCCACCACCTGGCTGGTCTCGCAGCTCAGGTGCTCGTAGCCGTGGAAGGTGGTCGGGGCGCCCGAATACTCGAGGCCGGCGGCCATCTTGAACTTGCCGGCGGCCCGGGCCTGCTCACGCTGGCGGTTCATCGCGGCGTCGAAGCCGGCGGTGTCGACCGTCATGTCCCGCTCGCGGCAGACGTCGGCGGTCAGGTCGACCGGGAAGCCGTAGGTGTCGTGCAACTTGAAGGCGGTGTCGCCATCGAGGCGGCTCACGCCGGCCCCGTCCAGCGCGGCCAGCGCGCCGTCGAGGATCTCCATGCCGTTGGCGATGGTCTGGAAGAAGCGCTCCTCCTCCTGCTTGAGCACGGCGAAGATGCGGTCGGCGTTCTGGCGCAGCTCGGGGTAGGCCTCGCCCATCTGCACGGCCAGCGGATGCACCAGCGTGTGGAAGAACGGGGTGCGTGCACCCAGCTTGTAGCCGTGGCGGATCGCGCGGCGGGCGATGCGGCGCAGCACGTAGCCGCGGCCTTCGTTGCCCGGGATCACGCCATCGACGATGGTGAACGAGCAGGCGCGGATGTGGTCGGCGATGACCTTCAGGCTCGGGCTGGCGGCGTCGCAGCCGGCCGTGCCGTCGGTCACGCCGGCGGCGAAGTCCACCGCGTTCTTCGCGGCGGCCAGCAGCGCGACGAACAGGTCGATCTCGTAGTTCGAGTGCACGTGCTGCAGCACCGCGGTGATGCGCTCCAGGCCCATGCCGGTGTCCACGCTGGGCTTGGGCAGCGGGTGCATCACGCCGTCCTCGGTGCGGTTGAACTGCATGAAGACGTTGTTCCAGACCTCGATGTAGCGGTCGCCGTCTTCATCGGGGCTGCCCGGAGGGCCGCCGGCCACGTCGGGGCCGTGGTCGTAGAAGATCTCGGTGCAGGGGCCGCAGGGGCCGGTGTCGCCCATCATCCAGAAGTTGTCCGACAGGTAGCGGCCGCCCTTGTTGTCGCCGATGCGCACGATGCGCTCGGCGGGCACGCCGACGATCCGGTTCCAGATGTCGTAGGCCTCGTCGTCCTCGGAATACACCGTGACCCAGAGCTTGTCCTTGGGCAGCCTGAAGTGCTCGGTCAGCAGCTCCCAGGCGAACGAGATCGCATCGTGCTTGAAGTAGTCGCCGAAGCTGAAGTTGCCCAGCATCTCGAAGAACGTGTGGTGGCGCGCGGTGTAGCCCACGTTGTCGAGGTCGTTGTGCTTGCCGCCGGCGCGGATGCACTTCTGCGAGGTGGTCGCACGGCTGTACGGGCGCTTGTCGAAGCCCAGGAAGACGTCCTTGAACTGGTTCATCCCGGCATTGGTGAACAGCAGCGTCGGATCGTCGCCGGGCACCACCGGCGAGGAGGCCACGATCTGGTGGCCCTTCGACTCGAAGAACTTCAGGAAGGTCGAACGGATTTCGGAGGCTTTCATTCCGCGCTTTCGGCCGGTGTCGGCAAGGGTCGGCAAGGGGCAGCTGCAGGCTCGCGCGGGCCCGGGCGGGCCTGCAGCAAAGCGTTCAATTATAGAAGGCGGCGCGCTTTACAAATGCCGACACAAACAGTCATCGAGGGGGTGTGCAGACCGGCCCCGCAAACATAGATTCACGTCGGCGTCCCCGCAGGACGCCAGCCCCTTGACGGATCGGCACAGGAGGAATCCATGCTGCACATCGACAAGCACCGCCTCGTCGGCGACGAGGTCACCTTCCGAGGCACCCCCAACATCGGCGGGCCCCTGACGCCGCGCTACCTGATGCTGCACTACACCGCAGGCAGCTCGGCCGAGAGCTCGGTCGCCAGCCTGTGCACGCGCAAGCCGAGCGGCAACGCCTCGGCCCACCTGGTGCTCGGCCGCGACGGCCGCATCGTGCAGCTCGCCCCGTTCAACGTCGTCACCTGGCATGCGGGCGTCAGCGCCTGGGACGGGCTCACCGGCCTCAACCAGCACAGCATCGGCATCGAGATGGACAACGCCGGGGTGCTCGACGAGATCGGCGGACGCTGCTTCACCTGGTTTCGCAAGGAGATCGACACGGCCGAGGTGCAGCGTGCCGTGCACCGGCACGGCGGGCCGCAACGGCCCTGGCATGCCTACACCGGCGCGCAGATCGAGCGGGCGCTGGAGCTGGCGGAGCTGCTGGTGGCCCGGTACGGGCTGCTCGACGTCATCGGCCACGAGGACGCCGCCCCCGGCCGCAAATGCGACCCCGGACCGGCCTTTCCGCTGGCCGCCCTGCGCTCGCGGGTGACCGGCCGCAGCGACGGCCTGCTCGAGCACCGGGTCGTCACCGCCTCCACGCTGAACATCCGCCGCGGCCCGGGCGCGGACTTCGAGCCCGTCGCCGCCCCGCTGCCCCGCGGCACGGAGGTGCTGGTGCTCGAGATCGGCGCGCGCTGGAACCGGGTCGAGGTGGCCGGGCCGACCGACCTCGAGGGCTGGGTGGCCAATGCCTTCCTGGGCCCGGTCGCCGCGCCGCGAGGCCGGGAGGTGGCGGCGAGCGCGCCCGAGCCCGCGGCGGCACCCCGGAAATCGGGCCGCAAGCCGCGGCACTGAGCACCGCGGCGGGCACGACAGCGGCACGGCGAGGGACGCCGCGCCTGCGCGGGGTCAGCGCGGTGGCAGCAGGCTGCCCAGGAAACGGAACAGCCGGTCGTCACCGCAGAAGGCGACGTTGAAACGCATCCAGGCCGCGGTGGCCTGGTTGGCCGAGAAGAGGTGGCCGGGGCCGAGCATGATGTCGTCCTCGCCCGCCTGGTTGGACACCGCGCCCGCGTCCGGCAGCTGCGGATGGCGGGCCCACAGGAACATGCCGGCCTTGGGCTCGCAGAACAGCTCGAAGCCCAGGTCGTGCAGCCGTCCGGCCACCCGCTCGTGGGCTTCGCCCAGGCGATCGCGCAGGCCCTTGAGGTGCTTGCGCCAGCGGCCTTCGGTCAAGGCGCCGTAGACGATGCGCTCGCTGAACTCCGACGAGGTCAGCCCCGAGATCATCTTGAGCTGGGCGAGGTCCTCGACCATGTCCGGATGCGCGACCAGGAAGCCGCAGCGCAGATTGGGCGAGATGGTCTTGGAGTAGCTGCCCACGTGCACCACCCGGGAGAGCTGGTCGAGGCTGGCCAGCGAGGCGCGCGGGTCGGGATCGAGGTCGACGTAGATGTCGTTCTCGACCACGATGAAGTCGTGCTTCTCGGCCAGCTGCATCAGGCGGTGCAGGTGGGCCAGCTGGGCCACCGAGCCGGTCGGGCTCTGCAGCCGCGGCTGGGTGAAGAACACGCGCGGCTGGTGCTCGATGATCAGCCGCTCGAGCGTGGCCAGGTCGTAGCCCTGCGGCGTGCGGGGCACGCCGACGATGGTCGCGCCGGCGAACCGCAGCGAGAACAGCAGGTTGGCATAACCGGGGTCGTCGACCAGCACGGTGTCGCCCGCACGCACCAGGCGGCGGGCGGCCAGGTCCAGCGCCTGGCTGGAGCCCTGGGTCAGCAGCACCTGGTCGGGCGAGATCACGATCTCCTGCTCGGCCAGCGCATCCCGGATCAGCTGTCGCAGCGGCGCGAAGCCCTTGGGGTCGCCGTAGCCGCCCAGGTCGACATGCTCGGCCGCCAGCGCCCGCAGGCTGCGCCGCACGCCCTCCTCGAAGAGCCAGTCGTGCGGCAGCCAGCCGCAGCCCGGTTTCATCGCCAGGTGGCGGCTCTCGAAGATCTTGCGCAGGTACCAGGCCGAATCGAAGCTGTAGCCACCGCTGGGCGCGGCTTCGGTGGCGGGCACCTCGGTGGCGGCCCGCTTGCGCACGAAGAAGCCGGAGTGCGGGCGCGACACCAGATAGCCCAGCGCGACCAGCCGGTCGTAGGCCTCCACCACGGTGAAGACGCTGACCTCGTGGGCATGGGCGAACTGGCGGATCGAAGGCACCTTGGTGCCGGCACGCATCGAGCCGTCATCGATGAGCCGGCGCAGGCCGTCGACGATCTGGCTGACCAGCGGAATGGGAGACTGGGGATTGAGCGAAAACATGCCGCGGCAGGAAAGACAAGGGTGCACGAAGCACCGGAACACGCACGAAAGGCAGCATCCGGCACCAGGCCTGTGCAGGGCGGCGAGCTGTACCGGCCGGGTCGCCAGCACAGTGCACCGCGGGCTGGAGGCTGTCTGTGCATGGTAGCGGTTGCCCGGGCTGCCTACAGTCGATGACCTGACCTTCCCTGCCCGTCCCCACCGGAGAGCCCCGACCATGCACCGTGATCCCCACGTTTCCACCGACACCAGCAATGCGGCCCTGATGGCCCGCCGTCGTGCCGCCCTGCCCGCCGGTCTCGGCCAGACCTACGAGGTGTTCGTCGAGCGTGCCGAGAACGCCGAGGTCTGGGACGTGGAGGGCCGCCGCTACATCGACTTCGCCGGCGGCATCGCCGTGCTCAACACCGGCCACCGCCACCCGAAGATCGTCGAGGCCGTCAAGGCCCAGCTCGACCAGCACCACCACACCTGCTTCCAGGTGCTGGCCTACGAGAACTACGTCGAGCTGGCCGAGCGCCTGATCGAGCTGACGCCGGGTGACTTCGCCAAGAAGGCGTTCTTCCTGAGCAGCGGCGCCGAGGCGGTCGAGAACGCCATCAAGATCGCCCGGGCCGCCACGAAGCGCCAGGCCATCATCGCCTTCGGCGGCGGCTTCCATGGCCGCACCATGATGGGCATGGCGCTGACCGGCAAGGTCGCGCCCTACAAGACCGGCTTCGGCCCCTTCCCGGCCGAGATCTACCACGCCAAGTTCCCGAATCCGCTGCATGGCGTCAGCGTCGAGGACGCGATCGCCTCGATCGAGGCGATCTTCAAGTACGACGTCGAGGCCGCCCGCGTGGCGGCCATCATCCTCGAGCCAGTCCAGGGCGAAGGCGGCTTCTACGTCGCGCCGATCCCCTTCGTGCGGGCGCTGCGCCAGCTCTGCGACCAGCACGGCATCGTGCTGATCGCCGACGAGGTGCAGACCGGCGCCGGGCGCACCGGCACCTGGCTGGCCTGCGAGCAGTGGGTCGACGCCGGCGTGGGCGCACCCGACATCGTCACGATGGCCAAGTCGATGGGGGGCGGTTTCCCGATCTCCGCGGTGATCGGCCGGGCCGAGCTGATGGACGCCCCCGGCCCGGGCGGCCTGGGCGGCACCTACGCCGGCAGCCCGCTGGCCTGCGCGGCCGCGCTGGCGGTGCTCGACGTGTTCAAGGAAGAGCGACTGCTCGAGCGCAGCCAGGCGGTGGGCGCACGCCTGACGGCCGGCCTGCATGGCATCGCCTCGCGCCTGCCGTGCATCCAGGACGTGCGCGGCCAGGGGGCGATGATCGCCATCGAGCTGTTCACCGACGGTGACCTGAGCCGCCCGGACGCCGACCTGACGCGCCGCACCTGTGCCGAGGCGCTGCGGCGCGGCCTGGTGCTGCTGTCCTGCGGCGTGCATGGCAACGTGATCCGCATCCTGGTGCCGCTGACGGCCTGCGATGCGCTGCTCGACGAAGGCCTGGCGGTGCTGGAGGCCAGCCTGGCCACGGCGGTTGCCGGCAAGTGATCGGCGCCGGCCCGGGCCGGCCGATCAGCGATCGAACAACGACAGAAGGCGTGCCGTCCGCGGCACGCCTTTTTTTGTTGGCCCGACTGTTGTTTGCCGCCCGTCGCTCCCCGACTTTGGTATGGGCAACAAACTTCCAGATACTCCCACAATAACCCCTATCCTGTTTGTGGTTTTGGAGTACATGTATGCATCAAGGTAACGTCAAGTGGTTCAGCGATCAGAAGGGTTTCGGCTTCATCGAGGCTGACGGAATCACCGGGGATGTCTTTGCGCACTTTTCTGCCATCGTCAAGGACGGATACCGGTCGCTGAAGGAAGGGGCCCGGGTCGAATTCGAACTGATCCAGGGGGAGAAGGGATATTCGGCACAGAACATCGTGGCCCTGGCCAGCGCCGGCAGCAGCACCGGCGGCGAGGATGGCGGCGCCACGGCAGGCCCTTGAGCCTGCGGACGGCGCCGAGACGATCACCGGCCCGCCCTGCCCCCCTCATCACGAGCCCGGGAGGTCCTGACGACCCCCGGGCTCGCTGCCTTGTGATCCGGCACGGACCGTGACGTGCGTTGCGACGGCGACACAGGCCGGATCCATGCCGGTGGGCCACGTCAGGCGGTGGCCCGCAAAAAAGCGGCTTTTTTCGAGCCCCGGGACAGCGCCTGCCCCTGGCACGAGTTTTTGATCCGGTGGTTCACCGGGTTTCCAGGCCCTGGATTGACCCGCGCCTGTGCGGCCACCGCCGCCGATGCACCGCACACAAACACCATGCACCAACAAGGGCAATAGGTGTTGTGCTGTACCGGTTCATCCGCCTGCACAGTGCATCTGCAGATCTCCGGCTGTGTACATGGGCCCTTGCCCGGCGTGCTCCTACAGTCCGCCCGGTCGTGACGTCATCCCCCTGATTCACGCCCGCCTGCCCTGGAACCCGAGCCTGTACCGCCGACACCATGAACTCTGCCTTGCCTCGTCCCCTGGTCCGTTTCACCGGCGTCCAGAAAACCTATGACGGTCTCAGCCTGGTGGTGCGCTCGCTGGATCTGGAGATTCAGCGCGGCGAGTTTCTCTCGCTGCTCGGCCCGTCAGGTTCGGGCAAGACCACGACCCTGATGATGCTGGCCGGATTCGAATCGCCGACCGCCGGGGATATTCTGCTCGACGGTGCGCCGATCACCCGCACGCCGCCGCACAAGCGCAACTTCGGCATGGTCTTCCAGAACTACGCGCTGTTCCCGCACCTGAGCGTGGGCGACAACGTGGCCTATCCGCTGACGGTGCGCAAGGTGCCCAAGGCCGAGATCGCCACCCGCGTGGCCAAGGCCCTGTCCATGGTGCAGCTCGACGGCAAGGCCGACCGCTTCCCGGGCCAGCTCTCCGGCGGCCAGCAGCAGCGCGTGGCGCTGGCGCGCGCGCTGGTGTTCGAGCCGCAGCTGGTGCTGATGGACGAACCGCTGGGCGCGCTGGACAAGCAGCTGCGCGAGCACATGCAGATCGAGCTCAAGGAACTGCACCGCCAGCTGGGCGTGACCTTCGTCTACGTCACCCACGACCAGGGCGAGGCGCTGACCATGAGCGACCGGGTCGCGGTCTTCAACGACGGCGAGATCCAGCAGATCGACCGGGTCGATCGCCTGTATGAAACGCCGAGCAACCGCTTCGTGGCCGGATTCGTCGGCGACAGCACGCTGCTGGCGGGCAGCTGCGGGGCCACCAACTCGGTGGCCGGCGGCCCCTGCGAGCTGGTGCTGCCCGGCGGCGAGCGCCTGACGGGCGTGAACGTCAACGGCGTGCACCCCGGCAGCACGGTGCTGGCCTGCGTGCGGCCCGAGCGCATCGAGGCGCTGCTCGACGAGCCCGCCGACCGCCACAACGTCGTCAAGGCCGCGGTCAACGACGTCATCTACTTCGGCGACCACCTGCGGCTGCGCTGCGCGATCGCCGGCCAGGAGCAGGCCACGGTCAAGGTGCCGCTGTCGCTGCCGCGGGTGCCCGCGGCCGGCGAGGCGGTCTGGCTGCGCTTCCCGCCGACCTTCCTGCGGGTCTACGCCTGAGCGCGGCCCCTCGCCCCCAGGTCCCCGGCTCCGTGTTCCCGAGTTCTCTTTTCCCAACCGCACCAGGAGTGCATCCATGAAAAAAGCCCCCGTCGCTCTGGCATTGGCCGCTGTGGTCGCCTGCCTGTCGGCTGCGCCTGCCTTCGCGCAGAGCCAGCTCACCGTCGTGAACTTCGGTGGTGCCAACGGCAACGCGCAGAAGAAGGCCTATGTCGAGCCCTTCGAGAAGAGCACCGGCACCAAGGTGATCGGCGTCGAATACAACGGCGAGCAGGCCAAGATCAAGGCCATGGTCGAGAGCAGGAAGGTCAGCTGGGACCTGGTCGAGGTGGAAAGCCCGGATGCCGCGCGCGGCTGCGACGAAGGCCTGTTCGAGAAGATCGACTGGTCCAAGGTCGGCAACAAGGCCGACTTCCAGCCCGCCGCCGTGCAGGACTGCGCCGTGGGCATCTTCGTGTGGTCGACCGTGATGGCCTACAACGGCGACAAGCTCAAGGACGGCCCCCACACCTGGGCCGATTTCTGGAACACCAGGAAGTTCGCCGGCAAGCGTGGCCTGCGCAAGGGCGCACGCTACAACCTCGAGTTCGCGCTGATGGCCGACGGCGTCAAGAGCGCCGACGTCTACAAGGTGCTGGGCACGCCGGCCGGTGCCGAGCGGGCCTTCAAGAAGATGACCGAGCTCAAGCCCAGCATCCAGTGGTGGGAAGCCGGCGCGCAGCCGCCGCAGTTCCTGGTCGCCGGCGACGTGGTCATGACCACCGCCTACAACGGCCGCATCGACGCCGCGCAGCGCGAGGGCAAGAACCTCAAGATCAGCTGGACCGGCGGCATCTACGACCTGGACTACTGGGTCATCCCGAAGGGCGCACCGAACAAGGACCTGGCGATGAAGTTCATCACCGAGGCCTCCAAGCCCGAAGCCCAGGCCGAGTACGCCAAGCTGATCTCCTACGGCCCGACCAACAACAAGGCGCTGGGCAAGCTGGACGCCAAGACGCTGGCCCTGCTGCCGACCTCGCCGGCCAACAGCGGCGATGCGCTGAAGTTCAACATCACGTTCTGGGCCGACCAGGGCGAAGAGCTGGAAAAGCGCTTCGCCGCCTGGGCCGCCCAGTAAGGCGCCCGACCGTCACCCGCCTGGAGATCTGACCGACCATGACCACCGCCACCCTCGGCTCGGCCGAACTGACCCGCTCGCTGCACAGGGCCGAGCGACGCCGCAAGCTGACGGCGGTGGCCCTCACCCTGCCGCTGCTGATTTTCCTGCTGGTGACATTCATCGTCCCCATCGGCGCGCTGCTGCAGCGTGCGGTGGAGAACCCCGAAGTGGCCGACGTGCTCGTGCGCACCGGCCCGGCCCTGGCGGGCTGGGACCGGGCGGTCGAGCCGCCGGCCACCGCCTACGCGGCGCTGGCGCAGGACCTGTCGGCCCTGCCCGAGACCGCCCAGGCCGGCGCGCTGGCGCGCCGGCTCAACACCGAGGTCGCCGGCGCACGCTCGCTGGTGATGTCCACCTACCGCGCGCTGCCGTCCTTCGAGGCCGGCCTGAGCCCGGAGCAGGTCAAGCAACGCCTGCTGGCGGTCGACGCCCGCTGGGCCGACCTGAAGTACTGGCACGCGATCGCCAAGAACTCGAGCCGCTGGACGCCCGACTACCTGCTGACCGCCGTCGACCTGCACCGCGACGAGGCCGGCGAGATCCACGCCGTCGAGCCCGAGCGGGCCGTCTTCGGCAAGATCCTGCTGCGCACCTTCAACATCAGCGCCGTCGTCACGCTGATCTGCCTGCTGCTGGCCTACCCGCTGGCCTACTGGCTCTCCACGCTGCAGGCCCGTCAGGCCAACGTGCTGATGATCCTGGTGCTGGTGCCGTTCTGGACCTCCATCCTGGTGCGCGTGGCCGCCTGGATCGTGCTGCTGCAGCGCGAAGGCCTGGTCAACTCGGCCCTGGTGGGCATGGGCCTGATCGAGGAGCCGCTGGCGCTGCTGTTCAACCGCACCGGCGTGATCATCGCGATGGTGCACATCCTGCTGCCCTTCATGATCCTGCCGCTCTACAGCGTGATGAAGTCGGTGCCGCCGACCTATCTGCGCGCGGCCGTCAGCCTGGGCAGCGCACCGCTGGCCGCCTTCTTCCGCGTCTACGTGCCGCAGACCTGGCCGGGCATCGGCGCGGGCTCGCTGCTGGTCTTCATCCTGAGCATCGGCTACTACGTGACGCCGGCGCTGCTGGGCGGGGCGGACGACCAGATGCTGTCCTACTACATCGCCCAGTACACCAACGTCGAGGTGAACTGGGGCATGGCCTGCGCGCTGGGCGCGGTGCTGCTGGCGGCCACGCTGGTGCTCTACGCGGTCTACCGCCGCGTCGTCAAATCCGAACTGAGCCTGGGCTGAGGGGTCCACGATGAATCTGCTGCCGTCCGCCCTGAAACCCCAGTTCCCCGCCTACGCGACGCTGGCCGACAAGCTCGGCTGGTGGGCCATGCGCGGCCTGTGCGTGGGCCTGCTGGGCTTCCTGCTGCTGCCGATCCTGGTGATCGTGCCGCTGTCGCTCTCCTCGAGCTCCTTCCTGGCCTACCCGATGCCGGGCTGGTCGCTGCAGTGGTATGACAACCTGTTCTCCTCGCCCGAATGGGGCCGGGCCGCGAAGAACAGCTTCATCGTCGCGCCGGCGGCGACGCTGCTGGCCACGGTGCTCGGCACGCTGGCCGCGGTCGGGCTGGCGCGGGTGAGCTTTCCCGGCAAGGGCCTGCTGATGAGCCTGCTGATCGCGCCGATGGTCGTGCCCATCGTGGTGGTCGGCGTGGCCTGCTACCTGTTCTTCGCCCGCATCGGGCTGGCCGACAGCTACCTCGGGCTGATCATCGTGCACGCCGCGCTGGGGGCGCCCTTCGTGCTGACCACCGTGCTGGCCACGCTGCAGGGCTTCAACCACAACCTGGTGCGCGCCTCGCTCAGCCTGGGCGCCGGTCCGGTGCAGACCTTCTTCCGCGTCACGCTGCCGGTGATCGCCCCGGGCGTGATCTCGGGCGCGCTGTTCGCCTTCGCCACCTCGTTCGACGAGGTCGTGGTCACGCTGTTCGTGGCCGGCCCCGAGCAGGTCACGCTGCCGCGCCAGATGTTCACCGGCATCCGCGAGAACATCAGCCCGACCATCGCGGCCGTGGCCACGCTGCTGACGCTGTTCACCACCACGCTGATGCTGGCGCTGGAATGGATCCGGGGACGGCGGCGATGAAGAACCAGCCCCTGGGCGGCAACACCATGCCGCGTTTCGGCGGCCCGGCGACGATGATGCGCCTGCCGACGGCCGACAGCGCGGCCGGCCTCGATGCCGCCTTCATCGGCGTGCCGCTGGACATCGGCACCTCCAACCGCCCGGGCGCCCGCTTCGGCCCGCGCCAGATCCGCGCCGAGTCCTCGCTGATCCGGCCCTACAACATGGCCACCGGCGCGGCGCCCTTCGACGCGCTGCAGGTGGCCGATCTGGGCGACGTGCCGATCAACACCTACTCGCTGGAAAAGTCGCTGCCGATCATCACGGCCTTCTACCGGGAGGTGCTCGGCCACGGCTGCCGGCCGCTGACGCTGGGCGGCGACCACACGATCGCGCTGCCGATCCTGCGGGCGGTGGCCGAGCGCCACGGCCCGGTCGCGCTGATCCACGTCGACGCCCATGCCGACGTCAACGACGACATGTTCGGCGAGCGCATCGCCCACGGCACGCCCTTCCGCCGCGCGGTGGAAGAAGGCCTGCTGCAGGGCGACAAGGTCTGGCAGATCGGCCTGCGCGGCACCGGCTACGCCGCCGACGACTTCGACTGGCCGCGCCGCCAGGGTTTCACGATCGTGCCGGCGCACGAGGTCTGGTGGCAGTCGCTGGCCCCGCTGATGGCACGCGTGCGCACGCTCGTCGGGACGACCCCGTGTTACCTCAGCTTCGACATCGACGGCATCGATCCGGCCTACGCCGGGGGCACCGGCACGCCGGAGATCGGTGGGCTGACCGTGCCCCAGGCGCTGGAGATCGTGCGCGGCTGCCGCGGGCTGAACCTCGTCGGCGCCGACCTGGTCGAGGTCTCGCCGCCCTACGACACCAGCGGCAACACCGCGCTGCTGGCGGCCAACCTGCTCTATGAGATGCTGTGCGTGATGCCCGGCGTCCCGCTGCGCTGAGGCCCTGCGCGGCCGCTGCGCACCCCCCAAGACCCCACGGAGAACGTCCCCCATGTCCGAGTCCACCTCCCCCCTGTCCGCCCTGCAGGATCCGTCGCTGCTCAAGACCGATGCGCTGATCGACGGTGCCTGGATCGCCGGCACGGCCCGCTTCGACGTCACCGACCCGGCCACCGGCCGCCATCTGGCCGACGTCGCGCTGCTGGGTGCGGCCGAGGCCGGGGCGGCGATCGCCGCGGCCCGCGCCGCCTGGCCGGCCTGGCGCGCCAAGACCGCCAAGGAGCGCGGCGCCATCCTGATGAAGTGGTTCCAGCTGCTCAACCAGCACGCCGACGACCTGGCCCGCATCATGACCGCCGAGCAGGGCAAGCCGCTGGCCGAGGCCCGCGGCGAGGTGATCTACGGCGCGAGCTTCCTCGAGTGGTTTGCCGAGGAAGGCAAGCGCGTCTACGGCGAGACCATCCCGAGCACCGACGCCAACAAGCGTTTCCTGGTCATCAAGCAGCCCATCGGCGTGTGCGCGGCGATCACGCCCTGGAACTTCCCGATCGCGATGATCACGCGCAAGGTGGCTCCGGCGCTGGCCGCGGGCTGCCCGGTCATCATCAAGCCGGCCGAGCAGACGCCGCTGTCGGCGCTGGCCTGCGCCGAACTGGCGCTGCGCGCGGGCATGCCCGCCGGGGTGCTCAACGTGATCACGTCCGACAGCGACGGCTCGATCGCGATCGGCGACGTGCTGTGCGCCTCCGACACGGTGCGCCACCTGAGCTTCACCGGTTCGACCGAGGTCGGCCGCATCCTGATGAAGCAGTGCGCGCCCACGGTCAAGAAGCTCAGCCTGGAGCTGGGCGGCAACGCGCCCTTCATCGTCTTCGACGACGCCGACCTGGACAGCGCCGTCGAGGGCGCGATGATCAGCAAGTACCGCAACGCCGGCCAGACCTGCGTCTGCGCCAACCGCCTCTATGTGCAGGACGGCGTCTACGACCGGTTCGTGGAGAAGCTGGCCGCCAAGGTCGCCGGCATCCAGGTCGGCAACGGCTTCGAGGCGGGCGTGAACCAGGGCCCGATGATCGACGGCCAGGCGCTGGCCAAGGTCGAGAGCCATGTGGCGGACGCCGTCGGCAAGGGCGCACGCGTGGTGGTGGGCGGGGCCCGCCAGGGCGAGCGCTTCTTCACGCCGACGGTGCTCGCCGACGTGACGGCCGACATGCTGTGCGCCCGGGAGGAGACCTTCGGCCCGGTCGCGCCTGTGTTCCGCTTCACCACCGAGGCCGACGCCATCGAGCAGGCCAATGCCACCGAGTTCGGCCTGGCGGCCTATTTCTACAGCCGCGACATCGGCCGCATCTTCCGGGTCGGCGAAGCGCTGGAGTCGGGCATGGTCGGGGTCAACACCGGGCTGATCTCGGTGGCCGAGGTGCCGTTCGGCGGCGTCAAGCAGTCGGGCCTGGGGCGCGAAGGCTCGCGCCACGGCATCGAGGACTACGTCGAGATGAAGTACCTCTGCCTGGGCGACATCCTGCGCTGAGCCCGTGGCCGGGCCCGGGGCCCGGCATCAGTCGTCGTTGGCGGCCGGCGCGCCGGCGCGCTCGACCTGGCGGCCCAGGCTGGTGCGTCCGGCGCCGCGCTGCAGCGCGGCCGACGACAGCGCGCGGCGCAGCAGGTCCTCGGCCGTGCGGCCGTCGGTCGGGTAGTGGCTCAGGCCGGTGGCCACCGAGACCACCGCCGCCTGACCACCCGCGGTGTAGGGCTGCGTGACCAGCTGGCTCAGCTTGGTCGCCACCCGGCGGGCATCGTTGTCGGATTCGGTGCGGGGCAGCAGCACGGCGTAGGCGTCGTTGCCCAGCGCGCAGACCAGATCGCTGGAGCGCACGCCGGCGCGCAGGCGCACGGCGATCTTGCGGCGCAGCGCCCGGGCCATCTCGGCCCCCATGTGGGATTGCGCGCTCGACAGCCCCTCGATGCGCAGCACCAGCAGCGCCATGTGCGCCGGCTCGCGCTCGCGCAGCGCGCAGAGCTGTCCGAGCAGGTCCACCAGCTGGGCCTGGTTGGGCAGGCCGGTGGCCAGGTCGATCGACCAGGCGCGGCGCAGGTGCTGTTCGGCCTGCTTGCGCTGCGCGGCCATCCACAGCGTGCGCATCAGCAGGTCGGGGTCGGCCTGCGAGCGGGCCACGATGTCCTGCACGCCCGCCTGCAGCAGGCGGCTGGCCATGCCCGGCGTCGGGGCGGGGGCGATCACCACCACCCCGCTGTCGAGCGAGGCCTGCGACAGCGCCGGCCAGGCCAGCAGTTCCTCGAGCGCCTGGGCGTCGGCGCAATGCACCAGCAGGGCATCGGGCGTGGTCTCGGCGAGCACCGCCTGGGCGGCGGCCAGGTCAGCGCAGTGCTGCCACTGGCCGGGGCCGAACGCGGAGTTCGCCTGGGTGAGCTCGAAGGAGCCGATTTGCAGGATGGAAAGAGATGCTGTCATGTTGTTGAGCGCCACCATGACCGCATGATGCGCCAGCTATTTCACGCCGTGACGCGGATTTGAACCGAAAGTACCGCCGTTACCGGGCCCTCAACGGGTCAGCATCCGGCGTGCCGCATGGCTGGCCAGGTCGACCAGCAGCACCAGCAGCAGCATCGCGCCGAGCACCGTGGCGGTCTTGCCCATGTGGAACAGGCCCATGTGGAACATCAGCAGCTGCCCCAGCCCGCCGGCCCCGACCACGCCCAGCACGGTGGCCGCGCGGATGTTGTTCTCCCAGCGGTAGAGCGTGTAGCTCATCAGCTGAGGCAGCACCTGGGGCAGCGTCGCGTGGAAGAACACCCGGCCCGCGCCCACGCCCTGGGTGCGCAGCGCATCACCCGGCTCGGGCGGCGCGTTCTCGATCGCCTCGGCGAAGAGCCGCCCCAGCACGCCGGTGGTGTGCAGCGCCAGGGCCAGCGTGCCGGCGAACGGCCCCAGTCCGGCCGAGATCAGCAGCAGCGTGGCCCAGACCAGCTCGGGGATGGAGCGCAGCAGGTTCAGCAGCCAGCGCGCCGGCGTGCGCAGCAGGGCGCGGTCGCCGGGGTGCAGGCGGCTGGCCGACGTGGCCAGCACCAGGCCGGCCAGCGCCGCCAGCAC
Organism: Sphaerotilus hippei; assembly: GCF_003201595.1. GTDB lineage: Bacteria > Pseudomonadota > Gammaproteobacteria > Burkholderiales > Burkholderiaceae_C > Sphaerotilus > Sphaerotilus hippei. The sequence goes on along the minus strand of NZ_QJJS01000003.1, from coordinate 155,841 downwards.
GGTGCCGAAGGCCGACATCGCCAGCGTCTCGACCGCACCGCGGCCGACCCGGACCAGGAAGGCCGGGCCGAGGTCGGGCGGAAAGAACTCGCCGACGAAGCGGCCCATGCTGCGGGCGGCCTCGAGCGACAGGAACTGCGCCCACTGCAGGTCCAGCGACAGGAAGCTGCCGATCACCAGCAGCCCCAGCCCCAGCAGGAAGGCCACCGCCTGGCGGCGCCCACCGGTCGGACGCGGCGGCAGCGCGGGCGAAGGTGCGGGCGGGCGGCTCATCCGAGCGAGCGCCTCAGCCAGCCGCTGGTGCGGTCGGCCAGCGCCACCAGCGCGACGAAGACCAGCAGCATCGTGGCGACCTCGCCACCGTTGAACATCTTCATCGAGCCGTCCATCTGCTGGCCCAGCCCGCCGGCGCCGACGAAGCCCAGCACCACCGACGAGCGGATCGCGCATTCCCAGCGGTAGACGGTGTAGGAGGTCAGCTCGGCGGCGTTCTGCGGCAGCAGCCCGTGGAAGAAGGCCTGCAGCCGGCCGCAGCCGTTGCGCAGCAGCGCCTCGGTCGGATGGGCCTCGCCACTCTCGAGGATCTCGCCATAGACCTTGCCCAGCATGCCGCCATAGGTCAGCGCGATGGCCAGCACGCCCGAGGTGGGCCCCAGCCCGACGACCCGCACGAAGACCAGCGCCCAGACCAGCTCCGGGATGCTGCGCAGCACGATCAGCAGCGCACGCACCCCCAGGCGCAGCAGCGCCGGCAGCGTGGCCATGCGCCCCGACAGCGCCGAGATCGACAGCATGCGCGTGGTCACCAGGGCCAGCGGGATCGCCAGCAGCAGCGCCAGGCTGATGCCCGCGGTGGCGATGGCCACGGTGCGCCAGGTCTCGCGGGCCACCAGCGCCAGGAAACCCGGCTCGACCGAAGGCGGGAAGAAGCCGCCCAGGAACTGGCCGGTGACCCGCAGGTTGTCGGGCTGCAGCAGCACCCAGGGGTGGAACTCGGTGGCCTGCACCAGCGGCCAGACCAGCACCAGCGCGACCACGCTCCAGCACAGCCTGCCGATCCACGCGGGGTCGCGCCGGGCCGCTGCCGTGGCGCACATGCGCTCGGGCCTCATCGGCAGAGCATGCCCACCGGGGCCGGGGACCGGGGCGGCGGGACATCGGCCGCGGCCGGCCGCCCCGGCAGCAGCTCGTGCTCGTGGCGGGCATACAGCTGCGCGAGGTGCTCGGGGCTGACCTGCGTGGCCGGCAGGTCGAAGGCCAAGACGCCGTCGCGCAGGCCGACCACCCGGGGAAAGCGCGACAGCGCCACGTCGACCTGGTGCAGCGAGGCCACCAGCGTCGCCCCCCGCTCGCGGGCGCGGTCGATCAGCGCCGCGATGGCCTGCTCCGCCCGCGTCGGGTCGAGCGCGGACAGCGGCTCGTCGATCAGCCACAGCGAGGCCGGTGCCACCAGGGTGCGCGCCAGGCCGACCCGCTGGCGCTCGCCACCGGACAGCCGGTCGACCCGGTCGAACAGCTTGTCGGCCAGGCCGAAGGACTCGAGTGCCGCCTGCGCCCCCGGCAGGTCGTCCGGGTGCACCAGGGAACGCAGGCTGGCCCACAGGCCCATCGCCGGCAGCCGGCCCGCCAGCACCGCGGTCACCACCCGCTGGCGCGGGGGCAGCGGCGGCACCTGCGGCGCGAGGAAGAGCCGGCCGCGCAGCCGCTGCAGCGCCGCACGGGGCAAGGCCCACGGGTCCTGCCCGTCGAGCCGCAGCCGGCCCTCGCGGGGCGGCAGCGCGCAGGCCATCACCTGCAGCAGGCTGGTCTTGCCCGCGCCCGACGGGCCGATGACCGCCACCGCCTCACCCGCCTGCACCGTCAGGTCGATGGCCCGCAGCGCCGGCGCGGCACCGGGCCGCGCGGCGGGGTGGGCGGCCGAGACGGCCTCCAGTTGCAGCTTCACCGGACGGACCCGCCTGCGCTCAGAGCAGGCCGGCGCTGCGGGCGGCGGCCTCGATGCCCTTGTAGTTCTCGGCGCGGGTGGGCACGAAGCGGGTCGCACGCTGCACCTCGAGCACCTCCTTGCCCTCGGCGGTGTCGCGGCTCAGGGCCAGCATCGCCTGGGTGATCTTGTCGCGCAGCGCCACCGGCATGTCGGCGTGCACCGTCCAGTTGTAGTCGTAGTAGGCCGGCGTCGTGTAGATCACGCGCACCTTGCCGGTGTCGACCTTGCCGTCGGCGACGAACTTGGTCCACACCGAGATGTTCAGCGCCCCGGCCTGCACCTTGCCCGAAGCCACGGCCGCGATGGTCGCGTCGTGCGCACCGCTGTAGGCGACACGGCGGAAGTCCTTGTCCGGATCGATGCGAGACTGCAGCAGGAAGTGGCGCGGCATCAGGTGGCCCGAGGTCGAGCTCTGCGAGCCGAAGCTGACGTCCTTGCCCTTCAGGTCGGCCAGCGCCTGCACGGTCGGGTCACCGCTGATGAAGACGGACTTGAACTTCTCGTCCTCCTCGCGCTGCACCAGCGGGATCACCTTGCCGCCCGAGCGCACATGCGCCTGCACGAAGGTGAAGCCGCCGAACCAGGCCATGTCGACCTTCTTGTTGACCAGCGCCTCGACCGAGGCGGCGTAGTCGGTCACCGGCGTGTACTCGACCTTCATCGCCAGCCGGCTCTCGAGGTACTTGACCAGCGGCGCGGCCTTGCGCGCCAGCTCGGTGGGCGACTCGTCCGGGATGGCCGTCAGGCGCAGCACCTGCTGGGCCTGGCTGAAGGCGGTGAACCCCAGCAGGGCACAGGTCAGCAGGGTCTTCAGGGCACGGGCAGGCATCGGGTGGCGCATCGGGGTCCTCGTCGATCGACAGGTCGGTGGGAAAAACAGCGCCGCAATGTAACCTGTGCGGCCTCGCGCGGGGTGACATCACGCCATCGCGCACGCTGCACCTGACCCCGGAGACCGCCATGACCCCCCGCGCCCCTGCCACGGAACCGAAACTGACCTCGCTGTCGCATGGCGGGGGCTGCGGCTGCAAGATCGCCCCGGGCGTGCTGTCGGAGATCCTCAGGGGCACGGCCGCCATGCCCATCCCGCCCGAGCTGATGGTGGGCATCGAGACCGCCGACGACGCCGCCGTCTACCGCCTCAACGACGAGCAGGCGCTGATCGCGACCACCGACTTCTTCATGCCCATCGTCGACGACCCCTTCGACTTCGGCCGCATCGCCGCCACCAACGCGATCAGCGACGTCTACGCCATGGGCGGGCGACCCATCCTGGCGCTGGCGCTGGTGGGCATGCCCATCAGCGTGCTGTCGCCGGCCACGATCGGCCGGGTGCTCGAGGGCGGGGCCTCGGTGTGTCGCGCCGCGGGCATCCCGATCGCCGGGGGCCACACCATCGACTCGGTGGAGGCGATCTACGGCCTGGTGGCGCTCGGCCTGATCCACCCGGGGCGCGTCAAGCGCAACGCCGATGCCCGCCCGGGCGACGTGCTGGTGCTGGGCAAGCCGCTGGGGGTCGGCGTGATGTCGGCCGCGCTGAAGAAGGGCCGCCTCGACGCGGCCGGCTACGAACTCATGATCGCCACCACCACCCGGCTCAACACCCCCGGCCCCGACCTGGCCGCCCTGCCCGGCGTGCACGCGATGACCGACGTCACCGGCTTCGGCCTGGCCGGCCATGCGCTCGAGATGGCCCGCGGCGCGCAGTGCGACGTGCACCTCGACTGGTCGCGCGTGCCGCTGCTCGACGGCGTGGACACGCTGGCCCGCGCAGGCCTGGTCACCGGGGCCTCCGGGCGCAACTGGGCCGGCTACGGCGCCGAGGTGGCGCTGCCGGCCGAGACCACCGACACCTGCCGCGCGCTGCTGACCGACCCGCAGACCAGCGGCGGCCTGCTCGTGGCCTGCGCCCCGGACACGGTCGACGAGGTGCTGGCCACCTTCCGGCGCCACGGCTTCGAGGCCGCCGCGGTGGTCGGCGAGGTCAGGCCGCGAGGCGACGGGCCGGCACGGCTGACGGTGGGCTGAGGGCGGGCCGGGACCGGGGCGGCGGCAGCGCCGATAATCGGCCTCGAGAGAACGCCCGCCCCGACGCCCCCCGACCGGCGTCGAATGCCGCTGCCGACGCACTGCGCACGACACCCATAACACGACCGAATCAACGGCTTGCAGCTGATCCACCATGAACATCATCATTCTTGACGACTACCAGGACGCGGTGCGCAAGCTCTCCTGCGCGCAGCTGCTGGAGTCGCACACCCTCAAGGTCTTCACCAACACGGTCAAGGGCACGGGCCAGCTGGCGGTGCGGCTCAAGGATGCCGAGATCCTGGTGCTGAACCGGGAGCGCACGCACCTGCCGCGTGCGCTGCTCGAGAAGCTGCCCAAGGTCAAGCTGATCTCGCAGACCGGGCGGGTCGGCGCCCACATCGACGTCGAGGCCTGCACCCGCCTGGGCATCGCGGTGGCCGAAGGGGTGGGCTCGCCGGTGGCGCCCGCCGAGCTGACCTGGGCGCTGGTGATGGCCGCGATGCGCCGCCTGCCGCAGTACATCGGCAACCTCAAGCACGGCGCCTGGCAGCAGTCGGGCCTGAAGGCCAGCTCGATGCCGGCGAACTTCGGTCTGGGCAACGTGCTGCGCGGCAAGACGCTGGGCATCTGGGGCTACGGACGCATCGGCCAGATCGTCGCCGGCTACGGCAAGGCCTTCGGCATGACGGTGCAGGTCTGGGGCAGCGCGAGCTCGCGCGAGCGGGCCGTCGCCGACGGTTACCTGGCCTCGGACAGCCGCGAGGGCTTCTTCGCCTCCTCGGACGTGCTGTCGCTGCACCTGCGCCTGAACGAGGCGACCCGCGGCATGATCACGATGGACGACCTGTCGCGCATGAAGCCGACCTCGCTGTTCGTCAACACCTCGCGGGCCGAGCTGGTCGACGAGAGCGCGCTGGTGGCCGGGCTCAACCGCGGCCACCCCGGCATGGCCGCGGTCGACGTCTTCGAGAGCGAGCCCATCCTGCAGGGCCACCCGCTGCTGCGGCTGGAGAACGCGGTCTGCACGCCCCACATCGGCTATGTCGAGCTCGACAGCTACGAGCGCTACTACGAGGCCGCGTTCAGCAACGTGGCCAACTACCTGGCTGGCCAGCCCACCCACATCGTCAACCCGGACGCGCTGAAGCTGCACCGCGCATGAGCGCGGGCACGGCGGCTGCCGCGAGCCCGCTGGCCTGCCGGGCCGCGCTGCTGTCGGGCAATTTCGCGATCGGCTGCGGCGTGATGGTGGTGGCCGGCTCGCTCAACGACCTGGTGCGCTCGCTGGGCATCCCGGTGGCGCTGGGCGGCCAGCTCATCAGCGCCGGGGCGGCGACGATGTGTTTCGGTGCCCCGCTGCTGGCGGCGCTGCTGGGCCGCTTCGACCGCCGCCGGCTGCTGACCTGGACGCTGCTGGCCTACGCGCTGGGCCACCTGCTGTGCGCCTTCGCCCCCGACTTCGCCACGCTGCTGCCGCTGCGCGCGCTGGCCACGCTCGGCGCGGCGGTGTTCACGCCGCAGGCCGCGGCGACCATCGGCCACATGGCCGAGCCCGGCCAGCGTGGCAAGGCGATCACCACGGTCTTCCTGGGCTGGTCGCTGGCCGCCGTGCTGGGCATGCCGATGCACAGCTACATCGGCGAGACGCTGGGCTGGCGCTGGGCCTTCGGGCTGGTGACGCTGCTGTCGGTCGTGGCGGCCACCTGGGTCTGGCGGGTCATCCCGGACGGGGTGAAGCCGCCGCAGGTGTCGCGGGCGCAATGGCGCGGGGCGCTGACCCACCCGGTGCTGATGGCCACGGTGGCGGTCACCGCGCTGGCGGGCGCCGGACAGTTCACGGTGTTCAGCTACCTGGCGCCCTACTACCGCCAGGTGCTGGGTGCCAGCGCGGTCGAGGTCAGCCTGCTGTTCATGTGGTTCGGGGCCTTCGGGCTGCTGGGCAACGTGCTGCTGTCGCGCCATGTCGACCGCTTCGGCGCGGCCCGCCTGGTCGGCTGGTCGCTGGCGGGCATGGCGGTGTCGCTGCTGCTGTGGCCGCTGGGCCGGCAAGTGGCCACGCTGGCGCTGGTGCTGCTGCCCTGGGCGCTGGCCGGTTTTGCCAGCAACTCGGGCCAGCAGGCCCGGCTGGGCCTGAGCGCGCCCGCGCTGGCGCCGGCGCTGATGGCGATGAACACCTCGGCCATCTACCTGGGCCAGGCGGTGGGCGCGGTCAGCGGCGGCCTGCTGCTGGGCTCACCGGCCGAGCCCGACCCGTTCGCCCGCCTGCACTGGGCCGGCCTGGGCTGGATGCTGCTGGCGCTGGCGATCAGCACCTGGGCCGCCCGGCGCCAGCGCAGCGGGCCGGTCTGAGCGACCGGCCCGGGCCTTCGCTCAGCCGGCCTCGGGGGCCTCGGGCTTCGTGGCCGTCCGGACGTGGCGCCGCTGGCGCAGGGCCTCGTAGAGGCAGACCGCGGAGGCCACTGACACGTTGAGGCTCTCCACCGCCCCGTGCATCGGGATGCGCACCAGCTCGTCGCAGGTCTTGCGCGTGAGCTGGCGCATGCCGGGGCCTTCGGCGCCCAGCACCAGCGCCACCGGCCCGGTCAGGTCGACGTCGTAGATGGTCTTCTCGGCGTCCTCGCTGGTGCCGATCACCCAGATCGAGCGCTCCTGCAGCTCGCCCAGCGTGCGGGCCAGGTTGGTGACCATGAAATAGGGCACCGTCTCGGCCGCGCCGCTGGCCACCTTGGCGACCGTCGCGTTGACGCCGACCGCATGGTCCTTGGGGGCGATCACCGCATGAGCCCCCGAGCCGTCGGCCACGCGCAGACAGGCGCCGAGGTTGTGCGGATCGGTCACGCCGTCGAGCACCAGCACCAGCGGCGGGCCCTCGACGGTGTCGAGCTGGTCATCCAGCGACTGCGAGCGGGCGAGCACCTCGACCTTCGCGACCACCCCCTGGTGGCGGGTATTGCCGGCCAGGCGCGACAGGCGTTCGTCGTCGCTCTCGATCACGCGCACGCCGTGGGCGGCGGCACGCTCGAGGAACTGGCGCATGCGGGCATCACGACGGCTGGCGTCGATGTGCAGCTCGCGCACGGACTGGGGGGCGGTCTTGAGCCGCACGGTGACGGCATGGAAGCCGAAGAGCAGATTTCCTGACATAGCCCTCGATGGTAGCGGGTCGCTGGCGTGCTCAGACCATCCGGCCGGCCTCGATGCGGATCTGCCGGTCGCACCGTGCGGCGATGGCCGGATCGTGGGTCACCAGCACCAGGGTCGTGCCGGCCTCGCGGTTGAGCTCGAACATCAGCTGCATCACCGACTCGCCGGTGGCGTGGTCGAGGCTGCCGGTGGGCTCGTCGGCCAGCAGCAGGTCCGGGCGCATGACGAAGGCCCGCGCCAGCGCGACCCGCTGCTGCTCGCCGCCCGACATCAGCTTGGGGTAGTGGCGCAGGCGCTGAGCCAGGCCGACGCGGCCGAGCATCTCGGTGGCCAGCTCGCGCGCGCGCGGCTCGCCCTGCAGCTCGAGGGGCAGCATCACGTTCTCGAGCGCGGTCAGGTGGCCCATCAGCTGGAAGCTCTGGAACACGAAGCCGATGCGTGCGCCCCGCAGGGCCGCCCGGGCATCCTCGTCGAGCGCGAACAGATCCTGTCCACCGATGCGCACGGTGCCGCTGCTGGGCACGTCCAGGCCCGCGAGGATGCCCAGCAGCGTGCTCTTGCCCGAACCGGAAGCCCCGACGATGGCCACCGACTCCTGCGGCGCCAGCGAGAACTCGACGCCTTGCAGTATCGTGAGCAGACCCGTCGCATCCTCCACCTGCTTGCTGACCCGATCGACCTCGATGATGGAACTGACCATGCTCTCCCGCCGCCAGGGCGCCTTGTTGAATCGCAGGCACTGTATCGCGCTTGCGCTGGCCGCCGCTGCGGCCGGTCTTGCCGGACCGCCGGCCGCGGCGGCCGCGCCGCGGCGCGTGCTGGTGGTCGGAGACAGCCTGTCGGCGGAATACGGCCTGCCGCGCGGCACGGGCTGGGTGGCGCTGCTGCAGGCCCGCCTGGCGCAGCAGAAGATCGATGCCGAGGTGATCAACGCCAGCATCAGCGGCGACACGACCGCGGGCGGGCGGGCCCGGCTGGCGGCCGCGCTGGCGCGCCATCAGCCGACCCACGTGGTGATCGAGCTCGGGGGCAACGACGCGCTGCGGGGCATGCCGCTGCAGACCACCCAGGCCAATCTGGCGGCGATGGCGCGCGAGGCCAAGGCCGCCCGGGCCCGCGTGCTGCTGGTGGGCATGCAGATGCCGCCGAACTACGGTGCGCAGTACGGCCAGGAGTTCTCGGGGCTGTTCGCCAAGGTGGCCCAGGCCGAGGGCACGGCGCTGGTGCCCTTCCTGCTGGCCGGCCTGTCCGAGGATCCGGACCCGCTGAAGTGGTTCCAGGCCGACCGCATCCATCCGAACGCGGCGGCCCACCCTCGCCTGCTCGACAACGTCTGGCCGGTGCTGCGACCCTGGCTGCTGAGCGCGCGCTGAGGACCGGCCGGCCGCGCCGGACTCAGCGCTTGCCCGTCGGCGGCGTGAAGCCCGGCATGCCCGGGAACAGCGTGCCGGCCTGCTTCTGCATCTCCTGCATCTGCGTCAGCAGTTGCTTGGACTGGTCGACGTAGGTCGACATCAGCCCGCCCATGACCGGGCTCTGGCCGGTCAGGAACTGGCTCCAGGCCTCGGGGGAGAACGGCACCGTCTGCTCGGCGAAACGTTTCTGCAGATCGACGAAGCTCTGCAGATTGCTCTCCAGGTACTGCCCCATCACGCCCTGCATGGTGTGGCCGTAGAAGCGGATGATCTGCGCGAGCATCTGGGTCGAGAACATCGGCATGCCACCGGTCTCCTCCTCCAGGATGATCTGCAGCAGGATGCTGCGCGTCAGGTCCTCGGCCGTCTTGGCATCACGCACCTCGAAGACCTCCGCACCCAGCACCATCTGCTTGACGTCGGCCAGCGTGATGTAGCTGCTGGTGCGGGTGTCGTAGAGGCGCCGGTTCGGATACTTCTTGAGGATGCGCAGGCCCGCTTCGGGGGCCGCTGCCGTTTCCGCGTTGTCGCGGCGTGACGAAACCATGTGGGAACTCCTGATACAGCTGGACGGCGTGTGACGACCCATTCTAGGCAGGCCTCCCCACGGGGGCCGGCTGGGGTTTGCACCCGCGACGGACCCACCATACAAAAACGGCGCTGGCATCGCTGCCAGCGCCGTTCTGTGACCGATGTTCTGGTAGGCACAATTGGATTCGAACCAACGACCCCCACCATGTCAAGGTGGTGCTCTAACCAACTGAGCTATGTGCCTGCAAGGTCTTCTGGTAGGCGCAATTGGATTCGAACCAACGACCCCCACCATGTCAAGGTGGTGCTCTAACCAACTGAGCTATGCGCCTGAAGAGCTTTCTATTATGGCACGCATTTCCAAAAACACCAGCACTTTCTGATTATTTTCTTTTGGCATCGTGAACGCCGGGCACCGCGGCCACCTGCCGCAGCACCTGGGACAGGCGCGAGGCGTCCGTCACCTCGACGGTGAAGGTCATGTAGGCGACGCCGTGCACCGAGCGGGTCTGGGCGCCGACCATGTTGACCTTCTCCTTGGCGAAGACCTCGGAGATGTCGCGCAGCAGCGCCTGCCGGTCGCTGGCGGTGACCATCACGTCGACGGGATACAGCGCCCGCTCCGGGGTCGCGCCACCGGCGGCCGCGCCCGAGGCGTCCCAGGTCACCGGCAGCGTGCGTTCCGGGTGCCGGGCGCAGAGCTGGCGGTAGTTGCTGCAGTTCAGCCGGTGCACGGCCACCCCCTTGCCGCGGGTCACGTAGCCACCGATGCCGTCCGGTGGCGCCGGCCGGCAGCAGTGGGCCAGCTGGGTCAGCAGCGAGTCCACGCCGACCACCAGCACGGAGCCGCGGCCCGGCGTGCCGCGCGAAGGCCGCAGCGGCGGCAGCCCGGGCTCGACCTCGGCGGGCGCCGGGCGCAGCAGCGCCTCGATGTTGCGCAGCGAGTACTCGTCCTTGCCGACCACCTCGAACAGCGCCTCGGCACTCCGGAAGCCCAGCTGGGCGGCCAGGTCATCGAGCTTGACGGAGGTGCGCCCTTCGCGGGCCAGCAGCTTGTCGACCGCCTCGCGGCCGCGGGTGATCGTCTCGTTCAGGGCCCGGGCATTGAACCAGGCACGGGCCTTGGCCCGCGAGCGCTGGCTCTGCAGGTAACCCAGCTGCGGGTTGAGCCAGTCCAGCGACGGACCGCCCTCCTTGGCGGCGATCACCTCGATGGTCTGGCCGCTGCGCAGCGGCGTGTGGAGCGGCACCAGCACCCCGTCGACCCGCGCGCCGCGGCAGCGGTGGCCCAGGTCGGTGTGCAGCAGGTAGGCGAAGTCGACCGGCGTCGCCCCGGCGGGCAGCTCGATCACCGCCGCCTGCGGCGTGAACACGTAGATGCGGTCCTCGAACCAGCCCTGCCCCGCGGCGCCGGCCTCTGGCGGCGGGCTGTCGCGCCCCTGGCCGGCAAGGTCGCGCTCCCAGGCCAGCAGCTGCTGCAGCACCTCGCGCCGGGCCAGGGCGACCCGCTCCTCGAAATCACCGGCGGCACTGACCCCGGCGTAGCCGCGCGTGCCCGCCTCCTTGTAGGCCCAGTGCGCCGCCACGCCGCTCTCGGCATGGTCGTGCATGGCCTGGGTGCGGATCTGGATCTCGAGCGGCCGGGCCTCGTCGTCGAGCACCACCGTGTGCAGCGACTGGTAGCCGTTGCTCTTGGGTCGGGCGATGTAGTCGTCGAATTCGTCGGGCAGCGGCGTCCAGAGCTCGTGGATGCGGCTGAGCGCGGCATAACAGTCCTCCACCGAAGCGACGATCACCCGCATCGCCCGCTGGTCCAGCACCCGCTCGAAGGGCAGCTTCTTGCCCTGCATCTTCTTCCAGATGCTGTAGATGTGCTTGGGGCGGCCCTGCACCTGGGCCTTCAGGCCGTGGTGGGCCAGCGCCGCCAGCACGCGCTGGCGGGCGGCCTCGATGCGGGCCTCGCGCTCGACGCGCTTTTCGTCGAGCAGGCGGGCGATGCGCTTGTAGTCGTCGGGCTGCAGGAAGCGGAAGGCCAGGTCCTCCAGCTCCCACTTGATCTGCCAGATGCCCAGCCGGCTGGCCAGCGGCGCGAACACCTGCTGGGCCTCGCGGGCCAGCGCCTGCGGGCAGGGCTGCTTGGTGGCCGCGTAATGGCGCAGCGTCTGCAGCCGCGAGGCCAGGCGCAGCAGCACCACCCGCAGGTCGCGCGAGAAGGCCAGCAGCATCTTGCGCACCCGCTCGAGCTGGCGGGCCTGGGCCTCGCGGTCGGTCAGGTCGGCCCAGGCGTCGAGCGCATTGCGCTGGATCTGCACCAGCTTGCGGGTGTGGGTGACCAGGCTGGCATAGGGCGCACCGAAGGCCTGGGTGACGACCTCCTCGGGTTCGGTCAGGAAGTCGCCCGCGTAGACCAGGTAGACGGCCGCACGCATCGACGGCGCCGCACCGACCGACTCCAGGATCGAGGCCACGCCGTCGGCGTGGGCCTGCGCGTCCTCCCCGGTGTCGAAGTGGCGACCGAGCAGCAGCGGCTCGGCGAAGGCACGCGCGCGCCGCAGGCGGTCGTGCTCCTCGGCGATGGTCACGTCGGGCGAGCCGACGCTCTGGCCGTCGGCCAGCAGCACGATGGGCGCAGCCGCCTCGGCGGGATCGAGGCCCGATGTCCGCATGCGGGCCTCCTCAGTCGGACGACGTCGGCGCCACGCGGGGCGCCGGCTGCCAGCTCGACAGGAAGGACTCGACCACCTGCTGCTGGTCCTCGGCGACCAGCGTGGGCGCATGGCCCACGCCGTCGAAGGACACCAGCCGGGCACGGGGACCGCGCCGGGTCATGGCCTCGGCGGTGGCCACGGACAGCAGGTCGGACTGCGCGCCGCGCAGCAGCAGCGTCGGGCAGGTGATGCGGTCGTAGGCCTGCCACATCAGGGCTTCGCCCACGGCCGCCAGCTCGGGCGTGACGGCCTGGAACGGCCCGGCGATGCCCGGGTCGTAGCGCAGCTCGAAACCACCCGGCACCGCCTTGAGCAGCGGGCGGCACAGGGCCAGCCACTGCTCGGGCGTGTGCGGCCCGAAGGTGCTGGAGATCGCCGACAGCGCCTGCACCGCGACCTGCTCATCCGGGAAGACCACCTTGTGACCCAGGTACAGGCCGATGCGCTGCAGCGCCGCGTACTCGATGGCCGGGCCGACGTCGTTGACCACCAGCGTGCCGATCGGCGTGCCCGGCAGCGAGGCCAGCACCATGCCGATCAGCCCGCCCATCGAGGTGCCCACCCAGGCGACCTGCTCGACGCCGAGCCGGGCCACCAGCGTCACCATGTCGGCCACGTAGGACGGGATCTGGTAGCCCGACGGATCGGCCAGCCAGTCGGAGCGGCCACGGCCGACGACGTCCGGGCAGATCACGCGCCAGTCGGCGCTCAGGCGCCGCGCCAGCACGTCGAAGTCACGCCCCTGCCGGGTCAGTCCGTGCACGCACATCAGCACGCGGGGGTTGTCCCGCGCGCCCCACTCCCAGTAGGCCATGCGGTGCAGGCCGCGAGCATCGAGGCAGGAGACGTGGTGCAGCGAAGGTTCTTGCATGAGGGCGTCGGCAGCGGTCAGCGCAGGCCATCCTGCGCGTCTGATAATGCCTCCATCCTACCCAACCCACGCAGGAGATTTCATGCTCGCAGGCAAGACCGCACTCGTGACCGGATCCACCAGTGGCATCGGCCTGGGCATCGCCCTGAGCCTGGCCCGCCAGGGCGCCAACATCGTGCTCAACGGCTTCGGGGACGTGCAGGCCCCACGCGCGCAGGTCGAGGCGCTCGGCGTCCAGGTCGGCTACCACGGCGCCGACATGAGCAAGCCCGCCGAGATCGAGGCCATGATGGCCTACGCCCAGGCCGAGTTCGGCGGCGTCGACATCCTGGTCAACAACGCCGGCATCCAGCACGTGGCGACCGTCGAGGACTTTCCGGTCGAGCGCTGGGACGCGGTGATCGCGATCAACCTCAGCTCGGCCTTCCACACCACCCGCCTGGCGCTGCCGGGCATGCAGGCGCGCAACTGGGGCCGCATCATCAACGTCGCGTCGGTGCACGGCCTGGTCGGCTCGGCGCAGAAATCGGCCTACGTGGCCGCCAAGCACGGGGTCGTCGGCCTGACCAAGGTGACCGCGCTGGAGAACGCCACCACCGGCGTGACCTGCAACGCGATCTGCCCGGGCTGGGTGCTGACGCCGCTGGTGCAGAAGCAGGTCGACGCCCGGGCCGCGGCCGAAGGCGTCGACGTGGCCGAAGCCACCCGCCGGCTGCTCGGAGAAAAGCAGCCGTCGCTGCAGTTCACCACGCCCGAGGAGCTGGGTGAACTGGCCGTCTTCCTGAGCTCGCCGGCGGGCAACAACATCCGCGGCGTAGCCTGGAACGTCGACGGCGGCTGGACCGCGCAGTGAAGGTGAAAGCCAGAGCCGCAGGCTTCAGGGCAGCAGCCGCACGCTGCCCTGCACCGTCGCGCTCAGCGTCATCCGGCCGGCTTCGGTGGGCATCGGCGCGGCCTCGGCGGCCGCGCCCTTGGCCCGCATCGCCATCACCACCATCGGCCGGCCGGGCTGCTCGCCGCCGCTGTCGACGCTGACCTCGCGCAGTTCGTAGTTCGTGGCGCCGAAGGCCTTGGCCACCTCGCCGGCGCGGGTGCGGAAACGCGCCACGGCCTGGGCGGTCAGCTGGCGCTCGTGGCGTTCGCGCAGTTCACGCGACAGGCCGTAGCCGGTCGACACCACGTTGAGCCCGGCGAGCCGTCCCGCGGTGGCCGCCACCCGCTCGCCGTCGCTGCCCTGCAGCAGCAGCTCGGCCTGGCCGACCCAGCCGGAGATGCGCCCGTCCTTGCCGTAGCGCGGCGAGAGCTGGAAGGTGCCGGTGCTGACCTCCATGCGCCCCGCGGCCGCCTGCCGGCGCGCCTCGTCGAGCGCCGCGCCCAGCACCTGCTTGAGCTGCGACTGCACCGCAGCCGCCTCCGTGCCGTCGCGCACCGCCTGCAGCGTGACCATCAGCACGTCGGGTTCGACCTCGATCGTGCTGCTCGCGCCGAGGTTGACCACCTGCTCGCGCGGCGCGCTCGCCCCGGGGTCGGCCGCCCGCCCCCAGGGGGCGGCGAGCAGCAGGCCGGCGCCCAGCATGGCCGTCACCACGGCACGGGCACCATTCGATCGTCGGGTGTTCATCGTCTCATCCTCCTTGAAAAGGTCCGGGGCAGACCGGCCCCCGGCCCTCCTCAACGCCGCAGGTCCGGCACAGGTCGACACATGGGGACTCTGCAGGCAAGAAATGTAACAACGAGCAAGGCGCGGCAAAATTGGCGTGCGCGTTTGGTCACAATCGCGGCTGTTACAAATTTGGAGGCCCGATGACCACCGCCAACGCCCAGCGCACCGACCGCATCGCCGTCGTCGACGACGACGCCCGCATCCGCGATCTGCTGCGCCGCTACCTGACCCAGGAGGGCTTCGAAGTGCTGCTGGCGGAAGATGCCAAGGCCCTCAACCGCATCCTGACGCGCGAGACGGTCGACCTCATCGTGCTGGACCTGATGCTGCCGGGCGAGGACGGCCTGTCGATCTGCCGCCGCCTGCGGGCCGCCAACGACAGCACCCCGATCATCATGCTGACGGCCAAGGTCGAGGACGTGGACCGCATCGTCGGGCTCGAGGTGGGGGCCGACGACTACCTGCCCAAGCCGTTCAACCCGCGCGAGCTGCTCGCCCGCATCCACGCCGTGCTGCGCCGCCGGCCGATGGTCGAGGCTCCGGGGGCGCCGTCACGGGACGCCCAGAGCGTCGTCTTCGGCCCGTTCGAGTTCGATCTCGGCCTGCGCCGCCTGACCCGCGACGGCGAGGTGATCTCGCTGACCACCGGCGAATTCTCGATGCTGAAGGCGCTGGTGCGCCACCCGCGCCAGCCGCTGAGCCGCGACAAGCTGGCCCAGCTCGCGCGTGGGCGAGAATTCGAGCCTTTCGACCGCAGCCTCGACGTGCAGGTCTCCCGACTGCGCAAGATGATCGAACCCGATCCTTCGCAGCCTCGCTACATCCAGACCGTCTGGGGCGTGGGTTACGTGTTCGTGCCGGACGGCGCGGCCTGAGCCCCCGCGCCTGACGACACCCCGCCCGCGCGCCTCCATGTCCCTGTCCAGCACCACCGTTCCCGATCCTTCCCGGCCTGCCCTGCCGCCGCCGGGCGTGCTGGCGGCGACATGGCACACGCTGGCGCGGCAGCACTTCCCGCTCAGCCTGTTCTGGCGCACCTTCATGCTGCTGTCGCTGATGCTGGGCGTGGGCATCTTCGGCTGGGTCTACACGCTGCGCTACCTCGAGCTCGAGCCGCGCGGCGTGCAGGCCGCGCAGCAGATCGCCAGCCTGGTCAACCTGTCGCGTGCGGCGCTGCGCTACACCGACCAGCTCAACCGCGTCGCGCTGGTCAAGAACATCGCCGACCAGGAGGCCGTCAAGCTGCAGCCGCGTGAACCCAACGACCGCTACGTGCCCTTCGAGGTCGACCGCTTCACCCGCACCGTGGGCGCCGAGCTGCGCAGCCGGCTGGGCCCGCAGACGGTGGTGGCCAGCAGCGTCAACGGCATGCCGGGGCTGTGGGTCGGCTTCCTGATCGAGACCGACAACTACTGGCTGCAGGCCGACAAGGGCCGGGTCCAGCCGGCCATCACCGGCAAGACCTACTTCGCGGTGATGAGCCTGACCTTCCTGCTGACGCTGGCCGGCTCGGCGCTGATCGCCGGGCTGATCAACCGCCCGCTGCGCCAGCTCTCGCACGCGGCCAGCCGCATCCGCGACGGCGAGTACACCTCGCGCCTGGACGAGGAGACCACCACCCGCGAGATCCGCGAGGTCAACCGCGGCTTCAACCGCATGGCCCGCGAGCTCGCCAAGATCGAGGACGACCGCGCGGTGATGCTCGCGGGCATCTCGCACGACCTGCGCACGCCGCTGGCGCGCATCCGCCTGGAGACCGAGATGAGCGTGGCCGACGAGGAGGCGCGCCGCAACATGGCCGCCGACATCGACCAGCTCGACGCCATCATCGACAAGTTCATGGACTACGCCCGGCCGACCGAGGTCAAGCTCGCGCCGGTCGTGCTGGCGGTGCTGCTCGACACCGTGATCCGCCGGGTCACCAACGACCAGCTCAAGGTCATCGCGCGTGTCACCACCGACGTGCGGGTGCTGGGCGACGAGACCGACCTCGACCGGGTGTTCGCCAACCTGTTCGAGAACGCCCGCCGCTACGCGCAGTCCGACGACGGCGTGGCCCGGGTCTCGGTGACCTACGCCCGCACGGCCGAATGGGTCATCGTCTCGGTGCGCGACGAGGGTCCCGGGGTCAGCCCGCAGCACCTGACCCAGCTGACGACCCCGTTCTTCCGCGGCGACAAGGCCCGCACCCACACCAGCAGCACCGGCGCCGGCCTCGGCCTGGCCATCGTCGACAAGACCGTCACCCGCATGGGCGGCCAGTTCGAGCTGGCCAACGCCAGCGGCGGCGGGCTGGTGGCCTACGTGAAGCTGCGCCGGGCGCTGTGACGCCCGGGGTCCGGGCCGCCGGCCTGAGCGCCGCTCAGCGGCCGGCCAGGGCCCGCGCCAGCCGGTCGACGAAGTTCAGCAGCCCCTCGTGGATCCGGCCCGCGCGCGCGGCCAGCGCCGCGACGTCGGCCGCCCCCGCGTGCTGCAGGTCCGCCTCGAACGTGGCGAGCTCCTGCTGCAGCGGATGGCTGCCCAGCGTGGCCCAGGCGCCGCGCAGCGAGTGGCAGGCCTCGCGCCACGCCGGCAGCGGATCGGGCGGCCCCGATTGCGCCAGCGCCGGCACGCCCAGCCGGTAGTTGCCGACGAAACGCCCCAGCACCCGCTCCAGCGCCGGCATGCGGCCGCCGACGTTGTGCAGCGCACCGGACAGGTCCAGCCCATCGACGGCGGCCAGGCGCTGCTCGAGCGACAGGCCCGACTCCACCGCTGGCGGCTCGATCAGCAGCTGCCCGCCCCGCAGCGGCAGCCAGCGCAGCAGCGTCGAATAGAGCAGCTCGGGGTCGACCGGCTTGGCCACGTGGTCGTTCATGCCCGCCTCCAGGCACATCACGCGGTCGTCGCTGAAGGCGTTGGCCGTCATCGCCACGATCGGCAGGCTCTGGCCGGCACGCAGGCGGATGGCGCGTGTGGCCGCCAGGCCGTCCATCACGGGCATCTGCACGTCCATCAGCACCAGGTCGTAGGGGCGCGACAGGGCCAGCTCGACCGCCCGGGCGCCATCCTCGGCCGCCTCGACCACCAGCCCGGCCGAGTTCAGCAGCTCGTAGGCGACCTCCAGGTTGATCGGGTTGTCCTCGACCAGCAGCACCCGCTGGCCGCCGTGGCGCGAGAGCAGCAGGTCATGGGCCTGGCTGGGCTCGACGGCGCCGGACGACCAGGTCGCGCCCTTCTTGCGCAGCAGGCGCATCAGCGTGTCGTGCAGGGCCGAGGCGGTGATCGGCTTGACCAGCACGGCGTCGTACTGCACCCCGCGCGCCTGCTGCCACATGATCGGGTTGTTGAAGGCGGTGACCAGGATGCTGGGCGGCAGGCCGCCACCCAGCAGGCCGCGCAGCTGCTGCAGCGTCTCGATGCCGTCGAGCGGCTCCATGCGCCAGTCGACCAGCAGCACGTCGTAGGGCCGGCCCTGCTCCATCTCGGCCTGCACGCGGGCCAGCGCGGCCTGCCCGCTGCTCACCGCGTCGACCGTCAGGCCGAGCTGCTCCAGGCGATCGCACAGCGCCGCCAGCGCCTCGGGCAGGTCATCGACCAGCAGCGCCCGCAGGCCGCGCAGCGGGATCGGCGCGGCGCGCTCGCCGGCCTCGCTCGCCCGCCCCAGCCAGGCGGTGAACCAGAAGGTGCTGCCGGCGCCGGGCTGGCTGCTCACGCCGATCTCGCCGTCCATCATGCGCGCCAGGTGGCGGGTCAGGGCCAGCCCCAGACCGGTGCCGCCGTGGCGGCGGGTCATCGAGCTGTCGGCCTGCTCGAAGGCCTCGAACAGCGTGGCCTGGCGATCGGAGGCGATGCCCTCGCCGGTGTCCTGGACCTCGAAGCGCACCTGCAGGCGCTGGTGGTCCTCGGCCAGCAGCTCGCCCCGCAGGCGGATCCAGCCCTGCTCGGTGAACTTCACCGCATTGCCCATCAGGTTGATCAGCGACTGCGACAGGCGGGTCGGATCACCCCGCAGCCGCCGTGGCAGGTGGTCGGTGTCGACGATGAGCTCGAGCCCCTTCTCGCCCGCCCGCTCGCTGACCATCTCGAACACCCGGGCCAGCAGCTCGTCGAGCGAGAACTCGATGTGCTCCAGCGTCAGCTTGCCCGCGTCGATCTTGGACAGGTCGAGGATGTTGTTGATCACCTGCAGCAGGTGCTTGGCCGCGCTGTCGACCTTGCCCAGGCGCTCGCGCTGCAGCGCATCGCGGGTGTCGCGGGCCATCAGGTGCGCCAGGCCGATGATCGCGTTCATCGGCGTGCGGATCTCGTGGCTCATGTTGGCCAGGAAGGCGCTCTTGGCGCGCGTGGCCGCCTCGGCCTGTTCGGCGCGCCGGGCCAGCTCCTCGTTGAGCGCGGCCAGGCGCAGTTCGGCCTGCTTGAGCTCGGTGACGTCGGAGACCACCACGTTGACGCCGGTGACCCGGCCGTCGACGAGCTCCGGGATGAGGTCGGTCAGCATGTGGCGGACCGAGCCATCGGCCCGGACCAGCGCCTGCTGGAACTGCTGGCGCTGCCCCTGCAGCGAGGCCTGGAGGCCGGGCTCGTCGAGCGCCTGCAGGTCCGACCCGAGCAGCTCCTGGATCGTCATGCCCGGGATCTGCTCGGGACGACGGCCCCGCCAGGCCATGCAGGCCGCGTTGGCGAAACGGCAGCGCAGGTCCGGGCCCCAGTGGCTGATCAGGCCGGGCACCGCGTCGGCCACCGTGCGCACCAGCGCCTGCTGGTCGGCCAGGCAGCGGTTGGCCGCCTCGAGCTCGGTGGTGCGCTGCGTGACCATCTCCTCGAGGTGTTCACGGTGGCGCGCCAGCTCGGCCTCGAACTGGATGCGCTCGCTGATGTCCTCCTGCGCCGACACGTAGTGGGTGATGCGGCCCTGCTCGTCGTGCAGCGGCACGATGAGGGCCGACTGGATGTACTCGCGGCCGTCCTGGCGCCGGCCGATGAACTCGCCCTTCCAGGGCTCGCCCCGGCCCAGGGTCTGCCAGAGCTGCCGGTAGGTCCCGGGCGGCGTGCGCCCGGACTGCAGCAGGCTCGGGTTGCGGCCGATCGCCTGCTCGCGGCGGTAGCCGGTCTGGCGCACGAAGGCGTCGTTGACGTACTCGATGCGCGCGTCGAGGTCGGTGATGATGATGCTGGCCGGGCTCTGCTCGACCGCCTGCGCCATCCGGCGCAGCAGGGCTTCGGTCTCGCGCAGCGGCCGCAGGTCGAGGTAGCCGCCGACCCAGCCGAGCAGCGTCCCCTGGTCGTCGCGGATGGCCGCGATGTTGGCCGCGACATGCAGCCGGCTGCCGTCGGCGACCTGCCGCTCCAGCGTGCCCGAGAAACGCCCGGTCACGCGCAGCTGTTCCAGCGCCGCGACCTGGGCCTGACGGGCCTCGTCGGTGGGTGGCACCAGGGCGCTCACGTGCCGGCCGGCCAGCGCCTCGGCGCTGTAGCCGAACAGGTCGATGAAGGCCTGGTTGACGTAGGTGATGCGGAAATCCGTGTCGATCAGCAGCAGCGGCTGCGAGGCCTGGCGCAGCGCCTCGGCATAGAGCTCGCGGGTGGCCTCGGCGCGCTTGCGCGCCTCGATGTCCTCGATGACGGCGATCAGGTGGTCGGGCGTGCCGTCCTGCCCGCGCACCAGCGTGACCGTCAGGTGGGCCCGCAGCGTGCTGCCGTCGCGGCGCAGATAACGTTTCTCCACGGCCATCGACTCGCCGTCGCGGCCCTCGAGCAGGCGCCGGAACTCGGCCAGGTTGCCCGACAGGTCGTCGGGATGGGTCACGTCCTGGAAGCGCAGCGGCATCAGGTCGTCGAGGCGATAGCCCAGCAGGTCGCACAGCTTCTGGTTGATCCGCAGCCAGTGCCCCTGCGGCGACACCAGCGCGATGCCGATGGCGGCCTGCTCGAAGGTGGACTGGAACCAGCGCTGGCTCTGCTCCAGCAGCGCGCGGGTCTCGGCCTGCTGCTGCCGCGTGGAGGACTCGCGTCGCCAGGAGCGCATCAAGGCCACGCCGAGGCCGCCGGCCAGCAGCAGCGCCGCCGTCAGCAGCGCGCGCAGCAGGCGGTCGGCGCCATCGCCCAGCGCCGGCACGATCAGCGCCACCAGCAGCAGCACCAGCCCGGCCATCCACCACCCAAGGCCACCCTCGCGCCAAGGGGCCGCGCGGGCACGATCCGCCGCGCCGGGAACATCTGGAGGAGCCACGCCTGCACCACTGGTTGCGGGCCCCTCGCTGCCGCACCTGTGCACCGGAAGCCCTGTTGGAGGGGGGCCGGCGCCTGCGCCGGCTCAATCGTCGATTATCGCCGCGATCCCCCCCGGGGCATGCGACGGCCCCGCCGCCCGGCGGGCCGGCGCCGGCACAAGTCGACACGATGCGGACCGGCCACCGGCCGGCGCCCCACCCTGCAGGCAGAATCGCGCCGTCGCCGCGGCACCTGCGTCGCGGCCCCCGTCCTCCGTTCAGAGTACCCCGCCCGTGACCCCTCGGACCCCTTCCCCCTGGCGACCCGCCCGCCTGTTCGCCGGTGACGACCACGCCCGCCGCGTCTGGCGCGTGCTGCTGCTGCTGCTGCTCGTCGTCATCACCTGGCTGGCGCTGGCGCCCCATCCGCCCCAGGAAGCCAACCTCGGCTGGGACAAGCTCAACCACATGGCCGCGTTCACCGCGCTGGCCTTTGCCGGGGCCCTGGCGCGCACGCTCTGCAAGCGCCACCTCGCCACCCTGAGCGCCACGCTGATGCTGTTCGGCGCCTGGATCGAGATCGCGCAGAGCTTCGTGCCCGGCCGCTCGGCCGACGGGCAGGACCTGGTCGCCGATGCCGTGGGCATCGTGCTGGGCCTGCTGATCCTGTGGGGCGTGAACCGTGCCATTCGTGCGCTGGGTCGGCCGAGCGGGCCCCGTCCGATCGCGTAAAGAAGCATGTCGCGCATCAAGCCGGAGTCCGGCCGCGTCGACATCCCGGAGGAACGGCCGCACACCGGCCCTGACCCCGGATCCGAAGCAGGAGCGCTCCATGATCACCTCGCTGTCCAGCAGCAGCACCACCAGCACCAGCACGGCCGCCGCGACCGTGCGGCCGCCACCGCCCCGGCCTGACCCCGCCGACGCCTTCCGGCAGATCGACGCGGACCAGAAGGGCTACTTCACCCAGGCCGACCTCGCCTCCGCCGTCGTCAGCATCTCGGCGGCCGGCAGCAGCCTGGCGTCGCAGGACACGGCCACCGCCGCCAGCGACGAAGACGTCGAGGCGCTCTTCCAGCAGCTCGACGTCGACCAGGACGGCCAGGTCACCGAAAGCGAGTTCACCGCGGCCACGACCCCGCCACAGCCCCCCGCGGGCGCCGCCGCCCAGGCCCCGTCCGGCCCCCGCCCGCCCCCTGCCGGCGGAGGCGGCCCGCCACCGCCGTCCGGCAGCTCGAGCACCGCCGACGACCCGGCCGACACCAACCGGGACGGCACCGTCAGCCCGCAGGAACAGGCGGACTACGACGCCGCCCAGGCCGCCAGCGCCTCGCAGGCGACGGGCACCAGCGTCACGGCCCAGGCCCGCGAGGCCGTGCAGACCTACGAGACGGTGGACCTGATGGCCGCGTGAGCGCGCCCTCAATCGGCGGGGGACACCGCGATCATCGTCGCCTGCATGACGGCCACCGTCTTGCTGCGCTCGCCCTCCAGCGCCCAGACCTCGCCGGTGCACACGGTGATGGTGCGGCCGGCCTTGACGACCTTGCCGACCGCGACGAAGTGGCTGCCCCGGGCCGGGCTGACGAAATTCACCTTGAACTCGACGCTGACCACCTCCCGGTCCGCCGGCATCAGCGACAGCGCCGCATAACCGCAGGCGCTGTCCACGATGCTGGTGATCGCCCCGGCGTGCACATGACCATGCTGCTGCGAATGCGCGGGGTCGAACGGCATCTCGATGCACACCTCGCCGGCTTCGACCCGGGTCAGGCGGGCGCCCAGCGTGGCCATCAGGCGCTGGCGCTCGAAGCTGGACCGCAGTCGTTGCTCGACGTCCGCAGGGGCCGGGGTGTCAGATGCCATGGTGATCCTCGAGGTGGTGGCCGCCTTCGACGGCCTGGTGGAACATCGACCGGCGCCCTACGGACCTTCATCGAGCAGGGCCGCCGCGCCTTGCGGCGAACCGAACACGCAGCGCACGTCGTGTCCGCAGCCCGGCACCACCGACAGGTGGCGCGGCGGCCGCGGCGACCGGGTCTCGTTCTCGTGCTGCACGTAGGCCAGGGCCCGCCGCAGCCGGTCGGGTCCCTGCAGCATGGCAGCACAGCCGCGATCGGGCATCGGGTGAAACGCGCCAGGACCTGCCTGGCGGTCCGCCGCACCGACCAGGTAGCGCACCGAGGCCGCGGCGTATCGGGCCGCCACCACCGCGGGCTCGTCCGTCGACGTCCATGCGGGCAGGCCCTCCAGGCCGTGCTTCCAGGCGTTGAAGCCGGCACAGTCGGTGACCGGTCGGGTGAAATGGATCTGGCAGGAGGCGTCGGAGCCTGCCGGCTCGACGCAGGCGTCCCACACGGCCGGCTCGCCGTCCCGGCGGGGCTGCGGCCGCTGGTCATCGAGATACAGCCAGGTGCCGGGCGAGGCCACGACATGGCGGCGCTGCAGCGATCCGTCGTCGACGCGCCTGGACAGGCCGACGTGGCGCTGGACCAGTTGCGCCCCCGCGGAAAATCCGGCGATCGTGACCCGGGTGATGCTGGGCCAGGTCGACTGCAGGTGCTCGACCAGCGCGTCGAGCACCTCGAACGAGCCGAGACCGGCATCGACGGCCCGGCCGCCATCGATCCAGCTGCTGCAGCTCCACAGCAGATCACCCGCCTGCGCCGGAGGCCCGCCCCGGGTCTGGCAGCGGGTGTCGGCATCCGCCGACACCTGGAACAGCGGCGCGACCAGCACGGCGGTCCGCGCACGACCGGCCCGCTGCAGCACCGACCAGGTCGCATCGAAGATGCGCGCCGCGTCACGCGCATGCCCGTGCACGACGATGTAGGCCTGCGTGGGCGGATCGCGCCGGGCCGCATCGGCCGGATCGATGGAGCCGAAGAAACGCACTGTCCGGGCCGAGCCCGCCGGCTGGAAGGCGAACAGGCAGTCCGGCGACGCCGGCGCGGCACAGCCCTCCAGCGACCGGGCCTGGACCGCACCGGACAGTGCGCAGGCCAGCAGCCCGGCCCACCAACAGCGACCCGCGGATCCCCGCATCGCCCCTCCACGAATGACCTTCGTCACCTTCATCCGAACCCCGATCTGCAGCCGCGGCGCCGACCGGGATTCTGCGCGGGCAGCGACTCGCCGGGTCAGGGCGCCGGGGCGTGGCCCGGGCCGACGATGACGGGCCGGGAATGCCAGATCTCGTGGGCGTACTGGGCGATGGTGCGGTCGGAGGAGAACTCGCCCATGCCCGCGACGTTGAGCACGGCGCGGCGGGTCCAGTCGTCGGCGTTGCGGTAGAGCGTGTCCACGCGGGTCTGGGTGTCGACGTAGCTTTCGTAGTCGGCCAGCAGCAGGTAGTGGTCGCCCCAGTTCACCAGCGTGTCGAAGATCTGCTGGTAACGGCCGGGCTCGTCCGGGCTGAACATGCCGTCGCGGATGGCGTCGAGCACCGCCTGCAGCTCGGGGTTGCGGTCGTAGATCGCGCGCGGCTGGTAGCCCTGGGCGCGGATCTCGGCCACCTCGGGCGTGGTCTTGCCGAAGATGAAGATGTTCTCGTCGCCGACGTGCTCGCGCATCTCGACGTTGGCGCCGTCGAGCGTGCCGATGGTCAGCGCGCCGTTGAGGGCGAACTTCATGTTGCCGGTGCCCGAGGCCTCGGTGCCGGCGGTGGAGATCTGTTCGGACAGGTCGGCCGCGGGCATGATGATCTCGGCCAGGCTGACGCTGTAGTTGGGGATGAACACCACCTTGAGCTTGTCGCCGATGCGTGGGTCGTTGTTGACGGTGCGGGCGACGTCGTTGATCAGCTTGATGACCAGCTTGGCCATGTGATAGGCTGACGCGGCCTTTCCGGCGAAGACCACCACGCGCGGCACCCACTGCGCGTCGGGGTTGGCCAGGATGCGCTGGTAGCGCGTGACCACGTGCAGCACGTTGAGCAGCTGGCGCTTGTACTCGTGGATGCGCTTGACCTGGACGTCGAACAGCGCATCGGGATGGAGCCGGATGGCCAGCTGCTTGAGCACGTAGGCGGCCAGGCGCTCCTTGTTCTGGCGCTTGATCTTGCGGAAGGCCCCCAGGAAACCCGGCAGGTCGACCGCGTGGCGCAGGCCCTCGAGCTGGTCGAGGTGGCGACGCCAGCCGCGGCCCAGGCGCTGGTCGAGCAGCGTGGCCAGGCCGGGATTGGCCTGGGCCAGCCAGCGGCGCGGCGTGACGCCGTTGGTCTTGTTGTTGAAGCGCTCGGGCCAGAGCCGGGCGAAGTCCGCGAAGATCGAGTCCTTCATCAGCTCGGAGTGCAGCGCGGACACGCCATTGATCGAGTGGCTGGCGACGACGGCCAGGTAGGCCATGCGCACGCGGCGCTCGCCGGACTCGTCGATCAGCGACAGGCGGCGCATCAGCTCGGCGTCCTGGCCGTGGGTCTTGGCGACCTCGGTGAGGAAGAACGCGTTGATGTCGAAGATGATGCGCAGGTGGCGCGGCAGCACGCGGCCGAACAGCTCGATCGGCCAGGTCTCGAGCGCCTCGTGCATCAGCGTGTGGTTGGTGTAGCTGAAGACCTTCTGGCACAGCGCCCAGGCTTCGGCCCACGGGCGCTGGTGCTCGTCGATCAGGATGCGCATCAGCTCTGGAATCGCCAGCACCGGGTGCGTGTCGTTCATGTGCACGCTGACCTTGTCGGGCAGCGCCTCGAAGCCGGTGTGGGTGCGCAGGTAGCGGCGCACCAGGTCCTGCAGGCTGGCCGAGACGAAGAAGTACTCCTGGCGCAGGCGCAGCTCGCGCCCCGACAGCGTGGAGTCGTCCGGATAGAGCACCCGGGAGACGTTCTCGGAGTGGTTCTTGCCCTCGACCGCACCGAAGTAGTTGCCCTGGTTGAAGGCGCGCAGGTCCATCTCCTCGGTCGCCTTGGCCGACCACAGGCGCAGCGTGTTGGTCGCCTCGGTGCCGTAGCCCGGGATGATGGTGTCGTAGGCCATCGCCAGCACGTCATCGGTGCCGACCCAGCGCACGCGGGCGTCGGCGCCCTGCCCGCTGTGCTCGAGGTGGCCGCCGAAGCGCACGCGGAACTGCACCTCGGGGCGCGGGAACTCCCAGGGGTTGCCCTGCTTGAGCCAGTAGTCGGGCGACTCGACCTGGCGCCCGTCGATGATGTTCTGGCGGAACATGCCGTAGTCGTAGCGGATGCCGTAGCCGAAGCCCGGCACGCCCAGCGTGGCCATGGAGTCGAGGAAACACGCCGCCAGCCGGCCCAGGCCGCCGTTGCCCAGGGCCGCGTCGGGCTCGAGGTCGAACAGCGTGTCGGCGTCGACGTCGAGCTCGGCCAGCGCCTGGCGGATGGTGGGCATCAGCTCCAGCGCCAGGATGGCGTTGGTGAAGGTGCGCCCGATCAGGAACTCCATCGAGAGGTAGTAGACCCGCTTGACGTCCTGCTCGTACTGGGCGCGCGTGGTCTTCATCCAGCGCTCGACGAGGTGGTCGCGCACGGCGTAGGACACGGCGTGCAGCCAGTCCTCCGAGCGGGCCGAGACGGGGTCCTTGCCGACCGTGTACATCAGCTTGTTGGAGATGGAGCGCTTGAAGGCGCCCACGTCGCGGGCGAGGTGATCGTACTGGTGCTCGAACTGGGTCAGGTCCATGGGTCTTCGGCTCAGGTGTGGGGTCGTGTGGTGAGGGAGATCGGGCCGGGCGTGCGCTCAGCTCAGCTCAGCCCAAGGCCTGCTGGTAGACCTCGAGGTAGCGGTGTGCGGCCACGCTCCAGTCGCAGGGCTGGGTCATGGCGCGCTTCTGCACCAGCTGCCAGTCGGCCTTGCGCCGGTGCAGCGCGATGGCCCGGTCGGCGCCGTGCAGCAGCGCGCCGACATGGAAGTCGTCGAACACGAAGCCGGTGGCGTCGGTGTCGAGCGTCTCCAGGCGGGTGTCGTTGACGGTGTCGGCCAGGCCGCCCACGCGCCGCACCAGCGGCAGCGTGCCGTACTTCAGGCCGTAGAGCTGGGTCAGGCCGCAGGGCTCGTAGCGGGAGGGAACCATGATGACGTCGCTGCCGGCGATCAGGCGGTGGGCGAACTGCTCGTCGTAGCCGATGCGCACGGACACCCGGTCGGGGTGGGCCGCCGCCAGGGCCCGGAACGCGGCTTCCATGCCGGCGTCACCGCTGCCCAGCAGCGCCACCTGGGCACCCCGCTCGATCAGCCCCGGCACGGCCTGCAGCACCAGGTGCAGGCCCTTCTGCTCGGTCAGCCGGCTGACGATGCACAACAGGGTGGCCAGCGGATCCTCCTGCAGGCCCAGCTCGGCCTGCAGCGTGGCCTTGCAGCGGGCCTTGCCGATCAGCCGGCGGGTGTTGTAGGTGTGGGGCAGCAGCCGGTCGGTGGCGGGGTTCCAGACCAGGTCGTCCACCCCGTTGAGCACGCCGCTGAGCTCGTGGGCCCGGTCACGCAGCAGGCCGTCGAGGCCGCAGCCCTGCTCCGGCCCCTGGATCTCGCGGGCGTAGGTCGGGCTGACGGTGGTGAGGCGGTCGGCGAAGTACAGGCCGCCCTTCATGAAGCTGATCTGGCCGTGGAACTCGATCCCGCGCACGCCCCAGTACGACGGCGGCAGGGCCAGCGTGTCGAACAGCGCGGCGCCGAACATGCCCTGGTAGGCCAGGTTGTGCACCGTGTAGACGGTGGCGGCGACCCGGTAGCGCTGGCGGTCGGACACCTCGCGCACATAGGCAGGCGCCAATGCGGCATGCCAGTCGTGCGCATGCACCACGTCAGGGCGCCAGTAGCTGTCCAGTCCTTCGGCCAAGCGGGCGGCCATCCAGCCCAGCAGCGCGAAGCGCAGGTGGTTGTCCGCATACGGATGCTGCGAGGCATCGGCATACGGGCCCCCGGGGCGCTGGTAGAGCCCCGGGGCCTCGATGAGGTAGGCGTTGGTGTCGCAGGCCGGCATCCAGCCGTAGAGCAGGCGGACCGGCTCGGTGCTGAAGGGCGTGACGAACTCGGCCACCGGCACGGCTTCCTCGAGTCCCGCGAGGAACGCGTCGAAGCCGGGCAGCAGCACCCGCATGTCCACCCCCAGCGCCTTCATCGCCCGGGGCAGCGCCCCGGCGACGTCGGCCAGGCCCCCCGTCTTCAGCAACGGAAAGATCTCCGCACAGACCTGCAGCACCCGCATCGTTCAATCCTTCATCAAGTGTCAAGTGCCGCAAGCATCTTGCGCGTCACCAGGACCACACCATTGTCGGTGCGGAAGAAGCGCTGCGCGTCGAGCACCGGGTCCTCGCCGATGACCAGGCCCTCGGGCAGCTTGCAGCGCCGATCGATCACCACCTTCTTCAGGCGGCAGTTGCGCCCGATCTGCACGTCGGGCAGCACCACCGCCTGCTCGACCTCGGAGTAGGAGCGCACCAGCACGTTGGAGAACAGCACCGAGTTGCGCACCGTCGCTCCGGAGACGATGCAGCCGCCCGAGACCAGGCTGTTGATCGCCTCGCCCCGGCGCCCTTCTTCGTCATGCACGAACTTGGCCGGCGCCAGCTGTTCCTGGTAGGTCCAGATCGGCCAGTCGCGGTCGTACATGTTGAGCTCGGGCGTGGTCGACGCGAGATCGAGGTTGGCAGCCCAGTACGCATCGACCGTGCCCACGTCGCGCCAGTAGGCGCGCGAGTACGGCGGGTTGGCGATGGCCGACATCGAGAACGGGTGGGCCAGCGCCTGTCCGGTGGACACGGCCCGCGGGATCAGGTTCTTGCCGAAGTCGTGCTCGGACTCGGGATCGTTGGCGTCCTCCTCGAGCAGCTGGTAGAGGTAGTCGGCCGTGAACACGTAGATGCCCATGCTGGCGAGCGACATCTCCGGGTCGTCGATCATCGCCGGCGGGTCGGCCGGCTTCTCGACGAAGGCGGTGATGTGGCGGTTCTCGTCGACGGCCATCACGCCGAAGGCGTGGGCCTCCTGGCGCGGCACCTCGATGCAGCCCACCGTCACGCCCCGGCCGCTGGCGACGTGGTCGGCCAGCATGATGGAGTAGTCCATCTTGTAGATGTGGTCGCCGGCCAGCACGACGATGTACTCGGGCGGGCGCGAGTTGCGGATGATGTCGAGGTTCTGGTAGATCGCGTCGGCCGTGCCGCGGTACCAGCTTTCTTCATCCACGCGCTGCTGGGCCGGCAGCAGGTCGACGAACTCGTTGAGCTCGTTGCGCATGAAGCTCCAGCCACGCTGGATGTGGCGCAGCAACGAGTGCGACTTGTACTGGGTGATGACGCCGATGCGGCGCATGCCCGAGTTCAGGCAGTTCGACAGCGCGAAGTCGATGATGCGGAACTTGCCGCCGAAGTGCACCGCGGGCTTGGCGCGGCGATCGGTCAGGTCCTTCAGGCGGGAACCTCGGCCCCCGGCCAGCACGAGGGCCAGGGTGCGGCGGGCCAGTGCACGGCTCTGCGCGGGTTGTGCGTAGTTCATGAGGTCTCCTTTTTCGGATGTTGTCGGCGTGCGGCGGGAAATCAGGTGATGACGGCCGGGCGTTCCAGGCCGCTGAGCTCGCGGATGCGCGCCACCTCGTCGGCGACGCGGATCAGATCGGCCAGCGCATCCTGGGCCGGCAGGTCGTGGCGGGCGGGATCGGCCTCGTAGCGTTCGAGGTAGACCCGCAGCGTGGCGCCTTCGGTGCCGGTGCCCGACAGGCGCAGGACGATGCGCGAGCCGCCCTCGAAGATCAGCCGCACGCCCTGGCGCGCGGAGACCGAGCCATCGACCGGATCGGTGTAGGCGAAATCGTCGGCCTGGCTCAGCACCAGGCCCGGGGCCAGCGTGCGCCCGGCCAGCGCCGGCAGCTGCTCGCGCAGCGCGGCCATCAGCGCATCGGCCCGCTCGACGGGCACGCCCTCCCAGTCGTGGCGCGAATAGTAGTGGCGGCCGAAACGGGCCCAGTGCGAGCGCACCAGCTGTTCGACCGACTCGCCGGTGACGGCCAGCAGGTTGAGCCAGTACAGCACGGCCCACAGGCCGTCCTTCTCTCGCACATGGGTCGAGCCGGTGCCATAGCTCTCTTCGCCGCAGAGGGTGACCTTGCCGGCATCGAGCAGGTTGCCGAAGAATTTCCAGCCGGTGGGCGTCTCGAAGCAGGGCACGCCCAGCGCCTTCGCGACCGCGTCGGCCGCGCAGGAGGTCGGCATCGAACGCGCGATGCCGGCCAGGCCCGCGCGGTAGCCGGGCACCCGGGTCGCGTGGGCGGCCATCACCGCCAGGCTGTCCGACGGGGTGACGACGAAGCGCCGGCCCAGGATCATGTTGCGGTCGGCATCGCCGTCGGAGGCGGCGCCGAAGTCGGGAGCGTCGGCCGCCTCCATCGCCGCGATCAGCTCGGTCGCGTGGGCCGGGTTCGGATCGGGGTGATGGCCGCCGAAGTCCTCCAGCGGCACGCCGTTGACCACCGTGCCGGCCGGGGCCCCCAGCAGTCCTTCGAGCACGGCATGGGCGTAGGGGCCGGCCGCGGCGCACATCGCGTCGAAACGCATGCGGTGGCCCCGGGCGAACCAGGCCCGCATCGCGTCAAAGTCGAACAGCGACTGCATCAGCTCGGCGTAATCGAGCACCGAGTCGATCACCTCGACCTGCATGCCACCCAGCGTGCCGGCGCCCGGCGTCTCGAGATCGACCTCGGGCGCGCCCTCGAGCGTGAGGTAGGCCGACAGCGTGCCGGTGCGGGCGTAGATCGCCTCGGTCACCGCCTCGGGGGCCGGGCCGCCGTTGCCGATGTTGTACTTGATGCCGAAGTCGCCGTCCGGGCCGCCCGGGTTGTGGCTGGCCGACAGCACGATGCCGCCATAGGCGCCGTGCTTGCGGATCACCGCGCTGACCGCCGGGGTCGACATCAGCGCGCCCCGGCCCACCAGCACCTTGCCGAAGCCGTTGGCCGCGGCCATGCGCAGGATGGTCTGCACCGCGACCCGGTTGTGGAAACGCCCGTCGCCACCGAGCACCAGCGTCTGGCCGGCCTTGTCGGGCAGCACGTCGAACAGCGCCTGGACGAAGTTCTCCAGGTAGTTCGGCTGCTGGAAGACGGTGACCTTCTTGCGCAGGCCGGAGGTGCCGGGACGCTGTCCGGCAAACGGGGTCGTGGGGACGCTCAGGATCTTCATGCGGGACTCGTGCAAGTCAGGAGACGTTGGAAAAATGGGCCCATGCAGGCCAGCGGGCCAGCCGGCGCGCCGTCGCGGGCGTGGACAGCACCTGCAGGCATCGTGCCGGCACCTTCAGCAGGGGCGGACAGGGCTCGACACCGCCCGCCGCCGGGTCGGTGTCGCTCGCCACAGCCGAGCACAGCACGGCATGCCACGCCCCGTCGGGCAGGCGGAACTCGCGCGGCTGCGCGTCGGGGTTGACCAGCAGCAGCACGCCGTCGGGCGTGTCATCGTCCTCACCGGCCTCGGCGGCCGGGGGCGCGCACAGCCAGATGCCCAGCGCCCGGTCGTGGCGGTCGGACCAGTCGGCGTCGTGCAGCGGGCGGCCCTGCGGGTGCCACCAGCACACGTCGACCAGACCGTCGGCATCGGGCGTGCCGCGCAGCCAGCGGGGCTGGCGCAGCGCCGGCACGGCACGGCGCAGCGTCAGCAGGCGGGCGACGAAGCTGCCCAGCGGCGCATCGGCGCCGGTCCAGTTCAGCCAGGTGGTCGGGTTGTCCTGGCAGTAGGCGTTGTTGTTGCCGTGCTGGCTGTGGCCCAGCTCGTCGCCGGCCAGCAGCATGGGCGTGCCCTGCGACAGCAGCAGCGAGGCCAGCAGCGCGCGCTGCAGGTCGGCGCGCAGCGCGAGCACGTCGGCGCGCACCGTCGGGCCTTCCACGCCGCAGTTCCAGCTGCTGTTGTGGTGGTGGCCGTCGCGGTTGTGCTCGCCGTTGAGGTGGTTGTGCTTGTGGTCGTAGCTGACCAGGTCCCGCAGCGTGAAGCCGTCGTGCGCGGTGATGAAGTTGACGCTGGCCGCGGGCGCGCGGCCGCTGTGGTGGAACTGCGTGCTCGACGCGGCGAAGCGGTGCACGAACACGCCCCGGTCGCCCGCACCCCGCAGCCACCAGCTGCGCATCGTGTCGCGGAACTGGTCGTTCCACTCGGCCCAGCCGGGCGGGAAGCTGCCCAGCTGGTAGCCGCCCGGCCCGAGGTCCCAGGGCTCGGCGATCAGCTTGACCCCGGCGAGCACCGGGTCGGCCAGCACCGCGGCGAAGAACGCGTGGTGCGGATCGAACACGCCGTCGGCGCGCCGGCCCAGGATCGGGGCCAGATCGAAGCGGAAGCCGTCGACGCCGATCACCTGCACCCAGTGGCGCAGCGAGTCGAGCACCAGCTGCAGCACGCGCGGCTGGCTCAGGTCGAGGCAGTTGCCGCAGCCGGTCCAGTTCAGGTAGTGCGACGGGCGGGCCGGATCGAGCCGGTAGTAGCCGCGGTTGGCCAGGCCCCGCAGGCTCAGCGTCGGGCCGGCCTCGTCGGTCTCGGCGCTGTGGTTGAAGACGACGTCGAGCACGACCTCCAGGCCGCCCGCGTGCAGCTCGTCGACCATGGCCACCACCTCGTCGAGCGCCTGCTCGGGCTGGCTCGCATAACGGGGTTCGGGCGCGAGGAAGCCGATGCTGCTGTAGCCCCAGTAGTTGCTCAGCCCCAGGCGCTGCAGCCGGGCCTCGTCGGCGCGCGCGTGCAGCGGCAGCAGGCTCAGCGTGGTCACGCCCAGGCGACGCCAGTGCGCCAGCAGCGCCGGGTGCGACAGGCCGCGGTAGGTGCCCTGCAGCTCGGCAGGCACGTCGGGATGCAGCCGGCTGGCGCCTTTCAGGTGCACCTCGCACAGCACGGTGTCGGACCAGGCGTGCAGCGGCCGCGCCACCCGCGGGCCCGAGCCCATCGGCGCCGGCACGCGAGCCTGCGGGCGCACGCGGGCCTTCAGCGCCACGTCGGCGTTGTCCTGCGGATCGAGGCAGGACGGATCGATGTCCAGGTGCCCGAGCGAGCGCTCGAGGTCGCCGGCATAGGCGCCGACCACCTCGTGCGCATGCGGGTCGAGCAGCACGCGGGCGGGGTTGTGGCGGTGGCCCCGCGCAGGATCCCAGGGGCCGTCGACCCGCCAGCCGTAGACCAGCGAGGCCTCGGCGTCCAGCGGCAGCCAGCCGTGCCAGACCCCGTCGGTGCAGGCCTGCAGGCGCCAGCAGGCCTGCTCGGTCCGGCCCGCGTCATCGAACACGCACAGCCACGCGCCGGTGGCGTCGGGCGCCCACAGCGCGAGGTTCAGGCCGCCATCACGCCGGCTGGCGCCCAGTGGCCACGGTCGGCCCGCCGGCAGGACTTCGGCCGCGCCGACACCCGCCGGCCGCTGCGGCGCACGACAAGTCGAGGTCGCGGTCATGGTGCACCATCACCCAGGGCCAGCACCACCGTGGCCAGCGGGGGCAGCGTCATGACGATCGAGTGCGGCTGGCCATGCCAGCTCAGCGCCTCGCTGTCGAGCGTGCCGTTGCGCACGTCGCTGCCGCCGAACTCGGCGGCATCGGTGTTGATCGCCTCGCTCCAGGCGCCCTCGTCGGGCACGCCGATGCGCCAGCCGTGGCGCACCACCGGCGTCAGGTTGCATACCACCACCACCGCCCGGCCCTGCCGGTCGCGGCGCTGGAACACCAGCACGGAGTGCTCGGCATCGTCGTGGCTGATCCACTCGAAGCCGGCGGGCTGGGTGTCGAGCTCGTGCAGCGCGGGCGTGCGCCGCATCAGGTGGTTGAGCGCGCGCACCAGGCGCTGGATGCCCGCGTGCGGCGCCTGCTCGAGCAGGTGCCAGTGCAGGCTGGCGTCGGCGTTCCACTCGTCCCACTGGGCGAACTCGCAGCCCATGAAGAGCAGCTTCTTGCCCGGGTGGGCCCACATCAGGCCGTACATCGCCCGCAGGTTGGCGAACTTCTGCCAGTCGTCGCCGGGCATCTTGCGGATCAGCGAACCCTTGCCGTGCACCACCTCGTCGTGCGAGAGCGGCAGCACGAAGTTCTCGCTGAACGCATACATCAGCGAGAAGCGGATCTGGTCGTGGTGGTGCTGGCGGAACACCGGGTCACGGGCGAAATAGGCCAGCGTGTCGTTCATCCAGCCCATGTTCCACTTGTAGTGGAAGCCCAGGCCGCCGGCCTGCAGGTCGGGGGTGGGCGGACGCGACACCAGCGGGAAGGAGGTCGACTCCTCGGCCACCGTGATCGCCTCGGGGCGCTGCACGCCCACGACATGGTTCATGCGGCGCAGGAACTCGATGGCCTCGAGGTTCTCGCGCCCGCCATGGCGGTTCGGGATCCACTGGCCGTGCTCGCGGCTGTAGTCGCGGTAGAGCATCGAGGCCACCGCGTCCACGCGCAGGCCGTCGATGCCGAAGCGCTCGATCCAGTACAGCGCATTGCCCACCAGGTAGTTGCGCACCTCGGAGCGGCCGTAGTTGTAGATCAGCGTGTTCCAGTCCTGGTGGAAACCTTCGCGCGGATCGGCGTGCTCGTAGAGGTGGCTGCCGTCGAAGCGGGCCAGGCCATGCTCGTCGCTGGGGAAATGGGCCGGCACCCAGTCGAGGATCACGCCCAGGCCGGCGGCATGCGCGGCCTCGACCAGGGCACGGAACTCCCACGGGTTGCCGAAGCGCGAGGTCGGCGCGTACAGGCCGACCGGCTGGTAGCCCCAGGAGCCGTCGAACGGGTACTCGTGCAGCGGCAGCAGCTCGAGGTGGGTGAAGCCCATGTCGACCGCATAGGCCACCAGCTGGCGGGCCAGCTCGCGGTAACCCAGCCAGGCGCCGTCGGGCGAACGCCGCCACGAGCCCAGGTGGACCTCGTAGATGCTGACCGGTGCATCGAGCGCATTGGCCGCGCGGCGCTGCTCGCTGCTGGCCAGGCCGGGCAGCAGGCGCTGCACCACCGAGGCCCGCTGCGGTCGCAGCTGGGCGCGGAAGGCGAACGGATCGGACTTCAGGTGGACCTGGTCGTCGCAGCCCAGCACCTCGAACTGGTAGGTGTCGCCCTCGCCCACCTGCGGCAGGAAGATCTCCCAGACGCCACACTCGTGGCGCAGGCGCATCGGGTGGCGCCGGCCGTCCCACTGGTTGAAGTCGCCCACCACCGACACCCGCTGGGCCTGCGGCGCCCAGACGGCGAAGCGGGTGCCATCGACGCCCTGCACCCGCACCAGGTGCGCCCCCAGCCACTCGTAGGGCCGGTGGTGCGTGCCCTGGGCCAGCAGCCAGACGTCCATCTCGAGGAGCAGCGGTGCGCAGCTGTAGGGGTCCAGCGTCGGGGCGGTCCGGCCCGCGCCCCAGTCGATGGCCAGGCGGTACTCGAAGCCGTCGGGCACGTCCGACAGCACCAGCACGAACAGGTCGCTGTCGGGCTGGCGCTGCAGGTCGGCCAGCCAGGTGCCGTCGACCGCGACCAGGGCCACCGACACCACGCCGGGCAGGAAACAGCGCAGCGCCCTCAGCTGCGCCAGGCCGGCGAGCTCCTCGGTGGCCACGAGGCGCTGCAGGCCGAGCACGGCGAACGCGTCGCCATGGCGCGCGGACTGCAGCGCACGCAGCACCGCCTGGTCCAGCCAGGCCCTCGTGGCATGGGCGGGATGGACCACGGGGGGCCGGGTTGCCGGAGAAGCGGCGGAATCTGAATCGCGCTGGGTAGCCATCTACATCCATCCATGGGCCCACC
Source organism: Sphaerotilus hippei (assembly GCF_003201595.1). Taxonomy (GTDB): domain Bacteria; phylum Pseudomonadota; class Gammaproteobacteria; order Burkholderiales; family Burkholderiaceae_C; genus Sphaerotilus; species Sphaerotilus hippei. Next base: position 120,621 of record NZ_QJJS01000003.1, on the reverse strand, counting down.
AGGACCCATTGTCATTTTCACATGCGTACCGTGACCAGCCAGGCACCAAGAGGTGGCAGCGTCAGTGTGCTGCCGTCGCAGCAGCCCTGCTGCGCTTCAGGCCATCCGGCCGGCCAGATCGGCGCGACCTGCAGACCGGCGGCGATCTCGCCGGCCCACGGCGCCGGCAGCGCGACCTGCCGCGCCTCGTCGCCCAGGTTGAACACCAGCCAGCACCGGCCGCCGTCCTGGTCTGGGGGCACCGAGCGCTCCAGCGCGAGCAGCGGCTCGGGCAGGTCGACCAGCTGCATCGCCCCGCCCACCAGTTCCGGGCGGCTGCGTCGCCAGGCCAGCAGCGCGCGGCTGGCCTGCAGCATCGAGTCGGGATCGGCCTCCTGCAGGTCGACGGCCAGCGCCTGGTGCGCCGCACTCACCGGCAGCCAGGGCCGGCCGGTGGTGAAGCCCGCCTGTGCGGCATCCGCCTGCCAGGGCATCGGCGTGCGGCAGCCGTCGCGGCCCTTGAACTCGGGCCAGAAGGCCAGGCCGTAGGGATCCTGCAGCAGCTCGTAGGGCACCTGCGCCTCCGGCAGGCCGAGCTCCTCGCCCTGGTAGAGGCAGACGCTGCCGCGCAGGCCCAGCAGCATGGCCAGCAGCAGCCGGCTGCGGCGGGCGTCGAGCGTGCCGTCGGCCGACCAGCGGGTGGCGATGCGCGGCACGTCGTGGTTGGACAGCGCCCAGCAGCCCCAGCCGCCGGTCCGCGCGATCTCGCGCTCGAGCGTGCCGACCTCGCGGCGCACATGGGCGGCCGAGCCGTCGCGGGTCAGCAGGCTGAAGCTGTAGGCCATGTGCAGGCGCCGGCCGGCCTCGGTGTAGAGCGCCATCAGCGGCGGCGCCTGCTCGTCGCCGACCTCGCCGATGCTGCTGGCGCCGAACTCGTCGAGCACCGCGCGCACCCGCTCGAGGAAGAGCAGGTTCTCCGGCTGGCTCTTGTCGTGCAGGTGGCGCTGCATCGCGTAGGGGTTGTCGGCCTGCACGGTGCTGACCGGGCCGTCGCTGGCGTCGACCGGCGGGTTGTCACGCAGCAGCGCGTCGTGCACCTGGTGGTTGCAGGCATCGAAGCGGAAGCCGTCGACGCCCTTCTCGCACCAGAAGCGCACCTCGCCGAGCAGCGCCTCCTGCACGGCCGGGCAGTGGAAGTTCAGGTCGGGCTGGCTCGCCAGGAAGCTGTGCAGGTAGTACTGGCGCCGGCGTGCGTCCCACTGCCAGGCCGAGCCGCCGAAGACGCTCAGCCAGTTGTTGGGCGGCGTGCCGTCCGGCCGGGCATCGGCCCAGACGTACCAGTCGCTCCTGGGGTTGTCGCGGCTGAGCCGGCTCTGCTGGAACCAGGCGTGCTGGTCCGAGGTGTGCGACAGCACCTGGTCGATCAGGATGCGCAGGCCCAGCTGGTGCGCCCGCGCCAGCAGCTGGTCGAAGTCGGCCAGCGTGCCGAAGATCGGATCGACGTCGCGGTAATCGGAGACGTCGTAGCCGAAGTCCTTCATCGGACTGCGGAAGAAGGGCGAGATCCAGATCGCGTCCACCCCGAGCGAGGCCACATGCTCCAGCCGGGCGGTGATGCCCGGCAGGTCGCCGATGCCGTCACCGTTGCTGTCCATGAAACTGCGCGGATAGATCTGGTAGATCACCGCCCCCCGCCACCAGTCCTTCGTCTGCTGCATGCGCCATCCGTTTCCAGTTTGAACGGATAGTGCCATGTAACCTGACCGAATCCGTCATCCGGCGCGCCAGCCTGAAACAAAAACGCCCCTCGATGGAGGGGCGCCGGCTCATCGGCCCGGTCGGGGCCTGCGGGCGGGTGTCACTGCTTGACGCAGTCCACGTAGTAGCGGTGCCGGCCGTTGCCCAGGTCCTCCTCGACCAGGCCGTGCACGTCGGTGTGGAAGCCCGGGAAACGCTCGTTGAACTGGCGGGTGAAGCGCAGGTAGTCGCAGATGCGCTTGTTGAACACCTCGCCCGGGATCAGCAGCGGGATGCCCGGCGGATACGGCGTCAGCAGCGAGGTGGTGATGCGCCCCTCGAGCTGGTCGATCTCCACGCGCTCGGTCTTGCGGTGGGCGATGTAGGCGTAGGCGTCGCTGGGCTTCATCGCCGGCTGCAGGTCCGACAGGTAGACGTCGGTAGTCAGGCGGGCGATGTCGCCCTCGGCGTAGGCCTCGTGGATGGACTGGCACAGGTCACGCAGCCCCATGCGCTCGTAGACCGGGTACTTGGCCGCGAACTCCGGCAGCACGCGCCAGATCGGCTGGTTGCGATCGTAGTCGTCCTTGAACTGCTGCAGCGCGGTCAGCATCGTGTTCCAGCGGCCCTTGGTGATGCCGATGGTGAACATGATGAAGAAGCTGTAGAGGCCGGTCTTCTCGACCACCACGCCATGCTCGGCCAGGAACTTGGTGACGATGGACGCCGGGATGCCGGTCTTGTCGAAGGCCCCCGACATGTTCAGGCCGGGCGTGATGATGGTCGACTTGATCGGGTCGAGCATGTTGAAGCCCGGCGCCAGGTCGCCGAAGCCGTGCCAGGTCTCGTTGGCCTCGAGGATCCAGCCGTCCGCGCGGCCCATGCCCTCGCTGACCAGCGCCTCGGGGCCCCAGACCTTGAACCACCAGTCCAGGCCGAACTCGTCCTCGACCTTGCGCATCGCGCGGCGGAAGTCGAGCGCCTCCTTGATGCTTTCCTCGACCAGCGCGGTGCCGCCCGGGGGCTCCATCATCGCCGCGGCGACATCGCACGAGGCGATGATCGCGTACTGCGGGCTGGTGGAGCTGTGCATCAGGTAGGCCTCGTTGAAGAGGTGGCGGTCGAGCTTCTGGTTCTGCGCGTCCTGCACCAGCACCTGCGAGGCCTGGCTCAGGCCGGCCAGCAGCTTGTGGGTCGACTGCGTGGCATAGACCAGCGCCTCCTTCGGCCGCGAGCGGTTCTTGCCCATCGCGTGGTAGCTGCCGTAGAAGCTGTGGAAGGCCGCGTGCGGCAGCCACGCCTCGTCGAAGTGCAGCGTGTCGATCCAGCCGTCGAGCATGCCCTTGATCGTCTCGGTGTTGTAGAGCACGCCGTCGTAGGTGCTCTGCGTCAGCGTCATGATGCGCGGCTTGACCGTCGCGGGGTCGACGCCGGCGAGCAGCGGGTTGCGCGCGATCTTGGCCTCGATGGCCTCGCGGCTGAACTCGCTCTGCGGGATCGGGCCGATGATGCCGTAGTGGTTGCGCGTGGGCGTCATGAACACCGGGATGGCCCCGGTCATGATGATCGCGTGCAGGATGGACTTGTGGCAGTTGCGGTCGACCACCACCACGTCGCCCGGCGCCACCGTGTGGTGCCAGACCATCTTGTTGGACGTGGACGTGCCGTTGGTGACGAAGAAGCAGTGGTCGGCGTTGAAGATGCGCGCGGCGTTGCGCTCGCTCTGCGCCACCGGGCCGGTGTGGTCGAGCAGCTGGCCGAGTTCTTCCACGGCATTGCAGACGTCCGCGCGCAGCATGTTCTCGCCGAAGAACTGGTGGAACATCTGGCCCACCGGGCTCTTCAGGAACGCGACGCCGCCGGAGTGGCCCGGGCAGTGCCAGCTGTAGGAGCCGTCCTGCGCATAGTCCATCAGCTCCTTGAAGAACGGCGGCGCCAGCCCGTCGAGGTAGCTCTTGGACTCGCGGATGATGTGGCGCGCCACGAACTCCGGCGTGTCCTCGAACATGTGGATGAAGCCGTGCAGCTCGCGCAGGATGTCGTTGGGGATGTGCTGCGAGGTGCGCGTCTCGCCGTAGATGTAGATCGGGATGTCCGTGTTGCGGAAGCGGATCTCCTCGATGAACTTGCGCAGGTTCAGCACCGCCGGGTCGAGCTCGGGGCCGGGCGTGAACTCCTCGTCGTCGATCGACAGGATGAAGGCGCCGGCGCGGCTCTGCTGCTGGGCGAACTGGCTCAGGTCGCCGTAGCTGGTCGCCCCCAGCACCTCGAAGCCCTCTTTCTCGATGGCCTGTGCGAGTGCGCGGATGCCCAGGCCGGAGGTGTTCTCCGAGCGGAAGTCCTCGTCGATGATGACGATGGGGAAATGAAAGCGCTGCATCGCGGCGGCTCCGGGAAAAGAGGGACGGAAAAAATCGAAGGGCGAAGTGTAGGGCTTGCGTGTGTCCGTGCCGGGTCAGCACGGCCGGTGGCCGCGACGGCAGGGCCGCAGGCGCCTGCCACCCGCGGCGGCGAGACCGATGGGGAGGCCGGACCGGATCGGGCCCGCGCAGGTGCGGGACGCGGGACTCAGTCGTCCGCGTCGTCCAGGCCGGGGAACAGCACGTCGGTGTAGCCGAAGCGGCTGAAGTCGCGCACCCGCATCGGGTAGAGCACTCCCTGCAGGTGGTCACACTCGTGCTGCACCACCCGGGCGTGGAAGCCTTCGGCCTCCCGGTCGACGGGCCGGCCCTGCTCGTCGAACCCCTGGTAGCGGATGTGCCGCCAGCGCGGCACGACACCACGCAGGCCGGGCACGGACAGGCAGCCTTCCCAGCCGTCCTCCTGCGCGTCGGACAGCGGCTCGATGCGCGGGTTGATCAGTACGGTGCGTGGCACCAGCGGCGCGTCGGGGTAACGGGCGCTCGTCCCGCCACCGAAGATCACCACGGCCAGATCCACCCCGATCTGCGGCGCGGCCAGGCCGGCGCCCGCGGCGGCGGCCATCGTGTCTTCCATGTCGGTGATCAGGGCGCGCAACTCGTCGGTGGCGAAGCGCTGCACCGGCCGGGCCTGCAGCAGCAGCCGGGGGTCGCCCATCTTCAGCAAGGTCCTGATCGTCATCGGGTGTGGTCTCCGCATCCCCCAGCAGCGGGGTGAACGCCGGCATTCTTCCATGCCTGGACGCACGGGGCCGGGGCCGATGCACGCAATCCCCCCGCGGGCGCAGCCGGCGTCTTCACGGCTGGCGGTGATCCGGGCGGGGCAAGTCAGGACGATGCGCAGCTGGCGCGGGGCGAACGCGCGCGGCCGCGAGATCCGGTGATCAGGACGCCAGCGTGTCGCCGTAGACGGTCTGGCCGACCTCTTCGTCGATGCCCTGGTCGAACGCCTCGATCTCGCTGAGCGCGTGCGGGATCATCGGCTTGTCGAGCGGGCGGCAGACACGTCGCTTCAGGCGCTGCAGGCGATCGGAGTGCTCCACCGCGAACAGCACGGCCTGCGGGTCCATCATCAGTGCAAAAGGGTTGGTGATCTGCTGGGTTTTCATGGTGCTGCTCCGTGTGTCCTTGTTGTCGATGGACGCACTGTAGGAGCCGCCTGCCAGAAACTGAAGTGGGCCTGAAACGGAAAAAGCTGTCAGATTTTGTCTGACACACTGTCAGCGCCAGACCCCCTGCCAGACCCCGGCGCGCCCTCCCGGGCAGACACGAAGGCGAAATGAAGTCGATACGAATCATCGACTTGCCTGCGCCCGCCGGTGTCAGGCGGCGCCTGACACCGGGTGTCGGCTTCAGGCCGACAGGCCGAACAGGCGCTCGCAGTTGGCCGTGGTCACCCGTGCGACTTCGTGCACATCCAGGCCCTTGAGGCGCGCCAGCTCGGCGGCCACCAGCGGCACCAGCGCGGGCGTGTTGGTCTTGCCGCGGTGCGGCGCCGGCGCCAGGTAGGGGCTGTCGGTCTCGATCAGGCAGCGCTCGAGCGGCACCTGGGCGGCCACCGCCTTCAGGTCGACCGCGTTGCGGAAGGTCAGGATGCCGGAAAACGAGAGGTGGAAGCCCATGTCCAGCGCCGCGGCGGCGACCTCGGCGGTCTCGGTGAAGCAGTGGAAGACACCGCCGACGGCCTCGGCCCCCTCCTCGCGCAGGATGGCCAGCGTGTCGGCGCTGGCGCTGCGGGTGTGGATCACCAGCGGCTTGCCCAGGAGGCGGGCCGCGCGCACATGCACCCGCAGGCGCTCGCGCTGCCACTCCATGTCGGCGATGCTGCGCTCGCCCAGGCGGTAGTAGTCCAGCCCGGTCTCGCCGATGGCGACCACCCGGGCCTCGCGGCCCCGCTCGACCAGGTCCTCGACGGTCGGCTCCCGCACCCCTTCGTTGTCGGGGTGCACCCCCACCGTGGACCACAGATTGGCGTGCGCGCGGGCCAGGTCACGCACCGGCTCCCACTCCTCGAGCGTGGTGCAGATGACGATGGCCCGGTCGACCCGGGCGGTCTGCATGTCGGCCAGGATCTCGGGCAGGCGGGCCTGCAGTTCGGGGAAGTTGAGGTGGCAGTGGGAATCGATGTACATGGCGGACGCCGGGCTCAGATGGTCTGGGTCGGCTTGGAGGACTGGATGGAGGTGCCGAGCATCTCCTCGATGCGGATGCGCAGCGCGCGGGTCTTCTCGTCGACCGGAAACCGCACGGCCACGCCCTGGGTGCGCCCGCCCGAGGCATTGGCCGGCGTGATCCACGCCACCTTGCCCGCCACCGGATAGCGCTGCGGGTCGTCGGGCAGGGTCAGCAGCAGGTAGAGGTCCTCGCCGAGGCGGTATTCGCGGTTGGTCGGCACGAACAGCCCGCCTTCGGCGAACAGCGGCACGTAGGCGGCATAGAGCGCCCCCTTCTCGCGGAACACCAGCTGGATGACGCTGGGCCGTGCACTGGAGGTCGTGGGAAGGCGCGAGATGGGTTCGTTCATGGTTTCGAGTTTATCGGCCCGGCCGCGGCCCGGCTTGACCACCGCCACGCGCCGGCACGCCGCCGAGCTGCTGCCGGGCCTCGATCATCAGCGCCTCGAACGCCAGGCCGGCGCTCCACGGGTGCTCGGCCTGCCGGGCGCGGTCACGCAGCCGCGCCGACCAGGCCGTCAGGCGCCCGACCGAGCCCGCCGGCACCGGCGCGCCATGCGCGAAGAAGCGCGGCGACTGGCCCAGCGTGACCATCAGGCTGTCGTGGCAGAGCTTGTGCAGCGCGTCGATCAGCAGCGGCACGGTCCAGCTGGTGGTGGCCTCGAGCACGCCGGCGCGGGCGGCCGCCGGAAAGCCCAGCCACACGTCGGCGCCCAGGCCCTGACGGGCCAGCGCCAGGGCCTGCAGCGGCTGCAGGCCGCTGGCATCGAGCAGCACGGCGGCCTGCTCCAGCCCCTGGTCCTGCAGCCAGGCCAGCGCCACCTCACGCTCGGGCACCCGCAGGCGCAGATCCTGGCAGCGGCTGCGGATCGTCGGCAGCAGGGCTTCGGGCGCGCCGCAGCTCAGCACGAAGCGCAGGCCGCCGGGCGGCTCCTCCAGCGTCTTCAGCAGCGCGTTGGCCGCCACCGCGTTCAGCGCCTCGGCCGGGTGCAGCACCATGACCTTGTGGCGCGAGCGCCCGGCGGTCAGCGCGCTGAACTCCAGCGCGGCGCGGATCTGCTCGACCCGGATCTCGCGGCTGGGCTTGCGCTTGCGGCCCTCGTCGTCGCTGCCGTCGTCGGCCGACAGCCCGGCCTCGGCCTTCAGCGCGTCGGGCACGATCAGCCTCAGGTCGGGGTGGCTGCGCTCGTCGACCAGATGGCACGACGGGCACCGCCCGCAGGCCAGGCCATCGGGGCGCGCGGCCGCGTCGGTCTCGCACAGCCAGGCCTGCGCCAGCGCCAGTGCGAACTCCATCTGCCCGACTCCCTCGGGGCCGTGCACCAGCAGCGCATGGCCCTGCTGGTCACGCAGCGCGCGCGACAGCTCCGGCCGCAGCCAGGGCAGCAGGCCGTGGCGGGTCGGCGGCAGCGACGGCGCCCGCACCGCTCGCACCGCGCTCACCATGACCGGGCCTCCAGCGCCGCGGCGATCTGGGCGGCGACCTCGCCCGGGGTCAGCGAGGCGTCCAGCCGGGCCACGCGTGCACCGGCCTGGGCAAAACGGCGCTGGTAGCCCGCCGCCACGGCCTCGAAGAAGGCGAGCGGCTCGGCCTCGAAGCGGTCGGGCACCCGCGCGGCGGCGCGGCGGGCCGCGGCCACCGCCGGGGGCAGGTCGAACCACAGCGTCAGGTCGGGCTGGCGGCCCTGCTGCACCCAGGACTCCAGCTGCGTCAGCACCGCCAGGTCGAAGCCGCGGCCACCGCCCTGGTAGGCGAAGGTGGCGTCGGTGTAGCGGTCGCACAGCACCACCGCCCCGCGCGCCAGCGCGGGCTCGATCACCCGGACCAGGTGGTCACGCCGGGCGGCGAACACCAGCAGCGCTTCGGTCAGCGCATCCATCGGCCGGGCCAGCACCAGCGCGCGCAACGCCTCGGCCAGCTCGGTGCCTCCGGGCTCGCGGGTGCGCACGACCTCGAGGCCGCGGGTGATCCAGCGCTGCGCCAGCGCCTCGACATGGCTGGTCTTGCCCGCCCCGTCGATGCCCTCGACCGTGATGAAGCAGCCGGCGGGACCGGTCGGGGACGGTGTGGGGTTCATGCTCGCATCGCTCATCGTTGTCGGCCGGAGCGCTGGTAGCGCTCGACGGCCCGGTTGTGGTCGGCCAGGTTGTCGCTGAATTCGCTGCTGCCGTCGCCCCGGGCGACGAAGTACAGCGCCCGGCTGCGGTCGGGCTGCATGACCGCGCGCAGCGCGGCCGCGCCGGGCATCGCGATGGGCGTGGGCGGCAGGCCGGTGCGGGTGTAGGTGTTGAACGGGGTGTCGGTCTGCAGGTCGATGCGGCGCAGGTTGCCGTCGAAGCGCTCGCCCAGGCCGTAGATCACGGTCGGATCGGTCTGCAGCGGCATGCCCAGGCGCAGCCGGTTCAGGAACACCGCGGCCACCCGGCCCCGGTCCTCGGCCCGGCCGGTCTCCTTCTCGACGATCGACGCCAGCACCAGCAGGTCCTGCTCGGTCTGGATGGGGTGATCCTCGGTGCGCTGCGCCCAGGCCTCGGCCAGCCGGCGACGCATCGCCTCGTGGGCCCGGCGCAGCAGGGCCAGGTCGCTGCTGCCGCGTGAATAGGTGTAGGTATCCGGGTAAAACTGGCCCTCGGGCAGCCGCCCGGGCGAGCCCAGCGCGGCCATCAGCGCGGCGTCGTCCATCGTCGCGCTCTCCGGGCGCAGGTCGGTCGAGCGGTTCAGCTCGGCACGCATCTGCCGGAAGGTCCAGCCTTCGATGAAACGCACCCGCGCCAGCGTCTCGTCACCGGCCACCAGCTTGCGCAGCAGCGCCGCGGGCGTGATGCCCCGCTCGAATTCATAGCTGCCCGCGCGGATGCGGCGGGCGTCCCCCGACCAGCGGAACCACTGGTAGAGCAGGACGGGCCGGGTGCGCACGCCGCCGTCCGTCAGCGCCTGGGCCAGCTGGCGCGGCGTCTGGCCCGGTTGCACGTCGACCTCGACCGTCGGCGCGGCCAGCTCCAGCGGCTGCTCGAGCCACCAGTACGCGGCCCCGGCCAGGCCGGCCGCCAGCAGGATCGACGCCACCAGCGCCCGGCGCCACCAGCGCCCACGTCTCTGAGTTTTCTGTCTTTTCAAGCTGGATACCCGACCACGCCACCGCTGCACAGCCGGTGATGATAATGAGCCCATGAACCACATCGCCTACTCCGGCCCCGGCGGGGCCTGCCGTCTCGACGATCGCAGCGTCCTGCGTGCCCAGGGGGCCGACGCCGCCACCTTCCTGCATGGACAGCTGAGCAACGACGTGAGCCGCCTGGATGCGTCGCACGCCCGGCTGGGCGCGTACTGCAGTGCGCAGGGCCGCATGCTCGCGAGTTTCATCTACGCCCGGCAAGGCGGGGAAACGCTCTGGCTGTCCTGCCAGTCCGACGTGCTGCCCGCCGCGCTCAAGCGCCTGTCGATGTTCGTGATGCGCGCCCAGGCCAGGCTCGACGACGCGACGGCCGAGCTGGCCACGCTGGGCATCGTCGGTGCGGACGCGCTCGCCCACCTGGGCGCGCAGGCGCTGGCGCCCTGGGGCAAGCTGGACCTGGAGGATGGCGCCATGCTCATCGGCCTGCCCGACGCCGCCGGCGTGGCCCGGGCGCTCTGGCTCGGACCGGTGGCCCGGGCCGGGCTGGTGCTGGCCGGCCTGCCGGCGCTCGAGCCCGCGCACTGGCGCTGGCTCGAGGTGGCCTCCGGCGTGGCCCCGGTGGTCGCGGCCACCAGCGGCCAGTTCGTGCCGCAGATGCTGAACTACGAGCTGGTCGGTGGCGTCGACTTCAAGAAGGGCTGCTACCCCGGCCAGGAGGTGGTCGCGCGCAGCCAGTACCTGGGCAAGCTCAAGCGCCGCGCCTTCCTGCTCGCCGGCGACAGCGTGATGCAGCCCGGCCAGGACGTGGTCTGGAGCGGCGACCCGGGCCAGCCGGCCGGCGTGGTCGCGCTGTCCGCGCCCCAGCCCGATGGCGGCCACCTGGCGCTGGCCGAACTGAAGATCGCGGTGACCGGCTCCGGCACGCTGCACCTGGGCAGCGCCGACGGCCCGCTGCTGAGCACCCGCCCGCTGCCCTACGCCCTGCCCCACGAACAGGCGACCTGAGACGGTGGGCACCGGACTGGAGCTTTATGTCTACTACCGCGTGCCGGCCGACCAGGCCAGCGCGGCGGGCCTCGAGGTCGATGCGGCGCAGCAGGCGCTGAAGCGGCGCTGGCCCGGGCTGCACGCCCGCCGGCTGCAGCGCGTGCCGATCGGGCCGGCCGGCCCCGCCACGGACGAACGGGCCCCGCTGACGTGGATGGAGATCTACAGCCACCCCGACGGCCTGGACCCGCTGCGGCTGGCCGCGCTGATCGAGGCCACGGCGGCGCTGCCCTCGGCCCGGCTCGGGGATCGCCATCTGGAGGGTTTCGGGCGCTGAGGTCACAATCGGCGCCCGTGCCGCCCCGAGCGGGCGCCCCCTGTCCCCTGGAGCGATGCGTACCCCGAGATGTGCCTGGCCGCGATTGCACTGGACCTCAGCCGCCGTTTTCCCCTGGTCCTGGCGGCCAACCGTGATGAATTCTTCGACCGCCCGGCCGCCCGCCTGGGCTGGTGGACCCCCGAGGCGCAGGGCCCTGAGATCCTGTCCGGACGGGACCTGGCCGCCGGCGGCACCTGGCTGGGCCTGAGCCCGCGCGGCCGGCTGGCGCTGCTGACCAACATCCGCGACCCGGTGCGCAACGACCCGAAGGCGCCCACGCGCGGCTCGCTGGTCACCCGCTGGCTCACCGGCGAGCAGCCGCCCGACCGCTATTGGGTGCATGCCTCGCTCAGCGGCCACAACGGCTTCAACCTGATCACCGCGGATTTCAGCCGGGGTGAATGCCACTGGATGTCGAACCGCCACGGTTACGCGCGGCGGCTGGACAAGGGCCTGTTCGGTCTGTCCAACGGTCATTTCGACGAGCCGTGGCCCAAGGTGCGCCGCCTCAAGGCGGACCTGGCGGCGGCGCTGGAGGACCCGGCCGAGCCCGGCGCCGAGGCGCTGGCGATGCGGCTGCTGGCCGCGCTCGCCTGCCGCGAAGGGGCGCCCGACGACGAACTGCCGTCCACCGGGGTGCCGCTGGCGCTGGAACGCGAGCTCGCGCCGGTCTTCGTTCGCACCGCCGACGGCCGCTACGGCACACGCTGCTCGACCGTGCTGGTCACCGAGCGGGTCGGCCGCACGCTGGTGACCCACGTCTGGGAGCGCACCTTCGCGGCGGACTCGGGCATGGCGCTGATGCGCCGGGCCACGCTGCGCGACTGGCCGCCCCGCTACGAGGTGCAGCCCGTCGCCGTGCCTGTCGCGGCCGCGGCGGGCAGCGTCAACTCCCCGGTGAGCGAGTCCAGCGACACCGCACCGGCGCCCGCGCGGGCAGCGGCGCAGCCGACGGGCAGCGCCGCGACACGGCTGGTGCGCCCGCGGGTGCGCAGCCTGATCAAGCCGGCCCGGGTGCGCAGCCCCTGAGCGACAGCACATCACGCCACGCCACACGCGGCCGGCCGTTCAGTCCAGGCCCAGCGCCTCGCGCAGCGCCAGGGCGATGGCAGCCTGGGCCTGGGCGGCCTCGGGCAGCGCCCGGCCGAGCTTGATGAAGTCGTGGGTCACGCCGCGCCAGAGCTCGAGCGCCACCGGCACGCCGGCCAGGCGCAGCCGGTCGGCATAGGCCAGGCCTTCGTCGACCAGCGGATCACATTCGGCCAGGCCGACCCAGGCCGGGGCCACGCCCTCCAGGTCGTCGGCCAGCAGCGGCGCGAAACGCCAGTCGCCGCGCTGCTCGCGGTCGATGTAGTGATCGAAGAACCAGCGGATCGCCTCGCTCTCGAGCAGGAAGCCCTCGGCGTAGCGTGCGTGCGAGGGCGTGTCCGCGTGCGCCGTCGTGCCCGGCGTGATCAGCACCTGCAGGGCCAGCGGCAGGCCGACATCGCGGGCATGCAGGGCGGCGACCGCGGCCAGCGTGCCGCCGGCGCTGTCGCCACCGACCGCCAGCCGGGCGCCGTCCAGGCCCAGCCGGGCCGCCCCCTCCCCCGCCAGCCAGTGCAGCGCCGCCCAGCTGTCGTCGACGGCCGCCGGAAAGCGGTGCTCCGGAGCCAGCCGGTAGTCGAGCGCGACCACCGCCGCCCCGCTGCGCAGCGACAGCTGGCGGCACAGGCTGTCGTGCGTCTCCAGCCCGCCGATGGTGAAGCCGCCCCCGTGCAGGTAGAGCAGCACCGGCAACGGGCCGTTCGCGGGGGCATACAGACGCGCCCGGCGGCCCGCGCCGGGCGCGACCGGCAGCTCGAAATCCTCGACGCGGGCCAGCGCGGCACGCGGGGGCTCCAGCACCTCGGCCGCGAGCTCGTAGGCCGCACGCGCCTGTTGCGGCGTCAGCTGGTGGAAGGCCGGGCGGCGGACCCGGCGCATGCGCGCCAGCAGTTCACGCATGGCCGGGGTCAGTTCTCTGGTGGGCATGGACAGATCGACAGCAGGGGAAGAGGGAAAGAGCGGGAGGTGCGCCGTTCAGAGCGGCTGCACGTCGTCGAGCGGGCAGCCCTGCTGCAGCCACTCGTGCCATTCGTCGGCCAGCTGCTCGCTGGCCTGGATGGCGGCGCGCCAGGCCTGCATGCGCTGCGCGGGCGCGCTGGCGTAACGCTTGAAGTCCTGCCGGTCGGGCAGCTTGCCCCCGGGCAGGCGGGCGATCCAGTCCGCCCGCGGGCTGAGCACGATCACGTTGTCCAGCCCCGGCGTCATGCGGTGCCGCTGCCGGAACGGCTTGTCCAGCCAGCCCGGCACCAGCGAGGGCTGGAAATGCGGATACAGCACCAGGCCGGCGCCGTCGCGGTTGGCCTCGATGCGCGACCAGGGCCAGTGGAACTGGTAATCGGTCAGCCCGCCGTCCCAGTAGGCACCGTCGGGCGCGCCGGGAATGGACGTCACCGCACGCAGCCAGAACGGGATCGAGCCGCTGGCCAGGATGGCGGGCATCAGGTTGGCGGCCTCGAGCGCGACCTCCTCGGTCGGCAGGTCCTCGAGCTTCAGGGGCAGGGGCTCGCGGGGATCGGAGAACACCACACGCTCCAGCCAGCCCCCGAGGTGACGCCGGTCCACGGCGTTGGCGACCCAGGCGGCCGCACCGCCCAGGGGCATCAGCAGCCGGTGCTCGCGGCGCAGGCAGCGCCGGCCCCGGCTGGCCAGCACATGCAGGCGCAGGCGCGGGTGCTGGAGCACCTGCGCCTGCTGTCCGCCGAAATGCCGCTCGAGCAGGACCGCGAAGCGGCGGCTGATGTTGCCGGCGCTCTGGCGCTCGCCGGTGGGCGGGTCGTAGCTTTCGGCGACGTAGTCCACGGCCAGCCGGCGCAGCGCGGCGTCCGGCTCGTCCAGCATCGCGCAGGCCATGCGCCAGGCGCCCACGCTGGCCCCGACCAGATGCACCGACGGTCCCCGGCCGCGCAGCCAGTGGGCGAACAGGTAACGGTCCAGCGGGTTCAGGACCAGCCCCTTCGGGCCGCCTGCCGCCGCGGGCACGGCCCGGATGTCCTGGGGCCGCAGCCCCTGGTGGCGGATGGATTCCAGGGCGCGGGGGCCGGCGTGTATCTGCAAAGCGTGCATGGGAGCGCATGCTAGCGGGTTGCGTGATGACGACGGAACGGGCGCCCGATCGCGAGAGATAAGACCGATCGACCCGACTGATGCGCCGATCCCCCGACTGCAGACTTGTCGAACCCGTGCTGACCGCGCACCATGTCGCGTGGCACGCCATGCCCTACCGTCCCAACGCACAGAAGTCACGCATTCATGGAAAACAAGAGCACCCCCGGCCAGCGCATCAAGGGCTTCGACGGACTGAGGGGAATCAGCGCGCTGGCGGTGATCGTGCACCACACGGCGCTGACGGGCACGTACATCGGGGATGCGGCGGTCTACACCTTCTTCGTGCTGAGCGGTTTCCTGATCATGGGGCTGCTGCAGAAGAGCCGCATGCAGATCGAGGCCCTGCAGACGAGCGTGATGGCGGAGTTGAAGAAATTCTGGCTGGGCCGGGCACTGCGGATCTTTCCGGTCTATTACCTGGCGCTGGCGGTGATGCTGGTGCTGGGCTGGGGGCTGGGCATCCACCAGGACCTGACCGCCCATGCGGGCTGGTATGCCACCTACCTGCAGAATTTCCACATCGGCCTGGTCAGCAAGGAATGGGGATCGTTCACCCATGTCTGGAGCCTGGCGGTCGAGCAGCAGTTCTACCTGATCTTCGGCCTGCTGTTTCTCGCCGTGCCGGCCCGCTACCACCTGCGCGTGATCGTGGCCGCGATGGTCTCGTGCGTGATCACGTACAACTTCGTGTTCTCCCACACCGACAGCGAGATCACCCCCTACACCATGCCGATGGTCGGGTTTGCCTACATTCTCGGCGGCTGCCTGATCAGCATGGCCGGGCGCCGCAGCCGGTCACCGGCGGCCTCGGGATTCGTCGGCAATGCGGTGATCTACCTGCTGCTGGCCGTGATCGTCGTCACCTCGCTGATGCCGCAGGCCGGCAACGGCCTGTGGAGCCGGTATCTGCCGGTGCCCGCCAATCTGATGATCGTCGCCTCGATCGTGCTGTATGGCGGATTCCTGTGGACCATCGCCAACTTCCAGGACGCTCATCTGGTGCGAATGCTGGAAATGCGACCGCTGCGGTACGCCGGCCAGATCTCCTATGCGCTCTACGTCTTCCACTTTCCGCTGATCCAGTGGAACCAGTATGTGCTCGAGCACACCGGCTGGATCCACAGCCACCTGGCCAGCGCGAACTTCATCATGACGCTGATCGGCTCGACCGTGCTCGCCGCGATGTCGATGCATTGGATCGAACGCCCCGTCGCGCGTGCCAAGGGTGGCATCATGGCGAGACTGAGCGCTGATGCAAGGGCCTCGACCGATTCGCTTCGATCGTCGCCGGGTTGATCCCGGACCCTGCACAGGCCGACAGATTCCGTGGACGGCCTGGGGTGCTGCATCTCGAGCCGGTAGCGACTGCAACCTCCAAAGGCAGGCATCGATGGGAAGCAAGACCGGCCCGGCGCAACACATCAAGGGCTTCGACGGACTGAGGGGAATCAGCGCGCTGGCGGTGATCGTGCACCACACGGCGCTGACGGGCACGTACATCGGGGATGCGGCGGTCTACACCTTCTTCGTGCTGAGCGGTTTCCTGATCATGGGGCTGCTGCG
>NZ_QJJS01000003.1:0-104978 GCF_003201595.1 Sphaerotilus hippei | reverse complement strand
GATCGTGCACCACACGGCGCTGACGGGCACGTACATCGGGGATGCGGCGGTCTACACCTTCTTCGTGCTGAGCGGTTTCCTGATCATGGGGCTGCTGCGCAAGAGCCGCATGCAGATCGAGGCCCGGCAGACGAGCGTGATGGCGGAGTTGAAGAGATTCTGGCTGGGCCGGGCGCTGCGGATCTTTCCGGTCTATTACCTGGCGCTGGCGGTGATGCTGTCGCTGGGCTGGGGGCTGGGCCTCCACCAGGACCTGATCGCGCACGCGGGCTGGTACTTGGCCTACCTGCAGAATTTCCACATCGGACTGGTCAGCAAGCAGTGGGGGCCGTTCAGCCACGTCTGGAGCCTGGCAGTCGAGCAGCAGTTCTACGTGCTTTTTGGTCTGGCCTTGCTGATCGCGCCGCTGCGCCATCACCGGCGCGTGCTGATGTGCACGCTGGCCGCGTGCGCGCTGGGCCACTACCTGCTGAGCGCCTGGGCGGTCGACGACATCACGCCCTACACCATGCCGATGGCCGGTTTCGCCTACATCCTCGGCGGCTGCCTGGTCAGCACCATCGGCCAGCGACCGGCCTGGGCTGAGCTTTCGCCGCGCACGCGCGACATCGTCATCGGGATGATGGTGGTGGTGATCATCGCCACCGCCATCCTGCCCAATGCCGAGAACGGGACGTGGAGCCGTTATCTTCCTCTCGATTCCGCCTCCATGACCCTGGGGATGGTCGTGCTCTATTCGGCTTTCCTGTGGGCCATCGCCAACAGCCAGGACACTCGCCTCGTGCGCTGGCTGGAGATCCGTCCCTTGCGATATGCCGGCCAGATTTCGTATGCGCTCTATGTCGTGCACTTTCCGCTGATCGAATTCAATCGCCACCTGCTGGAGCGGACCGGCTGGATCCACGAACATCTGGCGACCACGAACTTCTTCATGACGCTGATCGGTTCGGCACTGCTGGCCTCGCTGTCGATGCACCTGATGGAGCGACCGATCGCTCAGGCCAAGGGACGCATCCTCGCGCGATGCTCGCGGCGAGCGGATCTGCCGCTGCGGGAAGCCCCCGAATCCTTGCAGCCACGGAGTTGAAGCGGCTTGACGCCGCGTCCGGGAGGATTTTCCGGATCTGGCGCCCCCTGCTTTCAAGACTTTCCTGCAGTTTATTTACTGCTATGCGGTTAGTCTATTTTAATGAAGATCAAATCCGGACCGCGAAGAATGCTCCCGTCGGTCGCAGATCGACATCTGCACGGGCGCGACCCGCCTGTTCGACGGATTGCAGCGGGTTGAAAACCGGTCGAATAGACCATTCCCTTGCGCAGTGGCAGGTCCGTGATGCTTGAAGCGGCTGTTGCTGGAGTCTCCAGGCACGGCGGGCAGACGCCCGTCTGACCTGGTGACGCAGGGATCGGCAGGAGGAGCAACCGCTTCGCTCCGGCCATGTGTCCAGACACCACAGGAGTCACTGATGTCCCTCGTCCGCAAAGTGGGCAGCGCGCCCAAGGAAACGCCCACTGCCCTGTTCGCCACCGCGAGCGGCATCCCGAAGAACGTCGCGCGCGAGGCGGACGCCCAGCGCCGCAAGGCGCGCACGATGGCCAAGCAGCAGCAGGCGGCCGAGCGTGTGGCCGCGGCGTCCAACGAGCTGTCCAGCGGCATCAACGAGGCGGCTTCCGCCGTGGAAGAACTCAAGCGCGCCACCGACCAGATCTCGGCCGGCGCCGAGGAGGCCGCCGGTGCAGCCCAGGAATCGCTGGCGGCGATCAACCAGGTGACCGGTGCGATCAACCGCCAGCTGGCCCTGGTGACCCAGGCCCAGCAGAAGGCCGAGGCCGGCCAGCAACTGGTCGCCCGCATCGACTCGGAAGTGCGCTCGACGATCACCAACGTCGGCGTCGCCGCGCAGCGCCAGAGCGAATCGGTGAAGATGGTCGGCGAGCTCGAGCGCCAGGCGGCCAACATCGGTGACATCGTCAAGGCCGTGGCCCGCATCGCGGACCAGACCAACCTGCTGGCCCTGAACGCGGCCATCGAGGCCGCCCGGGCCGGCAAGCACGGCAAGGGATTCGCCGTCGTCGCCGACGAGGTGCGCACGCTGGCGGAAACCTCCGAGAAGAGCGCCAAGCAGATCCAGGACCTGGTCGGCCAGATCCAGGGCGAGGTCAAGGTGATCGCCGCGGGCATCAACGACGCATCCACCTCGGTGCAGGCCGAAGTCGAGAAGAGCTCCGTCATCCTGCAGCAACTGGGCCAGATCCGCGAGGACGCCGCCAGCATCGTCGCCGGCGCGATCGAGATCGCCTCGGCCGCCCAGCAGAGCACGGTGGCCGCCACCCAGGCCATCAAGGGCTCGGAGCAGATCGCCGCGGCCGCCAGCGAGCAGTCGTCGGCCTGCGAGGAGGCGACCAAGACCGTGGGCGAGCAGACCTCGGCGCTGGCCGAGTGCGAGCAGACTGCCGGCAACCTGTCGGAGCTGGCCGACGAGCTGAAGAACTCCACCGACATCGCCAAGAGCGCCGAGGACGTGGCCAGCTCGGCCGAGGAGCTTTCCTCGGCGGTGCAGGAGATCAACCGCTCGGCCAGCCAGATCATGGTGGCGCTCGAGCAGATCCGCAAGGGCGCCCAGAGCCAGGCATCGGCGGCGACCGAATCGGCCGCGGCCGTGACGCAGATCGAGACCGGCGCCCAGCTGGCCGAGGAGCGTGCCGGCAACGCCCGCGAGCGGGCGCAGGCCATCCAGTCGCTGATGTCGGACAACAAGACCCACATCGACGGGCTGCTGCGCAGCGTGTCGGGCGCGGTGGACTCGACCCGCAACAGCCTGGTGCAGATCAAGGAGCTGGAGCTGGTCAGCCGCAAGATCGACAAGATCGTCGACGCCATCACCCAGGTCTCGATCCAGACCAACATGCTGGCCGTCAACGGCTCGATCGAAGCCGCCCGCGCGGGCGAATACGGCAAGGGCTTCGTCGTCGTGGCCACCGACATCCGCAACCTGGCGCACGACTCGGCCGAAAACGCCGACCGCATCAAGGACATGGTGAAGTCGATCCAGGACCAGATCGGCATGGTCGGCCGCGACCTGATCGAGATCGCCGCCAGCGCGACCAGCGAAGTGGAGAAGTCCAAGTCCATCACCACGGCGCTGGTGACGATGGAGCGTGACATCGCCGACATCGAGAAGGGCAACCGCGAAGCGATGGCCGCCTCGCAGGAGATCGTCACCGCGCTGAGCCAGGTGAAGACGGGCGTGGAGCAGATCTCCGCGGCGTCGGAGCAGGCGGAGAAGTCGGCCGAACAGGCCGCCGCCGCCGCCAAGCAGCAATCCCAGGGCGCCGACGAACTGGCCGCCGCCATCGAAGAGATCGCCTCGCTGGCCGATGAGCTTCAAAGTGCCTGAACCCGGGCGACTCAACCCTCATCAGGAGGATCGCGATGAGCGACCATTCCACAGACACGGTCGGTGACGCGGCGGACGACGAGCTCGCGGGCCAGGACAACCAGTTCGTGACCTTCGCGCTGGCCGGCGAGATGTTCGCCGTGCCGATGGGCCCGGTGCAGGAGATCATCCGCGTCCCGGTGGTGGCCCAGCTGCCGCTGGCGCCCGACACCCTCGACGGGCTGGCCAACCTGCGCGGCCGGGTGCTGCCGCTGATCAACCTGCGCCGGCTGTTCGGCTGCGAGGCCCGCGACAACGACGACGCCACCCGGGCGGTGGTCATCAACCTCGGCCAGCCGCTGGGCTTCGTGGTGGACCGCGTGGCCAGCGTGGTCAGCGTCGAGCCGGGCCAGATCGAGCCGGCCTCGAGCATCAGCAGCGTCGTCGCGGCGGACTTCATCACCGGCGTGATCCGGCAGGACCAGGACCGCAACGACCAGCGCCTGCTGCTCGTGCTGGACTTCGCCCGCCTGATCGAGCAGGAGTTCAGCCAGGTGGCGCAGCGCGGCGACAGCCGTCGCCTCGAGATGGGCGAGGTGCACGGCACGGCCGACGGCGCGGACGACGACGAGGACCACGCCGGCAGCGAGGAGCTGCGGCTGGTGTCCTTCGCGGTGGCCGAGCAGGAGTACGCCGTGGACATCGCCCATGTGCACGAGATCGTGCAGCTGCCCGAGCGCATCACCGCGCTGCCCAACACCGCCGGCCACGTGCTGGGCGTGATCTCGCTGCGCCAGCGCCTGCTGCCGCTGGTGAGCCTGCGCTCGATGTTCGGGCTGCCGGTCCTGCACGCACAGGAACAGCACCGCATCGTGGTGATCGCCCTGCCCGGTGGCTCCCAGGTCGGTCTGGTCACCGACTCGGTCAAGGAAGTGCTGAGCGTGCCCAGGGCCCTGGCCGAACCGATGCCCGCCCTGCTGGCCCGCGACAGCGCGCTGCAGGAATTCGCCGGCATCTGCCGGCTCGAGGACGGCAAGCGTCTGGTCTCGATCATCGATACCCGGCAGCTGCTGGGCATGAGCGAGGTGCGGGACGCGCTGGAGCAGGCCCGGGACCGGGACCTGACGCTGAGCGAGGACGACGACATGAACACCAGCCGATCGAATGGCGAGCGCGAGTCCAGCCGGGACGACGACGACACCCAGGTGGTCATCTTCCGCCTGGGGGCCGAGGAGTTCGGCGTGCCGATCATGAGCGTGCAGGAGATCGTGCGCGTGCCCGAGACGCTGACCCGGGTGCCCCGCACGCCGCGTTTCGTCGAAGGCGTGATCAACCTGCGCGGCACCGTGCTGCCGGTGATCGACCAGCGCACCCGCCTGGGCATGGCCGGCATCGAGCGCAACGACCGCCAGCGCATCATGGTCTACCTGCTCAACGGCGTTCGCACCGGTTTCATCGTCGACTCGGTGGCCGAGGTGCTGCGCATCCCGCGCCAGCAGATCGATCCGGCACCGGACCTCTCGGTCGAGCAGGGTCGCCTGATCAGCCAGGTCGCCAAGCTGGACCACGACCAGCGCCTGGTGATGCTGATCGATCCGGACCACCTGCTGCAGTCGCGCGAGGTCCAGTCGATCCAGGGCTGGACGCAGGGCGGCGACACCAGCGAGGCCGAGACCGGCACCGGACGGGCCGAACCCGGCCTGCGCCAGGCCGCCTGACCCGACACCCGGGACGGCCGTGCCGCGGCCGCCCGGGGTTCCCCGATCCAACCAAGGTCAGCCATGGGACTCAAGAAAGCCAAGGACGCAGCGGTGCTGCATCCGGTCACCGAGCGGGACTATGTCCGCGACACCCAGGGCCTGATGGCCCAGCTGCAGGACGCCGACAGCAGCGTGCGGCGCTGGGCCGCGCGTGACCTCGCCCAGTGCCCGGAGGCCGTCACGGCCCTGGGCGCGGCACTCACCCGCGAGATCGACGGCAGCGTGCGGGAGGCTCTGTTCACGAGCCTGTGCACCCTCGGCGGTGCCGCTGCGGTCGACGCGCTGCTGCCGCTGCTGCGCAGCGAGGACGCCAATCTGCGCAACGGCGCGATCGAGAGCCTGGCCCACCTGCCCGACGTGGTGGGGTCGCGCATCGACCAGCTGCTCCAGGACACGGACGCCGACGTGCGCATCTTCACCGTCAACCTGCTGGGCGAGCTGCGCCATGCCCGGGTGGGCCACTGGCTGCAGCAGGTGCTGCAGGCCGAGACCGCCATCAACGTGGTGGGCGCGGCGATCGAGGTGATCACCGAGGTCGGCACCTCCATGCACCTGGCGCCGCTGGCGGCCGCACGCAGCCGCTTTTCCGACGATCCATTCACCACCTTCGCGATCGACATCGCCCGGACACGAATCGAGTCGACATGAGAGCCGCCGCGGTCAAGCCGATCACGATCAGCGATGCGGACTTCCTGAAGTTCAGGGAGTTCTTCTACCGCAAGACCGGCATCCACTTCGATGACAACAAGCGCTACTTCGTCGACAAGCGCCTGGTCGAGCGCATCGAGGCCACCGGCAGCGAGAACTTCCGCAGCTACTTCATCGCGCTGCGCTTCGAGGCCAAGGGCGAGGAGCTGCAGCAGCTCGTCAACCTGATGACGGTCAACGAGACCTACTTCTTCCGCGAGAGCTACCAGTTCGACTGCCTGGTCAAGGACATGATGAGCGAAGTGGCGCGGCGCAAGCGGCCGGGCGGGCGCATCCGCATCTGGTCCGTGCCGTCGTCGACCGGCGAGGAGCCGTATTCGATCGCGATCTACCTGCTCGAACGCTGGGCGCAGATCGAGGACTACGAGGTCGAGATCCTGTCCTCGGACATCGACACCAACGTGCTGAACGCGGCCCGCCGGGGCGTCTACTCCCAGCGCTCGGTCTCCAACCTGCCCAAGGCCTACCTCGAGAAGTACTTCACCCGGCTCAACGAGCACGAGTGGAAGATCCAGCGCGAGCTGGTCGAGTCGGTCGAGTTCAGCCACGTCAACCTGGCGGAGGCGGTCGAGACCCGGCGCTTCCGCGACATCGACATCATCTTCTGCCGCAACCTGCTGATCTACTTCGACGACCTCAGTCGCCGGGTGGCCGCCGAAGCCATGTTCGATGCACTCCACCCGGGCGGCTTCGTCTGCCTCGGACATTCGGAGTCGATGAGCCGCATCTCGTCGCTCTACCAGGTGCGGCGCTTCGCCGACGCCATGGTCTACCAGAAGCCTCTCGAGGAGAGCGGACTGTGACTACCCCCAGGAACATCCTGATCATCGATGATGCGGCCACCGTCCGCATGTACCACCGCAAGATCCTCAGCGACGCCGGCTGGCAGGTCGAGGAGGCCATCAACGGCCTGGAGGCGCTGGAGAAGGTGGCGCGCCAGCCCCTCGACGCGCCGTTCGACCTCTACGTCTGCGACATCAACATGCCCAAGATGGACGGCTACAGCTTCGTGCGCGAGCTGCGCCGCCTGCCCCAGGTGCGGCAGACGCCGGTGATGATGGTCTCGACCGAGGCGCAATCCCAGGACGCCGCCACCGCCTACGAGGCCGGCGCCAACACCTACCTCATCAAGCCCGCCCGTCCCGCCGAACTGGTGCTGACCGCCGCCCTGCTGCTGGGCGACCTGGAAGCAGCGACGCGGGCGGCTGCCCAAGGAGCCGGCACATGAAACAGACGGAACTGCTGGAACAGTTTGTCCTGGAGGCGCGCGAGTGCCTGGAGCAGATCGGCCAGCGCCTGCTGGAGGTGGAGCAGAGCCCCACCGACACGGCGCTGCTCAACGACCTGTTCCGACAGGTGCACACCCTCAAGGGCAACTGCGGGCTGTTCGAGTTCAAGCCGCTCGAGCGGGTGGTGCACGCCGGCGAGGACCTGCTCGACCGCGTGCGCAACAAGACCCTGCCCTACGGTACCCGGATGGCCGACACGCTGCTCGACGCCATGGACTTCACGGCGCTGATGATCGACCAGATCGAGGCCAGCGGCGAGATCGACGCGTCCTTCGACGAACGCTCGCAGGCGCTGGCCCGATCGATCCGCGAGCACCTCGACCGTGTCGATGCCGAGCCCGCCGCCGGACCTGGCACCACCACCGAACCCCCGGCGACCGAGCCGGTGGCCGCACCGATCACCGCCACGGCACCGGCGGCGGCCGCACCGCCCGACTGGCTGAGCCGGCTGCCGCCCGACCTGCTGGCAGCCCATCCTGGTGCGGTGGCGCTGCGCTACCTGCCGGAGCCCGAATGTTTCTTCAAGGGCGAGGATCCGTGGCGCCTGGCCCAGCTGGCCCCCGGCCTGCTGCACCTGGACGTGGCCGCCGGCACGCCCTGGCCCGATCCGGCCGAGCTCGACTGCTACCGCTGCAACCTCGACCTGCTGCTGCTGAGCAGCGCTCCAGCGGCCTACCTGCAGGAGCACTTCCGCTACGTGCCCGAGCAGATCGAGCTGTGGGACAGCACCGTGCCGCCCGCCGCGCAGGCACCCGCCGCACCGGCCGAGGCCGAGCGGGCCGCGCCGGCCGCCGACCCTCGGCTGGGCGAGCTGCTCAAGCAGCGCACCCAGCAGCTGTGGAACGACCAGATCGCGCTGCTGTCACGCCCGACGCTGCCACCGGGCACGGCCGCCGCGGCCCGCCAGGCGGTGCAGGCGCTGCTGGGCATCAGCGGACAGACCGCGGCGCTGGAAGCGCTGGCCGCGCTGCCGGCCGATGCGGGCGGGCCGGCGCTGCTGGCCTTCATGCAGCAGCACGGACCGCAGGGCGAGCCGGAAGCGGTGGCCGCCGACGCGCCTCGCAGCGAGACCACCCGCCGCATCGAGGACCCGACCGCGGAACGCCACGGCAAGGTGCTCAAGGTCAACCAGGAGAAGATCGACCGCCTGATGGACCTGATCGGCGAGATGGTGGTGGCCAAGAACGCCCTGCCCTACCTGGCCACGCGGGCGGAGAACGTGTTCAACCAGCGCGAGCTCGCGCGCGAGATCAAGGCCCAGTACGCGGTCATCAACCGCATCGCCGAGGACATGCAGCACGCCATCATGCAGGTGCGCATGATGCCCGTGGGCGTGGTGTTCCAGCGCTTCTCGCGCCTGGTGCGAGACATCTCGCGCAAGCTCGGCAAGGAGGTGCAGCTGCTGATCGAGGGCGAGGACACCGAGGCCGACAAGAACGTCATCGAGGCGCTGGCCGACCCGCTGATCCACATCGTGCGCAACAGCCTGGACCATGGCATCGAGCGGCCCGAACAGCGCCGCGCCGCCGGCAAGCCGGCGCTGGGCACGATCCGCATCCGCGCCCACCAGGAGTCCGACCGCGTGGTCATCGAGATCGCCGACGACGGGGCCGGCGTGAACACCCAGCGGGTGCGCGCCAAGGCCGTGGAGCGTGGCCTGATCCCGGCCGACAAGGCCGCGACGCTGAGCGAGCAGGATGCGGTGCAGCTGGTCTTCCTGCCGGGTTTCTCCACCACCGACACGATCTCCGACCTGTCCGGGCGCGGCGTGGGCATGGACGTGGTGCGCTCGGCGATCGAGAACCTCAACGGCCAGGTCAGCCTGACCAGCGTCAGCGGCGAAGGCTCGACGCTGCGGCTGTCGCTGCCGCTGTCGATGGCGGTCACCAACGTGATGATCATCGAGACCGCCGGACGGCGCTTCGGCGTGCCGATGGACATGATCGTCGAGACGGTGCGGGTGCATGCCGACGACATCCACCGCTTCAAGCAGGCGGCCACCACGGTGCTGCGCAGCCGCATCGTGCCGCTGCGCCCGCTCAACCAGATGCTCTCGTTGACCGAGCCGCCACGGCGCAACGACGACGGGGAGTTCGCCGTGCTGGTCGTGCGCCTGCTGGGCGAGAACGTCGGCCTGATGGTCGACGACTTCCATGGCGCCACCGACATCATCCTCAAGCCGCTCGAGGGCGTGCTCGCGGGCCTGACCGGTTTTGCCGGCACGGCGCTGATGGGCGATGGCAGCGTGCTGATGGTCCTCAACCCCAAGGAGCTGATCTGATGGGCATCCGCTACCTCAAGACCTGCGCGGCACTGGAAGGCCAGGTCGGCGCCGAAGACGCCGAGACCCTGCAGCACTGGCTGCAGGCCCACGCCCGGCCGGCCGTGAACCTGGCCAAGTGTGAACACCTGCACGCCGCCGTGCTGCAGGTGCTGCTGGCCCTGCGTCCGCGGCTGGTCAAGCCACCGGCGGACCCCTGGCTGGCCCTGGCGCTGCAGCCGCCGGGCCGCTGACGGCGATTCAAGTTCACGGCCGCACGGCCGATGAAACCCTGAAGACAGGGGCCCGGCCGTCCGGGCCCCGTGCTGACGATCCAGGAACAGACACATGGGCACGTGCAAGGTGATGGTGGTCGACGATTCGGCGCTGATGCGTCGTCTGCTGACCCAGCTGCTGCGGGATGCGGGCCACGAGGTCGTGACCGCGCGAAACGGGAAGGAAGCCGTCGAGATCCTGCTGGCCGAACAGCCCGACGTCGTCACGCTCGACATCAACATGCCCGAGATGGACGGCCTGACCGCGCTGTCGCTGATCATGGCCGCGCGGCCCACGCCGGTGATCATGGTCTCGTCGCTGACCGCCCGGGGCGCGCTGGCCACGATGGAGGCGCTCGCGCTGGGCGCGGTGGACTTCATCGCCAAACCCGGGGGCACGATCTCGCTGTCGATCGACGAGATCCGCACCCAGCTGCTCGACAAGATCCAGGGCGCGCGGCGGGCTCGCATGAAACCGGCCCGGCTGTCCCGGGCCCTGGCGCAAGCGCCGGAGCGGCAGCCGCTGGCGCCGTCGTCGGCCGCGCTGCGCGCGGGCAACGACGCACGGCAGGAGCGCCTGCAGCCGGCACCGGCACGCCTGGCCGGCGCGCTGACCCAGGTGGTGCTGATCGGCGTGTCCACCGGCGGGCCGCGCACCCTCGAGGACATCCTGCCGCCGCTGCCGGCCAGCTTCCCGTGGCCGATCGTGGTGGCCCAGCACATGCCGGGCAACTTCACCTCGGCCTTCGCCGAACGACTGAACCAGCAGTGCGCGCTGACGGTGCGCGAGGTCAGCGAGACCATGCCGCTCGAGCGTGGCCATGCCTACATCGGCCGCGGCGGACACGACGTCATCGTCGCCGAGCGGCTGGGCCGCCTGGTCGTCACGCTGCGTCCCGAGTCCCCCGAACACCTCTGGCACCCCAGCGTGGACATGCTGGTCGACAGCGCGATGAAGGTGCTCGCCCCCAACCGCCTGATCGGCGTGCAGCTCACCGGCATGGGCTACGACGGCGCCCGCGCCATGACCGAACTGCACCGCGCCGGCGGACGCACGATCGCCGAATCGAGCGAGACGGCCGTGGTGTTCGGCATGCCCATGGAGCTGATCGAGCGGGGCGGCGCCGGTGTGGTGCTGCCTTGCCACGAGATTGCCGGCCAGCTGCTCAAGTGGGCCCGCTGAGCCGGGCCGACAGCTGACGCCCCCCGTTTTTCCACCACAGGAACCCCGATGAAAACCGTTTTCATAGTCGACGACTCGGCCACGATGCTGATGAGCCTCAAGAGCAGCCTGCAGATCTCGGGCTTCAAGGTCGAGACGGCCAGCGATGGCCGCCAGGCGCTGGAGCGGCTCAAGACCGGCCTGAAGCCCGACCTGATCATCACCGACATCAACATGCCGCACATGGACGGCCTGGAGCTGATCCGCAACGCCCGCCAGCTGCTGCGCTTCACGCCCATCCTCGCGCTGACCACCGAGAGCCAGCAGGGCAAGCGCGACGAGGCCAAGAAACTCGGCGCCACCGGCTGGCTGGTCAAGCCGCTGGGCGGCCCTGATCTGGTGAAGGTGATCAAGCAAGTGCTTCCTGGCGCATGAAGGAGCCTGCCATGGACCCGAAAGAACCCTTGCCCGACGGTACTGTCGCCACCTTGCCGGGCCGGCTGAACCTGACGGCACTGCGGCAGGCGCTGTCGCCCCGGCTGAAGCACCGGGCCGCGGTGGTGGCGGCCGGGGCCGCGCTGGCCGGGCTGCTGCATCTGGCGATGCCCGGGTTCTGGGGCACGGACATGGCGGGCAGTTTCATCGCGGGGCTGGTCTTCGCCTTGCTGGCGATCCAGGTGCGCTTCGGGCGGCGGATCCGCCAGGAGGACGTGCCCGAGCTGCTGACGCAGGAGCTGGCGATGCTGGAGCAGTGCTTCACGATCCTGCGCAAGCAGGTCAGCGTGACGATCCGCAACTCCGAGGCCGCGGTGCTCGACGTGGTCGGCCGGCTCGACAACGTCTACCAGCTGAGCAATTCGCTGCACCAGGAGGTGGTGCATGCGGTGAGCCACTCTCAGGACCTGTCGAGCGACTCGCTGACCGATGCGAACCGCAACAGCGCGGCGCTCGAGAGCCTGGCCACCACGCGGGCGCAGTTCCTCGACGCCCGCCGGCAGAACCAGGAGCGCATCTCGGCCGTGGTGCACCAGGTGCGCCAGCTGACGCCGCTGGCCTCGCTGATCCTGGACATCTCCCGCCAGACCAATCTGCTGGCGATCAACGCCTCGATCGAGGCGGCCCGGGCCGGCCCCGAGGGCGCGGGCTTCAAGGTGGTCGCCGCCGAGGTCCGGCGCCTGTCGGCCCAGACCAACGACGCGGCCCACCAGATCACCGACGGCATCAGCGCCGTGGCCCAGGCCATCGACAGCGAGCTGGTGGCGGCCAACCGCATCGACTCCGACGAGGGGGCGGACAAGCTGGTCGAGCTGACCGAGCTGGTCGGCCAGATGAGCGAGAAGCTGTCGAAGGTCGTGCCCTATCTGGTCGACCTGTCCAGCGACATGCAGAGCGGCATGGACACGGTCACCACCGACATCGTCACCGCGCTGGGGCAGATGCAGTTCCAGGACGTCAACCGGCAGCTGCTCGAACAGGTGGAGGTGGCGCTGACCAGCCTGTCGGAGCATGCGGCCGCGCTCTACGCGCTGGTCGGCCAGAACGCCCCGCCGCCACCGCAGCAGCTGCGCGACCTGATGGACCGCTGGACCGACAGCTACGTGATGCACGAGCAGCGCGTCGCCCACCACGAGACCCTCGGCCGCAAGCCCTACACGGGCGCCGGCGCGCCCGCTGCACCGGCCGGCGCGAGCCGCGAGGACGACCACGGCTTCAGCGCACCGGCCGCCGCCCGGATCGAGCTGTTCTGATCGAGCAGGCCTCAGAATGCGGTCCAGGCGCCCGATCCCGGGCGCACCGACGAAGAGGATCCCATGGCCATCGGCTGGCTGACCGTGCTGCAGAGCGTTCCCTGGGCTGACGTGGTCAGCAACGCCCCGAAGATGGCCGAAGGGGCCCGCAGGCTCTGGGAGCTGATCGGCAGGAAGGGACCGGACGCGGCGACCACCGCGGACCGCACGACGCTGCCGGCGGATGACCCGCAGCAGGCCCGTCTGGCGCAGCGCCTGGCCGCGGTGGAGGCGCACTGCACCCAGCTGCAGGAGCAGCTGCAGGCCTCGTCGGCGCTGATCAAGGCGCTGGCCGAGCAGAACGAGCAGCTGGTGCGCCGCATCGAGGCCAACCGGAGCCGGGTGCTGTGGCTGGCCACGGCCGTGGCCGTGGCGCTGTCGATCACCGCCCTGCTGTGGCACGGGCCGGGCTGAGATCCGCACCGGCCAGCCACCCGTGGCAACCCGCAGCCATCACCCCGGGCGAACGCCAAGGGGCCAGCGGCGGCAAGCGACCCCGGACGGGGACTCAGTGGGACGTGATCACGCCGCAGGCGATGCGCGCGCCGGAGTTGCCGGTCGGCTGGGTGCGGTAGTCGTCCGGCCCGGCATGCACGATCAGGCCGCGGCCGACCAGGCTGTCGGCACCGCTCAGCGCGACCCCGTGCACCATGAACTTCTGGTCCACCACCCCGTTCGGATCGGCCTTCAGGTTGGGCAGGTCACCGGCATGGTGATCCGCATCCTGCGGGCCATGGGCCTTGGCCGCCGGGTTGTGGTGCCCGCCGGCGCTGCTGCCGTCGGGGGCGGAACAGTCGCCCTTCTCGTGCACGTGGAAACCATGTTCCGCACCGGGTTTCAGGCCGGTGAGGCGGGCGTGCACCATCACGTGGTCGCCATGCTGATGGAACATCACCTCGCCGGCGGCGGACTGGCCCTGCGTCGGCGCGAGGCGGGCATGCGCCATCGACATCATGTGGCCCGGACCGGGACCGGCACCATGCTCGCCGCGGGGACCGAAGGCCCCGCAGCCCGACAGGGTCAGCAGGCCGGCGGTCAGCATCAGGAATGAAAGACGCATGGAAGGCTCCTCGGTGCGTGGGACAGGATCCCGACTCTAAGCCCGCACCCCGGCGCCGTGATGACCTGACACAAGTCGTGACCGATCAGCCGCCACCGGCGGCCGATCGGCCCGCCACCCGGCTAGCGCTTGCCCTGGAGCTTGGCGAAGGCCGCGGCCATCGCGCCCCCCGCGGCCGGCGAGGCCGCCGCGCGGGACGGCGGCGCGGACCGCTCCCCCTTCGCGGCCGGCCGGTAGCTGTTGTCGGCCCTGGACGCGCCCTTGGCCGGAGCCGGTGCGTCAAGCTTCATCGTCAGCGAGATGCGCTTGCGCGCCAGGTCGACCTCGAGCACGCGCACCTTGACGATGTCGCCGGTCTTGACGACCTCGCGGGCGTCGGTGACGAACTTGTTGCTCAGCTGGCTGACGTGCACCAGCCCGTCCTGGTGCACGCCCAGGTCGACGAAGGCGCCGAACTGCGCGACGTTGCTGACCGTGCCCTCGAGCACCATGCCTTCGCTCAGGTCCTTGATGTCCTCGACGCCGTCGTTGAAACGCGCCACCTTGAAGTCCGGGCGCGGGTCGCGGCCGGGTTTCTCCAGCTCGACCAGGATGTCCTTGACCGTGATGGCGCCGAACTTCCCGGTCGCGTACAGCTCGGGCTTGAGCGTCTTCAGCACGTCGCTGCGGCCCATCAGCTCGGCCACCGGCCGGCCGGTGGTGGCGATCATCTGCTCGACCACCGGGTAGGTCTCGGGGTGCACGCCGGTGAGGTCCAGCGGGTTGTCGCCCCCGCGGATGCGCAGGAAACCGGCCGCCTGCTCGAAGGTCTTGGGGCCGAGCCCCGCCACGTCGAGCAGCTGCTTGCGGTTGCGGAACGCGCCGTTGGCGTCCCGCCAGCGCACGATGCTCGCCGCCACCGTGCCGCTCAGCCCCGACACGCGCGACAGCAGCGGCGCCGAGGCGGTGTTCAGGTCCACGCCCACCGAGTTGACGCAGTCCTCGACCACCGTGCCCAGCGTGCGGGCGAGCTCGCCCTGGTTGACATCGTGCTGGTACTGGCCCACGCCGATGCTCTTGGGGTCGATCTTGACCAGCTCGGCCAGCGGATCCTGCAGGCGCCGCGCGATCGAGACCGCGCCGCGCAGGCTGACGTCCAGGTCCGGCAGCTCCTTGCTCGCGAACTCGCTGGCCGAATAGACCGACGCGCCGGCCTCGCTGACCACGACCTTGTCGATCTGCGTGTCGGGCGCGATCTGCTGCAGGCGCTTGATCAGGTCGGCGGCCAGCTTGTCGGTCTCGCGGCTGGCGGTGCCGTTGCCGATGGCGATCAGGTTGACGCCATGCGTGGCGCACAGCTTGGCCAGCGTGTGCAGCGAGCCTTCCCAGTCGCGCCGCGGCTCGTGCGGGTAGACGGTGGACGTGTCGAGCACCTTGCCAGTGTCGCTGACCACCGCCACCTTGACGCCGGTGCGGATGCCGGGGTCCAGTCCCATCACCACACGCTTGCCGGCCGGCGCGGCCAGCAGCAGGTCGCGCAGGTTCTCGCTGAAGACCTTGATGGCGACGCCTTCGGCGTCCTCGCGCAGCCGCGTGAACAGGTCGCGCTCCAGGCTCAGGCTGAGCTTGACCTTCCAGGTCCAGGCCACGCACTTGCGGATCAGCGCGTCGCCGGGCCGGTTGGCGTGGCTCCAGCGCAGGTGGATGGCGATCCTGCCTTCCGCGAGGCCGGGTTGCCCGGGCACGACGTCCTCGGCCAGCACCAGCTTGGCGTCCAGGATCTCCTGGGTGCGGCCACGGAACACCGCCAGCGCGCGGTGGGATGGCACGCGGTGGATCGGCTCGTCGTAGTCGAAATAGTCGCGGAACTTGGCCACGTCCGGGTGGTTCTCGTCCTTGCCATCCATCAGCCTGGACTTGAACAGGCCCTCGTCCCACAGCCACTCGCGCAGGCCCTTGACCAGCGTGGCGTCTTCGGCCCAGCGCTCGCTCAGCAGGTCGCGCACCCCGTCGAGCACCGCCAGCGCATCGGCGAAACCGGCCTCGGCCAGCGCCTGGGCGCCACCGGCGTACGCGGCGACGAACGCGTCGGCCTGGGCACGCGGGTCGAGCGTCGGATCGGCGAACAGCGCATCGGCCAGCGGCTCCAGGCCGGCCTCGCGGGCGATCATGCCCTTGGTGCGGCGCTTGACCTTGTACGGCAGGTAGAGGTCCTCGAGCTCCTGCTTGGTCGGCGCGGCCTCGATGGCCGCGCGCAGCTCGGGCGTGAGCTTGCCCTGCTCCTCGATGCTCTTGAGCACGGCGGCGCGGCGGCTCTCGAGCTCGCGCAGGTAGCTCAGGCGCGATTCCAGCTCACGCAGCTGGATGTCGTCCAGGCCGTCGGTGGCCTCCTTGCGGTAGCGGGCGATGAACGGCACCGTGGCGCCTCCATCGAGCAGCGTGACCGCCGCGTTGACCTGGGCCGGGCGGACCTTGAGCTCCGCCGCAATCTGAAGAAGGATCTTTTCCACGCGCCTTGGGTGCCGTTTCTGGGAGGCGCGCAGTGTGCCACAGCCCCCTGGACGGGGGCTGCCGCCCCGGGCGGCACGTCGGGTGCCGCCGGCGATCGGCGCCGAAAATGTAACTTTCAATTACACTTCGGCGTCCTTTTTGCCCCTCAGGAGTCGACATGGCTGCCCCGCAGCGCTGGGACGAGATCGATCTGTTGCGCGGCCTGGCCTGCCTGTCGGTGGTCGGCTTCCACTTCTTCTGGCGCGGCCAGAGCGCCGACTGGATCACGCCGCACGCCCCCGCCTGGCTGGAGGCCATCGCCCGTTACGGCGACATGGGGGTGTCGCTGTTCTTCATGATCAGCGGCTTCGTCATCAGCCTGTCGGCCCGCCACCGCACGGTGCGGCAGTTCGTGGCCTCGCGGGTGGCCCGGCTCTACCCGGCCCTGTGGGTGGCCGCGCCGCTGACGGCCGCCACCGCCTGGCTGGCCCACGACGGCCGCTTCACCGTCGAGGGCTCGACGCTGCTGCTCAACCTGACGATGGTGCCGCAGTACTTCGGCGTCGACTTCGTCGACGGCGCCTACTGGTCGCTGGCGGTGGAGCTGCAGTTCTACCTGCTGGTGGTGATCGCGCTGGCCCTGGGGCTGATGCAGCGGGTGGAGTGGCTGGTGGGCGGCTGGCTGCTGCTGTCGATCGTCGACCTGCTGCGGCCGGTCTGGCCGCTGGAGTTCTGGCTGGCGGTGCACTGGGCGCCGCTGTTCGGCGCGGGCATGCTGGCCTGCCAGATCCGCCGCGAAGGCCCGAGCCTCGACCGCTGGCTGCTCTACGCGGCCTGCTGGATCCTGGCGCTGCTGTTCGCCTGGCGCGCCGACACCGACGCCCCGGGCCCGGCCGGACACGCCCACGACCCGTGGATCGGCCTGGCGCTGCTGAGCGGCTTCTTCGTGCTGTTCATCGCCATCGCGCTCGACCGCTGGCAGCTGCGGGCCAGCCGGCTGACCCGCTGGGCCGGCCTGCTGACCTATCCGGTCTACCTGCTGCACCAGAACATCGGCTACCTGGCCATCGAGGGACTGAACCGGATCGGGCTGGACCTGGTGCCGGCCGCGCTGCTGACGACCACCGCCGTCGGGCTGCTGGCCGTGCTGGTGCATCGCCTGGTCGAGCAGCCGCTGTCGCTGCGGCTGCGGCGCACGCTGGAGGGCCGTCGGGCCGCGGCCTGACGCCGCGCCCGCCCGGGGGCGTGCCGCCCCTCAGTCCGAACCCGGCCCGTCGAGGCGGCGCTGCAGCGGCTTGAGCTCGCGGCCCTGGGCCGGCAGGCGGCGCACGAACTTGAAGGTCGCGGTGGCGTGGGCACACAGCAGCCCCTCGGCGGTGCAGAGGCGGCCTTCGGTGAAGGCCAGCGTGGCCGTGCGGTGCAGCAGGGCGCCGGTGGCCACCAGCCGGCCCTCGCCCGGGCGCATGAAGCTGGTCTTGAGCTCGACGGTGACGACCCCCGGCCCGCCCCCGTGCTCGTCGCGGGCGCTGCTGCGTGCGGCATGGGCCATCACCACGTCGAGCAGCGTCATCAGCACGCCGCCGTGGGCGACCTGGAAGGAGTTGAGCAGCTCGGGGCGCAGGTCGAGGTGGATCTCGGCCTGGCCGGCCTCGAAGCGCACCAGCTCGAAGCCGAGGTGCTCGACGAAGGGGATGTGCACGGGAAACTGCATCGCGCCGCGCCGCTCAGAACTCGTAGTCCATCACCTGGCGGCTCGAGCGCATCGGCCCGAGCTGCGCGCCCACGGCCCGGTGGGTCGGGTGGTCCTGGTAGGCCTGCAGCGCGGCCAGGCTGTCGAAGGTCGACACCAGCACCACCTCGCAGCTCGCCTCCAGGCCGTCGGGCAGCGGCGTCGCCCGGCTGCCGACGTCGAACTCGACCATGCCCGGCACCAGGCCGCGGCAGCTCTCGAGCAGCTCGCGGAAGCGGACGGTCTGCGCCGGGTCCTTCAGGCCCCACATCACGATGTGACGGATCATGGCTCAGCGCCGGTCCGACGGGCCGGCGCCGATGCGCGGGCTCTGGTGGACCTGGCCGTCGTCGGGCAGGCGCGAGCGCCACACGATCATCAGCACGCCCACGATCACCGCCAGCACGCCGACGACCTTGGACACGGTGCCCAGCACCGCGTCATAACGACCCAGCACCCAGCCCAGGCCCAACAGCGGGATGCCGATGAAGAGCAGTTTCCAGCTCCAGCGGTCGAGGAATTTCAGGGTCATCACGTTGCGTCCGGAAAACAGGGAGAGAAACTGGGAAAGAGACAGCCCGCCAGCTTAACGCGAGCGCGGGCTCAGACTTCCAGCCATTCTCGCCGCAGGGCGGCGTCGGCCCTCAGCGCGGCGCTGCTGCCGCTGTAGACGATGCGCCCGTGGCCCATCAGCAGGCAGCGATCGGCGAGGTCCAGCGCCAGCGTCAGCTTCTGCTCGACCAGCAGCACGGCCACGCCCCGCTCGCGCAGCGTCGACAGCGCCGCGGCCACCTGGTCGACCACCCGCGGCGCCAGGCCTTCGGTCGGCTCGTCCACCAGCATCACGTCCGGATCGCCCATCAGCGTGCGCGCCAGCGCCAGCATCTGCTGCTCCCCGCCGGAGAGCACGCCCGCGGCGGTGTGGCGGCGCTGCAGCAGCGCCGGGAACAGCGCGTAGAGCGAGGCCATCGTCCAGCGCGGCGGGCGCCGCCGGGGCCGCCCCGGCTGCTCGCCCAGCAGCAGGTTCTGCTCGACCGTCAGGCGCGCGAAGATGTCGCGCTGCTCGGGCACGTAGCCGAGGCCGGCCCGGGCGATCTCGAAGGGCCGCAGGCCGAGCAGCTCGCGGCCGGCCCAGCGCACCGAGCCCTGTGCCGGCAGCAGGCCCATCAGGGCCTGGAGCGTGGTCGAGCGGCCCGAACCGTTGCGGCCCAGCAGGCTGACGATCTCGCCCGGGGCGACCTCGAAGTCCACGCCGTGCAGCACCCGGCTCAGGCCGTGACCGGCGTGCAGCTGACGCACCGTCAGCATGGTGGGCTCCCGGCGGGCGTGCCGAGGTAGGCCTGGCGCACCCGCTCGTCGGCACGCACCCGCTCGGGCGTGTCGAAGGCGATCAGCTCGCCGGCCACCAGCACCGCGATGCGGTCGGCCAGCTGGAAGACCACGCTCATGTCGTGCTCGACCACCAGCAGCGTGCGCCCGGCGGTGACCCGGCGGATCAGCGCCACGCAGCGATCGGTCTCGCTGCGACTCATGCCGGCGGTGGGCTCGTCGAGCAGCACGACCGGGGGCTCGCCGGCGATGGCCAGCCCGATCTCCAGCGAGCGCTGCTCGGCATAGGTGAGCTGGCGGGCCGGCAGGTCGCGCCGGTGCGCCAGGCCGATCTGCGCCAGCAGCTCGTCGGCGCGTCGCGTCACCGCCGTCATGCCCGACAGGAAACGCCAGGCCACCTGCCCCACCCCCTGGCGCCACAGCACCGCGCAGCGCAGGTTGTCGAACACGCTCAGGCTCGGGAAGAGCTGGCTGACCTGGAAGCTGCGCGCCAGGCCGAGCCGGTGGATGCGGTGCGGCGCCAGGCCGTCGATGCGCCGGCCCTGCAAGCGGATCTCGCCCGCGCTCGGCGCGAACTGCCCGGAGATGACGTGGAACAGCGTCGACTTGCCCGCCCCGTTGGGACCGATCACCGCCACGCGCTCGCCGGGGCGCACCCGCAGGTCGACCCCGCGCAGCACCTCGGTCGCGCCGAAGCGCCGGCTCACGCCCTGCAGCGCCAGCGCCCAGCGTGGATCGGCGCCGTGCGGATCGGGCCGGCTCATGGCGATTCCTCCGCCGGCGCGGCATGCCAGCGCGGCCGCAGGCGCGACCAGCGCCAGCGGGTCACGAGCGCGGCCGTGACCAGCAGGCCCGTCGCCACCACCCAGGGCAGCGGCCGGGTGCTGTCCAGCGGCACGCCCGCCAGGCGCAGCGGCACGCCGAGGTCGGCCTGCTGCAGGCGGTGGTAGAGCAGCTCGACCAGCGTGACGGCCGCCGCCAGCGTGAGCAGCGCGCCGAGCAGCACCGCCAGCGCCGCGGGCCGCAGCGCACGGCCGTCGGGCGCCCGCAGGCGGCGCACCCAGTCACCCAGCAGACCGATCAGCCCGCCGGGGGCCTGCATCACCATCAGGACGAAGGCCAGGCCGAGGTAGAGCAGCCAGGCCGGCGTCAGCGCCGACAGCAGCACCAGCGCCAGCACCATCAGCACCGCGCCCAGCACCGGCCCGAGCACATGGCCTGTGCCGCCCAGGAAGACGAACAGCAGGTAGGCCCCGGAGCGCTGCGCGCCCACCACCTCGGCGGTGACGATCTCGAACTGCAGCGCCGCCAGCCCACCGGCGACGCCGGCGAAGAAGGCCGACACCAGGAAGGCCGCATGGCGCACCCGGTGCACGCCGTAGCCCAGGAAGGCGACACGTTCGGGCCGGTCGCGCACGGCGTTGAGCAGCAGCCCCGCCGGCGTGCGCGTGTAGGCGCGCATCAGGGCGGCACTGACGACGGCGTAGGCGAAGATCAGGTAGCACAGCTCGATGGACGGCCCGAAGCTGATGCCCAGCACCGGCGCGCCGACCACGCGGTTGCCCGACAGCCCCTCCTCGCCGCCGAACCAGTCCGGCAGCATCGGCACCAGCGCGGCCACCAGCTCACCCAGGCCGAGCGTGATCATCGCGAAGGCGGTGCCCGACTTCAGCGTGCTGAGGTAGCCTAGCGGCACGGCCACCAGCAGGGCCGCCAGCCCGCCGGCCAGCGGCACCAGGCTGACCGGCAGCCCGCCCTCGCCCGTCAGGTGGCGCAACGCCTGCATCGCCGCATAGGCACCCAGCCCGCTGTAGACCGCATGGCCGAAGCTGTACATGCCGCCTTCGCCCAGCAGCAGGTGGTAGGACAGGCAGACGATGACGGCGATGCCCATCTGCGCCAGCAGCGCGTGGGCGAAACCGCCCGACCAGACCAGTGGCGCGGCCACCAGCGCCAGCACCAGCGCCCCCCAGCCGAGGGCCAGCGACCTGAAGCGGACCCCCATGCGTCAGCGCTCCGGACCACCGAACAGGCCGCGCGGGCGCCAGGCCAGCACCGCCACCAGCAGCAGGTAGGGCAGCACCGGCGCGGCCTGCGCCAGGCTCAGTCGCAGCAGCGGCCACAGCGGCGTCTGCGGACCGGTCTCGACCCCCAGGCGCTGCAGCAGCGTGGCCAGCGAACCGTCGACCGCCAGCGGCAGCGTCTGCAGCAGGCCCACCAGCAGCGAGCCGGCGAGCGCCCCACCCAGCGAGCCCAGGCCGCCGGTGACGACGACGACGAAGACGATCGAGCCCACCGTCGAGGCCATCGCCGGCTCGGTCACGAAGGTGATGCCACCGATCACCCCGGCCAGCCCGGCCAGCGCGCAGCCGCAGCCGAACACCAGCCGGCGCACCCGCTGCAGGTCGTGGCCCAGCGCCTCGACCATCGGCGCATGGGTCAGCGCCGCCTGGATCACCAGCCCGATGCGGGTGAGCCGCAGCAGCAGCCACAGCGCGGCCAGCATCAGCAGCGCCACGGCCATGATGAAGGTCCGCGTCAGCGGAAAGCGCGAACAGCGGACCAGCCCGTCGGCATCGCCCGCGCAGAGCGCCGCAGGCGCCACGCCGCGCACCAGCGACAGCCCGTCGTGCACCGAATGCACCAGCGTGAAGGCCGTGCCCTGCAGCTCGGCCGGCGGCTCGAACGGCACCGCGGCCCGGCCCCAGACCAGCTGCACCACCTCCAGCACCAGGTAGGACAGGCCGAAGGTAACCAGCAGCTCGGGCAGGTGGCCCCGGCCCTGCAGGCGGCGCAGCACCTGCTGCTCGAACAGCGCGCCCAGCAGCCCGGTCAGCAGCGGCGCGAGCAGCAGCGCCGGCCAGAAACCGGTCAGCCCGCCCAGCTGCCAGCCCAGGTAGGCGCCCAGCATGTAGAAGCTGGCATGGGCGAAGTTGAGCACGCCCATCATGCTGAAGATGAGGGTGAGCCCGGCGCTGAGCATGAACAGCAGCAGGCCGGCGCTGAGTCCGTTGAGCAGGGTGATGACGATCTGGTCCACGGCGCGAGTTTGCCTTGTCCGCCGACCGGATCGGCCCGCAGCCCGCCCGCGCCGGGTGGCGCCGGCTCGCGCAGGCGGTGGACAGGCCCAGGAGCTGAAGCGCAAATGACGGGCATCCCGCCTCCTTCTGCGGGCTTCGCACCGGGCGCTGCCCGCCCACACTGCCAGGGTCTGCATGCCGCGATCACGCGGCCGTCAAGGAAATCCACCCATGCCCGCCTGGTTGAACCACCTGTCCATCCGGAATCGACTGATCCTGAGCTTCGCCGTGGTGCTGACCTCGGTGGCCGGGGTCTCCGGGGTCGCGCTCTGGTCGTTCGAGCGCCTCAACGACCATGTGCTGGAGCTGTTCAGCACCAGCATGCCGCAGCAGCTGTCGGCCGCACGCATGGACGAGCTGCTGCAGGAATACCGCACGCTCGAGTTCGCGCACATCAGCGCGCTCGGCCCGGACGAGCAGAAGCCGATGGAAGCACGCATGGCCGAGGTGGTGAGCCTGATGGACACGACCGCCTCGGAAGCCTCGCTGGCCCGGGACGAGGCCTCGGCCATGAACGAGTTCGCCCAGCGCTGGAAGGCCTACCGGGCGGAGTTCGACGAAGGCATCCTGCCGATCTCGCGCGACTCGATGGGCACGATCGCCGTGCGCAAGATGAGCGGCGGCCACGAGAAGCTGTTCACCCAGCTGCGCCAGCAGGTGCAGCAGCTGTCGGCCCGCACCGGCGAAGCCGCCGAGCGGGTGCATCAGGCCGCGGACGCGCAGCGCCTGCTGGGTCGCCAGCTGGTGCTGGGGGCCGCGTTGCTGGCCATCGCCTCGGGCATGGCCATCGCGCTGCTGGTGGCGCGGCGCATCTCGGCCCCGGTCGAACAGGCCCGGGACCTGGCCCGTGCCGTCGCCGGTGGCGACCTGAGCCTGGCGCTGCAGCGCGGCAGCCATGACGAGATCGGCGACATGCTGGCCGCGCTCGGGGACATGAGCCAGGCGCTGGCCACGCTGGTGCACGACTTCCGCCAGAGCAGCCTGGCCATCGCCAGCGCCTCGACCGAGATCGCCAGCGGCAACATGGACCTGTCCGCGCGCACCGAGAACCAGGCCGCCGAGCTGCAGAAGACCGCCGCGGCGCTGCACGAGCTGACCGGCACCGTGCACCAGAGCACCGAACATGCGACGCTGGCCGCCCAGCTGGCGCAGGCGGCCTCGAGCGCCGCCACGCAGGGCGGCCAGGCGGTCGCGCGCATCGTCAGCACGATGAACGGCATCCAGGCCTCGAGCCGCCACATCGCCGAGATCATCGGCGTGATCGACGGCATCGCCTTCCAGACCAACATCCTGGCGCTCAACGCCGCGGTGGAAGCCGCCCGCGCCGGCGAGCAGGGCCGCGGCTTCGCGGTCGTCGCCGGCGAGGTCCGCAACCTCGCCCAGCGCAGCGCCAACGCCGCCCGCGAGATCAAGACCCTGATCACCAGCAGCGTCGAGCAGGTCGAGACCGGCGTGCAGATGGTCGACCAGGCCGGCAGCACCATCGAGGACGTGGTCCGGCAGGTGCGCAAGGTCACGGATCTGGTGGGCGACATCTCGCTGACCAGCGGCCAGCAGCGCGACGGGGTGGGCGAGATCAACCGGGTGGTCCACCAGCTCGACCAGAACACGCAGCAGAACGCGGCCCTGGTCGAGCAGACCGCCGCCGCCGCCGAGAGCCTGCGCCAGCAGGCCGCTCGCCTGGCCGAGGCCCTGTCACGCTTCAGGCTCGCGCCGCACTGAGCCACCGGCCACCCGGTGGCCCACGGGGCCAATCCCCCTGGCGCGCAGTGCAGCGGGGTGCTCACTACACTGCGCGGCATGAATGCGCCCTCTTTCGACCCGGCCCTGCAGACCGCAGGATTCGACCCCGCGCGCCTGTCGTGGCTGAACCGCTACGCGGCGCTGGGCGAGCGCTTCGGCACGCCCCAGGCCGCACTCGGCCTGCCGGGCGCTCGCTGGGTGGCGCGCAGCGACGGGCTGGCGGCCTCGCTGGGCTGGCCAGCCGACTGGAGCGAGCACCCCGACACGCTGGCCGTGCTCAGCGGCACCGGCCGCTGGCCCGGCATGGCCCCGATGGCCACGGTCTACGGCGGCCACCAGTTCGGCGTCTGGGCCGGCCAGCTCGGTGACGGCCGCGCGCTGCTGCTGGGCGAGATCGACAGCGCGGCCGGGCCGCAGGAGCTGCAGCTCAAGGGCAGCGGGCCGACCCCGTATTCACGCCGGGGCGATGGCCGGGCGGTGCTGCGCTCGTCGGTGCGCGAGTTCCTGTGCTCCGAGGCGATGCACGGCCTGGGCATCCCGACCACGCGGGCACTGGCACTGACCGCCTCCGACCTGCCGGTGATGCGCGAGCGGATGGAGACTGCAGCCGTCGTCACCCGCATGGCGCCGAGCTTCCTGCGCTTCGGCCACTTCGAGCACTTCTGCCACCACGGCCAGCACGAGGCGCTGCGCACGCTGGCCGACTTCGTGCTGCAGCACCACTACCCGCAGTGCCTGGACGCGCCCGTGCCGGTGGCCGCGATGCTGGCCGAGGTGTCGCGGCGCACCGCCGACCTGCTGGCCGACTGGCAGGCGGTCGGCTTCTGCCACGGGGTGATGAACACCGACAACATGTCGATGCTGGGGCTGACGATCGACTACGGTCCGTTCGGCTTCCTCGACGGCTTCGACCCCGGCCACATCTGCAACCACTCCGACGACCGCGGCCGCTACGCCTACGCCCGCCAGCCGCAGGTGGCCTACTGGAACCTGCACGCGCTGGCCCAGGCGCTGCTGCCGCTGGTGGGCGATGGCGGCGAGACGCTGGCCGAGGCGGTCGGCCACTACCGGGACCGCTTCCCCGTCGCGCTGGCCGCCCGCATGGCCGACAAGTTCGGCCTGCAGGACCACCGGGACGAGGACGGCGAGTTGATCAACGACGCGCTGCGCCTGCTGGCCGGCGAGCGGGTCGACTACACGCTGTTCTTCCGCCGCCTGAGCGACTTCGGGGCGTCGGCCACGGCCGATGCCGCGCTGGCCGACCTGTTCGTCGACCGCGACGCCTGGCAGGCCTGGGCGCAGCGCTACCGGGACCGGCTCGCGCTCGATGCCGGCGACGCCGCCGCACGGCGCGCGCGCCTGCTTGCGGTCAACCCGAAGTACGTGCTGCGCAATCACCTGGCCGAACAGGCCATCCGCCAGGCGCAGGCCGGCGATTTCAGCGAGGTGCAGCGCCTGCACCGGCTTCTGCAGCATCCCTTCGACGAACAGCCCGAGCACGAGGCCGACGCCGGCCTGCCGCCCGACTGGGCGAGCGGACTCGAGATCTCCTGCTCGTCCTGAACCCCTGGAGACCGCCATGACCCGTCCCGACCCGACCGTCCTCCTCGACCCCGCCGCCGTCAGCGACCAGGCATGGCGCGACCGGCTCGACCCGATCCAGTACGCGGTGACCCGCCAGGCCGCCACCGAACGGGCCTTCACCGGCAAGTACTGGGACCACTGGGCCGAAGGCCGCTACACCTGCGTGTGCTGCGGCACGACCCTGTTCACCGCCGACACCAAGTTCGACGCCGGCTGCGGCTGGCCGAGCTACAGCGCACCGGCCGACGCCGGGCGCCTCCAGCGCGTGGTCGACCGCAGCCACGGCATGGTGCGCGTGGAGGTGCGCTGCCGCCACTGCGACGCCCACCTCGGCCATGTCTTCGACGACGGCCCGGCCCCCACGGGCGAGCGGTATTGCATCAACTCGGCTTCGCTAGACTTCGCCCCTGACGCCTGAGGCCTGCCTCCGGTCCCGCCGCTGCCGGCACCCTGCCCTTCCGAATCGATGAAGCTGCTGCTCGACTTCCTGCCGATCGTCCTGTTCTTCCTGACCTTCAACGCCGCGGAAAAACGCGCCGACGAAGCGGCCACGCTCGCCACCGACTGGTTCGGCTTCCTGGTCGCCGGCGGGGCCGTCGGCCCCAAGGAAGCCCCGGTGCTGCTGGCCACGGTCGTGGTCATCCTGGCCACGCTCGGCCAGGTGATCTACCTCAAGCTGCGCCGCCAGAAGGTCGACACCATGCTGTGGGTCAGCCTGGCGCTGGTCACGGTGCTGGGCGGCGCGACCATCTACTTCCACAGCGACACCTTCATCAAGTGGAAACCCAGCGTGCTGTACTGGGTGATGTCGGCCGCCTTCGCGCTGAGCCCGTGGC
The DNA here is from genome assembly GCF_003201595.1 of Sphaerotilus hippei. Taxonomy (GTDB): domain Bacteria; phylum Pseudomonadota; class Gammaproteobacteria; order Burkholderiales; family Burkholderiaceae_C; genus Sphaerotilus; species Sphaerotilus hippei. The sequence continues at coordinate 78,530 of NZ_QJJS01000003.1, read as the reverse complement.
TGGCGGGCAAGAACCTGCTGCAGGTGCTGATGGGCGAGCAGGTCAGGCTGCCGGCCTTCGCCTGGAAGCGGCTCAACCAGGCCTGGGTGCTGTTCTTCGCCTTCATGGGCGGCCTGAACCTCTGGGTGGCCTACCACTACGACACCAGCACCTGGGTCAGCTTCAAGGCCTTCGGTGGCATGGGACTGATGCTGGTGTTCATGGTCGCCCAGGGCTTCTACCTGACCCGCCACCTCGAGACCGACAAGGAGTGAGACGATGACCGCTGCCCCTGCCCCCTCCAGCGACGGACCCGTCACGGCCGCCGACATCGACGCGGTGCTGCGCGCGGCACTGCAGCCCGACAAGCTCGTGGTCGACAACGAGAGCCACCTGCACGCCGGCCACGCCGGAGCGGCCGAAGGCAGCCATTTCAGGGTCACGATCACCAGCGCGCGCTTCGCCGGAACCACCCGCGTGGCCCGTCATCGCCTCGTGTATCATGCCTTGAATGGCCTGATGCCACGCGGTATCCACGCGCTGGCCATCGTCGCTGAGGCCGAGTGAGCGGCCGGTCGCACAAGGACCTGCACGCGCCACCCGGGATCTCCGACCCGAACTCGCCCCCCGCTGCGGGCCGCCCGGCCTGCCGATCACCGGGGTGAGGCTGTCCCATCCCCTGAACAGGTTCCACCGTCCATGAAGAAGCTCTCGATCGCCGTGTCCGCTGTCGCCCTTGCAGCCGCCTTGCTGCCGGCGCTCGCCTCGGCTCAGAACATCGCCATCGTCAACGGCAAGGCCGTGCCCAAGGCCCGCTTCGAATCGTTCGTCGAGCAGGTCACCAAACAAGGCGGCCAGCCGCGCACGCCGGAACTCGAGCGCCAGATCAAGGACGAGCTGGTGCTGCGCGAGATCTTCCTGCAGGAAGCCGAACGCCGCGGCCTGCAGCGCAGCCCCGAGTACAAGGTGCAGATGGACATCGCGCGCCAGAGCATCCTGATCCGCGAGCTGTTCAACGACTACCAGAAGACCGCCGCGGTCAGCGACGCCGAAGCCCGTGCCGAGTACGACAAGGCCCGTGGCCAGGCCGGCGAGAAGGAATTCCGCGCCCGCCACATCCTGGTCGAGAAGGAAGAAGAGGCCAAGGACCTGGTCGCGCAGCTGAAGGCCGGCGCCAAGTTCGAGGACCTGGCCAGGAAGGCATCCAAGGATCCGGGCTCGGCCCAGAACGGTGGTGACCTCGACTGGGCGGCCCCGGGCAACTACGTGCCCGAGTTCTCCCAGGCCATGACCCAGCTCGAGAAGGGCAAGTTCACCGAGACGCCGGTCAAGAGCCAGTTCGGCTTCCACGTCATCCTGCTCGAGGACGTGCGCGAGGCGCAGTTCCCGTCGTTCGAGGAAGTCAAGCCGCAGCTGGCGCAGCGCCTGCAGCAGCAGAAGCTGGCCAAGTTCCGCGACGACCTGAAGGCCAAGGCCCGCACCGACTACAAGTTCAGCGAGTGAGCCTGCGGGCCATCCGCATCCAGGGCGCCGCGGCGCCCTTTTTCACGTCCGCATGCAGCCTCAGGCCAGCGCCGTCCAGGCCGTCAGCGCCGCGATCAGCACCGGCTGGTGCAGCAGGTAGTAGCCCAGCGAATGGCGTCCGAGCCAGGCCAGTGCGCGCACCGGCCGGGTGACAGGTCCGGGCGAGCCGGCGGCCATCTCCCCTTCGGTCCGCCGGCGCAGCACCAGGCGCCCCGCCCACAGCCCGAGCAGCAGCACGCCGGACCACGGCAGCAGCGGCACATGGTCCTCGGTGGGCGGCTTGTGCGTGCCCAGGCCGATCCACCAGGTCCAGCGGCTGTCGAACCACGGCGAGGACCACAGCAGCGGCAGCACGAACGCCGTCAGCGCCAGCAGCGGCAGCAGCAGGTCACCGCGCCGGCCCCGGCAGGCCGGCGCGAGCAGGCGGGCGCCCAGCACCATCAGCAGCAGGCCGTGCAGCACGCCGGAGCTGATCCAGCGCTGCGGGAACATCAGCGCCGACCCGGCACTGACCAGCACCGCGGCACCCAGCAGCAGGCGCCAGCGACGCCAGAAGCGGGGCCAGCTCACCGACTGAGCCTGTGCCACCGCCTGGCCGGCCCCGGCGCAGAACAGGAAGATCGACAGGATCGCCACGCGCTGGCCGGTCCAGAACGCATCGTCCAGGAAACGCTGCGGTGGCATCAGGCCGAAGTGGTTCAGGTCGAAGGCCAGGTGGAAGGCGGTCATCCACAGCATGGCCAGTCCACGCAGCGCATCCAGCAGCGGCAGACGCGGCTCGGCAGCGGCACTGGCGGACCCAGGCGGGGACGGAGGGGCTTGCATGCCCGAACGATAGCGCAGCCACCGGACCGCGACGCCCAGGCGACAGCGGCGGGGCCGCGGCTGGGCTACGATGGGCCGCACCACCGCAGCCCGGACCCCTCCGCATGCCCCACAGCTCCGATGCCCCGCGCCGCAGCGCCGAAGAACAGGCCCGCCTCGAGGCCTCGCTGACCGAGCTGTTCGAGCAGCGCATCTGCTTCAACCAGGTGCTGGGGCTGAAGGTCGTCTCGATGGACCCGGCGCGCTTCAGCATGCGCTTTGACATGCGCCCCGACCTGGTGGGCCACTATCTGCACGGCCGGCTGCACGGGGGCGTGATCTCCGCCGTGCTCGACGCGACCGCGGGCAACGCGCTGGTGCTGGCGATCGCCGAACGCCACGCCGACGAGAGCACCCCCCAGGTGCTGCATCGCTTCGCACGCGTGGGCACCATCGACCTGCGGGTCGACTACCTGCGCCAGGGCCTGGGGCGGCATTTCATCGCCAGCGCCGAGATCACCCGGCTGGGCGGACGGGTCGCCTCGACGCTGATGAAGCTGCACAACGACGGCGGCGAGCTGATCGCCACCGGCGCGGCGGCCTACATCGTCAGCTGAAGGTCCCGACGGGCCACCACGCCGCCATCGCTTGACCCCTCTCAAGCGGGGCGGCTGGCGGTCGGAGCAGGATCGGGACTTCCTGCCCGTCCGGTGAGGTCGACCATGAGCCGCATCCTGATCCTGCAAGGTCACCCCGACCTCAGCCGGCCGCACCTGGGCCATGCGCTGGCACAGGCCTACGCCGACGGGGCCCGTGGCGCCGGCCACGAGGTGCGCACCGTGACGATCGGCGAGCTGGATTTCCCGCTGCTGCGCAGCCAGGCGCAGTGGCAGGACGAGCCCGTGCCGGCAGGCCTGCTGCCGGCGCAGCAGGCCATCCTGTGGGCGCAGCACCTGGTGCTGTTCTTCCCGCTGTGGCTGGGCGACATGCCGGCCCTGGTCAAGGCGTTCCTGGAGCAGGTGGCGCGGCCGGGCTTCGCGCTGGGCCGCCCGGACGATGCCGACGCCGCCGCCCATCCGATGGGGCACAAGCTGCTGAGCGGCCGCTCGGCGCGGGTGGTGGTCACGATGGGCATGCCCGCGCTGGTCTACCGCTGGTACTTCCGGGCACACAGCGTGCGCGCCCTGGAGCGCAACATCCTGGGTTTCGTCGGCATCGCCCCGGTGCACGAGACGCTGATCGGATCGGTCGAGTCCCTCGACGAGTCGGCCCGTGCGGACTGGCTGCGCCAGCTCGGCCGGCTCGGTGCCGCAGCCCGCTGAGCCGGGCCGCCGTCGCGCCCCCGCCGCGATACGCGGATGACGCATGGGGTCAGGCCGCAATTGGACCGACCGGAAACGGTCAGTCAGGCGATGATGCTGGAACTTGCGGCCCGGATCCCCGGGGCGCATGGTCCCTGCCACCGACCACGCCTGCACCACGATGACATCCAGCTCCTCCACGCCGCGACGCAAGCTGCTGGTGATCGATGACGAGCCGACCATGTGCGAGCTGATCGGCGAGATCGCCCGGCACGCCGGCTACGACGTGCAGACCACCACCGACGCGGCCACGCTGCAGTCCTTCCATGTGCCCGAGCTGTCGATCATCGTGCTGGACCTGTCGATGCCCGATCGCGACGGCATCGAGGTGCTGCGGGAGCTCGCCGCGCTCGGCACCCGGGCCGGCATCGTGCTGATCAGCGGCTTCGATGCCCGCGTGCTCGAGACGGCCCACCGGCTCGGCGAGGCCGAGGGCCTGAACATGGTCGGCCACCTGGCCAAGCCGCTGCGGGTCCCCGAGCTGATGGCGCTGCTCAAGCGCTGCCTGCCGGGCCTGGACGAGCGCGCGAGCCCGGTGGCACGCGCACCCGCCCGGCCGCAGCTCAGCGCCCAGGCGCTGCGCGAGGGCATGGCGCGCGGCCAGCTGGTGATGCACTACCAGCCCCAGGTGCGCCTGAGCGACGGGGCGGTGACCGGCATCGAGGCGCTGGTGCGCTGGCAGCATCCGGACCACGGCCTGCTCTACCCCGACGCCTTCATCCGCATGGCCGAATCCGAGGGCCTGGCGCTGGAGCTGACCGAAGCGGTGCTGCAGGCCACGCTGCACGACTGCGCCGAATGTTTCCGGCAGGGCATGGCGCTGCCCACCGTCTCCATCAACCTGCCGCCCGAGGCGCTGACCGAGGTCTCGTTTCCCGACCGGGTGATGCAGCGGCTGGCCGAGCTGCGCATTCCGGCGCGGCACATCGCCTTCGAGCTCACCGAGACCTCGCTGTCGGGTGAACCCATCACCGCGCTGGACATCCTCACGCGCCTGCGGCTCAAGGGCATCCACCTGGCGATCGACGACTTCGGCGTCGGTTATTCGTCGATGGAGCAGCTGCAGAAGCTGCCGTTCACCGAGCTGAAGATCGACCGCCAGTTCGTCCAGGGCCTGGGCAGCAGCGCCAGCGCCGACGCGATCGTGCGACGCACCATCGGCCTGGGCCACGACCTGCACCTGAAGGTGCTGGCCGAAGGCATCGAGACCCTGGAGCAGTGGCGGGCCCTGCAGGCCCTGGGCTGCGACCTGGGCCAGGGCTACCTGATCGCCCGCCCGCTGCCGCGCCCGGCCCTGGCCGCGTGGCTGGCCGGCTGGATTCCACCGGCCCTCGGCTGAGGCCCGCATGGACGCGTCGCGCCTGAAGGAAGTCGCCACGCAGGTGCTGTCCTGGCAGCACCGCCTGCCGCTGGCCGAACGCCTGCAGCTCAACCAGATCGGGGCCATCGGCACCGTCAGGCTGCCGTTCCGCCGGGTCGGCGGCGCCGACCCGGCGCAGCAGCAGGCCACCACCGGAGTGACCGAGGTGACCGAGGCAGCGGCCGCCCCCACCGCCTCGTCGCCGGGCCGGCTGCACGCGCTGCGCCAGGCCTGGCGCTCGGCCATCCGGGCGCTGCGCTCGCGCCTGCCGCCGCGGCTCGGCGGCATCACGGCGGACACCGAGGCCGGGGCGGACCGGCTGCAGCCGGCCTTCACCGAAGATTTCATCGCCCCCTGGTCACCGGCCCAGGTGGCCCGCTGGGCCGCCCGGCACGGCAGCACCGAGCCGCCCGGCGAGGCCGACTGGCCCTGCCGGGAAGTGGCGGTCGAGCCCCCCCCCGGCGGCGGCGACGGCACCGAAACGGTCTGGCTGCACCTGCTGACCGCGGCCATCGTGCGCACGGGCGCTTCCGGCGAGGACCGCCAGCGCCTGCTCATCGCCCCCGCCGGCGGCGGCCGGCCCGTCGTGCTGGGCCGGCGCCGGCTGAGCCGTCGGCGCATCGCCGCGGCCGCCGGCCTCGCGCTGCTGCTGATCCTGCTGCCGGCGGCCGCCTGGCGCTGGTGGCCCGGTGCCACAGGGGGCGCGGCCGCCCATGCAGCGGCGCCAGCGGCCTCGGTCGCCGCCTCGGCCGCCCGTGCGGCCAGCGCTGCGGAAGTGGACAAAGTGGCGACAGCGGCCAGCGCCGAGCCGACCAGCCCGGCCGCCAGCGGCGTCCCCGACGGGACGGCCGAAGCCGCCTCCGCGGCCGTCGAGGGTCGCACCGCGGCGTCCGGCCCCATGCCGGCGGCCTCGGCGGCCCCGGCCAGCGCCCCCCGGGTCGACCCGCCCCCCCCGGGCTACTACGCGCTGGTCAGCCGCGGCCCGCACACCACCGCACGCTGCAAGGAGCTGTTCGAGCGCATGCAGGTGGCCCAGCAGCGCCACGGCCCGACCGACCCGCCCAGCCGCACCGAGCTGATGACCGGACGCGACGGCAGTTGCCACGCCGTGTGGTGGCCGTTCACCAGCCGCGACGAGGCCACGCGCGCGCGCTGGAGCCTGGCCACCCGCGGCGTGACGGTCGACGTGGTCGAGTTCTGACGGCGCTCAGGCGGACGCAACGACCGGGGCGCGAAAACGCTCCAGCGCCGCATCGACGACCCCCTCGACGCTGCCACGCCGGTCCTGCTGGGTCCGCAGCCAGGCGGCGTCCCCGCCTTCCTGCAGGCCGCGCACCAGGTGCTCCATGCCCGCCTCGCTGCCCAGCGCGGTGAAGTGCGGCCGCAGTGCCTGCAAGGTCTGAAGGATGTCCTCGCGCAGCGGCAGCGGCTCGTAGCTGCGGGGATGCACCGCCACGCCGTCGAGGCCGAAGCGGCAGGCCTGGAAGCGGTTGTAGTTGTAGACGAGGTAGTCGTCCTCCTGCGGATCGGGCTCGCGGCGCTGCAGCAGGTGGCGGCACAGCGCCTGCAGGTAGGCCGCCAGCGCGGCGGCGCGGTCGACCGCCAGCGGCGTGTCGCAGACCCGCAGCTCGATGGTGCCGAACTCCGGCTTGGGGCGGATGTCCCAGTAGAAGTCCTTCATGCTGCGCACCACGCCGGTGTGCTCCATCTTGGCGAAATAACGCTCCTCGAAGTCCTGCCAGCTCAGCAGGAACGGCGCCCGGCCGCTGAGCGGGAAAGCGAACACCGAGTTCAGCCGGGCCGACTGGAACAGCGTGTCCTGCCCCTGCACGTACGGCGACGACGCCGACAGCGCGATGAAGTGCGGCACGTAGCGGTTGAGCGCATGCAGCAGGAACATCGCGTCGTCCCCGCTCTCGCAGCCCACGTGCACATGCTGGCCGAAGATGGTGAACTGGCGCGCCAGGTAGCCGTAGAGCGTCGAGACCTCCTTGAAGCGCGGCTTGGGGTAGATGCGCCGCTCGGTCCAGCGCTGGAACGGATGGGTGCCGCCGCCGCACAGGCCGATGTTGAGCCGGTCACCGGCGGCCACCAGGGCATCGCGCACCCGCACGAGCTGGGCGAGCAGCTCGTCGTGGCGGGTGTGCACGTCGGTGGCGATCTCGATCATGCTCTCGGTGATCTCGGGCGTGACCGTGCCGGGGAACGGCGCGCGGCCGAGCAGCGCCAGCATGTCCTGGCTCGCCGCGACCAGGTCGAAGTCGCTCAGGCTGACCAGCTGCAGCTCCAGCTCGACGCCGAGGGTCAGCGGCCGGGAGGCCTTGAAGGTTTCCAGCGGCATCTCAGCGGCCCTCCTCGGGGTGGGCCTCTCCGGCCCAGACCAGGGCACGCTGCGTCAGCACCGGCCCGAAGATGTCCAGCAGCAGCGTCGCCGCCCCCAGCGGCGCGAGCTGGTCGACCAGGTCCACGCCCAGGAAACGGGTCTGCTCGAGCACCAGGATGACGAAGACCGAGATCGGTGTCATCGCCAGGCCGCTCAGCAGGCCCTTGCGCCAGGACACGCCGCTGACCCGCGAGAACGCCGCCACGCCCAGCGTCTTGGTGCAGGCCCGCACGAGCACCAGCGCCAGCCCCAGGCCCAGGCCGGCGGCCACCTTGGACCACTCCAGCGTCGCGGCGATGAACACGAACAGCACGATGGCCAGCAGGTCGCCGAGCGGGCCGAAGTTGCGTTGCGCCTGGCTGAGCACCAGCCTGCGGTGGCGGGCCAGCAGGCCGAAGGTCAGCGTGGCCAGCACCGGCGACAGGCGCAGCGCATGCACCACGGCCACCAGCAGCACGACCATGATCGCGAAGACCACCGTGGCGTCGGGACGGCTGCGGTCCGAGGCCCGCAGCACCCAGGGCATCGCCAGCCCGGCCAGCGCGCCCAGCCCGGCCGACAGCACCAGCACCAGCACGCTGCTCGACAGCGCCTGCCAGACGTTGCCCGAGGTCTCGAGCACCACCCAGCCGACGATGACCTTGAACACCAGCACCGACAGCACGCAGTTGAGCGCCGACAGGTGCATCACCCGCTCGGTCACCTGGCCGGTGCAGCGCTGTTCGTTGACCACCCGCAGCACCGCCGCCGGCGAGGTCGACATCGCCAGCGCCGCCAGCAGCAGCGCCGTGGTCGCGGGCTGCCCCCACCACAGCGCCAGTGCGGCCACCGCGATGAAGGTGATCAGCGACTCGACCAGCCCCATCACCGCGATCCACGGGTTGCAGCGCAGCCAGCGCAGGTTGATGCGGTAGCCCAGCTCGAACAGGATCAGCCCGAAGGCGATGTCGGCCAGCAGCAGCATCACGTCGCTGTGCCGGGCGGGCAGCACGCCCACCTGCGGCGAGGCGAGCAGGAAGCCGACCAGGCCGTAGAGGCTGATGCGCGGCAGGCCGGTCCAGCGGTGGCCGAGCTCACCGGCCAGCCAGGCGGCCATCACCGTGACGGGCCAGGCCAGTTGTTCAAGGATCGTGACGTCGAGCGGCATGGCGAGGATGGCTGGAGTCGCGAAGCGATCGATTATGCCCACGCCAGATGACGGATTTTCGCGTTTTCATGCTGTCACGTCCGCCGCCCCCCGCGGCCACGCCCTGCAAGACGACGAAGCCGGAGCACCGATCTGAAACCGGAAAATACCCTGCCCAAATTATCATCAAGGCACTCCCACCGGGTTTTCCTGTGCCTGGCCGATACGGCCGATCGACCGATACCGAAATGAACGAGCGCATGGCGTCGCCCCCCCGCAGCAAGCAGCGATACGATTTCCTGGACGGCATCCGCGGCCTGGCCGCCATCGCGGTGGTGGTCTTCCATTTCAGCCAGCTCAACGGCCACCACTGGATCGGCGCGGCCTGGATCTCGGTCGACCTGTTCTTCATCCTGTCGGGCCTGGTCATCTGCCACAGCTACGACGGCAAGATCCGGCAAGGCATGGGCATCGGCCACTTCTTCATCCAGCGCCTGATCCGCCTGGGCCCGCTCTACCTGTGCGGGCTGGTGCTGGGCATGCTCGCGGCGGTGCTCTACGTCAATACCCGACCCGGCACCATCAATCCGGTCGAGATGATGAATGCCGCGATGCTGGGCATGCTGCTGCTGCCTTATTTCAACAGTTCCTTCTGGCCTTTCGGCGATACCGGCATCAGCGGCGAGATATTCCCGCTGAACGGCCCGGCGTGGTCGCTGTTCTTCGAGCTGTTCGTCAACGTGGTGTTCTTCCTGTGCATGGCGCACTGGAAGCGGCTCAATCTCGTGGCCTTCACCGCCGCGACGCTGGCGCTCTTCATCGGCTGCACGCTGGCCATCATGGAGGTCAATCCGGGGTGGGGCCAGGCGAATTTCATCTACGGTTTTCCGCGGGTGACGGCCGGATTTTTCATGGGCGTGCTGATCTGCCGGCATGGCCGGCGCCTGGGCACGCCGCCACGCGGGCTGGCGCTCGGGCTGGTGGGCCTGATGTTCCTGTCGTTCATGACCAAGAGCGGCGCCATCGCGCTCGCGGTCTCCCTGGTCGTCGCTCCGCTGGCGATCTGGGCCGCCAGCACGCTGGCCATCGAACAGGGGCCGATGCGGGCGGCCTGCACGCGGCTGGGCGAGCTGTCCTACCCGCTGTACGTGGTGCACTTCCCGGTCTATCGCCTGATGTACGAGATCCCGGGCGTGGCGGGCCTGGGCCCGGTCGCGCAGACGGCGGTCACCGCGCTGGGCTCGGTCGCCGTGGCCGCGGCGTTGATCCCGCTGGACCGGGCCCTGAGGCGGCGCCTCACGGCCTGGCACGATCACCTGCGCACCGACCCCTCGGGGGCCGCGACGCCGTCCTTCGGCTGACCGGCGGCCCGTCCGGCCAAGCCTCAGCGCCGGCCGAGCGCTTGCTCGACGCCGCGGTTGGCCAGCTCGTCGGCCTTCTCGTTGCCGGGATCACCGGCGTGGCCCTTGACCCAGCGCCAGTCGATGCGGTGCAGCTGCGCGAGCGCATCCATGCGCTGCCACAGCTCGACGTTCTTGACCGGCTGGCGGGCCGCGGTCTTCCAGCCGCGTGCCTTCCAGCCGTGGATCCAGGTGGTGATGCCGTTCTTGACGTACTCGCTGTCGGTGTAGAGCACGATGTCGCAGTTGCGCTTCAGGCTGGCCAGCGCCTCGATCACCGCGGTCATCTCCATGCGGTTGTTGGTGGTGGCGGACTCGCCGCCCCACAGCTCCTTGCTGTGCTCGCCGCTGCGCAGCCAGACGCCCCAGCCGCCCGGGCCGGGATTGCCCTTGCAGGCCCCGTCGGTGTAGATGACGACCTTCGGACGGGTCACGGACGGCGCAGGGGCTGCGGCGGGAGAAGAATCGGTCATGCCAAGGTCCATCGTGGGATCGAAGAAGTGGAAGCGGGTGGAAAAAAGGGAGCGACCCGTCAGGTCGCACAATCTCAGCGGGCGCGGCGATCCGGCCCGACGTGGCGCGCCACCATGGCCGGCTGCGCGGCCGGCCGGCGGCGCGGCTGCCATGCCGGACCGAGCAGGCGCATGCCACGCACCCGCTTGATGGCCACCATGCAGTAGGTCGAGCCCAGCACCGGCCACCAGCGCTGGCCGGCCCCGTCGAGCCATTCGGTGCGCTGCAGCCAGCGCTCGGACAGCCAGGGCGGGCGATGGCAGCCATGGCCGCCGGCCTCGATCTCCAGGCCCAGCAGGCGCAGCCAGTCACGCAGGCGGCGCCAGCCGATCAGCTCGGCCTGGGGCGGCAGCGGGCACAGGGCGGGCATCGGGCCCAGCCGAGCCAGCGCCCGGCGCGCCAGGCAGCCGGCGCCCATCAGGCTGGCCGGGTTGTAGCCGAGCACCACCAGGCGCCCTTCGGGCCGCAGCACCCGCTCGACCTCCCGCAGGGTATGGTGCGGATCCCTGGCGATCTCGAGGGTGTGCGGCAGCACCACCAGATCCAGGCTCTGGGCCGGAAATGGCAGGGCCTCGAAGTCGGCCAGCACGCTGGGCAGCGTCGTCGCGCCCTCGGGCACCGCCCAGCCGGCCTGCTCGGCATCGCAGAGCAGCCAGCGGTGGCCCATCCGGCTCGAGCGCAGCCCCTGGAGCGCGGGCCAGCCGACCTGGATCGCATGGAAGCCGAAGATGTCGGCCACGATGCGGTCGATCTGGGCCTGCTCCCACGCCAGCAGATAGCGTCCGCTGGCCGATAGCAGCCAGTTGTCAATCCCTATAATCGATCGATCGTTCGCCATGAATCTCTGCGCACTGCCCGCCTTTGCCGACAATTACCTCTGGTTGCTCCATGACGGCCGTCGGGCCATCGTGATCGACCCGGGCGAGGCCGCGCCCGTGCTGGAGGCACTCGCCGCGGCTTCGCTGAAGCTCGACGCCATTCTAGTGACCCACCACCACGCCGATCACACCGGGGGCGTGGCGGAGTTGCGGCAGCGGACCGGCGCGCCGGTCTGGGGGCCGGCCCGAGAGGTGCTGCCCTTCGACTGCACGCGGGTGGGCGAAGGCGATCGCCTGTCGCTGCTCGGCCTGGAGTGGCAGGTGCTGGAGGTCCCCGGCCATACCGCCCATCACGTCGCCTATGTCTGCGAGGCCGTGACGCTCGCCGGCCAGACGGCTCCGGTGCTGTTCTGCGGCGATACGCTGTTCTCCGCCGGCTGCGGCCGGCTGTTCGAGGGCACGCCGCGGCAGATGCAGGACTCGCTCGATCGCCTGAGCGCACTGCCGGGGAATACCCAGGTGTGCTGCGCACATGAGTACACTCTGTCCAATCTCCGGTTCGCCCGCGAGGTCGATCCTGCCAACGCGGCCCTGGCCGCCCATGAGCAACGGTGCATCGCACAGCGCGGCCAGTTGCTCCCCACGCTGCCTTCCACCCTCGAGGTGGAGCGGCAGATCAATCCGTTCCTGCGCTGCGATGACGCCGCCGTGATGCGATCCGTGGTCGCCCATTCGGGCTGCCCACCCGATCGCCTTTCGGTCTTTGCCGCGCTACGTTCATGGAAGAACAGCCACCGATGACGTCCGCCCTCCGCTCTGCCCCGCCCGCGCGCCTGCGTCCGATCACCGCCGCCCTGGGCATCCTGGTGCTGACGCTGACCGGCTGCGCCTCGACGCCGTCGACGTTCGCCGAACTCGAGGCACCGCCGGCGCTGACCACCGTGGCCCACGCCGGACAGGCCGCGGCGGATCCGGTCGCCGCCGCGCCGGCCGGCCGGCCCGAGATGGGCGATGCCGAGGCGGTGGCCTCGACGCCGGGTGCGGTCGCGACCGGCGTGCCCGCCGCGGTGGCCGCACCGATCGAGACCCTGGTCGTGACCGACCCGCTCGAGCCGAAGGAAGAGATCCGCTTCGACGACCAGAAGGCCCGCGAGGACCTGTGGCACCGGGTGCGCGGCGGTTTTGGCATGACCGACATCGACAGCCCGCTGGTGGGTGACCACGAGAACTGGTACGCCAACCGCCCGGACTACGTGCAGCGCATGACCACCCGCGGCTCGCTCTACCTCTTCCACATCGTCGAGGAGGTCCAGAAGCGCCGCATGCCGACCGAACTGGCGCTGCTGCCCTTCATCGAGAGCGCCTTCAACCCGGGGGCGATGTCCTCGGCCAAGGCCTCGGGCATGTGGCAGTTCATGCCGATGACCGGGCGTGACTTCGACCTCAAGCAGAACATCTTCCGCGACGACCGCCGCGACGTGCTGGCCTCCACCCGCGCGGCACTCGACTACCTGGCGCGGCTGCACCGGCAGTTCGGCGACTGGCATCTGGCGCTGGCAGCCTACAACTGGGGAGAGGGCAACGTCGGCAAGGCGATCGCGCGCAACCAGCGCGCCGGCCTGCCCACCGACTACCTCAGCCTGAGCATGCCGGCGGAGACGCGCAACTACGTGCCCAAGCTGCTGGCGGTCAAGAACATCGTCTCGCGCCCGGCCGAGTTCGGCCTGAACCTGCCGCCGCTGCAGAACCACCCCTACTTCGTCAGCGTACCCATCGAGCGGGACATCGACGTCGACCTCGCCGCCCGGCTGGCCGGCATCTCGCTCGACGAGTTCAAGACGCTGAACCCGCAGATGAACAAGCCGGTGATCCTGGCGGCCGGCACGCCCCAGGTGCTGCTGCCCTACGACAACGCCAGCGCCTTCGTCTCGCGCCTGAAGCAGCACCGCGGCACGCTGGCCAGCTGGACGGCCTGGGTCGTGCCCAGCACCATGCGACCGGCCGACGCCGCACGCACCGTGGGCATGAGCGAGGCCGCGCTGCGCGAGATCAACCGCGTGCCGCCCAAGATGCTGGTCAAGTCCGGCTCGACCCTGCTGGTGCCGCGCAGCGCGCACCGCGAGCAGGACGTGCCCGAGCATGTGGCCGACAACGCGCAGATGGCGCTGGCCCCGGACCTGCCCCCGCTCAAGCGGGTCGCCATCAAGGCCCGCAAGGGCGACACGATGGCCAGCCTGGCCCGGCGCTACCGCGTCGGCGCGAACCAGCTGGCCGAGTGGAACCGCATGAGCCTGGGCAGCCGCCTGAGCTCGGGCCAGAGCCTGGTGATGTTCCAGCCGGCCAAGGCCACCAAGGTCGGTCGCCCGACCGCGGCCGAGCGCGACGACGATCGCCCGGCCGGCCGCATCGGCTCGAAGAGCGAGCGCAAGCGCTCGGCCAAGGCGGAAAAAGCCGATAAGGGCGACAAGCGCCGCGGCGCGGTCAGCGTGGCCCTGAAGGCCGGCAAGGACAAGAACAAGGCGACCGCCTCGGCCAGGAGCACGCCGGCCAAGCCGGTCCGCGTGGCCACGGCCCGGGTCGCGCAGGCCCGCTGAACTCCGGCCGGCACCGCGGTGCCGGCCCCCCGGGTTTCAGCGCCGGTCGCTCAGTGCATGGGCGATCGTGCCCAGGTCCACGTACTCCAGCTCGCTGCCGATCGGCACGCCACGGGCCAGCCGCGTGACGCGCAGGCCGCGGCTGCGCAGCGTCTCGCCGATGACGTGGGCCGTCACCTCGCCTTCGGCGGTGAAGTTGGTCGCGATGATGACCTCGCGCAGCGCGGGGTCCGATGCCCGCTCGATCAGCAGGGGCAGGCCGATGTCGGACGCCCCGATGCCGTCGAGCGGGCTCAGCTTGCCCATCAGCACGAAGTACAGGCCGCGGTAGCTGCCGGTGCGCTCGAGCGCGGCCTGGTCGGCCGGCGACTCGACCACGCAGAGCAGGCGCGGGTCGCGGGCCGCATCGAGGCAGGTCGAGCAGACCGCGGCCTCGGTGAAGGTGTGGCAGCGCTCGCAATGGCGCATGCCCATGACCGCCGCCTCCAGCGCCCGGCCCAGCTGCAGCGCCCCCTCGCGGTCGTGCTGCAGCAGGTGGTAGGCCATGCGCTGCGCCGACTTGGCGCCCACGCCGGGCAGGCGGCGCAGACCGTCCATCAGCGCGGCCATCAGACCCGGCGGGTGTTCGTCAGGCAGGCTCATGGCAGGCGGACGTCCAGGACCGGACCGGTCAGAACGGGAACTTCATGCCCGGGGGCATCGGCATGCCGGCGGTCAGCTTGCCCATCTTCTCCTGGCTCAGTGCCTCGGCACGGCGCACGCCGTCGTTGAAGGCCGCGGCCACCAGGTCCTCGAGCATGTCCTTGTCGTCGGCCAGCAGGCTCGGGTCGATGGTGATGCGCTTGACGTCGTGCTTGCAGGTCATGACGACCTTGACCAGACCGGCGCCGGACTGGCCTTCCACCTCGATCAGGCCCAGTTCATCCTGGGCCTTCTTGAGGTTGTCCTGCATGGCCTGCGCCTGTTTCATCAGGCCGGCGAGTTGTCCTTTGAGCATGGGTTTGTCCTTTCAACGACAGCAATGGGAGAAAAAGATCGGCGCCCCGGGCGCCGGCCGGGTCAGCGTGGCCGGATCGACCCGGGCACGACCCGGGCGGTCGGGTATTGCGCCAGCAGCTGCTGGACGACGGGGTCCTCGAGGATGAAGGCCTCGGCCTCGGCCTGGGCACGGGCCTTGGCGGCGATGTCACGACGGGCCGCGCTGTCGGTGACCGCCGCGGCCTGGATCTCGATGCGCACCGCATGCCCCAGCAGATCCCCCAGCGCCGCCTGCAGGCGGTCGCGGTGGCTGGGCTGGCGCAGCGATTCACGTTCGACCCGCAGCACCCAGCGTTCACCCCCTTCGGCCGCCTCCACGGCCACGCACTGGGCCTGCCAGGCCAGCTCGCGCACCATGCCGGCCAGCACCCCGCGTGCGAACAGCTGCTCGGCCACCATCATCCAGCGCTGCATCATCGCATCGGCGGCCGGCGGCACCACGTTCAAGGCGGTCGCGGCGGCGGCCACATCGGCCGGGCGGGCCGCGTGGGGAATGACCTGGCGGGCGGCAGGAGCAGGAGCAGGAGCAGGAGCAGGAGCAGGAGCAGGAGCAGGAGCAGGAGCAGGAGCGGACGGCTCGGCCAGCCGGCGCGGCGCCGAGCGGGGCGGCTCACCCAGTGCGCGGTCCATGGCCGCCGCGGCATCGGCCATCAGCGCCTGGGCGGCCCGGGCGACCCCTTCCGGATCCAGCCCGGACAGCGGGGCCGGCACGGTCTTCACGGGCGCGGCCGCCGGGGACGGCTCGTCCCAGGGCGGAGCGGCGCTGCCGGCACCGGCGTTCATGTCCTCGGGCGGGATGTCGAGCCAGGGCGGCGGCTCGGACAGCGACTCGCGCGACGGCGCCGCAGCACGCGACACCACGGCGGGCGCCACGGGCGACGGGGCAACCGCCGGCCGCTCCGGCCGGCGTGAGGCACCGGCCGGAGCGGCCTCCTGGACCGCAGCAGAAGACCGGACCGGTGCGTTCGGTGACCCGGACAGGGATCGGGCAGGCTCGGCGGGGAGCCGCGGCGGCTCGGGGGCGACGGCGGACACCGGCGCGGCCGCCTGCACCGGTGCGGGTGCGGGTGCGGGTGCGGGTGCGGGTGCGGGTGCGGGTGCGGGTGCGGGTGCGGGTGCGGGTGCCTGGACCCGAGTCTGGACGGCTGCGGCCGTCGGGGCGGGCGACACGGCCGTCACGGCAGCTGCCGTCGGGGCGGTGCCCGAGGTCGCGCCGGTCGCCGGTCCGCGGCCCGGGGCCGGTGACGGACCTGCGCCGCCGCCGGTCGGTCGGAAGGCCAGCAGGCGCAGCAGCACCATCACCAGGCCGCTGTACTCGTCGGGCGCCAGGCCCACCTCGGTGCGGCCGTGCAGCGCGATGCTGTAGAGCAGCTGGATCTCGTCGGCGGGCAGCAGGCCCGACAGGCGCTGCACGACCGGCGCCTCCGGATCGGCCGCATCCAGCGCCGCCGGCACGGCCTGCACCACCGCCATCTGCTGCGCCAGCGCCAGCAGCTCCTCCAGGAAACCGGTGGCCGACAGCCCCAGGCCACGCAGCTGGTTCACCACCTCGACCATGGCGGCCCCGTCGCTGGCGGCCAGCGCCTCGACCAGCCGGACCACGTGGCCGCGGTCGACGGCCCCGAGCATCTGGCGCACCGGGGCCTCGGCCAGCTGCCCGCCGGCAAACGCGATGGCCTGGTCGGTCAGCGACAGCGCGTCGCGCATGGAGCCGCGGGCCGCGCGCGCCAGCAGGCGCAGCGCGGCCGGCTCGGACGGCACCTGCTCGGCCGTCAGCACGGTGGCCAGGTGCGACTCGACCGTCTCCGGCGCCATCGGCCTCAGGTTGAACTGCAGGCAGCGGCTGAGCACCGTGACCGGCACCTTCTGCG
Organism: Sphaerotilus hippei; assembly: GCF_003201595.1. GTDB lineage: Bacteria > Pseudomonadota > Gammaproteobacteria > Burkholderiales > Burkholderiaceae_C > Sphaerotilus > Sphaerotilus hippei. The sequence goes on along the minus strand of NZ_QJJS01000003.1, from coordinate 61,759 downwards.
GATCGGTGGTGGCCAGCACGAACTTCAGGTACTCGGGCGGCTCCTCGAGCGTCTTGAGCATCGCGTTGAAGGCCGTCGTCGAGAGCATGTGCACCTCGTCGATCAGGTAGACCTTGAAGCGCCCGACCACCGGCTTGTAGACCGCCTGGTCGAGCAGCTGGCTGATCTCGTCGACCCCGCGGTTGGAGGCCGCGTCGAGCTCGACGTAGTCGACGTGACGACCGGAATCGATGTCGCGGCAGGCCGGGCAGACGCCGCAGGGATGGGCCGTGATGCCCCCCTGCCCGTCGGGGCCGGTGCAGTTCAGGCTCTTGGCCAGGATGCGCGAGACCGTGGTCTTGCCCACCCCGCGGGTGCCGGTGAACAGGTAGGCGTGGTGCAGCCGTCCACGGGTGAGCGCATTGCTCAACGCCTGCACGACATGCTCCTGCCCCACCATCTCGGCGAAGCTGCGCGGGCGATATTTACGGGCCAGAACGACGTATGACATGGGGCGCGATTCTAGGGTGCCCGATAATCCAGCCCCATGAATCCCGCCGCACCTCACGAATCCACCGACCCGGGCACGCTCAGCTACGAGCAGGCCGGGGTGAACTACGACCTCATCGACCCGCTGAAGATCTCGGCCCAGCGTGCCGCCGCGTCGACCGCGACGCAGCTGGCCGGCCACGGTTTCACCGAAGTCGCCGCCTCGCGCGGCGAATCCGCCTACGTCGTCGACGTCGGCCCGTTCTACATCGCCTCCATCGTCGAGTGCCTGGGCACCAAGACCCTGGTGGCCGACGAGATGGCCACGCTGACGGGCCGCAGCTACTACGACGGCATCGCCCAGGACACGATCGCGATGGCGGTCAACGACCTGATCACCGTCGGCGCCACGCCGCTGGTGGTGCAGGCCTACTGGGCCGCCGGCGGCTCCGACTGGTTCGGCGACAACGCCCGTGCCCAGGCCCTGGTGGCCGGCTGGAAGAAGGCCTGCGAGGTCTGCAACGTCGCCTGGGGCGGCGGCGAGACCCCGGCACTGGCGGGCATCGTCGAGGCCGGCCGCATCGACCTGGCCGCCTCCTGCACCGGCCTGATCAACCCGAAGGAGCGACTGTCGGTCGGTGACCAGCTCGGCGCCGGCGACGCCATCGTCCTGCTGGAATCGAGCGGCATCCACGCCAACGGCCTGAGCCTGGCGCGCAAGCTGGTCGAGCGCCTGCCGCAGGGCTACCTGACCGAGGTCCGGCCCGGCCTGAGCTACGGCGAGGCGCTGCTGGCCCCGACCGTGCTGTATTCGCCGGTCACCGAGGCGCTGTGGAAGGCCGGCATCGCGCCGCGCTACTGCGCCAACATCACCGGCCACGGCTGGCGCAAGCTGCTGCGCCACCCGGCCGAGCTGACCTACCGCATCCACACCGTGCCGCCGGTCACGCCGGTGCTGGCCTTCATGCAGCAGCACGCCCGGCAGGACGACCGCGAGGCCTATTCGACGCTGAACATGGGCGCGGGCTTCGCGATCTTCGTCCAGGCCGAGGACGCCGAGCGCACGGTCGAGATCGCCCGTGCCCAGGGCATCGCCGCCTGGAACGCCGGCGTGGTCGAGGCCGGCCCGAAGCGCCTGCTGATCGAGCCGCTGGGCATCGAGTTCGGCAACGACGACCTGCAGCTGCGCTGATCCGGCCGGGTTCGCCATGCTGCCCTGGCTGCCCGACCACGATCCCCTCGCCCCGTTCCCGCCCACGTCGCAGGCGCTGGGCGAGGACAGCGGCGCGGCCGGCCTGCTGGCCGCCGGCGGCTGCCTGAGCCCGGCGCGGCTGGACCAGGCCTATCGCCACGGCATCTTCCCGTGGTTCGGCGACGACGACCCCATCCTCTGGTGGAGCACGTCGCCGCGCATGGTGCTGGCCACCGCCGACTTCCGCTACCACCGCTCGCTGCGCAAGGTGGTGCAGCGCTTCATGGCCACCCCCGGCTGCGAGGTGGTCATGGACCGCGACACCCCCGCCGTGATCCGCGCCTGCGCCGGCACGCCCCGCGAGGGCCAGTCCGGCACCTGGATCGTGCCCGCGATGCAGCGGGCCTACATGCGCTGGGCCGCCCTGGGCGGGGTGCACGGCATCGAGACGCGCATCGACGGCGAGCTGGTGGGCGGCCTCTACGGCGTGTGCATCGGCCGCATGTTCTTCGGCGAGTCGATGTTCGCGCACCGCACCGACGCCTCCAAGATCGCGCTGGCGGCGCTGGTGGCCTGGTGCCGCGAGCAGCACATCCCCTGGATCGACTGCCAGCAGCAGACCCGCCACCTGGCGTCGATGGGCGCGGCACCGGTCCCGCGCGAGGCCTTCGAGGCCCATCTGCAGGCGGTGACGCCGCAGCCCGGGCCGCAGCGTTTCGTGCTGTCGCCCCGCTGGTGGGACACGCTGGCCTGACGCGCGGCCCCCGGGCGTGCGCCGGACCCTGTACTTTCTTGCAGCGCATTTCCGGCCCGCTGTCGCTGGGGATCTATCCCGAGTGGCAGGCCCCGGGCCCGCTGTCGACAATGGTCCGATGGACGGACCATGATGGAGTCGACCCTGGGCAAGCTGCTGTCGCTGTGGGATCCGCGCCGCAATGTGCGGGCGCGTTTTGCCCTCGTCTTCGGGCTGACCGGCGTGCTGCTGGCGGTGGCCGCGGCGACCGCGGTGTTCCGCTTCGAGATGCAGCAGCTGGAGATGCGGGTCGGCCAGATCGCGCGCCTGCAGCTCCAGCAGATGCAGCGCTCGCTGGCCCTCAGGCTGGTCGGCCACCTGCAGGAGATGGAGCGGGCCACCTCGCTGCCCGGCTGGGTGGACGGCACGCTCAGCGACCTCGACATCCGCGTGGCGCTGGAGCAGCTCAAGCTGTCGCAGTCGGGCTTCGTCTGGCTGGGCCTGGTCGACCAGGACGGGCAGGTGCGGGTCTCGACCGGCGAGCTGCAGCGCCTGGTCGACTTTTCCGCTCGCCCCTGGTTCCAGCTCGCGCGGCGGCAGCCCGTCATCGGCAATGTCTACCTGTCGGACTCGCTGCGCTACCAGCTGCCGCCTCATCCCGAGGGGGGCCTGCCCCGGCTGCTCGATCTGGCGATCCCGGTCTACGACAGCAACGGCCAGCCCGGCGCGGTGCTGATCGCCCATCTGGGCTGGGAGCTGATCGAGGCCGACAGCAAGGCCATGCTCGGCGCCGACACCCAGACCGCCGCCGCCGATCTGGTGGTGACCGATGCCCTGGGACAGGTCTGGATCGGCCCGCCGCCGCTCAATGGCCAGCGGCTGGTGATGCCCGAGCTGGACGAGGTGATCGACCGGCCCGCCTCGGTCACGCTGGCCTGGCCCGACGGGAGCGAGCATGTGTCGGTGGGCCTGCACCTGAACCGGGCCGGACCGGTGCTGGAGCGGGTCGACCTGCCGGACTGGACGCTGCTGCTGCGCCAGGATGCACGAGGGGTGCGCCTGCACGCGACCGAACTGCAGCAGCGCGTGCTGGCGCTCGGCCTGGGCTGGGCGCTGATGTTCGCGGTGCTGAGCTGGTGGCTGGCCGGACGGCTGAGCCGCCCGATCGTGGCGCTGGCCCGCACCGCGCGGCAGCTCCAGAACGACACGCCCGGCCAGCGGTCCGCCGACCCCGGCCCGCAGCGCCCGGACGAGCTGGGCCAGCTGACCAGCGCCCTGCACCAGCTGCACGAACGCACCCGCGACCAGATGCAGCAGCGCGAGGAGATGGCGCAGCGCTACCTGGCGCTGTTCGAGGAATCGCCCGACGCGGTCTGCGTGCACCAGGACGGCCGCGTCGTGCTGGCCAACCGCGCCTGTGCGGCCCTGTTCGGCGCCGGTGAGGCGCGGGCGCTGATCGGCCGGCCCGTGCACACGTTGCATCCGCCCGAGGCGCTGGACGGATCCGGCGACGGCCCCGTCACCGGCACGCGGGTCCGCCCGGGCCTGCACACGCTGCGGCGCCTGGACGGCGAGGCCCGCGAGGTGGAGGTGACGGTGTCGGCCTTCTTCGACCGCGGCCAGCGGGCCCACCATGTGGTGATGCGCGACGTGACGGTGCAGCGCCTGATCGAACGGGACCTGCTGGCGCTGCACCGCCTGCTCGAGCGCACCAGCGCGCTGGCGCACGTGGGCGGCTGGGCCTGCGAACGTGAGCCGCGCCAGGTCACGTGGACCGAGGAGACCGCGCGCATCCATGGCCAGCCGGGGCGCAGCGCCCTGCCCGCCGACGAGGCGCTGCTGGCCTACGACCCGGCCTCGCGCAGCGCGCTGACGGCCGCGATCGAGCGGGGCTTCGGACAGCAGGAGGCCTGGGACCTGATCCTGACGCTGCAGCGTGGCGATGGCACCACCCGCAGCGTGCGCATGCAGGGCCTGCCGGTGCAGGAGCGGGGCCGGGTGGTCCGGCTCGAGGCGGCGCTGCAGGACGTCACCGAACTGCGGGAGGCGGAGGACGCGGTGCGCGCGCTCAACGCCGCGCTCGAGGAACGGGTGCAGGCCCGCACGGCCGAGCTCACCGCGGCCAACGCCGAGCTCGACAGCTTCGCCTACGCGGTCTCGCACGACCTGCGCGCCCCGCTGCGGGCGATGAGCGGCTTCTCGAGGTCGCTGATCGAGGACCAGGGACCACGCCTCGATGACGAGGGGCGTGACGACCTGCAGCAGATCATCCTGGCCAGCCAGCGCATGGCCGAGCTGATCGACGGGCTGCTGGCGCTCTCGCGCATCACCCGCGGCGACCTGCGCCACGACGAGGTCGACGTCTCGCAGATGGCGACGCGGCTGCTCGAGGAGCTGCAGCGCACCGAGCCCGGGCGGCAGGTGCAGTGGCAGATCGACCCGGGCCTGTCGCAGTGCGGCGACCGCCGCATGCTCGACGCGCTGATGCGCAACCTGCTGGGCAATGCCTGGAAATACACCGCCCGCTCCACGCCGGCACGGCTGCATGTGCAAGGCCTGCGGCAGGACGGGCGCGACTGGATCGCCATCGAGGACAATGGCAGCGGCTTCGACATGAAATACGCCCAGCGCCTGGGCAAGCCCTTCCAGCGACTGCACCGCATCGACGAGTTTCCCGGTCTGGGCATCGGCCTGGCCACGGTCTACCGCATCGTGCGCCGCCACGGCGGCGACCTGCAGGCCCGGGGTGAACCCGGCCGGGGCGCACGGTTCATGTTCACCCTCACTCCCGCCCCGGTGCCTGCACCCGGGGCCGACGACCATGAAGACCATCCTGCTGGTTGAGGACAATCCCCAGGACGAGAAGCTGACGCTGCGGGCGCTGCGCCGGGCCGACGTGGTCGACCGCATCGACGTCGTGCGCGACGGGCAGCAGGCGCTCGACTACCTGTTTCGCCAGGGCGAATACGCCGACCGGGAAGGGCCGCTGCTGCCCACGGTCGTGCTGCTGGACATCGGCCTGCCCCGGTTGTCGGGCGTCGAGGTGCTGGCCGAGCTGCGTGCACGCGAGCAGACCCGCCTGCTGCCGGTGGTGATCCTGACCTCGTCGGACGAGGAGATCGACCGCCTGGGCAGCTACCGCAACGGCGCCAACAGCTATGTGCGCAAGCCGCTCGACTTCGACGACTTCGCCCGGACCGTGGCGGCCCTGGGGGTCTACTGGGTGGCCACCAACGCCCCGCCGCCGGGGCTCGACGCCCGCTGAGGCGCCGGTGACCCTATGATGACGGTGCACCGGGGCCGACGCCGATGGAGCGTGCGCCCGGCACGAGGGACCGCCGTACCGTGACCTACCCGAAGGATCTTCCACTCGCGCAGCTGCAGTTCTATGCCACCGCGCCCTACCCCTGCAGCTACCTGGGCGGGCGGCAGGCGCGCTCCCAGGTGGCCACGCCCTCGCACCTGATCCACGCCGACACCTACTCGGAGCTGGTGGCCGCGGGGTTCCGCCGCAGCGGCCTGTTCACCTACCGGCCCTACTGCGACGGCTGCCGGGCCTGTGTGCCGCTGCGCATCCCCGTGGCCGACTTCCAGCCCCGGCGCAGCCAGCGCCGCGCCTGGAAGGCCCACCAGGGGCTCGAGGCCCGGGTCATGCGGCTGGGTTTCGTCGACGAGCACTACGCGCTCTACCTGCGCTACCAGATGCAGCGCCACTCGGGCGGCGGCATGGACCAGGATTCGATCGACCAGTACACCCAGTTCCTGCTGCAGAGCCGGGTCAACTCGCGGCTGGTGGAGTTCCGCCAGCGCCAGCCCGATGGCCGCGACGTGCTGAAGATGGTCTCCATCCTCGACGTGCTCGACGACGGCCTGTCGGCGGTCTACACCTTCTACGAGCCCGACGACGAGGCCAGCTACGGCACCTACAACGTGCTGTGGCAGATCGAGCAGGCGCGCGAGCTGCGGCTGCCCCACGTCTACCTGGGCTACTGGATCGACCAGAGCCGCAAGATGGCCTACAAGTCGCAGTTCCTGCCCCACGAGCTGCTGGCGGCCGACGGCCGCTGGCAGCGCCACGGCGATCCGGCCCGCCCGGGTGGCCATCAGGCGCCTGCCGAGGCCGGTTGACGGCCCGACGGTCCCGGGCCCGAAAGGAAGACGGCGCGTGCGGCCCACCCCGCACACGCCGCCGTCACTTCACGGGCCGGGCCCGTGCCCCGGCGTGACCGGGATCAGAAGAAGACGATGCCACCCAGCGACAGCGTGCGCGACCTGGTCTCGGTCGTGCTGTCGGTGACCTTCTCGTTGTTGTACTCGCCCACCAGGGTGATGTACTTGTTGAGCGCGTGGTAGACGCCGGCGGTGTAGGCCGTGTTCTTGCGCTCGTTGCCCGCCCCCAGCACGCCGCCCTTGTCCTTGTTCTGGCCCAGGTTCAGGCCGAGCTTGGTCGCCCCCATCCTGTAGGTGCCTTGCAGGAAATAACCCTTGGACTCGGTGCGGTTGCCGGCGCCGTCGCTGCCGCCGAAGAACTGGGCCCCGACGGTCGACAGGCCCAGGCCCTTGCCGGTGAAGCCGTAGGCCAGCGCCTCGAAATCCCCGACGCCGGCCTTGGCCCCCAGCTCGAAGCCGCGGGCGTTGAAGGCCGGCGTGCTGCAGGGCGAGTTCGAGCAGTGGGTGTTCTGGCTGACCAGCCCGGCCCAGACCTTGCCGTTGGCCGCCCCCTTGAAGTCGTAGTCGACCTTGGCCTGGAAACCCGGGCTCTTGGTGGAATCCCCGGCGAACTTGCTCGGCTGGAAGATGCCGGCGGCCGCCGAGAGGCCACCCAGGTCCGGCGTCGAGTAGGTGATCTGCGGCTGGAAGCCGGTGTACATGTAGCCGTGGCCGATCATGCCGAAGGTGGTGTTGAACGGGATGTTGGCTCCGGTCGTGCCACCCACGCCCAGCAGCGTCATGTCCGACAGGATGACGTTCTGGCCGAACAGGCCGATGTCACGGCCGAACTTCAGGCGGCCCCAGCTGGCGTTGCCGAACTGGAAGTAGACGTTGCGCGTGTCGATCTGGCTGTAGGGATTGCCATTGCCGGGCGTGGCCGCATTGGGCAGGCCGACGATGGTGGAGTTGTTGTTCAGGCCCGGGGCGAAGCTGATGTGCGCCTTGATGTCCTGCTCATCCACCTTGGTGGTGGCCACGAAGTTGATCCAGCCCGGCAGCAGGCCGTTGCCGACGGCGCTGTCCTGCGTCCTGGTCTGGGCGCCGGTGGCCTTGACGGTGGTGGTGACGTCCCGGTTCAGGTAGAAGCCGTTGATCGTGCCATTGATGTCCAGGGTCATGTCGCCCTGGGTGAAGCTGACGGCGTGGCTGCTGCCGGCAGCAGCCAGCAGGCACAGGGCGGCGGCGCGGGCGAGGATCGTCGGTTGCATGGAAGGTCTCCTTCTGATGGGTTCGGTCGAACACCTGCTGTTGCAGGCTGAACCCTCAGGGGCCAGTTCCGTGCCACCGGCGCGCCCGGCCGGATCGATCCCATTTCAAGGGTTCTCCCGGCCCGCCGGGCCGGATCAGTGTCGCCGCGGGACGCCCGCAACGGCCGGCCCGGACCCTGCTTCGTCGCAAGGCCCGCGCGTCCATCCGGGTCTGCACGGACGATGAACCGTGGTGACAACGGTTTCAGCCCGCCGATCTTGCGTCTTCGCTCTGGCGTCGGCCCGCTCCCTGGTGAAACCCCTCGGTAACCCGTCGTCCGACAACCGTCACACAAAACCGAGGGCGGTGTTCGAGTAGTTGCCCAGGTCGGGCAGCACCGTCGCCAGCTCGGACGACGTCAGGCCCATCCAGCGCCCCATCGTCGCGGCGTACTGGGTCACCGAGGTGGTCGGCAGCAGGCGCCCGGAGCCGGCGTCGGTGGCCGTGCCCAGCGCCGTGACCGGGAAGCTGCCGTAGATCGTGCGGCCACGCACCGCCCCGCCGGCGACGAAGTGATGCGAGCCCCAGCCGTGGTCGCTGCCCGCGCCGTTGCTCGTCAGCGTGCGGCCGAAGTCGCTGGCGGTGAACAGCAGGGTGTTGTCGAACAGGCCGATGCCCTGCAGCGTGCGCAGGAACCAGTCGACCGAATGGGCCACGCGCGACATCAGCAGCGGCTGGTCACGCCACTGGAAGGCATGGGTGTCGAAGCCGCCGATCGACACCATGAAGACCTGGCGGCGCATGCCCATGGCGGGGCCGGCGCCGATCATCTGCGCGACGATGCGCAACTGGCGGGCGAGGTCGTCCTGGCTCAGGTTCAGCGTGCCGCCCGACGGCAGGGCGATGGCCGAGGTCGGCAGCGCGGGCACCGCGGTGGACGACAGCGCGGTGCGCAGCGTCGCGGCCGTCTCGAGCGATCGCCGCATGACCCGGGCGTACTCGGACTGGAACACGTTGCTGCCGGAGGTCTGCAGCACCGTGCGCAGCACGGGCGACGCCGAGTTCGACTCCAGCCCCCAGCCGCGGGTGAGGTGGTTGACGCCCACCGGGCCGTCGACGCTGACCTGGTACTGCGTCACGCTGTTGCCCGACAGGAACACCGCATTGCCGGCCGAGGACACCGCGGTGAACACCGGCTGCGAGTTGGCCGACATCAGCAGGTCGCCCATGCGTCCGCCCCAGCCCGACAGCGCCCCTTCGGGCGACAGCGACTGCCAGGTCGACTGCTGGTCGTTGTGCGAGAAGAGCTTGCTGGGCAGGGCCGTGCCGGCCAGGTATTCGGCCTTGGTGATCGGCCGCACCAGCGGGCCGACGTTGGCCAGCACCGCCGCCCGCCCCGCCTCGTACCAGCTGCGCAGCGGCGCCAGCTCCTGCGGCATGCCGAAGCTGCGGCCCGAGCCCTGGGTCGTGCTGGTGATGCCCTGCAGCCGGGCCAGCGGCCAGGCCAGCTCGCGGCGCACGGCCGTGTACTGGGCATGGCCCGTGGCGTCGATGGGCACCACCCAGTTGTGGGCATCGTTGCCGCCGTTCATGAACAGGCAGACCAGGGCGCGGTAGCCGCTGGTGTCGGCCGCCGAGGCGCTCTGGGAGGCCATCGCCCCCAGCCCCGCGAGGCTGAGCGCGAACGGCGAGGCCAGGTGGGTGTGGAGCGGACCGACCGCGGCAGCCAGGCCGGAGGCGGTGCGAAGGAAGTGTCGTCGCGAAGTGGTCATGGCGTCAGCGTTGCACGAGGTATTCAGGGGAGGCCATGACGATGAAGACCGCCATGCGGGTGCGGGCCAGCGCCGAGCCGCTGCCGGTCACCCAGACGGTGGCCATGGCGTCGGTGATGGCCTGGCGCAGGGACGTGCTCATGCGCCCGCCCATCAGCATCACGTCGAGGCTGTCGAGGAAACCGGCGGTGTCCCCCGCGTTCAGCAGGCGCACCTGCTCGGCGTAGGCCGAGGAGATCTCCTGGCGGTTGTTGACCCAGCCCAGGCCGTACCAGGCCATGTTCTCGGCCAGGTTGACCCAGCTCGCCGCGGTGGCCTCGTTGACGATCTGGAACTCGGGCACCGTCATGCCGCTGGTCGAGAAGGCGGTGTTGGGCGGCACGTAGCCCGGACGGAAGTAGCCGAAGACCGAGGGCGCGTAGAGCGCCATCTGCCCGGTGGGCATCACGTCCCAGCTGAAGGTGAAGGTGTTGCTGACGGAGGTCGACTCGAACGCCCGCATCCAGTGCGCCACCCGCAGCACCGGCTCGCGCAGCTTGCCGGAGGTGGCCGTGGGCGTGCCCCGCGCCTCGGCATCGGTCAGGATGGCCCGCACCACCGCCGCGAGGTCCCCGCGCACGCCCTTGCCGTTGTTGGCGAACACCGCGGCCACCCGGCCGACATAGGCCGCGCTGGGCTGGCTGGTCACCAGGCGCTGGATCAGCTGGCGGCCGATGAACGGACCGACGTTGGGGTGGTTGAACAGCGTGTCCAGCGCGATGCGCAGGTCGTTGGCCGCGGTCGCGCCGGCCGGCAGGGTGACGGCCCACGACTTGCCCGCGAACAGCGTCTTCTGCGCGGTGGAGTGCTGGCCCGGATAGGCCTTCATGCGCTGCACGTCGAGCCGCTGGTCGACCGCCTGGGTGTAGTCGGGCCCACCCCAGAGGAAGTTGGCTTCGGTGAGCTGGCTGTCCGGGAAACCCCAGCTGAAGCCGGTGAACACCTTGGCCATCGCCATCACGTCGGCGTTGCCGTAGGTCTCGATGGGCTTGCCCGCGCTGTCGCGCTTGTAGCTGCCGTCGCTGTTGAGCTCGTAGAGGCCGATGGTGAAGAGCTGCATCACCTCGCGGGCGAAGTTCTCGTCGGGCAGGCGACCGGTGCTGGTGTCCTCCTTGCGGTTGCGCAGGTGCGACAGGTAGAGGCCCATCGCCGGGCTGAGCGCCACCTCCTCGAGCAGCGCCCGGAAGTTGCCCAGCGCATGCCGGTTCAGCCCGTCGAGGTAGTGGGCATAGGCCCGGTCGTTGTAGGCCACCGTCGAATCGTTCATCGACGCCATCAGGATCTGGTGCAGCGCGAACGCGGTGCGCCGGCGCAACTGGTCCGGCGCCGAGCGGGCCGCCGACCAGAAGGCGGTCGACACCCGGTACCCATCGCGCTTGGAGCCACCGGCCCGGTAGTCGGGACCCAGGCTGTAGGACAGGTCGACGTAGGGCACGTAATGGTCCGTCACCGGCAGTGCCAGCTGGGCATCGATCCAGCCGGACTGGCCCTTGGCCAGCACGGTGTCGATGTCGCCCGGGGTCGGCCCGAAGGTGGCCTGCATCAGGAAACGCGAGGCCTCGGCCCGCTGGGCCAGCACGGTGGCCGCGGTCGACGCGGTCGTGGTCACCGGCCAGGTCAGGCGCAGCGCGCCGGCGGACGTGAGGTCGGTGCGCCCCGGCCAGACCAGCACGTTGTCGAAGGCCTCGGCACCGCTGCCCCAGTCCACCACCGCACCGGTGGCGGTGGGCAGCACGGTGGAGGTGCCGTCGCTCAGCTGCTCGATGTAGAGGTTGCGGTCCTCGCCGGTGCTGGCGTTGTACTGGTCGTTGGTGAACACCACCTCGACCTTCGCCCCGCCGACCAGCGTGGCGGCCGAGAACGAGTAGCTGGCCGTCGTGGTGCTGCGCACCTCGACGCTGCCGATCTGCACGCCGTTGATGCGCACCACCATGATCGGCCCCACGCCGCCGTAGAGCGTCGCGCGGGCCCGCACCGTCAGCGTCGGCGTGCTGACGGCCAGCGCCTGGGCCGTGCGGGCCTCGGTGGTGGTGGTCGTGCCATCGGTCGTGGCCGCTGCCGCGGTGTCGGTGCCGGCCGCGGTGGCGGCCGACGCCTCGGCGGCCTCGTCACCACCGCCGCCACAGGCGGACAACAAGGCCAGGGCCGTGGCCATCGAGAGGAAAGCGAGTTTCCGGGGTGGAGTCTTGGACATGCGGATACGGCTGCGCCAGGAGAACGGCACTTGAATCTGTACAAGTACACATTGTTCGGTATCCGCATTGTGTCGATTCCGGAAGCGACTTCGAGCCCGTAAAGTGGGCAAAAGTAAGCGGTGTTCCGAGGCTCGTGCGAGCCTGAGGCGGGCTGCCTCGTGCGGCGGCGCCGGTGCGAAACATCTCGCCACACAAGCGCCAGAAAAGAGACAGGGCCCGCAGGCCCTGTTCGAGACTTCTTCACGCGCGCCACCGGCGCCGGCTCACTTCACTGCAGCGGCACACCGGTCTTGGCCTGCACTTCCTCGCGGCTCACGCCCGGGGCCAGCTCGACCAGCTTGAGCCCGTGCGGGGTCACGTCGAGCACCGCCAGGTCGGTGATGATGCGGTCGACCACACCCAGGCCGGTCAGCGGCAGGGTGCACTCGGGCAGGATCTTCAGGTCGACCGTGCCGTCCTTCTTGGTCGCCACATGCTCCATCAGCACGACGACGCTGCGCACGCCGGCGACCAGGTCCATCGCGCCGCCCATGCCCTTGACCATCTTGCCCGGGATCATCCAGTTGGCCAGGTCGCCCTTCTCGCTGACCTGCATCGCGCCCAGGATGGCCAGGTTGATCTTGCCGCCGCGGATCATGCCGAAGCTGTCGGCGCTGGAGAAGATCGACGAGCCCGGCAGCGTGGTCACGGTCTGCTTGCCGGCGTTGATCAGGTCGGCGTCGACCGCATCCTCGGTCGGGAAGGGGCCGATGCCCAGCAGGCCGTTCTCGCTCTGCAGCCAGACCTCCATGCCCTCGGGCACGTGGTTGGCCACCAGCGTGGGCAGGCCGATGCCCAGGTTCACGTAGAAGCCGTCGGACAGTTCCTTGGCTGCGCGGGCGGCCATTTCATCGCGGGTCCATGCCATGGTGGTGTTCTCCTCAGGCCTTTGCACGCACGGTGCGTTGTTCGATGCGCTTTTCCGGCGTCTCGTTGAGCACGATGCGGTGCACGAAGATGCCCGCCAGGTGCACCTGGTCCGGATCGATCTCGCCGGTCTCGACGATCTTCTCGACCTCGACCACGGTGAGCTTGCCGGCCATCGCCACATTGGGGTTGAAGTTGCGGGCCGTGCGGCGGAACACCAGGTTGCCGCTGCGGTCGGCCATCCAGGCCTTCACCAGCGAGACCTCGGGGGTCAGCGCACGCTCCATCACGTAGGTGTGGCCGTCGAACTCGCGCAGCTCCTTGCCCTCGGCCACGATCGTGCCCACGCCGGTGCGGGTGAAGAAGGCGGGGATGCCGGCGCCACCGGCACGCAGCTTCTCGGCCAGCGTGCCCTGCGGGGTGAACTCCAGCTCCAGCTCGCCCGACAGGTACTGGCGCTCGAACTCCTTGTTCTCGCCCACGTAGCTGGAGATCATCTTGCGGATCTGCCGCGTCTGCAGCAGCTTGCCCAGGCCGAAGCCGTCGACCCCCGCATTGTTGGAGATGACCGTCAGGTCCTTCACGCCGCTGGCCTGCAGCGCGTCGATCAGCGCCTCGGGGATGCCGCACAGGCCAAAACCACCGACGGCCATCAGCTGGCCGTCCTTGACGATGCCGTCCAGTGCCGCGGCGGCGCTGGGATAAACCTTGTTCATGCTTGCCTCCAGATCAAGTCGGGCAAGCGTACTACGTAATGCCTTACGTAGGAGCTACGTAAAATTGACTAAGGCCGACCCCTCGAGGCCGCCACCCTCCCGGGTCCACGAACCGAAGCAGAGCCCAGCGATCGCCATGCCCGCCCCCGACGCCATCCCCGCCCAGCCGCTGACCGATCCCGCCTCGGCGCCGGATCCGGCCCACTACCGCACCGCCTTCGACCTGGCCCCCATCGGCCTGGTGCTGTCGCGCCAACGCACCATCATCGACTGCAACCAGCAGGTGCTGGCGGTCTTCCGTGCCAGCCGCGACCAGCTCATCGGCCAGAGCTTCGAGGTGCTCTACCCCAGCACCGACGAGTTCCGCCGCACCGGCGAGCGCATCGTCGCCAGCCTGGACGGCCACGGCCGCTACGCCGACGAACGTGTCATGAAGCGTGTGGGCGGTGGCGAGCTGTTCTGGTGCCACGTCTCGGGCCGGGCGCTGGACCCGGCCCATCCGCACGCCTCGGGCATCTGGGCCTTCGAGGACCTGTCGGCCCACCGCCAGGTCAAGGCCGAGCTGACCCCGCGCGAGCGCGAGATCGCCGCCCTGCTCATCGAGGGCCTGACCAGCAAGCAGGTCGGCAAGCGCCTGCAGATCAGCCCGCGCACCGTCGACGTCTACCGGGCCCGCCTGATGCGCAAGTACGAGGCAGCGACCACGGCCGAGCTGGTGCACAAGCTGCTGAGCGGCTGATGCGCCCGGGCCGATGCCGCCATGCCCCCACGCCGAGCCGTCCGGTTCGTGCCCGCTAAGCTGGCGCCCATGAACCCGCTGCACCCCAAGAAGCTGCTGCTGACCAAATGGACCGCGGTGGCACCGGTCGCCCGCCAGAAACACTTCCTGGTGTCGAAGGTGATCGTGCCCGAGCTGCCAGGCCAGGCGCTCGAGCAGGTCGAGATCGAGGCGGTGCACTCGAAGGCGAGCCGGCGGATCGACTGGCGCGAGCTGCGTGATCCGTCGAAATGGCGCCAGGGCTGGGTCTGAGCACCGCCGGCGCGTTATCGTCGGCCCCCGCACACCCCGGATCAACAGGAACAGGAACAGGAGCTGGACATGGGATGGTTCTCGAAGAAGGACGACGGATTCTTTCTGGCCACGGTCGTGCCGAATGGCGAAGGCGCACGGGTCGAGAAGTTCCTCGGCGTGGTCAACGGCGAGGCGATCATCGGCGCGAACATCTTCCGCGACCTGTTCTCGTCGGTGCGTGACGTCGTCGGCGGCCGGGCCGGCGGCTACGAGCGGGCCCTGTCGGGAGCACGCGACGCGGCGCTGGAGGACATGATGGCCGCCGCCCGCGAGCTGGGTGCCGACGGCATCGTCGGCATCGACTTCGACTACGAGGTGCTCGGCGAGACCAACGGGATGATGATGGTGGCCGTCAGCGGCACGGCCGTGAAGATGGCCTGACGACACCCGCAGGGCACGGGCGGCCGCGACCGTTCGTGCCACCGGCCGCACCGCTGAAGCCTGGCGGGCGGCGCGGCGCTCAGATGCGCTGGCGCTCCTGCAGCGCGTTCTGCAGCCCGAGCAGCTCGTCGAGCACCTCGATGGCGAACCCCCGGCGACCGGGCCGGGAACTGACCATCAGCTCGTCGAAATACGCCCGCAGCGCCTTCGGGTCCTGCCACAGCAGGGCCATGCGGTTGATGATGTGGGCATGGCGCTTGGCCGTGATCAGCGGGCGCACCGAGATCGGGATGCTCTGCATCAGCCGTGCGCCCTCCGGACTCAGCGTCGCGGGACCAGCTGCCGGAAAGCCGGAAACACGAAAACTGTCGCTCTGCGTCATGGCACCGCCCTTCCAGCCGGACCCTGGTCCCTTGATGAACTCGATGCCACCCAGCCCCTGGCCCGGTGACGTGAACGAACCGCCAGAACTGCGCATGTCGACTCCCCTGTCCGCTTGATGCATACGTATTTTGCATCTTCGTAACGACACGGATGTACTAGGCCGCTCCGGATTAGCCCTTGGGTCTGTCCAATCCTGCACGGCTTCAAGGGGATGACGCGTACCACCGGCACCGGGTGAGGCCCGCCCCATGATCGCCGCGACATGTAACAGCAAATGATCCAGGGATCCCCTGCGCCCGGGCGCAAGACGCAGCGAATCGGGCCCACAGCGTAGCGCCAGTATCAGGAGGTGTCGAATTGTTCACGATCCACGAACCCGGCCGACACCACCCAGACCTCCGTGCGGATTGATCGGCGGCGCGCACGCATCACGCCGGCCCGCTCGGGAAAGCCCGCTGGCTACAATTCTTCGCCATGAGCGACAACAACAAGCCCTCGGCGCCCGCCGAGCACAAGGTCAGCAACTTCCTGCGGGCCATCATCGAGCGCGACCTCGATCAAGGCACCTACGCGAGCCGCCGCTGGGCCGGCACCCCCGGCGACGCCGCCCACCACGAGGCCGGCGAGCCCGACCCGGCGCGCATCCGCACCCGTTTTCCGCCCGAGCCCAACGGTTATCTGCACGTCGGCCACGCCAAGAGCATCTGCCTGAACTTCGGGCTGGCGCGCGACTACGGCGGCGTCTGCCACATGCGTTTCGACGACACCAATCCTGAAAAGGAAGAAAAGGAGTACGTCGACTCCATCCTCGATGCGGTGCAGTGGCTGGGCTTCGGCTGGGACTCGTCGTTCGGTGGAAAGGCCGAGAGCCACCTCTACCACGCCAGCAACTACTTCGACTTCATGTACCGCGCGGCCGAGGCGCTGATCACGCACGGCCACGCCTACGTCGACGAGCAGACGCCCGAGCAGATGCGTGCCAACAGGGGTGACTTCTCCACCCCCGGCACCGACAGCCCGTTCCGCGCCCGCACGCCCGACGACAACCTGGCGCGTTTTCGCGAGATGCGCGACGGCAAGCATCCGGACGGCTCGATGGTGCTGCGCGCGAAGATCGACATGGCCGCGCCCAACATCAACCTGCGCGACCCGGCCATCTACCGCATCCGCCGCGCCACCCACCACAACACGGGCGACACCTGGTGCATCTACCCGATGTACACCTTCGCGCACCCGATCGAGGACGCGCTGGAGCAGATCACCCACTCGATCTGCACGCTCGAGTTCGAGGACCAGCGCCCGTTCTACGACTGGCTGCTGGAGCGCCTGACCGAGGCCGGCCTGCTCCAGGCCCCGCCGCCGCGCCAGTACGAGTTCGCCCGCCTGAACCTGACCTACGTGATCACCAGCAAGCGCAAGCTCGCGCAACTGGTCAACGAAGGCCACGTCGGCGGCTGGGACGACCCGCGCATGCCCACCATCGTCGGCCTGCGCCGTCGCGGCTACACGCCCGAGAGCATCCAGCTCTTCGCCGAGCGCATCGGCGTGACCAAGGCCGACAGCTGGATCGACTACTCGACGCTGGACATCGCGCTGCGCGACGACCTCGAGCACAAGGCCCACCGCGGCATGGCCGTGCTCGACCCGGTCCGGCTGGTGCTGACCAACTGGGACGAGGTCATGGGCGACGGCCACCTGGAGCCCTGCTCGCTGCCGGCGCTGCCCCACCCGCCCGAGGACCGGCCGGCCCCGCCCGCCCGCCAGTTCGTCATCGGCCGCGAGGTCTGGATCGAGCGCGAGGACTTCGAGGAAGTGCCGCCCAAGGGCTACAAGCGCCTCTTCCCCGGCAACAAGGTGCGCCTGAAGGGCGGCTACGTGATCGAGTGCACCGGCTGCACCCGTGACGCGGACGGCCGGGTCGCCGAGGTGCTGGCCCGGGTCGTGCCCGACACCAAGAGCGGCACGCCGGGTGCGGACAGCGTCAAGGTCAAGGCCGCGATCACCTGGGTCAGCGTGGCGGACGGCGTGGCGGCGGAGGTGCGCCTCTACGACCGCCTGTTCACCGACGCGCAGCCGGACGCGGGCGGCAAGGACTTCAAGGCCAGCCTGAACCCGGCGAGCATGCGCACGATCACCGCCTACGTCGAGCCCTCGCTCGCCCAGGCCGAGCCGGACGCGAAGTTCCAGTTCGAGCGTTTCGGCTACTTCGTCGCCGACCGCCTCGACCATGTGCCGGGCCGGCCGGTGTTCAACAAGATCACCGGCCTCAAGGATGGCTGGGCCAAGTAGGCCCCCGGCCGGCGTGGCGGCAGCATGACCGGCACGGCGCGGCCACGCCCTGCGGCCCTCGCCGGGCGTGCCGCGTGGGCGCTGCTCGCCGCCGCCCTGGCGGGCGGTGGCCCGTCGGCGCACGCCCAGGCGCCGACGGCCTACCGGCTCGACCCCGCTCACACCGCCATCCACTGGGAGGTGCTGCACATGGGCACCTCCACGCTGCGGGGCCGTTTCGACCGGCTCGACGGCACGGCTCGCTTCGACGCCCGGCAGCAGGCCCTGGAGGTCGGCATCAGCGTCGACGTGGCGTCGGTCAGCACCGGCGTGCCCGCGCTCGACCGCATGCTGCGCGGCAGCACGCTGCTCGACGTGCAGAACCATCCCCAAGCCTGGTTCGTCGCCCGGCAGGCCCGCTTCGAGGGCGAGCGTCCGGTGGAGATCCGCGGCGAGATCACGCTGCGCGGCCGCAGCCAGCCGCTGACGCTGACCACCCGACGCTGGCACTGCGGCTTCAACCTGCTGTTTCGACGCGAAGTCTGCGGTGGCGACCTGGAGGCCCGGCTGTCCCGCTCGGCCTTCGGCATGACGCTGGCCGCCGGCCTGGTCGCCGACGAGGTGCTGCTGCACCTGTCGGTCGAGGCGGTGCGGACCGACCCGGGCGACGAAGCCCCGCCTGCCGCCACCGACAGCGGCACCACCACCCCGCCATGAAGCGCGCCCTGACCCACGGCAGCCCCGCCACGACACGGGCACGGGCCGGCATCGCCGGCCTGGCGCTGGCCCTGCTGGGCGTCGGCGCCCATGGCAGCGCCGGCACCCCGGCGCAGTGGCTGCAGGCCATCGAGACCGAGATCGGCGATGCCCGCTGCAGCCGCGACGCGGCCTGTCGCACGCTGCCGATCGGCGGCCTCGCCTGCGGCGGCCCGCAGGACTGGCGAGCCTGGTCGACCGAGGCCAGCCACGCGGCCCGGCTGAAGTCGCTGGCCGCCCGCCACGCCCGGGCCGTGCGGGACGAGGACCACCGCCTGGGCCGGGTGTCGATCTGCCAGGTGCGGCCCGAGCCGGCCGTGCACTGCGAGGCGCAGCGCTGCGTGCTGTCCCGGGACGAGCCCCTGCCGCCCCCCTCTTCACGCTGAATCCGCCGGCACCGATCGTGTCGGCATGACAGCGTCCCCCTTGCCGCCCCCTGCGACCGACCGCTCGCGGATCGATCCGGACCCTGGACATGCCCCGCACCCCGCCCTCCTCTTCCTCCATCACCTCCGCGCCCGTCGCCCGGTCCATCCCGCACTGGGGCCACGCCGGCACGCCGCTGGGGCCGATGGTGCTCGCCGCCACGACCGCCGGCCTGTGCGGTGCGTGGTTCGCCGGCCAGAAACACTTCGGTGGCCCGTCGCCGGACTGGATCCATGACGAGGACCACCCCCTGCTGGTGAGCGCGCGCGCGCAGCTGGACGACTGGTTCGGCGGGCGGCGCCACGACTTCGACCTGCCGCTGGCCCCCCGGGGCACGCCGTTCCAGCAGGCCGTGTGGCAGACGATCCGCCAGGTCGGCCATGGCCGGACGCTGGGTTACGGCGCCGCCGCGGCCCAGGTCGGACGGCCATCGGCGTCCCGCGCGGTCGGTGCGGCCACCGGCCGCAACCCGCTGTCGCTGCTGGTGCCCTGCCACCGCCTCGTGGCCGCCAGCGGCGCGCTGACGGGTTACGCCGGCGGACTGGCACGCAAGGCCTGGCTGCTCGACTTCGAACAGGGCATCCGGCGACCGTTCGACGCCGCGTCGGTGGAGGCCGCCTCGTGAAGACCCGGGACCTGGTCGATCTGCTGCTGCTGGCCGCGCTGTGGGGCGCGTCCTTCCTGTTCATGCGTTATGCCGTGCCCGCCTTCGGGGTCGCCCCGCTGATGTGGCTGCGCGTGGCCATCGCCGCGCTCTGCCTGGTGCCGCTGCTGGCGATGCGGGGCGGCCTGGCGGACCTGCGCCGCCACGCCGGCGCGATGGTGGTGATGGGGCTGTTCAACTCGGCCATCCCCTTCATGCTGATCGCCTGGGCAACGCTGTCGGTCACGGCCGGGCTGGCCGCCATCCTCAACGCGACCACGCCGATCTTCGCCGCCCTGATCGCCACGCTGTGGCTGCGTGAACCGCTGGGGCGCTGGCGGGCGACCGGTCTGGCGATCGGCCTGGCCGGCGTCAGCCTGCTGGCGGCCGACAAGGCCGACTTCAAGCCCGGGGGCACCGGCTGGGCGCTGCTGGCCAGCCTGTCGGCCGCGCTGAGCTACGGGTTTTCGGCCAACCACACGCGGCGCTGCCTGGGCGGGGTGACCGCGCTGGCCAATGCCGCCGGCTCGCAGCTGGTGGCCGCGCTGGCGCTGGCGCCGCTGGCCTGGTGGTTCTGGCCCGAGGGCCCGCTCAGCTCGCTGCAGTGGCTCTGCGCCATCGCGCTGGGCGTGGGCTGCACGGCGCTGGCCTACCAGCTGTATTTCCGGCTGATCGGGCGCATCGGCGCCGCACGCACGGTCACCGTCACCTTCCTGGTGCCGCTGTTCGCCACGGTCTGGGGGGCGATGCTGCTGGGCGAGCCGGTGACCGCCGACATGCTCGTCGGCGGAGCCGTCGTGCTGATGGGCACCGGCATGGCCACCGGCGCGCTGCGCTGGCCGTCCGGGCGCTGAACGTCGCCCGGGCACACCGCGCCGCGGGCTTCAGCAGGCGAGCGGCGCGGCCGGTGACTCGAACATCAGCCGGCCGATCTCGGTCAGATCGGTGACGGTGCGTATCCGGTCATAGGCGTCCTGCGCCTCGGGGTGGCGCCGCCGCAGCAGGTAGAGCCACTGCTTGAGGCGGCCCGCCCGGTGCCGGTGCTCCATGCGCTCGCCGACGAGCTGCCAGAAGAGCCGCAGCAGCGGCTGCAGCGCGGCCCAGTCCAGCGCAGACGCCCCGGGCTGGTCGGCGTCGTGCAGCGCCAGCGCCAGCGGCAGGCCCGGATCGGCCACCGCGCCGCGGCCCAGCATCAGGTCCTCGCAGCCACTCTCGGCCCGGCAGCGCACGGCATCGGCCACGGTCCAGATCTCGCCATTGGCCACGATGGGCACCCGCACGGCCTCGCGCAGCGGGCGGATGCGATCCCAGTAGGCCGGCGGGCGATAACCCTGGGCCTTGGTGCGGGCATGCACGACCAGCTCGGCCGCACCGCCGTCGACCAGGGCCCGGGCGCAGTCGACCGCCAGGTGATCGTCCTCGAGCCCGAGGCGCATCTTGGCCGATACCGGCAGATCGGCCGGCACCGCCCGACGCACGGCCGACACGATTCGGTGCAGCAGCTCAGGCTCGGCCAGCAGCGCCGCCCCGCCACCGTGGCGGTTGACCACCTTGGCCGGACAGCCGAAATTCAGGTCGATGCCCGCCGGCGACAGCGCCGCCAGGCGAGCCGCGTTCTCGGCCAGGCAGACCGGGTCGCTGCCCAGCAGCTGCGGGCGCACCGGCACGCCGGTGGCGGTGCAGCCTCGCTGCAGCAGCTCGGGCACCAGGCGCAGGAACACCCGGTCGGGCAGCAGGCTGTCGCTCACCCGGATGAATTCGGAGACGCAGCGATCGACACCGCCGATGCGGGTCAGCACCTCGCGCAGGGTCGCATCCATCAGCCCTTCCATGGGCGCCAGCAGAACAGTCATACAAGGGAAGATCCGGATCGTCAAACGTCAAGGAAACAGGGGAACCCGGACGTATCAAGTCTATGCTCGAAATGGCAATCTCATGAGGATGTGGCCATGGCTTATGCTGCTCAAAACGGACCCGCCTGTCTGGTGGAACTGCGCGATGAACAGCGCCGCGCGATCGATGCACCGCCCAGGAACGCGCTCTACGTGAAGAACCGGGAACGACAGTACCCGGTGCATGCGGTGCGCGACGTGTCGGCTCGCGGCATCAGCGTGATGCTCGATCAGGCCCTGACCCCGGGGGAGGCGGTCCTGCTGGAATCCCAGCGTGGACTCCAGCATGTCGAGTATTGCGCCTTCGTGGTCTGGTGCCGTTCGCCTCCCGCCGACGTCCAGGCCCTGCACAAGGAGCGCCGGCACCTGATCGGCCTGAGGGTCTACGGGCCCCAGGCGCTCGGTCACCTGATCGCCTGATCGCTCAAGCGCGGCGCCAGCGCCCCGCCAGTCGAACCGCCAGCAGCACCAGCGTGCCCGCGACCACACCGGTCAGCAGGTCGGCCGCCACCGGCACCAGTGGTGCCAGCATGCCGCCGAGCGCCGGCAGCCCCGCCATCGTCTCCTGCAGGCCGAGCACCTGATGGTGCAGCCAGGGCCATCCGTGCGCCAGGATGCCGCCGCCGACCAGGAACATCGCCACCGTTCCCGCGACCGCCAGCCCGCGCATGAGCACCGGCGCCGAACGCAGCAGCAGCCGGCCCAGGCCACGCTGGAACCGGCTCCAGCCCCCGTCCCCGGTCGCCCGGCCCAGCGCCAGCCCGGCGTCATCGAGCTTGACGATGCCGGCCACCAGGCCATAGACCCCCACCGTCATCACCAGCGCCACGCCGGCCAGCACCGCCAGCTGGGTCGGCCAGGCCACCCCGGACACGGTGCCCAGCGTGATCGTGATGATCTCGGCCGACAGGATGAAATCGGTGCGGATCGCGCCCTGGATCTTCTCGCGCTCCAGCGCGAGCAGATCGACCTGCGGGTCGGCCACCGCCTGATGCAGCGCCCGGGCATGGGACGCGTCCGCGGCCGGATCGTCCGGAACGTAGCGGTGGGCCAGCTTCTCGACGCCCTCGAAGCACAGGAAGGCGCCCCCGAGCATCAGCAGCACCGTGATGGCCGCCGGCAGCAGCAGGCTGATGGCCAGCGCCGCCGGCACCAGGACCACCTTGTTGCGCAGCGAGCCCTTGGCGACGGCCCAGACCACCGGCAACTCACGCTCGGCGCTCACGCCGGTGACCTGCTGGGCATTGAGCGCCAGGTCATCTCCGAGCACCCCGGCGGTCTTGCGGGCGGCGACCTTGGTCATCGCGGCCACGTCGTCCAGCACCGTGGTGATGTCGTCGAGCAGGGCAAGCAGGCTGGCTGCGGCCATCGGAGAACTCCTGTGGGTTGGAAAGGGCAGGCCGAAGTGGAACACAAGGCCAGTGCCGGATCACCCCGGTCACGCAAACGACGCCGTCGTGTCATGGCACTGTGACGCCGGCTTCATAAGCTGGACGGGCGTTTGCACCCGAGGAGAGACCGTGGCGCCCCCGTCCGACGACATCAACAGCAGCGTCCTGAGCCGCACCGGCACCGGACTGATCGCCCACACCGTGCATGACCACGAGGGCCACCAGGCCAGCCTGGCCGACCGCTTCTTCGCCCGCTGGTTCGACCGGCTGGTCTACACCCAGATCTGGGAGGACCCGCAGCAGGACATCGAGGCGCTGGGGCTGGATGCGCAGTCGCGCATCGTCACCATCGCCTCGGCCGGCTGCAACGTGCTGAACTACCTCAGCGCCCGCCCGGCGGCGGTGCTGGCGCTGGACATCAACCCGCACCACATCGCGCTGACCCGGCTGAAGATCGCCGGGGTCAAGGCGCTGGACCGCTTCGACGACTTCCACCGCTTCTTCGGCGAGGCCCAGGGCCTGGAGCTGCTGCAGATCTACCAGCGCCACCTGCGCCCGGCGCTCGACGACACGACCCGCGACTACTGGGACCGGACCCGCCTGGGCCACGCCCGCATCGAGATGTTCAGCCGCGGGTTCTACCGCGAAGGCGTGCTGGGGCGTTTCATCGGCCTGCTGCACCGCCTGTGCCGGCTGCAGGGCATCGACCTGACGGGGCTGTTCGACTGCCGTGGCGTCGAGGAACAGGCGCAGTGGTTCGACCGCACCGTCGCGCCGCTGTTCGCCCGCCCCTGGGTGGTGGCGCTGTGCCGCAGCCGCACGCTGCTCTACAGCCTGGGCATCCCGCCGCGCCAGTACCTGGCGCTGTGCGACCAGGATCCGGGCCGCATGGCGGCCGTGCTGTGCGAGCGTGCCCGCCGCATCGCCACCCTCGTCGACTGGCAGCTCAACCCCTGGGCCCAGCAGGCCTACGGGCGCGCCTACCGCAGCACGGACACCCGCGGCTGGCCGCTCTACCTGCAATCGGCCCACTGGGACACGCTGAAGCAGCAGATCGCGCGGGTGCACACCGAGCTGGGCAACTTCCGGCAGGTGCTGTCGCAGCGCCCGGACCAGCACTTCGACGCCTACGTGCTGCTCGACGCCCAGGACTGGATGAGCGCCCGCGAGCTCGACGGCCTGTGGCGCGAGATCGACCGCACCGCATCGGCCCGGGCCCGCGTCATCTTCCGCACCGCCGGGCAGGACCTGCCCGCACCGGGCCTGCCCGCGTGGGTGGGCGAGCGCTGGGTGGGCGACCCCGAAGGCGGCCGGGCCTGGCTGGCCCGGGATCGGTCGGGCATCTACGGCGGCTTCCACGCATGGCGGCGGCGCTGACGGCGCCCGGCTCGACCGCAGCCGGCGCCCCGGACCTGCCGGGGCTCACCGGCGGGCAGGACCGGGCCTGGCGCGCGGCGCTGTGCGGCGCGCCGGGGCCACGATGGATGCACAACCTGCCCGGCCACTGGGAACTGCTGGACCGCACCGGGGAGCTGCTGGCCTATGTGCCGCCGCAGCGCCCGCCCGGTGATGCCGAGGCGGCGAAGGCACTGGCGCGGACCACCTATGTGCAGAGCCCGTACGTCGGCTGGTGCGTCTACCCCGGGGACGAGCTGCATCACGTGCCCGAAGCCCGGCGCCGCTGGGCCGCGCGGGGTCTGGACCTGGCCGGATGGCTCGCGCGGCGCTGGCGCCTGCCCGAGGCGATCGTGCTCGGCGGGACCGGCTGGTCCACCACGCTGCATGCGCCTGATCTCGCGGCGGCGCTGCCCGCGGTCATCGACACCGCCCGCGGGCGCTGGCCGGGCTCGGTGCTGGCCCTGCGCAACATCGAACCCGACCGCCAGCCCGATCTGGCTCAGGCCGTGCGGGACACCGGGGGCGTGCTCTGGCCCGCCCGGGTGATGCACCACTACGACGGCGGGCAGGCGCCGTGGCAGGCGCACAGCGCACACCGCGAAGACCTGCGGCTGATCCGCCGCAAGGGTCTGGCCGCGCGCTGGACATCGCGTCTGCCCGACGGCCGGCACGACACCGTGCTCGAGCTGTACCGGCAGGTCTACCTCGAGCGGCACAACCCGCTCAATCCCCAGTACACCCGCCAGTGGCTGGACACCGCCGACGCCCACGGCCAGCTGGCATGGCTGGGGCTGCACGCCGCCGACGACGATCGGCTGCTCGCCTTCGCCGCCGTGCACACCCGCCACGGCGTGATGACGGTGCCGATGGTGGGCCACGACCTGGCCCAGCCGCGTGACCTGGGGCTGTACCGCCAGCTGTGCGTGCACCTGTTCGAAGCGGCCCGGCAGCACGGCGGCCTGTTCAACTACAGCTCGGGCACCGGCCACTTCAAGCGCCTGAGGGGCAGCCGGCCGGTGCTGGAATGCACCGCCTTGTGGGCACCCGAGCGCAGCCTCGCGCGGGCGCCGCTGTGGCGTGGCCTGGAGCGGCTGGCCGAGCGGGCCCGGGGCCCCTTGCTGGCCGCGCCGTTCTGACAGGCGCCGCGCGCGCGGCTCAATCGCCGGACCAGGCCAGCGGCGGGATCGGCGCCACGGGTCCGTCGAAGCGCTCGACCTCGGGCGGATGCCCCAGCGGGGGCAGCTCGAGCGGCGGCGCCGGAACCTCGCAGTCAGGCATGCGGTCGAGCAGGTGGCGGATCAGCGTCAGCCGGCCCAGCCGCTGGTCGTTGAAGTCGACCAGCGTCCACGGGGCCCAGTCGGTGTGGGTGCAGGCGAGCATCGTGTCGCGGGCCCGGCCGTAGTCGTGGTAGCGCTCGCGCGCCTTCAGGTCGATCGGCGAGAGCTTCCAGCGCTTGAGCGGATCGTCGCGCCGCTCGGCGATGCGGCGCTCCTGCTCCTGCTGGTCGACCGTCAGCCAGTACTTGAACAGCAGGATGCCGTCGTCGACCAGCATGCGCTCGAACTGCGGTGCCTGCTCGAGGAAACGTTCGTACTGGCGCGGGGTGCAATAGCCCATGACATGCTCCACACCGGCCCGGTTGTACCAGCTGCGGTCGAACAGGGCCAGGTGGCCGGCGGCCGGCAGATGAGCGACATGACGCTGGAAATACCACTGGGTGGTCTCGGCCTCGGTCGGCCGGGGCAGCGCGACGATCTGGCACTGGCGCGGGTTCAGCGTCTGCGCGATCGTGTTGATCACCCCGCCCTTGCCCGCGGTATCACGGCCCTCGAACAGCACCACCACGCGCTGACCCCGGTGCTGGACCCAGCGGACCAGGCGGTTCAGCTCCAGCTGCAGGACCTCCAGCTGCGCTTCGTAGATGCGGCGAGGCATGCGGGTCTCGCCGGACCGATCACCCTTGTTCTTTCCCATCTCGACCTCATGTCATTGGCAAGCGATGCATGATGCGTCGACCCTGGAGCCGGCGCATCCCGATGATGCGCCTGGACAGGGCCCGGGCATCCGCCCTGGAAATGCAGATCCTTGCATGGACTTGAAAAAGGAAAGAGACATGAAGCGAATGTGGTTGGCGGTCCTGATGGCAGCGGTGTTCACCGCCAGCGTGCCGGCCGACGTGATGGCCAAGCGCCTGGGCAGCGGCCGGCCGGCCGGCATGCAGCGCCAGATGCCGGCCCAGCAGCCCGACGCCGCCCCGGGCAAGTCCTTCGGCGCCACCCCGGGCCAGCAGGCGCCGGTGCAGAACGCCGGGGCCGCCGCAGCGGGCGCCGGCACGGCCGCCGCCGCCGGCAAACGCTCCTGGCTCGGCCCGATCGCCGGCCTGGCCGCGGGCCTGGGTCTGGCCGCGCTGATGAGCCATCTGGGCCTGGGCGAGGCCTTCGCCAACATCCTGATGATGGTGCTGCTGGCCGGCGTGGCCGTGCTGGCCATCGGCTTCCTGATGCGGCGTTTCGGCAAGGGCAAGTCGGCCGCGGCCGGCGGGGCCAGCCCCGCGTTCGCAGGCGCTGCTGCCGGCGCATCGACCGGAGCAGCCGGTGGTGCGCGGGTGGCCTGGCCGTCGCCGGCCACCGAGCCGAACGTGATGGCTCGCCAGAACGCCACCAGCGGCACGCCGTCAGGCTTCATGTCGGCAGCGGACAGCTTTGCCCGGCCGGGCACCGCCACCGCCGCGCGCCCAGCCTCGGTGCCGGCCGGCTTTGATGTCGAAGGCTTCGAGCGCATCGCCCGCATGATCTTCATCCGCATGCAGGCCGCCAACGACAGCGCCGACCTGAACGACCTGCGCACCTTCACGACGCCCGAGCTGTTCGCCTCGATCCGCATGGACCTGCAGGACCGCAACGGCCTGCCCCAGCAGACCGACGTCGAGCATGTGCAGGCCGCGATCCTGAACTTCGACCAGGAAGCCGAGCGCCTGGTGGTCAGCGTGCGCTACCACGGCATGATCCGCGAGGTGGTCGGCCAGCCGGCCGAGGCCTTCGACGAGATCTGGCACCTGGTGCAGCCGAACGGCGCCAGCCAGTGGCTGATCGCCGGCATCCAGCCGACGACGCCGGTGCACTGAGCGCTCGCGGGTCGACTCCGGGGCGCCTCAGCCGCTCCGGTGGACGGCTCCCGGCACAAGAACGAAGGGCGCCCCGCGGGGCGCCCTTCGTCGTTCAGTGGCGGTCGTGTGTCAGACCAGGCTGCGCTGGAGGCGGATCTCCTCGATCTTCGTGCCACCCACCACGGTGGTGCGGGCCGACTTCATCTCGCGCTTGAAACCGGCCAGCTCATGGAAACGCAGCGCACGCTCGTTGCGCAGCGGCAGCCACAGCGTGGCCTTGGTGCAGCCCTCCTCGATCAGGCCGTCGCGGGCGGCATCCCACAGCGCCAGGCCGACGCCGGTCGACCAGTGGGCCGGCGCGGCGTAGATGGCCCAGAGCTCGCCGGTGGTCGGCGGCGTGCGCTCGTCGCGCGAGCGGTCGTAGCCGACGAAACCCAGGATCTGGCCGTTGGCGCTGGCCACCCACACCTGCGGCTCGCACAGGTCGATGGCCTCGCGCCAGAAGGCCTGGCGCTTCTCGACCGACAGGCTGTTCAGGTGATCGTCCGGCAGGATGCCTTGCAGGGCTGCACGCGAAGCGGCGACATGGATCTCGGCGATGGCCTTGGCATCACGAAGGGTGGCGGGACGAACCTGATGTGCGGACATGAAAGCGGGGAAAGAAAATCACGAGGGGTGGCGATTGTCTCCGCATTTCATGCGGAGGACCATGCTTCGATCAGCGCGGCTTGCGGGCCTTGGGCACCGGCGAGGGGGCTCGCACCGGTGAGGCGGCCTTCGGCTTGACGGCCGGTCGGGCCGGTGATCCGGTGACGCGTGGCGGCAGGCCGGTGTGCTGCGTCAGGATGCGCCCGGGCGTCGGCGTCGAGTTCTTGCGGCGCGCACTGCTGTAGCTGCCGTCGGTCATCGGCTGGTAGGTCGGGATCAGGTGGTGCTTGCCGTTGCCGATCAGGTCGGCCCGGCCCATCGCCTGCAGCGCCTCGCGCAGCAGCGGCCAGTTGTTGGCGTCGTGGTAGCGCAGGAAGGCCTTATGCAGGCGGCGGCGGCGCTCGCCCCGCACGATGTCGACGGTCTCGCCGCGGGCGGGATCCCGCGAGATGCCCTTGAGCGGATTGCGCCCGGAGTGGTACATGGCCGTGGCCGTGGCCATCGGGCTGGGGTAGAAGGTCTGGACCTGGTCGGCCCGGAAACCGTTGCGCTTGAGCCAGAGCGCGAGGTTCATCATGTCCTCGTCGCTGGTGCCCGGATGGGCGGCGATGAAGTACGGGATCAGGTACTGCTTCTTGCCGGCTTCCTCGCTGAACTTCTCGAACAGCTGCTTGAAGCGGTCGTAGGTGCCGATGCCGGGCTTCATCATCTTCGACAGCGGCCCGCCTTCGGTGTGCTCGGGCGCGATCTTCAGGTAGCCGCCGACGTGGTGGGTCACCAGCTCGCGGATGTACTCCGGCGACTTGATGGCCAGGTCGTAGCGCAGGCCCGAGCCGATCAGGATCTTCTTGACGCCCTTGAGGGCCCGGGCGCGCCGGTACATCCGGATCAGCGGGCCGTGGTCGGTGTTCAGGTTGGAGCAAACGTCCGGGTAGACGCAGCTCGGCTTGCGGCACGCCGCCTCGATCTGCGGGCTCTTGCAACCGATGCGGTACATGTTGGCGGTCGGGCCGCCCAGGTCGCTGACCACGCCGGTGAAGCCCTTGACCTTGTCACGGATCTCCTCGATCTCGCGGATCACCGAATCCTCGGAGCGGCTCTGGATGATGCGGCCCTCGTGCTCGGTGATCGAGCAGAAGGTGCAGCCGCCGAAGCAGCCACGCATGATGTTGACCGAGAAGCGGATCATCTCCCAGGCCGGGATCTTGGTGGCGCCGTCATGGCCGCCGCTCTCGTCGGCATACGCCGGATGCGGCGCACGGGCGTAGGGCAGATCGAACACATGGTCCATCTCCGCCATGGCCAGCGGGATGGGCGGCGGGTTGATCCAGACGTCACGCGCGGTGTGGCCTTCGCCGTGGCGCTGCACCAGCGCGCGGGCGTTGCCCGGATTGGTCTCCAGGTGCAGCACCCGGTTGGCATGGGCGTAGAGCACCGGATCGCTCCGGACCTGCTCGTAGGCCGGCAGGCGCACCACCGTGTGGTCACGCGGCGTGGCGAGCGCGCGGCTGCCGGTCTTCTCCAGGCGCTGGCGCACGATCATGATCGGCTTGCTGCCGTCGTCGGCCACGCCGCCCTGGGGCTCGGCGTCGGCCGCCACGGCACAGGCGCCGCCCTGCTCGGCGGCGGTCTCGTCGATGGTCTGGTAGGGACTGATCAGCGCATCGACCGTGCCGGGGCGGTCGACCTCGGTGGAGTCGACCTCGAACCAGCCGGCCAGTGCCGGATCGTCCGGGTGGCGCATGAAGGCCGTGCCACGCACGTCGGTGATGCTCTCGATCGGCTTCTTCTGCGCCAGGCGGTGGGCGACCTCGATGATCGCGCGTTCGGCATTGCCGTAGATCAGCAGGTCGGCCTTGCTGTCGATCAGCACCGAGCGGCGCACCTTGTCCTGCCAGTAGTCGTAGTGGGCGATGCGGCGCAGCGAGGCCTCGATGCCGCCGATCACCACCGGCACGTCCTTGTAGGCCTCGCGGCAGCGCTGGGTGTAGACCAGCGTGGCGCGGTCGGGCCGCTTGCCGCCGACGTTGCCGGGCGTGTAGGCGTCGTCGCTGCGGATCTTGCGGTCCGCGGTGTAGCGGTTGATCATCGAATCCATGTTCCCGGCGGCGACGCCGAAGAACAGGTTGGGCTTGCCGAGCGCCCGGAAGGCGTCGGGCGAGTTCCAGTCGGGCTGGGCGATGATGCCGACCCGGAAGCCCTGGGCCTCCAGCGTGCGGCCGATCACCGCCATGCCGAAGCTCGGATGGTCGACGTAGGCATCCCCCGTGACCACGATGATGTCGCAGCTGTCCCAGCCGAGGCGGTCCATCTCGGCGCGGCTCATCGGCAGGAAGGGGGCCACCCCGAAACGCTTGGCCCAGAAGGGCCGGTAGCTGGTCAGGGTCTTGGTGGCTGGGCTCGCGACCGGCGCGCAAAGCTGGGAAACTGTCATGGTGCAGGCGGCGCCCGTTCAAACGCACAACCGGGTATTGTCGCTCACCGACCATGACCGGCACTTCCTGGGGGCACCTGCCGGGCTGGCGGCGCCTGGCGGGCTCAGTGCAGGTCGCCCGGAACCACGGTGGGCATCGTGTACTCGGAGCCGATGCCGGCGCAGGCCCGTTCGTAGTTCTGGCGGGCCCGCTCCGACAGCGCCTCCAGCAGCACCCGCCCCTGCCCGTCACACGGGAAGCTGACGGCCCGGCCGGTGTGGAACAGGGACTGGAAGCGGATCTGGTAAGCCTGCGCGACAGCGCAAGTCGACAGCGATGGCATGGTGTGGAACCTCCTGCACGGCGAGACATCCATGGCTGCACTGTGCGCCGATGCCCGGCCGCCCTTGCCCTGAAACGCACGGCATTCCACCCGCATCTGTGGCGACGGCATCGACCCCGGGCACCATCGACCGCACCGGCACCGCCCTTGCTGCGACACTGCCGGCTTCACCGACTCGGCACGACCCCCATGCTTGTTTCCCACGCGATCGCCCTGAGCATCCACCTGCTGGCCGCCACCTACTGGGTCGGCGGCATGGCGGTCATGCACACGGTCGTGCGCCCTGCCGCCGCCCGCACGCTGGCGCCCCCGCTGCGCCTGCCCTTCATGGCGGGCGCGCTCGAGCGCTTCTTCCGCGGCGTGACCGTGGCCATCGCGGCGCTGGTCTTCAGCGGGCTGGCGCTGCTGCACCTGCGGGGCCAGGGGGCCCAGCTGCACTGGGGCCTCGACACGATGCTGGCGATCGCCGGCCTGATGATCGCCATCTTCGTGCGCCTGCGGTTGGTGATGTTCCCGCTGCTGCGTGCCGCCGTCGATCGCGGCGACTGGCCCCGGGCGGCCGACGAGCTCGCGCGCATCCGCCGCCTGGTGCTCGTCAACCTGGGCCTGGGCAGCCTGGTCTACCTGGTGGTGCTGATCGGCCGGGTGCTCTGAACGCCCGGGCCGCACTTTGCATTACATTGGCGCCCTTTCCCAACGCGCGCCGGACGCCTGCCGTCCCGTGCACAGAGAGTCCCCATGCTGGCTTATCGACACGCCTTCCACGCCGGCAACCATGCCGATGTCCTCAAGCATCTGGTGCTGGTGCAGGTGCTGCGCCACATGGCGGCCAAGGACAAGCCTTACCGGCTGATCGACACCCATGCGGGCGCCGGCTCCTACATCCTGACCGCACCGGAAGCGCAGAAGACCGGCGAGTACGAGCAGGGCATCGCCCGGCTCTGGGGCCGGCGCGACCTGCCGCCCGCCACCTCCGACTACCTGCAGCTGGTGCGCAAGTGCCAGGCGCCGGGCGCGACCACGCTGACCCACTACCCGGGCTCGCCGCAGCTCTCGCGCATGCTGCTGCGCCCGCACGACGAGCACCGGCTCTACGAGCTGCACCCGA
Source organism: Sphaerotilus hippei (assembly GCF_003201595.1). Lineage (GTDB taxonomy): Bacteria > Pseudomonadota > Gammaproteobacteria > Burkholderiales > Burkholderiaceae_C > Sphaerotilus > Sphaerotilus hippei. The sequence goes on along the minus strand of NZ_QJJS01000003.1, from coordinate 30,108 downwards.
CCGACCACCGGCTGCTGGACGGCAACTGGAGCGGCTCGCGCGGCACCATGGTGTTCAAGGCCGACGGTTTTGCCTCGCTGCGCAGCCAGCTGCCGCCGCCGTCGCGGCGCGCGGCCATCCTGATGGATCCGTCCTACGAGCTGATCACCGACTACGCCAAGACCGTCGCCGCGGTGAAGGACGCGCTGAGCCGTTTCTCGCAGGCGGTCATCATGATCTGGTATCCGCAGGTCAGCCGCCACGAGGCCGCCCAGTTCTGCAAGCGCCTGGAGACGCTGGCCCCGGGCAGCTGGGTGCATGCACGGCTGAGCGTTCAGCAGGTCGATGCACAAGGCTTCGGGCTGGCCGGCAGCGGCATGTTCGTGATCAACGCGCCCTACACGCTGGCCCAGACGCTGAGGAAGGAGCTGCCCTTCCTGGTCTCGGCGCTGGCGCAGCACGATGGCGCCAGCTTCACGCTCAACGAACGCGCGGTCTGAGCACCGCGCCGGCCGGGCGCCTCAGCGAGGCGCCTCGGGCAACTCGATCTTGACCTCCAGCACCTCGAGGTTCTCCTGACGCTCGAGGTGCACCCGGATATCGTTCGGGTTGATCGAGACGTATTTCGAGATCACCGCCAGCAATTCGCGCTGCAGGGCCGGAAGATATTCCGGACCGCGCGAATCCGAACCCCGCTCGTGGGCGAGGATGATCTGCAGCCGCTCCTTGGCGACACGGGCGGAGGTCTGTTTTTCTCCGACCAGGAAAGACAGGAAACCCATCGTTCACCTCCCGCCGAACAGCCGCTTGAAAAAGCCCGGCTTGACCACTTCGATGAAACGCATGGGACGCTCTTCTCCGAGAAAACGCGCGACCAGGTCCTTGTAGGCCTCGGACACGTCGGTGCCCTGGCTGTGGATCACCGGCGAGCCCTGGTTGGACGCCTGCAGCACGACGTCGGACTCCGGGATGACCCCGATCAACGGGATGCGCAGGATCTCGTGGATGTCCTCGAGCGAAAGCATGTGCCCGCCTTCGACGCGGTTGGCGTTGTAGCGGGTGATCAGCAGGTGCTCCTTGACCGGCTCGGCGCCCTCGATCGCACGACGCGTCTTGGAGCTGAGCATGCCGAGGATGCGGTCGGAGTCCCGCACCGACGACACCTCGGGATTGGTCACCACCAGCGCCTCGTCGGCAAAATGCATGGCCATCAGCGCACCGGTCTCGATACCCGCGGGCGAATCACAGACGATGTATTCGAATCCCATCGCCTTGAGTTCATCGAAGACCCGGCCGACCCCTTCCTTGTTCAGGGCCTCCTTGTCGCGGGTCTGGGACGCGGCCAGCACGTGCAGGTGCTCGCAGAGCTTGTCCTTGATCAAGGCTTGATTGAGGTTGACCTCGTTCTGGATCACGTTGATCAGGTCATAGACCACCCGGCGCTCGCAACCCATGATGAGGTCGAGATTGCGCAGACCCACGTCAAAATCGATCACGACGGTCTTGTGGCCGCGCAGGGCCAGCCCCGACGCGAAGCTGGCACTCGTGGTGGTCTTGCCCACCCCACCCTTGCCGGAAGTCACCACGACGATCTTTGCCATCTTCAAAAATCCTTTCAGCTGCCTGTGTATCAGAGTTTCAGGCGTTCCACGACCAGCTTTTCACCGTCCAGACGAATCTGTGCAGGACTTCCCAGCACATCAGCAGGCAGAGGATTCTCGGTGGTCCGGTAGATGCCCGCAATCGATATCAGCTCGGGTTCCATGCAGGTGGAAAAGATGCGTGCCGAAATATTGCCCCGGGCTCCGGCGATCGCCTTGCCCCGCAAGGGCGCATACACGTGCACGCTGCCGTCGGCAATCACCTCGGCACCGTGGTTGACCTGCGCCAGAACCACCAGATCACCACCCCGGGCATAGACCTGTTGACCCGAGCGCAGGGGCTTGTCGACCACCAGCATGTCGCCGGCGACCGCCACCTCGCGGATCACCTCCAGCACCCCGGTGTCGCCCGCGGGCTCCACGCTCGCGCGGGCACTGACGCTCACCTCCTCGCTGCACAGCGCCAGGCCGGCCAGGGCCGCGGCGTCCATCTGGGCGGGCGTGCCGCTGCGGGCGGCCACCGGCAGCATCTTGTAGCGCCGCAGCAACTCCAGGCATCGCGCCCAGTCGATGGTCTGCTCGGGCTCCGTCAGCGCTGACAGATCGAGCAGCACGGCCTCGTGCGAGAACAGATCGGGCGTCTGCGAAAACCGCCGCTCCAGCTCCAGCTCCAGCGCAGCGGGGTCCGCGGTCCGCAAGTGCACCGCCAGCAGGGACCAGGTGGCACTCTTGAGCTCGAAGATCCCGGGGGCATTCCCCGCAGTGATGGCTGGCATGGGTCGACGATCACTCGAAAAGAAACGAGTTTAATGCCCGGATCGCAGCTTCACGGCAAAGCGCGGCCGGGCGGACGCCTCAGATCCGATGCCGGACCGCAAAACGGACGTGTCTCACGAACCGTCGGCGTCTTCCACCAGGAAACCGCCGCTCTGGTGCGCCCACAGGCGCGCGTAGAGCCCGCCGCGGGCCAGCAGGCTGGCGTGGTCGCCCTCCTCGACGATGCGGCCCCGGTCGAGCACGACCAGCCGGTCCATCGCGGCGATGGTCGACAGCCGGTGGGCGATGGCCACCACGGTCTTGCCCTCCATCAGGCGGTCGAGGCTGGACTGGATGGCCGCCTCGACCTCGCTGTCGAGCGCGCTGGTGGCCTCGTCGAGCAGCAGGATCGGCGCATCCTTGAGCATCACCCGGGCGATCGCCACCCGCTGGCGCTGCCCGCCCGACAGCTTGACGCCACGCTCGCCGACATGGGCGTCGTAGCCGGTGCGCCCGCCCGGATCGCTCAGCCCCTGGATGAAGTCATGTGCCTCGGCCCGCCGGGCGGCGGACTCCATCTGCTGGTCGCCGGCGTCGGGGCGACCGTAGAGGATGTTGTCGCGCACCGAGCGGTGCAGCAGCGAGGTGTCCTGCGTGACCATGCCCACCTGCGAGCGCAGGCTGTCCTGGGTGACGAGGGAGACGTCCTGGCCGTCGATCAGCACCCGGCCCGACGCGACGTCGTGGAAACGCAGCAGCAGGTTGACGATGGTGGACTTGCCCGCACCGGAGCGCCCCACCAGGCCGATCTTCTCGCCGGGGCGGATGTGCAGGTCGAGCCGGTCGATGACGGCGCGCTCGCCGCCGTAGCCGAAGGTGACGTTCTCGAAGCGGATCTCGCCCCGGCCCACCTGCAGCGGCCGCGCCTGGGGCGCGTCGACCACCGTGTGCGGCCGCGACAGCGTGCCGATGCCGTCCTGCACCGTGCCCACGTGCTCGAAGAGCATCGCCATCTCCCACATCACCCAGTGCGAGATGCCGTTCAGGCGCAGGGCCATCGCGGTCGAGGCGGCGACCGCGCCGATGCCGACCTCGCCGCGGCTCCACAGCAGCAGCGTGGCCCCGCCCGTGGCCAGCACCAGCAGCATGTTGAGCAGGTGGTTGGCGACCTCGAAGCCGCTGACCAGGCGCATCTGCCCGTGCACGGTCTGCATGAACTCCTGCATCGCCGAGCGGGCATAGGAGGCCTCGCGCTGCGCATGCGAGAACAGCTTGACGGTGGCGATGTTGGTGTAGGCGTCGGTGATGCGCCCCGACATCAGAGAACGGGCGTCGGCCTGCGCCTTCGACACCTTGCCCAGGCGCGGCACGAAGAAGCACAGCACGCCCAGGTAACAGACGAACCAGCCCAGGAAGGGCAGCAGCAGCCAGCGGTCCAGGCGCCCGGCCACCAGGGTCATCGTGACGAAGTAGATCATCACGAACACCAGGATGTCGGTGAGGATCAGCACCGCGTCGCGCACGGCCAGCGCGGTCTGCATCACCTTGGCGGCCACCCGGCCGGCAAACTCGTCCTGGTAGAAGCTCATGCTCTGGTCGAGCATCAGGCGGTGGAAGTTCCAGCGCAGGCGCATCGGGAAATTGCCGGCCAGCGTCTGGTGCTTGAGCAGGGTCTGCAGCGCCACCACCACCGGGCTGAAGAGCAGCAGCGCCACCAGCCCCAGCAGCTCCCAGCGCCGGCGCTCCCAGAGCTGGTCACGCGGGGTCTCGCCCAGCCAGTCGACGATGTTGCCCAGCACGCCGAACAGCACCGCCTCGAAGGCACCGGTCAGGGCCGTGCAGATCGTCATGATCAGCACGAACGGCCTCACCCCGTCGGAGCAGGACCACAGGAAAGCGGCCAGCCCCGCCGGCGGGGGATCCGGCAGGCGTGCCGGATAAGGATCGACCAGTCGTTCAAAAAACCGCAGCACCCGCCTGGCTCCCTTGCTGGATGGGCGCCGTGCGCCCGCCCCGGCGGAGCAGGCCGGCAACGGCGCAACCCGCTAGCCTAGCGGAATCCGCGTGTCAGAGCGTCAGGAACGGACGAAAGCGCTCCAGCAGCTTCGGCCCGATGCCACGCACGGCCAGCAGATCGTCCAGCTGCGCATGGGGCCGCCCGGCGACGATCGCCCGGGCCACCGCTGCCCCCAGCCCCTTGACGGCACTGAGCTGCTCGACGCTGCCGCGGTTGACGCTGACCCGGACCTCTGCAGGCGATGCCGGCACCGCCGCGGCCGCCGCTGGTGCTGGTGCTGGTGCTGGTGCTGGTGCTGGTGCTGGTGCGGGTGCGGGTGCGGGTGCGGGTGCTGGTGCTGGTGCTGGTGCGGGTGCGGGTGCGGGTGCGGGTTCCGGTTCCGGTTCCGGTTCCGGTTCCGGTTCCGGTTCCGACGGTGCAGGCTCGACGAGCGCCTCTTCGGCGGGGACCTGGACGGACCACAGCGCGTCGTCGAGCCATCGGTAGTCACGCGCCAGCCAGCCCAGCGGGGTCCACTCCCGCAGCATCAGGCACGGCCGGCCGGGCTGCTCGCTCAGGGTCACGTCCAGCGGCGCGGGGACGATGCGGCCCGCCCCGTCCAGCGTGCCCAGCGGCCAGGTGGACAGGCACATGCCGGTGAACGCGCCGCCGTCGAACGCCCCGCTCAGGCGCCACAGCTCGAGCGCCAGGTCGCCGCTGACGGAGCCGGCGTCACGCGGGTTGTCGATGGCCTCGACGTGGAGGGTCCCCTCGCCAGGCTCACCACCCGACCGGGACCGCCATGCGACGGCGCCGGCCAACCGGGGCTGGATCCACGGGTACGGGGCCTCGAAGGCCAGCGCATCCAGGCCTGTGAGGCCCGACCCGCCGGAGGCCGGCGTGCACAGGACCAGCACCAGGCGCCAGACGGCCGGACCGGCCGGTGGATGGGCGACGGTCCAGCCCGACAGCTCGAGGCCGCCGGTCGCATCCACCATCAGCTGCCCGTCCACCAGTTCCGCCACCTTGACCACGGCCGGCGTCGCCTCGTCCAGCGCCCACAGCTGCAGGATCAGCGGGCCACCGCCCTGACGCAGGCCCACCGCGCTGGCGACCTGCGCCTGCAGGTGCAGGTGGTCACCGTCGAGCCGGAACGAGGCCGGGCCGCTCAGGCGGAAGCCGGGGGCGTGATCCCAGATCAGCGGAAGGGAAAGGTGCAGAGACGACGACTTGGGCATGCGGGCTTTTCAGGAAGAGGAGGAGGCGAAGGCAAGGACGGGCCGGGGATCGGCTCCGCCCGGACTGCGGCGCATCGTAGTCGCACGCCGTGAGTCCGCCGTGAACGGCAGGTGACAAGTGCAAGGGCCGTACCCGAGCGTCGCCGCCCTGTCACGGGCCGGCGCTAACTTGCCGCTGCCATGAACGATCAGCCCCTCACCCGTCGACACTGCCTCGGCCTGCTGGCCGGCGCCGCAGCCACCGCCCTGCCGGGCTGCGCCAGCCGGGGCACGCCACCCTCCACCTCGGCCACCCCGCCCGCCACCCCCGACGTCGGACACAGCCGCCTGCTCGGTGCCTCGCCCCGACGGCCCGGCCACGACATCGCCCCCTTCTCGGCATCGGTGGCCGATGGTGGCCTGCCGGCGGGCTGGATGCCCTACCGCCTGCGCCGCGACAAGCCCTGGACCGACTACGGCACCGCCCATGTGCACGGGCGCACGGTCCTGCGCGCGCAGGCCGACCGCGGTGCCACCGGCCTGCGCTGCCCGGTCGACCTCGACACGCGGGAACGCACGCAGCTGCGCTTCAGCTGGTGCACCGACCATGTGCCCGCCCGGGCCGACGTCGGCGACGGAGACCTCGACGACTGCCCCGCCCGCATCGTCGTCGCCTTCGACGGCGACCTGCAGCGGCTGAGCCTGCGCGACCAGATCTTCTACGAGCAGGTGGAGCTGTTCACCGGCCAGATCCTGCCCTACGCCACGCTGATGTACGTGTGGGACCGCCACCAGCCGAGCGAGGCGCTGGTGTCCTACGCCCGCACGCAGCGCATCCGCTACCTGGTGGTCGAGAGCGGCCCGGGGCGCTGCGGCGAATGGCTGCACTATGAGCGCGACCTCGAGGCCGACTACCGGCGCGCGTTCGGCGAACACCCGGGCCGCGTCACCAGCGTGGGGGTGCTGACCGACAGCGACGACCTGGGCGAGCCGGTCAACACCTGGTATGGCGACATCTCGCTGTCGGCCCGCTGAGCGGGCCGACAGCATCCCCGCGTCGGCGGGTCCGAGGTTCAGTAGATCTCGGGCACGAACAGCTCCGGGGCCACCGGGTTGCGCATGTAGTCGTCGTGGCGGACCCGCGGCGGCAGGATCACCGGCGGGTGCTCGACCTCGACATAGGGCATCTGGCTGAGCAGGTGGTGGATGCAGTTCAGGCGCGCCCGCTTCTTGTCGACCGCCTGCACCACCCACCACGGCGCCTCGGGGATGTGGGTGCGGTCGAACATCACCTCCTTGGCGCTGGTGTAGTCCTCCCAGCGGCGGCGGCTCTCGAGGTCCATCGGGCTGAGCTTCCACTGCTTGAGCGGATCGTGGACCCGGCTGAGAAAGCGCACGCTCTGCTCCTCGTCGGTGATCGAGAACCAGTACTTGACCAGCTGGATGCCGCTGCGCACGAGCATCTTCTCGAACTCGGGCACCGAGCGGAAGAACTCCTCGTACTCCTCGTCGTCGCAGAAGCCCATGACCCGCTCGACCCCGGCGCGGTTGTACCAGCTGCGATCGAACAGCACCATCTCGCCAGCCGCCGGCAGGTGGGCGACATAACGCTGGAAATACCACTGCGTGCGCTCGCGGTCGTTGGGCGCGGGCAGCGCCGCCACCCGGCAGACCCGCGGATTGAGCCGCTGGGTGATGCGCTTGATGGCCCCCCCCTTGCCCGCCGCATCCCGCCCCTCGAAGATCACCACCACCCGATGGCGGGTGTGCTGCACCCAGTCCTGCAGCTTGACCAGTTCGCCCTGCAGGCGGAACAGCTCACGGAAATACATCTTGCGGTCTTCGCGCGCCTGGGGCGTGCGGGCGGCGTCGCCGTCGGCGATCAGGTCGTCGACCTCCTGCTCGAGCTCCTCGTCGTAGCTGTCGATGGCCTCCTCGCGCAGGCGGCGCATCAGCGCCTCGTCGACCCGGGCGTGCATGTCGTCACTCATGGATAACGGACTCCTTGAAGAAGTCACCAGCCTGACACAACAGGATGTCGGTTTGATGAGCCCGCGCCATCACCGCTCGCCACCCCGCGCGACAGGCCACCCGGCTCTCGTGCCCGCGCACCCGAACCGATCAAGTCGTGCAGCAATTCACGATCTGCTCGCAATTGGGACATCTGCTATAGACTTGAAACAACTTGTTTCTTTTCGCCGCAGGGACCCCTCCATGAATCGACCGCACCCGGCCCGCCCGGCGACCCGGGCGTGAACCCCGAGCTCACCACGCTGGCCCTGTGCCTGGCGGGGCTGCTGATCCTGAGCGTGCTGCTGCGCCAGGCCCGTCGGGGCGGCGTGCCGCCCGGCCCGGCCCGGGCGGCGTGGCCGGTCGCGCCGTCGACACCCGCCGGCACCACGCCGGTCCCGCAGGAGCCGGCGCCGCGGGCGCGTCACTTCCGCGACACCCTGGATCAGGCGCTGCAGCGTGGCGAGCGTCACCTGGGCGGCCAGGCGGTGGTCGACCTCACGGCGGAGACGCTGCACCAGCCCTGGCCCCTGCGGGAGGCCGAACGCCGTTCGGGCCTGACCCGGCGCCTGTGGCGGGTGCAGGGAGACTGCCACCTGCCCCACGCGATGCGCTTCAACGGCGAGGTGCTCGCCCACGGACAGATCGTGACCGCGCCGGGCGGGCTCTACCACGCGCTGATGGCCGGCTCGCGCCTGCACCTGGCACGGCGCTGCCACCTGCACACCTGGGGACATGCCGGGCAGGTCGACATCGAAGGGGGCGCACGGCTGTGGGGCACGGTCAGCGCCGACCACGCCATGCTCGTGGCCGCGGGGGTGGAGTTCCACCACCTCAGCGCCCCGGTGCTGCGTTTCACCGGCGACTGGTGGCCGGCCGGCACGGCACTGGCCGGCGCGGTGGTGGCGCCCGACGAGCAGGAAGGCGTCAGCTGGGACCCGGTGGCCCGGCGCGGCGACGCCTGGCGATCGGCCCGCTTCGCGCCGCTGCGGTCCTGGCAGGGCAGCCTGTTCGGCCGCGCGGACCTGTCGCTCGGCGAGGGCAGCGAGGTGCATGGCCACCTGCGCGCGCGGGGCGAGCTGACGCTGAAGGCCGGCACGGTCGTGCACGGCAACGTGCTGGCCGCCGGCGAGATCTTCCTGGCGCCGGGGTGCCGGGTGTCGGGTCACCTGATCTCGGAGACGGCGGTGCACATCGCCGAAGGCTGCGTGATCGGTCGCGGTGACCCGCCGATCACGGTGCGGGCCCCCCGGGTGGACATCGATCCGGGTGCCGTCGTGCTGGGCGAGGTCTGGTCGGGATCCCGGCGGATGCCCCCGCGTGCGCTGCCCGGTCGCCCGCCCGCCCCCGCCGATGGCCTGCAGGCGGCGGACCCCGAGGTCCGGCGCCTGGGCACGCTGGTCGGCCCCTGGTGGCTGGACCTGCCCGCCGCCCCCTGGCAGGCGTCGCAGGCCGGGCAGCGGCTGCTGGTCGCGGGTTCGCTGGACATCCCGCCGCTGCACGCCTGGCAGGGTGAACTCGAGGTCCGGGGCGACCTGGGCATCGGCGCCGGCAGCCGCTGCCTGGGCGCCGTGCGGGCCGACGGGGACCTGCAGATCGCGGCCGGCGCCCTGGTGCTCGGTGACCTGCACTGCGGCCGCACGCTGCAGCTGGCCGCGGGCAGCCGGATCGGCGGATCGATGCACGCCGGCAGCGCCATCCACATCGGCCCGGGCTGCACGCTGGGCACCCCGGACCAGCCCGTGCGGATCAGCGCACCGGTGGTCAGCATCGCCCAGGGCGTGGTGCTGCACGGCGAGGTGATCGCCACCGACAGCGGTCGCACGGTCGGCACGCTGGCCGACCCCCTGCCGCCCGAACCGCAGGCGCAGGAGAGCCTGTGGGCCGACACCGCCCTGATGGAGTCCGAGGACTGAACCTGGGCGCAGCCGGCACGGAAGCCGGCGCACAGGGCCGACCGGCGTGGCACACTGCGCGCCCGTTGCTCGAGAGCCTGAACCCGTGACCACCACCACCTTCGCCCTGCACACCGATTTCCTGGCCCTCGATGCGCTGCTGAAGGCCACCAGCGTCGTGCACAGCGGCGGAGCGGCCAAGGTGCTGATCCAGGACGGCGGCGTGCGGGTGGACGGGCTCGTCGAGCAGCGCCGCTCGTGCAAGATCCGGCCGGGCCAGGTCGTCGAGGCCCTCGGCCAGCGCATCGTGGTGAGCCGGGAAACCTCCGGCGACGCGGCCTGAGCGCCCTGCGCCCGCGGCCTCAGCCGCTGACGAGCACCATCTCCACCGACGCCTGCTCGACCCGGTTGCTGCCGTACTGCTTGGCCCGGCGCAGGGCGTCTTCCGCCCGCTCGTAGAGGCGCTCGAGCGAGGTGGAGGCGTCCGGCGCGGCGATCGCCAGGCCGGCGGAGATGCTGATCTGCACGGTCGCCCCGGGCGTGATCACCTCCATGGCCAGCACCGCCGCACGCACGTCCTCGGCCAGGCGGCGAGCACCCGGCGCGTCGGTGGCGGGCAGCACCATCGCGAACTCCTCCCCGCCCAGGCGGCAGAACACGTCGGAGGAACGCAGGCGGCTGCGCACCACCTCGGCAAAGGTCTGCAGCACCAGATCGCCGACACGGCGGCCATGGCGGCGGTTGACGACCGAAAACCCGTCGATGTCGATCAGCACCAGCGCCACCGACTCGCGGCTGCGGCGAGCCAGCAGCAGCTGATGCTCGAGCAGCGCGTCGGCCGTGCTGCGGTTGAGGCAGCCGGTGAGCGAGTCGTGGCTGGCGGTGTCCTTGATGCGGCGGGTCGCCAGGTCGAGGCGCGCCAGCAGCAGCGACCAGCCCATGGCCGTGACCAGCGCCACCAGCGTCAGGGCCGCGACCACGGGATCGACCGGACCCGGCCAGCCGGAGGACAGGGGCACGACGGTCTGCAGCGCCAGGGCGGCAGGGGCCAGCCGCATCAGCATGATCAGCGGCAGCAGCAGGCGGGCGGAGCCGAGCGCCTGCGCGGCATTCTCGACCGGGCGCCACAGCACCCACAGGCCCGGGATCAGCAGCACCACATCACAGGCCGCCAGCAGCAAGGCGCGCACCCCGGCGTCGACGGGGCCCAGCGTCAGCACCGGCAGGGCCAGCAGCACGGCTGCGACCAGCCACCACTCGGCGCCGGCCCAGCCCACGCCCCGGGCGCTGCGATGCAGGCCCATGGACCAGACCGCCGTCGCACCGGCAAACAGCCCATGCCCGGCCAGCCCGACCAGCACCTGCTGATCGGTCGAGGTCAGGCGGGTCAGCGCGACGAGGCAGGCCAGGCTGCCCACCGCCAGCACGCTGGCGGTCATCCACTCGAACAGGCCGTGGCGTCGCCCAGCCAGCGAGAGCCGCGCCGTCAGCACCGCGGCCGACGCGACGCCCACCAGGACAAGCAAAGACAGGAGCAGCGCAGTCAGCAGCGCAGGAAGTTCAGCGGTCATGGACACAGCAAGTTCATACCAATGCACGAGTATCGGCGCAGCGGGCGGACATCATCACTCCCGATTCGGCAAATCACACACTGTATTGACATCCGGAGCCCGGATCGGAAATTGTGTACACGGCCACACGCCCGCAAAGACCCCTTGGAGTGTGCGATTTTTCATGTTTTTGCGTTCTAATGCCCATCCGGGGGATCACACATTTACAGGAGGAATCTGTCCATGGACATGCAGACCATCAACACGTTTCTGAGCACCACGGCCATCGAACTGCTCATCAAGGTCGGGGCCGCGATCATCTTCTGGATCGTCGGCCGCTGGCTGATCGGCAAGGTCGTCACGCTGATGCAGGCGGCCATGAACCGCAACCAGGTCGACCCGACCCTGACGAAGTACCTGGGCTCGATCGTCGCCATCGCGCTCAACATCACGCTGGTGCTGGGCATCCTGGGTTACTTCGGCATCCAGACCACCTCGTTCGCCGCCATGCTGGCCGGCGCGGGCGTGGCGATCGGCGCGGCCTGGAGCGGCATGCTCGGCAACTTCGCGGCAGGCGCCTTCATGCTGGTGCTGCGGCCGTTCAAGGTCGGTGACTTCGTCAGCGTCGGCGGCATCACCGGCACGGTGACCGAACTCGGCCTGTTCGCCACCACGCTGCTGACGCCCGACAACGTCTACACGCTGGTGGGCAACGGCAAGGTGTTCGGCGACACGATCCAGAACTACTCGCACATGCCGGTGCGCCGCGTCGAACGCACGGCCCAGCTGGCCGGCAGCGTCGACCCGCTCGACGCGATCGTGCGACTGAAGGCGGCCATCGCCCAGATCCCGAACGTGGCGACCAGCCCGGCCCCGGAAGTCAACCTGCTGGACTTCAAGCTCGAAGGCCCGGTGATCTCGGTGCGCCCCTACACCCACACCGACCACTACTGGCAGGTCTATTTCGACACCAACGAGGCGATCGCCCGGGTCGGCAAGGAAGCCGGCTGGCCGGCCCCGGCCTCGACCCAGATCCACCGGGTCACGCAGGCCTGAAGATCCTCCAGCGCCACCCCGTCGCCACGCTGGCGACGGACGCCGCACGGCCACCCATCCCCCTGGGTGGCCTTTTTTTCGTGAAGGAACGGACTCTGATGCGGAAACCCAGATCGTGCTGGACCGTCCACACGGAAATACCCTATAATTGGCGGCTGCGCTGAGCTACGGTTCGCCGCATAGTTCCGTACATCCCCTCTGGCCTTCCCGTTTTCCCTCATCCTCCAGCGCCTGGCAGTTCTCCTGCCGGGGTGGGCATGCAGGCGCGGTCGGCGGCGATGCTGTTCGACCCCGGTGGGCTGATTCCCCAGGCGCATGGACGCCTTCTTGCCGACATTGCGCGTGACGGATGACGCGCTGTGGTGGCTTGCCCGCCTTGTTCTCGTTGCCATTCGGCGACGGGGCACTCCACCCGGCCGATCGTCGCGACGACGGCCAACAGAGCACATACACCATGACGTTTGAAACCCTCGGCCTGCACGAAGTCCTCCTGAAATCCCTGACCGACTCCGGTTACGAGAACCCCACGGAAGTCCAGGCCCAGACCATTCCCCCGGCCCTCGAAGGCCAGGACCTGCGCGTCTGCTCGAACACGGGCAGCGGCAAGACGGCGGCCTTCGTGCTGCCGGCCCTGCAACGTGTGCTGGCCGCCCGCCAGGACCCCACCAAGCGCCGCCCCAAGGGCGCGGTCAGCGGCCCGCGCATCCTCGTGCTGGCACCGACCCGTGAACTGGCGCTGCAGGTCTCCAAGGCCGCCTCGACCTACGGCAACCACGTCACCGGCCTGAAGGTCGCGACCGTCGTGGGTGGCGTGCCCTACGGCGCCCAGCTGCAGGCCCTGCGTGGCCAGCTCGACATGCTGATCGCCACCCCGGGTCGCCTGATCGATCACCTCGAGAGCGGCAAGGCCAACCTGAGCCAGGTCGAGATGCTGATCCTCGACGAAGCCGACCGCATGCTGGACATGGGCTTCATCGAGGACATCGAGCGCATCGCCGCCGCGCTGCCCGAATCGCGCCAGACCGTGATGGTCAGCGCCACCTTCGCCGGCCAGGTCGGCCGACTGGCCGACCAGATCCTGCGCGACGACGCGCTGCGCATCGAGATCACCAGCCACACCGACACGCACGACAACATCGAGCAGCAGCTGCTGTGGGCCGACAGCCTGGATCACAAGGCCGCCCTGCTGGAGCGCCTGCTGACCGAACGTGACATGCAGCAGGCGGTGGTCTTCACCAGCACGCAGCGTGACGCCGACGAACTGGCCGCCCACCTGTACGACCTCGGCCATGCCGTGGCCCCGCTGCACGGCGGCATGCCGCAAGGCCGCCGCACCCGCACGCTGATGGCCCTGCGCCGCGGCGAGCTGCGCATCCTGGTCGCCACCGACGTGGCCGCCCGCGGCATCGACGTGCCGACGATCAGCCACGTGATCAACTTCGGCCTGCCGATGAAGGCCGAGGACTACGTGCACCGCATCGGCCGCACCGGCCGTGCCGGTCGCTCGGGCAAGGCCGTCACGCTGGCCGAGCGCCGCGACGTGTCGATGATCCGCCGCATCCAGCAGTTCACGACGCAAGCCATCCCGGTCACGGTGCTGGAAGGCCTGGAGCCGGAGCGTCCCGCTCCCGACATGAGCATGCGCAGCGGCCCGCGCCGTGACATGGGCCATCCGGGTCGCCGTGCGGCTCCTGGCGGCCGTGGCGGTCCGCGTGGCTACGAAGGCGATCGCCGCGATTCGCGTGGTGACGCACCTGCCGGCTTCCGTCCGGAAGGCCACCGCGGCCCCCGTCCGGGCCACCAGCCCGGCGGCTTCGGCGCCCCTTCGCGTCCGGCCTTCGGCGACCGCCCGCGCAGCGCCCACCCGTCGGCCGGTGGCCGTCCGCGCCCCGAGCGCGCACGCTGATCGACCCGATCCCGGCCGCTTGGCGGCTGTGGTGCGATCCATGAAAAAAGCGGCTTCGGCCGCTTTTTTTGTGCCTGGAGTTCCTGCAACGAAAAGTATCCTGTCTTGATCTATCGTACGATCGATCATCCATGTCCGGGACATCATCGCCACATCCACTGACGCCGCTGCGTCTCCGGACCCTCCGTCAAGGCTGCGAGCCGACTTGATGCCCCCCTTCATGTACAGCGTTGCTCGTCCCTTGCTCAGTTGGCTTGTCAACACCCAGTACCGTCAGGCCGAGTGCGCACTGCCCATCCTGATGTACCACCGGATCCTGGAGCAGCCCGATCCGTTGCAGCCCCAGGTGCCTGACGCACGCCAGCTGGCCATGCAGCTGAAGGCACTGGGCGACCATTTCACCGTGCTGCCGCTGCATGAAGCGGCGATCCGGCTGCGCGACGGCACGCTGCCACGGGCCGCGGCCTGCATCACCTTCGACGACGGCTACCGGGACAACCACGACATCGCCTGGCCGATGCTGCGCCGCGCCGGCATGCCCGCCTCGATCTTCGTCGCCACCGGCTTCCTCGATCGTGGCCGGATGTTCAACGACACGGTCATCGAGGCGGTGCGGCGCCTGCCCACCGGCCGCCACGAGCTGTCGGCCTTCGGCATCGGTCCGTTCGAGCTGTCGGACCTCGCCAGCCGGCGCGTGCTGATCCGCAAGCTGACCCATGCGCTGAAATACCTGTCGACGGCACGCCGCGACACGCTGTGCGACCAGTTGATCCACATGGCCGACGGCGCACTGCCGGACACGGTGATGATGACGCGGGAACAGGTGCGGTCGCTGGCTCGGCAAGGAGTCGACATCGGTGGCCACACCGTCAATCACCCCATCCTGGCCTCGCTCGACCCCGAGGATGCCGCGCACGAGATCATCACCAACCGGGACGAGCTGACCACGATCACCGATCAGCGCCCGTGCACCTTCGCCTATCCGAACGGCAAGCCTGACCAGGACTACACCCGCCATCATGCGGCCCTGGTGGCGTCGGCAGGCTACGAGGTGGCGGTGTCGACGGCCGTGGGCGTGGCCACCTCGCAGTCGGACCGCCACCAGCTGCCCCGTTTTGTCGTGAACGAGCCCGATGCCATCCGCACCGTCGCCCGCATGTGGCGTATGGGTCGTTTCCGCGGCGCCGCGTGTGCCACCTGATCGCCTGCCATCCATGAGCTCCAACGCCTCTTCCCTGGTCAGCGTCGTCATTCCGGCCTTCAATGCCGCCTCGACCCTCGCCGAGACGCTCGACGCGCTGCTGCTGCAATCCTGGCCCGCGACCGAGATCATCGTCGTCGACGATGGCTCGACCGACGACACCGCCGAGGTGCTGGCCCGTTACGGTGACCGCGTGCGCGCCATCCACCAGCCCAACCACGGCCTGGCGGGCGCGCGCAAGACCGGCATCGAGGCCGCCCGGGGCGAATTCATCGCGCTGATGGATGCCGACGACCTCTGTCACCCGCACCGCCTGGCCGTGCAGGTGCAGTACCTGCACGAGCACCAGGACGTGGTGCTGTGCTCCAGCGACTTCAGCGCCTTCAATGCCAGCGGACCGGTCAGCCCGTCGCATGCCGCGGCCTACTACAGCACGATCGGCCAGTCCCCCCGGGGCGTGCGCAGCCTCTACCCCTGCCACGAGAGCATGCAGCCCGACTGGGGTGAGGCCCCGCCGGCCGGAACGACCTGGCCGACGACGCTGGCGACCTGCCGCGGGGATGTCTTCGAGGCACTGGCCCACGGCAACTTCGTCCATCCACCGACCGTGATGTTCCGTCGCAGCCTGCTGCGCCTGGCCGGCAACTTCGACGAGCAGGCGCGCACCATGTGCGACTGGGACTGGCTCAGCCGCGCCTCGCGGGTGGGCCAGTTCGGCTACATCGAATGGCCGCTGCTGAACTACCGCCTGTCGCCTCAGCAGATGTCGTCGGCGCGCCACCGGGCCCGCTCGATGGCCGACATCCTGCATGTGGCCGAACGCATCTGCCACCGCAATCCGGCGTTCTACATGCGTGAGCACCACCGCTTCAGCCGGGAACTGGCCGACTACTGCCTGTGGTCGGCCGATGCACGCGCCCAGACCGAGCGCACCGAGGCGCTCAAGCTGCTGGCCCGCTGCGTGATCCGGCATGGCCACATGTCGGAGGCGGTGCTGCGCATCCTGTTCAAGGTGCTGACCCCGACCTGGCTGGTCCAGGCGATGCGGCTCGGCCGCAAGCGTCGCGGCATCGCCTGATCCGGCGGGCGCTCAGGATTCGTCGGCCGGCTCTGCGGCTGCCGCGACGGGCGCCACGCGGCGGCGGCAGGCGTCACGCCAGCGCCGCAAGGTGCTTTCGGCCCGCAGGCGCCAGGACCGGGTGCGCAGGCAGGTCCACTGCAGCTGCTCCGGCCGGTTGCACAGCACATCCTTGTAGCGCGAGTCACCCACCATGTAGTCGTAGATGTCGCGTCCCTTGGCGATGTGGTGGCGCGAGGCGATCACGTGCGAGACCAGCCCCGGCTTGGCCAGCTTGCCGATGAGACCGTACTCTAGACCCGCCTGGTAATGCAGCACCCGACCCCGGTGCACGAAGCTGTAGAGGTAGGACAGCGCATGCGGGCCGGCACGCACCCGCAGCACCTCGGCCGTGCCGTCGGCCCAGCAGCGGCGCATCATCTCGCGGTGGAAGCCGAGGAAGAACGGATTCGAGAACGCGCCCGGCTGCCCCCGCGAGGTCCAGTGGGACTGGTGCAGTTCGGCCAGCGCGTCCAGCCACTGCAGCGCCTGCTCCAGGCTGGCCGGCTCGTCGAGCGTGACATCGCCGAGCGTCGCGTACTCCTTGATGCTGCGCCGGATCTGGGTGCGCGTGCGGTTGCTGGGCAGCGACAGTGCATCGAGCCCCTGATCCCGGAGCACACGCAGGTCGGTCGTGTAGGACGGGCGCAGATGATCTTCGCGGCACAGGCCCCGTGCGGCGAACCGGTGCAGCTCGCCGTGCCAGACCGCGGGCGACACGCCGGGCAGGGAAAATTCGGCAGAGGCACCCGCTTGGCTCACCCAGTGAGCCAGCATCGCGCCACGCACCTCGTCGCCACCGTCGCGATCGATCAGGAAATCGTTGTGCTCGATCGTCAGCGAATCCAGCGATGGCTGGCCGGTGGCGTGCAGATGCCAGGTCTCGCAGATCGGCAGTCCGGCACGGCGGCGCACCGGGCCCCTGACGACCACCGCCAGGCCGACCACCCGATCGCCGAGGCAGGCCTGCAACAGGCGTGGCCGGACGCCCTCGGGCAGTCGCTCCAGCCACAGGCCGATCCATGCCCAGGTGATGAAGAAGCTGGCGTCGGCCTTGCACTCCAGCCCCCGCCAGCGACGCTCCAGTTCGGCAGGAGCCGGCAGCTCACTCCAGGTGACGTTCACGGGAAGACGGTCAGGGCTCATGCCATCCGGCGCAAGGAGGGTATTCCATGTTGTTTCTAATTGTAAATCAGATCGACCGGAACCCTTGCAGCCTGCTCACTTGCGCATCAGCGTGCTCTTGCCGAACAGGCTCTCGATCAGGTCGACCGCCAGCTCCGCGGTGCGGTTGCGCAGGTCCAGCGCCGGGTTGAGCTCGACCACGTCGAGCGAGGCCAGCCGCCCCGTGTCGGCGATCATCTCCATGCAGAGCTGCGCTTCGCGGTAGGTCGGCCCGCCGGGCACCGTCGTGCCCACGCCCGGGGCGATGTCGGGGTCGAGGAAGTCGACGTCGAAGCTCACGTGCAGGTGGGTGTTCTCGTCGAGCGTGGCCAGCGCCAGCTCCATCGTGTGGCGCATGCCGCTCTCGTCGATGTAGCGCATGTCGAAGACCTCGAGGTCCTGCTCGTGCACGAAGCGCTTCTCGCCGGGGTCGACGCTGCGGATGCCGATCTGGCGCACGACCTTGGGCGAGATGGCCGGCACGACACCCCCGAGGGTCGTCAGCCCGGCCGGGCCGTGGCCGCACAGGCAGGCCACCGGCATGCCGTGCACGTTGCCGCTGGGGGTGATGGCGCTGGTGTTGAAGTCGGCATGCGCATCCAGCCACAGCACCCGCAGGCGCTTGCCCTGCTCGCGGCAATGGCGCGCCACCGCACTGATCGAGCCGATCGCCAGGCAGTGGTCGCCGCCCAGCATGACCGGCAGATGGCCCCGCTGCAACGCCTCGAACACGGCGTCATGCACCGAGCGGTTCCACTGCACCACCTCGTCGAGGTGGCGGTAGCCGTCACGCGGGGGCAGCCATGGATTGGCCGGCCCGGGCAGGTTGCCGAGGTCATGCACCGTCAGGCCATGGGCCTCGAGGCGGGCCTGCAACTGCGCCACGCGCAGCGCCTCGGGGCCCATCGAAGCCCCCCGCACGCTGGCGCCGATGTCGGTGGGCACGCCGATCAGGCTGAGGGGGCGGGACAGGCTCATGGCATGGACCTCCAGTGCCTCAGACATCGACCGACAGCTCGCCCATGCCGCTGTCGGTGGGCATCAGTCCGTACAGGCGCACGATCACGTCCCAGGCCTCCTCGGCCGACTCGACGAAGTGGATCAGCTCCATGTCCTGCGCGCCGATCATGCCGGACTCGACCAGGTGGTCGAAGTTGACCAGCTTCTCCCAGAAGGCACGCCCGAACAGCAGCACCGGACGGTGGCGCACCTTCTTGGTCTGCACCAGGGTCAGCACCTCGAAGAGCTCGTCGAGCGTGCCGAAGCCGCCCGGGAAGCACACCAGCGCGATGGCACGCATCAGGAAGTGCATCTTGCGCAGCGCGAAGTAGTGGAACTGGAAACACAGCTCCGGCGTGATGTAGGGGTTGGGCTCCTGCTCGTGGGGCAGCACGATGTTCAGGCCGATGCTGCGCCCCCCCACCTCGTGGGCCCCGCGGTTGCCCGCCTCCATGATGCCCGGGCCGCCGCCGGTGACCACGTGGATCGGGTACTCCAGCCCCGGCGAGCGCTGCGTGACCAGCGACGAGAAGCGGCGCGCCTCCTCGTAGTAGCGGCTCATCGCCAGCTGGGACTGCGCACGCTTGAGCGCGACGGCATCATCGCCCGCGGCCAGCAGCGCGGCACGGGCCTGCTCCTCGGACAGGATGCGCGCACTGCCGAAGATGACGATGGTGGACTCGATGTGCAGCTCGCGCTGCACCATCTCGGGCTTGAGCAGCTCGAGCTGCATGCGCACCGGCCGCAGCTCCTCGCGAAGCAGGAAGGCTTCGTCGGTGAAGGCCAGGCGGTAGGCACTTTCGGGACCCCCGTAACGCGACGGAGGCGTCAGCGCCAGGGCTTCTTCCTCGGCAGTGGGGAAATTGCGAGCGACGAGTTCAGAGGGTTTGTCCATGGCATCCAGCATACCGCCGGATCATGGCCGCTGAACCGTCAGGGTGACGGGCGGGCGTCGTTCGTGTGTCGTGCGCCGCAGACGGGACAGGCGGGGTCCCGCGCCACGCGGATCTGGTCGAAGTCCAGCGTCAGGCCGCTGACCATCAGCAGGCGCCCGGCCAGGCTGGAGCCGGTGCGTGCCAGCAGCTTGATGGCCTCCAGCGCCTGCAGGCTGCCCATCATGCCCACCAGCGGCGCCAGCACCCCCATCGTCGCGCAGCGCACCTCGTCGACCGCATCGGCGGGCGGGAAGACGCAGGCATAACAGGGCTGGTCCGGCTCGCGCGTGTCCCACACCGAGATCTGGCCATCCAGGCCGATGGCCGCCGCCGAGACCAGCGGACGGCGCCAGCGCACGCAGGCGGCGTTCACCGCCTGGCGGGTCGGGTAGTTGTCGCTGCAGTCGAGCACGATGTCGGCGGCCTGCACCAGGCGGTCGAGCAGCGACGCGTCGGCCCGCTCGCTGACCACGTCGATGCGGATCTCCGAGTTCAGCGCCTGCAGCGTGCGCGCCGCCGAGACGGCCTTGAGCTCGCCGACCCGGTCTTCCTGGTGCACGATCTGGCGCTGCAGATTGGTCAGGTCGACGGTGTCGTGGTCCACCACCGTGAGGTGGCCGACCCCGGCGCTGGCCAGGTAGAGCAGCGCCGGAGAGCCCAGCCCGCCGGCACCGATCACCAGCGCGTGCGCGGCGAGCAGCCGATCCTGGCCTTCGATGCCCACCGCGTCGAGCAGGATGTGGCGGCTGTAGCGCAGCAGCTGCCCGTCGGTCATCCCGCCGGACAAGATCAGTTGGCCTTGGGTTCGTCGACCTTGCGCTCGGTCTGGGTCTTGGAGACCAGGACCGGCTTGCCCTTCAAGCGGTTGAGCGCCTGCTGCAGCTGGAAGTCCTCGGGCGAACCGAACTCGGGCAGGCGCGGCGGCTTGGCATCCTTGTTCTTCGCGTTGGCCTCTTCCAGCTTGCGCAGGGCCTCCTCGCGCGCCTTCTCGCGGGCGGCATCCTTCTTGTCGGCCTCGCCGGAGGCGGTGAGGTGGCGATCGAGGTCGGCCTCGCGCATGCGCAGTGCGGCGAACGGGCTGCCTTCGGCGGTCTCGTCGACCAGCACGTCGGGCACGATGCCCTTGGCCTGGATGGACTGGCCCGACGGCGTGTAATAACGTGCCGTCGTGATCTTCAGCGAGGTGTTGGGCAGCGGCAGGCGGTTGATCTCGCTCTGCACCGAGCCCTTGCCGAAGGTCTGCGAGCCCATGATGACCGCGCGCTTGTGGTCCTTCAGCGCGCCGGCGACGATCTCGCTGGCCGAGGCCGAACTCTCGTTGACCAGCACCACCACCGGCACCGACTTGACCAGCGCCGGCAGGCCCGCCAGCAGGTCGCTGCCGTCACGCGAGTAGTAGGTCGGCGAGGCCTTCAGCGTGCTGCGCGCCTCGGCCACCTGGCCGTTGGTGCTGACCACGACGACGTCACGCGGCAGGAAGGCGGCCGACACGCCGACGGCGGTGTCGAGCAGGCCGCCCGGATCGGTGCGCAGATCGAGCACCAGCCCCTTCAGGCCGGGCTCCTGCTTGAAGATGTCCTTGAGCTGCTCGGAGAAGTCGCGCAGCGTCGGCTCCTGGAACTGGTTGATGCGGATCCAGGCATAACCGGGCTCGACCACCTTGGAGCGCACGCTCTTGTTCTTGATCTCCTCGCGCAGGATGGAGACCGGGAAGCTGCGGTTCTCGCTCTTGCGGAACACGGTCAGCATGACCTTGGTGCCGCTGGGGCCGCGCATGCGCTTGACGGCCTGGTCCATCGTCAGGCCCTTGACCGCCGCGTCATCGATGCGCGTGATCAGGTCACCCGAGGCGATGCCGGCACGGAAGGCCGGCGAGCCCTCGATCGGCGAGACCACCTTGACCAGGCCGTCCTCCATCTCGATCTGGATGCCCACGCCGGTGAACTTGCCGCTGATGCCTTCGCGGAATTCCTTGTAGGCCTGGCCCTCGAAGTAGACCGAGTGCGGATCCAGCCCGGACACCATGCCGCCGATCGCGTCACGGATGAGCTTCTTCTCGTCGACCGGCTCGACGTAGGAGCGCTTGACCAGGTCGAACACCGCGGCCATCTGCTGCATCTCCTCGATCGGCAGCGGCGACATGGAGCTGCGTGCGGTGGCCTGCAGCTGCATCGTCGTCAACGCGCCGGCGACCGCTCCGAGGGCCAGCCAGCCCGCGACCTTCAACTTGCTACCCATGCTCACACCTTTGACGCTTGCCGCGCACACGATCCACAGGGCCTCAGTATAGGGCGCGCCCTGCTCTCCCCTGGGGCGTCGCGGTGAAGTCGACGTGCAAAAAGGCCCGCTTCGACACGAGCGCCGCCGCACTGGCTAGCATCGGCGCATGCAGGACGATCTGGTGGTGCGCCGACCCGAAGGCCTCTACTGCCCGGCGGGCGATTTCCACATCGATCCGCTGCGCCGGGTGGAGCGGGCCGTGATCACCCACGCCCATGCCGACCACGCCCGCGGCGGCCACCGCCACTACCTCGCGACCGCGGCCACCGCCGATCTGCTGCGCGAGCGGCTGGGACCGGTGACGGTGCAGGCGCTGGGCCCGGGCGAGTCGGTCGAGCACCATGGCGTGCGGGTCAGCCTGCACCCGGCCGGCCACGTGCTCGGCTCGGCCCAGGTGCGGCTGGCGCATGCGGGCCGGGTCTGGGTGGCCTCGGGCGACTACTACCTGCGCGGTGACACCCGGCCGGGCTCGGCCGAGCACCACCGGCAGCACCACGCCGACAACGCCAGCTGCGCGCCCTTCGAGCCGGTGCGCTGCGACTGCTTCATCACCGAATCCACCTTCGCGCTGCCGATCTACCGCTGGCCCGCCGCCGCCCGGGTGTTCGAGCAGATCAACCACTGGTGGCGCCTGAACGCCGCCGAAGGCCGCACCAGCCTGCTGCAGGCCTACAGCCTGGGCAAGGCCCAGCAACTGCTGGGCGGGATCGATGCGTCGATCGGCCCGATCGGCGTGCACCCGGCCGTCGAGGCGATCAACCGGGTCTACCGCCACCACGGCGTCGTGCTGCCGCCCACCCGGTCGATCGACGACCTGCTGGGCGGCCCGGACCGGCGCGGCGCCTTGATCATCGCCCCGCCGACGGCCGACGGCAGCCGCTGGCGCGCCGCGGCGCCCGAGATCGACACCGCCTTCGCCAGCGGCTGGACCCGGGTGCGGGGTGCCCGCCAGCGGGCGGGCACGTCGCGGGGTTTCGTGCTGAGCAACCACGCCGACTGGCCCGGGCTGCAGGCAGCCATCCGGGCCAGCGGCGCCGGCCGGGTGATCGTCACCCACGGCGACGAGTACATCCTCGTGCGCTGGCTGCTGGAACAGGGGCTGCAGGCCGGCCCGCCCGGCACGGGCGTCGGCACTGGCGTTAGGATCACGGCCGACCCGGAAACCACCGCATGACGACCTCTCCCGACACGACCCCAGCCCGCGTGGCCCCCGTTGCTCCCGCCCAAGCGGCGCCGGCCGAAGACGCCAGCGCCTCGCCGCTGGGCCAGGTGGCCGCCTACCGCGACCAGTACGACCCGAGCCTGCTGTTCCCCATCACCCGGGACACCAAGCGGGCAGAGCTCGGCCTGGGCGGCACGCTGCCCTTCCTCGGCTGCGATCTGTGGACGGCCTACGAGCTGTCCTGGCTGAACCCGCGCGGCAAGCCGCAGATCGCGCTGGCCACGATCACCGTGCCCTGCGAGTCCCCGGCCATCATCGAGAGCAAGTCCTTCAAGCTCTACCTCAACAGCTTCAACATGAGCCGCTTCGAGTCGGCCGACGTGGTGCGCGACCGGCTGGTGGCCGACCTGAGCGCGGCCTGCGGACTGCGGGTGGGCGTGCGGCTGGTGCTGCCCGAGCAGTTCGAGGCCCAGCGGGTGATCGAGCTCGAGGGCACCAGCCTGGACCGGCTCGACCTCGACTGCGACCAGTACGAGCCGGACCCCGGCCTGCTCGGCGTGGACACCAGCCAGGCCGACACCGAGGAGACGCTGCACTCGCGCCTGCTCAAGAGCAACTGCCTGGTCACCGGCCAGCCCGACTGGGGCAGCGTGCAGATCCGCTACAGCGGCGCGCCGATCGACCACGCCGGCCTGCTGCGCTACCTGGTGAGCTTTCGCAACCACAACGAGTTCCACGAGCAGTGCGTGGAGCGCATCTACACCGACATCATGGCGCGCTGCCACCCGGTGCGGCTGATGGTCTACGCGCGCTACACCCGCCGCGGCGGGCTCGACATCAACCCCTGGCGCAGCAGCCACCCGGAGATGGTGCCGGCCAATGTGCGCACCGCCCGGCAGTGAGCCGACCGTGAGCCGGCACCAGCCTTCCCACTCCAGAACGCATCCCCGATGAACACCACCACCGTGCACGGCATCCCCAACTGCGACACCGTCAGGAAAGCCCGCGCCTGGCTGGACGCCCAGGGCGTGCCCAGCCGGTTCCACGACTTGCGCAAGCAGGGCGTGCCGGCCGAGGCGCTGGACCGCTGGATCGAGGCCCTGGGCTGGGAGCGACTGCTCAACCGCCAGGGCACGACCTGGCGCCGGCTCGACGACGGCGTGAAGGCGGGCATCGTCGACGCCGCCAGCGCCCGGGCGCTGATGCTGGAGCAGGCCAGCGTCATCAAGCGCCCGGTGGTGGCCTGGCCGGACGGCCGCTTCAGCGTGGGCTTCGATGCCCAGGCCTGGGCCGACCGGCTCTGAGGCCCGTCGGACTCAGCCCGGGCCGCAGCACAGCTCGAAGGCCGCCTCGCCGCAGCGCTGGCCGTTGACCTGCAGCTCGACCCGGTGCTCGCCGGGGTAGTAGCGCCGGGTCGTCACCGGACGCATCACGTGGCGGCGGCTCAGCGTGCGCGCCTCGCCGGGGGCGAGCGTCAGCTTCCAGCCCTTGAACACCTTGGGCCGAGCCCGGCCGCCCGCCCCGACGTGGTGGACCACGTAGTCGACCTCCAGCGCCTGGGGCTGGCGGGCCAGCGACTGCAGCTGCAACTCGAGCCCCACCGCCTCGCCCAGCACGATGCGCGCGGGCGACACGGCGAAGGCCACCCGCCCCTCGAACGCCCGGCCCAGCCCCCAGCAGGCCAGCGCCCGGGCGTGGCCCTGCTTGATCAGCGTGCGGCTGGCGTGGCGCAGCAGCACGCGCCGATCATCGCAGGCCGACTCCAGATGGCGCTCCAGCCACTGCACGACCACCTCGGGATGGTCCTTGGCGATGTCGTTGAGGTGATTGGCCACCGAGCGCCGCACATAGGCGCTCGGATCATCCTGCAGCGCCGCCAGCAGGGACAGCGTCGGCGCCGGATCGGCGATCAGCGGCCTGAGCTGCACGCCCCACGGCAGGCGCGGCCGGCTGCCCTCGCTGACCAGCCGGCGCACATGGGCGCTCGGGTCGCGGCACCAGCGCTCGAAGGTGGCCAGGGTCAGCGCCGGGTGCTCGAGCAGGAAAGGCCGCACCGCCCACTCGGCGGTGAAACGCCGGGTCATCGCATGCAGCGCCTGCAGGGCCCGCTCCGGATCGGCCAGCCCGCGCCGCGCGACGAACTCGGTCATCGGCCACAGGCCCCAGCCGCCCATGCCCTGCGCCAGGTCACGCGGGGGCAGCACCTGCAGATCGGGCGGGATGACCTCACCCAGCGTCGCCTCCAGCCAGCCGGCGGCCCGGTCGAAGTCGGCCGGCAGATGCGCCTCGAGTGCCGAGGCGACATGGCCCGCGCGTGCCTTGAGCTCGAGCGTGTCCAGCCCGTCGAGCGCCCGGTGACGGAAGGCGGCCGCATCGAAGGCGCCGGTACCAGCCACCCGCTGCAGGTGGTGGGCCAGCGCCGTGACCACGGCCTCGTTGATCAGCAACTTGAAAGGTTCAGCCATCCCGACAGCTTCGCACAGCCGCCCGGGCCCCCGAGCCCTCCCCTGCGCCATTCCCCTGAGCCACGCACCGGCGTCCTGCACCAGCGTCCTTCACCGGCCTCGCGCCCCCGGACATCGCCGCGCCACCGCGCCTGACCCAGCGCAGACGCGGCCGGCGCGGCGCTGCTAAGCTCGCCGGCACCTTCCCGCGTCCACCACCGGCTCCAGGCCGGTGCGGCCGTCGGCCCTCCCCCTTGCTCCGTTCCGCACCATGTTCACAGGCATCGTCCAAGCCGTCGCCACCGTCGTGGCCCTCACCGACCGGCCCGGTCTGCGCAGCTTCACGCTCGAGTTCCCGCCCGGTTTCATCGACGGCCAGGAGATCGGCGCAAGCGTCGCCTGCGACGGCGTGTGCCTGACCGTCACCGCGCACGACGGCCCGCAGCGGGCGCTGTTCGACGTGATGCAGCAGAGCCTGAACCTGACCACGCTGGGCGCGCTGCAGGTCGGCAGCCGCCTCAACGTCGAGCGCGCCGCGCGCGACGGGGTCGAGATCGGCGGCCACCCGCTGTCGGGCCATGTCGACTTCCAGGCCACCGTGCTCGAGGTGCGCCAGCCGGAGAACAACCACGTGCTGCGCATCGGCGTGCCTGCGCCCTGGATGCGCTACGTGTTCGCCAAGGGCTACATCGCGATCAACGGCGCCAGCCTGACGGTGGCCGAGGCCGACCGCCGCGCCGGCTGGTTCGAGGTCTGGCTGATCCCCGAGACGCTGCGCCAGACCACCTTCGGCGCCCAGGCCGCCGGGGCGGCGCTGAACGTGGAGATCGAGCGCAGCACCCAGGTCATGGTCGACACGGTGCGCGAGACGCTCGAGGAGCGGCTGGGGCCGCTGCTGCCCGCGCTGGAGCGGCTGCTGGCCCGGGATGGGGTGGATCTGGCCGGGCTGTCCGTGAATTCCGCTACGTAGAGCCCACAAGTGCAAGTCGTGGATCGGCTCATAGACTGGTGTAAACCCTGTCAATGAAAACCCTGTATCCATGACCGCCTCCATCACAGCCCAGAGCACTGGGCGCTCCACCTCCCAGCCGATCTACAAGTCCCTGTACGTGCAGGTGCTGGTGGCCATCGCCATCGGCATCGGCCTGGGCCACTTCATGCCCGAGCTGGGCACGCAGATGAAGCCGCTGGGCGACGGCTTCATCAAGCTGATCAAGATGATCATCGCGCCGATCATCTTCTGCACCGTCGTGCTGGGCATCGCCGGCATGGAGAACATGAAGAAGGTCGGCAAGACCGGCGGCCTGGCGCTGCTGTACTTCGAGGTGGTCTCGACCGTGGCGCTGCTGATCGGCCTGCTGGTGGTCAACCTGCTGCAGCCGGGTGCGGGCATGCACGTGGACGTCTCCGCGCTCGACACCAAGGGCATCGCCGCCTACGTCGAGCCGGGCAAGATGAAGGGCACGGTCGACTTCCTGCTCGCCGTCATCCCCAGCAGCGTGGTGGACGCCTTCGCCAAGGGTGACATCCTGCAGGTGCTGCTGTTCTCGGTCATGTTCGGCTTCGCGCTGCAGAAGTTCGGCGGCAAGCACAACATGGTCTTCACCTTCATCGACAAGCTGTCGCACGTGCTGTTCGCCATCGTCGGCGCGATCATGAAGGTCGCCCCGATCGGCGCCTTCGGCGCGATGGCCTTCACCATCGGCAAGTACGGCGTGGGCACGCTGATGCAGCTGGCCCAGCTGATGGGTGCGTTCTACGGCACCTGCCTGATCTTCATCCTGGTGGTGCTGGGCGGCATCGCCCGGGTGCACGGCTTCTCGATCATCCGCTTCATCAAGTTCATCAAGGAAGAGCTGCTGATCGTGCTGGGCACCTCGTCGAGCGAGTCGGTGCTGCCGCGCATGATGCGCAAGATGGAACACGCCGGCGCCGAGAAGTCGGTGGTGGGCCTGGTGATCCCGACGGGTTATTCGTTCAACCTGGACGGCACCTCGATCTACCTGACGATGGCCGCGGTCTTCATCGCCCAGGCCACCGACACCCCGATGACGCTGACCCAGCAGCTGACGCTGCTGGCCGTGCTGCTGCTGACCTCCAAGGGCGCGGCCGGCGTGACCGGCTCGGGCTTCATCGTGCTGGCGGCCACGCTGTCGGCCGTCGGTGGCGTGCCGGTGGCCGGCCTGGCGCTGATCCTGGGCATCGACCGTTTCATGAGCGAGGCGCGTGCGCTGACCAACCTGATCGGCAACGGCGTGGCCACGCTGGTGGTGGCCAAGTGGTGCGGCCAGCTCGACACCGAGAAGCTCGATGACGCGCTGATCGGCGGCGTGCCGATGCCCGAGGGCCAGGAACAGTCGCTCGAGCAGGCCCTGGCCGCCGTCGGCCAGTCCCTGCCCTCGGCCGCGCACGAGGCGGCGCCGAACGCGCGCTGAGCCCGGCTCACGCCCTCTGCACAGGCCGGCCCCGGATCGGGGCCGGCCTTTTTTCCGCGCGCCGGGCAGCGCCACCGGCCGGCCTACACTGGCGGGCCCGAGGCAAGGAGAAACCGCATGTCCAAGGACTTCGTCGCCTGGTGCCAGGAGCTGCTCGCCCCGCTGGGCAGCGTGCGGGCGCGCCGCATGTTCGGCGGCTGGGGCCTTTATGCGGACGAGCTGTTCGTCGCGCTGATCGTGTCGGACCGGCTGTTCCTGAAGGCCGACCCGATCACGCGGGAGCTGTTCGTGCAGGCCGGCTGCAGCCCCTTCGAGTACACCCGTGCCGGCGGCCGGCAGGCGGTGATGAGCTACTTCAGCGCGCCCGACGAGGCCATGGACTCACCGGTGCAGATGGGCCCCTGGGCGCGCCGGGCGATGGAAGCCGCCCTGCGGGCCAGGACCAGCAGGCCCGTCGCCAGGCCTCCGGCCACCGCGGCCAGGACCGCCCGGCCGGCACGCCGCAGCCACTGAGGGCGGGTGCCGCGCGGCAGCAGCCGCGCCCGCACCACCTGGCCCGGCCGCCACGGCTCGAGCGTCAGCCACTGGCCGCGCCGCACCGGCAGCACCGCTCCCGGGGCCATCACGTGGTCCTCGGCATCGCCGGCCCGGGTCACCCAGGCACAGGCCCCCAGGATCCGCAGTTCGCCGTCGTGTTCCACGCGCCAGCCCCGGGCGCTCGTCAGATGCATTTCCATCATGAATCTCCTGTTGCCGATCCTGGGATCGATGGCTTGATCTTGCAGCGGATCGCCGAACGGATCCAATGAGATCGGCGGCGCTCATTCATAATCGCTCGTCATGAATATGCTGAGACAGCGCCCGCTCTCCCTGGATGTCCTGCGCAGCTTCGAGGCGGTCGCGCGCCTGCTGAGCTTCAGCGCCGCGGCCGAGGAGATGCACCTCACCCAGCCCGCCGTCAGCCGCCAGATCAAGGCGCTCGAGGAGGAACTCGGCGCGGCGCTGTTCCAGCGCGGCACCCGCAAGGTCGAGCTCACGCAGGCCGGGCGCTCGCTGCTGCGGGCGGTCGAGCCCTCGCTGGGCAAGATCGACAGCGCGGTGCGCCAGATCCGGCTGAGCCGCAGCCGGGCCTCGGTGAGCGTGACCACCTTCCCGTCCTTCGCGACGCTGTGGCTGATGCCGCGCCTGCCCGACTTCGAGCGTGACCACCCCGGGGCCGACATCCGGCTGTCGGCCACCGACCGGCTGATCGAGGTCGACGACGAGGAACTCGACCTCGCGCTGCGCGGCTGCCGTCCGGAACATGCGCCCCCCGGCGCGGTGCGCCTGTTCGGCGACCTGCTCACGCCGGTGATCGGCGTGCGGCTGGCCGAGGCCATCGCCCGCGGCGACGCCCCGCCGCTGCAGCAGCCCGGCGACCTGAGCGGCCACACGCTGGTCGAGATGGACGACGGCAGCGTGGCCGCGGCGGCCCAGGCCTGGACCGCCTGGCTGGCCCCGCTGGGGCTGGAGCAGCTGACCCCGCGGCGGCGCATCACGATGAACTACACCCACCAGCAGACCCAGGCGGCCATCGCCGGCCAGGGGGTGGCGCTGGCCAGGCTGGCGATGGTGCACGACGTGCTCGAACGGGGCGACCTGATCGAGCCCTTCGGTGCGGCCGGGCGACGCTGGTCGACCTGGTGCTACTGGCTGGTGCCGCTGGCCGGCGGATCACGGCGGCCCGAGGTCGAGGCCTTCACGCGCTGGGTGCTCGAGGAGGCCGCGCTGACCCGGCAGGCCATCGGCGATGCCCCCGACGTGGACACGGGCGCGCACGGCGACTGAGCCCGCCCCGGGTAGGACAGGACCGACAGGCGATGCCGGCGCGCACCGACAGCCCGCCCGCGGCGGCGCGCGCACCATGTTCATCATGATGAACACACCCCAACACACCGTGGTCGAGCTGTTCGCCCAGCTGGGCCTGGACGACGACAGCCGCTCGATCGAGTCCTTCCTGGCCGCGCATTCGCCGCTCGACGAGAGCATCCTGCTCGAGGAGGCGCCCTTCTGGAGCGACACCCAGCGCGCCTTCCTGCGCAGCGAGCTCGCGCGGGACGCGGACTGGGCCATCCTGATCGACCGGCTCGACGCCCGCCTGCGGGAGCCCTGGTGCCCGGAGCAGACGCCGACCTGAGGCCCGGCCATGCGCGGCGGACATCGCTGCCATGCACCGACATCACCCACGCCGGCCCCACAAGCCTCTAGAGCGTGTTATGAACTTCCCCCCGAAGCCAGCACCGCTGCGGCCTTGGGGAGCATGAGGATGGCGAAGACCACGAAATGCAAACTGGCCAGCACCTGAGGCAAGCGCTCGAAATCGCGGCTGAGCCGACGAAACCGCGACAGCCAGCCGAAACTGCGCT
>NZ_QJJS01000002.1:212415-370029 GCF_003201595.1 Sphaerotilus hippei | reverse complement strand
GTCGCCAGGGCGCTCCCGCGCGCGCCAGCCAGCGCAGCGCGTTGAACACCTCGCGCAGGTCGTGGCGGCGCTGCGGCGCGTTCACATCCATCAGCGTCAGGTACGGCGCCACAAAATGCCACTCTTCTTCGCTGATGTCGCTCGGGTAGGGTTTTCTGGTCACGATTTCAGGCTAGCTCTGGCCCACCACGGCCCGGGGGAAAGTTCATAACACGCTCTAGCATGGCGACGTCATCCATCACCGGACCCTCGCCCCATGCAGCTCTACATCGGCAACAAGAACTATTCGTCCTGGTCCATGCGCCCCTGGGTGCTGATGCGCCACTTCGGCCTGCCCTTCGAGGAGGTGATGGTGCGCTTCGACGGCTTCGAGCCGGACTCGGCCTTCAAGACCACGATCGCCCGCACCTCGCCGACCGGCAAGGTGCCGGTGCTGGTCGACGACGACGGCCTGGTGGTGTGGGACACGCTGGCCATCGCCGAATACCTGGCCGAACGTCACCCGGAGCAGCCGCTGTGGCCTCAGGAGCGCCGCGCCCGCGCGCGGGCCCGCTCGTACTGCGCGGAGATGCACTCGGGTTTCGGCGCGCTGCGCCAGCACTGCAGCCAGAACCTCGAGGCCAGCCTGCCGGAGGTCGGCGCGCACCTGCTGGCCACGCAGCCTGGCCTCCAGGCCGACCTGGACCGGCTGGACACGCTGTGGAGCGAGGCGCTGCAGGCCAGCGGCGGGCCCTTCCTGTTCGGCGGCTTCGGCATCGTCGACGCCTACTTCGCGCCGGTGGTCGGCCGGCTGCGCACCTATGCGCTGCCGATGTCGCCGACGATGGCCGCCTATGCCGACGCGGTCTGGGCCTCGCCGGGCATGCAGGCCTGGGTCGCCGACGCGCTGGCGGAGCAGGACTTCATCGCCTTCGAGGAGCCGTACCGGACCGGGCGCTGAGCCCGGCGCCGCCGGCTCGACCGCGGCTCAGCGCCGCCCGCCCTCGACCAGCTGCCGCGCCAGCCGGTCGTGGCGCTCCAGCAGCGGCCCCAGCGCCAGCGTCGTGAGCTGCCCCTCGCGCACCAGCACCCGGCCGTCGACCAGGCTCCAGGCCACCTGCGGGCTGGCGCACAGCAGCAGCGCGGCCAGCGGGTCGTGCACCGCGCCCCCGGCCATGGCCAGCGTGTCCAGCGGCCACAGCACCAGGTCAGCGGCCATGCCCGGCGCCAGGTGGCCGATGTCGTCACGCCCCAGCACCCGGGCGCCGCCGCGCGTGGCGAGCTCGAGCGCATCGCGGGCGGTCATCTCCGCCGGACCGAGGTCGCAGCCGTAGCGCAGCCGGCCTTCGCCGTCGGCCTGCGGAGGCTGCATCGCCCGGCCCACGCGGGCCAGCAGCAGCGCCTGGCGCGCCTCGTTGAGCAGGTGGGCGGCGTCGTTGCTGGCGCTGCCGTCCACGCCGATGCCCACCGGCACGCCGGCGTCGAGCATGCGCCGCACCGGCGCGATGCCCGAGGCCAGCCGCATGTTGCTGCACGGGCAGTGCGCCACGCCGGTGCCGGTGGCGGCGAAGCGTGCCAGCCCGTGGGCATCGAGCTTGACGCAGTGGGCATGCCAGACGTCCTCGCCCAGCCAGCCCACGCTCTCGGCGTATTCGGTCGGCGTCATGCCGAACCTGGACTGGCTGTAGGCCAGGTCGTGGTCGTTCTCCGCCAGATGGGTGTGCAGGCGCGCGCCCAGGCTGCGCGCCAGCACGGCCGAGTCCCGCATCAGCTCGCGGCTGACCGAGAACGGCGAGCACGGCGCGGCCACCACCCGCAGCCGGCTGTAGCGGCCCGGGTCGTCGTAGGTCTCGATCAGGCGCTGGGTGTCGGTCAGGATGTCGACCTCGCGCTCGACCAGCGAGTCCGGCGGCAGGCCGCCCGCGCTCTCGCCCACGCTCATGCTGCCGCGCGCGGCATGCAGCCGCATGCCGATCGGCGCGGCCGCCTCGATCTGGTCGTCCAGCCGCACGCCGCCCGGAAAGAGGTAGTGGTGATCGGCCGTGGTGGTGCAGCCCGACAGCAGCAGCTCGGCCATCGCCACCTGGGTCGACACCCGCACCATCTCCGGCGTCAGCCCGCTCCAGATCGGGTAGAGCGTCTTCAGCCAGCCGAACAGCTCGGCGTCCTGCGCGGCCGGCACCGCCCGCGTCAGCGACTGGTACATGTGGTGGTGGGTGTTGACCAGACCCGGCGTGACGGTGTGGCGCCGCGCGTCGATCAGCTCGCCGCGGGCGCGCACCTCGTCGAGCACCTCCGGGGGCACCTCGCCGGCGGCGTAGACGGCGGCCACCGCTCGCCCGCGCACCAGCAGGCTGCCTCCGCGCAGCTCGCGGCGCTGCGCATCGAAGGTGGCGATCAGTTCGGCCTGGTGGATCAGCACCAGGGTGTCGCAGGCATCGGGGGCGGTCGGGTTCATGGCGCCAGCATGCAGCAAGGGCCGCGCCATGGTCGGGCACGCGGCCCCGCCCGGCCTCACAGGCGCGGCTGCAGCCCGTCGGCCAGCGCCAGCCGACAGGCCCGCCAGCCCGGCACCAGGCTGGCCAGCAGACCGGCCGCCAGCACCGCGCCCATCAGCAGCCACTCCTCGGGCCGCGGCGCCTCCGGCACGAAGCCGATGCCGGTCCACTGCGCCAGCAGCGGCGCCCCCAGCAGCAGCAGCGCGGCGGTCGCCAGCGCACCGAGCAGCACGCCGCAGGCGGTGACCAGGCCCCCCTCGAGGCACAGCAGCAGCAGGATCTGCCGCGGCCCGGCCCCCACCGCCCGCAGGATGGCCAGCTCGCGCCGGCGCTGCTCGAGTCCGGCCAGGATCACCGCCACCAGGCCGGCCAGGCTGACCAGCGCGACCAGGGCGCTCATCACCTGCAGCCCCTGCTCGCCGGCACCGACCACCTCCCACAGCTCGTCGAGCGCCACGCCGGGCATCACCGCCATCAGCGGCTCGGCCTCGAACTCCGCCACCGCCCGCTGCACGCCGAACACCCGGCCGCGCGACTTCAGCCCCACCAGCACGGCGGTGACCTGGCGCGGGGCCAGGTCCTGCAGCAGCGCCTGCTCGGCCGGCACCGCCCGGCCCGGCAGCGGCGCACCGGCCATCCAGTCCAGGTGCAGCGCCTGCATGCCCGCGAGGTTGATGTGCACCGTGCGGTCCACCGGCGTGCCGGTGGGCGCGAGGATGCCCACCACGGTGAAGGGCTTGTCCGCGTGGTCGTTGGCGGCGATCGCCCCGTCGCCATGGCTGAGCACGAGGCGCTGGCCCAGCCGGTAGCCCAGCGAGCGGGCCACCTCGGCGCCCAGCACGGCGTCGAACACGCCCGGCACGCCGTCCTCGAAGCGCCGCCCCTCGGCCAGCTGCAGCGGCTGCTGGCGACCGTGGCGGAAATGCTCGAAGAACGCCGCCGTCGTCGCCACGACCGCGCGGCCGCGGTGGCTGTCGCCCAGCGAGAGCGGCACCACCCAGGCCACCGAACGGTGCTCGGCCAGCGCCTGCACGCTGCTCCAGCGCATGTTGCTGGTGGCGCTGCCCACGTGGAAGACGGCGTGCAGCAGCAGCTGGACCGAGCCGGTGCGCGCGCCCACGATCAGGTCCGTGCCCGAGACCGTCTGCGCGAAGCTGTCGCGCACCTGGTGGCGGATGCGCTCGATGCCCAGCAGCAGCAGCGTCGACAGCGCGATGGACAGCACCACCAGCACCAGCGTGTAGCGGCGATTCCAGGCGCTGCGCGTGGCCAGCGACAGCAGCGCCTTCACCGCGCGCTCCCGCCCAGGTCGCGCAGGTCGACCACCCGGTCGAACGACGCCGCCAGGCTGCGGTCATGGCTGACGAACAGCAGCGCGCTGCCGGCCGCCTCGCAGGCCTGGTGCAGCAGGGCCATGAACCGGTCGCGGGCCTCGGCATCGAGCGCGGAGGTCGGCTCGTCGGCGATCACCAGCGCCGGGCGGCCGATCAGCGCCCGAGCCGCGGCCACACGCTGCTGCTGGCCCACCGACAGCACCGAGGCCGCACGCGACCACAGCGCAGGCTCGAGCCCGACCTGGGCCAGCAGCGCCTGCGCCTGCTCGCGCCAGGCCGCCTCGCCCGCGCCACAGCGTTGCGCGCGCACCGCGGAAAAACGGCAAGGCAGCATCACGTTCTCCAGCACCGGGCAATAGGACAGCAGGTTGAACTGCTGGAACAGGTAACCGGCGTGATCGGCCCGCCAGCGGTCGCGCCGGGTGGCCGACAGCTCGCGCCAGTCCTGCCCCAGCAGCGCCACGCGGCCCTGCGGCGCCACCAGCACGCCGGCGCACAGCGACAGCAGCGTGCTCTTGCCACAGCCGCTCGGGCCATGCAGGAACAGCGACTCGCCGGCGGCCAGGCTCAGCTCGCCCACCTCCAGCGCCTGCGCGGCGCCCGGCCAGCGGAAGACCAGATCACGGATCTCCAGCACCGGCGCCGGCACGGCCCCGGCCCCAGTCACGGACGACACGGCACCGGCCATCGCCTCAGCGACCCCAGGTCAGCTGGCGGGCGGCGCCGCGCGCGAGCGTGCGCTTGAACTGCCCCTGCGGCGCGACGATGCCGGCCTCGATCTGGCGGATGCGGCTGTAGCGGTCCAGCAGGCCGCCGACATCGACCGCACGCAGCGCCTGCGTGGTGGTGCAGCGGAACTCGAAACGGGCGTCGACGTCGGCGTGTTCCACCGTGCGGGCGGCGCCGGCCGGCGGCTCGAGCGCCTCGGACGTGGCGCTGGCGCCCTGCAGGAGGCAGCCGGCCGCCGGATCGAAGGCGAACAGGCCCTGGCCCGAACGCAGCGCCTGCAGCAGCGCCTGGGCGGCCTGCTTCTCGGCGGCGCTGCGGGGCGCACGCTCGAAGCCGAGCAGGCTGTCCAGCGGGGCTTCCATGCCGATGGTCACGACCCCCGGCTCGACCACGATCTCCAGCGGCACCAGACCATGCACATGGGCGGCGGCGTGGCCCTGCCCGCCGGCCTGGGCCGTCAGCGCCAGCACGCCGAGCAGGCCGGCGAGCAGCCCCCCGCGCGCACCACGACGCCGCACCGGGGCCGAGCCCGCGGGCACGACACGATCACCATCAGAAGAACGGGACATCCAGGTTTCCTGCAAAGCACCGCCACGGCGGCATGGACCTTAATGATAAACGGTTCGCAATAAAGCACCAGACCCTGCGGAGCATCGGCCGCACCTCGGCGACCTGAATGAGGCGGCACAATCCGGTCATGGAACGATCTACCCGCCAGCGCTCGGCCATCCGCGACGCCATCACCGCTGCACAGCGGCCCCTGTCGCCCCAGGAGGTGCTCGACGCGGCCAAGCAGCAGGTCCCGGCCCTCGGCCTGGCGACGGTCTACCGCAACCTCAAGCTGCTGGTCGACGAGGGCGAGGTGCACGCGGTCACGCTGCCCGGCGACAGCCCGCGCTACCAGCCGGCCCGCCACGAGCACCACCACCACTTCCGCTGCACCGGTTGCCACAAGGTCTTCGTCGTGCACGGCTGCCCGGGCAACCTGGGCCACCTGGTGCCCCCGGGCTTTCGCCTCGAGCAGCACGACATCACGCTCTACGGCCTGTGCAGCGACTGCGCCGCGGCCTGAACGGCCCGGCGGCCCCGCCCGCTCAGCGCGCGGCGGGCGGCCCGCCCAGGGCCCGCACCAGCATGTCGACGTTGTGTGCGTACATCTTCAGGAAGGTGTCGGCCGCGGTGCCCGGTGCCGACAGCGCATCCGAGTAGAGCGTGCCGCCGACGGTGGCACCGGCCTCCCGGGCCAGGCGCCGGGCCAGGCGCGGATCGCTGATGTTCTCGATGAAGACGGCGCGGGCGTGCTGGCGGCGGATCTGCGCGATCAGCCGGGCGATGTCGGCCGCGGACGCCTCGCTGTGCGTGTCCCAGCCCTGGGCGGCGAGGAACTCGATGTCCTGCGCCCGGGCCAGGTAGCCGAAGGCGTCGTGCGTGGTCACGACCCGGCGATCGGCCACCGGGATCGTGGCCAGGCGCGCGCGGGTGTCCCGATCGAGGGCATCGACCTGCGCCAGGTAGGCGCGGGTGCGCTGCTGCATCAGCGCCGCCGATTCCGGTCGCAGCCGGGCGAAGCCGGCCTGCAGGTTCAGCAGGTAGCGGCGCACATGGGCCAGGTCCTGCCAGGCGTGCGGGTCGACGGACGGGCCCAGCCGGCGGGGCGTGATGCCCTCGCTGGCGACGATGACCGGGCCGCGGAAGCCGCTGGCGCGGATCAGGCGGTCGATCCAGCCCTCGAAGAACAGGCCGTTGACGACCACCGCGTCGGCACGCGCCAGCCGCATCACGTCCTGCGGGGTGGGCTCGAAGACATGGGCATCGGCATCGGGGCCGACCAGCGCATGCACCTCGCTGTCCGGTGGCGCCACCTGGCGTGCCAGGTCGGCCAGGATGGAGAAGGTCGCGACCACGCGCAGCGGCGGCGAGGCCGCCCGGGCGGCTCCAGCGACCCCCAGGCCGCACGCGGCAGCCGCCGCGATCAGGCAGTCCCGGCGGGACCGCCACCGAGCACCGACCATGTCAGGCCTCCCGATGCAGACGCTGGCGCAGCCAGACCCAGAGCAGGCCCTCGCGTGCGCCGAAGAACACGGACAGGGCGTAGAGCGCCCCGGCCACCAGCACGATGGCCGGCCCGGACGGCCAGCGCACATGGAAGGACAGCAGCAGCCCGCCGAGCGCCGAGACCACCGCCATCAGCATCGCCGCGGCCATCATCGTCACGACCTGGCCGGCCCAGAAGCGGGCGGCGGTGGCCGGCAGCATCATCAGCCCGACGGCCATCAGCGTGCCCATGGCCTGGAAGCCGACCACCAGATTGGCCACGGTCAGCACCAGCAGCAGCGTGTGCATGGCCGCGCCGCCGCCCTTGACCGCCCGCAGGAAGCCGGGGTCGAAGCTCTCGACGACCATCGGGCGAAAGCACAGCGCCACCAGCAGCAGCGTGACCGAGCTGACCCCGGCGATCAGCAGCAGCGCCGGCTCGTCGACCGCCAGGATGCTGCCGAACAGCACGTGCATCAGGTCGACGCTGTTGCCGCTGCTGGAGATCATCAGCACGCCCAGCGCCAGCGCGATCAGGTAGAAGGCCGCGAAGCTGGCGTCCTCGCGCTGGCCGGTCGAGCGCGTCACCGCGCCGGCCAGCACGGCCACCAGCAGCGCGGCGGCAAAACCGCCCAGGCTCATCGCGGTCAGCGAGAAGCCCGCCACCATGAACCCCAGCGCGGCGCCGGGCAGCAGCGCGTGCGCCATCGCGTCGCCCATCAGGCTCATGCGGCGCAGCACCATGAACACGCCCAGCGGCGCGCTGCCGATGCCCAGCGCCAGGCTGGCGACCAGCGCGCGGCGCATGAACGGGAATTCGGCGAACGGAAGGATCAGGCCCTGCAGGGCCGGCCACGGCGACTCCATCGCTGGCGGCTCAGGCGGGCTCGACGCAGCGTGGCGCGGCCTCGTCCCAGGTCTGGGACATCTGGCGCGCGGCGAACAGGTGCTCGGCGCGCAGCACCTCGGCCGTCGGCCCCCAGGCGACGCAGCGGCGCGCCAGCAGCAGCGTGCGCTCGAAATGCGTGCGCACCTGGTCGAGGTCGTGCAGCACCGCGATCACCGTGCGGGCCTCGGCGTGCCAGCGGTGCACCACGCCGAGCAGGTCGGCGGTGGTGCGGGCGTCGATCGCGTTGAAGGGCTCGTCGAGCAGGATCACGTCGGCCTGCTGCAGCAGCACCCGGGCGAACAGCACCCGCTGGAACTGGCCCACCGAGATCTCGCCGATCAGCCGGCGCTCGAAGCCCTGCAGACCCACCGCCGCCAGCGCGGCCCGGACCTGCTCGCGCTGGGCCGCATCGAGCCCGCGCCAGCGCCCCAGCTGCGACCACAGGCCCAGCGCGACCACGTCCATCACCTGGACCGGGAAGCTGCGGTCGATCTGCGACTGCTGCGGCAGGTAGGCCAGGCGCAGGCCGGCGGCGCGCGTCACCTCGCCTTCGGCCGGACGCAGCTCGCCCGTCAGCGCCCCGAGCAGGCTGCTCTTGCCCGCGCCGTTGGGGCCGACGATGGCGGTCATCGAACCGCGCTCGAAGGCGCCGTCGAGGTGATGCACGGCCGGGTGGCCGCGGTAGGCCACGGTGAGGTTCTTCAGCGCCAGCGCCTCGCCGTGGGTCAGGCGATGGGTGGCGACATGGTGGTGCGGATGGGCGCTCATCGGCGGATCAGCCCAGCGCCCAGAACACGGCCAGCCAGATCAGTCCGACCAGCCCGCCCGCCCAGCCCAGGCGTTGCCACGCGCTGTTCAGCACGTCGGCCTCGCGGCGGCAGGGACATCACGGGCGGCAGGGCGGAGGCATTTCATGGCTTCATGATAAAGCAATATCAATATCGGCCCATATCCCGAAAACCGTCAGGGCCTTGTGCCCGGATCGGCTTAAGCTCGTGAACTCCATCACAGCCGAGCACCTGCCGAGCCGACACCATGGTTGAACCGCATCGCGCCCATGCCGAGATCCACGAGCGGGCCCACCTGCTGAGCGTCGAGGCGGTGGCCGCCGGCCTGGGCGTCGATCCGGGCACCGGGCTGAGGCCGGCCGAGCACGAGGAACGACTGGCCCGCCACGGCCCCAACGCGCTGCCGACGGCACGCCCCCGCAGCCTGCCGGCCCGGCTGCTCGAGCCTTTTCTCGACGTGATGGTGCTGGTGCTGCTGGCCGCCGCCGGGGTGGCCTTCGCGCTGGGCGAGCGCACCGATGCGGTGGTGATCCTGGTGATCGTCGTGCTCAACGCGCTGATCGGCCTGGTGCAGGAATGGAAGGCCGACCGGGCCCTGCTCGCGCTGCAGCAGCTGGCCGCCCCCCAGGCCTGCGTGCGGCGGGACGGCCAGCCGCAGCAGGTGCAGGCCCACGACCTGGTGCCGGGCGACCTGGTGCTGCTGGAGGCCGGCAACCTGGTGCCGGCCGACCTGAGGCTGAGCAGCGTCGCGCAGCTGCGGGTGGACGAGTCCACGCTCACCGGCGAGTCGGTGACGGTGGACAAGCATGCGCAGGCGCTGTCCCCGCCCCCGGGCAGCGACGGCGCCAGCCTCGCGCTGGGCGACCGTCTGAACATGGCCTTCAAGGGCACGATGATCACGCACGGCCGCGCCGAAGGGCTGGTGGTGGCCACCGGCGCCGGCACGCAGCTCGGCCAGGTCGCCTCGCTGCTGGGCTCGAGCGGTCGGCGCAGCACGCCGCTGCAGCGCCGCCTGGCCGCCTTCGGCCGGCGGCTGTCGGTGGTGGTGCTGGGCATCTGCGTGGTGGTGTTCTTCACCGGCGTGCTGCTGCGCGACGAATCGCCCTGGACCATGGCGCTGACGGCGATCAGCCTGGCGGTGGCCGCGATCCCCGAGGCGCTGCCGGCGGTGGTGACCGTGCTGCTGGCCCTGGGCGCGCGGCGCATGGTGCAGGGCCAGGCGCTGGTGCGGCGGCTGCCGGCGGTGGAGACGCTGGGCTCGGTCAGCACCATCTGCTCGGACAAGACCGGCACGCTGACGCTCAACCGCATGCAGGTCAGCGCCGCGCTGACCTCGCTGGACGAGGCGCCGGCCAGCCGCACGGCCGACGCCGCGCTGTGGCGCGCGGCCGTGCTGTGCAACGACGCGCAGCCGGCGCCGCACCGCCGGGCCGGCGCCGAGCGCTGGTCCGAGCACACGCCCAGCGCCTGGATCGGCGACCCGACCGAGACCGCGCTGCTCGACGGCGCCGCGGCCCGCGACCTGCCCATCGAGCCGCTGCGGGCCCGCCTGCCCCGGGCGCACGAGTGGCCCTTCGACGCCGACCGCAAGCGCATGAGCACGCTGCACCGCACCGGACACGGCTGGCTCGCCCTGACCAAGGGCGCCCCGGAGGCCGTGCTGCCGCGCTGCATCGCGACCGACACCGGTGGCGAGGTCGAGCTGCAGGCCTGGCTGGAACGCGCCCGGCAGCTGGCGGGCCAGGGCCTGCGGGTGCTGGCCCTGGCGCAGCGGCGCCATGAGGCCGACCGGCATCCGCAGGACGAGAGCGCCGACCAGGCCGAGCGGCAGCTCGAGCTGCTGGGGCTGATCGCGCTGATCGACCCGCCACGCCCGGAGGCGCGCGCGGCCGTGGCCGAATGCCTGGCCGCCGGCATCACGCCGGTGATGATCACCGGCGACCACCCGGCCACCGCGCTGGCCATCGCGGCGCAGCTGGGCCTGCTCGATCCGGGCCAGCAGCCGCCCCAGGTGCTGACCGGGGCCGACCTGGGCCGCATGGACGAGGCCGAGCTGGGCGCGCGGGTCGAGGACGTGCGGGTGTATGCGCGGGTCGACCCGGCGCAGAAGATCCGCATCGTGCAGGCGCTGCAGGCGCGGGGCCGGCATGTCGCGATGACCGGCGACGGGGTCAACGACGCCCCGGCACTGAAGGCCGCCGACATCGGCGTGGCGATGGGCCGCAACGGCACCGACGTCGCCCGCGAGGCCGCCTCGCTGGTGCTGCTGGACGACCACTTCGCCACCATCGTCACCGCGGTGCGTGAAGGCCGGCGCATCTTCGACAACATCCGCAAGTTCATCCGCTACGCGATGACCGGCAATTCGGGCGAGATCTGGACCATCTTCCTCGCGCCGCTGCTCGGGCTGCCCATCCCGCTGCTGCCCATCCACATCCTGTGGATCAACCTGGTGACCGACGGCCTGCCGGGCCTGGCGCTGGCGGCCGAGGCGGCCGAGCCCGGCGTGATGCGCCGCCCGCCGCGCCCGCCCGGCGAGAGCCTGTTCGCCCACGGGCTGTGGCAGCACGCGCTGTGGGTGGGCCTGCTGATCGCCGCGCTGTGCCTGGGGGTGCACGCCTGGGCGATCCACGACGGCCAGGCCCACGGCCAGACGATGGTCTTCACCGTGCTGACGCTGGCGCAGATGGCCCATGTGCTGGCCATCCGCTCCGAGAGCGTGCCGATGTGGCGACTGGGCTGGCGCAGCAACCTGCCGCTGCACGGCGCGGTGGCACTGACCTTCGTGATGCAGATGGCCACGCTCTACGTGCCCTGGCTGCAGGACATCTTCCACACCGAGGCGCTGTCGGCCGCGGAGCTGCTGATCTGCCTGGGCTGTGCCGCCACGGTCGCGGTGGCGGTCGAGGCCGAGAAGGCCTGGCGGCGGCGCTGAAGGATCGCGGCTCATGCATCTTTTCGCCCGGCTGCGCGCCGAACTCGACGCCAGCGCCGCACCGCACCACCAGCAGGCCGCGCTGAGGGCCCATCTGGCCGCGGCGGAGCCCGCCGACGCAGCCTGGGCGCTGTACCTGCTGGCCGGCGGCAGGACACGCCGCAGCCTGGCCCCGGCCGCGCTGCTGCGGATCGCCCGGCAGGCTTCGGGCCTGCCGGGATGGCTGTTCGACGCCTGTCACGCCACGGTGGGCGAGGTCGCGCAGACCGTCGCCCTGGTGTGGCCGGATCCGCCCCCGGCGGCGGCGGAAGGTCAAGGGGACCGGACCGAGGCCCGGGCCGCCCCCGGCCTGGCCGTCTGGATGGACGAGCGGCTGCCACGGCTGCGCGAGCAGACCGAGCCGGAGCAGCAGGCCACGCTGTGCCGCTGGTGGAACGAGCTGGACCTGGACGGGCGCCTGCTGCTGAACCGGCTGGTGGCCGGCGGCCTGCGCCCGGGCGTCAGCCCCGGGCTGCTGCAGCAGGCGGTCGCGGCCCACGCCGGGCTGGACCCCACGCTGGTCGCCCAGCGGCTGGCCCGCCACCTCCAGGGCCCCGGGCGACGGCCGGCGGCCGCCGACCTGATCGCGCTGCTGGCTCCGCCACCCGCGGCCTGCGCACCGACCGGCCAGCCCTATGCCTTCGAGGCCTTCCCGGTGCTGACCCCGGCCGACACCGAGGCGCCGGACACGCGCCTGGGCGCGCCGGCGGACTGGCGGGCCGACGGCACCCACGACGGCCTGCCGGTGCAGGTGGTCCGGCGCGCCGGCCAGGTCTGGATCTGGTCCCCCGCGCAGGCGCTGGTGACCACGCACCATCCGGACGTGGCCGGACAGGCGATGCAGTTGCCCGACGGCACGGTGCTCAGCGGCGAGCTGCTGGTCTGGCGGCCCGGCGCGCCGGCACCCGAGTCGGCACTGCTGCTGCAGCCCCGCACCCGGCGCCCACCCGGGCGACGCCTGCTCGAGCAGGCACCGGCGATGGTGCTGGTCCACGACCTGCTCGAGCTCGACGGCCTCGACCGGCGTGCACAGCCGCTGCAGCAGCGCCTCGCGGCGCTCGAGCGCCTGGCGCTGCCGGCGACCTGGCGGCGTTCGGCGCCGATCCGCTTCGAGCACTGGGCCGGGCTGCAGCAGCAGCGCATGGACC
The DNA here is from genome assembly GCF_003201595.1 of Sphaerotilus hippei. Lineage (GTDB taxonomy): Bacteria > Pseudomonadota > Gammaproteobacteria > Burkholderiales > Burkholderiaceae_C > Sphaerotilus > Sphaerotilus hippei. Next base: position 357,656 of record NZ_QJJS01000002.1, on the reverse strand, counting down.
TGCGCCGGCACGGCATGACCGGGCTGCTGCTGCGCCGTGGCCACCCCTCGGCCGGCGACGGCCCGGGCCGGACCTGGCCGGCCGATCCGATGCGCGCGACCGCGGTGCTGGTGCACGCCCAGGCCGATGCCAGCGGCCTGACGGACTGCAGCTTCGCCGTCTGGAGCCACCGGCCGACCACCAGCGAGCAGGTCCGGGTCGTGCTCGAGCAGATCGAGCGGCGTGAACCCGCCGCGCCCGGGGCGCTGCAGCTGGTGACCGTCGCCAAGGTGACCGAAGGGCTGGACGAGGTCCGGCGCCGGGAGATCCAGCGTGTCGTCAAGGCCACCACGCTGGAGCGCTTCGGCCCGGTGCGCAGCGTGCGCCCCGGTCTGGTGGCCGAGCTGGGCTTCGAGTCCATCGGCCCGAGTGCGCGCCACCGCAGCGGGCTGGCCGTGGCGGGCGCACGCCTGCTGCGCCTGTGCGGCGAGCGTTCGCTGCTCGACCTCGACACGCTCGATGACCTGCGGGCGCTGGCCGGCCCTGGCATGGATTGAACGAGCGGTCCACGATTTCACGTGCAAGCGGAACTCCGTCCATTGACGCCGGCCTGAACTGTGGGGACATTCGGGACATCGTCCCGGGAGCAGAGCGTCCGCCAGCGCCGATGGAAGACCACCACGACATGCCTTCGTCCCCCGACCCGGCCTCCCCCCAGCACACGGCGGCGGCACGCCCGCCGCTGCACCTGGCCATCTTCCACGCGCTGCACGATGCCGTGCTGCTCTACGACACCGAGCTGCGCATCGTCTCGGCCAACCGGGCGGCCGAGCGCCTGTTCCACCGCCCCGGCCAGCAGATGCTGGGCCGCAACGCCGAATCGATGGGCCTGCGGCGCTTCCGGCGCGACGGCAGCGTGATGCCGGTGGAGGACCGGGCGGTCTGGCAGGCGCTGCGGGGCCGCTGCGCCGTGCCGCCCCAGATCAGCGGATTCGAGGGGCCGGGCCTGCCGCGGCGCTGGATCGAGGTGTCGGCCACCTTCGTCGAGGACATCGCCCCCGAGGTGCCCGAGGGGGTGGTCTGCACCATCAGCGACGTGACCGCCCGCATCGAGGCCGAGGACGCGCTGCGCGAGTCCGAGCAGCGGCTGCGGCTGTTCACCGAGCACAGCCGCGACATGGTCTGGATCGCCGACCGCCAGCACCACGGCCTGCTCTACGTCAGCCCGGCCTGCACGGCGCTGTGGGGATGCACGGTCGAGGCGCTGCAGCAGACGCCGCAGGCCTGGCTGGACGCGGTGCACGAGGACGATCGCCCGCGCGTGCTGCAGGGCTTCGTCCCGCTGGCCCAGGGCCGGGCGGAGGACATCGAATACCGGGTCGTGCGGCCGGACGGCTCGATGATCTGGGTGCGCAACCGCGCCTTTCCCATCCGCGACGAGCTCGGCGAGCTGATCTGCATCGGCGGCATCACCGAGGACATCACGCTGCCCCGCATGGCCGAGGCCGCACGCCGCGCGCGCCGGGAGGCTGACGCCCGGCTGGCCCGCTTCATCGAGGCCTCGCCCGCGGCGCCCTGCGTGCTCAGGCGCGACGAGCAGCGGCGCTGGCGCTTCGTGTTCATCACCGCGGCCATGGCCACGCTCTGCGGCCGCCCGACCGGCGAGCTGCTCGGGCCCGCGATGCACCTGGGCTCGCTGACCCATCCGGACGACGTCGCGGCCGTCGAGCAGGCGCTCGCGACGATGCAGGACGACCTGCAACCCTGGCGCCACGAGTTCCGCCTCATCCATCCGGAGCGCGGCGCCGTCTGGGTCGAGGCACGCGCGGTGCCGATGCGCGATGCCGACGACGCCGTCGTGATCAACGGCTACCTGCTCGACATCTCCGAGCGCAAGGCCGCCGACGACGAGGTGCGCCGGCTCAATGCCGAGCTGGAGCAGCGGGTGCGCGAGCGCACCGCCGACCTCGAGGCCAAGCGTCGCGAGCTCGAGTCCTTCACCTACTCCGTCTCGCACGACCTGAAGGCGCCGCTGCGCGGCATCGACGGCTACAGCCGCCTGCTGCTCGACGACAAGAGCCACCTGCTCGACGACGAGGGTCGCGAGTTCGTCGGCACGATCCGGCGGGCCACCGAGCACATGGCCCGGCTGATCGACGACCTGCTGGCCTATTCGCGCATCGAGCGCAGCCGCCCGGCGCTGGCCCCGGTCGCGCTGGCCGGGCTGGTGCAGGCCTGCGTGGGCGAACGGCAGGACGAGCTCCAGCGGCGGGGCGTGCGGCTGACGCTGGCGCTGGGCCCGGAGAGGGTCGTGGCCGACACCCGCGGGCTGCAGCTGGTGCTGCGCAACCTGCTCGACAACGCCCTGAAGTTCACCACCTCGCAGGCGCAGCCGAGCGTGGAGATCGGCTGCTGCACGCAGGCCGGCCACGTGCGCCTGTGGGTGCGCGACAACGGCTCGGGCTTCGACATGCGCTACCACGACCGCATCTTCGAGATCTTCCAGCGCCTGCACCGGGCCGAGGACTACCCGGGCACGGGCGTGGGCCTGGCGATCGTGCGCAAGGCGCTCGAACGCATGCACGGCCGGGTCTGGGCCCAGTCCTCCCCGGGCCAGGGGGCGACCTTCCTGATCGAGCTGCCATGCAGCGCAGACACCGGCGACAGGTACCACGAGGAACCTGTCCAGGCCTCGGCACAATAGGCTTCGACCCCATTTCCCGAAGCCTCGCCGCGCTGCACATTCCGGTCATGAACTCACAACGCCCGATCCTGCTGGTCGAAGACAACCCGATGGATGTCGACCTGACGCTGCGTGCCTTCGCCCGGCGCCACATCGTCAACCCGATGCAGATCGCCCGCGACGGCGAGGAGGCGCTGGACCTGGTCAACGCCTGGCGGGAGGGCGACCCGCTGCCAGCGGTCATCCTGCTCGACCTGAAGCTGCCGCGCATCGACGGGCTGGAGGTGCTGCGCCACCTGAAGAATCACCCGGTCTACCAGAAAATACCGGTGGTGATGCTGACCACCTCGCGCGAAGATGCGGACGTGGCCACCGCCTACACGCTGGGGGCCAATTCCTACATCGTCAAGCCCGTGGACTTCGAGAAGTTCATGGATGTGGCCACGCAGATCCAGCTGTACTGGTGCGTGCTGAACGAGCGTGCGCTCTGACCGATTCCGATCCACCGCCCCGCATGGTTGTCCACTCCCCTCCCCCCACCGGCTCGCCCCACCCGCTGCGGGTGCTCTATGTCGAGGACAACCGACACGATGCCGATCTGACCCGCCGGGCCCTGAAGGCCCATGGCGAGCACGTGGCCCTGAGCGTCGAGCCCACGCTGGCCGATGCACGCCGCGCCCTCGGGCGCAGCCGCTGGGACCTGCTGCTGCTGGACATGCACCTGCCCGATGGCAGCGGCCTGGAGCTGCTGTCCGAGCTCATGCAGGACCATCCGGACACCGCCGTGATCGTGCTGACCGGCTCGGGTGACGAGCAGTCGGCCGTGGCCGCGCTGCGGGCCGGCGCCGACGACTACGTGGTCAAGCACAACGACTACCTGCAGCGGCTGCCGGCGCTGGTGCAGGCCGTCATGGAACAGCACCGCAAGCGCCTGAACCGGCGCGAGCAGCCGCTGCGGGTGCTCTATGCCGAGAGCAACGACGTCGACATCGACCTGCTGCGCCGCCACATCCAGCGGCACGCCCCGCAGCTGCGGCTCGAGACGGTGCACAGCGCCGAGCAGGTGCTGCTGCGCCTGGACCGCTGCACCGACGCACAGGCGCTGCCCGATGTCGACGTGCTGCTGCTGGACTTCCAGCTGCCCGGCATGAACGCGCTGGAGCTGACCAAGGAGCTGCGCCAGACCCGGCGCGTCGACCTGCCCATCGTCATCCTGACCGGCCAGGGCGACGAGGAGGCGGCGATCCAGACCCTCAAGCTCGGCGCCACCGACTACCTGGTCAAGCACAGCAGCGGCTGGCAGCGCCTGCCGGTGGCGCTCGAGTCGGCCCACCTGCGGGTGCAGCTCGAACGCGAGCGGCGCGCGCTGCGCGAGAGCGAGCAGCGTTTCCGCGAGATGGCCGAGGCGCTGACCGACGTGTTCTGGCTCACCGATCCGGCCCGCCAGCGCGTGCTCTACGTCAGCCCGGCCTACGAGCGGGTCTGGGGCGGCGACGCGGCCGCGCTCTACCGGGACTGGAGCGTCTGGCTGAAGTGGGTGCATCCGGAGGACCTGTCGGTGGTGCGCGAGCATTTTTCCGAGGTGCCCTCGACGCGCGACTACGACCTGAGCTTCCGGGTGCTGCGCCGCGACGGCCAGCTGCGCCATGTGCGCATGCGCGCCTACGCGGTGCTCGACGAGCAGGGCCAGGCGGTGCGCCGGGTCGGCATCGCCCACGACATCACGCAGCAGAAGGTCCAGGAAGACCGCATCCAGCACCTGGCCTACCACGACACGCTCACCGGCCTGCCCAACCGCATGCTGGTGCTCGACCGGCTCAACCAGGGCCTGGCCCACGCCCAGCGCAGCCGCTCGGACCTGGCGGTGATCTTCCTCGACCTCGACCGCTTCAAGACCATCAACGACACGCTCGGCCACCTCGCCGGGGACACGCTGCTGCGCCAGACCGCGCTGCGACTGCGGGCGGCGCTGCGCGAGCAGGACACGGTGGCCCGGCTGGGTGGCGACGAGTTCCTGGTCGTGCTGGAGGACACGGGCGATCCGGCCAGCGTGGCGCTGGTGGCCGACAAGCTGCTCGGCACGCTGTCGCGGCCCTTCGAGCTGGCCGGCCAGGAGATCCACGTCACCGCCAGCCTGGGGCTGAGCGTCTACCCGCGCGACGCGACCGACGCCGGCAGCCTGCTGAAGTACGCCGACACCGCGCTCTACAAGGCCAAGGCCGCGGGCCGCAACACCTACCGTTTCTTCAGCCCGGGCATGGACGCCCAGGCCCACGCGCAGCTGCGCCTGGAGAACGACCTGCGCCGTGCGCTCGACCGCCAGGAACTGCTGCTGCACTACCAGCCCCAGATCAATGCGCAGGGCCGGCTGACGGGCTTCGAGGCGCTGGTGCGCTGGATGCATCCGCAGCGCGGGCTGGTGCCCCCGGGCGACTTCATCGGCCTGGCCGAGGACACCGGGCTGATCCTGCCGATCGGCGAGTGGGTGCTGCGCCAGGCCTGCCTGCAGGCCCGGATCTGGGCGCTGCACTGCGCCGCCCGGGGCCGCCCGCCGCTGCGCATGGCCGTCAACCTGTCGGCCCGCCAGCTGCAACGCCCGGGGCTCGAGGCCGTGGTGCGGCAGGCGCTGCTCGACAGCGGCCTGGACGCCGGCCTGCTCGAGCTGGAGATCACCGAGTCGAGCGTGATGGACGATCCGCTCTACACGCTGGACGTGCTCAAGGGCCTGCGCCAGCTGGGCGTGCAGCTGTCGGTGGACGACTTCGGCACCGGCTATTCGAGCCTGGCCTACCTGAAGCGTTTTCCGCTGCAGCGCCTGAAGATCGACCGCTCCTTCGTCGACGGCATCCCGCACGACGAGGACGATGTCGCGATCGTCGAGGCCATCATCGCGCTGGCGCGCAAGCTCAAGCTGCAGGTGGTCGCCGAAGGGGTCGAGACCGAGCAGCAGAGTGCGGTGCTGCAGCGCCTGGGCTGCGACGAGCTGCAGGGTTACGCCTTCGGGCGCCCCCAGGCGAGCGGGCTGATCGACCGGCTGCTCGACACCACCTGGCGGGACGGCCTGGTGAGCGCGCCGGGACTGCAGACGCCAGCAGGCCCGGCGACGGCAGGTTTATCGCTGCACTGATAGCATCCGGCGACATGACGTGATCGCCTTCCCTCCTTCGCGTCCCCTTTTCCCTGACCTCAGCATCCCATGAGCACTGTCCCCCCCTCCGTCATCGACGGTCCGGTCGTCGATGATGCGGGCGTTCCGGTCTCGCGCAAGATCCGCGAACGCATCAAGGCAGCCCAGCAGCGTTTCCACGCCAACGACAACATCTCGGCCTTCATCCGGCCCGGTGAACTCGAGGCCCTGCTCGACGAGGTGCAGGGCAAGATGGCCGGCGTGCTCGACAGCCTGGTGATCGACACCGACAGCGACCACAACACCCAGGACACCGCCCGGCGCGTGGCCAAGATGTACCTGCAGGAGGTGTTCCGCGGCCGCTACGTGCCCCAGCCGCCGGTGACCGAGTTCCCCAACGTCGAGCACCTCAGCGAGCTGATGATCGTCGGCCCGATCACCGTGCGCAGCGCCTGCTCCCACCACCTGTGCCCGATCATCGGCAAGCTGTGGATCGGCATCATGCCCAACGAGCATTCGGCGCTGATCGGGCTGTCCAAGTACGTGCGCCTGGCCGACTGGATCATGAGCCGCCCGCAGATCCAGGAGGAGGCGGTGACCCAGGTCGCCGACCTGCTCAACGACAAGATGCAGCCCGACGGCCTGGCGGTGATCATGGAAGCCGACCACTTCTGCATGGGCTGGCGCGGGGTCAAGGACATGGACTCGAAGATGATCAACAGTGTCATGCGCGGCTCCTTCCTGAAGGATTCCGACCTGCGGCGCGAATTCCTCGCGCTGCTCAGCCAGCGCAAGAGCTGACCCACGGAGAAACTCATGCTCGTCAGATTGCTTTATGCCAGCCGGGCCGACGGCGTGACCGGCGAGATGATCGACCACATCCTCGCCCAGTCGCGCAGCAGGAACCCGCAGATGGGCATCACCGGCATCCTCTGCCACAGCGGGGACGTGTTCATGCAGGTGCTCGAGGGCGGACGGGCCGTGGTCAACGGCCTGTACAACCAGATCGTGCGCGACAACCGCCACAGCGGCGTCACGCTGCTGCATTTCGAGGAGATCAGCGAACGCCGCTTCTCGAGCTGGACCATGGGCCAGGTCAACCTGCAGCGCATCAACCCGTCGCTGGTGCTCAAGTACAGCGACAAGCCGATGCTCGATCCTTTCGTCACCTCGGGCCGGGCCTCGATGGCGCTGCTCGAGGAGCTGATCGCCACCGCCTCCATCGTTGGCCGCGCCGGCTGATCGCCCGGCCCCGGGCGGCACCGACGCGCCGGCCCCGCCCGGCCTGTCGCTGCGCGGGGTCGATTTCTCCAGCCGCCCGAGCCGCCGCAAGGCCATCACGATGGCCATCGGACAGCGCTGCGGCACGCGGGTCCTGGTGGACCGGCTGCGGCGTTTCCACCACCTCGACGACTGGGCCGCCAGCCTGGACGAGCCCGGCCCGTGGCGAGCCGGCATGGACCTGCCCTTCGGCCTGCCCCGCGAGCTGGTCACCACGCTGGGCTGGCCGACCGACTGGAGCGCGCTGATGCGGCACTACGCCGCGCTCGACCGGGCCGTGATCCGCGACCGGTTCAAGACCTTCTGCGCGGCCCGGCCGGTGGGCGGCAAGTTCGCCCACCGGGCCTGCGACGGTCCGGCCGGCGCGTCCCCGTCGATGAAATGGGTGAACCCGCCGGTGGCCTGGATGCTGCACGCGGGCGTGCCGCGGCTGATCGCCGCGGGCTGCGACCTGCCCGGGCTGCGGGCGGGGGATGGACGGCGCCAGGCGCTGGAGGCCTACCCGGGGCTGCTGGCGCGCGAGCTGATCGGCCGCACGTCCTACAAGAGCGACGACCGCCAGGCCTGGACCGAGGCACGGCGCCAGGCCCGCATCACGCTGGTCAAGCGGCTCGAACAGGGCGCCGGGCGGCTGGCGCTGCAGCTGGTCGCCGAGCCGGCCCTGCGGGCCGAGCTGATCGATGACGCCAGCGGCGATGCCCTCGACGCCGTGCTGTGCCTGGTGCAGGTGGCCTGGTCGGTCACGCGGCCCGGCCATGGCTGGCCGGCCGGGGTCGATCCGCTCGAGGGCTGGATCCTCACCGCCTGAGCGGCATCTCCCGGCTCAGGCCGGCTGCTCGCAGCGCAGGCCCTGGACGACACCGCTGCGCTTGTAGGCCACCACGTGGTCGAGGTCGAGCCGGATGCCGATGCGCTCGCCCAGCGCGTGGTTGTGGTGGGACGGCACCAGCGACAGCACCAGCGCGCCGCTGCCCAGGCGCAGCGTGTAGAGGATGTCGGCGCCGCGGAAGGCCTTGCTGACCACCTCGGCCTGGATCGGACTGGCATCGTCGTGCACCACGTCGTCGGGACGCAGCAGCACGTCGACCTGGCAGCCGCTGGCGCAGAGGTCACCATGTTCGGTGCAGCGGATCGGCTGGCCGCTGTGTACCGTGCCCAGCTCCAGCCACACCTGCGACCCCTGCCCGACCTCACCCGGCAGGAACACGCCCTGGCCGACGAAGTCGGCGACCAGGCGATTGGCCGGCCGGTGGTAGAGGTTGTAGGCGCTGTCCCACTGCTGGATGTGCCCACCCGACATGATGCCGATCTGGTCGGCCACCGCGAAGGCCTCGTGCTGGTCGTGCGTGACCAGGATGGCGGTCGTGCCATGGGACTTGATGATCTCGCGCACCTCGGCGGCCAGGCGCTCGCGCAGCTCGACGTCGAGGTTGGAGAACGGCTCGTCCATCAGCAGCAGCGCGGGCTGCATGACCAGCGCGCGCGCCAGCGCCACCCGCTGCTGCTGGCCGCCGGAGAGCTCGTGCGGGTACTTGCCGCCGGACTGGGCCAGGCCCACGGTGGCCAGCATCTTGGCCACCCGCAGGTCGGCGTCGGCCACGCCGCGCAGGCCGAAGGCGACGTTGCGCTGCACGCTCAGGTGCGGGAACAGCGCGTAGTCCTGGAACACCATGCCGATGCGGCGCTGCTCGGGCGGCACATGCACCGCGGCCGAGCTGACCACCCGCCCGTCGAGCAGGATCTGCCCGCCCGACACCGGCTCGAAACCGGCGATCGCGCGCAGCACCGTCGTCTTGCCGCAGCCCGACGGACCCAGCAGGCAGCCGATGCTGCCGCGCGAGAGCTGCAGGTCCAGCCCGTCCACGATGGTCTGCGTGCCGTAGCGCAGGCTCAGGTGCTCGAGGCTCAACCAGATGTCGTTCGTGGAGGGCATGGGAGAGAGTCCGACGGCTCAGGTAATTCAATGATAATGATTATCATCCATGCACCGGCGACATCGCGCTGATTCCCGACTGTTTCGAGCCCATCCATGTCCAGCACCCCCCACGCGAAGGTCCCCGCCCTGGCTCCCCTGGAACCGGATCCGCCGGCGACCGTGACCCCGGCCCGCCGCCCTGCAGCCCCGGGCGCGCAGCGGCGACCCGGCCAGCACGGCCGCTGGCTGCTGGCGGTGACGGTGCTGATCGCGCTGATGGTGGGCGCCCCGGTGCTGTCGGTGGCCACCCACCTGCTGAGCCCGGGCACCGCCGAGACCTGGCGCCACCTGCTCGACACCGTGCTGCCCGACTACGTGCTGACCACGCTGCAGCTGTGCCTGGGCGTGGCGCTCGGCTCGGCCAGCGTGGGCGTGGGCGCCGCCTGGCTGGTCACGCGCTACCACTTCCCCGGCCGGCGCCACCTCGAGTGGGCGCTGGTGCTGCCGCTGGCCATGCCGGCCTACGTGCTGGCCTACACCTACACCGACCTGCTGCAGTTCGTCGGACCGGTGCAGACGGCGCTGCGCCACACCTTCGGCTGGACCCGCGCCGACTACTGGTTTCCCGAGGTGCGCAGCACCGGCGGCGCGGTGCTGATGTTCACGCTGGCGCTCTACCCCTACGTCTACCTGATGGCCCGCACCACCTTCCTCGAACGTGCCGCGGGCATGCTCGAGGTGGGCCGCTCGCTGGGCCTGGGGCCGTGGGCCAGCTTCTGGCGGGTGTCGCTGCCGATGGCCCGCCCGGCGATCGCCGGGGGCGTGGCGCTGGTGCTGATGGAGACGCTGGCCGACTACGGCACGGTGGCCTACTTCTCGGTGCAGACCTTCACCACCGGCATCTACCGCGCCTGGTTCTCGCTGGGTGACCGGCCGGCCGCCGCCCAGCTGGCGGTGGCCCTGCTGGCCTTCGTGGCGGTGATCCTGACGCTCGAGCGCGCCTCGCGTGGCCGCGCCCGCTTCCACGACACCACGCTGCGCCGCCTGACGCCGCTGTCGCGGCCGCTGCGCGGCTGGCGGGCCGCCGTGCTGATCGGCGCCTGCCTGGTGCCGCTGACCGGCGGCTTCCTGCTGCCGGGCGGGCTGCTGCTGCACATGGCGCTCACCGAAGGGGACGCGCAGTGGGGCTGGCGCTTCGTCGAGCTGGCGCGCAACAGCTTCCTGGTCGCGGGGCTGACCGCGCTGGCCTGCGTCGCGCTGGCCGTGCTGATCGCCTACGCCGCGCGCCAGCACCGCGGCTGGCTGCTGCGCATCGCCCAGCGCATCGTCGGGCTGGGTTATGCGGTGCCGGGCTCGGTCATCGCCGTGGGGGTGCTGATCCCGGTGGCCCGGCTCGACAACCTGCTGGCCGAGCTGATCCAGTCCAGCTTCGGCTGGAACCCGGGCCTGCTGCTGACCGGCAGCATCACCGCGCTGGTCTACGCCTGCGTGGCGCGTTTCCTGACGGCGGCGGTCCAGGCGGTGGACTCGGGCCTGCTGAAGATCACGCCGAGCATGGACGACGCGGCACGCAGCATGGGCCTGACGCCCCCCCAGGTGCTGCGCCGGGTGCACCTGCCGCTGCTGCGCGGCAGCCTGCTGACCGCCGCGCTGCTGGTGTTCATCGACGTGATGAAGGAACTGCCGGCCACGCTGGTGATGCGCCCCTTCAACTTCGACACGCTGGCCACGCAGGTCTACACCCTCGCCTCCGACGAACGCCTGGCCGAGGCCTCGACGGCCGCGCTGGCCATCGTGGCCGTCGGGCTGATCCCGATCGTGCTGCTGAGCCGCCAGATCGCCGGCAGCCGCATCGGCCACGGGTCGCGCTGACCGGGCGCCTCCCCGGCGCACGACCGGTCCGGCCCGTGCCTGCCGAGGCCCTGGCCGCGCTCAGCTCAGCCGCTTGCGGGCCATCTCGTCGAGCAGGCCTTCGAGCCGCTGCGCGGACCAGCCCGCCTACAGCGCCTGCAACACCACCGCCGGCTGGGGCCGGGGCCAAGCCGCCCACCAGCGGATCGCGGTCCAGGTTGGTCGGGAAGGCATACCCCTCGGCCGACGCCGCCACGACCCGCTCGATCCCGGGCCGGCTCAGCAGCCCGCCCTGATGCAGGGCCAGCAGGTGCGGATACAGGCGCCGCAGCATGCGGTCGCGGTCCACCGTTTCCATCGCACGACCGATCCGGGCGTTCACGCAGGCGCTGGCGCAGTGGCGACCCGACTGGCAGGTGCACGTCGAACTCGACGGCAAGGGCCTGCCGGAATCCACCGGCCGGGTCGTGTCGGCCCGGCTGGCCCGCTCACCGGGCGTGACGGCGGTGTACTCGGTCGGCGGCGCCAACCTCGCGGTGGCCCGGGCCTTCGCGGACGCGGGGCGACCGTGCCGGGCCTTCATCGGCCATGACCTGGACGCCGACAACATCGGCATGCTGCGACAGCGCCAGCTCTGCGCCGTGCTGCACCACGATCTGCGGCACGACCTGCACAGCGCCTGCCTGCAGTTCATGCAGGCTCACGGCCTGAACGTGACGGCTCCGCCACCGGCGCTGTCGCGCCCGGAGGTGATCACGCCGTTCAACCTGCCGGCGCCGTGGGCCGACGCCTGAGCGACGGCCCCGTCCGCCGCCACCTCACTTCCAGCCGGCGCGGTCGAACACCTTCTGGGCGGTGACCGCTCCCTTGGAGAGCTCGCCGATCGGCAGGCTGTCGCTCTTGAACGGACCCAGGGCGTCGAGCGCCGGGTTCTTGGGCTTCACGCCCTTGGCCGCGGGCCATTCGTTGTTGCCGTCGGCGAAGTAGGTCTGGGCCTCGTCGCCGGCCAGGTATTCCATGAACTTCACCGCCGCGGCCTTGTGCGGCGCGTGCTTGAGCACGCCGGCGCCCGAGACGTTGATGTGCGTGCCCCAGGTCTGCTGGTTGGGCCACACCACGCCCAGCGAGCGCATCACCGCCTGGTCGTCGGCGTTGCTCGAACGCATCATGCGGGCGATGTAGTAGCTGTTGGAGATCGCCACGCTGCACTCGCCGGCCGCCACGGCCTTGAGCTGGTCGACGTCACCGCCCTTGGGCGAGCGGGCGAAGTTGGCCACCAGGCCACGCGCCCATTCTTCCGCCTTGGCCTCGCCGAGGTGATGGATCACGGCCGCGCCCAGGCTCAGGTTGTACGGGTGGTTGCCGCTGCGCACGCAGATCTGGCCCTTCAGGCGCGGGTTGGCCAGGTCCTCGTAGGTCTGGACCCATTCCTTCTTCATCGACAGCTTGTTGTAGACGATGGCGCGGGCCCGGGTCGAGAAGGCGATCCAGGTCGGCGTGCGCAGCGTGTCGGGGATGCGCGCCTCCAGCAGCTTCGACTGGATGGGCTGGAACACGCCGCGGCTGTCGGCCATCTCCAGGCGGGCCGCGTCGACGGTGATCAGGATGTCGGCCGGGCTGTTGGCCCCCTCGTTGCGGATGCGCTCGAGCAGCTCGTCCTCCTTGCCGTCCAGCCGGTTGATCTTGATGCCGGTGGCCTTGGTGAAGTTGGCGTAGAGCGACTCGTCCGTCTGGTAGTGACGGGCCGAGTAGATGTTCAGGACCTGTTCCTGGGCCTGTGCGGGCCAGGCGACCACCAGGGCAGCGCTCAGGGCCAGCAGCGACGGCAGGGAAGAACGGCGATTCATCAGGGACTCCAGGGAAGAAGCGGCCACATGGCCTGATGAGGAGATGTTAACAGCAATCATTCTTATTGACGAAAAGCCGGATCCGGCTGATGCGTGCCACGCCTGCCACAATCGACGCTTCGCCACCGGGAAGTCCGCATGATCGCCACCGCTGCCGAGCTCAACGATCCCGCAGCCATGCGCACGGCCGGGCCGGAGCTGCTGTCCCTGGCCCTGATGGATGCACGCAACCGCTCGCTCGCGCTGCTGGCCGCGTTCGAGGAGGCCGGGCGGGACCACTGCGGCCATGACGAGGAGCAAGCCTCGCCGGCCTGGCTGGTCGGCGAGCTGGCCTGGTTCCAGGAGGCCTGGATCGCGCGCAACGTGCAGCGCCGCCGGGGCCGGGGCTGCGATCCACGGGTGGCCAGGCTGTCGTCGATCGAGCCGCAGGCCGATCGCTGGTGGGATCCACGCGAGGCCCCCGCCCGGCGCCTGGACCCCGGCCCGCTGCCCGACAACGGCTTCATCCGCCAGTACCTGGTCGACACCCTCGAGGTGACGCTCGACCTGCTGCACGGCAGCCCGGCCGATGACGATGCGCTGCACTTCTTCCGCGCGGCGCTGTTCCACGAGGACCTGCGCCACGAGACGCTGATCGAGGCGGCCCAGAACGCCGGTGTCGCGCTGCCCGACGGCCTGCTGCGCCCGGACGTGCCGCTGCCGCACGCCGGCACCACCTTCAGCCTCGAGCAGGGCCGCTGGACGCTGGGCGAGCCGCCCGGCGACGGCTACCGCTTCGAGGCCGAGCTGGGCCAGCGCACCGAGCTGCTGCCGCCGGGCGAGATCGACGCCCAGCCGGTGAACTGGCAGCGGTTCCTCGAGTTCATCGCCGACGGCGGTTATCGGCAGCGGCGCTGGTGGACCCCCGAAGGCTGGCAGTGGCTCAGCCAGCGGCAGCGCAAGGCGCCGCGGGCGATCGAGCGCACCGAGCCGCCGGCGGCGATGAACCGCTTCGGCCGCCTGGTGCGGGTCCGCCCGCTCGAGGCGGTGCAGCAGATCAGCCTGCACGAGGCGCTGGCCTGGTGCCGCTGGGCGGGGCGCCGCCTGCCCGGTGAGGCCGAATGGGAGCGTGCGGTCAGCCGCTTCGGCCGCCGCGGCCTGCGCCACGGCATGGTGTGGGAATGGACCGCCGACGTGCTGGCCCCGCTGGACCCGACCCAGCCCTGCGGCTGGCCCGGCTCGGTCAGCGACAGCGGCCCGTTCCGCCCGGCCTGCGGCCGCCATCAGGTCGTGCGGGGGGGCTCGCGGGCCACCCGGGAGCGGCTGGGCGGACTGCACCGCCGCCGCCACCTCGACCCGGACGACGACCAGGCCTTCTGCGGCTTTCGCACCTGCTCGCTCTGAGCACCAGGGCGGGCGGCGGCACAGGTGTCGCGTTTTGACGCACCGGCGGTGCTCCAGCGGGTTTGTGCCGACTGGCCCGGGGTGCCTGCGGCGCGGTACACCTCGAGACATGCCGTCCGGTGCGCCTTCGCCGCCGGAGCTCCCAGCGACACCGCCCAAGCAGATGACCGACTCCTCCTCCCGCCTTCCGGTGCGCCGCGCCATCGCGCTGGCCTGCAGCCTCACGCTGTGCGGTCTCACCCTGCCCGCCGTGGCCCAGTCCGGCGCGCCCCCGGCCGCCGAGGCACCGGCGCTCGATGGCGTGATCGTCTCGGGCAGCGCCCGGGCCCGGCGCCAGGCCGAGGCGCCCTACGCCATCAGCCAGGTCGGCAGCACCGAGCTGCGCGACAGCGGCCCGATGCTCAACCTGTCCGAGTCGTTGGCACGGGTGCCCGGCCTGAACGTCGCCAACCGCAACAACTACGCCCAGGACCTGCAGATCAGCTCCCGCGGCTTCGGGGCGCGGGCCGGCTTCGGCGTGCGCGGCCTGAGGCTCTACAGCGACGGCATCCCCGCCTCGATGCCCGATGGCCAGGGTCAGGTCGGCCACATGGACCTGGCCGGCGCCGACCGCGTCGAGGTGCTGCGCGGGCCGTTCTCGGCCCTCTACGGCAACAGCTCGGGCGGCGTGATCGCGCTGTTCTCCCGACCGGTGCGCCAGGCCGAGGCCGAGCTGGCGCTCGACCGCGGCAGCGACGGCCTGTCGCAGTGGCGCGCCCGGGTGGCCACGCCGCTGGGCCAGGGCATGGACCTGAGCGCCAGCCTGGGCGACACCCACCTCGACGGCAGCCGGGCCCAGAGCGAGGCGCGCCGCAGCCTGGTCAACCTGCGCCTGGGCTGGCGGGGCGAGCAGGACCGGCTGACGCTGACCTACAGCGACCAGCAGCAGCGCGCCGACGACCCGCTGGGGCTGGACCGCAGCCAGCTGAACCAGGATCCGGAGCAGACCACGTCGCAGGCCCGGCTCTACGACACCCGCAAGTTCATCCGCCAGGACCAGGTCGGCGCCAGCTGGGAGCATGACCTGGCCGACGGCGGGGCGCTGAGCGAGCTGCGGGTGGCCGCCTACGCCGGCACCCGGGGCGTGATGCAGTCCCAGGCGATCGCACCCTCCACGCAGGCCAATGCACGGCACGGCGGCGGGCTGGTCGATTTCGACCGCAGCTACCACGGCATCGACGGCCGGCTGCTGTGGCGCTGGAGCGCGGTCGACCTGGTGACCGGCCTCAACGTCGAGCGCCAGAAGGACGACCGCCAGGGCTACGAGAACTACACCGGCACCGGCACGGCCCAGGTGCTGGGCGTGCAGGGCCGGCTGCGCCGTGACGAGCTCAACACCGCCCTCACCCAGGAGGCCTACGCCCAGGCGGAGTGGCGCCTGGCCCCGGCCTGGCGGGCCAGCGCAGGCGTGCGCACCGGGGTGGTCGGCATGGAGGTCGAGGACCGCTACCTGGCCAACGGCAACGACTCCGGCTCCCGCGACTTCCGCTACACCAGCCCGGTGCTGGGCCTGAGCTGGCAGCCGGCGCGGGAGGTGACGCTGCACGGCGCCTTCTCCCGCGGCCATGAGACGCCCACGCTGGGCGAGCTGGCCTACCGGTCCGATGGCACCGGCGGTCTCAACACCGAGCTGCAGGCCCAGACCAGTCGCCAGATCGAGCTGGGCGCCAAGTGGCGCCAGGCCGACTGGGCGCTGGACGCGACGGTGTTCCGCATCCGCACCGACGACGAGATCGGCGTGGCGACCAATTCCGGCGGCCGGGCCAGCTACCGCAACGTCGGGCGCACCCGCCGCGACGGCGCCGAGCTCGGTGCGACCTGGCAGGCCCTGCCCGGCCTGAAGGCGCAGGTGGCGCTGACCTGGCTGCGCGCCCGTTATGCCGACGATTTCCTGGTCTGCGCCGGCATCCCCTGCAGCGCGCCGACCGTGCCGGTGGCCGCAGGCAACCAGATCGCCGGCACCCAGGACCGCAGCGCCTACGCCGAGCTGGCGTGGACCCCGGCCTGGAGCGCACGCGCCCAGGCCGCCATCGAATGGCGCGGCCAGGGCCGCACGGCGGTCAACGACACCAACAGCGACTTCGCGGACGGCTACGGACTGGTCAACCTGCGCTACCGCCAGCGCTTCGCGCTCGACCGCGACGGGGACATCGAGGTGCTGGCCCGCATCGACAACCTGGCCGATCGTCGGGTCGTCGGCAGCGTCATCGTCAACGACGCCAACGGGCGTTATTTCGAACCGGCCACCGGCCGCAGCGCGCTGCTGTCGCTGCGTTACCTGCGCCGCCTCTGACCCCCTGGCGCAGGAGCCTGCCCATGCCTGATTCCCCTTCCCGCCGGCGGCTGCTGGGCGGCGGCCTGGCGCTGCTGGGCTCGGCCCTGGGCACGCCGCTGCACGCGGGCGACGACTTCGAGGGTGACCCCTTCCAGTCGCTGCCCTGGCCCGGCATGCGCCGCGAGTTCCTCGGCACCGGCACGGTGGTGTTCGACGAACGGGTGCAGGTGCGCGGCCCCGCCTTCGCCGAGGACCCGATGAACGTGCCGATCACGGTGTCGGTGCGGGCGCTCGACGCGGTCGACCGCATCCTCGTGCTGGTCGACCGCAACCCGATCCGCCGGGTGCTGGAATACCGGCCGCGGCAGGCGCTGCCGGCGGTGTCCTTCCGATTCAAGCTGGAACAGGCCAGCCCGGTGCGGGCCGCGGTGCGCACCGCCGATGGCGTCTGGCACGTCGGCGGCACCTGGGTCGACTCGGCCGGCGGCGGCTGCACCGTCAGCGGCGCCACCCGCAAGGACGGCAGCTGGTCACAGACGCTGGGCCTGGTCAGCGCCCGCGTGTTCGAGGCCAGCCCCGACCCCTCGGGCACCGGCGCGTTCGACACCACCGGCGGTCAGGCACGGGTGCGCGTGCGGGTGATGCACCCGATGGACACCGGGCTGGTCAACGGCATCCCCGCGTTCTACGTCAGCCGCCTCGTGCTGCGTGACGGCGACGACCACGAGCTGATGCAGCTCCAGCCCTACGAGCCGGTCAGCGAGAACCCGGTGTTCTCCTTCGATTTCACCCGGCGTCCGGTCGGGCCGCTGCGGCTGACCGGGATCGACAACAACGGCAACCGCATCGACAGCCGCATCGATTGACGACCGCAGGAGCTCCCGATGAGTGAACGCCCCCACCCGCGCCGGGCCCGCCCGCGGCGCTGCATGGCCCTGGCCGTCGGCCTGTCCTGCCTGGTCCTTGCCGGCCCCCTGACGGCCCAGCAGCCGCCCGGCCACGACCAGCCGGCCGGCCCGCGGACACAGCCGGCCCGGCTCGACCACGGGCTGTCGGCCCGGCCGCTCGCGCCCGGGGTGTACGTGGTCGAGGGCCACAACGCGGACTTCTCGCCGGCCAACGGCTGCAACATCATCAACACCGCCTTCGTGACCACCGGCGAGGGCGTCGTGGTCATCAACACCGGACCGAACCGGCGCTACGGCGAGCAGCTGCGCGCGCTGATCGCGCGGACCACGCCGGAGCCGATCCGCCAGGTGCTGCACCTGAACCTGCATCCGGACTACTTCCTGGGCAACCAGGCGTTCGCCGACGTGCCGCGCCTGGCCACCCGCGACACCCGGGCCGGCATGGCCCGCGAGGCGGCGGCCTACGAGGACAACCTCTACCGCCTCTGCGGCGACTGGATGCGGGGCACCGAGGCGCTGCTGCCCGACCAGGCCGTGGAGTCGCTGGGCGTGCCCGTGCCGGCGACGGCCGGCCGTCCCGCGCTGCGGCGCTGGACGCTCGGCCAGCGCCAGTTCGACCTGATCGAGCTGTCGGGCCACACCGACTCCGACCTGGTGCTGATCGAGCGCGGCAGCGGCACGGTCTTCGCCGGTGGCCTGGTGTTCGTCGACCGCATCCCGACGACGCCCCATGCCCGCATCCCCGCCTGGCTGGACAGCCTGGATCGCCTGCAGGCGCTGCTCGATGCGGGCCCGCCCGGCGTGCTGGTGCCCAGCCACGGCCCGGTCGAGGCCGGCGTCGGCGGGCGAGGCATCGAGCAGACCCGCCGCTACCTGCGCTGGCTGCACGGCCATTTCAGCCAGGCCGCCCGCCGGGGCTGGGACATGGGCGAGCTGCTCGCCGCCGACGTGCCGGCCGAGTTCCGCGACTGGGCCGCGAGGCGGACCGAATACACCCGCAACGTCGCCCACCTGTATCCGCGCTACGAGCGTGAAGCGCTGGAAAAGCCGCCGGCAACACCGGCAGGCGCGCCACGGTGACTACCCTGCCTGTGTCGCGCAGGCACACGCGACAGCCCCGCGCAGGCACGGGAACACCCTCCGTCCCCGCTGTGCGAGCCTGGAACACCATGCCCTCCGAAACCCTGACGAAACAAGGGGAAAACGGCCTCCGGAGGCGCTTCTTCACATGGCATGCAGCTTGCCGGGAATAGTTCCCGACAGCGCCCACCCGCTGCTTCGTGTGACAGCCTTTCCCCCCATAAGGAGACATTCCATGCGTTTGAAACTGCTGGCTCTGATGATGAGCCTGGGCCTCGGCTCCGCTGCCCACGCGGTCGTGACCGACCAGATGATCAAGAACGACGCCAAGTCCACCGGCGACGTGCTCAGCTGGGGCCTCGGCACCGACGGACAGCGTTACTCGCCGCTCAAGCAGATCAACCCGTCGACCGTCAGCAAGCTGGTGCCGGCGTGGTCGTTCTCGTTCGGCGGCGAGAAGCAGCGCGGGCAGGAATCGCAGCCGGTGATCCACAACGGCAAGATGTTCGTGACGGGCTCCTATTCGCGCATCTACGCGCTGGACGCCAAGACCGGCGCCAAGCTGTGGAAGTACGAGCACCGCCTGCCCGAAGGCATCATGCCCTGCTGCGACGTGATCAACCGCGGCGCGGCGCTGTTCGACAACCTGGTCATCTTCGCCACGCTGGACGCGCAACTGGTCGCCCTGAACCAGGACACCGGCGACGTGGTCTGGAAGGAGAAGATCGACGACTACAAGGCCGGCTACTCCGCATCCGCCGCACCGCTGATCGCCGAAGGGCTGCTGCTGACCGGCGTGTCGGGTGGCGAGTTCGGCGTGGTCGGCCGCGTCGAGGCACGGGACCCGAAGACCGGTGCGATGGTCTGGTCGCGTCCGACCGTCGAAGGCCACATGGGCTACAAGTACGACAAGGACGGCAACAAGACCGAGAACGGCGTCTCGGGCACGCAAGGCCAGACCTGGCCGGGCGACCTGTGGAAGACCGGTGGCGCGGCCACCTGGCTGGGCGGCACCTACAACGCCAAGACCGGCCTGGCCTACTTCGGCGCCGGCAACCCCGCACCGTGGAACAGCCACCTGCGCAAGGGCGACAACCTGTTCTCCTGCTCGACGGTCGCCATCGACGTCAAGACCGGCCAGATCAAGTGGCACTACCAGAACACGCCCAACGACGGCTGGGACTTCGACGGTGTCAACGAGTTCGTGACCTATGAGGACGGCGGCAAGGTCCTGGGCGGCAAGGCCGACCGCAACGGCTTCTTCTACGTCAACGACGCCAAGACGGGCCAGCTGCTCAACGCCTTCCCCTTCGTCAAGAAGATCACCTGGGCCACCGGCATCGACTTGAAGACCGGCAAGCCGAACCTGATCCCCGAAGGCCGCCCGGGCGACCCGACCGCCGGCGCCGACGGCAAGAAGGGCCAGAGCGTGTTCTCCGCCCCCAGCTTCCTGGGTGGCAAGAACCAGATGCCGATGGCCTACAGCCCGGAGACCAAGCTGTTCTACGTGCCGGCCAACGAATGGGGCATGGAGATCTGGAACGAGCCGATCACCTACAAGAAGGGTGCGGCCTACCTGGGCGCGGGCTTCACCATCAAGACGCTGCACGACGACCACATCGGCGCCCTGCGTGCGATCGATCCGAAGACCGGCAAGATCGCCTGGGAAGTCAAGAACGGTGCCCCGCTGTGGGGTGGCGTGCTGACCACCGGCGGCAACCTGGTGTTCTGGGGCACGCCGGAAGGTTATCTGCAGGCCGCCGACGCCAAGACCGGCAAGGTGGTCTGGAAGTTCCAGACCGGCTCGGGCGTGGTCGCTCCCCCGGTCTCGTGGGAAGAGAACGGCGAGCAGTACATCTCCGTGGTCTCGGGCTGGGGCGGCGCCGTCCCGCTGTGGGGTGGCGAAGTCGCCAAGAAAGTCAACTACCTCGAACAGGGGGGGTCGGTCTGGGTGTTCAAGCTCGCCAAGTGAGCCTGGATCCCGCGCAATGAAAAGGCCCCGCGATGCGGGGCCTTTTTCGTGCGGGGCCGGGAGACGGCCGCCAGGGGCATGACGGTGGCGGTGTCAGGCCGCCTGGCGCTGCTCGATGCCGGCCGCGGACGTCGCCGCGCCCCCCTGTGCAGCCGCCGGCGAACGCCCCAGCAGCAGATTCGTGATCGGTGCACCCAGAACGGGGCGCAGCTGCTCGGGCCGGTAACCGGCCTTCGTGAACATGCGGATCAGCATCGCCACCCCCATGCGGGCCGTGTTCAAGGGCAGCTTGGACTTGCGGACCATGCCGAACAGCTGCAGCCCGTTGCGCAGTTGCGCCTCGAAGCCACCGACCTTGCGACCGTTGGCCAGCACGCCGCCGTAGACCAGCATCGCGCCGGGCATGTTCTCGAAACTGGCCGTCAGCGTCGCCAGTTCATTGCGGGGATCAACCCCTTCCTGATAGCTGGAATAGAGCGGCCCGCTGTAGAGCGGCCGGGTGTGGGTCATCACCACGTCGTCGATCACGGCCGCCTGGTAGGAAGGATCCTCCATCAGCATGGTCCAGATCATGTCCGTGCCCCAGCCGGTGTAGTGCTGCTCGAACATCGGCAGCAGCTTCTTCAGGTAGGACGACTTGATGCAGCAGGCCATCGACTCGACGAAATTCACGTAGCGGAGCTTGAACTGCGAACTGCGCAGCAGCACCGGCCACGAGATGTAGCTCTCGATCGACAAGGCCGGCTGGGCCATCGTCAGGCCGTTTTCCACGACGATGTCGAACAGGCGGTTGATATCCCGGGCGGTCATCAGCAGATCGTCGTCGGGCAGCATCACATACTCGTAGCGATCGAGCAGTTCGGGCTGGGCATTGAAATGCCGGGCGATGCTGTCCCACTTGGTGCCGCGGTCGATGACCGGTGGCAGATCACCATCCTGGATGCGGCTCTCGTCCTTGCCGTAGGCATTGAGCTGCAGATCCCAGTTGCGATCGCAGGACTGATCCTCGATCCAGCTCTTGTGCAGGGACTTGTCGCCGACACGTCCCAGCACGAGAAATCGCCGTGATGACTGTTCCATGGTATCTCCCTTGAAACGGCATCCGGTCGAATCCCCGACCGCATGCCGCCCTGTACAACAACGGATGATCAGAAGATCGGCGGGGCACCGGCTTCGAGGAAAGGCCAGGCGGCGTCCTTGTCGGAGATTCCACTGACCGGCAGCGGCCAGGTGATGCCGAGCAGCGGATCGCAATACCGCAGGCCACCTTCCGCCGACGGGGTATAAGGCGACGACACCAGATAACTGACCTCGACGTCATCCGTCAGGGTCTGGAACGAATGCGCGAAACCCGGCGGCACATACAGGTGGCGACGGCTCTGGTCATCCAGCTCGAACGCCTCGTGTTTCATGTAGGTCGGCGAATCACCGCGCAGGTCGACGATGATGTCGACGATCCTGCCACGCAGGCAGCGCACCAGCTTGGCTTCGGCGGCATCACCGCGCTGGAAATGCATGCCACGCAAGGTGCCCTTGTCGGCGGAAAACGAGGTGTTCTGCTGCACGAACGTCGTCACGAGGCCGTGCGCGGCAAATTCCTTGGTGCACATCGTGCGCGCGAAAAAACCGCGCGAATCGCCACGTTTCTCGAGATCGAGCAACCAGGCGTCTTTCAGGGTGGTCGGGGTGAAGATCATGTCGGGTTATCTCCTGTGGATCCTGCGATTCAGGCGACGGCCTGCGGGGCGAACACGCGCTCCTGCTCGGCATACAGTGCATCGATGATGCGGCCCTCGGGAATGATCAGGTCGTCGAAAGTCAGCGGGGTGTCCTTGGCCACCGGTCGACGCACGACACAACCCAGCGCCAGGCCGATCGGAATCAGCGATTCCTCGCGGATGGCCTCGATGTTGTCGGCCACGCCATAAGCCTCGTAACCGCCGAATTCCTCGATCACGTCGCCCGGCACCAGGTCCTTCTTGGCCACGGCGATGACTCCGACCTCGGGGCCGGCCTTGGGCGCCAGCACGGCGTCCTGGAACAGCACGGCACGCGCCACCGACGTCGGCACCTCGAAATGGCAGAGGTGATAGGGCGTGTAGAAGCAGTAGTAGGGTCCGGTGCCCAGCTTGTAGAGGTTCAGGTAGTGCTGCTGGCGCGGGTTGTCGATGGTGCCCAGCACGAACACGCCCGGACCCGGCCGGGCGCCGACGACGTAGTCGACGATCGGCGGGCCGCCACGGTCCAGGTGCTCGGCGAACGCCGCCACCGTCTCTTCCAGCGGCACCAGCGGCGCCCCCGGATTGCCGCCCGAGAAATCCGGGCCCAGCATGCCGCGACGCGCCACCTTCATGCCGGTGCCGTTGGCGACGATCGCCTGCTCGAAGGAGATCTTCGTGCCGTCGGCGAACGAGGCGACCATGGCCGCCTTCTGGCCCCACTTCTCGGCAAAGGCCTTCTGGGTGGTCGGGTTGCGGTAGGGGTCGTGCAGCCCCTTGATGTTGCCGCACAGCACCGGCGTCACGCCCAGGCCCTTGACGAAGCGGTACAGGTTCATCTCCACGCCGGGCTGGTCGCCGTCGGAGAAGGTGTAGACCACGCCACGCTGGTCGGCCTTGTGCTTGAGGATCGGGCCGACCGTGCCGTCGAGCTCGGCATTCATCTGCACGACGTGCTTGCCGGCCTCGATGGCGGCGAGCACCGCGGCGGCGGCGTACTCGAGCGAGCCGGTGACCTCGATGATGGCATCGAGCCCCTCGGCACGGGCCAGCGCGATCGCGTCCGTCGTCACGGCCGGCTGGCCGGCGGCGATCGCGGCCTCGAGGGCCTGCTGGTCGTCACAGGACACCGGCTCGACCCCGGCGTCGGCATAGACCCGCCGGGCAGGCTCGATGTTGCGGTTGGCCACCGCGCACAGGCGCATGCCCGGCGTGGCCGTCAGGATCTTCAGCGCGATGCCGCTGCCCTGGAAACCGGCTCCGATCATGCCCACCTTGATGGGCCGGCCTTCTGCTTCGCGCTTCTCGAGCGCGGTATCGACGATGATCATCTTGATTGCTTTCGTGTTGTTCTTGTGGGGTGACGGTGCTCAGTCGGACCAGACTTTCCAGGGCGCGTTGCCCTTGGCCCAGATGCCCTCGAGCATCTGCTTGTCACGCAGGGAATCCATGCTCTGCCAATAACCGGTGTGGTGGTAGCTGGAGAGTTTTCCCTTCTCGACCAGCCGGGCCATCGGCTCTTCTTCCCACATCTGGTGGTCACCATCGATGACGTCGAAGATCTCCGGCTCGCAGACGAAGAAGCCGCCGTTGATCAGGCCGCCATCGGTCGCGCCCTTTTCACGGAAACCACGCACCTGGCGACCGTCATCGGTCAGGTGCAGCGCACCATAACGCCCGGGCTGGGTGACCGCGCTGAGCGTGCACCAGCTGTCGGTGGATTTGTGGAATTCCATCAGCTTGCCGACATCGACGTCGGCCACGCCGTCGCCGTAGGTCAGGCAGAAACGGTCACCTTCGAGGTGCTTGCGGGCGCGTTTGATGCGGCCGGCCGTCATGGTATCCAGGCCGGTATCGAGCACGGTCACGCGCCAGTTTTCCGACTTGGCTTCCAGCCAGTCGACCTTGCCCGTGCCCATGTCGATCGTGAAGTCGGTGGATTTCGACTGGTAGCTCAGGAAATAGTCCCGGATGAAATCGACCTTGTATCCCCCCAGCACGACGAAGTCGTTGAAGCCGTAATGGGAATAGATCTTCATGATGTGCCACATGATCGGCTTGCCACCGATCTCGACCATCGGCTTGGGACGCACCGACGTCTCTTCGCTCAGACGTGTACCCAGTCCACCTGCCAGCAACGCAACCTTCACCATCTTGGTTCCCTCTTTTTCAATCCTCGAATAGACAAGCTGCCGACCGCCGATGCCAGCACAGGCAGATCGACGGGTCGGCAGGCATCTTTCATCACGGCATTCCGGCCTGGTCGAGGCGACCGCGCCTCAGGGCCGCGCCCTCGACCGGGGGCTGCACAGTATCCGGAAGAGATACAGGTCCCACACCTTGGCGACAGGATCGAGCGCATGAACTCGTGCCTACTTCACGAAGCAGAAAATCAGGCCGGGAACAATGCGGAGAATCCCCTGTCATTGCCTCGATCAGCGGGCACGATGACATGCATGCCGTCACGGGGACACGGCGACCGCGCAGGCGAACAGTGGCGCTGCGCTGCGTCCAGCGCCGCCTCACCGCACCGACACCGTCGCCTGCAGCGAGGCCTGACCAGGCGGTCAGGCCTCGCTGCCAGGCGAAGGAGTTCGGGCCGATGGGTGCGTGAGACGTCATCTTCAGGCTTGCCCCTGCGGATCGCCGGGCGGACCCGATCAAGCCTGCTGCCAGTCCAGGTCCAGGTTCAGGCGCTGCTCGGCGATGTGACCCTGCAGCACCTTCAGGCGCATCAACTGCGACGAGCGGAAGTTGCCATCCTTGAAGTCCATGCGCTTCAGGCCGGCGATCAGGTTCTGGATCGATTGGGCCAGATTGACCTGCGGCTGGTGGTCGGGCGCCAGCGAGCGGTACAGCGCGAAGTTGACCTGGTAGGAGCGGCTGTCGGCCGGAGCGGACAGGTTGACCGACACCTTGGTGCCGGGGATGGCTTCGGCCACCGCGGCGGCCAGGTCACGGACCTGGTAGTTGCGGTCGTCCGAACCGGCGTTGACAGCCAGGTAACGCCCGCCGTTGTCGGCCGCACGCGACACGCCCCAGTCGATCGCACGGGCCATGTCGGCCACGTCGATCAGCGGACGCCACGGCGAGCCGTCCGACAGGATGGTGATCTCGCCGGACGACAGTGCGCAGGCGACGAAGTCGTTGAGCACCAGATCCAGGCGCAGGCGATCGGACATGCCACAGGCCGTCGCGAAGCGCAGGCAGGTCACCGTCATGTCGGTTTCCAGCTCGGCCAGCTCCTGCTCGGCGCCGATCTTGGACTTGGCGTAGGCGGTGATCGGGTTGAGCTGGTCGCTTTCCTTGCGGGGACCGCCGGCGGCCACGCCGTAGACGCTGCAGCTCGAGGCAAACACGTAGTTCTTGACCCCTGCGGCCGCGGCGGCCTTGGCGATCGAGACGCTGGACTTCTGGTTGATGTCGATCGTCACGGCCTCGAACTGGTTGCCCATCGGGTCGTTGGACACCGCGGCCAGCTGCACCACGGCATCGTAGCCCTTGAGCATCTCGGGCGAGATCGAGCGCACGTCACCGAAGAACTGGGCATCGAGGTGATGCTCCGGCAGCGTCGTGGCACCGGTCAGGCAGTGCGCAAAATACCCATTGTCGTATCCGTGGATCACTGCACCGGGGCGCGCGGCCCGCAGATACTTGACCACTGCCGGTCCGACGTAACCCATATTCCCCGTGATCAGAATCTTCACAAGATATTCCTTTTGTTGAATTTGAAAGCCAGAAACAAGATCGGGACCGGGTCAGGCCCGAGGGCCGCCCGATCGCCTCCAGACGTGCCTTCGAGTTGCGCCCAACGGACTGGATTGGAGCCCATGAGCTGACCAACTCACAAGAACCTGCCCCTGAAACGAGGCCGCCCAGTCGTGACAGAGGCGAAAAGTCGCCACCTGACAGCGAGGGCTGAGCGACGCGAACGTCACAACGCACCAATTCGGTGCACCAAGACCTCGCAGCCATTCCCTTGAGGTGGCTGATGCACCACGCCCTGCATGACCAAGCCCAGCGTTGACCTCGGTCACCGCTTCATCCACTGGATTGAACCCGAAAAACCGTTCATATCTGAAGGTTACGGTCTGACTTTGCTTGTGTCAAATTGATGCCGGATCGGGCTGAAGAATTGGCGTTGCATTTTTTCAAATCGGATCATCTGAAGCGTCACCTCGACGGAAAAATTTCACGCGGCACCCCATTACGTACATGTACTCGGGATCGTGCAGACGGACTTCGTGGCCAACAGCACAGACGACGCCTGACCCGATTCCGGGACAAA
Source organism: Sphaerotilus hippei (assembly GCF_003201595.1). GTDB lineage: Bacteria > Pseudomonadota > Gammaproteobacteria > Burkholderiales > Burkholderiaceae_C > Sphaerotilus > Sphaerotilus hippei. The sequence goes on along the minus strand of NZ_QJJS01000002.1, from coordinate 331,310 downwards.
TTCCGCCCCATCATCAGAAAATTCCGAGTGGATCAGAAGCGTTCCAGACAAAACGAAAATAGGACCGCTTCTGCAGATTCTCGACGCACCTGCACGGATCGCTTCCTTGGCAGCCGCGTCATCGCCGACATGGCCATCCCGCGACCCCTTGGAAAGATCGGCGCGCGATCGCCCGAATCGGCTCGATCGGTCTGAGAAAATCGACCCATGTCCTCGAATCACTGGCTGCAGGCCACCCTGGTCTATCTGTGCGCGGCGATCATCGCCGTGCCGCTCGCCCGCAAGTTCGGGCTCGGCTCCATCATCGGCTACCTCGCCGCGGGCATCACCATCGGCCCGTTCGGGCTGGGCCTGGTGCGTGATCCGGACTCCATCCTGCATGTGGCCGAGTTCGGCGTGGTGCTGATGCTGTTCCTGATCGGGCTGGAGCTGGAGCCCCCGCGCCTGTGGGCGATGCGGCGGCCGATCTTCGGCTGGGGCAGCGCGCAGCTGCTGGGCTGCGCCGGCCTGCTGGGCGGCCTGGCCGTGCTGCTCGACGTGCCGACCGACATGGCGGTGATCGGCGCGCTCGGGCTGGCCCTGTCGTCGACCGCCGTGTCGCTGCAGGTGATGCAGGAACGCCACCTGCTGCCCACGGCCGGCGGACAGGCGGTGTTCGCGATCCTGCTGTTCCAGGACGTCGCCGCCATTCCCATCCTGGCGCTGATTCCACTGCTGGGGCGCGAGGTCCAGGCAGCGGGCAACCACACCCAGGAGGCGCTGCGAGCGCTGGCGGTGATCGTGGGCATCATCATCGCCGGCCGGCTGCTGCTGCGCCATGCGCTGCGCTGGGTGGCCCGCAGCCGCTCGACGGAGATCTTCACCGCCGCATCGCTGGCCCTGGTCGTGGGCCTGGCCAGCCTGATGGAGGCCGTCGGCCTGTCGATGGCGCTGGGCGCCTTCCTCGGCGGGGTGCTGCTGGCCGAGAGCGAATACAAGCGCCAGCTGGAGACCGACATCGAGCCCTTCAAGGGCCTGCTGCTGGGCCTGTTCTTCATGGCGGTGGGCATGGCCATCGACTTCGAGGCCCTGGCGCAGCAGGCCTGGCTGGTCGCCGGGCTGCTGGGCGGCTTCCTGCTGATCAAGTCGCTGGTGCTGTGGGGGCTGGCCGGGGCGGTGAAGGTGCCCTCCGCGGAGCGACCGGTGTTCACGCTGCTGCTGGCCCAGGGCGGCGAGTTCGCGTTCGTCGTGTTCCAGCAGGCCGAGAGCGCCGGCATCCTGACGGCGCAGCACAGCTCGGTGCTGATCGGCACGGTGGCACTGTCGATGCTGATCACCCCGCTGCTGCTGGTGCTGATCGACCGCTGGGTGCTGCCGCGCCAGGCACGCAGCCAGGCCCCGTCGCCCCATGCCCTGGCCGAGCCCCAGCAGGCGCCGGTGATCATCGCCGGCTTCGGGCGCTACGGGCAGGTGGTGGGCCGGCTGCTCTATGCCAACGGCCTGAAGGCCACCGTGCTGGACCACGATGCCGAGCAGGTCGAGACGCTGCGGCGCTTCGGCTTCCGCGTGCACTACGGCGACGCGACCCGGCTCGACCTGCTGCGCCTGGCCGGTGCCGGCCAGGCCCGGGTGCTGGTGGTGGCCATCGACGACGTCGAGCGCAGCCTGCGGCTGGTCGACGTGGCGCGGGCGCAGTTCCCGCACCTGCAGATCGTGGCACGAGCGCGCAACGTGCAGCACTACTACGCGCTGCGCGACCGCGGGATCACGCTGATCGAGCGCGAGACGCTGGACTCCGCGCTGATGAGCGGGCGCAGCGTGCTCGAGCTGATGGGCTGGCAGCCGTTCCAGGCGCGGCGCCTGGCACAGCGCTTCCGGCGCCATTCCCTCGAGCAGCTCGATCGCATGTGGCCGCACCACCAGGACGAGAAGGCGCTGGTCTCGATGGCCCGCCAGGGTCGCCAGCAGCTCGAGGAGCTGTTCGCGCAGGAGCGCGAGGCCGCCGCGCAGCGGGTCGCCTCCACCTCGGCGCAGCCCCCGAGCCCCCCGTGACCACGACGGCGCGGCCCACCCGGTGAACCCCGTTACAGCGGGGCCGTCGTTTGGCGGTACGCTTCGTGCCCCTCGCGACCTCCGAACCGCTGCATGTCACTGAAACCGCCCGCCTCGACCGACGCTCCCGCCCCGCCGGCCCGTCCCGCCCGGCCCCGCTGGCAGCGCCGCCTGGCCGCCACGGTGCTGACCCTGGCCGGCCTGGCCCTGCTGTGGACGCTGGTGCTCACGCAGTGGCTGCCCGGCTGGGCCCGCCAGCGTGTCGAGGCCGAGGCGGCACAGGCGCTCGGCACGCCGGTGAGCCTGGAGCGGATCGACCTGCACCCCTGGACCCTGACGCTGACGCTCAAGGGCCTGCGGGTGGGGCCGGCGGACGACCCGCTGCTGAGCCTGGCCGGCGCGCAGGCCCGGCTGTCGCGCGAGACCTTCTGGCGGCGTGCGCCCGTGCTCGAGCGCCTGAGCCTGGACCAGCCGCGGCTGTGGATCCGCCGCGAGGCGGCGCAGCGCTTCAACTTCAGCCCGGTGCTCGAGCACCTGCGCGCCCGCCAGGCCAGCGAGCCGCCCGCGCCCCCGGACGCCGAACCGGCCCGCTTCGCGCTGCACAACATCGAGCTGACCGGTGGCCGCATCGATTACGACGACCGGGTGCTCGGCCAGCAGCACCGGATCGAGGCGCTGTCGCTGGGCCTGCCCTTCCTCTCCAACCTGTCGAGCGACGTCGCGGTGGACGTGCTGCCCCGCCTGGAAGCACGCATCGACGGCAGCCCGCTGACGCTGCAGGGCCGCACCCGCCCGTTCGCGCCCGGCCAGCCCACCCGGCTCAGCCTGGGCTGGCAGCAGGTCGACCTGCGCCCCTGGGACCGCCTGCTGCAGGCCACGCTGCCCGCCGGCACGGCACCGGCCCTGAAGGCCGGTCAGCTGGACACCGAACTGGACATCGACTTCGAGGCGGCCACCGCACCCGCGGTCCCTCGCCTGGTCGTGCGGGGCTCGCTGGAACTGCGTGACATCGACCTCGACCTGCCCGCCCAGGGTGCCGGCGCCCGCTGGACCTCGCTGCGGCTGAAAGGGCTGGACCTGGCCCCGCTGCAGGGCCTGCACTCGCTGGAGGCCCTGGAGATCGACGGCCTGAAGGCGCGCTACACGCTGGCCGCCGCACGCTCGCCCGCACCGGCCGCGGCGCCCCGCCCGGCCCGCCCGCCGGTGTCGGCCGCCGCCAGCGCGTCCGGCCCCCCGGTGGCGGCCACTGCGGCCGAGGCCGCTCCTGCGCTGCGCTGGAAGATCGGCACGGTGCGCTGCACCGACTGTCTGGTCCAGGTGCGTGACGGCAGCCGCCAGCCGGCCACCACCTTCGAGCTGCAGCGCACGAACCTGACGCTGGAAGGCCTGTCCGAGGACCCGACCCAGGCCCTGCGCTACACGATCGACGGCGCGCTGGCCTCCGCGGCCGGCCCGACCGCGGGCGCCGCCGGGCCGATCCGGCTGCAGGGTGAACTGCGCCGCTCGCCGCTGGACCTGGACACCACGCTGCAGCTCGCGGGCATCGACCTGCGGGTGGCCCAGCCCTACATCGCCCCCCAGGTCAATCTGGTGCTGGGCGCGGGCACGCTGGCCGCCCAGGGCCGGCTGACGCTGCAGCAGGTCGGTGACGCCCCGCTGCAGCTGCACTACACCGGCCGCGCCGGCGTGGCCGGGCTGGACACCCGAGACAGCGTCACCGGCGCCGATTTTGTCGGCTGGAAGCAGCTGGGCTTCGACGGGCTGGACATCGACTGGCGGGCCGCCCGCCTGAACGCCGACCTGGGACAGATCAGCCTCGACGGCCTGCAGGCCCGGCTGATCCTGCACCCCGACGCCCACCTCAACGTCAGCGACATCGTGCGCCACGACGAGCAGGCCGCACCGAAGTCGCTGACCACGCCGCAGGCGGCCTCGGCGCCCGCCAAGGCCGCGGCCCCGGCCGACACCCGCCCGGCCAACGGCCCTCAGCTGCGCTGGCAGGGCATCCGCATCCAGCGCAGCGCGGTGCATTTCAGCGACTTCTTCATCCGGCCCAACTACTCGGCCCGGCTGACGAAGCTCGACGGCAAGGTGTCGGCGCTGAGCTCGGCGGCCCTCAAGCCGGCCCGCGTCGAGCTGGCCGGCGCGCTCGACGACGGCGCGCCGCTGCGCATCGCCGGCACGCTGCATCCGCTGGGCGCGCAGCTGCACACCGATATCGAGGCCAGCGCCCGGGGCATCGCCCTGCCGCGCCTCAGCCCCTACGCCGAGCGTTACGCCGGCTACGGCATCGACAAGGGCTCGATGTCGGTCACGCTGCGCTACCGCATCGACGAGGGCCGGCTGCAGGCGGACAACCAGGTCTTCCTCGACCAGCTGACCTTCGGGGCCGCCGTCGACAGCCCCGACGCCACCCGGCTGCCGGTGCTGCTGGCGGTGTCGCTGATGAAGAACCGCCGCGGCGAGATCGACCTGCAGCTGCCGGTCTCAGGCTCGCTCGACGACCCCCAGTTCTCGGTGGGCGGCGTGATCTGGAAACTGGTGCTCAACCTGCTGACCCGCGCGGCCACCGCGCCGTTCGCGCTGCTGATGGGCGGTGACGGCGAGGAGATGGCGCAGGTCGACTTCGCCCCCGGCTCGGCCGAGCTGGACGCCCCCGCCCGCGAGCGCCTGGATCGCCTGGCGACCCAGCTCGCCGACCGGCCGCAGCTGAAGCTGGAGGCCACCGGCCAGGCCGATCCGGCACGCGACGCCGACGCCCTGCGCGACCAGGCCGCGCGGACCGCCAAGGCCACACCCGCAACGACACCCGCGGTGGCTCCAGCCACCACGGCAGCCGCAGCCTCGGCACCGGCCCGGGCCGCCTCGGCCGCCGCCACCGAGGTGCCGACCGCCGCGCTGCTGGCGCTCGCCGATCGCCGCGCCGACCAGGTCATGGCCTACCTCGTCAGCCGCCTGCCGGCCGAGCGCATCCTGGTGAACCGGTCGCAGGTGGCGGCCGTGGGCGCCTCCGCCGAAGTCAGCACCCAGCCGCGGGTGCAGTTCATGCTGCGCTGAACCGCCCCGGAGGGCGGTGGGCCTCAGAACAGCTCGCCTTGCGGATCGACCGGGCGGCGGACATCGACCGCAAGCCGCGGCGCGACGAAGGCACGGCCGTCCAGCGCAGGCGCCTCCAGCGCCAGGCCCAGGCGCTGAGCCACCTGGCGCAGGCGTGTGGCCAGGGCCTGCGCCCAGGGGCTGCGGCCGTGCCATCGTGGATCGGGCGGATCGGGCGGGCCCGCCTGCGCCGCCGCCGGCTCGTCGGGGTCGGGGTTCGGGTCCAGGTCCAGCCACTGCGGCTGCAGCGCCAGGGGCGCGAGGGCCGGATCACCGTCCGCCTCGGCACCTGCGGCCACCGGTCGACCGGCCTGCACCCCATCGACCGCATCACCCAGCGCCGCCAGGCCGCACGCCGGGCGCTGCAGCACCGTCCAGTGCAGCGACCGGGCCCCCGCACGGGCGGCCGCCTCGACCAGGGTCTCGATCCCGTGCTCGTTGACGCCCGGCATCAGCGGTGACAGGTTCAGCCCCACCGGCACGCCGGCGGCGGCCAGCAGGCGCAGCGCAGCCAGCCGGTCCGCCGGCGGGCTGGCGCCGGGCTCCAGCGCCCGGCAGAGCCCCTCGTCGAGCGTGGCCAGGCTGATCAGCACCCGCACCTGGCCGCGGGCGGCCATCGGCGCGAGCAGGTCGAGGTCACGCACGATGCCGGCCGAGCGGGTGGTGATGGCCAGCGGATGCCCCGCCTCGTGCAGCACCTCGATCAGCGCGCGGGTCAGGCGCAGCGGGTGTTCGGCGGGCTGGTAGGCGTCGGTGTCCGAGCCCAGGCTGATCGGCCGGGGCCGGTAGTTCGGCCGGCGCAGCTCCTCGCGCAGGCGGTCGGCGGCGTTCACCTTGACCTGCAGGCGCATCGGCGCGCCGCCCGCCGCCGCGGGCTCGGCGTGGCAGAAGACGCAGGCATGGGAGCAGCCGCGGTAAGGGTTGATCGCCAGCGCCAGGTCGACGTCGGGCCCGTCGTTGACCCGCAGCAGGCTGCGGCAAGGCTCGGGCTGCAGGCCGATGCCGACCTGCGCCTGGGCGTCCTGCTGCCAGTCGTGTTCAAGGCGCCGCCGCAGGGCCCGCCCCGGCAGGCGGGCCACCGCCGTCGCCACCGGGCCGTCGATCGCCAGCGCCACGCTGCGGCCACGCCCGGGCCGGGGGCGTGGCGGCGGGGGCGGCCGATCGACACCGCAGGCATGGGCCTCGAACAGCTCCAGCGTGATCGTCGCGGGTCCGGCGAGGGCCGGTGCCTCGCCCGGGGCAGGTGAACAGGACATGCGATCCAGTGTGCCACAGACACTGTGAATCCATCCAGCTTCAACACTTTGCACCAGGTCGGGGCGAACGGCGGAACAGACCGGTTTTTCGCGTTTCAGTTCATCCATCAAGCCATGAGGGTCTCTCTAGACTGCGCCGGACAACTCCAACCACGAGGGCTTCATGAAAAAAGCGGACGATCTGGTCGTGCACATGCGACGGGTGCAGGCGGCCGAGCGTGATCTGCGCGACCTGGGTGTGGTGTGGCAGATGATCGAGTCCAGCGCCGCCATCAGCTGCCCCGACGCGGTCGAGAACATCCTGCCCACGCTGGTGCGGACCCGTGAACGCTTCGATGATCTGCAGGGCCGCCTGATCGACCGCATGATCGAGGAGAACCACGCCGAGCTGGCCGACGACCTGACCGCCAAGGCCCAGTGCGCGATCGACATCCTGGTGCGCAACCTCTACGAACGCACGGCCGACGTCGGCTTCCTCGCCACCGACGACGTGGTGCGCGATTTCTGCAGCGCCGACGCCGGCTCGCGCGCCGCGCTGCGCACGGCCATGGTCCAGCGCCTGCGGGACTACCGCGCCAAGTACACGGTCTACGACGACGTGATCCTGCTCGCGCCGTCGGGCGAGGTGCTCGCCCGCCTGGACGAGCAGGCCGGCCTGACCCGCTGCACCGACGCGCTGCTGGCCCGGGCCCTCGAGCGCGACGGCCACGTCGAGCAGTTCCGCCTCAGCGACCTCGGCGGCGACACCCCCGCCCTGCTCTACGCCCACCGCATCAGCGATGCCCGTGGCCACCCGGTGGGGGTGCTGGTGCTGCGCTTCCGCTTCGCCGACGAGATGGGCCGCATCTTCCGCGACGTCGACGACGGCCGCCACCACCTGGCGCTGGTGCTGATCGGCGACGACCACCGTGTCATCGTGAGCAACGACGAGGCCCACGTGCCCGTCGGGGCGCTGATGCGTCCGGTGCCCGACGACCGCATCACGCTGACGGCCTTCGCCGGGCGCGAGTACATGACGGTGGCCTGCCCCTCGCACGGCTACCAGGGCTACCGCGGCCCGGGCTGGCGGGCCCAGGCGATGGTGTCGCTGCTGACGGCCTTCCGCCAGCACCACGACGACAGCGAAGTGATCGACAACGTGCCGCTGGACAATCCGGAGCTGGACACGATCTGCCGCGACGCCGACGCGATCAACCGCGACCTGCGCCGCGTGGTGTGGAACGGCCGCCTCGACAGCGGCGACCACGTCCGGGCCGGCGATCCCCGCGCCGATGCCTCCCGCCTGAAGGCCGTGCTCAGCCAGGTCAGCGTGGCCGGCCAGCGCACCCGCGAGCGGGTCGACCGCGCCACCAAGGACCTCTACCGCACCTCGCTGTCACGCTCGCGCCTGCAGTCGGTCGACCTGGCCCGCATGGCCGCCGACGTGATGGACCGCAACCTCTACGAACGCGCCAACGACTGCCGCTGGTGGGCGCTGTCGCCCGCCATCCAGCGCGCGCTGGCCGGCGAGCCCGGCAGCGCCTGCACGCAGGCGCTGGCCCCGGTGCTCGATCACATCAACGGCCTCTACACCGTCTACAGCCGGCTGGTCGTGTTCGACGCCCACGGCGTGATCCGCGGCTGCTCGCGGGCGGACGAGGCGAGCGGGCTGGTCGGCAGCCCGGTCGACCCCGAGTGGCTGCAGGCCGTGCGCGGCCTGGGCGATCCGCAGCAGTACGCGGTCAGCCGCTTCGAGGACACCGCGCTGCACACGCAGGGACCCACCTATGCCTACCTCGCCGCCGTGCGCAGCGGGGAGCCGGGCCGCGAGGCGCTCGGCGGCATCGCGATCGTCTTCAACGCCCGCCGCGAGCTGCACGCCATGCTGGGCGAGATCATCGCCGACCGCCAGGGCTTCGCCGCCTTCGTCGACGACAGCGGCCTGGTGCTGGCCTCCAGCCACCCCGAGCTGTGCACCGACCGGACCCTGGGCTTCGCCGGCGAGCGGGCCATCGTCGAACACGGTGGCGTGCACTACACCTGCGCCCGGGTGCGTGCCGGGGGCTACCGGGAGTTCAAGACCACGGACGGCCACAAGAACCAGGTCAGCGCCGTGGTCGGCCTGCGCCTGGGCAACACCGAACGGCGCCACTCGGCCATGAGCGACCTGACGCTGCGCATGGCGCCGGTCACCCGGCGCGAGCAGAGCATGGACGTCGCGATCTTCCAGGTCGGGCCGGCCCGCTACGCGCTGCCGGCCGCCGCCGTGATGGAGGCGATCTCGCCCCGCGGCCTGGTGCGCACGCCGGGCACGCACCCCTGCGCGGTGGGACTGCTGGAGGTCTCGTGCCACCAGCAGCCGCAGCTGGTGCAGGTGCAGTGCGCACGCCGCCACTTCGGCGTCGACTACCCGGCCCGGGCCACCGACGGGGTGGTGCTGGTGCTGCGCTCGCCGCAGGCGCCGGAGCAGCCCGTGCTCGGACTGCGGGTGGACGACGTGCTGGCGGTGATGTCCGTGGACCGCCATCGCCTGCACGTCGCCCCGGAAGGGGTCAGCAGCTTCGCCCCGTGGATCGGCGGCCTGCTCGATGCGCAGGTCATCGACGGCACCCGCCACGCCGACGTGCTGATCCAGCTGCTCGATCCGCAGGCCATGGTGGCCGAGGTGATGGGGCGCACGATGCCCGCGATGGCCCTCGCCTGACCCGGAGCGTGGTCGGCTCAGGTCCTGTGGGGCGGCTCGGCGAGGTACTCCTCGATCAGACGCTCCCAGACGATCTCCAGCTCCTGGTTCATCGAATGAGCCAGTCCATCCAGATCGGGCAGCAGCGTGGCGTGGGTGATGTTCATGCGGTAGAGCTCGCGCATGGCCCGGGCGCGCAGGCCGTGCGGCAGCACCAGCTGGATCAGCAGCGACGGCCCCTGGTCGCTGTACTGCCTCAGCAGCTCGTCGAGCGGCGCCTCCAGCCGCCCCGGCACGACGAACAGCCCCGACTGCGCCACCAGGCGCCGGTCCATCTCGGAGGGCTCGCCGAACCAGACCAGCGGCTCGCGGTTGTCCAGGAAGTGGCGCTCGAAGTGGCCCGGCTGGCGCGGATCGATCACCTCGCGGGTCAGCTCGGGCGCGAATGCCGGCCGTGCGCTCCACAGCGTCGTGGTGTCGAGCGCGTAGACGGCCGCGTCGTCGGTGGCCGACTCCATCGCGAAGAAGGCCGCCACGAACGGCGACTTGGTGAAGTCCAGCAGCCGGGTCGCCGCACCGTGGTGCTGCATCATCGCCAGGCAGCGCAGCGCGTCGTCGAGGGCCTGCGGATGATCGAGGTGCACATGGGCCTTGCGCCGGAAGACGCGCATCGCACGCGCCTCGCGCAGCGGCCACAGGCGCTGGTCGGGGCAATAGGCCAGCAGCCGGCGCGACAGGGAGCTCAGCAGCGGCCAGCTGGCCGAACGCTGGCCGCGGAAGGCCCAGCCCTCGAGCCGGCCGGTGTGGTCGAGAAAGTCCTGCCAGCTCTGCAGCATGATCACCCGCATCGTATAGATCTCCTGCCATGTCCGGCCCCATCATGACCGGCGGCCATGACAGGCGATCCGACCCGACAGGGCCCGTCCGGTCGGTGCGGTCGCCATCCGACGCGCGACACCCCGTGCTCAAGGGTATGCAGCCGCACCAGCAACACCGAAAATGCACAAACTGAAACCCATCGGATCCAGCTGAACGATCTCCCCGATCCGGATCCACGCCCTTGGCCCTGCACATGCCCGTCCTCCCTCCGATGTCGCCACCGCACCCGCCCCGCCGACCCCTGACCGGCGCCACCCTCCTTGCGGCCAGGCGGCCCCGGCGACGGGTTGGCGCCGCGATCCTGGCAGGAACGCTGCTGATCGGCTGCGCGGGCGGGGACATGGCCGATGACGCCGTCGCCGGCACGGCAGCCGCGTCCACGACCTCGGCCGGCACCACCTGCTCGATCACCGGCTTCCAGGCCACGATGCTGCAGGCGATCAACACCCGCCGCGCCACGGCACGCAGCTGCGGCACGTCGGGCAGCTTCGCCGCCACCACCGCGCTGGCCTGGAACGCGAAGCTGTTCTCGGCCGCCGCCGCCCACAGCGGCGAGATGGCCCGGCTGGGCCGGACCGAACACCAGCTCACCGGCGAGGCCGCGCTGGGTGCCCGCATCACGGCAGCCGGCTACGGCTGGTCGGCCGTGGCCGAGAACATCGCCTCGGGTTACGGCAGCATCGACACGGTGATGAGCGGCTGGATGGACAGCGCCGGCCACTGCGCCAACGTGATGAACCCGGCGCTGACCGAGGTGGCCGTCAGCTGCGTGGCCGCCAGCGACGGCACCCTCTACTGGACGATGGACCTGGCCGCGCCGCGCTGAGGCCGATGCGCCCGGATCGAGGATCGGCTCAGCGTGGCGTCGCGCCGGGCACCTCAGACCAGGCGGGAGTCTCCACGTAGCGGCGGATGGCCAGGATGGTGGCCTCGTCGAGCCGATCCTTCCAGGGGGGCATGTGGACCAGGCCAGCCCTCACCTTGCCTTCGCGCACCGAGTGCACGAAGTAGGCATCGACATCCGATCGGCAACGCAGGATCAATGCCGGCTCGCTCAACCGGCGGCAGAAGCTGTCCAGGCGACGCAGGTCGGGTGCCTCGGGCGACGTCTGGCCCGGTGGTGCATGGCAGCTGCTGCAGTGTTGCTCGTAGGCCTGTCGCCCCTGCAACAGCCGGTCGTCGGGAGCCTGGGCCCCGGCCTCCAGGCCGAGCAGCGCCAGCGCGGCAGCCAGCCCGACATTCACCGGTCGCATCCATTGCAGATCCGTCATCTCACCATCCCTCCGGACAGCCAGAACAGTCATCCATCACGGCATCCGGAAAGATGGTGTAGCGCAACATCGCTCCATCCAGCCGGGCTCCCTTGAGGTTGGCCGCGTTGAACTTGGCCTCCTGCAGGTCCGCATCGACCAACCGGGCGCCCACGAACCACACGAAGTTCAGCTTGGCCGCTTCCAGGTTGGCGGCGGTGAGGTCAGCACCGCTGAAGTCGGCACGGAACAAACGAGCCATCTCGAGATGGGCGCCCACCAGCCTCGCCTGGCGCAGCGAGGCCCCCGGCGCGTTGAGCGCGTAGGCACGCACGGCGGTCAGGTCCGCACCATCGAGCCGTGCACCGGCCAGGTTGGCCGACCGCAGATCGGCACGGGCCAGATGCGCACCCGTGAAGTCAGCTCCCCGCAGGTCCTTTCCGGCGAGGGAAGCATGGCGCAGGTCCGCACCTGGACATCGGGCATAGGGCCAGAGATGACAGCCGTTGATCACCGTCACCTCGGGCGGCGCCCGCTCGCCGGACGGACCGCCCGCCTGCACCGTCAGCACCGGCCACAGCAGGCCAAGCGCCATGAGCAGGCCGGGGCGACGCAGGCGCCCCGACCAGGCGACACCTGCGCGGCTCACTTCGTCGCCACCTTGCTGCTGGAACGTGGCAGCTTGAAGACCCAGTAGCTGCCGCCCTGCGTGACCTGCTTGGTCAGCTCGGCCATGTCGCCCCCCCACAGCGGCACCGCTCCGCCATAACCGCTGGAAAGACCGATGTACTGCTCACCATCCTGCTCCCAGGTGACCGGTACCGACACCACGCCGGAACCCGTCTGGAACTTCCACAGCTCTTCGCCTGAACGGGCGTCGAAAGCTTTCACGAAGCCATCCGAGGTGCCGGTGATCAGCAGGCCGCCCGCGGTGGTGAGCGTGCCGGCCCAGAGCGGGAACTTCTCCTTGTGTTCCCAGGCGATCTTGCCGGTCTTAGGGTCGATGGCTCGCAGCGTGCCCACGTGGTCGTCGTACAGGCGCTTGATGCGGAAGCCCTGACCGAGATAGGCTGAACCGGCCTTGTAAGTCAGGTTCTCGGTCCAGTAGTCCATGGCCCAGTGGTTGCCAGGGATGTAGAACAGGCCCGTTTCGGGGCTGTAGGACATCGGCATCCAGTTGGTGCCGCCCAGGAACGGTGGCGAGACGAAGACCGCCTTGCCCTTGTCCGAGCCGTCGACCGGCAGGGCCGGGCGCTGGCCGGACACTTCGACGGGCTTGCCTGTCTTGACGTCGATGCTGGTGGCCCAGGTGATGCCGTCGACGAAAGGCCAGGCGTTGATCAGCGCCGTCGGCTTGTTCGGATAGCCCGCGCCAGTGGCCAGCTTGGTCCGGTCGGTGACGTAGAAGAAACCGTTCCGGTCGGCGTGGGCGCTGGCCTTGACCAGCTTGCCGTCCTTGCCCTTGTACTCGAACAACACGACCGAGTTGTTGCCCGAGAAGTCCCACGCATCGTTGGGCGTGTGCTGATAGAAGCCCTTGAGCTCGCCAGTGCTGGCGTCGACATACGCCTGACCCGAGGTGAAAAGGCTGTCCCAGTTCTTCGGATCGTCCCCTTCCTTCGTGCGCTTCCAGGTGTTCCAGGGTGCGGGATTGCCTGCGCCGATGACGATGGTGTTGGTTTCCGGATCGAAGGACGCCGACTGCCATGGCGCACCGCCCCCGTGGTTCCAGGCGTCGACCAGCTTGCCCTCCTTGTCACGCGGCCAGCTCGGTGCGCTGGCGTCACCGGTCGTGGTGCCGTCCTTGCCGGCCAGACGGCCCTTGTGACCCTCGACCAGCGGTCGAGCCCAGACCTCCTCCCCGGTGTCCGGATCACGGGCATAGAGCCAGCCCACGACACCGAACTCGTCACCCGAGGAGCCATGCACGAGTAGCACACGCCCGTTCTTCTCCTTCACGATGGTCGGCGCACCGGTCATGGTGTAGCCCACCTTGTGATCAGCGAACTTCTCCTTCCACACCACCTTGCCGGTCGCCCGGTCGAGCGCGACGATGGCCGCGTCGAGCGTGCCGAAATAGACTTTGTCTCCATAGATGGCCGGGCCTCGGTTGACCACGTCACAGCAAGGGCGGATGTCATCGGGCAGACGATGTTCGTAGGTCCAGAGCTGCTTGCCGGTCTTGGCATCGAGCGCATGGAAACGGGAGTAGGAACTGGTGACGTAGATCACCCCGTCATGGACCAGTGCCTGAGCCTCCTGACCACGCTGCTTTTCCCCACCGAAGGAGAAGGACCACACCGGCAACAGATCCTTGACGTTGCTGGTGTTGACCCGCTTGAGCGGACTGTGACGCTGCGCCTTCAGCCCGAGGCCGTAACCCAGCACATCCTGGCCGGTCCTGTCGTCGTTGGCGATGTCGTCCCAGGTGACGTTGCGCACGGCCTGTGCGCTCTGGCCGGTCAGCGCCAGCAGCGCGGCAACGGCCAGGGCGACGGGCCCGGATGCCCGACGGGCGGAGTGGCGGGGATGCATGTTGGGTCTCCTCTTGAATGTGGCCTGGCTCGAAGGGATCAGGCCACGCCAGTCTAGGAATCCGTTCCCTGCCTGTATCGGGACTGCATCCCGGCAAGCCAGGGAACCATTCCCGCCAGACATCGCCATTTGGGAACACCCTTTGCTTGTTCAGCCCTGACACAAGCCGGTGTGCTGCAGGATCCCTGAAAGACGGCAGAACAGCGCCAGATCAGCCGGGTTTTCCCCCGTGTCACGCTGTACCAGGGTGATACGGCACCCTGGGAACAGCCCTTGACTGACATCACGAACAGAAGAACGAAGGAGACCCGCCCATGATCCACATCCTGCTGCTCGACGACCACGCCGTGGTGCGAGCCGGCTACCGCAAGCTCATTGCCCAGGAGCCCGACATGCAGGTGGTGGCTGAAGCTGCCACGTCCGCACAGGCTTGCGAACTGGTGCGACAGCAACAGGTGGACGTCGCCGTCGTCGATCTCAGCCTCAAGGGCGACAGCGGACTGGAGGCGATTCCTCGCCTGCGCCAGCGGTGCCCGGGCCTGCGGGTGCTGGTCTTCACGATGCACGCCCACCACGGCTTCGCGCTGCAGGCTCTGAGGGCGGGGGCCTCGGGCTACCTGACCAAGGACAGCGACCCCGACGACATGCTCGAGGCGATCCGGCTCGTGCATCAGGGCCGGCGCATCTACAGCGGCGAGATCGCCCAGGCCCTGCTGGCCGAACACGGACAGCATGAGGCGCACAGCCCGCTGACCCAGTTGACCCCGCGCGAGTTCGAGGTGCTGCGCCTGGCCGCCCATGGGCAGAGCACGGACCAGATCGCGGGAGCACTCTGCCTCAGCCCCAAGACCATCCACAACAACATGTCGCTGATTCGCCAGAAGCTCGATGCCCACAGCGACTTCCAGCTGCTGCGTCTGGCGGCCGAGCACGGTCTGGTGCAGCTGTGACGACCCCACCGCTGGACCTGCCGCGGCAGGTGATGCGACGCGCCTCCGGGGTCGCCGTGCTCACGCTGCTGGTGGCGCTGATTCTGGGGGGCCGCCAGGCAGCCGAGGACACCGACCAGGAGGTCGATGCCGCCATGGCACTGGCTCACGTGATGGCCCAGCTTCAGCCTCTGTCCACGCTCGACGACCCGAGCGCACGGCAGCGCCTGGCCAGCCTGGGCAGCACGGGGGTGCTGCGCCACCTGGAGCTGCAGGTGACCGACGAGCAAGGTCGGATGGTGCTGTCACCCGCACCTGCGCAGAAGCCCGAGGGCCCGATCTCGCTCATGATGGCACTGCACCGCCACTTCTTTCCGCCCGGCGAGCGACGCACCATCGCCTGGGCAATGCCTCGTCCGCAAGGCCGGGCCTGGACACTGTCGCTGGTGGCATCGGCGGAGAGCGAACGGGAGGAAGCGATGTCAGGCCTGCTGGACAGCATCGGACTGCTGCTGACCTGCGTGCTGGGCATGCTGGCGGTGATGCGATTCAACCTGGCATGCGCCTTCCGGCCCCTGAGGCAGCTGCTGGCCGCCATGGCCGAGCTGGAGCACCAGCGTGACGGGCCGTTGCAGCAGTTGCCCGTCATGCCCGTCCAGGAACTGGAGCAGATCCGCCTGGCCCTGCGGCAGCTGGCCAGCAGTCTGGCGGACACGGAATCGCAGCGCCGCCTGCTCAGCCACAGGATCCTCACGCTGCAGGAGGACGAGCGTCAGCACATCGCCCATGAACTGCACGACGAACTGGGGCAGCGGCTGACGGCCCTGCGTCTGGACCTCAACTGCCTGGCGCGGCAGCTGGGGCGCGAATCCGGCCCTCAACAGGCCGGCCTGCAGGACTCGGTGAACGACCTCACCCGGCATTGCACCCGGCTGCAGGCGGACCTGAGAGGGCTGCTGACCCACCTGAGGCCGTTCGGCCCCACCGGCGCGGACGTCCAGGACGGCATCAGCGTCGCCCGGCTGATCGAGCTGCTGCAGTCGCTGGTGCACAGCTGGGCCACGGTGGAGAGCGACGCTGCCAGCGATGACCCGGGGGAACGCGGCGTGCCGCGGATGCAGATGAGCGTGAGCCTGCACGACCCCCGCGGATCGGCGGGAACGGGCTCATCGCTGATCGACCTGGAGGCGGACCCCGGGCAGCGACGCTGGACCCACGGCCATCGCCTGCCGCGCGAACCGGCGCTGGCCCTTTACCGGCTGAGCCAGGAGGCGCTGACCAACGCCGTGCGACACGCCCGGAGCGCACGCACGGTCACGCTGCAGCTGGCGCTGGAACTGGCCGAGACCGCCGACACGACTGACCCTGCAAGCCCCGTGGCCCGTCCCTTGAGCCTGCACTGGACCTGTACCGATGACGGAGAAGGACTGGCCGAGGCCAGCCGAGCGACCCAGCGTGGCAATGGCATGGCGGGCATGCGCGAGCGGGTCTGGTCACTCGGTGGACGCTGGACCTGCGAGCCGGGCCCGAACGGACGCGGGCTGCGACTGCGGGCCGATCTGCACACCCGCCTGCACCGGGTCAGGCCGCATGAGGCGATGGCGTCCGCAGCCTCCTGAGCGCGATCAGGAGACCAGGCTCATCCACCCGTGGCCGGGCGGGCCAGCCCCAGGCGCTCGACCGCCCGGCGCTCGGCGGCAAAGCTCTCGCGCATCGCGTGGCCATAGTCCTCGCTGCCCAGGTAGGCCAGCTCCTGGTCGTAGCGTGCCAGCTCGGCCAGGTGCGCGGGATCCTGCATGGCGACGTGGAAGGCGTCGTGCAGCACCTTCACCACCGCCGGCGCCATGCCACGCGGGCCAGCCAGGCCGTAGGGCGATGTGGCGACGATGCCCTGCCCCAGCTCCTTGAGCGTGGGCACCTGCGGCCAGCGGCGGGTGCGGTGCTCGCCGAAGGTGACCAGCAGGCGCAGGCGGGCGCTGTCGACAAAGGGCGCGAAGCCGTTGGAGTTGACCCCGACCATGACCTGACCGGACGACACCGCCAGCATCTGCTCGGCCGTGCCCTTGTAGGGGATGTGCAGATAGCTCAGGCCGCGCCGCTCGAAGAGCTCGTCCATGACCATGTGCGGCGTGGTGCCCGCGCCGTTGGTGGCCACGGTCAGCTCGCCCGGGCGGGCGCGGGCCCAGGTGAACAGGTCCTCGAGCGAGCGCAGCGGGCTGGCCGCGGGCACGACGATGCCGAAGGTCACGCCCGAGACCTGCAGGATGGGCGTGGTGTCGCGGATCGGGTCCCACAGCACCTTCTGCAGGTGCGGCAGGCGGAACACCGGCTGAGGCATCTGGGCGATGGTGTAGCCGTCGGGAGCGGCCTGCTGCAGCACCGGCATGGCCAGCGTGCCGCCGGCACCGGCACGGTTCTCGATCAGCACCTTCTGGCCGAGCTGGCGCCCGGCCAGCTCGGCCAGCAGGCGCAGGGTCAGGTCGGTCGCGCCACCGGCCGGCCAGGGCACCCACAGCGTGACGGGACGCGACGGGAAACGCTCGCCCCCCGGCTGGGCCGACACCCTGGCCGCGACCGGGCCGAACGCACATGCGGCCAGCGCACCGAGCGCGCGCCGTCGATCCATCATTGCCATGACACCAGTTCCATCTTCATCACCCCGCCCACCAGGAAGGTGGAGCTGGCGGGTTCGCTGCGCTCCAGGCGCACCAGCCCGACCCCCGGGCAGTACCACTCGCGGGTGCTCAACGGCAGGTCCTGCCAGCCGTTGACCGGATCGGCGAACAGCCTCACGGTCGCCTGGCCACGCACCCGCAGGCAGCCCTCGTGCGATCCCGCCGCCGTCTGCACCTTCTGCTGCACCGCCTCGATGGTGTAGGTCATCGGGATGGCCGGATGACTGTGCCGGATCTCGGGCGGGAACTCGTTGCGCCGGCGCAGCAGGTAGGCGGTGGTGCTGGCCTGCCAGCTCGTGCCGACCACGAACGGCGCCTTGAGCACGTAGCGGCGCACCGCATCGGGCTGGGGCTGCGGATCGGCCTCGCTCTTGCTGGCCACCCGGTAGATGCCGGTCTCGTCGCAGCGGTGCCAGTAGTCGACCCCGGAGTCGCCGTGGCGCTGCCAGGCCCGCCCGTCCAGGCCGTCGAAGCCCTCGAGGCTGTGCTCGCCCAGCGCCTGCAGCGTCAGCGACTCCCGTTCGGGCGGGCTGCCCTCCCACTCGCTGCTCACGTCGTAAGTCCAGCGGTGGCCGGCCTCGAGCGGAAAGAAGTCGCGGCCCGGCTCGCCGCGGCCACAGCCGCCGAGGCAGGCCGCGAGCAGCAGCGACAGCCACATCGGGGCGTGCAGGCGACGCATCGGACCGAGGGTAGTCGGGATCACGGTCGGCGGGCTCATTTTTCAGGCAGCTGAGCCACCGGCAGGTCGCGGATCTTGACCACCTGCTCGTCGCTGCCCGGGCGCAGCCAGCTCGGTCCGCGCTTGCCGGCCTTGGGCTCGGCCGTGCCCAGCTGGGTCACGCCCTGGCGGGCCTTCTTCATGCCTTCGTTGAGCAGCGCGTGCAGGTCCTTGGCATAGGGCAGCTGGTAGGCCCGTGGCGCACGGGACGGCTTGCCGTTCTCGAGCGCCTGGGCCCAGACGAACAGCGCGCCCGGCGACTTCGTCGTCGGCTCCTCGATCACGGCGGCGAGCAGCACGAAGCGCTCGGGCAGTGCATCGGCGCTCGGCCAGCCCGAGAGCTGGTGGGCGGCGTCCTCGGCCCAGAAGAAGAACACCGTCACCCCGGCCACCAGCAGCGCACGCAGCCACATCGGCCAGTGCGACCACAGCAGCGCCAGCACCGCCAGCGCCGCGAGCAGCACCAGTCCCATCGTCACGGCGAGTGTCATTTCCTGTCGTCCTCAATAACGCTGCACCAGCGGCTTGGGCAGCGTGCTGATCTGCCCGACGCTGCCGTCAGGCAGCACGGTGAAGCGCACCAGCGTGGCCTCGTCGCCCTTGCGCGCCAGCGTGGCCTGGCCGTAGTAGACGACCTCGGCCCGCGGGTTGATCTTCACCACCGACACCGTGGCCTCGACCGGCTGGCCGTCCTTGGTCTCGTAGTAGTGCGCATTGATCGTGTACTCGCCCGTGGCGATGCCCCGCAGCGACACCACCTCCTGGTTGAGCGGGTTGACCACCTGCCGGCCGTTGACCACGATGGTGTCGTTGGACAGGCCGCGGTCGTCGCGGTCCAGGTGCATCAGGCCGGCCTCGCGGGCACGGAACCAGACCAGGTTGCCGGCCGGATCCTGCGCCCAGGCGTCGATGTCGTCGGGGTTCATGTCGGGCCAGGAGACGGTGACGATGTACTCGGCCTTGGCGGGGATGTCGCCCGCCTTCAGCGCCTTCGGGTTCATCGCCAGCAGCGCGATGATGAAGCAGAAGACGAAGGCGATCAGCATGTTGAACAACATGTCGTAGAACGGATCGACCTCGGCCTCCCGGCCGCCGGAGCGACCCCGCCGTCCCTGGCGCGCCATGGCTCAGTCCCCTTGCCGCGACGCACCGATCGCCAGGCCCAGGCGCTGGCAGTCGCTGACCAGCGCATCGGCGTAGCGGTCCAGCCGGGTCAGCTGCAGCCCCAGCAGGATGTTGCCCACCAGCCCGACCATGGTCGTCAGCAGCGCGACCCCCAGGCCCGAGGTCAGGCTGCGCAGCAGGTCCTGCGACTGCGCGGCGTCGAAGCTCTGCATCTGGCCGATCTGGATCGCCAGCATCGAGAAGCCGATCACCTTGCCCAGCAGGCCGAGCTTGAGCTGGATGCCGTTGACCCACCAGGCGGTGTGGTGCGGGCCCTGGGCCTGGTCGAGCAGCAGGTCCAGCGGCGCCCCGGAGTCGCGCGGCGACGCGGCCAGCGCCGCCCAGTAGGCGCCGGCCCAGCCGTCGTCGCCCGGGTCGCCGTGGCGGGCCTGGCGGGCCGCGGCCAGCATCAGCCGGCGCTGGCGCTGCAGCTCCCTCGAGCGGCTGCCGCACCACAGCGTCGCCGCGACGAACACCACCAGGATCACCAGCGTCAGCCCGGTCGGGTCGGACGTCAGCAGCAGGTGCCAGACCCCCCGCGCGCCCAGCAGCCAGGTCGCGAAGGCGAGCAGCCCGCCCAGCGTCAGCCACTCGAGCCACAGCGGCTCGTCGACCGCCGCCCGCCCGCTCCCCCCGCGCCCGCTCGACAGCAGGCCGCCCATGCCGCCGCTCATGCCGGCCCCCCGCCCCGCTTGGTCAGGGCGCCGAAGCCACGCTGCGGGTCATACCCCCAGCTGGCCACGAAGAAGCACAGCGCCAGCGTGCCCAGCACGATCCAGGGCGACAGGCCCGGATCCTTGCCGTACATCGCGTAGCGCATCCACTCGACCGCGTGCGTGAACGGGTTGAAGCGCGCGATCTGCCAGACCCAGCCCGCGCCCGACTCCTCCAGCTTCCACAGCGGATAGAGCGCGGTGGACATGAAGTACATCGGGAAGATGACGAAGTTCATCGTGCCGGCGAAGTTCTCGAGCTGGCGGATGTGCACGCTCAGCAGCAGCCCGAGCGCGCCCAGCATCAGCGCCGCGCTGACCGCCGCCAGCAGCACGTGGGGCGTCTGCGGGCCGAGCACCGGCAGCGAGGTGCCCAGCAGCGCGGCGATCACCACGAAGGCGCCGGCCTGCGCCAGCGACAGCACGGCGGTGGCCGTCAGCTTGCAGAACAGGATCCACGGCCGCGGCAGCGGCGCGGTCAGCAGCAGGCGCATCAGGCCCATCTCGCGGTCATAGACCATGGCCAGGCTCGACTGCATGCCGTTGAACAGCAGCACCATGCCGATCAGGCCCGGCGCGATGTAGAGGTCGTAGGGGATGTAGGTGTCGTAGGGCTCGGCGATCGCCAGGCCGAAGACGTTGCGGAACCCGGCCGCGAACACGGCCAGCCACAACAGCGGGCGCACCAGCGCCGAGACCAGCCGGCCGGTCTGGCGCGAGAACTTGGCCACCTCGCGCCCGACGATGGCGCGCATGGCCTGCAGCGCATGGGCGATCATGGCCGGGCCACCTTGCAGAGCTTCTCGGGCGCGTCGGCCCCGAGCGTGTCGAGGCTGTTCTTCGGGTGCTGCACCCCGTCGACCGGGGCGGTGCCGATCACGCCCTGGCCGTCGCTGAGCAGCAGCGGCTGGCGCAGCTGGCCGTCCCAGGGCCGGAAGGTCATCGAGACGCCCTTGGAGCCATCCAGCTCGGCCTCGACCAGGGCCTTCTGGAACGCGGCCGCCGGGCCCCTGGGCGCCGCCACGGCGGCCGCGGCCAGCGCCTTGCCGCCCAGCCAGGCGCTCCAGTCGTGGGCGCTCATCGGCCGGCCAGCCGACTTCGTGAAGCGCCGCGACACCTGGGGCGCGCCAAAACGGTCGTACTGGGCATGCCAGGCCAGCGCCACCAGCCCGGCGTCGCCGACGACCGGGCGCGGCGTGGCGGTGCGGTAGGGCAGGCTGCGGGCGAACTCGCCGTCGCTGTCGACGACCCACACCACGTCGTGGCCACCCTGGGTCAGCAGCAGCGGGTTGGCCAGGTCCCGCTCGCGCGGGTCACCCGACAGCTTGAACGGCTTGCTGCCCACCAGCTTGAGCCCGTAGCGCTTGATGGCCGCCTGCGCGGTGGCGCTGCGCAGCGCATCGGCCGGGCTCGGTCCGGTCAGCAGCAGCACCTGCTGCCAGCGGCGCGAGATCAGGGTCTGGGCCAGCGCGTCGGCCCGCATGCGCTCGCTGGGCGCCAGATGCAGCAGGCGTGCCCGGCAATCCTGCTGGCGCAGGCTGTCGGAGGCCTCACCGAGGTTGAGCACCGGCAGCCGGGCCGCGTCGGCGGCCGCGACGGTCCAGGCCGCCGGCAGGTCGGTTAGCAGCGCCACCGCTCCGGCCTTCTCGGCCTTCTGCGCCGCCGCGCGCACCGCCTCGAGCGTCGCCACCTCGACCGCCTCGACGCTCAGGCTGGCACCGGCGGATTCCATCTCGAGGCGGGCCTCCTTCAGCGCCGACTGGATGCCGTCGATCGCCGCCCCGGTGGGGTGGCCGAGGTAGGCGCGCTCGACGCGGCTGCGCTCCAGCCTCGTGTCGTCGGCCGGCACCAGCAGCACCGCCTTGAAGCTCACGGCATGAGCCCCTGCCGCCAGGCCGAGGCCCAGCACCAGCAGGCTCGCGGATCGACGCACCTCGCCTCGGTCCATGGTGATCACTCCACCACGATCACGCTGTGCGGCACCCGGCCGACGGGCACCGTGCGGATCGCCTTGGCCGCCGGCACGTCGACGATGCTCAGGTCGTCGGACAGGCCGTTGACCACGTAGAGCCGGTCCTGCGCCTTGTTCAGGCCGACCCCCCAGGCCCGCTTGCCCACCAGCACCAGATCGGTGGTCTTGCGGCTGGCGACATCGACGAAGGCGACATGGTTGGCCTTGCCCAGACCGACGAAGGCGCGCTTGCCGTCGGCGCTCATCGTGATGCCCACCGGCGTGATGTCGGCGGCCCGGGCGCCCTTGACCTCGAAGCGGATCGTGTCGAGCACGGTGTGGTCCCGGGTGGAGATGACGGTGACGCTGGCGCCCAGCTCGTTGGTCACCCACAGCTGGGTGCCGTCGGGTGTCATCGCGAAGCGGCGCGGCCGCTTGCCGGCCTTGACGTTCTTCGTCACCTTGCCACTGGCGGCATCGATCACGTGCACCATGCTGGCGACCTCGGAGGTGACGTAGACCGTCCGGCCATCCGGGCTGACCTTCACGCCCTCGGGCTCCTTGCCCACCTCGATGGACTTGACCCGCTTGCCGCTGGCCAGGTCGACGACACCGAGTTCGCCGTCCTCCTCGTTGCTGACGTAGAGGGTCTTGCCATCGGGGCTGAGGTCGAAGATCTCCGGGTCTTCGCCCAGGTCGATCCTGCGCACCGACTTGCGGGTGGCCAGGTCGATCACGTCGGCCTGGCCGGAATCGCCGCAGGCCACCATCAGCTGCTTGCCGTCCGGCGTCAGGACCATGTGGCGCGGACGCTTGCAGGTCGGCACGGTGCCCACGACCGCCTGGGTCTTGAGGTCGAGCACGGTCAGCGTGTGGTCCTTCTCGCTGGACACGTAGGCCACCTGGGCCGTCGCGGCCTGGGCCGCCAGCAGCGCAGCGAACGCGATGGCCGTGCGGGCCGTGTTCAGGATGTCGTGCATCATCTTCTGTCTCCTTGTGCTTGTGTGAATGGGTCGGTCAGGTTCCAGGCATCGACCCGCAGGACCCGGGCGGATCGATTCAGCCGGTGGCCCGGATGAACGCCTCTTCGAGATCAGGCCCGCCCAGCGCGGCCGTGACCTGCGCCGGCGTGCCGTCGGCCAGCAGCCGGCCCCGGTGCAGCACCAGCACCCGGTCGGCGGCCTCGGCCTCCTCGACCAGGTGGGTGGCCCACAGCACCGTGCTGCCGCGCTCGGCGACGTCGGCGCGGATGGCGGCCATCAGGTCGCGGCGCGACTTGGGATCGAGCCCGACCGTGGGCTCGTCCATCAGCACGACCCGGGGCCGGTGCAGCAGCGCGCGCACCAGCTCGACCTTGCGGCGGTTGCCGCCCGACAGCTCGCGCACCAGCCGGCCGAGGTCCTGGTCGATGCCCAGCGCGGCGCAGCCGGCCTGCAGGCGCTCGGTGGCCACCGCTCGTGGCAGGCCGTGCAGGTCGGCGTGGAAACGCAGGTTGCGCTCGACCGACAGGTCCAGGTCCAGCGACATCTGCTGGAACACCACGCCGATGTCACGCAGCGCCCGCACCGCCGAGCGGCGCAGCGACTGGCCGGCCACCTCGACCTCCCCCTCGTCGGCGACGAACAGGCCCGTCAGCACCTGGAACAGCGTGGACTTGCCCGCCCCGTTGGGACCCAGCAGCACCACCATCTGGCCGGCGGCCAGGTCCACGCTCAGCCCGGCCAGCGCCGGCCTCGTGCCGTAGCGCTTGACCAGACCGACGACATGCAACAGGGATGAGGATCCGTTCGACATGACCAGGGTTGTACCGGGTGCGTCCATCGCTGTCGGCCCCGTGTTTGTCCGCATGGCTAGAGCTCGATCTCCATGCGGTCGGCCGCGACCTCGACACCACACTGCTCCAGCCGTTGCACCTGGGCACAGGCGGGCGCCTGCTGCTCGGGGCGGCACATCAGCACCTTGCGGCGGGCGTGGATGCCCTGCATCAGGCCCAGCACGTCGATCTCGGCCGGCGCATCGACCTCGGCCATGCGGCCGGGGCGCGGGCTCTCGGGGGTGTCGCCGACCACCAGGCAGTCGGCCTCCTGCATCCACGCCGTCGCCTCGGGCCCCGCCTGGCTCAGGCCGCTGACGAGGAAGACGCGCTGGCCGGTCACCAGGTCACGCACGGCCAGCGCGATGGTCTCGCCGGTGGCCGGCGCGGCCGCCCGCGAGGCGTGCGGCGGCACCGGCCCGTCGGTGGCCAGCGCGGTGAACTCGAGCGTGGGCTGGCCCTCGACGCGGAAGACCGACTCGCGGCACTCGCCGGCCACCGGGATCACATGCCAGTGCACGCCGCAGTAGTGCTGCAGCACCGGCAGCACCGGCAGGCTGTGAGTCAACTCCTCGAACACCGCGGGCGTGGCGTAGAGGTGGATCGGCGCCCCGTCGCGCAGGCTCAGCAGACCGGTCACGTGGTCGACCCGGGCGTCGGTCAGCACCACCGCGCGGGCGCTGGCGTCGGCCAGGCCACGGTGGCGCAGCAGGCGGGCATCGGTGTTGAGCTGATGCACCACCGACGGTGACACATTGATCAGCACCCACTGTGACTGGGCCGCATCGCCGGACAGCGCCAGCGCCCCGGCGCTGCGGCTGGGCTCGGCCTGGCGGCGCCAGGCGTGCCCGTGAGGAACGGCGTCATCGCCCCCCTTGAGGATGATCAGTTTCATGACGTGGCCCCTTCGCGGGTTTGCTCTTGCTGTGCGGTCGGTGGCCTGCGGCGGCACACTGTCGGCTCGATGTGCAGGGATCACAGCAAGTCATGTGCCGGCACGATGGATCGCTGCTCCAGCACCGCACACCCCGGGGTCAGCACGTCCTGCGGCCTCCCGCCGCGCCCACGCTCGCTGGCGACCTAGGGTCTGCCCTCGGTTCCGCCCCCTTGTCCCGCAGTTGCTCCATCCTGAAACACGGCCCATGCCCGAAATGACACAAACAGCAGGACGGCGCCCGATCCTTCGGTCAGCGGTGCGTCTGGCCCTGCTGCTGGCCACGCCCGAGGCGCTGGCCCTCGCGCCGCGCCCCGGCGCCGGGGCGGCCGCGGCAGCGCCCGGTTGGCAGCCGGTGGCCCGCGGAATCTGGTCGCTGCACGGCGAGCCCGGCGACAGCAGCGCCGCCAACCAGGGCGCCACCTCGAACCTGCTCGCCGTCCGGCATGGCACCCGCCTGTGGCTGCTCGGCAGCGGACCCGACGCCCGCTACACCCGGCGGATCGCGGCACGGCTGCAGCGCCTGGCGGGCGGGCCGGTCACCGACGTGATCGCGCCCTGGCCGCGGGCCGAGCTGGTGCTGGGCCAGGCCGGCCTGTCACCGGCACGCTGCTGGGCCCATGCCGACGTGGCCGCGGTGATGCGCGTGCGCTGCCCACGCTGCGTGAACCGGCTGGCCGAACGGCGCGGCCGGCCGGCCGACCCGGGCACCGCCGTGCGCCTGCCCGACCACCTGCTGCAGGGCGCACGGGGCACGCTGGGGCCGTTCTCCTGGCAGCTGCTGCAGCGGGGTGAAGGCACGCCCGTCACGGTCTGGGCGCTGCCCCGGGCCGGCCTGGCCTGCGCCCACGGCCTGCTGTGGGGCGACGGCCCGCCCGACCTGCGGGACGCCGGGCTGGCGGAGATGGTGCAGTCGACCCGGGCGCTGCAGGCTTGGCGGCCGCAGGGCCGGCCGATCCACCACTGGCTGCCCGAGCAGGGCCCGTGGCTCGAGGCCGCCGACGTGGCTCACCATCTGAGCTACTGGCAGGCGCTGGAGCAGTCGGTCGCCGACGCGCAGGCACGCGGCCGGCTGCCCCACGAGACCGATGCGGCCGCGGCCACGCTGGCCGGTCTGTCCGCCGACCGGACCGCACACCCGCGCCACGAACTGAACCGGCAGCGGGTCTGGCGGCTGCTGGAGGACCGAGCCTTCGACACCGACCCGGCGCCGACCCGCTGAACCGTGCCGGCCCGCGCGTCAGCGCGGCACGTTCCAGCGCAGCTTGCGGTAGATCGTGTTGCGGCTGATGCCCAGCCGCTTGGCCGCCACCGAGATGTTGCCGCCCGCGGCCTCGACCGCCCGCTGGATGGTCAGGATCTCGATGTCCTCGAGCGAGCGGGACAGCCCTTCGGGCAGCGCCGCGGACGGCGGCACGACCGCTGCCGCTACCGCGGCGGCTGCGGTGGCCGGCGCCGACACGACCGCCACACCCTGAGGCATGCCCGCGGCCGCCGGCTCGGTCGGCACGGCCACCGGCGCGGCGACCTCGGCCTGCGCCGCCCCCAGCTCGGCCAGCGCCCGGCGCGCGTCCTCGAGGAAGTCGTCGGAGAGGTGATCGCGCGTGATCACCCGCTCGCTGGCGGCCATCACGCAGGCAGTGCGCAGCACGTTGAACAGCTGGCGCACGTTGCCGGGCCAGCGGTAGCCCTTGAACAGCCGCGCCACCTCGGGGCTGAGCTGCAGGCCGCGGCCGGGGCACTCGCGCTCGAGGATGCGATCGACCAGCGCCATCAGGTCGGTGCGCTCGCGCAGCGGCGGCAGGCGAACGGCCAGGCCGTTGAGGCGGTAGTAGAGGTCCTCGCGGAAGGTCTTCTGCTCGATCATCTCGCGCAGGTTGCGGTGGGTCGCGCAGACCAGCGCCACGTCGACCTGCACCGCCTTGCCGCTGCCCAGCGGCGTGACCTGGCGCTCCTGCAGCACCCGCAGCAGGTGCGCCTGCAGCGCCACCGGCATGTCGCCGATCTCGTCGAGGAACAGCGTGCCGCCGTTGGCCTGCACGATCTTGCCGACCGCGCCCTTGCGGCGCGCGCCGGTGAACGCGCCCTCTTCGTAGCCGAACAGCTCGGACTCGATCAGCGTGTCGGGGATGGAGGCGCAGTTGACCGCGACGAAGGGCTGGCGCGCGCGGTCGGAGTCCTGGTGGATCGCGCGCGCGAGCAGCTCCTTGCCGGTGCCGGTCTCGCCCAGCACCAGGATCGGGATGTCGCGGTTGACCACGCGGCGGATCTTGTCGACGACGGTGGCCACCTGCGCATCACCGGTGGTCAGGCTGGCCAGCCCGCCCTGCGGCACGGCCACCGGCGCGCGGGTGCCGATCTCGCCGCCGCCGGCCGGGCGGGGTGCCTCGGTGCCCACCGACGGCGCGAACAGCGACGGGTCCTCGATGCGCTGGATGGACTCGTCGGCGCGCACCAGCGTGGCCGTGCTGTCGTTGAGGCTGTGCCAGACCGGCCAGTTGAAGCGGGCGTAGACGTGGAACTGCCGCCCGCCCTGCATCTCGACGGGCTGGGGCGTGGACAGCGGCGAGCGGAAGCGGTCGACCAGCACCGCCACGGTGGTGCCGAACAGCGAGGAGATGTTGTGCATGCGCAGCGCGGCGCCGCTCAGGCCGAGCTGCTCCAGCGCCCCGCGGTTGGCACCGACGATGCGCCCGTCCTGGCTGATGGCGAGGATGCCCTCCATCAGCGTGCCGATGAACTCGACGCGGCTGTGGAAATGCACCCGCATGACGTTGCGGTAGTCGTCCGTCAGCCAGTGGTTCTCGATCATGCGCGCGCTCATCTTCACCAGCCCCATCGTGTGCTGGTGGTAGCTGCGCTGGTCACCCGAGACGTCGAGCACGCCCAGGATGTTGCCGCGCGGATCGAGGATGGGCGCGGCCGAGCAGGTCATGAAGTGGTTGGCATGCATGAAATGCTCGTCGGCATGCACGAGGGTCGGCGACTCCTCGATCAGCGCGGTGCCCACCGCGTTGGTGCCCTTGGACGATTCGGACCAGTTCACGCCCGGCTGCAGCGCGACCTTGGAGGCCCGGCTGGTGAACTCGGTGTCGCCGATGGAATGCAGGATCGTGCCGGTGGCATCGCACAGCAGCACCATCGAGTCGCTGTTGACGATCTGCTCGAACAGCATCTCCATGACCGGCGCCGCATGGGCGTAGAGCCGCTGGTTGCGCTCGCGCACGACCGACAGGTCGGAGCGGCCCAGCGGCGAAAAATCCGGCCGCTCGATGCGCGACAGGCCGAGCGCGTGGCAGCGATCGTGCGACTGGTCGATCTTCTCGACATGTTCGCCCGCCAGCGGCAGGGCCGAGGCGATCGGGCGCCGGGGCTCGTCCGCCCCCATGCGAAGTCGGACTCCTGCCGACGCAGGCGTGAACGGACCAGCCATGTTTCATGTCTCCTGTTCGACCCCCGTGGGCGGGTGGACGATTCTTCTGTTGTACCGAGGCGGGACGACACCTGATCTGAATCGCCGCAACAGTTGCAACAGCTGCTGACAATTCAAACAAGCGCCGCTGCACTGTGTCACCGATCTTAGAACAGGCGCGATGCTGCGCGCCATTTCAGGACAGTGCCCTCCGGACAGACCCTCGACTCGAAAGCCCCGGCACGGGCGAACACTGCTGTGGCATAGCGATTGCAGATTCGATGCCAGCAACATCAACCCACCGGAGACGAGAATCATGGCAACTGGAGACTTCCTGCGCGCTGCGGCGCTGACCCTGGCCTGCGCGGTCGTGGCCAACCTGGCCGCCGCCCACGGCGACGTCACGCCCCAGGCGGTCGACACCACCGGCCTGCAGCCCCTGGGCGCCGAATGGCGCAGCACCAACCCCTACAGCAAGAACGAGGCGGCGATCCGCATCGGCACCTCGGCGTTCAACCAGAACTGCGCCCGCTGCCACGGCATCGAGGCGATCTCCGGCGGCATCGCCCCGGACCTGCGCCGCCTGGACAACGAGTGCGCCACCGCGCCCAACGAGCGCAAGAAGACCGCCTGCGTCAACGAGATGGAAGAGTTCTTCCTGACCACGGTGCGCAACGGCCGCACCCGCAACGGCGCGGTCTACATGCCGCCGTTCGAGGGCATGATCTCGCAGGAAGGCATGTGGGCGATCAAGTCCTACCTGGAGACGCGGCGCGAAAAGCCGCTGTGAGGCCGACGGCGGGACGAGCCGCCGGCTCGCCCGCATGACCCGCCACAGCCACCGACACGATGCCACCGCCAGTGGCACGAGGAGACGACACCGATGGATCACTCGCAGAGCCAGCGCCCGCCGCGCAGCACCCCACGCCGGACCTGGCTGCGCCAGGCCGGACAGACCGCACTCGGCCTGGGCAGCTTCGCCTTGCTGGGCAGCGTGCATGCCGCCGACAGCGACGAGCCGTCGGCACTGGAGCGCATCCGCACCCGCGGCCACCTGACGGTCGGGCTCTACAACGACCTGCCGCCGTTCCATCTGCAGGGCCGCGGCATCGAGGTCGAGATGGCCCGCGCCCTGGCGCGCAGCCTCGGCGTCGCGCTGAAGATGCTGCCCTTCCCCGCCGACGACAACATGAACGACGACCTGCGCAACATGGTCTGGCGTGGTCACTACCTCGGCTACGGTCCGGCCGACGTGCTGCTGCACGTGCCGGTGGATCGCCCGCTGATGCAGGCCAATCCGCGGGTCGAGATCTTCGGGCCCTACTGGCGCGAGCGGGTGATGATCGCGCGCAACCTCGAACTGCTGCCCGAGCTCGACAGCCTCGAGCCGCTGCGCCGGCACCGGACGGCCGTGGCCGGCCTGTCGCTGGGCGGCTGGCTGATGCTGGGGGCCGACGGCGGCGCCTTGCGCGAGCAGCTGATCACCAAGGTCGGCAACGGCGTCGAGGCCTGCGAGATGCTGCGCCGCGGCGAGGTGGCCGCGGCCTGCGGCCTGCGCTCGGAACTGGAGTCCACGCTCGGCGGCGATGCCCGCTACGCCATCACCCGCCTGCCCACCCCGCGGGCACCGAGGGACGGCTGGGCCGTGGGCATGGCCGTCAAGCGCGAGGCGCAGGACCTGGCCCAGGCGCTGCAGGCCGCGCTGGAGCAGATGTCGCAGTCGGGCGAGGTGCGCCAGCTCTTCGCCCAGGGCCGGCTCGACTGGCAGCGCGTCTGATCATGGCCGGCACGGCGGGCGCCGCCCGCGGCCGCCGATAATCCGGCGATGGAATCATTTGACGCCGTCATCATCGGTGCCGGCGCTGCCGGCCTGTTCTGCGCCGGCATGGCCGGCCAGCGCGGACTGAAGGTCCTGCTGCTGGACCACGCCACCAAGGTGGCCGAGAAGATCCGCATCTCCGGGGGCGGACGCTGCAACTTCACCAACCGCGACGCCACGCCCGTGCAGTTCCTGTCGGACAACCCGCACTACTGCCGCTCGGCGCTGGCGCGCTACACCCCGGCGGACTTCATCACGCTGATGCAGCGCCACGGCATCGACTTCCACGAGAAGCACCGCGGCCAGCTCTTCTGCGACCGCAGCAGCGAGGACGTGATCACGATGCTGCTGGCCGAATGTGACGCCGGCGGCGTGGTGCGCCGCCATGGCTGCGGCGTGCGGCAGGTGCGCCACGGCAGCGGCGGCTACGAGCTCGACACCGCGCAGGGCGTGGTGAACGCCCCCCAGGTCGTGGTCGCCACCGGCGGCCTGCCGATCCCGCAGATCGGCGCCACCGACTTCGGCCTGCGCCTGGCCGAGCAGTTCGGCCACCGCCTGGTCACGCCCCGGCCGGCCCTGGTGCCGCTGACCTTCGACGCCTCGCAGTGGGCGCCCTTCGTGACGCTGTCGGGGCTGGCGCTGCCGGTGCGCATCAGCACCGGCAAGGGCCGGGGCGGCGGCGACTTCCTCGAGGACCTGCTGTTCACCCACCGCGGCCTGAGCGGGCCGGGCGTGCTGCAGATCTCGAGCTACTGGCAGCCCGGCCAGCCGATCCGCATCGACCTCGCCCCCGGGCAGGATGTCGCGGCGCTGCTGACGCAGGCCAAGCTGGGCTCCAGACGGCAGCTGGGCAACGAGCTGGCGCAGCTGCTGCCGACCCGGCTGGCCGACACCTGGCTGGCCCAGCAGGGCCTGCCGGCCCAGCGCCCGATGCCCGACTGCCGCGACAAGGACCTGCAGACGCTGGGCCAGCGCCTGCAGCAGTGGTCGCTGGTGCCGGCCGGAACCGAAGGCTGGAAGAAGGCCGAGGTCATGGCCGGCGGGGTCGACACCCGCCAGCTCAGCTCGCAGACCATGGAGAGCCAGCAGCAGCCGGGCCTGTACTTCATCGGCGAGGTCGTCGACGTCACCGGCTGGCTCGGGGGCTACAACTTCCAGTGGGCCTGGGCCAGCGCGGCGGCCTGCGCCCGGGCCCTGAAAGCATCGGATTGAAAAAGCACGTGCAGAAAATCCTGCTGTGCTTATAATCCTAGGCTTTGCTGGCAAAAATTGCCTGTCGAGTTGTCGCGAACCCATGGAAATGTCTCGAACCCATGGTTCAAGCACCTGGTTCATATAAGGGTTTCGCCCTGCGCCAGCCACCGACAGGATCAACTGAAGGATTTTCCCGTTCATGACGACCATCCGTGTCAAGGAAAACGAGCCGTTCGACGTGGCCCTGCGCCGCTTCAAGCGCACGATCGAAAAGCTGGGTCTGCTGACCGACCTGCGCGCCCGTGAGTTCTATGAGAAGCCCACGGCCGAGCGCAAGCGCAAGAAGGCCGCAGCGGTGAAGCGCCATTACAAGCGCGTTCGCTCGATGCAGCTGCCCAAGAAGCTGTACTGATCGGAAGGTCGGCGCGAGCGCCGGCTGTCTGCAGAAGCCCGCACGGGACGCCGTTGCGGGCTTCTTGCGTTTGCGCAGTGCCTGCGCACTTCTCACCCCCCCCCCGGAAGGACCCGCCATGAGCCTCAAGGAACGCATCACCGAAGACATGAAGGCCGCCATGCGCGCCAAGGACGCCGAGCGCCTGGGCGCGATCCGCCTGCTGCTGGCCGCGATGAAGCAGAAGGAAGTCGACGAGCGCATCACGCTGGACGACGCGGCCGTGATCGCCATCGTCGACAAGCTGATCAAGCAGCGCAAGGACTCGATCACCCAGTTCACCCAGGCCGGCCGCGACGACCTGGTCGCCAAGGAAAGCGCCGAGCTGGCCGTGCTGGAGGTCTACCTGCCCGCCCGCCTGTCCGAGGAGGAGGTCCAGGCCGCCGTCACCGCGCTGGTCGCCGAACTCGGCGCCAAGGGCCCGGGCGACATGGGCCGGGTCATGGGGGCGGCCAAGCAGCGCCTGGCCGGCAACGCCGACCTGGGGCTGGTGTCGGCCGCGGTCAAGCGGGCCCTGGCGCCGGCGCAGTAAGCTGCGCACTGCGGCGGGAGCGTTCCCGCCGCTGCCACCACCCAACGCGGTCCTGCCCGCCCCCGACCATGAGCACCTCCCTGCCCCTGCAAGCCATCGCGCCCGACGTCTGCGTCGCCCCCCAGCTCGAACCGTCGGCCATGGCCGAGGTCGCGGCGGCGGGCTTTCGCAGCGTGATCAACAACCGGCCCGACTTCGAGGGCGGCCCGAGCCAGCCGACCAGCGCCGAGATCGAGACCGCCGCGCGGGCCGCGGGCCTGCAGTACGCACACCTGCCGGTCGCGGGCGCCTACCAGAGCCCGCAGGAGATCGAGCAGTTCGCCCGCCTGCTGGCCGAGCTGCCCCGCCCGCTGCTGGCCTTCTGCCGCAGCGGCGCCCGCTCGACCCGGCTGTTCGTCGCGGCCTCGCAGGCCTGAGAGCGGACCGGCGCCGGGCACCGCATGGAACACGCCGTGCCCGAGCCGCCGCCGCAGCGGGAGCCGCCGGCCGATCCGGCCACCGCCGCCACGCCGCGCCTGCGCAAGAAGATCCTGCTGCTGGCGGTGCTGCCGCTGCTGGTCTCGGTGCTGGTGATCGCGCTGGCCGTGCGCTTCCAGGCGCAGGACCTGTCCAGCCAGGAGCGGGCCCTGGTGGAGTCGGCCTACCTGGCCAGCAAGGAGGCCGAGCTGCGCGGCTACGTCGACCTGGCGATGAGCATGATCGGCCCGATCTACGAGTCGGGCCGCGACGACGACGCCGCCAAGGCCGAGGCCATCCGCATCCTGAACTCGCTGCGCTACAGCAGCGGTGACGGCTACTTCTTCACCTACGACTACAGCGGGCGCTGCATCGTGCTGCCGCCGCAGCCCGAGCTGGTCGGGCGCAACCTCTGGGAGGTGCGCGACCGCAACGGCCTGCCGGTCGTTCAGGCCCTGGTCGCCCGGGCCCGCGAGGGCAAGGGCTACTACCGCTACGTCTGGAACAAGCCGTCGACCCGCCTGGCCGCCCCCAAGCTCGGCTACGTCGTCGGCCTGGAACGCTGGGGCTGGATGGTCGGCACCGGCCTCTACCTCGACGACATCCAGGCCACGCTCGACCAGCTCGAGCACCAGGGCGGCAGCAACATCCGCGTGACGATGGGCTGGATCGCCGGCATCGCGCTGCTGGCCGTGGTGCTGGTCGGGGGCAGCGCGCTGGCGCTGAACCTGAGCGAATACCGCGCCGCCGACGCGCAGCTGCGGCTGATGGCCCGGCAGGTGGTGCGCTCGCAGGAGACCGAACGGGCCCACCTGTCGCGCGAGCTGCACGACAGCACCAGCCAGACGCTGGTGTCGATCAAGCTGCTGATGGACAGCGGCATCAGCCTGCTGCAGCGCCAGGGCCAGCCCGTGCCCGACACGCTGGGCCGCGCCCGCCTGCGCATCGACGAGGCGCTGGCCGAGGTGCGCAACATCTCGCACCGGCTGCGCCCGGCGCTGCTCGACACCCTGGGCCTGCCCAGCGCGCTCAAGCAGATGGGCGAGGAGTTCGCCGAACACGCCGACCTGGCCTTCTTCCTGAGGCGCCGTGGCTCGCCGGACGAGCTGCCCGAGGCGGTCAAGACCACGCTGTTCCGCGTCACCCAGGAAGCGCTGACCAACATCGAGAAACACGCCGGCGCCACCCGCGTCGACGTGCGCCTGATCTACCTGCCCCATGGCGTGCGGCTGACGGTGCTCGACGACGGCGCGGGCTTCGACGTCGCGGCCGTGCGCCGCGACCCGCACCGGGGCATCGGCCTGCGCAACATGCACGAGCGGCTCGAGTCCGTCGGCGGCCGCCTGCACATCCGCTCCCGCCCGGGCGCCACCCGCGTCATCGCCGAGGTGCCCGCCAGCGCGCTGCGGCACCAGGGCTGAACCCCTCCCCTCCCTGCCGGAACCCCATCCCATGCGCATCCTCATCGTCGACGACCACGCCCTGGTGCGCGAGGGCATCCGGGCCGTGCTGGCGGCCCAGGCCGATCTGGAGGTCGTCGGCGAGGCCGCCGATGCCGAGCAGGCCCGCCAGCAGGTCGAGGCGCTGGCGCCTGACCTGGTGCTGATGGACGTGAACATCCGCAACGACAGCGGCATCACGCTGACCGGCGAGCTGACCGCCGCCCACCCGAAGCTGGCGGTGCTGATGCTCAGCATGTACGACAACCCGGAGTACGTGCACCAGTCCCGCCAGGCCGGCGCGCGCGGCTACGTGCTCAAGGACGCGCCCTCGGCCGACATCCTCGCGGCGATCGAGACCATCGCCGCCGGCGGGCACTACCTCAGCGCCGCCCTCGCCCGCGCCACGCGGCGCAGCGAAGAACCCCGGCCGCTGCTGTCCGAGCGGGAATGCGACATCCTCGCCTGCCTGGGCCGCGGCCTGTCGAGCAAGCAGATCGCCGCCCAGTTCGACCTCAGCGTGCGCACGGTCGAGACCCATCGCCAGAACATCCGCCGCAAGCTCAAGATCTGCGGCCAGGCCGAGCTGATCCGCTACGCGGTGCAGCGCTCGGGCTCGCCGGGTGATCCTGCCGCCACGCCGACCAGCGCCCCGCACGACGCCTGAACACGCCGGGCCGCACGGCCCCGGAATGACACGCGCGCAGCACGCCGCCGCCCCTGCGTAGTGCCGCGTAGTCGAAACACCCGATGGGATCGGCAGGGCTTTTCAGGTGTCATGTGAGCCCAGCGTCGGGGCCGTTCGGCCTGCAACGCCACCCCCGCCACGCGCCCGATTGCGTCCGTTTCCGTCCGTTTCCCGTACTTCCCCCCCGGAGGCTCTCCTTGACTGCCCTGCTGCAATTGTCCCGATGGATCGATGCGCTCAACGAGCGTGTCGGCAAGTCGGTGTCCTGGCTGGTGCTGGCCGCCGTCGTCATCTCCGCGCTCAACGCGGTGGTGCGCAAGGTCTTCAACACCAGCTCGAACGCCTTTCTCGAAATCCAGTGGTACCTGTTCGCCGCGGTGTTCCTGCTCGGCGCGGGCTACACGATGCTGCGCCAGGAGCATGTGCGCATCGACGTCGTGCTCAGCCGCTTCAGCAAGCCCGTGCAGATCAAGATCGAGATCTTCGGCATCGTCTGCTTCCTGTTCCCGCTGGTGATCGTCGTCGTCGACCTGGTCGCGCCGCTGGTCATCCAGGCCTACGTGACCCAGGAGATGTCCTCCAACGCCGGCGGCCTGATCCGCTGGCCGGTGTTCGCGCTGGTGCCCGCGGGCTTTGCGCTGCTGGGCCTGCAGGGCCTGTCGGAGCTGATCAAGCGGGTGGCCTTCCTGAAGGGCCTGGTCGAGGATCCGACCGAGAAGAAGGTCGCCAAGACCGCCGAGGAAGAACTGGCCGAGGCCATCCTCGCGGCTGAACAGAAGAAGAAGGGAGCAGCACTGTGATCGAGTTCCTGTCGGCCAACATGGCCCCGATCATGTTCCTGGGCCTGGTGTGCTTCCTGCTGATGGGCTACTCGGTGGCCTTCTCGCTGGGTGCCTGCGGCCTGGCCTTCGGCTTTCTCGGCATCGAGCTGGGCCTGCTGCCCCCCGCGCTGATCCAGGCCCTGCCGCTGCGCATCTTCGGCATCATGCAGAACGACACGCTGCTGGCCATCCCGTTCTTCACCTTCATGGGCCTGATCCTCGAACGGTCGGGCATGGCCGAGGACCTGCTCGACACGATCGGCCAGCTGTTCGGCCCGATCCGCGGCGGCCTGGCCTTCGCGGTGATCTTCGTGGGCGCGATGCTGGCGGCCACCACCGGCGTGGTGGCGGCCTCGGTGATCTCGATGGGCCTGATCTCGCTGCCCATCATGCTGCGCTACGGCTACGACCGCCGCATCGCCTCGGGCGTGATCGCCGCCTCGGGCACGCTCGCGCAGATCATCCCGCCGTCGCTGGTGCTGATCATCATGGCCGACCAGCTCGGCAAGAGCGTGGGCGACCTGTACAAGGGCGCCTTCATCCCCGGCTTCGTGCTGACGGGCCTGTACGTCGGCTTCATCGTGCTGGTGGCCATCTTCCGTCCGACCTGGGTGCCCGCGCTGCCCAAGGAAGCCCGCACCATCCGCGAGGACAACGGCGACTCCGGCCTGCCCTCGCTGGGCCTGCTGGCCTTGCTGTCGACCGCGCTGGCCGTGACCTTCGCCAAGACCCGTCCGGAAGGCACGCCGACCGACGAGCTGATCGTCGTGTCGATGTGCGTGGGCGTGGGCGTGGCCTTCGTGCTGTCGGTGCTCAACAAGGCGCTGGGGCTGAAGCTGCTGTCGAGGATGGCCGAGCGGGTCACCTTCGTGCTGATCCCGCCCCTGGCGCTGATCTTCCTGGTGCTGGGCACGATCTTCCTGGGCATCGCGACGCCGACCGAAGGCGGCGCGATGGGTGCCGTCGGTGCGCTGATCATGGCCGTGAGCCGCCAGCGCCTGAGCATGAACCTGATGCGCCAGGCCATGGACTCGACGATGAAGCTGTCGTGCTTCGTGGTCTTCATCCTGATCGGCTCGACCGTCTTCAGCCTGACCTTCCAGGGCGTGGACGGGCCGCACTGGGTCGAGCACCTGCTCACCAGCCTGCCAGGTGGCCAGGTCGGCTTCCTGATCGTGGTGAACATCCTGATCTTCGTGCTGGCCTTCTTCCTGGACTTCTTCGAGCTGAGCTTCATCGTCGTGCCGCTGCTGGGCCCGGTCGCCGACAAGCTGGGCATCGATCTGGTCTGGTTCGGCGTGCTGCTGGCGGTCAACATGCAGACCTCCTTCATGCACCCGCCCTTCGGCTTCGCGCTGTTCTACCTGCGCAGCGTCGCCCCGACCAAGGACTACAAGGACCGCGTCACCGGCAAGATGACCGCCAAGGTCACCACCGGCGAGATCTACTGGGGCTCGGTCCCCTTCGTGATCATCCAGATCATCATGGTCGCGCTGATCATCGCCTTCCCCGCCCTGGTGTCGGGCGGGCTGGGCAAGCAGGAGGCGATCAACGTCGACAACGTGCAGATCGAGGCGCAGCAGGATCCGGAAGGCGCCGTGGCCGATCCGACGCTGGGCATGGACGCACCGGCCAGCGAAGCCGGGGCCTCGGCCGCGGAAGAGGATCCGATGGCCGCCTTCAAGGACCTGCCCAAGGAGGGCAGCAAGCCCTGATCGCGGACCGGACCGGCAACCCCGGTCACGCCCTGGAAGGGCCTGCGATGCAGGCCCTTTTTTCATGGCCGGGCAGAACGGCACGACCGGGCCGCATCGATCGCCGGCGTGCGGTGACTTTGTTGCTAAGCTGCGCGCACTCGATGCATGCCCACATGGAATCTCCCTCGCTGCCACGCCGGATCGTGCTGGCCCTCGTCGCCGGACTGCTGGGCGCCTGCGCGATGACGCCGGCGCCGCTGCCCGAGCCTGCGCCGCCGCCGGCCTCGCGCTGGCAGGCGACGCTGCCGCATCAGGGCAGCCCCGGCGAGCTGGCGCTCTGGTGGGCGCGCCTGAACGATCCGGTGCTGCCGCTGCTGATCGCCCAGGCCCAGACGGCGCACCCCGCGATCGCCCAGACCCTTGCCCGGCTGCGCCAGGCCCGTGCCGCCCAGCGCAGCACCCGGGCCGAAGCCGGTCCGCGGCTGGACGGCAGCGCGCAGCTCGGCCGGGCCTCCAACAGCGGCACCAGCTTCATCGCGCTGACCCAGGCCAGCGTCGGGGCGGACGCCACCTGGGAGGTCGACCTCTTCGGCGCGGTGCGCCAGCGCCAGACCGCCGCCCGGGCCCGCGCCGACCAGGCCGAATACGGCTGGCATGACGCGCGGGTGTCGCTGGCCGCCGACCTGGCCGGCGTCTACGTCGAGCTGCGCCACGGCGAGCAGTTGCTGCGCCTGCTGGAGCAGGAGAGCCAGTCGCTGGGCACGCTCGAGGACCTGACCCGGCGCCGCGCCGAAGTGGGGTTCGAATCGCCTGCCAACGCCCGGCTGGCCGCCGCCTCGGCCGCGCAGGCCCGCGAGCGGGTGACCGCCCAGCGGGCCCTCAACGACCTGAGCATCAAGACCCTGGTGCTGCTGACCACGCTGCCCGAGACCGACCTGAGCCAGCGCCTGGCCGAGCGCCATGCCGAGCTGCCCGGTGCCACCCCCTTCGGCCTGCCCGTGCTGCCGGCGGCCGTGCTGGCCCAGCGGCCCGACATCGCCGCCGCGGAAAGCGAGCTGCAGGCCAGCGCCGCCGAGGTCGGCGTGGCCGAGGCGGCGCGCTGGCCGCGCCTGACGATCAACGGCAGCCTGGGTCTGGGCCTGGTGCGCCTCGGTGGCGACACCAGCGACGCGATGACCTGGGGCTTCGGCCCGACGCTGACCCTGCCGCTGCTGGACGGTGGACGTGGCGTCGCGCAGGTCGACGCCGCCCGCGCCCGCTACGACGAGGCCCGCGCCGGCTACGAGCTGCGCCTGCGCACGGCGGTGCGCGAGGTCGAGCAGGCGCTGGTGCGCATCACCGCCCGGCAGGCCCGCGAGGCCGACAGCCGGCTCGCCGCCGAAGGCCTGCGGGCCTTCCACGCCACCACGCTGGAACGCATGCGCCTGGGTGCGGCCAACCTGATCGAGGTCGAGGAAGCCCGCCGCCAGGCGCTGTCGGCCGAGGCGGCGGTGCTCGGCCTGCAGCGCGAGGAGCTCGACGCCTGGATCGCGCTGTACCGCGCGGCTGGCGGGGGCTGGAACGCCTCGCCCCCGAACTCCGCCTCGCGCTGAAGCGCGCCCGACCGATGTCCGCCATGCCTTCGACCCGCCACGCCTCCATGCCACGCCTGATTCCCGGGCCGCAGCCCTTGCGACCCGCCGGCGCCCTCGCCCTGTCCCTGCTGGTGACGGCAGCCCTGCTGCCGATGCCTGCCGCGCGGGCCGCCGCCCCGGCCGCGTCGTCGCCCGCCCGCGCGGCGCTGACCGTGACGGTGAGCACACCGCAGTCGAGCGCGCTGGACCGGGTGCTGGCGGCCAACGGCAACATCAGCGCCTGGCAGGAGGTGGTCATCAGCGCCGAGACCCAGGGGCTGCGGCTGGTCGAGGTCAACGTGCAGGTCGGTGACCGGGTCAGCACGGGCCAGGTGCTGGCCCGCCTGCAGCATGAACTGCTGGGGGCCGACCTGCAGACCCGCCAGGCCCAGATCGTCGAGGCCGATGCCACCCTGGCCGAGGCGCAGGCCAACGCCGAGCGGGCCCGGGCGCTGCAGCCCAGCGGCGCGCTGAGCGCCCAGCAGCTCGAGCAGTACCAGACCGCCGAAACCGCTGCGCGCGCGCGCCTGCAGGCGCTGCAGGCGCAGCGCAGCGCCGACGCGCTGCGCCTGGCGCAGACCCGCATCACCGCCCGCGACGACGGCATCATCTCGGCCCGGTCGGCCACGGTCGGCGCGATCGCCCAGCCGGGCCAGGAGCTGTTCCGGCTGATCCGGCAGTCGCGCCTGGAGTGGCGTGCCGAGGTGCCGGCGGCCGACCTCGGCCAGATCCGG
Organism: Sphaerotilus hippei; assembly: GCF_003201595.1. Lineage (GTDB taxonomy): Bacteria > Pseudomonadota > Gammaproteobacteria > Burkholderiales > Burkholderiaceae_C > Sphaerotilus > Sphaerotilus hippei. The sequence goes on along the minus strand of NZ_QJJS01000002.1, from coordinate 291,848 downwards.
CCGGGCATGGCGGTGGACGTCACGCCGGTCGGCGGGCGGCCGATCCGGGCGCGGGTGCGCTCGATCGCGCCCACCGTCGACCCGGCCACCCGGCTCGCGCTGGTCTACGTCGATCTGCCCGCCGGCAGCGCGGCGCGCGCCGGCATGTACGCCCGCGGCGAGTTCTCGGTCGGCCGCAGCAGCGCGGCGCTGACGCTGCCGCAGACCGCCGTGCTGCTGCGCGACGGCCATGCCTACGCCTTCCGGATCGGGGCCGACGGCAAGGTGCTGCAGACCCGGGTGCAGACCGGCCGGCGCCTGGGCGATCGCATCGAGATCACCGGCGGCCTCGCCGCCGACGCCCGGGTGGTGACCCAGGGCGCGGGCTTCCTGGCCGACGGCGACACGGTGCGGATCGTGGCCGCACCGGCGCCACCCGCGCCGGCCGGGAGCCGCTGATGAACGTCTCGGCCTGGTCGATCCGCAACCCGATCCCGGCGCTGCTGCTGTTCGTGCTGCTCACGCTCGCGGGCCTGATGGGCTTCCGGGCGATGAAGATCCAGAACTTCCCGGACATCGACCTGCCCAGCGTCATCGTCTCGGCCTCGCTGCCCGGCGCGGCGCCGGCCCAGCTCGAGACCGAGGTGGCGCGCAAGCTCGAGAACTCGCTGGCCACGGTCAAGGGCCTGAAGCACCTCTACACCCAGGTGCAGGACGGCTCGGTCACCATCACGGCCGAATTCCGCCTCGAGAAGCCGACCCAGGAAGCGGTCGACGAGGTGCGCGACGCGGTCGCGCGGGTGCGCTCGGACCTGCCGGCCGAGCTGCGCGACCCGGTGATCCAGAAGGTCGACCTCGCGGGCTCGCCGATCCTGACCTACACCGTGGCCTCCGACCGGCTCGACGACGAGGCGCTGAGCTGGTTCGTCGACCACCAGGTCATGCGCCAGATGCTGTCGGTGCGTGGCGTGGGAGCGGTCACGCGGGTGGGCGGGGTCCACCGCGAGGTGCGCGTCGAGCTCGATCCGGCCCGCCTGCTGGCGCTGGGTGCCAGCGCGGCCGACGTGTCGCGTCAGCTGCGCCAGGTGCAGCAGGAGGCGCCGGGCGGGCGCAGCGACCTCGGCGGGGCCGAGCAGGCGGTGCGCACCATCGCCACGGTCGCCAGCGCCGAGGAGCTGGCGCAGCTCGAGCTGACGCTGTCGGACGGGCGGCATGTGCGCCTGGACCAGATCGCCACGGTCAGCGACACGGTGGCCGAGCAGCGCTCGGCGGCGCTGCTCGACGGCCGGCCGGTGGTCGGCTTCGAGATCACGCGCTCCAAGGGCGCGGGCGAGATCGACGTGGCCGAGGGCGTGCGCTCGCGTGTCGCGCAGCTGCGGGCCGAACACCCCGAGATCAGCGTCGTCGAGGCCTTCAACTTCGTCGACCCGGTGCAGGAGGGCTACGACGGCTCGATGACCCTGCTCTACGAAGGCGCGCTGCTGGCGGTGATCGTGGTGTGGTTCTTCCTGCGCGACTGGCGCGCGACGCTGGTGGCCGCCATCGCGCTGCCGCTGTCGGTGGTGCCGACCTTCGCGGTGATGCAGCTGCTGGGCTTCACGGTCAACGTGGTCACGCTGCTGAGCCTGTCGCTGGTGGTGGGCATCCTGGTGGACGACGCGATCGTCGAGATCGAGAACATCTCGCGCCACCTCGCCATGGGCAAGACGCCCTACGAGGCGGCGATGGAGGCGGCCGACGAGATCGGCCTGGCGGTGATCGCCACCACCTTCACGCTGATCGCGGTCTTCCTGCCCACGGCCTTCATGAGCGGCGTGGCGGGCAAGTTCTTCGTGCAGTTCGGCTGGACGGCGGCCATCGCGGTGTTCTTCTCGCTGGTGGTCGCCCGGGCGCTGACGCCGATGATGGCGGCCTACCTGATGCGCCCGATCACCCATGCCCCGACGCCTCCACGCTGGATCACGCTCTACCTGCGCTGGGCGCAGTGGTGCCTGCGCCACCGGCTGGTCACGGTGGCCGTCACGGCGGTGTTCTTCGTCGGCTCGTTCGCGCTGGTGCCGCTGCTGCCCACCGGCTTCATCCCGCCCGACGACCTGTCGCAGACGCAGGTGACGGTCACGCTGCCGCCGGGCAGCACCTTCGGCCAGACCCGTGCGGCGGCCGAGCAGGCCCGCGCGCTGGTGCGCCGCCAGGCCCACGTGCGGCTGGTCTACACCACCATCGGCGGGGGCTCGTCCGGCGCCGACCCGTTCGCCCCCCAAGGGGCGGCCGAGGTGCGCAAGGCGGTGCTGACGCTGAACCTGACCCACCGCAGCCAGCGCCCCGGCATCAGCAAGCAGGCCATCGAGGCCGAGCTGCGCCGGCACCTGGAGGCCCTGCCGGGCGCGCGGGTGCAGGTCGGCTTCGGCGGCTCGAGCGAGAAGTACGTGCTGGTGCTGGCCGGCGAGAACGGCGAGGCGCTCGGCGAGCACGCCCGCCAGGTCGAGCGTGAGCTGCGGGGCATCCCGGGCATCGGCAACGTGACCTCGAGCTCCAGCCTGGTCCGCCCCGAGCTGGTCGTGCGCCCCGACAGCGCCCGCGCCGCCGACCTGGGCGTGAGCACGGCGGCGATCGCCGACACGCTGCGGGTGGCCACCGCGGGCGACTACGACCAGGGCCTGGCCAAGCTCAATCTGTCGCAGCGCCAGGTGCCGATCGTCGTGCGCCTGCCCGCGCAGGCCCGCTCCGACCTCGACCTGCTGGGCCAGCTGCCGGTGCCGGGCGTGCGCGGACCGGTGCCGCTGTCGAGCGTGGCGACGCTGGAGCTGGCCAGCGGCCCGGCCCGCATCGACCGCTACGACCGGCTGCGCAACGTCAACTTCGAGATCGAGCTCAACGGCCAGGCTTTGGGCGACGTGGAGCGCCAGGCGCTCGCGCTGCCCGGCCTGCGGCAGCTGCCACCGGGCGTGATGCAGACCAGCATCGGGGACGCCGAGGCGATGAACGAGCTGTTCGAGAGCTTCAGCCTGGCGATGCTGACCGGCGTGCTGTGCATCTACGCCGTGCTGGTGCTGCTGTTCAAGGACTTCATGCAGCCGGTGACCATCCTGGCCGCGCTGGTGCTGTCGATCCCGGGCGCCTTCCTGGCGCTGTTCGTCACGCACACGGCGCTGTCGATGCCCTCGATGATCGGCCTGATCATGCTGATGGGCATCGCCACCAAGAACTCCATCCTGCTGGTCGACTACGTCGTGCTGGCCCGGCGCGAGCACGGCCTGGACCGCTGGGAGGCGCTGCTCGACGCCTGCCGCAAGCGGGCGCGCCCGATCGTGATGACCACCATCGCGATGGGCGCGGGCATGCTGCCGATCGCGCTGGGCCTGGGCGTGGACCCGAGCTTCCGCGCGCCGATGGCGATCGTCGTCATCGGCGGGCTGGTCACCTCGACCTTCCTCAGCCTGCTGGTCATCCCGGTGGCCTTCACCTACGTCGACGACCTGATCGGGCTGTCGACCCGGCTGCGCCGCCGACCGCCCCGCGCCGCGGCGAACCCCGGGGCGGACGGCGCGTCAGCCCCCGGGCCTTGACCAGGGCTGGGCCGCACCCCGCGACGGTGGCGACGCCACCGGCCCCGGCGGGGCGGACGGGGTCGGCGGGGCCGCCAGCGGCACCTTGATCCGCACGGTGTTGGGCGCGCCATCGGTGCGCACCCAGTGCAGCGAGGCGCCATGGCGGCGGGCGATCAGGTGGCACAGCGCCAGCCCCATGCCGCTGCCCTGCTGCTCCTGGTGGCCACGGTCGAACTGGATCAGCGCGCCCTGCTGGCGGTGCACGTCGGGCGGCAGGGCCGGGCCATGGTTGCGCACGTCCAGCAGGAAGTGGCGTCCATCGCTCTGGCCGTCGACCACCACCGGCGCGCCGGGCACCGAGAACTTGACCGCATTGCCCACCAGCTCGACCACCAGGCGCTGCAGGTCGTCCTGGCCGATGCCCAGCTCGGCCGCCGGCACCTCGCAGCGGAACATGCGCCCCGCGAGCATGCGGTCGCTGTGCGGCAGCTGGGCGAACTCGGCCGGCAGCGCGGCCAGCACACGCTGGCGGAAGGCTGGATCGGCCACCTGCTCGACCAGCGCCCCCGTCGACGCCCGGTGCTGGCCCGCCAGCGCACCGGGGGCCGCCGCATTGAGCTCGGCCCACTCCATGAAGCGGCCGATGGTGCGCGACAGGCGCTGGGCCGCGCCCGAGATGTCGCGCAGCATGTCCAGACGCCGATCGCGGCCGATCTGCTCGTCGCGCTCGACCAGCAGCTGCGTCAGGCCGAGGATGGTGGTCAGCGGGGTGCGCAGCTCGTGCGGCACCGTGCTCATCAGCGCGCCGCGCAGCACGTCCAGGCTCTGGGCCGTCTCGGCAGTGTGGCGCTCGCGGCGCGCCAGCTGGCCGGAGACGGCCTCGATGAGCTCCTCCGGCGTGAAGGGCTTGCTCAGGAAATCGTCGGCACCCGCGTCCATCGCCCGGCGCATGGACTTGCGCTCGGCCATCGCGGTGACCATCAGGATGGGCACGGTGCGCAGCTGCGGGTCGGCCCGCGCGGCCTGCACGAAGCCGAAGCCGTCGAGCACCGGCATGTTGATGTCGCACAGCACGATGTCGGGCACCTGCCGGCGCGCCTGCTCCAGCCCGAGCTGGCCGTGGGCCGCCTCGAACACCTCGTAGCCCGCATCCTCGAGCACCTCGCGCATGATCTCGCGCACCACGCCCGAATCGTCGACGATCAGCACGCTCTTGTGGTTCTGGTTCATGGCTCAGCTCTTTTCCTGGTCCGGGTCGGACGGGTGATCACTGCCCAGGGGCAGGGTGACACGCACGGTGGTGCCTCGGCCGGGGGCCGAGTCGAACTCGATCTGACCGCCGGCCAGGCGCAGCAGCTGCAGCACCAGCGGCAGGCCCAGCCCCATGCCCGGCAGGTCACGCACCGCGGCGGCGCGATGGAAGGGCTCGAAGATCAGCGCCAGGTCCTCGGGCTCGATGCCCATGCCCTCGTCGGTGATGGTCAGGCTCAGCTGGCCGGCGCCGCAGGCCGCCTGCAGGCGCACCGGCAGGTGCGGCGGTGAATACTTGAAGGCGTTGTCGAGCAGCTGCGTGGCCACCTGGCGCAGCACCAGCGGATCGAGCCAGACCACGCGCTGGGCAGCCGACAGGTCCAGCAGCACCTCGCGCGGCGGATCGGCCGAGGCCTGCAGGTCGGCCGACAGCGACAGCAGCACGTCGCCAGGCAGCGTCGCGCGCGGCGTGTGCGGCTCCTCGCCCGCCGACAGGCGGCTGATCAGCAGCACCCGCTCGATGGCGGCCACCATCGACGTGGTGGCCTGCTCGATGCGCTCGCACGAACCCAGCAGGCGCTGGCGGTCACGGTCCTCGACCGCCAGGCCCACGACACGCCGGCGGATCAGGCCGGCACTGGCCTGGATCACCGTCAGCGGCGTGCGGAACTCGTGGCTCACCGTGGCCATGAGCCGCTCGCGCAAGGGCATCAGGCCATCGCACGAGGCAGGGGCCTCGCCGGACCGCAATGTGGCATCGACCTGCATGAAGACCGTCCTGGTTCTGCGCACCCGGGGACAGGACACGGGTGCTCGACCCGTGCTCATCGGCGCCGGGGCGCGGAACTTGAGGACGATCGGCGGCGGCGAGCGTGTCAGTGCATCGACGCCAGCACCCGCTCATGCAGCTTGCGGATGCCGAACCAGACCGACAAGGCGATGACCGGCACGCCCATGGCCATCACCACGTCGGGCGACAGGGGCACGCCGGCGGCCTTCAGGCCCTTGCCCAGGTAGCCGAGCAGGCCCACGCCGTAGTAGGTGATCGCCGCCACCGACAGGCCCTCGACCGCGCTCTGCAGCAGCAGCTGGGCCTCCTGGCGGCGGTTCATCGCGTCGAGCAGCGCCTGGCTGCTCTGCTGCTGCTCGATCTCGACGCGCGTGCGCAGCAGGTTGCTGGTGCGCGAGATGCGCTCGGACAGCGCCTGCTGGCGCCGGGCCGCCCAGGCGCAGGTGTGCATGGCCGGCGACAGGCGACGGTCCATGAACTCGCCCAGCGTCTGCAGCCCGTGCACGCGGTCCTCGTGCAGCTCGTGGATGCGCCTCTGCACCAGCTCGAAGTAGGCCGCGCTGGCCGAGAAGCGGGCGTGGGTGCGGGCATAGACGCCCTCCACCTTCGCGGCCAGGTGGGTCAGCTGCTCGAGCAGCCCGGGCTCGCCCTGCTTGCCGGCCGAGCGGATCTGGTTGGCCACGTCGGCCAGCTCACGCTCGGCCGAGCCGAGCGAGGCGCCGACCTCACGCGCCGCGGGCAGGCCCAGCATGGCCATCATGCGGTAGGTCTCGATCTCGAGCACCCGCTGCACCGCGCGGCCGAGCCGGCGCGGGTTCATGTCGTCGACCTCCAGCACCCAGCGACCGAAGCCGTCGGCATGCAGGCGGAAGTCGGTGTAGATGTCGAGCTGGCCGTCCATCACGCTGGCGCCCACCAGGCTGTCCTCGTCGAGGCTGCGGCGCACCAGCGTCGAGACGCTGCCCGGCTCGTCGTGCTGGCGCTGCAGCACCAGCACGTGCAGCCCCACCAGCCACTGCCCGGGCAGGCCCTGCAGCCACTCGCGCGGGGCCTCGGGCAGCGAGGCCGGGTCAAACCCGCAGTCCGGCTGCGCCAGGCTGCGCCAGAACGTGACGGTGTGGAACTCGGTGTGCTTCTCCCAGCGCAGCCGCAGGCCGCCCAGGTCGACGCTCATGTGGCTGGTCTCGTCGCCGGCCTGCGGCAGGTGGCGGCGGTGCAGCAGGTGGTTCAGGTGCTCACGCGCGGCCGGGCCGGCCGCCCCCACCAGGGCGACATGGGTCAGCGCCAGCGGCGCGACCAGGCGCTCGTGCGGGCGGGCATGGACTTCGTTGTGCAGCGCCTCGCGCTGCGGATGCACTTCGTGCATGGGTTTCCTCCGGATCGATCGGCGATCCTGCATGCAAGATGCCCGCCGTGTCACGGCGGCGACCGTGACGGATCCGTCGATCCGCCGCCGGACATGGGCTCAGAGCGGTCGCCCGTCCAGCGACATGCCGATGTAGCGGCGCACCACCGGGGATGCATCGCCGGCATGCAGCGCCAGGCGCTGCTGGCGCAGCTCGACGTCGTCGGTGGTGAAGCGCTCATGGCGCCGCAGGTGCTCGACCCAGGTCTCGTCGACGAAGTATTCGACGTGGCGACCCGGCACCTCGGTGTCGCGGAAGAGCCCCCAGGACAGCGCGCCCTGGCGCAGCCGCGCCGCGCGGGTCAGTGCCATGACCCGGGCGAAGGCCTCGAGGTCGGCCGCACGCACGTGGTATTCGACCGTCACCATCACCGGCCCCTCGTCGGCCTCGATCGGCACCGCCGGGCTGGGCTGGGCGGCCGGCTGGGCCGGGCGCAGGTCGGGCTCGACCTGCGGCTGGATGCTCAGACGGCGCGTGAGCAGCAGGCACACCGGCGCGAGGGCCGCCGCCGCCATCAGCGCGGCCGGCACGCCCACCAGCGAGGCCGTCTGTCCCCACAGCGCCGCCCCCAGGGCGCTGCCGCCCATCAGGCCCATCTGGTAGATCGACATGCCGCGCGCGCGCACCCAGTTGGGCAGCGCCAGCTGGGCCGACATCGTCAGGGTGTTGGCCGTGCTGATCCAGGCCATGCCGCACAGCATCATCACCGGGGCGGCGATCCACAGGCTGGGCGCCCAGGCCATCGCCAGCGTGGTCAGCGCCTGCACCAGCGTGCCCAGGCGCACGACGTGGTCGCGGGTGTACTGCTCACGCACCCGGTTGATCATCAGCGCCGCGAAGATCGCCCCCGCCCCCAGACAGGCCAGCAGCAGCGTGAAGCCGCCCGCCCCGCCCTTCATGCGCTGCGCCAGCAGCGGCAGCAGCGACATCACCGCACTGCTCTGCAGGAAGAACAGGAAGACGCGGATCAGCGCGGCGCGCACCGACGGCGACTGCCGCACATGCTGCAGGCCCACGCGCATCGCGCCGACGAAACGCTCGCCGGGCAGCGCGCTGCTGCGGGGAACGCTCTTCCAGCGCAGGATCAGCGCGAAGGCCACCAGCGACATCAGCGCGTTGAAGGCGAACACCGCCGGGCTGCCCAGCGTGGACAGCAGCAGCCCGGCCAGCAGCGGGCCGATGATGCGCGAGCCGTTCATCGCGATCGCGTTGAGCGCCAGCGCCGACGACAGCTGCGGGCGCGAGACGATGTCGGGCAGGATGGCGGCGAACACCGGCCAGCGCATCGCCAGGCCGATGCCGTTGCAGAAGGTCAGCAGCAGCAGGCTGTGGGCGCTGAGCACGCCGGCCAGCGCGCTGGCGGCCAGCACCAGCGCGACCACCGCCACCCACAGCTGGGTGAAGGCGAAGTAGCGCCGCCGGTCGACGATGTCGGCCATCGCGCCGCTGGGCAGCCCCAGCAGGAACACCGGCAGCGTCGACGCGGCCTGCACCAGCGCCACCAGCAGCGGGTCGCTGGTGAGCTGGGTCATCAGCCAGGCCGCGGCCACGTCGTTCATCCACATGCAGACGTTGGCGGCCAGCCAGGCCAGCCACAGCATGCGGAAGACGGGTTCGGCCAGGGGCACCAGGGCCGTCGGCCAGCGGTCGCTCGGGGAGGTCATGGGGAAAAGTCTCTCGAGGAACGAAAAAGGGCCCCACCGCAGTGGAGCCCCCGCTCAACGCGACAGGAAGAGATCAATCTCCATCCTGGAACGCTTCTTCGCGCTTGTTCTTGATCGACGGCAGCATCACCACCACGATCATCAGCAGCGAGGCCAGCAGCAGCCCGGCCGACAGCGGACGGGTCATGAAGGTCGTCCAGTCACCACGCGACAGCAGCAGCGCGCGGCGCAGGTTCTCCTCCATCATCGGGCCGAGGATGAAGCCCAGCAGCAGCGGCGCCGGCTCGCAGCCCAGCTTGTAGAACAGGTAGCCGACCGCACCGAACAGCACGCCCATGTAGACGTCGAAGTTGTTGTTGTTCAGCGTGTACAGGCCGATGCAGCAGAAGGTCAGGATGGCCGGGAACAGGAAGCGGTAGGGCACCGTCAGCAGCTTGATCCAGATGCCGATCATCGGCAGGTTCAGGATCACCAGCATCGCGTTGCCGATCCACATCGAGGCGATCAGGCCCCAGAACAGGTCCGGGTTGCTGGCCATCACCTGCGGGCCGGGCTGGATGCCCTTGATGGTCATCGCACCGACCATCAGCGCCATCACCGCGTTGGGCGGGATGCCCAGCGTCAGCATCGGGATGAAGCTGGTCTGCGCCCCGGCGTTGTTGGCGGCTTCGGGGCCGGCCACGCCACGGATGTTGCCCTGGCCGAACGGCACCTCGCCGGCGCGGCCACGCGACTTCTTCTCGACCGTGTAGGCGGCGAACGAGGCGAGCAAGGCGCCGCCACCGGGCAGCACGCCCAGCAGCGAGCCCAGCGCCGTCCCACGCAGCACGGCCGGGAACGCGTCCTTGACGTCCTGCTTGGTCGGCCACAGGCCCTTGACGTCCTTGGTGAAGACCTCGCGGTGCTCGGCCGGGCGGCCCAGGTTGGAGATGATCTCGCCGAAGCCGAACACGCCCATGGCGATGGTCACGAAGCCGATGCCGTCGGTCAGCTCGGCGATGTCGAACGAGAAGCGCGGCACGCCGGAGATCACGTCGGTGTTGATCTGGCCGAGCAGCAGACCCATCATGATCATCGCGATCGCCTTGACCAGCGAGCCCGAAGCCAGCACGACCGCACCGATCAGGCCCAGCACCATCAGCGAGAAGTACTCGGCCGGGCCGAACTTGAAGGCCAGCTCGGTCAGCGGCGGCGCGAAGGCGGCGATGATGATCGTGCCCACGCAGCCGGCGAAGAACGAGCCCAGGCCGGCGGCGGCCAGCGCCGCACCGGCGCGGCCCTTGCGGGCCATCGAGTAGCCGTCGATGGCGGTCACCACCGAGGAGGCTTCACCGGGCACGTTGATCAGGATCGCGGTGGTCGAGCCACCGTACTGGGCGCCATAGTAGATGCCGGCCAGCATGATCAGCGCCGGCGTCGCGTCCAGCGCATAGATCGACGGCAGCAGCATGGCGATGGTCGCCACCGGGCCCAGGCCGGGCAGCACGCCGATCAGGGTGCCGAGCACGGCGCCCCCGAAGGCGTACATCAGGTTGGTGACGGTGAAGGCGACGGAAAATCCGAGCGAGAGGTTGTTCAGCAGATCCATGTTCTTGTCCTCAGGCGCCGAAGACGGTCGGCCACATCGGGATGGTCAGGCTCAGGCCCTTGAAGAAGATCAGGTAGGACGCCGCGGTGAGGATGACCGCGTTGAGCACCGCTTCCTTGAGCTTGAACTCGTCGCTGGCACTGGCCGACAGGATGACCAGCAGCGGCAGCGTGATCAGCATGCCCAGGCGCGGCAGCAGGAAGCCGAACATCGCGATGGAGCCCAGGATGATCAGCAGCGGCTTCCAGGCGAAGGCGCCGACGGGTTCACCGTCGTCGGTCTCGACCGTCAGGGCCTTGAACAGCACCATGCCGCCGAGGATGGACATCAGCACGCCCAGCCCGAACGGAAAGTAGGCCGGACCCGGGCGGGCCGAGCTGCCGAAGCTGTAGTTCAGCGAGCCCCAGGCGAAGGCCACGCCGACCACGATGAACATCAGTCCGGACCAGAAGTCCTTCTGACTTTTGACTTTCACGCTGCATCTCCTCGTTATGTGAGCTGGCGCGATTCTAGGAACCGCATCCCTCGTGCCCTGTGTGGATTCCACTTAACAGGGTTTACACCGAGCCGCCAGCGCGCCGGTCAACCCGACCACGCGGGCGAGGCCTTCAGGACCTCGTCGATCGTCGTGCCGCCGGCGGCCACCAGGTCCAGGCCGGCCGATCGCAGCGGCTGCATGCCCTCGGACAGCGCCCGCTGGCGCAGGCCGTCCAGGTCGGGCACCTCCTTGACCGCGCCCCGCACCGCCTCGCTGACCGTCAGCAGCTCGAACAGGCCGCGGCGGCCGCGGTAGCCGGTCATGCGGCAGTCCGGGCAGCCCACCGGACGGTGGGGCCGGAAGGCCGCGGGCTCGGGCGGCTGCCAGAGCGGCATCACCGCCCGCAGCTGCTCGACGCCCACGCGCTCGTCGGGCTCGCGGCAGGCCGGGCAGAGCTGGCGCACCAGGCGCTGGGCCAGCACGCCGATCACCGTGGCGTTGATCAGGTAGGCCGGCACGCCCAGGTCCAGCAGGCGCGTGATGGCGCTGGCCGCGTCGTTGGTGTGCAGCGTGCTGAAGACCAGGTGGCCGGTCAGCGCGGCCTGCACCGCCATCTCGGCGGTCTCCAGGTCACGGATCTCGCCGACCATGATGATGTCCGGATCCTGGCGCATCAGCGAGCGCAGGCCGGTGGCGAAGTCGAGGTCCAGCGCCGGCTGCACCTGGGTCTGGTTGAACGCGGGCTCGATCATCTCGATCGGATCCTCGATGGTGCAGACGTTGACCTCGTCGGTGGCCAGGCGCTTGAGCGTGGCGTACAGCGTGGTGGTCTTGCCGCTGCCGGTCGGCCCGGTGACGAGGATGATGCCGTGGGACTGGCCGATCAGATGCTGCCAGCGCTCGCTCTCGCGCGCACCGAAGCCCAGCGCCTGCACCGGCTGCACGGCGGTGTCGGGGTCGAAGATGCGCATCACCAGCTTCTCGCCGAAGGCGGTGGGCAGCGTGGACAGGCGCATCTCGACCTCATCGCCACGGGCGTTGCGGGTCTTGATGCGGCCGTCCTGGGCGCGCCGGCGCTCGACCACGTCCATGCGGCCGAGCAGCTTGATGCGCGCCGTGACCGCGGCCATCACGGTCTGCGGCAGCTGGTAGACGGTGTGCAGCACGCCGTCGATGCGCAGGCGGATGGCGCACTGGTCACGCCGGGGCTCGACGTGGATGTCGCTGGCCCGCTGCTCGAAGGCGTAGGTCCAGAGCCAGTCGACCACCTGCACGACGCCCTGGTCGTTGGCATCGAGCTGCCGGTGCTTGCCCAGCTCGACCAGCTGCTCGAAGTTGACGACCGTGCTGACCTCGCCGGACTTCTGCGCCGCGCGCACCGAATGGGCCAGGCGGTAGAACTCGTCGGTGTAGCGGGCGATGTCGACCGGATTGGCCACCACCAGACGCACCGTCTTGCGGGTGTGGGCGGCGATCTCGGGCACCCAGTCGACCGCCTGCGGATCGCTGGTGGCCACGGTGATCTCGTGGGCGCCGACCTGCACCGGCAGCACCCGGCGCTTGTCGGCATAGGCCTGCGACATCACGTCGGTGACCCGGGCGACGTCGACCTTGAGCGGATCGATGCGCAGGTACGGCAGGCCCGTGCGCTGCGCCAGCCAGCGGGTCAGCGCCTCGAGGTCGAGCACCGTGCCGCTGTGGCGGTCGATCACGCCGGCCCCGCCCAGGCGCACCAGCGGATGCAGGCTGCTGCGCCCGGCCGACAGGCGCTGCGCCAGCGCCTCGGCCGCCACCGGCGTGATGCGGTCGTCCTGCACCAGCCCCTCGAGCAGGCGCTGCCAGGTCATCGGCCCCTGGTGCAGCAGCGAGGCCGCACGGGCCCCGGGGCGCGAGCCGGGTGCTGCGGCAGGACCGGAGGTGCTCATGCGGACGGGACCGGCTGCTCGTCGACGGGCCGGGCACCGGCCGCGCGCGCACGCGAGGCCGGCAGCGGCCGGATCAGGTGCACCCAGGCGCTGGCGGCCAGCGCGGTGCGGGCCTCGACCAGGCGGGCGCGGCGCACCAGCTCGTCGGGCGCGGGCAGGCCGCGGCCCTTGACGGCCAGCACGATGGTGTTGCCCTCGTCGGTCGGGCTGAGCATGACGACCACCCCGCCCTCGGCGGCGAACGCCGCCTCGATGCGGCGCGCGCTGCGCAGGAAGCTGGCGTTGCGGCCGAACAGGTTGACCGCCAGCACGCCCCCCGGGCGCAGCACGCGGTGGCAGTCGCGGTAGAAGTCCTCGTCGTCGAGCACCGGCGCGGCCGCCTGGTGGTCGTAGAGGTCGACCTGCAGCACGTCGGCGCTGGCCGCGTGCTGCCCGTCGGCCACCCAGGCGCCGGCGTCGGCCTCGATCACCTGCAGGCGCTCGTCGTCGGCCGGCAGGCGGAACCACTGGCGGCAGGCCACGATGACCTGCGCATTGAGCTCGACCGTGGTGGTGCGCAGGTGCAGCTCGCCGTGGCAGTAGCGGGTCAGCGTGGCCGCGCCGAGGCCCAGCTGCACGACCTGCAGCTCGGACCAGTCGTCGGGCTCGACCAGCAGCAGCCAGGCCATCATGCGGCGGATGTACTCCAGCTCCAGCTGGCGCGGCTTGCGCAGCCTCAGGGCGCCCTGCACCCAGGGCGTCTCGCCCAGGTGCAGGTAACGCACGCCATCGAACTCGGAAATGGTGGCCCCGGGCAGGGCCGCGCGCTTCTTGACGGTTTTTTTGCTCATGTCGGATCGTAGAGGGCGAACACCTCGCGCCAGGCCGCGAGTTTGCGCTCGAAGGACCAGCTCGCATGGGCGGGACTGGTCGAAGGCAGGCGGTGCACGGCCAGCCCGAGCCCGGCGAGGTGGGCCATGGCACGGGCCGACTCGGCGCCGTTGTGGGCCACCGCCACCAGGGCGGGCGCGCGGGCGCGCAGGCCGCTGAAGTCGTTGTACCGCGCGTCGCGGATCGCGCTGTCGAGGCTGCCGGGGCGGCGGCAGCTGGCATAGACGTCCCACAGGCCCAGGCCACGCTCGCGCACCACCTGCAGCCGCTGCGCATAGGGCAGCGCACGCAGGTCCAGGCCCCACAGGGCCGACAGCATCGGCCAGAACTGGTTGCGCGGGTGGGCGTAGTACTGCGCCGCCTGCAGCGAGGCCACACCGGGAAAGCTGCCCAGCACCATCAGGCGCGTGCCGGCGCCGACCACCGGCGCCAGGCCGAGCAGCGTGGCATCCGGCGCCATGTCGGACCCCGGGTGACGCGCCGGCCCCGCGCCCCGCTCAGGCACGATCGGCCTCCAGCGCGGCCAGCCGGGGCAGGGCCGCCACGGCATTGGCCGAGGTGATCGCGGCGGTCTGCTCGAGCGTCCAGCCACGCAGCGCCGCCAGCGTGGCACCGATGCGCGGCAGCTCGGCGGGCGCGTTGCGGCTGACGGCGCCCGCCGCCCGTTGCGCCGCGGTGCGGTAGAGCCACTGCGGCGGGATGTCCGGCGCATCGGTCTCGAGCACCAGCGCCTGCTCGGGCAGCTCGGCGGCCAGGCGGCGGATCTGCAGTGCCCGCTCGAAGGTCATCGCGCCGCCGAAGCCGAGCCGGAAACCGAGGTCGACGAAGGCCTGCGCCTGCTGCAGGCTGCCGTTGAACGCGTGGGCGATGCCACCGGCCACCGGATGGCGGCGCAGCAGCTGCAGCAGCGCATCCGCGCTGCGGCGCACATGCAGGATCACGGGCAGGCCGGCGCGCCGGGCCTGGACCAGCTGGGCCGCGCAGCAGCGCTGCTGCAGCGCGCGGTCCAGCCCGGGCACGAAGCCGTCCAGACCGATCTCGCCCACGGCGACCAGCCGGGGGTCGGTGGCGGCGTCGGCCAGGGCCTGGTCGAGCCGGTCGATCGCGTCCTCGGGCTGCTCGGCCACGAAGAGTGGATGCAGGCCCAGCGCGTAGGCGTCACCGCCCTGGTGCGCCAGCGCCTGCACGGCCGTGAAGCTCGACACCCCGACCGCCGGCAGCACCAGCCGCCCCACCCCGGCCGCCCGGGCCTGCTCACGCACCTGCAGCCGGTCGGCCGCGAACTCGGCCGCGTCGAGGTGGCAATGGGTGTCGATCCAGAGGGGCGCCATGCCGACATTGTCGCGCGCCGATGTTGCTCGCCGGTGAGTGGCTCAGGGACCGAAGCGCAGGATGGCCGCCGCCATGCGTTCGGCCGCGCCCCGGTGCTGCTGCGCGAACGCGCGGGCCCGGCGCACGGCCTCGGCATGGGCCTGCGCGTCGGCACACCATGGCAGGGCCGTGTCCAGTGCCGCGGCGAGGTCGGGCACCCGGCGGGCCGCCCCGGCCGCTTCGGCCAGCTCCGCCGCGACGGCGAAGTTGAAGGTGTGCGGCCCCATCACCACCGGACAGCCGCAGGCGGCCGCCTCGATCAGGTTCTGGCCACCCAGCGGGGCGAAGCTGCCGCCCAGCAGCGCCACGTCGGCCAGCGTGTAGTAGGCCGCCATCTCGCGCAGGCTGTCGCCGATCCAGACCTCGGCGGCCACGGCCGCGGCATGCGGATGCTCGCCGGCGAAGCCGCTGCGGCGCACCGCCTCGAGGCCGGCCGCGCGCACCAGCTCGGCCACCTCGTCGAAACGCTGTGGATGGCGGGGCACCAGCACCAGCCGCGCCGGCGCCAGCCCGTCCCGGCGGCGCTGCGCGCACAGCGCCTGCCAGGCCGCCAGCAGCGCGGTGTCCTCGCCCTCGCGCCACACGGCGGCCAGCACCACCGGCCCGGCCTGGTGCTCGTCCCAGGCCGCCCGCCAGGCCCGGCCCCGGGCGCACAGCGCCTCGTCGGGACGCAGGTCGAACTTCAGGTTGCCGCAGACCTCGACACGCGGCACGCCGGCGGCCTCGAGCCGGCAGGCATCGCCGTCGGTCTGGGCCAGCGCCAGGCTCAGCCGCCGCGCCGCGGGGCGCATCAGCGCATGCAGGCGCTGGCCCCGGCGCAGGCTGCGCTCGGACAGGCGTGCATTGGCCAGCACCATCGGCACGCCGGCGGCAGCGGCCGCGGCCTGCAGCGCCGGCCAGATCTCGGTCTCCATCAGCACACCGACCGCCGGCCGGTGGCGCGCCAGGAAACGGCGCGTCGCCCCGGGCGTGTCCAGCGGCAGCCAGCGCTGCACGTCACCGGGCTGCAGCAGCGCCGCACCGGTCTCGCGACCGGTGGCGGTGCCGTGGGTCAGCAGCAGGCGCAGGCCCGGACGGGCCTGGCGCAGCGCGGCGATCAGCGGTTCGGCCGCGCGGGTCTCGCCCAGCGAGACCGCATGCAGCCACAGCGCGCCCGGCGTCGAGGCCGCGCCGGCCCCGAGCCGCTCCATCAGCGCCCGGCCATACAGCGGCTCGCGGCGGGCCCGCCACAGCAGCCGCAGCAGCAGCAGCGGCAGCAGCAGGCGCATCAGCAGGCCATAGGCCCGCAGCGCCCAGGCGCCCTCGTGCACGGCGCGGGTGCTCATGCCGGCACGCCGGCACCGGCACGCGCGGCGCCCCGGCGCTCGCAGGCCTGGGTCCAGGCCGCCCAGACCTCGTCGAGCGTGGGCGCCCCTTCGCCCCCCACCGATACCTGATGCACATGGCCATGCGAGGGCTGCGGACCGGTGCGCCAGGCGGTCGGGAAGTTGTAGATCTGCACGTGGATCAGGTCGAGCGCGACCGCGAGGTGGGACAGCCCGCTGTCCACGCCGACGCAGCCACCGGCCCGGCCCATGCGCTCGGCCAGCGCGTTCAGGTCCATGCGTGGCCAGAGCTCGCAAGGATCGATGCCGGGGGCCTCGGGCCGCGCACAGGCGAGCCGGATGCCCTCGGCCAGGCGCCGCGCGCGGGCGCCCTCCTCCTCGCTGCCCTGCGGCAGCGCGATGCGCCAGCCGGCCTGGACCAGGCGCTGGCCCAGCGCCACCCACAGCGGCTCGGGCCAGAGCTTGTCATCGCGCGAGGTGCCATGCACCAGCACGACGGTGCGGGCCGCCTCACCCGCCACACGGGCGCCCTGCAGGCCGAAGTCGGGCGGCTCCTCGACCGGGTAGCCGAGCGCGCGGGCACACAGCGCACGCGAGCGGTCGACCACGTGGATGTGGCGCTCCATCGCGATCGGCCGGTCGGCGACCCAGCGGGTGGGCGCCTCCCAGCCGGAGCCGTCGGTCGGATGGGCCAGCGCAAAACGATGGCCGGTCGCACTGAGCCGGGCCCGCCAGGCCACCACCGCGGACTTGGTCAGTCCCTGCAGGTCGAGCACGGCGTCGTAGGCCTCCTGCTGCAGCAGCTGGCGGAAGGCCCGCTGCTCGCGCCGCACCGACAGCCGCCACCAGCTGCGCCGCCAGCGCCGCTGCGCACACTCGAGCACCCGCCCGATGCCGGCGACCCGGCGCACCAGCGGCGCGAAGCCGGGCTCGACGACCCAGTCGATCTGCGCGCCCGGGTGCACCTTCAGCAGGTCGTGCACCACGGGCAGCGCATGGATCACGTCGCCCAGCGACGACAGCTTGACGATGAGGATGCGCAAGTCAGTGCGCCGCCGCCTGCACCGCCGCCTCGGGCATCACGTCGCGCAGCGCCGCCATGAAGTCATGCTCGATGCGCTCCAGGGCCTCGGGCGTGTGGCCCTCGAAGCGCAGCACCAGCACCGGCGTGGTGTTGGAGGCGCGGATCAGGCCGAAGCCGTCCGGATAGTCGCCGCGCAGCCCGTCGATCGTGCCGATCGTGGCGCCCGGGAAGCTGGCGCGCGCGATCAGCTGCTCGACGATCTCGTGCTGGTTGCCTGCGGGCACCGGCACGTTCAGCTCGGGCGTGCTGTAGCTGGTCGGCAGGGCCTTGAGCACGGCGCTCGGGTCGTCGAAGCGCGACAGGATCTCCAGCAGGCGGGCGGCGGTGTACATCGCGTCGTCGAAGCCGTACCAGCGCTCGCCGAAGAAGATGTGACCGCTCATCTCGCCGGCGATCGGCGCACCGGTCTCCTTGAGCTTGGCCTTGACCAGCGAGTGGCCGGTCTTCCACATCAGCGGCACGCCACCGGCCTCGCGGATGCCCGCGGACAGGCGCTGCGAGCACTTGACGTCGAAGATGATGGTGCCGCCGGGGTGGCGGCTGAGGATGTCACGCGCGAACAGCAGCATCTGGCGGTCCGGGAAGATGATCTCGCCGTCCTTGGTGACCAGGCCGAGCCGGTCGCCGTCGCCGTCGAAGGCCAGGCCCAGCTCGGCCTCGGTCGCGTGCACCACCTTGATCAGGTCGGCCAGGTTCTCCAGCTTGGACGGATCCGGATGGTGGTTGGGGAAATCGCCGTCGACGCGGCTGTAGAGGTCGATCACCTCGCAGCCCAGCGCCTTCAGGATGCCCGGACCCGAGGCGCCCGGAATGCCGTTGCCGGAGTCCACCACGATCTTCATCGGGCGCGCCAGCTTGCAGTCGCTGGTGATGCGATGGGTGTACTCGGCCAGGATGTCCATCGAGGCGACCCGGCCGCCCGGCTTCTGGATGTAGTCCTCGGCCTCCATGCGCTGGCGCAGGCGCTGGATCGCCTCGCCGTGGATCGCCACGCCGGCCAGCACCATCTTGAAGCCGTTGTAGTCCTTCGGGTTGTGGCTGCCGGTGACCTGGATGCCGCTGCGGCAGCCCTTGTCGCCCCGCGTGGCGGCCACGTAGTAGAGCATCGGGGTGGTCACCGCACCGATGTCGACCACGTCCAGGCCGGTCGAGGCCAGGCCCCGGATCAGCGCGGCAGCCAGCGACGGGCCGGACACGCGGCCATCACGGCCGACGGCCACGGCCTTTTCACCGGCGGCGATCGCCTCGCTGCCGAAGGCACGGCCCAGATGTTCGGCGAACTGTTCGTCGAGCGCCTGACCGACGATGCCGCGAATGTCATAAGCCTTGAAGGCCGAAGCAACGAGTTGCATGTGTGTGTCACCCTGAGACTGGAATGCGTTGAGCAGGTCAACAAGAAGGAAATCGCGAATCGGCGGCATTGTAGGGAACCGCGCGGCGATGGCCGCCACTCAAACGGCCCCGGAGCGTGCAGAGTGCGGATCCCCCCTGCAGCTGAGGGGTTTCAGCAGGGCGTTCGACACGGGAATGCCGGAGCCGGAAACAAAAATGCCCGTCAGCGTGAGCGGACGGGCATCTTGAAGACTGGCGGAGTGGACGGGACTCGAACCCGCGACCCCCGGCGTGACAGGCCGGTATTCTAACCAACTGAACTACCACTCCCGGGTAGGTGCCAACTGCGATGGGTTGGCGACTCCTAGGGGATTCGAACCCCTGTAACGACCGTGAAAGGGTCGTGTCCTAGGCCTCTAGACGAAGGAGTCAACAGATCGAAAACAAATGCTTGGCGGAGTGGACGGGACTCGAACCCGCGACCCCCGGCGTGACAGGCCGGTATTCTAACCAACTGAACTACCACTCCGCAGTGGCGACTCCTAGGGGATTCGAACCCCTGTAACGACCGTGAAAGGGTCGTGTCCTAGGCCTCTAGACGAAGGAGTCATCAGGTAAGACTGGAAACTTGGTGGAGGTAAGCGGGATCGAACCGCTGACCTCTTGCATGCCATGCAAGCGCTCTCCCAGCTGAGCTATACCCCCAAATTTTGGCGGAGTGGACGGGACTCGAACCCGCGACCCCCGGCGTGACAGGCCGGTATTCTAACCAACTGAACTACCACTCCGCAGTGGCGACTCCTAGGGGATTCGAACCCCTGTAACGACCGTGAAAGGGTCGTGTCCTAGGCCTCTAGACGAAGGAGTCAATCTCAGGAACACCAGACGCCTTGATGGTGGAGGTAAGCGGGATCGAACCGCTGACCTCTTGCATGCCATGCAAGCGCTCTCCCAGCTGAGCTATACCCCCGACATTTGACTGTCTTCGCTGGCGTCTCGTGTTCAAGCGAGAATGCAATTATGTGGGAGATTCAAACGCATTGCAAGCGTTTGAGCACGATATTTTTATCGAGCAGCGCGAGCACTGCATCGACCGACGGCGTCTGGGTGCGGCCGAACACCAGCACCCGCAGCGGGATCGCCAGTTGGGGCATCTTGACCTTGCACTCGCCCACGGTCTCCTTGATGGCCTGGTTGATCGACGCGGCATCCCAGGCGGGCAGACGGGCCAGCCGGTCACGCAGCGCCACCAGGGCCGGGCGGGAGACGTCGTTGAGGTGCGTGGCCAGGTCGGCTTCGGCCGGCTGCACGTCGACGAAATAGACCGACAGCCAGTCGGCCAGCTCGACCGTCGTGCTGCAGCGGTCCTTGAACAGCGCGCACAAGGCCACCAGCCGGTCGTCGGCCGGCACGCTCAGGCCGCGCCGGGCGAACTGCCCGGCCACCAGGCTGGCCAGCACGGTGTTGTCGCACAGCTTCATGTGCTGGGCGCTCACCCAGCGCAGCTTGGCCTCGTCGAACTGGCCGGCGCTGCGCCCCAGGTGATCGAGGTTGAACCACTCGATGAGCTGCTGGCGGCTGAAGATCTCGTCGTCGCCATGGCTCCAGCCCAGGCGCGCGAGGTAGTTCACCACCGCGTCGGCCGGATAACCTTCGTCACGGTACTGCGTCACCGCCTTGGCGCCGTGGCGCTTGCTCATCTTCTCGCCCTGCTCGTTGAGCACGGTGGGCAGGTGGGCGTAGACCGGCGGCTCCTCGCCCAGCGCACGGAAGATGTGGATCTGGCGCGGCGTGTTGTTGACGTGGTCATCGCCACGGATCACGTGCGTGATCTTCATGTCGATGTCGTCGACGACGACGCAGAAGTTGTAGGTCGGCGTGCCGTCCGGGCGGGCGATGACCAGGTCATCGAGCTCGTCGTTGCTGATCTCGATGCGGCCCTTGACCTTGTCGTCCCAGACCACGGAGCCGCCTTGCGGCGTGCGGAAGCGCAGCACCGGCGCCACGCCTTCGGGCACCGGCGGCAGCACCTTGCCCGGCTCGGGGCGCCAGGTGCCGTCGTAGCGCGGCTTTTCCTTGCTGGCCATCTGGCGCTCGCGCAGCGCGTCGAGCTCGGCCATGCTCATGTAGCAGCGGTAGACCAGGCCCTGCTCGACCATGCGGGCCAGGACCTCCTTGTAGCGGTCCATGCGCTGCATCTGGTAGAACGGACCCTCGTCGTGGTCCAGGCCCAGCCACTGCATGCTCTCGAGGATGACGTCGACCGCCTCCTGCGACGAGCGCTCGACATCGGTGTCCTCGATGCGCAGCACGAAGGTGCCGCCGGTGGCACGGGCGTAGGCCCAGGGATACAGCGCCGAGCGGATGTTGCCCAGATGGATGAATCCGGTCGGCGACGGGGCGAAACGGGTGCGGACTTGGCTCATGGCAGGTCGATTCAGATCAGTGCGAGGCCGAGCGCGAGGTCGGCCTTCAGGTCGTCCACATGCTCGAGCCCGACGGCCACGCGGATCATGCCCTGCGTGATGCCCGCGGCCAGCCGCTGCGCTTCGGTCAGGCGACCGTGCGAGGTGCTCGAGGGGTGGGTGATGGTGGTCTTGGTGTCGCCCAGGTTGGACGTGATCGAGCAGATGCGGGTCGCGTCGATCACCGCGAAGGCGTTGGCACGTGCCGCCTCGGGCGTGTCGCCACGCACCACGAAGCTGACAACGGCGCCGCCGTTGCCCCCCTGCTGGGCCATGGCCAGCGCGTGCTGCGGGTGCGACGGCAGGCCGGGGTAGTAGACCCGGGCCACCTGGGGCTGCGCCTCCAGCCACCCGGCCAGCTGCAGCGCCCGCGCGCCTTGCGCCTCCATGCGGATCGACAGCGTCTCCAGCCCCTTGAGCACCACCCAGGCGTTGAAGGGCGACAGGCACATGCCGGCCGAGCGCATGACGGACATGAACGGCCCGTCGATCAGCGCCGCCGGGCCGCAGACCGCCCCGGCGACGACACGGCCCTGCCCGTCCAGGTACTTGGTGCCCGAATGGATGATCAGGTCGGCGCCCAGGCTGGCCGGGCGCTGCAGCGCCGGCGAGCAGAAGCAGTTGTCGACCGCCAGCAGCGCACCCGCGCCATGGGCGACATCGGCCAGCGCGCGGATGTCGCAGACCTCGGTCAGCGGATTGCTCGGCGTCTCGGCGAACAGCAGCTTCGTGTTGGGCTGCAGCGCCGCACGCCATTCGGCGACGTCGGTCTGCGAGACGAAGGTCGTCTGCACGCCGAACTTGCCGAACTCGCCCTGCAGCAGCTTGATGGTCGAGCCGAACACGCTGCGCGAGCAGATCACGTGGTCACCCGCCTTCAGCAGGCCCATGACCAGCAGCATGATCGCCGACATGCCGCTGGACGTGGCGATGCAGGCCTCGGTGCCCTCGAGCGCCGCCAGGCGGCGCTCCATCATCATCGTCGTCGGGTTGGTGAAGCGGCTGTAGACGAAGGCTTCCTCTTCCTGGGCGAAACGGGCCGCGGCGGTGGCCGCGTCCGGATGCACGAAGCTGCTGGTCAGGAACAGGGCCTCGGAGTTCTCGCCCCAGGGCGTCGAGGGCAGGCCCTGGCGCACGGCCAGGGTGTCCAGCCGGGCGTCGTCGGGCAGGTCCACCAGCGGCAGACGCTTGGGGTCGGTGTGGTCACGGCTGCGCATGGCGGGCGGTCCGGTTTCAGTGGGCGGAGGTCGGGTTGGGCAGGGCCAGGCGGGAGTGCTCGGCGCCCTCCTCGTCCTGCGGCTGCGTGGCCCGCTGGGTCTTCATGGCCTCGAAGTCGGCCGCCGACACGTCGCCGGTGATGTAGCGGCCATCGAAGCAGGACGCCTCGAGGCTGGCCAGCGCCGGGTTGAGCGCGCTGACCGCACGCTTCATCGCGTCGACATCCTGGTAGATCAGCGCATCGCAGCCGATGTACTGGCGGATCTCCTCGATCGTGCGATCGTGGGCGATCAGCTCGCTGGAGGTCGGCATGTCGATGCCGTAGACGTTGGGATAACGCACCGGCGGCGCGGCCGAGGCCATGTAGACCTTGTTGGCCCCGGCCTCGCGCGCCATCTGCACGATCTCCTTGGAGGTCGTGCCGCGCACGATGGAGTCGTCGACCAGCAGCACGTTGCGGCCCTTGAACTCCATGCCGATGGCATTGAGCTTCTGGCGCACGCTCTTCTTGCGCACCGCCTGGCCCGGCATGATGAAGGTGCGCCCGACGTAGCGGTTCTTGACGAAGCCCTCGCGGTAGGGCTTGCCCAGCTTCTGCGCCAGCTGCATCGCCGACGGGCGGCTGGATTCGGGAATCGGGATGACCACGTCGATCTCCGACGGCGGCATCGTGCTGATGACCCGCTGGGCCAGCGTCTCGCCCATGTTCAGGCGGGCGTGGTAGACCGAGACGCCGTCGATGACCGAGTCGGGACGGGCCAGGTAGACGTACTCGAACACGCAGGGGTTCAGCGACGGCGCGGTGGCGCACTGCTGGCTGTGCAGTTCGCCGTCCATCGTGATGAACAGCGCCTCGCCCGGAGCGATGTCACGCACGAGCTGGTGGCCCGTGCCCTCGAGGGCCACCGATTCGCTGGCCACCATCCACTCGGGCCCGTTGGCGCCTTCCCCCTTGCCCAGGCAGAGCGGGCGGATGCCATGCGGATCGCGGAAGGCCAGCAGGCCGTAGCCGGCGATCAGCGCCACCACGGCATACGAGCCCTTGACGCGGCGGTGCACGGCGCTGACGGCCTTGAACACCTCCACCGGCGTCAGCGGCAGGTCACGCGCGGCCAGCTCGAGCTCGTGGGCCAGGATGTTGATCAGCGCCTCGGTGTCGCTCTCGGTGTTGAGGTGGCGACGGTCGATGCCGAACAGCTCCTTCTTCAACGCGTGCGCGTTGGTGATGTTGCCGTTGTGCACCAGCACCAGGCCGAAGGGGGCGTTGACGTAGAACGGCTGCGCCTCCTCCTCGCTGTAGGCGTTGCCCGCGGTGGGGTAACGCACCTGGCCCAGGCCGATGTTGCCCGGCAGGGAGCGCATGTTGCGCGTGCGGAAGACGTCACGCACCATGCCGCGGGCCTTGTGCATGAAAAACTTGGTCCCCATGCCCGTGACGATGCCTGCGGCATCCTGCCCACGATGCTGCAGCAGCAGCAGGGCGTCATAGATCAACTGATTGACCGGCGTAGCCGAGATCACACCGACGATGCCACACATCGAAATACTCCAAGACTCCAGGTTCCCGCCGCACGCGACGGACCTGCATTTGCATCAAGAACGGACAGCACCTGGACGGGCCTGACACACACCCCATCCAGGCTCAGGATGATTCACGCGGCCGGAACACCGGCCCCACCACGGACAACAGGCCCTTGGACCAGCCCACCGCGACCGATCGACTCCAGCCCTCGCCACGGGCCAGCGGCGTGGCCTCGAGCACCATCACCGCGGCCAGCACGATCAGCAGCCCCCGCACCAGCCCGAAGGCCGCGCCGAACAGGCGATCCAGGCCGGCCAGCGGCGTGGCATGGATCAGCTGCGACACCAGCCACGTCAGCAGGCGCAGCAGCACCAGGGCCAGCACGAAGACCAGCACGAAACCCATCGAGCGCTGCATCACCGACCCGTCCGCCCCCAGCGACAGGCGCTGCGCCACCGGCAGCGCCCACCACTGGGCAGCGATCCAGGCCAGCACCCAGCTGGCCACCGACAGCAGCTCGAACACCAGGCCACGCATCACGCCCCACACCATCGAGCCCAGCAGGACCAGCAGGATGAACCAGTCCGGCCACAACCAGGCGTCGAGCATCATCGGGCCGGGCTCACAGCGCCAGGATGGCCGCGCTCAGACCGCCGGCCCGCAGCTTGGCCGCCGCCCGCTCCGCCTCGGCCCGGCTCGAATAAGGCCCCAGGCGCACCCGCGTGCGCTTGCCGGAGCTGGTGTTGACGTCCTGCTCGACCGACTGCAGACCGAGCCGGTCGATCTTGCGACGGGCTTCGCGCACGGCGGCGTCTTCCGAATAGGCACCGACCTGGATGATGTAGCGGCGCTCGTTCCTGCGGGCCTCGGCCTCCTGGCGCTCCTTGGCCTCGGCCTTCCTGCGCTCTGCCAGGCGCCGCTCGGCGGCCTGCTTCTCACGATCCTTTTCCTTGTCGGCGGCCCGCTTCTCGGCGGCCAGCTTGTCCGCGGCGGCCTTGCGTTCGGCGGCACGCTTGTCGGCCTGCTGGCGGGCCTGGGCGGCCTCGCGCCGTTCGGCGGCAGCCCGGCGCTCGGCCGCCAGCTTGTCGGCGGCCCGGCGATCGGCGGCGGCCTGCTCGGCCTTGCGGCGGTCCTGCTGCTCGCGCAGCGCCAGGGCGGCCGCCGGAGCGGGGCTCACCACCGTCTCGGAATCCGCCAGGCCGAGCGGCTGCGGTGCGGCACGGGCGGCCACGGAGGCCGCCACCTCGGGCGCATCGGCCCGGGCCCGCGCCAGCTTGCCGGTGGCGGGAGCCGCCGCGTCGACCACGGTGCCCGACACCGCCTGCGGAGCACGGGGCTCCTTCTCGAGCATCATGGGCACGGCCACCACCGCGCCGACCACCAGCACCGACAGGCCGATCAGGCGCCGACGGGTGCGCAGGCGCAGCGCCTCGAGCGTGCCGGGGTCCTGCGGGGGAACCACGCGGGCGGCACGTCGGCCTTCGCCGTCGGTGCGCTTGAAAAATGAAAGGAGACCCATCGATGTCAGACGGCGCAGTGCCAGCTCCGGGAGTTTGTGCGGTTCATGACGGGCTGCTCAGCCCGGGCCCACGCCCCCCGTCAGGACGGAAGGTGAGCGGCGCCGAGCCGCGGCAACCCCTGCCGCAACACACCGCCGACGGTGTAGAAGGATCCGAAGGCCAGGATTCTATCAGCGGGGTCGGCGGCGGCCACGGCAGCGGCCAGCGCCTCGCTCGGGTCGGCGTGACAGGAGATGCGCACCGCCGGCAGCGGCGCGGCGCCGGCCGGCCAGGCCGCCACGGCCGCTTCGATCGCCGCGGCCAGCGCAGCCGCGCTGGCCGCCCTCGGCGTCGGCAGATCACAGCAGTACCAGCACTCCACCAGCGGCAGCAGCGGCGTGATCAGGCCGGCGAGGTCCTTGTCGGCCATCGCGCCGAAGACCGCGTGGGTGCGCGGATAGAACGCCATCTGGTCGAGGTTCTGCGCCAGCACCGCCACGGCATGCGGGTTGTGGCCGACGTCGAGCACCAGCGCCGGCTGACCCGGCACGATCTGGAACCGCCCCGGCAGCTGCACCGCCGCCAGTCCCTGGCGCACGGCCTGGGCCGTCACCGGCAGGCGTGAGCGCATCGCCTCGAGCGCGGCGAACGCCCCCGAGGCATTGAGCAGCTGGTTGGCGCCACGCAGCGCCGGATAGGCCAGCGCGTGGTGACGTCGCCCCCGGCCGGCCCAGCTCCACTGCTGACGGTCGCCGCTGTAGTTGAAGTCGCTGCCCTGCAGCCACAGGTCCGCGCCCAGGGCCTGCGCATGTTCGATGACGCTGCGCGGGGGCATCGGATCGGCCACCACCACCGGACGGCCGGCCCGCATGATGCCGGCCTTCTCGCGGCCGATGGACTCGCGGTCGCTGCCGAGGAAGTCCATGTGGTCGAGGTCGATGCTGGTGATGACCGCGCAGTCGGGGTCGATCACGTTGACCGCGTCCAGGCGCCCGCCCAGCCCGACCTCGAGCACGACGGCGTCGAGCGGCTGCAGCGACAGGCAGCGCAGCAGCGCCAGCGTCGTGAACTCGAAATAGGTCAGCGCCACCCCGTCGCGGGCGGCCTCGACCGCCTCGAAATGCGGCACGAGCAGCTCGGCGGCGACCACCTCGCCCTGCACGCGCAGGCGCTCCTCGAAGTGCACCAGGTGGGGCGAGCCGTAGACGCCGACCCGATAGCCGGCCTGGATCAGCACGCTCTCGATGACCGCGCAGGTCGAGCCCTTGCCGTTGGTGCCCGCCACGGTGAACACCGGCACCTCGAAGCGCAGCCCCAGCCGCTCGCGCACGGCCTCCACACGATCGAGGCCCAGCGCGATCCCGGCGGGATGCAGGCGCTCGCAGTGTTCAAGCCAACCGGACAGGGACATGCTCATGATGGACAGGGGGAAACCAGGCTTCGTCAAAGACAAAGGGCGTCTTCACGACGCCCTTCCAGAGGTGGCGGCGAACCGCCCGATCTCAAGCGACCGCGTCGGCGCTCTGTCGCTGCAGCATCGCCAGCAGGCTGGCGACCGTCGAACGCAGCTCGCGCCGGTCGACGATCATGTCCAGCGCGCCGTGCTCGAGCAGGAACTCCGAGCGCTGGAAGCCCTCGGGCAGCTTCTCGCGCACGGTGTTCTCGATCACGCGCGGGCCGGCAAAACCGATCAGCGCCTTCGGCTCGGCGATCACCACGTCACCGACGAACGCAAAACCGGCGGACACCCCGCCCATGGTCGGGTCGGTCAGCACGCTGATGTAGGGCAGCTTCGCCTTGCCCAGACGGGTCAGCGAGGCATTGGTCTTGGCCATCTGCATCAGCGACAGCAGACCTTCCTGCATGCGGGCACCCCCGGTGGAGGTGAAGCAGAGGAAGGGCACCTTCTGCTCGATGGCCATCTCGACGCCGCGCACGAAGCGCTCGCCGACGACCGAGCCCATCGAGCCGCCCATGAAGTCGAACTCGAAGGCCGCGACGACCAGCGGGATGCTCATCACCGAGCCGCCCATGACCACCAGCGCATCGGTCTCGCCGGTGGCTTCCATCGCCTCCTTGATGCGCTCGGGGTACTTCTTGCTGTCCTTGAACTTCAGCGCGTCGACCGGCACGACCTCCTGGCCGATCTCGTAGCGGCCCTCCGCATCGAGGAATCCGTCCAGGCGGGCCCGGGCGTCGATGCGGTGGTGGTGCGAGCACTTCGGGCAGACGTTGAGGTTTTCCTCGAGATCGCTGTTGTAGAGCACCGTCTCGCAGGAGGGGCATTTCACCCACAGCCCTTCCGGCACCGATCGGCGCTCGCTCGGATCGGTCTGCTGGATCTTCGGGGGCAGCAGCTTGTCTAGCCAACTCATGCGGTAACTCCTTGGAGCGTGTCGAGCGCTGCGCGGATCTCGCGCACAAAGCCGGCAGCCACCGGCACCACCCGCTCACGCGGCTCGTTTTCGATCAGCCCGATGATACGGGAGCCGATCACCACCGCGTCGGACACCCGTGCGACGGCCACGGCCGTCTCGGCATCCCGGATGCCGAAACCCACCCCCACGGGCACGTTCACCTGGGCACGGATGCGCGGCACCATGCGGGCCACGGCATCGGTGTCGAGGTGGCCGGCACCGGTCACGCCCTTGAGCGAGACGTAGTAGACGTAGCCCGTGGCGATGCGCCCGACCTCGGCCATGCGGGCATCGGTCGAGGTCGGCGCGAGCAGGAAGATGGCGTCCATGTCGGCCGCCCGCAGCCGGGCGGCGAAGGCCTCGCACTCCTGCGGCGGGTAGTCGACGATCAGCACGCCATCGACACCGGCGGCCTTGGCATCGTCGACGAAACGGTCCGGCCCGTAACACTCGACCGGGTTGGCATAGCCCATCAGCACGACCGGCGTGCGGCCGTCGGTCTCGCGGAAGCGCCGCACCATGGCCAGCACGTCGGACGTGCCGATGCGCTTGAGCAGCGCCCGCTCGCTGGCCCGCTGGATCACCGGGCCGTCGGCCATCGGGTCGGAGAACGGCACGCCCAGCTCGATCACGTCGGCACCGGCCTCGACCAGACCGTGCATCAGCTCGACGGTGATGTCGGCATACGGATCCCCCGCGGTCACGTAGGGGATCAGCGCCTTGCGGCCCTCGGCGGCCAGGCGGGCGAAGGTGGCTTGCGTGCGGCTCATCGTGCGGCTCCCTGGCTGCCCGACAGGCGCAGCTCGACGGCCTGCTCGCCGCCCTTGACACTCAGGCCCCGACAGGAGGGGCGACAGTAGAACTCGGCGCCGGACAGGTCGGCGACGGTGCCGATGTCCTTGTCGCCACGGCCCGACAGGTTGACCAGGATGTGCTGGTCCGGCCGCATCGTCCTGGCCAGCTTCATCGCGTGGGCCACCGCGTGGCTCGACTCGAGCGCCGGGATGATGCCTTCGGTGCGGCACAGGTAGTGGAAGGCCTCGAGCGCTTCCTGGTCGGTGATGCCGACGTATTCGGCCCGACCGATGTCCTTCAGATAGGCATGCTCGGGGCCGACGCCCGGATAGTCCAGCCCGGCGGAGACCGAATGGGTCTCGGTGATCTGGCCGTCGGCATCCTGCAGCACGTAGGTGCGGTTGCCGTGCAGCACGCCCGGCTTGCCCAGCTGCAGCGAGGCCGAGTGGCGATTCGTGTCCATGCCCTCGCCCGCCGCCTCGACGCCGATCAGCCGGGTCGCCTCGTGCGGGATGTAGGGATGGAAGATGCCCATCGCGTTGCTGCCCCCGCCGACGCAGGCGATCACGGCGTCGGGCTGCCGCCCCGCCAGCTCCGGCATCTGCGTCAGGCATTCGGTGCCGATCACGCTCTGGAAGTCACGCACCATCGCCGGGTACGGGTGCGGGCCCGCCACCGTGCCGATGATGTAGAAGGTGTTCTCGACGTTGGTGACCCAGTCGCGCATCGCCTCGTTGAGGGCGTCCTTGAGCGTCTTGCTGCCGGACTCGACCGGCACCACCTTCGCGCCCAGCAGGTGCATGCGGTAGACGTTCGGGCTCTGGCGCTTGACGTCCTCGGACCCCATGTAGACCACGCACTCCAGGCCGTAGCGGGCGCAGATCGTCGCCGTGGCCACGCCGTGCTGGCCGGCACCGGTCTCGGCGATGACACGCGGCTTGCCCATGCGCTTGGCCAGCAATGCCTGGCCGATGGTGTTGTTGACCTTGTGCGCACCGGTGTGGTTGAGGTCCTCGCGCTTGAGGTAGATCTGCGCGCCGCCCATCTCGCGGCTCATGCGATCGGCGTGGTAGATCGGGCTCGGCCGGCCGACGAAGTGCTTGAGCTCGCGCTTGAACTCGGCAATAAACTCCGGGTCGTGGCGGTAGTGCTCGTAGGCCTGGCGCAGCTCGTCGAGCGCGTGGCTGAGGGTCTCGGCGACGAAGCTGCCGCCGTAGATGCCGAAATGCCCGCGGGCATCGGGTTGGTCGTACTGGAACATGTCTTGGCCTCTTGGCTGCAGGGGGTGCCTGCGGCAGGAAATCAGCAGCCGTTCTGCGCCTCGAGCCGACGGGCATCCGCCTCGCGCACGGCTTCGCAGAACTGCTGCATCAGGGCGGCGTCCTTGATGCCCTTGGACACCTCGACGCCGGAACTCACATCAACGGCCCAGGGCCGCACCTGCAGCACCCCATCGATCACGTTTGCAGGACTCAACCCACCAGACAAAACGACCGGAGCGGGCACGTCGGAGGGAATGAGAGACCAATCGAACACCTTTCCGCCTCCCCCGTAACCCTCGACATGCGTGTCGAGCAGCACGGCCTGGGCGCCTGCAAACTGCTGTGCAAAGTTTAACAAATCAAAACCCGGTGCCATGCGGGCCGCCCGCATCCAGGGGCGTGGCACCCGCGCGCAGTCCTCGGGAGACTCGTCGCCGTGGTACTGCAGCAGCAGGCCGGGAATGGCCGAGCAGGCCTGCTCGATCTGCGCGACCGGCGCGTTGACGAACAGCCCCACCGGCGTCACGAAGGGCGGCAGCAGCCGCACCAGCTCGACCGCACGCTGCAGCGACACGTGGCGCGGGCTGCGCTCGTAGAACACCAGACCGATCGCGTCGGCACCGGCCTGCACGGCGTCGAGCACATCCTGCTCGCGGGTCAGTCCGCAGATCTTGATGCGGGTACGGCTCATTCCTGCACTCCTGTGTCACCGGGCAGCCAGCCGAAGGCCGCGGTGCGCTGCGGCAGGCCCAGGTCGGCATCGTAGATCGGCCCGAGGAAGTAGAGCCCGTCGGGGGAGAAGGTCGGCGCGGCCAGCGAGCGGTTGCGCGAGGCCAGCACCTGCTGCAGCCAGGCCACGTCGCGCACGCCGCTGCCCACCATGAGCAGGCAGCCCATCACGTTGCGCACCATGTGGTGCAGGAAGGCGCTGGCCTCGAAGTCGAAGCGCCAGTAGACGCCGTGGCGGGACACGCCGATGCGGCGCAACTCCTTGACCGGGCTGAGCGCCTGGCAGTGGGAGGAGCGGAACGCGGAGAAGTCGTGCTCGCCGATCAGGCACTGCGCGGCCTCGCGCAGGCGCTGCCCGTCGAGCGGGCGGAAGGTCCATCCGGCAGCGGCCTGCTCGATGGCCGGCCGCACCGGCGCCTCGAGCAGGATGTAGGCATAACGCCGTCCGCGGGCCAGGTTGCGGGCATGGAAACGGTCGGGCACCGGCTGGCACCACTGCACCGCGATGTCCGGGGGCAGGAAGGTGTTGGTGCCGCGCACCCACGAATAGCATTCGCGATGCAGGTCGGTGTCGAGGTGCACCACCTGGTTCAGGCCATGCACGCCCGCGTCGGTGCGGCCCGCGCACACAACGTGAATCGGCGCTGCCGCAAACTGCGAGAGCGCCGATTCGAGCTGGTCCTGAACCGTCTGGCCCCCCGGCTGGCTCTGCCAGCCGCGGTAGCCCGAACCGCGATAGGTGACTCCTAGGGCGAGGCGCAAGGCACCTCGCTCCGCAGCTCACTGCGCGTCTGGACGCCCATCGTCATCCCAGCGTGTCCCGCATGGCCTGGGCACGGATCTTCAGCGCACCCTCGGCGTTCTCGATGACCTCGTTGAGCAGGTCACGGGCGCCTTCGACATCACCGATCTGGTTGAACTCCTCGGCCAGCTCCAGCTTGCGTGCCAGGGGGTCGGCGTCGTCATCGTCCATGTCCAGGCCGTTCAGGCCGTCCTGCGGACCGGTATCCGGACCGGGGACGGACACGCCGAAGCTCGGCGCATCCAGATCGAGCGAGATGTCACCCAGGTCCATGCCCGGCGCGGTGGCCCGCGCATCGGCACGGGCCGGTGCCGGCGCCGGCACGTCGTTGAGCTCGAAGTCCAGACCGCCCAGGCCCGTGTCGGGTGCCGTGCGGGTGCTGTCACCCAGCGGCACGTCGAAGCCGGCCCCCGAATTCAGGAAGCCGCCGCGGGTGGAGGTCGCATCATCCATCTCGCCCGGCACGGAAATGTCGAGATCCACGTCCGCCGAGGCGGCCGAGGCATCGACGTCGGGCAGGCTGTTCTCGTAGCGCGAAGGCGACGGCACGATGGACTGGGGCATCGTGCTGGCCCCCAGCAGCTCACCACCCCGCTCGGGCGACAGGCCGGCGGTCGGCTGGCCGCCCGGCTCGTAGAGCGGATTGTCCGGATCGATGCTGCGACCCAGCTCCTGCGCGCGGGCCCAGTCCTCGCCCTGCCCGCCGGTCAGGCCGTACAGCTCGCCGGCCAGCAGTTCGTAGCCCTTGGTGTCGCGGCGCTTGGCGTAGACCTCCAGCAGCTTGGTGCGGATGGCCAGGCGATCCGGATTGGCTCGCATCGCCTCCTTGAGGATCTCCTCGGCCTGCAGGTCGCGGCCGTAGGCCAGGTAGACGTCGGCCTCGGCGACCGGATCGACGTCCCCGATCGCGTCGATCTGGCTGAGCGAGTAGCTCATCGACGACGGCGCACCGGTCGCGTCACGCGTGTCGATGCGCTGGCCACCGCTAGCACCGAAGAACGAATCGGGCTGGAGGCGGCTCTCGAGGAAGGAGGTCACTCCGGCCTCTTCCTTGCCACGCCCCCGCAGGCGGTACAGGCCCAGACCCGCCAGGGCGGCCAGCGCCAGGCCGGCCACGGGCAGCACCAGCGGATTCTCGGCCAGGCTGGAGAAGAACGACGGTTCGTCGTCACCGGTCGGCTCGGGCGCCTTGGCCACCGGCACCGAAGCCGCCGCGGCCACCGACGCCGGAACCTCGGGCGCGGAAGCCTGCGCCATGACCGGCGCCGAAGCCTCGACGGCCGCAGCGGAAGCGGCAGCCGACGCGGCATCGGCCAGCACCGGGGCGGAGGCCACCACGGCGGGCGCCGAAGCGGCCACGACCGCAGCGGACGCCGCCACTGGCACCGACGCGGCACGCGCCACGGCAGGTGCCGCCGGCGCCGAGGCGACCGCCGCCACCTTGGGCGCGGGCGCGGGCACGCTGGCCGGCACGGACAAGGTCGGGGCAGCGGCCGACGCGGCCTTGCCGGCCGCAGCCGACGGGGTTGCGGTGGCCGAGGCGGCCTGCAGCTTCTTCAGGGCTTCCAGGTTGCGGTTGAGCTCCTGGACCCGGCTGGCCGCTTCCTTCTGCGCACGCTCCTTGGCCACCTTGTCCTCGACCGCGGGTGCGGACGACGAGGCCGCCACGCCCTTGTCGATCTTCAGCCGGTCCGGCGACGGTGCGGCCGCCTGCTTGCGGTCATCGACCTCGGCCTGGACCTTGCCGGCGGACTTGCGGGCCGGCTCTTCGGCCACCGGACGCTCCTGCACGGCCTTGGCCAGGCGCTGGCGATAGGCATTGAAGTCGGCGCTGTGCGCCGTCACCACCTGACGCGCCTCTTTCGTCTCGACACCTTGCAGGTCGTCGGCGGAAGGCACGTTGAGCACGACCCCCGAACGCAGGCGGTTCATGTTCTTGCCCATGAACGCCGCCTCGTTGCCGCGGTAGAGGCCCACGAGCATCTGGTCGAGCGAAACGCCCGAACCCTGCAGGCGCGACGCGATCGACGACAGCGTGTCGCCAGGACGGACCTTGTACTGCTGGCCGTCGGCCGCGGCAGCCGGGGCACGCGCCGCCGGAGCCGCAGCAGCCGGCGCGGGGGCCGGACGCACACGCGGCTGGCTGGCCACGGGCGGTGCCGCCGGAGCCGGTGCGGCCTCGGCGACCGGAGCGGGGGCAGGCGCCGGAGCGGGCCGTGCCACCGGCGCGGGCGGCGCGATCGCCAGCGCGCCCGGCGCGGGCGCCGAAGCGGGTGCGCGCGAGGCCGTGGCCGGGGGATCGAACAGCAGGGTGTATTCACGCAGCAGCCGGCCGGTCGACGAATTCACCTCGAGGATGACGTCGACGAACGGCTCCTGCACCGGACGGTCGCTGCTGATGCGCAGGAAGGCGCTGCCATCGGGGCGGCGCTGCAGCAGCACGCTGGTCGCGGGCAGCACCGGGCTGTAGTCGATGCCCGCCACCCGGTAGGACTCGGGCGGCGCGACACGCGCGCGCAGGTTGGCCGCCTCGTCGGGGGTCAGGCTGGTGATGTCGATCTCGGCGCGCAGTGCCTCGCCCAGCGCGGACTGCACCGTCAGGCGACCCAGCCCCAGGGCCCATGCCGAAGACGGCAGCGCGCACAAGGCGGCGCTCACTGCGGCCACGGCCGCGATCTCGTTCAGAGCCGAACGTCCCGCACGTTTCATCTGAGTTTTCAAGGCGTCTCCCACGCTGCGAGGCAAACACCGTTTGCGCTCACCTCAGTCAGGCCGAGCAAACACTGCTCGGAATAAGCGAAAAGACAATAACATCAAGAGGATACAAAGACAAGCTCATGCAGAAACTGACGTTCTGCCCAGCCCGGCCCCGCGTGCACGATGTCCCGAAGGTCGTTGCCGGGTGGCAACGACCTTCGACCGACGGATCAGTCCGCCAGCAGGATGCGCAGCATGCGGCGCAGCGGCTCGGCCGCACCCCACAGCAGCTGGTCACCGATGGTGAACGCGCCGACATACTGCGGACCCATCGCCAGCTTGCGCACGCGGCCCACCGGTATCGTCATCGTACCCGTGACGGCCACCGGCGTCAGGTCGCGGATCGTGGCTTCACGCGTGTTCGGCACGACCTTCACCCAGTCGTTGTCCGCCGCCATCATCGCCTCGAGGTCGGCCACCGGCACGTCCTTCTTCAGCTTGAAGGTCAGCGCCTGGCTGTGGCAGCGCATCGCGCCCACGCGCACGCAGAAACCATCGACCGGGATGGCGGCCGAGCCGAAGCCCTCGCCCAGGCCGAGGATCTTGTTGGTCTCGGCCATGCCCTTCCACTCTTCCTTGGACTGGCCGTTGCCCAGGTCCTTGTCGATCCAGGGGATCAGCGAGCCGCCCAGCGGCACGCCGAAGTTGGCGGTCTGCTCGGGAGTCAGCGCGCGCTGCGTGGCGATGACCTGGCGGTCGATCTCGAGGATCGCGCTCTTCGGGTCGTCCAGCAGGGACTTGACCGAGGCGTTCAGCGTGCCGTACTGCGTCAGCAGTTCGCGCATGTGCTGGGCACCGCCGCCCGAAGCGGCCTGGTAGGTCTGGGTGCTCATCCACTCGACCAGGCCGGCCTTGTACAGCGCGCCCACGCCCATCAGCATGCAGCTGACGGTGCAGTTGCCACCGACCCAGTTCTTGCCACCCTTGGCCAGCGCGTCCTTGATGACCGGCATGTTGACCGGGTCCAGCACGATCACCGCATCGGATTCCATGCGCAGCGTCGAGGCCGCATCGATCCAGTGGCCGTTCCAGCCCGCCGCACGCAGCTTCGGGAACACCTCGGAGGTGTAGTCACCGCCCTGGGCGGTGAGGATGATGTCGCAGCGCTTGAGGGCATCGATGTCGAACGCATCCTGCAGCACGGTCTCGTTCTTCGCCATCGACGGAGCGCGACCGCCCGAGTTCGAGGTCGAGAAGAACAGCGGTTCGATCAGGTCGAAGTCGCCTTCGGCCACCATGCGGTCCATCAGCACGGAGCCGACCATGCCGCGCCATCCGACCAATCCTACGAGTGCCATTTCCAGATTTCCTTGTGTAGCGTTGTCCCGGACCCCTGCTCCCCGGCTCGTGTCGCCGGGGTCCAGAGTGGGGGCGAAACGAGACCGAGCTTCAGCTCTTGGTAATCGTTTTGCCGGTGATGGCCGCAACCACGGCATCACCCATCTCGCGCGTGCCCACCTTGTGGGTGCCTTCGCTCCAGATGTCCGGCGTGCGGTAGCCGGCCGCCAGCACCGACTTGACGGCCGACTCGATGCGGTCGGCAGCCTCGGGCTGTTGGAGTGAGAAGCGGAGCATCATGGCGGCGGACAGAATTGTAGCCAATGGATTGGCCACCCCCTTGCCGGCGATGTCCGGGGCGCTGCCGTGGCTGGGCTCGTACAGGCCCTGGCCCTTGGCGTTCAGCGAGGCCGAGGGCAGCATGCCGATCGAGCCCGTCAGCATCGAGGCCTCGTCGCTCAGGATGTCGCCGAACATGTTGCCGGTGAACAGCACGTCGAACTTCTTCGGCGCCTTCACCAGCTGCATGGCCGCGTTGTCCACGTACATGTGCTCGAGCTCGATGTCCGGATACTCCTTGTGCACCTCGGTGACCACGTCCTTCCAGAACTGGAAGGTCTCCAGCACATTGGCCTTGTCGACCGAGGTGACCTTCCTGCTGCGCTTGCGGGCGGCCTGGAAGGCCACGTGGGCGATGCGCTCGATCTCCGGGCGCGAGTAGCGCATGGTGTCGAAGGCTTCTTCGGCACCCGGGAAATGCCCGTCGGTGGCGATGCGGCGGCCGCGCGGCTGGCCGAAGTAGATGTCGCCGGTCAGCTCACGGATGATCAGGATGTCCAGGCCCGCGATCAGCTCGGGCTTCAGGCTCGATGCACCCACCAGCTGCTCGTAGCAGATGGCCGGGCGGAAGTTGGCGAACAGGCCCAGGTGCTTGCGCAGGCCCAGGATGGCTTGTTCGGGGCGAAGCGGGCGGTCGAGCTTGTCGTACTTCCAGTCGCCGACGGCGCCAAACAAGATCGCGTCCGAGGCCTGGGCCAGCTTCAGCGTGGCTTCGGGCAGCGGGTGGCCGTGGGCCTCGTAGGCGGCGCCGCCCACCTTGGCCTCTTCCATCTCGAAGCTCAGGTCGAGCACGTTCAGCACGCGCACGGCCTCGGCCACGATCTCGGTGCCGATGCCGTCGCCGGGGAGGACTGCGATTTTCATGATGCGTTCTTCAAAGTTCGGAAACGGGAAGCCCGGGCCGGGCCCGGGCACTGAGGATCAGCAGGTGCTCAGGACACCATCGTGTGGGCGAGCCACGGCTTGGTGGCCAGGCGCTCGGCCTCGTAAGCGGCGATCTTGTCCTTGTGGCGCAGCGTCAGGCCGATGTCGTCCAGGCCGTTGAGCAGGCAGTACTTGCGGAAGGCCTGCACGTCGAACGGGATCTCTTCGCCCTGCGGCTTGACGATCACCTGGCGAGCCAGGTCGATGGTCAGCTGGTAACCCGGGAAGGCCAGCACCTCGTTGAACAACTGGTCGACCACGGCCTCGGGCAGCACGATGGGCAAGAGGCCGTTCTTGAAGCAGTTGTTGAAGAAGATGTCGGCGTAGCTGGGCGCGATGATGGCGCGGAAGCCGTACTGGTCGATCGCCCACGGTGCGTGCTCGCGGCTGGAGCCGCAGCCGAAGTTCTTGCGCGCCAGCAGCACCGAGGCGCCCGCGTAACGCGGCTGGTTGAGCACGAAGTCGGGGTTGGGCTGGCGGCTGGCCGGGTCCTGGCCGGGCTCGCCCTTGTCGAGGTAGCGCCATTCATCGAACAGGTTGGGCCCGAAGCCGGTCTTGCGGATCGACTTCAGGAACTGCTTGGGGATGATCGCGTCGGTGTCGACGTTCTCGCGGTCCATCGGGGCCACCAGGCCTTGGTGCAAGGTGAAGGTTTGCATGGTCGTCGGGTGTTCTGGGCTTCAGGCGAGGGTACGGACGTCCACGAAGTGGCCGTGCACGGCGGCGGCAGCGGCCATGGCCGGCGACACCAGGTGGGTGCGGCCGCCGTTGCCCTGGCGGCCTTCGAAGTTGCGGTTGCTGGTGGAGGCGCAGCGCTCGCCCGGCTCCAGCCGGTCGGCGTTCATGGCCAGGCACATCGAGCAGCCCGGCTCACGCCACTCGAAGCCCGCGGCCTTGAAGATCTCGTGCAGACCCTCGGCCTCGGCCTGCGCCTTGACCAGACCCGAACCCGGCACCACCAGCGCCAGCTTGATGTTCTTGGCCACCTTCTGGCCCAGCTGCTTCACCACGGCCGCGGCTTCGCGCATGTCCTCGATGCGGCTGTTGGTGCAGGAGCCGATGAACACCTTGTCGACGAAGATGTCGTTGAGCGCCTTGCCCGGCTGCAGGTCCATGTAGGTCAGCGCGCGCTCGATGGCGCCGCGCTTGTTGGGGTCTTTTTCCTTCTCGGGGTCCGGCACGCGGGCGTCCACGCCCAGCACCATCTCGGGCGAGGTGCCCCAGGTCACCTGCGGCACGATCTGCGTGGCATCCAGCTCGACCACGGTGTCGAAGTGCGCACCGGCATCGCTGTGCAGCGTCTGCCAGTAGGCCACGGCCTGGTCCCACTCGACGCCGGTGGGCGACAGCGGGCGGCCCTTGACGTAGGCGATGGTCTTTTCGTCCACGGCCACCAGGCCGGCGCGCGCGCCACCTTCAATGGCCATGTTGCAGACCGTCATGCGGCCTTCCATGCTCAGGCTGCGGATGGCCGAGCCGCCGAACTCGATGGTGTAGCCCGTGCCGCCGGCCGTGCCGATCTTGCCGATGATGGCCAGCACCACGTCCTTGGCGGTGACACCCGGGGCCAGCGCGCCCTCGACGCGGATCAGCATGTTCCTGGCCTTCTTGGCCAGCAGCGTCTGCGTGGCCATCACGTGCTCGACCTCGCTGGTGCCGATGCCGTGCGCCAGCGCACCGAAGGCGCCGTGCGTGGAGGTGTGCGAGTCGCCGCAGACCACGGTCATGCCGGGCAGCGTGGCGCCGTTTTCCGGGCCGATCACGTGCACGATGCCCTGGCGCTTGGACATGAACGGGAAGAACGCTGCCGAGCCGAACTCCAAGATGTTGCTGTCCAGCGTGGTGATCTGCTCCTTGCTGATCGGGTCGGTGATGCCGTCGTAGCCCAGCTCCCAGCCGGTGGTGGGCGTGTTGTGGTCGGCCGTGGCCACGATGGAGCTGACGCGCCAGACCTTGCGGCCGGCCTGGCGCAGGCCCTCGAAGGCCTGCGGGCTGGTCACCTCGTGCACCAGGTGGCGGTCGATGTAGAGCACCGAGGTGCCGTCTTCTTCGGTGTGGACGACGTGTTCGTCCCAGAGCTTGTCGTACAGGGTACGTGCGGTCATGGCTGAGCCTCTCGAGGTCGATCGGTGCCGCCCGCGACGGGCGGCTGAACGGAAAATTCGCCGGGCACGTTCGCCTCGGCGGAACACAGGAATTCGACAAAACGGCGCACGACCCCGGGCAGCACGTCCTGCCCGCGCACGGCCAGCAGGTAGCGACGCCGGGCCCAGGGTTCGTCGAGCCTCAGGCGATGCAGCGCGAACACCCGCGAAAGCCGCTCGGCCACCGCCGAGGGCATGATCGCGATGCCCAGGCCGGCCTCGACCAGCTGGGCGATGGCATCGAAGCCCCGCACCTGGACACGGGTGCGCAAGGCCCGGCCCTGCTCGGTGGCCTGGGCCAGGATCTGCTGCTGGACCGCCGCGCCACTGTGCAGGCCGACGAAGTCGAAGTCGAGCAGCGCCTCGAAGCGCACGGCATCGAGCACCGACAGCGCATGGTCACGCGGGGTGATCACCGCCAGCGTGCCCTCGCGGTAAGGCCAGGTGGTCAGGCGCGGCTCGATCTGCGGCGGCACGAAGATGCCGACGTCGGCCAGACCCTCGGCCACGGAGCGCTGCACCTCGGCGCTGGTCTGGTCCTCGAGGCTGATGCGGATCTCGCGGTGAGCGCCCGAGAAGGCCGCCAGGTCGGGCGGCAGGCATTCGGAGATGGCCGACGAGTTGGCCACCACGCGCAGATGACCACGCACGCCCCGGCTGTATTCGGCCACCTCGTTCTCGAGGCCGTTCAGGCAGGCATGCAGCGAACGGATGTGGCGCACCATCGCCCGCCCCGCCTCGGTGGTCTCGACTCCCCGGGCGCGGCGCTCGAACAGCTGCACGCCCAGGCGCGACTCCAGGTCGCTCAGGCGCTTGCTGGCCGCCGCGAGCGCGAGGTGCTCACGCTCCGCGCCCGCGGTGATGCTGCGCGATTCAGCGATCGCGAGCACCAGATTGAGTGTGACCAGATCAAAGCGCATGGTGGGTGGCAGCCGGCAGGCCGCCATCTTCAGGGCAAGTCACGCCGCCAGGAATCGGCGTTTGTGCAGCCAGCCTTCGCCACGGAAGAAGGCTACGCCAGAAGAACCCCAGAAACCAGAAAAGCCCCTGAAGCTTTTCAGCTTCAGGGGCTTCAGTCTGGAGGAGACGAAGGGATTCGAACCCTTGATGCGGCTCATCACCACATACTCCCTTAGCAGGGGAGCACCTTCGGCCACTCGGTCACGTCTCCGGAGAAGCGAAATTATATTCGCTTTTTCAAGGCGGTGTCAACTCATTGATCGAGCTCGAACGCGCGGTGCAGCGCACGCACGGCCAGCTCCATGTACTTCTCGTCGATCACGACCGAGGTCTTGATCTCGCTGGTGGTGATCATCTGGATGTTGATGCCCTCTTCGCTCAGGCAGCGGAACATCGTGCTGGCCACGCCGGCGTGCGAGCGCATGCCGATGCCCACGATCGACACCTTGCAGATGCGGGTGTCGCCGATCACGGCGGCAGCGCCCAGCGCCGGCACCACATCGGACTTCAGCAGGTCGACCGTGCGCTGGTAGTCGTTGCGGTGCACGGTGAACGAGAAGTCCGTCTTGCCCTCGTTGGACACGTTCTGGATGATCACGTCCACATCGATGTTCGCCTCGGCGACCTTGCCCAGGATGCCATAGGCGATGCCCGGCTTGTCCGGCACGCCCAGGACAGTGATCTTGGCCTCGTCGCGATTGAACGCGATGCCCGACACAACGGCTTGTTCCATCTTCTCGTCTTCCTCGAAAGTGATCAGCGTGCCCGACTTGGCCTCTTCCTCGATGGGGATGTCCCACGAGGTGAAGCTCGAGAGCACGCGCATCGGCACCCGGTACTTGCCGGCGAATTCCACCGAACGGATCTGCAGCACCTTGGAGCCCAGGCTGGCCATCTCCAGCATCTCCTCGAAGGAGATGGTGTGCAGACGCCGGGCCTCGGGCACCACGCGCGGGTCGGTGGTGTAGACCCCGTCGACGTCGGTGTAGATCAGGCACTCGTCGGCCTTCATCGCCGCGGCCACCGCCACGGCGGAGGTGTCCGAGCCGCCCCGGCCGAGCGTGGTGATGTTGTTGCCCTCGTCCACCCCCTGGAAGCCGGTGATCACCACCACCTTGCCAGCGGCCAGATCGGCCCGCACGCGGGCATCGTCGATGCTCTCGATGCGCGCCTTGGTGTAGGACGAGTCGGTCTTGATGGGCACCTGC
This sequence comes from Sphaerotilus hippei, assembly GCF_003201595.1. Taxonomy (GTDB): domain Bacteria; phylum Pseudomonadota; class Gammaproteobacteria; order Burkholderiales; family Burkholderiaceae_C; genus Sphaerotilus; species Sphaerotilus hippei. The sequence goes on along the minus strand of NZ_QJJS01000002.1, from coordinate 250,918 downwards.
CAGCCGGAGTAGCTGACGGCCTCCAGGCCTTCGGCCTGGATGGCCAGCGCCAGCAGGCCCACGGAGACCTGCTCGCCCGTGCAGGCGATCATGTCGAGCTCGCGGGCGACCGCCGGCGAGTGCACCGCCGGCGACACGTCCTTGGCCAGGCCGAGCAGGCGGTTGGTCTCGCCGCTCATGGCCGAAGGAACCACCACCATCTGGTGTCCGGCGCGGGCCCACTTGGCCACGCGCTTGGCCACGTTGCGGATGCGCTCGGTCGAGCCCATCGATGTGCCGCCGTATTTGTGAACGATCAGAGCCATGGGTGAGACATTGGCAGATTGAAATGCTGGCGCGTTGCGCCGGACCCGCGGCACAGGAACCGCAGCGGAAAAACCCGGTATTTTACCCGTTCGTGACGGAGTGCCAAGCCAGCGTCACCACAGAAGCGGCGCCGGGTGGTGCGTGGCAGCGTGCATCCAGGCCCAGGCCGGGCACCCACAGCAGCTGTGCACCCCGCCAGACCAGCGGCCCGCCGCGCGCCCAGACGGGCACGGCCAGGAACTGGAACTGCTTCTTCAGCGCGCGCGGCGGTGTCTGCGGCGCCCGCTGGAACTGCTCCCCGCCAGCCCGGGGCTTGAGCGTCAGCACCTCGCCAGGGCACAGCACCAGGCCCGGCTCACCCTCGGCCACCGGACACACCGACAGCACGCCCGCCCATGCCGGCACGGCATGTTCACCCAAGCCGGTGATCTGCAGCGCCAGCGCCTCCGGCCGATCCTCCGCCCCCCCCGTGCCGGCCGGGACCGGATCGACCGGGCCGGGTCGCCATGCCAGCACCCCGCGGTGGTGGTGCAGCCAGCCGGCCTCCCCCACGGACCAACGCCCCTCGGGCGCATGGGCCAGCTCCTCGGCCAGACGCTGCAGCAGCCGGGTCGACACCGCCACCCCCAGCTCGTCGCGCAGCCAGTGCAGCAAGGCGTTGCGCGCCCGGGACGGGCCGAGCACCAGCAGCGCCGGTGTGGCCAGGCCCGCGTCGACCCGGACCCGATCCAGGTCGATGCCGGCCAGCGCCTCGAGGCAGACCCGGGCATCCTGGAGGCGCGAGACCGTCTCGCCAAGCACGGCCGGCGCCTGCGCGAAGGCCTCGCGCAGCACCGGCATCACCTGCAGGCGCAGGCGGTTGCGAGCCAGGCGAAGGTCGGTGTTGCTGTCATCGTCGACGGGGCACAGGTGATGCCGGCCCACGTAGGCCTCGATCGCCGCCCGCGGCCGGGCCAGCCAGGGCCGCAGCCAGCGCAGGCCACCCCGATGCGCCGAAGCGGGCATCGCCGCCAGCCCGGCCACGCCCGCGCCCCGCAGCGCCTGGAGCAGGAAGGTCTCGGCCTGATCGTCCCGGTGGTGGGCCAGCAGCACGGTCGAGCAGGCACTCTCGAGCGCCATCCGCGTCAGCGCCTGGTAACGGGCGCTGCGGGCCATCGCCTCGACGCTCTCGCCACGGGCCGGCCGCAGGGCCAGGCGCCGCACGTGGTGGACCACCACGGCACCCGCGGCACGCAGGTCGGCGCAGCAGGCGGCCACCACCTCGGCCCATTCGTCGGCATGCGGACTCAGACCGTGGTGCACATGCAGGGCATGGACCTCGATGCCGCGTGGCCGCGCCCAGCACGTGGCTGCGTGCAGCAGCGCCATGGAGTCGCGCCCCCCGCTGCAGGCCACCGCCAGCCGGCCGCACGCATCGCCCTCGCCCTCGCCCAGGGCAAGGTCCAGCGCATGCGGCAGCACGGACCAGGCGTCGTCGGGATCGGTCATCGGCATCAAGAACGACGACGCCTGCCACGGGGCAGGCGTCGCACCGGGGGCAAGGCGGAGATCAGCCGCCCTTGGTGTCGCTGAAGCGACCGTAGCTGCGCAGGCGGTCGTAGCGCTGGTTCAGCAGGTCCTTGACCGACAGGTCGACCACCTGGCGCAGGCTGTCGTTGAGCGCACGCTTGAGGTAGACCGCCATCTGCTTGCGGTCGCGGTGGGCGCCACCGACGGGCTCGCTGATGATCTTGTCGATCAGGCCCAGCGCCTTCAGGCGGTGGGCGGTGATGCCCAGCGCCTCGGCGGCGTCGCTGGCACGCTCGGACGTCTTCCACAGGATGGATGCACAGCCTTCGGGCGAGATGACCGAATAGACCGAGTACTGCAGCATCAGCACCTGGTCGGCCACGCTGATGGCCAGCGCGCCGCCGGAGCCGCCTTCGCCGATGATGGTCGTGACGATCGGCACCTCGAGCTGCGCCATCTCGAAGATGTTGCGGCCGATGGCCTCGGACTGGCCACGCTCCTCGGCGCCGATGCCCGGATAGGCACCGGGCGTGTCGACGAAGGTGAACACCGGCAGGCCGAACTTCTCGGCCAGCTTCATCAGGCGCAGCGCCTTGCGGTAACCCTCGGGGCGCGACATGCCGAAGTTGCGGGCCGCACGCTCCTTGGTGTCACGGCCCTTCTGGTGGCCCAGCACCATGCAGGCGCGGCCATTGAAGCGCGCCAGCCCGCCCACGATCGACTGGTCGTCGGCGAACGCACGGTCGCCGTGCAGCTCCTGGTAGTCGGTGAAGATCTCGCTGACGTAGTCCAGCGTGTAGGGACGCTGCGGATGGCGGGCGATCAGCGTGACCTGCCAGGGACTCAGCGTCGAATAGATGTCCTTGGCGAGCTGCAGGCTCTTCTTGGACAGTCGGTCGATCTCCTCGGAGATGTCGACCGAGGACTCGTTCTGCACGTAGCGCAGTTCCTCGATCTTGGTTTCGAGCTCGGCAATGGGCTGCTCGAATTCGAGGAAATGTCGTTTGCTCATCTGTAAAACTCCTCAACTGGAGCCGTGTGACGGCGACCAGTTTAGTCTAGCGGTCGGCCGGCAGCGGGTCGAGACTGCGCCACAGGTACCACGTGGCCACGGTCCGGTACGGCGCCCAGGCGTCGCCGACCTCGCGGGCCTCGGCCCGCGACACCGGCTCGCCACTGAAATAGTTCAGGCTGATGCCCTTGATCAGGCCGACATCGTCGAGCGGCAGCACGTTCGGGCGCATCAGGTGGAAGATCAGGAACATCTCGGCCGTCCAGCGGCCGATGCCACGGATCGCCACCAGCTCGTCGATGATGGCCTCGTCGTCCATGTCGGCCCAGCTGGTCTCGTGCACCGCCCCGTCGACGAAATGCTGGGCCAGGTCGCGCAGGTAATCGACCTTGCGCAGCGACAGGCCGGCCGTGCGCATGGTGTCGATGGTCAGCGCCAGCACGGCCGGCGGGGTCACCACCGGATCGGCACCGGGCTGCAGCAGCGCGACGAAGCGGCCCCAGACCGACTGGGCCGACTTGACCGAGATCTGCTGGCCGATGATCGAGCGGGCCAGCGTCGTGAAGGCGTCGCCGCGGGTCTGCAGCCGCGCCTCGCCGAAACGCGGGATGAGCTTCTTCATCACCCGGTCGCGGCGGACCAGGTGCTTGCAGGCCTCATCCCAGTAGTCGGGCATGACCAGCGAGGTCGAAGGGCTGGGAATCATCACGGCGGACTCAGGCACGAACCCAGGTGGTGCCCTGCGGGCCGTCCTTGAGCTCGACGCCCTGCCCGGCCAGCTCCGCGCGGATGCCGTCGGCCTGCTTGAAGTCACGCGCCTTCTTGGCCTGCGCACGCGCCTCGATGCGCTCGAGGATCCAGGCCTCGTCCACCGCGGCGGCGCCCTGCCCGCCCTGCAGGTGCTCCAGCGGCGGCTGTTGCAGCAGGCCCAGCACCTCGCCCAGGCGCCTCAGCAGTCCGGCCGAGCGGGTCGAGCCGGTGCGGTTGACGTCCGAGGCCAGCTCGAAGAGCACGGCCACGGCCAGCGGCGTGTTGAAATCCTCGTCCATCGCCTGGCGGAAACGTGCGGCGACCGGATCGGCCCAGTCGAGCTCGACCTCGTCGGGCGTGACGCTGGCCAGGGCGGTGTAGAGGCGGCGCAGCGCGTTGCGCGCGTCGTCCAGCCCGGCATCGCTGAAGTTGAACGGGCTGCGGTAGTGCACGCGCAGCATGAAGAAGCGCACCGTCTCGCCGTCGTAGCTCCTGAGCACGTCGCGGATGGTGAAGAAGTTGCCCAGGGACTTGGACATCTTCTCGTTGTCGACGTTCAGGAAGCCGTTGTGGATCCAGTAACGGGCGAAGGGCTGGCCATTGGCGCCCTCGCTCTGCGCGATCTCGTTCTCATGGTGCGGGAACTGCAGGTCCAGACCACCGCCATGGATGTCGAAGGTCTCGCCCAGCAGCGCGCAGCTCATGGCCGAGCACTCGATGTGCCAGCCGGGCCGCCCGGCACCGAACTCGGAGTCGTACTTCGCGTCCACCGGCTCCTCGGGCTTGGCCGCCTTCCAGAGCACGAAGTCGAGCGGGTCGTCCTTGCCATCGGCCACGGCCACGCGCTCGCCGGCACGCAGCTGGTCCAGCGACTTGCCCGACAGGCGGCCGTAGCCGGGGAAACGGCGCACGGCGTAGTTCACGTCGCCACCGGCAGCCCGATAGGCCAGGCCCCGGGACTCCAGGCGCGAGATCATCGACAGCATCTGCGGCACGTACTCGGTGGCCCGCGGCTCGTGGGTCGGCCGCTCGATGCCCAGCGCGCCGATGTCCTGGTGCATCGCCGCGGTCATCTCGTCGGTCAGCTGGCGGATCGTGATGCCACGCTCGAGCGCACGACGGATGATCTTGTCGTCGATGTCGGTGATGTTGCGCACGTAGGTCACCTGCCAGCCGCTGGCCCGCAGCCAGCGGTAGACCACGTCGAAGGCCATCATCATGCGTGCATGGCCGACGTGACACAGGTCATAGATCGTCATGCCGCAGACGTACATGCGGGCGTGGCCAGGCTCGATCGATTGAAACGGCTCCAGCGCTCGGGTCAGGCTGTTGTGGATTCGTAGAGTCATGAGGAAAAGCGGAAGACCGACCGTCGGCCAGGACGATCGGGGGCACTGCAGCAGGGACGTCGGCGAACGGTTCACCCGGCCACAGGCATCGGACCCCGCCAGGTGGCCGGTCGTGGCCAGGCCGCGGGACCCGGCGAGGTGAGGCCCCCGCAGGGGCGTCCGCCAGTATAGCGGGCGGCTCGCTGCGGCTTACATCTGAAACAGCGGCGCACGCCCGGGCGCCGGCACCGCCACAATGGCGGCCTGTCGCAGCTTTCCCATCCGTCCCATGCAAAGAACCAAACGACACGCCCTGATCCTGGCCGCCACGCTGGGCCTGAGCCTGAGCCTGAGTGCGCCGCTCCAGGCTCAGACCCCGGAGAGCCGGGTCCGCCTGAGCACCACCGCCGGCGACATCGTCATCGATCTGGATCCGGCCAAGGCCCCGGGCACCGTCGCCAACTTCATCGAGTACGTGAAGGCCGGCCACTACGACGGCACCGTCTTCCACCGCGTCATCCCGAACTTCATGGTCCAGGGCGGCGGCATGGACGCCCAGCTGCGCGAAAAGCCCACGCGTGCCCCGATCAAGCTCGAGAGCCGCAGCGGACTGCTCAACAAGCGCGGCACAATCGCGATGGCGCGCACTGGTTTTCCGCACTCGGCCACCTCGCAGTTCTTCATCAACGTGAAGGACAACGCATTCCTCGATGCTGCCAACTCGTCCGACGGCAACGGCTACGCGGTCTTCGGCCAGGTGGTCAGCGGCATGGAGACGGTGGACCGGATCACCACCGTGCGCACGGGCGCGCAGGGCCAACACCGCGACGTCCCGACCGAACCCATCCTCATCAAAAAAGCCAGCCTGGAGAAGTGACATGGCCAATCCTCAAGTCGACCTCAACACCAACCACGGCGTGATCCGCATCGAGCTGGATCAAGCCAACGCGCCGATCTCCACCGAGAACTTCCTGGCCTACGTCAAGAGCGGGCATTACGCCGGCACGATCTTCCACCGCGTCATCAAGGGCTTCATGGTCCAAGGCGGCGGCTTCGAGGTCGGCATGGGCCAGAAGCCCACGCTGGCGCAGATCCAGAACGAGGCCAACAACGGCCTGAAGAACAACAAGTACACCCTGGCGATGGCACGCACCAACGTGCCGCACTCGGCCACGGCGCAGTTCTTCATCAACACGGTCGACAACGACTTCCTGAACTTCCGCTCCGAGACGCCGCAGGGCTGGGGCTACGCGGTGTTCGGCAAGGTCATCGCCGGCACGGACGTGGTCGACAAGATCGAGAAGGTCCGCACCGCCACGAAGGGCTTCCACGAGAACGTGCCGGTCGAGGACGTGGTCATCACCAGCGCCAGCGTCGTCGAGTGAGCCTGGCCCCGCTCCCGGTCGAGGCCGAAGCGGGCTGGCTCAGCCGGATCGATGCCGCCCCGCACTGGGGCTGCATCGATCTCCTCAGCGATCTGCACCTGAGTCCGGACACCCCCCGGACCACCCGCGCCCTGCTCGACCACCTGAGTCGCACCCCGGCCTCGGCCGTGCTGCTGCTGGGTGACATCTTCGAGGCCTGGGTCGGTGACGATGTGCTGGACACCCCGTCACGGGCGGGTTTCGAGCTCGACACCCTGACCGCGTTGCGGGCCGCCGGCCAGCAGCGCTGGCTGGGTTTCATGCAGGGCAACCGCGACTTCCTGTTCGGCAACGACGCGCTGGCCGCGGGCGGCCTGCACGGGCTGCACGACCCCTGCGTGCTGCAGGCCTTCGGGCGGCGCCTCGTGCTCAGCCACGGGGATGCACTCTGCCTCGATGACCAGGACTACCAGCGCTTTCGCCGGCAGGTGCGCCACGCCGACTGGCAGCGGGCCGTGCTGGCCCGTCCGCTGGCCGAGCGCCGGGCGCTGGCCAGCCAGCTGCGCCAGGCCAGCGACCAGCGCCGCGATGCCGCAGGCGCCACCGACTACGGCGACCTCGACGCCCAGGCGGTGAGCCAGCTGCTGCAGGCCCGCGACAGCGAGATCCTGGTGCACGGCCACACCCACCGCCCGACCGTCCATGCGCACGCAGGGGGATGCAGCCGCTGGGTCCTGTCCGACTGGGACCTCGACCACCCGGATGCCGGTCACCCCGCACGCGCCGAGGTCCTGCGCCTGAGCCCCCAGGGCCTGGTTCGCATCGACCTGTGCGCACCGCCGCCGTGAACTGGGCGCAGCGCCTGCTGGGTCGCCTGCGGCGGCCCGCACCGGAGATCCCCGACACGCTCTGGCTGCAGGCGCTGCACGACTGTCCGATGCTGTCGCGCCGGCCGCTGGCCGACGTCTGGCGGCTGCGCCAGCTCAGCGCCCGGTTCCTGCAGGACAAGGAATTCAGCGTGGCCGGCGACCTGGAGCTGGACGACCGCATGGCACTGGCCATCGCCGCCCAGGCCTGCGTGCCGGTGATCCACCTCGACCTGTCGCTCTACGACGGCTTCGTGGGCATCGTCATCCAGCCGGGCGAGGTGGACGTGCAGCGCACCTGGTCCGACGAGATCGGGCTGGTGCACAGCCGCCGCGACACGCTCAGCGGCGAGATCGTGCCGGGCGGGCCGGTGATGCTGTCCTGGCCCGACGTGCAGCAGGGCCGGCATGCGATGGAGACCGGCTACAACGTGGTGATCCACGAGTTCGCCCACGTCATCGACGCGGCCGACGGCCATGTCGACGGCCTGCCGCCGATGCCCGACCGGGCCACGCAGGAGCGCTGGCTGCGGGTGCGTGACGCCGCCTTCGAACGGCTGGTGCAGCAGGCCGACGAGGATCGCCCCGGCGTGCTGGACCCCTACGGCGCCGAAAGCCTGGAGGAGTTCTTCCCCGTGGCCTGCGAGAGCTACTTCTCGCAGGGACGACGCCTGCGCCGCGCCGAGCCCGAGCTCTACCAGCTGCTGAGCGACTACTTCCGGCAGGACAGCGCCGCCTTCCTCTGACACGGCCATGAACGCGGCCATGAAAAAGGGGCTCCGCGGAGCCCCTCTGGTGGTCGGACGTGCGGGCCTCAGGAGGCCGCGGCCGCCGGTTCGGCCTTCGACTTGTCGTTCTTGCGCGGCTCGATGTCGAGCTTGACCTGACCGTCGGCATCGATGTCCACCGTGAGGCGGCCACCGTCGCTGAGGCGACCGAACAGCAGCTCGTCGGCCAGCGCACGCCGGATCGTGTCCTGGATCAGGCGCTGCATCGGACGTGCGCCCATCAGCGGATCGAAGCCACGCTTGCCCAGGTGCTTGCGCAGCGCATCGGTGAAGGTGACCTCGACCTTCTTCTCCGACAGCTGGCCTTCGAGCTGCAGCAGGAACTTGTCGACCACCCGCAGGATGATCTCCTCGTCGAGCGGACGGAAGCTGACGATCGCGTCCAGCCGGTTGCGGAACTCCGGCGTGAACATGCGCTTGATGTCGCCCATCTCGTCGCCGCTCTCGCGGGCTGTCGTGAAGCCGATCGTCGCCTTGTTCATCGTCTCGGCCCCCGCATTGGTCGTCATCACGATGATGACGTTGCGGAAGTCGGACTTGCGGCCGTTGTTGTCGGTCAGCGTGCCGTGGTCCATCACCTGCAGCAGCACGTTGAAGACGTCCGGGTGCGCCTTCTCGATCTCGTCGAGCAGCAGCACGCAGTGCGGCTTCTTCGTCACGGCCTCGGTCAGCAGGCCACCCTGGTCGAAGCCGACATAACCCGGAGGCGCACCGATCAGGCGGCTGACGGCGTGGCGTTCCATGTACTCCGACATGTCGAAGCGGATCAGGTCGATGCCCAGGATGTAGGCCAGCTGCTTGGCGACCTCGGTCTTGCCCACGCCGGTCGGGCCGCTGAACAGGAAGGAGCCGATCGGCTTGTCCGGCTTGCCCAGGCCCGAGCGCGCCATCTTGATCGCGCCGGTCAGCGCCTCGATGGCGGCATCCTGTCCGAACACGACGCTCTTGAGGTCACGATCCAGGCTCTTGAGCTTGCCGCGGTCGTCGGTGGACACGTTCGCGGGCGGGATGCGCGCGATCTTGGCCACGATCTCCTCGACCTCAGTGCGGGTGATCTTCTTCTTCTGCTTGCTCTTGGGCAGCACACGCTGGGCCGCACCGGCCTCGTCGATCACGTCGATCGCCTTGTCCGGCAGGTGACGGTCGTTGATGTACTTGGCCGACAGCTCTGCAGCAGCCTGCAGCGCACCGACGTCGTACTTGACGCTGTGGTGCTCCTCGAAGCGCGACTTCAGGCCCTTCAGGATCTCGACGGTCTGCTCGACCGACGGCTCGACCACGTCGACCTTCTGGAAACGGCGCGACAGGGCCGCGTCCTTCTCGAAGATGCCGCGGTACTCGGTGAAGGTGGTCGCCCCGATGCACTTGATCTGGCCCGAGCTCAACGCCGGCTTGAGCAGGTTGCTCGCGTCCAGCGTGCCGCCGCTGGCCGCACCGGCGCCGATCAGCGTGTGGATCTCGTCGATGAACAGCACCGCGTGGGCGTGTTCCTTCAGTTGCTTGAGCACGCCCTTGAGGCGCTGCTCGAAGTCGCCGCGGTACTTCGTGCCGGCCAGCAGCGCGCCCATGTCGAGCGAGTACACCGTGGCCTCGGCCAGCACGTCGGGCACGTCGCCCTGCACGATGCGCCAAGCCAGGCCCTCGGCGATCGCGGTCTTGCCCACGCCGGCCTCGCCCACGAGCAGCGGGTTGTTCTTGCGGCGCCGGCACAGGATCTGGATCACCCGCTCGACCTCGTGCTCGCGCCCGATCAGCGGATCGATGCGCCCGTCACGGGCGGCCTGGTTCAGGTTCTGCGTGTACTGGTCCAGCGGCGTGCCCTTGGCCTCGCCCTCTTCCTTGTCCACCTCGGCCGGGCTCGGCTCGCTGGACTTGCTGGGCTCGGGCGGGTCGGACTTCTTGATGCCGTGGGCGATGTAGTTCACCACGTCCAGGCGGGTCACGCCCTGCTGGTGCAGGTAGTAGACGGCGTGCGAGTCCTTCTCGCCGAAGATCGCCACCAGCACGTTGGCACCGGTGACTTCCTTCTTGCCGTTGCCGGTGGACTGCACATGCATGATGGCGCGCTGGATCACGCGCTGGAAACCCAGCGTCGGCTGGGTATCCACCTCGTCGGTGCCCCCGACGGTGGGCGTGTTTTCCTTGATGAACTGCGCCAGGTTCTTGCGCAGGTCATCGATATTGGCAGCGCATGCTTTGAGGACTTCAGAGGCCGACGGGTTGTCCAGCAAGGCCAGGAGCAGGTGCTCGACCGTGATGAACTCGTGCCGCTGCTGGCGCGCCTCGACAAACGCCATGTGCAGACTGACTTCCAACTCTTGCGCGATCATGCGACCTCCATAATGCACTGGAGCGGGTGACCCGCCCTCCGTGCGGCTGCCAGAACCATCTCGACCTTGGTGGCCGCTACGTCCTTGATGTAGACACCACAAACAGCGTGCCCATCATGGTGAATCTTCAACATGATGTGGGTAGCCGCCTCGATGTCGTGATGGAAATGCTGCTGCAGCACCATCACGACAAACTCCATGGGCGTGTAGTCGTCGTTGAGCAGCACGACCTGATAGACGGGTGGAGGCTCCACCCGCTGCTCCTGCCGCTCGGCGACGACATCGCCCTGCCCGTCGTCAGGCTTCACGGGCTGGATGGGCGACTGCGGATTATTGCTGGCCATGAATACCATTCTATAGAGCGTCACGCCGACCTGCAGGACGGCACGGGCTTGGGCGTGGCAGACATCGGGCTTCCTTTCCTGCTGCGCGTTGATTGTTGCACCGCGCCACAAAGCCCGAACGGCCGAGTTGCAGATTCTTGACACGCTTGCTTGGCCTACCGAAAATGAAAGTTACAAATTCAAAATCAAGGAGAAAACAATGGCCCATGCCCATGGCACGGTCAAATGGTTCAATGACGTCAAGGGTTTCGGCTTCATCGAGCCAGAGGAAGGCGGCGAGGACATCTTCGCGCACTTCTCGGCCATCCAGATGGAAGGCTTCCGCACCCTCAAGCAGGGGTCGCGGGTGCGGTTCGAGGTCGTCGACGGCCCGAAGGGCAAGCTCGCCCAGAACATCCTGGCCCCCGAATCCGGTGACGCCCCCGCCTGAGGCGGTGGCTCAGCAGGCGTCGCAACGGGTGGCCGACGCCCCCTCGCAGGCGCTGCCCTGGCAGCAGTGCGCCGTCAGATAGGCCAGCAGCGCATTCATGTGGCCGATGGCCGGCCGGTAGATCAGGTGGCGCCCGTCACGCTCCTGGGTCACCAGGTCGGCGTGGGTCAGCTCCTTCAGGTGGAAGGACAGCGTCGAGGCCGGCACATCCAGCGTCGCCGACAGGGCTCCGGGCGTCATGCCCTGCGGACCGGCACCGACCAGCGCACGGAATATGCGCAGGCGCATGCCCTGAGCCAGCGCGGCCAGCGCGCTGACGGCGTCCTTCTCTTCCATCGAGCAATCTCCAGCGGATGATCAAACCGGACACCAGCCCCTGCCGGCGTCCACCGTTCCATTCTGCTGGAATCATGCGCCCGAAGCCAGCGCATGGCGTGCACGGACGCCATGCGCATGCGTCACATGTGATCGATCATCACCTGCCCGAAGCCCGAGCACGACACCTGCACCGCCCCTTCCATCAGGCGGGCGAAGTCGTAGGTGACCTTCTTGGAGGCGATCGCACGCTCCATCGACGCCAGGATCAGGTCGGCCGCCTCGGTCCAGCCCATGTGGCGCAGCATCATCTCGGCCGACAGGATCTCGGAGCCCGGGTTGACGTAGTCCTTGCCGGCGTACTTCGGCGCGGTGCCATGGGTGGCCTCGAAGCAGGCCACGGAGTCGCTCAGGTTGGCCCCCGGGGCGATGCCGATGCCACCGACCTGGGCGGCCAGCGCATCGGAGATGTAGTCGCCGTTGAGGTTGAGCGTCGCGATCACCGAGTATTCGGCCGGGCGCAGCAGGATCTGCTGCAGGAAGGCATCGGCGATCGAGTCCTTGATCGTGATGGTCCGGCCGGTCTTCGGATTCGTGAAGCCGCACCACGGGCCGCCATCGATCAGCTGGGCACCGAACTCACGCTGCGCCAGTGCGTAGGCCCAGTCACGGAAGCCACCTTCGGTGAACTTCATGATGTTGCCCTTGTGCACGATGGTCACGCTGGGACGGTCGTTGTCGATCGCGTACTGGATCGCCTTGCGCATCAGGCGCTCGGTGCCTTCGACCGAGACCGGCTTGATGCCCAGGCCCGAGGTCTCGGGGAAGCGGATCTTCCTGACGCCCATCTCTTCCTGCAGGAACCGGATGAGCTTCCTGGCCTTCTCGCTGCCGGCCTCGTATTCGATGCCGGCGTAGATGTCCTCCGAGTTCTCGCGGAAGATCACCATGTCGATCTTGTGGGGCTCCTTCACGGGCGAAGGCACGCCCTTGAAGTACTGCACCGGACGCAGGCAGACATACAGGTCCAGCTCCTGGCGCAGCGCCACGTTCAGCGAACGGATGCCACCGCCGACCGGCGTCGTCAGCGGGCCCTTGATCGAGACCACGTACTCGCGCAGCACGTCGAGCGTCTCGGCCGGCAGCCACACGTCGGGGCCGTAGATCCGGGTCGACTTCTCGCCAGCGTAGATCTCCATCCAGTGGATCTTGCGGTCGCCGCCATAGGCCTTGGCCACCGCGGCGTCCACGACCTTGATCATCACCGGGGTGATGTCCAGGCCGATGCCGTCACCCTCGATGAACGGGATGATCGGCTGATTCGGGACATTCAGGGAAAAGTCCGCGTTGACGGTGATCTTCTCGCCTCCGGCGGGCACCTGGATGTGCTGGTACATGTAGCTGGCTCCGTTCTGCAGATGGGGAATCGATGGGCGATGTCCCGAACCGGGAATCTTAAGGGAAGCGCATGGGCCCGCGCGGGTGACGGCACCGCGCTGGCGCAGCGTGACGGCCGGCCGGAAGTCGGGCCCGCCCGGGCCTCACAGGCACCAGGCGGCCTGCTCGGTCAGGCCCATGCCATGCAGCAGGGTCCAGCCGGCGGTGATGGCCAGCATCACGCCGCTGAGCCGCAGGCCCAGCGCGCCACCGTCATCGGCGGGGCCGCGCCCCAGCGCACGCGGCACCCAGCGCGTCCAGATCAACGGGCCCAGCAGCAGGCCGGCGGTGCTGGTCAGAGCGAAGACCAGCATCACCAGCGCGCCCTCCAGCGGGCTCGAGGCCAGTGCGGCCAGCAGCAAGGCGGCATGCAGCAGCCCGCAGGGCAGCAGCGGCCAGAGCATGCCCAGCCCGACACCACGGGCTTCGGCGGGCATGCGGATGCGGGCCCAGCCCCCGGGCGCGGGGCGCACCGGCGGGCGCCCCAGCATCCGCTCGGCCCAGGCTTCGATGGATGCCGGCAGGCGACCCCGCAGCAGCAGCCACAGACCCAGGCCGAGGGTGAAGAACTGCAACAGGTTCCAGAGCGGCCGCAGCCAGTCGGTGCCCAGGGACAGCCACCGGACCGCACCGACCACCGAGGCGGCGAGCGCACCGGCCAGCACATAGGCGATCACGCGGCCGGCCAGCACCGCCGCCACGCCGCGGGCGGTGGAGCGGGCACCGCAGGCCCGTCCGGCCGCCGCGCAGCCCGAGCCGCACATGCCCGCACAGTGGGGCAGGCCCGCCAGGCCCATCAGCAGGGCGGAGAGAAGCAGCGCGCCGGTCATCGTGTCCCGTCAGATCACCTTGGAAAAACGCTCCCTCGCCTGATCGGTCGTGGCGTAACGGTCGAAGACCATCGCCACCGCACGGACAAAGTACCAGCCAAGCGCAGTGAGCTCGAACCCGTCATTGTCCCGGATCAGCAGGCCGTCGGCCTCGAGGCCCGCCAAGGCCTCGAGCTCGTGCCTGAAATACGTGTGCACGTCGATCAGGTGCGCCAGGCTGACGGACTCGTAGCTCAGGCGGCCATGGCACATGATCGACATGATCACCGCGCGCCGCACCAGATCGTCACGCGACAGCACCAGGCCGCGCACCACCGGCAGCAGGCCGCGCCGCAGGCCGTCGTAGTACTCGTCGAGCGTCTTGGCGTTCTGGCTGTAGGTCACGCCGATGCGGCTGATGGCCGACACGCCGAGCGCCACCAGGTCGCAGTCGGGCTGGGTGCTGTAGCCCTGGAAGTTGCGGTGCAGCCGACCCTGGCGCTTGGCCTGAGCCAGCGGGTCGTCCGGCAGCGCGAAGTGGTCCATGCCGATGTACTGGTAGCCGTGGCTGATGAAGCCGCTGATCGCCTGGGACAGCATGCCGATGCGCTGACCGCCGCTGGGCAGCTGCTCGTTGACGATGCGGCGCTGCGGCTTGAAGCGCTGCGGCAGGTGGGCATAGCCGTACAGCGCGATGCGGTCCGGCCGCAGGCCGGCCACCTGGCGCACCGTGCGGGAAAAGCTCTCGGTCGTCTGCAGCGGCAGGCCGTAGATCAGGTCGACGTTGATCGAGTCGAAGCCGAGCTCGCGGGCATCGGACATCAGCGCCTGCACCTGCTCGAAAGGCTGCAGGCGATGCACCGCACGCTGCACCGCCTCGTCGAAGTCCTGGACACCGAAGGACACGCGGTTGAAGCCCAGCTCGCGCAGGTGCTGCAGGCGATCGCGCGTCACGGTGCGGGGGTCGATCTCGATGGAGTATTCACCCCGCTCGGCGAACTTCAGCCGTGCCCGCAGGCCCTGCATCAGGCGATCGAGCTCGGCATCGCTGAGGAAGGTCGGCGTGCCGCCGCCGAAATGCAGCTGCGTGGTGTGCACGCCGCGCCCCATGACGTCGCAGACCAGATCGAGCTCGTGCAGCACCGCATCGATGTACGGCGCCGAGCGGTCATGGTCACGCGTGACCACCTTGTTGCAGGCGCAGTAGTAGCAGACCGACTCACAGAACGGCAGGTGCACATAGACCGACAACGGACCGCCCGCCCCGCCGACCGCCCCCAGCTGACGCTGCGACAGCGCCTGCTGCAGGTCGCGTTCGGTGAAGGCCTCGACAAAACGGTCGGCCGTCGGATAAGACGTGTAGCGCGGACCCGACCGGTCCATGCGCGACAGCAGGTCGTCACTCAGCGTGGGCGTGGGCGTGGGCATGTCGATCAGCATTCGTTCCATGGCAGCGACTGTGCCGCCTGCCCCGCCTCCCTCACCTTGACATGGCTCAAGCAACATTCAGCGTCGGCCTTCAAGAATGCGATCCGTTGACGTCGTCACCCCTTCCGGAGCCCGGCTCGGAGGACGAAAATCGACTCGGCCCCACCCTGGCACCTTCATAATCGATGCCCATGACGAACGCGACCCTCCCCACTCCCCGACTCGATGCCCTGAAGGTGGCCTGCTCCGCCTGCAACCTGCGGGAGCTGTGCCTGCCGGTGGGTCTGTCCGACGACGAGATGCAATCGCTCGACGACATGGTCAGCACCCGACGCATCGTCAAGCGCGGTGACAGCCTGTTCCACGCCGGCGAGCCGTTCGCGGCGCTGTACGCGGTGCGCACCGGCTTCTTCAAGACGGTGATCTCCGCCTCCGACGGACGGGAGCAGGTCACCGGCTTCCAGATGGCCGGCGAGCTGATCGGCCTGGACGGCATCAGCACCGACAAGCATTCCTGCGATGCCATCGCGCTCGAGGATTCGCAGGTCTGCCTGATCCCCTACAGCCAGCTCGAGTCGCTGTCGCGCGAGTTCACGCTGCTGCAGCACCAGTTCCACAAGATCATGAGCCGCGAGATCGTGCGCGATCATGGCGTGATGCTGCTGCTGGGCAGCATGCGCGCCGAGGAGCGGCTGGCCGCTTTCCTGCTGAACCTGACGCAGCGCCTGCAGGCGCGCGGCTTCTCCGCCTCGGCGCTGGTGCTGCGCATGACCCGCGAGGAGATCGGCAGCTACCTGGGCCTGAAGCTCGAGACGGTCAGCCGCACGTTCTCGAAGTTCCAGGAAGAAGGCATCCTGGAGGTCAAGCAGCGCGACATCCGCATCCTCGACCAGGATGCGCTGCAGCGGGTCGTCAACGGCGCCCACTGCTGAAGCCGGCACCACCCGGCTTCCCGGATGACAAAGGGCCCCGCGGGGCCCTTTGTCATGTGCGCTTCAGCGGTGCAGCACCTCGAGGTGAGGGTCCTGGCTGAGCAGCTGGGTCACCCCGCCGGCCAGCGAGATGATCCACCAGAACAGCAGGAAGGCCAGCGTGTAGACGGCACTGCTGCCGATCGCCAGCTCGGATCCGCCCAGCCAGCGCAGGTCGGCAGGATCGACGAAGGCAAACACCAGCATCTCCAGGACCCCGGCCATCAGGAACGAGGGCCAGAGCACTGCGGCAGCGCGCTGCCAGAACGGATTGAGCGTGACCAGATCCGGGTCGGGTGGATAGTTGCCTTCGACGTTGCCCATGGCTATTTGCCTCCTGTGGCTGCGTGGTTGCGTCCCTGGATGGCCGGCAGGTGGGCCGCGTCCTTCGCCGACGACTGGGTCGACGACACCGTGGATCCACCGGCCTGCGTCGGCTCGAGCACCGGGTCGGGATGGGTGATGGCCAGGCCCAGGGTGATGAAGGACGCCACCACCACCACCAGGGGACCGGCGATGACCAGCCACACCGTGCCGACACGCCACCAGGGCTCGGCGGCAGGCGATGGGCTGGAGAGGCTGTTCACGGCTTGATTCATCAGTTTTCCAATCGATGGCTTGGTGTATGGGATCCGCGCTCGCTCGGCGAGTTCAGCGCGGAATCATGAACGTGGATTTCTCTCGCACCAGGGCGGGCAACGAGCCATCACCCTGCACCTGCTGCACGTCGAAGAAGATCGGATGCACCCCGGCACCGGCCTGCTGCGCCCGCTCGAACGGGATCTGCACGCTGACGGTGATCCAGCGGGCCTCGGCCGGGCCGAGCACCACGTCGGAGAACTCGGGCACGGAGGCATCGGCCAGTCCTTCGACGGCCACGCGGTAGGTCTGGCTGGCTTCGGTCGCATTCATGATCTGCAGGCGGTAGACGTTCTCGATGCGACCGTCCTCGACCTGGCGCGCCAGCGAGGCCCGGTCTCGCACGATGTCCACCTTGAACGGTGAGCGTTGCCAGATGCTCAGGCCCACGGCGCCGACGATCAACAGGAGTATCCCGGTGTAGACCAGCACGCGCGGGCGCAGCGCACGGCGCATCATCTGCGCGCGGGTCCAGCCGTTGGCCAGTCCGTTCTGGGTGGCGTAGCGGATCAGGCCCTTCTCGTAGCCCATCTTGTCCATCACGCCATCGCAGACGTCGATGCACGCGGCGCAGCCGATGCACTCGTACTGCAGCCCCTGGCGGATGTCGATGCCGGTCGGGCAGACCTGCACGCACAGACCGCAGTCGACGCACGAACCCAGGCCGACCTTGGCCGGATCGGCCTTGCGGCTGCGGGAACCGCGCGGCTCGCCGCGGGCGGTGTCGTAGCTGATGACCAGCGTGTCCTTGTCGAACATCACGCTCTGGAAGCGGGCGTACGGACACATGTACTTGCAGACCTGCTCACGCATGTGACCGGCATTGCCATAGGTCGCGAAGGCGTAGAACAGCACCCAGAACCACTCCCAGGGCCCGAAGCCCAGGCTCATCGCCTCGGCGACCAGCGTGTGGATGGGCGTGAAGTAGCCGACGAAGGTGAAGCCAGTCCAGAGCGAGAACAGCGTCCAGGCCAGCTGCTTGCCGCCCTTGCGGGCCCACTTCTCGGCCGTCCACGGACCTTCGTCCAGCTTCATGCGCTTGATGCGGTTGCCTTCGATCTTCTCCTCGATCCACAGGAAGATCTCGGTGTAGACCGTCTGGGGGCAGGCATAGCCGCACCAGACCCGACCGGCCACCGCCGTGAAGAGGAACAGCAGATAGGCGCTGATGATCAGCAGCCCCGTCAGGTAGATGAAGTCCTGCGGGTGCAGCACCAGGCCGAAGATGTAGAAACGCCGCGTGCCCAGGTCGAACAGCACCGCCTGGCGGTCGTTCCAGAGCAGCCACGGCGTCGCGTAGTAGACGATCTGCGTCAACCAGACGAACACCCAGCGCCAGGACGCGAACCACCCGGTCACGGATCGAGGGTAGATCTTCTTGGTCTTGGCGTAGAGAGAGACGACCTCGACGGAGTCATCCGTCGAAGCCGATCGAGCTGGCGTGCTGCTGTTGTCCATGACCTACTTTGCAAATAAAAAACACGGCGTTCGACTGCTCGGACGCCGTGTCGTGCAGAGGCGCAAGCCTTACTGCGCGGTCGTCACCATCGCGGTCTTCGCGCCCGGCTTGTTGGACAAGCTCCAGACGTAGGCTGCCAGCACGCGGATCTGCTCCGGCGACAGGCGGCTGGCGTGCTGCGGCATCATGTTGGTCTTGCCGTTCGTGACCATGGACACGATCGCCGACTCACCCCAGCCGTGCAGCCAGACCTTGTCGGTCAGGTTCGGAGCGCCAAGGGCTTGGTTGCCCTTGCCATCCGGACCGTGACAAGCCGCGCACACACCGAACTTCGACTTGCCCAGCTGGGCAGCGATGCTGTTGTGGGCGCTGCCGGACAGGCTCAGCACGTAGTTGGCAACGTTGCGCACATCTTCGGGGCTTCCCACCGCGGGCGCCATGACGGGCATCATGCCCTGCCGGCCCTTGGTGATGGTCTCGATGATGGTTTCGTGGGCACCACCATACAGCCAGTCCTTGTCGGTCAGGTTCGGAAAGCCCTTGCTGCCGCGGGCATCCGAGCCGTGGCAACCGGCGCAGTTGTTGGCGAACAGGCGCTCGCCGATGCCCATGGCCTGCGCGTCACCCGCGAGGGCTTCCACCGGCATGTTGTCGAAACGGGCATAGACCGGCTTCAGGGCTTCCAGCGCCTTTTCCTTCTCGGCGACGTACTGGCCCTTGCTGCTCCACTTGAGCTGACCGCTGACATTGCCGAAGCCCGGATAGAGCGTCAGGTAGAGCACCGCGAAGACGATGGTGATCACGAACAGGCCCATCCACCAGCGCGGCAGCGGGTTGTTCAGTTCCTGAAGGTTCTCGTCCCAGACGTGGCCTGTCGTGTTGTCATTGGCCATGACCTTGCGCTTGCTGGCCACGGCCAGCACGAACACGCAGAACAGCAGGCCGCCACCGACGACGGCCATGATGAAGAGAGACCATCCGTTGTTGAAGAAGTCACTCACGAGCGCCTCCGATCGTTGCGGACGCGGTGTCGTCGGCCTGGAAAGGCAGCGCCGCCGCGTCGTCAAAGTCCTGACGGTTCTTCTTCGAATAGGCCCAGGCGATGATGCCCAGGAATGCGGCGAAGAAGCCGACCGTCACCATGCTGCGCAGGAAATTCACATCCATGTCAGCCTCACTTGTTGTTGGCCGTGCCGAGCACCTGCAGGTAGGCGATCACCGCCTCCATTTCGGTCTTGCCCTTGACGTCTTCGGCCGCCTTGGCGATCTCGTCGTCGGTGTAGGGCACGCCGACCTTGCGCAGCGCCGCCATCTTCGGGCCCACGTCGGCAGGCACGATCATCCCGGTGTTCAGCCAGGAGTAGGCGGGCATGTTCGACTCGGGCACCAGATCACGCGGGTTGTTCAGGTGGATGCGATGCCATTCGTCGCTGTACTTGCCGCCCACGCGATGCAGGTCGGGACCGGTGCGCTTGGAGCCCCACTGGAAGGGGTGGTCGTAGACGAACTCACCGGCCAGCGAGATGTTGCCGTAGCGCAGCGTCTCGGCACGGAAGGGACGGATCATCTGCGAGTGGCAGTTGTAGCAGCCCTCGCGCAGGTAGACGTCACGACCGGCCAGCTGCAGCGCGGTGTAGGGCTTGAGGCCTTCGACCGCTTCGGTGGTGGAGCGCTGGAAAAACAGCGGAACGATTTCGGTGATGCCGCCCCAGATGACCGTCAGCAGCGTGAGCACGATCATCAGGAAGTTGGAGGTCTCGATGCGCTCGTGACCGCCGACGGCGTGGTTCTTGTCAGCCATGTTGTTTTCTCCAGGTCCGTTCAGGCGTGGGCGACAGCCAGGGGGATGGGCGTCGATTCAACCTTGCCCGAGCGCACCGTCATGACCGAGTTCCAGGCCATCAGCAGCATGCCCGTGAGGTACAGGACACCACCGGCGACGCGGATCACGTAGAACGGATAGGTGGCCTTGACGCTCTCGACGAAGCTGTAGACCAGCGTGCCGTCCGGGTTGACCGCACGCCACATCAGGCCCTGCATGACGCCGGCGATCCACATCGCGGCGATGTAGAGCACGATGCCGATGGTGGCGACCCAGAAGTGCAGCTCGACCGCACGCATGCTGTACATCGTCTTGCGACCGAACATGCGCGGGATCAGGTAGTACAGCGAGCCGATCGACACCATGCCCACCCAGCCCAGGGCGCCGGAGTGCACGTGGCCGACGGTCCAGTCGGTGTAGTGCGACAGCGCGTTGACGGTCTTGATGGACATCATCGGACCTTCGAAGGTCGACATGCCGTAGAACGACAGCGAGACGATCAGGAACTTCAGGATCGGGTCGTCACGCAGCTTGTGCCACGCACCCGACAGGGTCATGATGCCGTTGATCATGCCGCCCCAGGAGGGAGCCAGCAGCACCAGCGAGAAGATCATGCCCACCGACTGCGTCCAGTCCGGCAGCGCCGTGTAGTGCAGATGGTGCGGGCCCGCCCACATGTAGGTGAAGATCAGCGCCCAGAAGTGCACGATCGACAGGCGATAGGAGTACACCGGACGCTCGGCCTGCTTGGGGATGTAGTAGTACATCATGCCCAGGAAGCCGGCGGTCAGGAAGAAGCCGACCGCATTGTGGCCGTACCACCATTGCACCATCGCGTCCTGCACGCCGGCGTAGACCGAGTAGCTCTTGGTCAGCGACACCGGGATCACGGCGCTGTTGACGATGTGCAGCAGGGCCACGGCGATGATGAAGGCACCGAAGAACCAGTTCGCCACGTAGATGTGACGGACCTTGCGGATGCCCACCGTGCCGAAGAACACGACGGCGTAGGAGACCCACACCACGGCGATCAGGATGTCGATCGGCCATTCGAGTTCAGCGTATTCCTTGCCCTGGGTGTAGCCCAGCGGCAGGGAGATGGCCGCCAGCACGATGACCAGCTGCCAGCCCCAGAAGGTGAACTGGGCCAGTCCGGGCATGAACAGGCGGGTCTGGCAGGTGCGTTGCACCACGTGATAGCTGGTGGCGAACAGCGCGCAGCCACCGAACGCGAAGATCACCGCGTTGGTGTGCAACGGCCGCAAGCGACCGTAGCTGAGCCACGGAATACCGAAGTTGAGTTCAGGCCATGCCAGCTGGGAGGCGATGATCACCCCCACCAGCATGCCCACCACGCCCCACAGCACCGAAGCCAGGGCAAATAGCCTGACGGTCGAGTCCGTGTATACCGGGCGAGCCGTTTGTGAAGTTATAGACATTGGTTGTGCTCCTTGGAGTCTGCTCCGTCCTTGCGAATGAGATTTTTTGTCACGGGTTGCTCAGGGTGCTTGACCGCGATCAACCTGTCGGCCATCGGTCTTCAAGATCCGCTGCCCCTCGCTTTCGATGTCGTCGAATTGCCCACTCTTCAAGGCCCAGGCGAACAGGACCATGATCAGCAGCACGAGCACGATCGACACGGGGATCAGCAGAAAGAGGATGTCCATGCGGGGGCCTGTCGGATTCAAGCGGTTCGGGGTGAGGCGGGCAGGACCTCGAGGTCCGCGGGGCGCTCGTTGCCGCGCATCAGCCTCAGGGCGTTGAGCACCACCAGCAGCGAGCTGGCCGCCATCCCGATGCCGGCCAGCCAGGGCGGCAGCCAGCCCACCAGCGCCAGCGGCAGGCTGACGACGTTGTACCCCAGCGCCCATACGAGGTTCTGACGCACGATGCGCACGGTGCGGCGCGCCATGCGCTGCAGCATCAGCAGGTCGTCGAGCCGGTCGGACAGCACGATCACGTCGGCCCGGGCCTGCGTCAGCGCGGCCGCGCTGCCCAGCGCGATGGACACGTCGGCACGGGCCAGCACCGGGGCGTCGTTGATGCCGTCACCGACCATGGTCACCACCGCGGCGCGGGCCTGCAGGTCGGCCACGACCGCCAGCTTGTCGTCGGGCGCACATTGCGCATGCACATGGGCGATGCCCAGGCGCTGCGACATCGCCTCGACGCTGGCCGCACGGTCCCCCGACAGCAGGTGCACCTGCAGGCCACCGGCACACAGGGTCTGCACGGCTTGGCGCGCGTGCGGGCGCAGCAGTTCGTCGAGCTCGAAGCGCAGCAGCGGCGTCCAGCGCCCGCCATCGAGCACGGCCAGGCTCACGACCGGACGCTGCACCGACTGACCCTCGGCGTCGCCACACCAGGCCGGCGCACCCAGGCGGCACGACCAGGCCACGCCGCCCAGGTCGATCCGGGCCTCGACGCCGCGGCCGGACCACTCGTTCACCTCGTCGACGCCACCCGCCCAGGGCGCATCGGCCTGCGCCTGCCGCGCCACGGCACGGGCCAGCGGATGGGCCGACCGGGCCGCCAGCGCAGCGGCCACGCCACGCCAGTCGGCCGAGCGGGCCGCGGCAGGCGCGGCGGCCAGCGGCACGACCTCGGCGACCACCAGCCGGTCCTGGGTCAGCGTTCCGGTCTTGTCGAACACCCAGTCGGTGCTGCGGGTCAGGCCCTCGAGCACGTCGAGGCGCTGCACCAGGATGCCGCGCCGGGCGAGTTCGCCGGCCGCGGCCAGCATCGCCACCGGCGCCCCCAGCGACAGCGCGCAGGGACAGGTCACGACCAGCACCGCCACCGCCACCCAGACGGCCCGGGACGGATCGATCTGCCACCACACCAGGAAGGCCACCAGGGCCAGCAGCAGCACGCCCCACAGGAACGGTCCGGCGATGCGGTCGGCGCTCAGCAGCAGCGCGGGGCGCTCGGTCAGCGCGCGCTCGACCAGCGCGACGATGCGCTGGTAGCGCGTCTGCGCGCCCAGCCGGAGCACCTCGACCACCACCGGCGCGCCCAGGTTGATGCAGCCGGCGGCCACCTCCTCGCCGACGTCGCGGTCGACCGGGCGGGACTCGCCCGTCAGCATGGCCTCGTCGACCTGCGTGCGCCCTTCGGTGACCCGGCCATCGGCCGCGAAGGCCTGCCCGACCTGGACCCGCAGCCGGTCGCCCACCCGCAGCTCGCCGGGCACGACCAGCTCGACCCCCCCGTCCGCGCGCAGGCGCTCGACCGCGTCGGGCAGGCGCCGCATCACGCTGTCGAGCGACTGCGCCGCCAGGCGCCGCGCGCGCATCTCCAGCATGCGAGCGCCCAGCAGGAAGGCGGCGAACATCGTCATCGAATCGAAATAGACCTCGTTGGCGAACACGCCGCGGGCATCGAAGGTCGCCACGGAGCTGGCCACGAAGGTCACGGCGATGCCCAGCGCCACCGGCACGTCCATGCCGATGCGGCGCTCCCTGAGCGCCGACCAGGCCCCCCGGAAGAACGGCCCGGCCGCGAACACCAGCACCGGGATGCTGAGCACCCAGGAGGCCAGGCGCATCAGCTGAGCCATGTCGGCGGTGATCTGGCCCGGGCCGGCGATGTAGGACGGCGTCGCATACATCATCACCTGCATCATGCAGAAACCGGCCACGAACAGGCGCCACATCGCCTGGCGGGACTCGCGGGCCGCCAGGTCGACGGCCTGGGTGCCGGTGTCGGGGAAAGCGCCATAACCCGCACCCTGCACCGACTCGATCAGCGCCGAGACCCGGGTGACGGACGGATCCCACAGCACCACCGCCCGCTGGGCGGCCGCGCTGACCTCGGCGCTCAGCACGCCCGGGCGGCGCAACAGCGCGTCCTCGATCAGGCCGGAGCAGGCGGCGCAGTACATGCCGCTGAGCAACAATCGGGACTGCCCCAGCGTCCTGCCCTGCTCGTCCTCGGTCCAGCGGGTGTAGGCCTCCACGGAGGCCGGCGCGTCGATGGCCGCCACCTGGGTCGCCGTCAGCGGTGCCGTCGATGGCCGTGCAACGGCCACGGACGACGGGTCCTCTGGGATCGGCTGGGGGGAAGTCATGGGCAAGCGCGCAGGGCTGAAGAGCGCGGAACTACGTCGTCCGCGCACCATTCTGGGAAGTCATCGGGCAGGGGATCATGATCCTAATCAAGTCAGACACGTTGCATTCATTTCATCGCACTCGCCATGGGTACTCGGTGTTTACCCAACGTTTCAAAAAAACAACATTGCAGTGGGTGATGCCGGCGCTGCTGCTCCTGTGTGGAGCGGCAAGCGCACAGGAGGCCCGCCCGCAGCGCCTGGCCACCGTCACGCTGACCGCCGGCATGCACCTGATCAGCGCCGAGGTGGCCGCCAGCCCGCGCGAGCGCGAGATCGGCCTGATGCACCGCCCGAACATGCCCGCCAACGCCGGCATGCTCTTCGTCTTCGAGGAGAAGAGCGTGCAGTGCTTCTGGATGAAGAACACCCTGCTGCCGCTGTCGATCGCCTTCCTGGGCGACGACGGCCGCATCGTCAACATCGCCGACATGCAGCCGATGACGGAGACCTCGCACTGCTCGAAGTCGCCGGTGCGCTACACCCTGGAGATGAACCAGGGCTGGTTCGCCAAGCGGGGCCTGGCCACCGGCAGCCGCATCGGCGGCGCGCCATTCTCCCCGCCCTGAGCGCGGCTGGCGAGCGCGCGATCAGCGTGTCTTCGCGGCGATGCGGGCCTTGATGTCGGCCACCATCGCCTGGGCGATCTCGCGGCCCGCGGCGATGGCCCGCTTGCGGGCCGTGAAATCCGCGCTCGACACCCCGACCAGCCGGGGCCGCAGCACGATGTCCGCATCCCGCAGCTCCAGCGTGTTGATGCTGCGCCCCATGATCGAGAAGGTCTGCAGCAGCATGCGCATCGCGTCCCCGGTGGCCGCGCCATCGGGCGGCGACGAGATGTCGACGGCGATGATCAGCTCGGCGCCCATCTGGCGCGCGAACCGCACCGGCACCGGCGACACCAGGCCACCGTCCACGTACTCACGCTCGCCGATCTTCACCGGCTGGAACACCGCGGGCACCGAGCTCGACGCCCGCACCGCGGTGCCGGTGTCGCCGCGCCGGAACAGGATCGGGTCGCCGTTGGCCAGGTCGGTCGCGACGATGCCCAGCGGCAGCTTCATCTGCTCGATCGGCCGGTTGCCGGTGTTCTGGCGCACGTAACGCGCCAGCGCCTCGCCGCGGATCACGCCGCGCAGCGGGAACGACCAGTCGGTGATCGCCGACTCGTCCATCGTCTCGGCCAGCCGCCCCATCGCCTTGCCATCGAGCCCGCTGGCGTAGAGCGCCGCCACCAGGCTGCCGGCGGAGGTGCCGACCACCAGGTCGGGCTGGATGCCGTTTTCCTCGAGCACCTCGATGATGCCGATGTGGGCGAACCCGCGCGCCGCGCCGCCGCCCAGCGCCAGGCCGATCCGCGGCGGGCGGGGCGCCGGCTTCACGGCCGCCGGCGTCGCGGGCGCAACCGCCCCACCACCCGGCACGGCCGCACACCCCCCCAGCAAGGCCAGCACCATCAGCGTGCACAGCCCCCACCAGCCACCGCCTCGCGGCATCGGGCGCCGACCCGCGCAGCCCGCTTCAGTCATGGAACAGAACTTCATCGGGCCCGATTGTAGGAGGCCGGTCCCGCGGCGATCCACCCCGTGGCGGCGCCTTCATATGCCTTGTGACCTATAAGCTTCATTCGAATATGTAGTTTCCTTATAAGGGAGCCCTCCTTACAGTGCGTGTTTTCCGCAGCTTGCCTGCCGGACCCTGGACGCTTCTCGAATCGATCGACACTTCATCATGCTGGGCATACATCTGGATTGGCTGGCCATCGCCAGCGGCTTCGGCATCGGGCTGATCGTCGGCATCACCGGCGTCGGCGGCGGCTCGCTGATGACCCCGCTGCTGATCTCCGTCTTCCACCTGGACAAGGCGGTCGCCATCGGCACCGACCTGTGGTTTGCCGGCCTGACCAAGGTGTCGGGCTCGATCGCCCACCACCGCCACGGCCACGTCGACTACCGCATCACCACGCTGCTGCTGGCCGGCAGCATCCCGGCCACCATCGGCACCACCGCCTGGATGCATCTGGTCGGCCTGACCAAGCAGGCCGACAGCATGCTGAGCTTCGCGCTGGGCATCGCCCTGGTGCTGACGGCCATCACGATCATGCTGCGCCCGGTCTGGCACCGGGTGGGCCTCTACCTCGAGCGCTGGATCACGCCGTCGCGCCAGCCCTGGCTGACCGTGCTGTGCGGCCTGATCCTGGGGGTGCTGGTGTCGCTGAGCTCGATCGGCGCGGGCGCCCTGGGGGCCACGCTGATCCTGCTGCTCTATCCGCGCCTGTCGACCGCCCGCCTGGTGGGCACCGACATCGCCCATGCTGTGCCGCTGACCCTGGTGGCCGGCATCGGCCACGCCACGCTGGGCAACGTGCACTGGATGCTGCTGATCGAGCTGCTGATCGGCTCGGTTCCGGCCATCTGGCTGGGCGCGCGGCTCACCAAGCTGCTGCCCGACATGTGGACCCGCCTGGCGCTGTGCGCCTCGCTGCTGCTCGCCGCCCGCAAGATCCTGATGATCGCCTGAGCGATCCTGCGCCCCACGTCTGTATTAGAGTTCGGGCCCTCGCCCGCCTGCTGCCAGCCATGTATCAATACTCCGAATTCGACCGCCAGTTCGTCCGTGCCCGTGCGGCCCAGTTCCGCGACCAGCTCGACCGCCACCTCGCGGGCGTGCTGCCGGAAGACGACTTCCGCGCGCTGCGCCTGCAGAACGGCTGGTACGTCCAGCGCCACGCGCCGATGCTGCGGGTGGCCGTGCCCTACGGCGAGATCAACAGCCGCCAGGTGCGTGCGCTGGCCGAGATCGCCCGCACCAACGACCGCGGCTACGTGCACTTCACCACGCGCCAGAACGTCCAGTACAACTGGATCCCGCTGACGCAGGCGGCCGACGTGATGGACAAGCTGGCCGCCGTGGACATGCACGGCATCCAGACCAGCGGCAACTGCATCCGCAACATCACGGCCGACGGCCTGGCCGGCGTGGCCGCCGACGAGCAGATCGACCCGCGCCCCTACTGCGAGGTGATGCGCCAGTGGAGCACGCTGCACCCCGAGTTCGCCTTCCTGCCGCGCAAGTTCAAGATCGCCGTCTCCGGCGCGACCGAAGACCGCGCCGCGATCGGCTGGCACGACGTGGGCCTGCAGCTGCTGCGCAACGAGGCCGGCGAGGTGGGCTTCCGCGTCCAGGTCGGCGGCGGCATGGGCCGCACGCCCATCGTCGGCACGGTGATCAACGCCTTCGTACCCTGGCAGCAGATCCTCGTCTACCTCGAGGCGATCGTGCGGGTCTACAACCGCTACGGCCGCCGCGACAACGCCTACAAGGCGCGCATCAAGATCCTGGTCAAGGCCGAGGGCCAGAAGTACTTCGACGCGGTCAACGCCGAGTTCCGCAACATCCTCGAGCGTGACGTCGACGGTGGCGCCCACCTGATCCCGCAGGCCGAGTTCGACCGCGTGGCCGCCGGCTTCGCGCGCCCGGCCACGGTGGCTCCGGCGGCCGAGGCCGCGCCGGTGACCGAGGACACGCCGCAGGCCTATCGCCGCTGGCTCGAGCGCAACGTGCACGCCCACCAGGTGGCGGGCTGGCGCGGCGTGACGCTGTCGGTCAAGCGGGCCGGCCAGGCGCCGGGCGACGCGACCGACGCCCAGCTGGAGGCCGCGGCCGACCTGGCCGACCGCTTCAGCTGCGGCGAGCTGCGCGTGACGCACGACCAGAACCTGCTGCTGCCCTGGGTGAAGGCCGCCGAACTGCCGCAGCTGTACGAAGCGGCCCGTGAGGCCGGCTACGCCACGCCCAACATCGGCCTGCTGACCGACATGATCGCCTGCCCGGGCGGTGACTTCTGCGCGCTGGCCAACGCCCGCTCGCTGCCGCTGGCCGCCGAGCTGACCGAGCGTTACGCCGACCTCGACGAGGTCTTCGACCTGGGCGACATCGACCTGCACATCAGCGGCTGCATCAACAGCTGCGGCCACCACCACACCGGCCACATCGGCGTGCTGGGCGTCGACAAGGACGGCACCGAGTGGTATCAGGTCACGCTGGGCGGCTCGGACGGCTCCAGCCACGCGCCCACGGCCGTGCCCGGCAAGGTGATCGGCCCGTCGTTCGCCGCCGGTGAAGTCGCCGACGCGATCGAGGCCATCCTCGACACCTACCTCGAACAGCGCAGCGCCGGCGAGAAGTTCATCGACGCGGTCAAGCGCCTGGGGCTGGAGCCGTTCAAGGCGGCCGCCAACGCGCGCCGCACCTCGACCGCCCGCGACACCAGCGCCGCCTGAGCCCCGACGTGGAGAAGACCATGAAGTTCATCGATACCCATCACGACCTGTGGCACACCGTCGGCGGCGAGGACGGCCCGTCCCCGCACCCGATCGCCCGCGACCACCAGCTGCTGACGCTGGAACAGTGGCACGCCGTGCGCGACACCTGGCCCGCGGGCCTGGCCACCGGCCTGCTGCTGAGCAACACCGCCGACGTCGAGCTGCTCGAGGCCGATCTGCCGCGCCTGGCGCTGATCGTGCTGCACTTCCCGAAGTGGGTCGACGGCCGGGCCTACAGCCAGGCCCACCTGCTGCGCTCGCGCTACCGCTTCCAGGGCGAGGTGCGCGCCACCGGCGACGTGCTGGTCGACATGCTGCCGCTGCTCAAGCGCACTGGCTTCGATGCGGTGGCCATGCGCCACGACCAGAACCGGGAAGCCGCCGAACGTGCGCTGGGCTTCTTCGGCGGCCACTACCAGGGCGACGTGGCGGTGTCCAAGCCGCTGTTCGCCCGTCCGGCCACCGAAGCCTGGGTCGACCAGGGCGCGCTCAGCCAGGGAGCCGCGATATGAGCGACGACCTCGCCAGCGGCACGGTGTCGGCCCTCGGCGGCGTCAGCATGCTGGGCGGCGCGCCGGAGGCCCGGGCCTCGGCCATCGAGCTCTATGCCCGCCACACGGCCGGCCACGAAGAGCGCCTGGCCGCCACGCTGCAGATCCTGCGCGAGGCCGCCGCCGCCCATCCCGGCACCATCATCCAGGCCACCAGCCTGGGCGCCGAGGACATGGTGGTCAGCGACCTGATCGCCCGCCACCAGCTGCCGATCGCCATCGGCACGCTCGAGACCGGCGTGCTGCACGCCGAGACCGTCGCGCTGATCGGCCAGCTCGAAGCACGCTACGGCCTGCAGGTCGACGTCTACCGCCCGGTGCAGGAAGCGGTGATCGAGTTCGTGCGGAAGAACGGCGAGCGGGCGATGTACGAGAGCATCGCGCTGCGCAAGGGCTGCTGCGGCATCCGCAAGCTCGAGCCGCTGTCGCGCATGCTCGCCGGGCGCAGCGCCTGGGTGACCGGGCTGCGCCGCGAGCAGTCCAACGCCCGGGGCGAAGCCCGTGCCGTCGAGGCCGACGACCAGGGCCGCGCCAAGATCAACCCGCTGGTGGACTGGAGCTGGAACGACGTGTGGCACTACATCGCCACCCACGACGTGCCCTTCAATCCGCTGCACGACCAGTTCATGCCCAGCATCGGCTGCGCGCCCTGCACCCGCGCCATCGCGGTGGGCGAGGACTTCCGCGCCGGGCGCTGGTGGTGGGAAGACGAGAAGGCCAAGGAATGCGGCCTGCACGTCTCCCAGGCCAAGGCCTGAACCCTCTGAACACAACGTCCCCAAGACCATGACCCACACGCTCCCCGACGTGGACCACCGCCACCTCGATGCGCTGGAAGAAGAAGCGATCTTCATCCTGCGCGAAGTCGCCGGCGCCTTCGAGCGCCCCGGCCTGCTGTTCTCCAGCGGCAAGGATTCCTGCGTCGTCCTGCACCTGGCCGAAAAGGCCTTCAAGCAGAAGCTGTCCCAGCCCGGCGAGCGCCCGGTGTTCGCCGGCAAGCTGCCCTTCCCGCTGGTGCACGTGGACACCGGCCACAACTTCCCCGAAGTCATCGAGTTCCGTGACGCGCGCGTGGCCGAGATGGGCGAGCGCCTGATCGTCGGGCACCTCGAGGACTCGATGAAGCGCGGCACGATCCGCCTGGCCCACCCGCTGGAGTCGCGCAACGGCCACCAGACGGTGACGCTGCTGGAGACCATCGAGGAGCACCGCTTCGACTGCATGATCGGTGGCGCCCGCCGCGACGAGGAGAAGGCGCGCGCCAAGGAGCGCATCTTCAGTCACCGCGACAGCTTCGGCCAGTGGCAGCCCAAGGAGCAGCGCCCCGAGCTGTGGAACCTGTTCAACACCCGCATCAAGCCGGGCGAGCACTTCCGCGCCTTCCCGATCAGCAACTGGACCGAACTCGACGTGTGGCTCTACATCGCCCGCGAGAACATCCCGCTGCCGAGCATCTACTACACCCACCAGCGCGAGATCTACCGCCGCAAGGGCCTGCTGGTGCCGGTGACCGACGTGACGCCGCCGGACGCCGACGACGTGGTCGAGACGGTGGACGTGCGCTTCCGCACCGTGGGCGACATGACCTGCACCTGCCCGGTCGAGTCCGATGCCCGCACCACCGCCGACATCGTCGCCGAGACGCTGCAGGTGACCGTCTCCGAGCGGGGCGCGACCCGCATGGACGACCGCACCTCCGAAGCCTCCATGGAACGCCGTAAAAAAGAGGGGTACTTCTGATGACCGCCCAACACATTGACGCTGGCGAAGAACTCGCCCACAAGGCCCTGCGCTTCCTGACCGCCGGCAGCGTGGACGACGGCAAGAGCACGCTGATCGGCCGCCTGCTGTTCGACAGCCGCGGCATCCTGGCCGACAAGCTCGACGCGCTGGAAAAGCGTGCCGCCGGCGCCCCGATCGACCTGTCGCTGCTGACCGACGGCCTGGAAGCCGAGCGCGAGCAAGGCATCACCATCGACGTGGCATACCAGTACTTCGCGACCAGGACGCGCAAGTTCATCATCGCCGACGCCCCCGGCCACGAGCAGTACACCCGCAACATGGTGACGGCCGCCGCCGGCTCCGACGCCGCGGTCGTGCTGGTGGACATCACCAAGCTCGACACCTCGGTGGACGACGTCGTGCTGCTGCCGCAGACGCGCCGCCACAGCCTGCTGGCCCGCCTGCTGCGCGTCCCCAGCATCGTGTTCGCGATCAACAAGCTCGACGCCATCGAAGTCGGCACGCAAGCCGCCTTTGACGCCGTGTCGAAGGCGCTGACCAAGTTCGCCGAAGAAGCCGGCATCACCGTGCGTGGCATCGTGCCGGTCTCCGCGCTGCGCGGCGACAACGTGGCCACGCCGTCGGCGAACTGGGACTGGTACACCGGCCCGACGCTGCTGCAGCTGCTCGAGACCCTGCCGGTCGCCGACGAGGCGCACGACGGCAACCTGCTCGTGCCGGTCCAGTACGTCGCCCGCGACGAAGGCCAGGGCACCGGCCACCAGCACCGCGTCATGTGGGGCCGCATCGCCCACGGCTCGGTGAAGGCCGGCGACACCGTGCAGATCTTCCCGAGCGGCGAGACCGCCATCGTCGCGTCGGTGCGCCACGCCGGCAGCGTGGTGGACGCCTGCACCGCCGGTCAATCGGCCGGCATCGTGCTGGACCGCCAGGTCGACGTCTCGCGCGGCGACTGGGTCTTCACGCCCGGCAGCGCCCCGACGCAGCAGGCCTTCAGCGGCACGCTCGCCTGGCTGGACACCGAACCCGCCGTGCTCGGCCGCAAGTACTGGGTGCGCCACGGCAACCGCTGGGTGCAGGCGCGCATCACCGCGATCGATCACCGCCTGGACATCAACACGCTGGAACAGGTGGATGCGCACGAACTGGGCGTCAACGAGATCGGCCGCGTGCAGATCCAGACCCAGCAGGCGCTGCCGGTCGAGGCCTATGCCGACAACCGCGTCGGCGGGGCGCTGATCGTGGTCGACCCGACCACCAACCGCACCAGCGGCGCGCTGCTGGTCCAGGCCTGACGTGTCCATGCCGAGCGACGCCCCCAGCCCCCGGCCCGGCCGGGTGGTCTTCATCGGTGCCGGCCCTGGCGTGGCCGACCTGATCACCGTGCGGGGCGCCGCCCGGCTGCGCGAGGCCGATGTCGTGCTCTACGACGCACTGACGGATCCGGCCCTGCGTGAACTGGCGCCCGACGCCCAATGGATCGACGTGGGCAAGCGCGGCTTCGACCACGCCGTCAGCCAGGGCCAGATCAACCAGCTGCTGCTCGAGCAGGCTGGCAGGCATGCGCTGGTCGTGCGGCTCAAGGGCGGCGATCCGAGCCTGTTCGGCCGGCTCGAGGAAGAGCTCGTCACGCTGCAGGCCGCAGGCATCGCCTGCGAGGTGGTGCCGGGCGTGACGTCGGCGGTGGCCGCCGCCGCCAGCGCGCAGCGGCCGCTGACGCGGCGCGGCACCGGCCGCAGCGTCAGCTTCGCCACCGCGATGACCCGCACGCTCGATCCGCACGCCTGCCGCAGCGCCGACACCGAAGTGTTCTACATGGCCGGTCGCCAGCTCGGCAGCCTGGGCGCGCAGCTGATGGCCGCGGGCTGGGGGGCCGACGACCCGGTGCTGGTGGTCTCGCAGGCCGGCTGGCCCGACCAGCTGCAGACCAGCCACACCATCACCACGCTGGCCGACGCCGCCGCGACCCATGAAGGCCGCCCCACGGTGGTCATCGTGGGCGCCGGTGCCGCCGAGATCCAGCCCCTGCCCTGATCCCCGGATACGGCCTAAAATCAGCCGATTCTGTCCCTGATGTTTCAACTACCCGAGTCCGAGTCATGACCCACGTCGTCACCGAAGCCTGCATCCGCTGCAAGTACACCGACTGTGTGGACGTTTGTCCCGTCGATTGCTTCCGCGAAGGCCCCAATTTCCTGGTGATCGACCCCGATGAGTGCATCGACTGCGCGGTCTGCATTCCGGAGTGCCCGGTCAACGCCATCCTCCCCGAAGAAGACGTGCCCGGCGACCAGCAGCACTACATCGCCCTGAACGCCGAGCTGTCGCCCAAGTGGCCCAGCATCACCAAGCGCAAGGATCCGCTGCCTGACGCCAACGACTGGAAGGACCGCAAGGACAAGCTGGGCGAGCTGATCCGCTGAGTCCGCGGCTGGCGGCCGGTCATGACGGACCTCTCCCCCCAGGACCGCTCCGGCTCGCTCCCCGGCACGATCGTCACCGACGTGGTCATCGTCGGTGCCGGTCCGGCCGGGCTTTACCAGGTCTTCCAGCTCGGCCTGCTCGAGCTGCGCGCCGAACTGGTCGATGCACTGCCCGGCCCGGGCGGGCAGGTCCGCGAGCTCTACGCGGACAAGCCGATCTACGACATCCCCGCCCTGCCCCTGTGCACCGGCCACGGCCTGGTCGAGGCGCTGGTGCGCCAGATGCAGCCGTTCCGGCCCGGGCAGCACTGGAACCAGCAGGTCACCGAGGTGCAGCCGCTCGACGAGGGCGGCTTCCTCGTGCTCACGTCGGCCGGCACCCGGCTGCAGGCCCGCGCGGTGGTCATCGCCGCCGGGGTCGGCGCCTTCCTGCCCCGCCGCCTGGCGGTGGCCGCGCTGATGCCCCATGAGCACACCCAGGTCTTCCACCTCGAGCTGCCCGACGGTCTGACGCTCGCCGGGCGCCACCTCGTCATCGCCGGCGGCGACGAGATGGCGCTGCAGCAGGCGCTGCAGCTCAGCCGCAGCGACGCGGCCAGCGTCACGCTGCTGCACCGCCGCAGCGTCTACACCGCCAGCGACACGCAGGTCGCCCAGGTGCAGGCCGCGGCCGCCGCCGGTCGCCTGCGCCTGCTCGCGGGCCAGATCACCGGGGTGCGCACCAGCGGCGAATCGGACGGCAGCACCTCGGAGGTGGGCACGCTGACGGCCGTCAGCGTGCTCGATGCGCAGGGCGAGGACGTGCACCTGCCGCTCGACCTGCTGCTGGTCTGCCAGGGCCTGCACGCCCGGCTCGGCCCGCTGGCCGACTGGGGCCTGGCCCTGGAGCGCAAGCACCTGCCGGTCGACCCCGCCACGATGGCCACCAACGTGCCCGGCATCCATGCCATCGGCGACGTGGTCAGCTATCCGGGCAAGAAGAAGCTGATCCTCTGCGGTTTCCACGAGGCCACGATGGCCGCCTTCGCCATCGCCACGCACTGCCGCGGCGGGCAGGCACCGCTGCTGCAGTACACCTCGAGCAGCTCGCGCCTGCAGCAGCTGCTGGGCGTTACCCCGACGGCCTGAACACTGTCGCGGAACCGCGACAAGTCAGAACGTTCGTGAGGTCAAGTCACAACAATCCACACGGCCGACACGCTCGGACATAATGCCGACCGGGCTGCAGACGCGGCCCGACACGCTGGGGGTGTTGCAACGTCACGACTGACGCTGCGACTGAGACAGTCCCTTTGAACCTGATCTGAGGTAATCCTCGCGCAGGGAAGCAGGCTTGGCAGGGTGCGGACCATCGAGGATCGATCGCCGCCGCCGTCCGGCCGGTGCCTCGTGCGCAGGATCCACCTGACACCGACCGCTGCACCAGGCCATGCCCGATTTCCTGCCCTCCTCCTTGCCGACGGCGTCCGCGCGCCGCCACCTCGTCGCCCAGGCGACCGCGCTCTGCTGCGCCACCGGGGCCCTCGGCCTCGTGCTGCCCGCCCGGGCCCAGTCCGACACCCGCACGCTCGAGCCAGTCGTGGTCAGCGGCAGCGGCAGCACCGCCGCGTCGGTGTCGGGCTTCGGCCTGGCGCCGGCCGCCCGCACGCCGATCCAGACCACCACCGTCACCCAGGCCCAGCTGCAGGACCAGGGCAGCACCAGCCTGAACGGCCTGACGCGCGCCGATGCAGCCGTCAGCGACGCCTACAACGCCGCCGGCTACTGGAGCATCCTGAAGGTGCGCGGCTACACGCTGGACAACCGCAGCAACTACCGCCGCGATGGCCTGCCGATCAACGCCGAGACCACGCTGGGCCTGGACAACAAGGCCGCCGTCGAGATCCTCAAGGGCACCAGCGGCATCCAGGCCGGTGCCAGCGCACCGGGCGGCCTGGTCAACCTGTTGGTCAAGCGCCCGCAGGCCAGCCAACGCACCGCCACGCTGAGCTGGGAAGAGCGGGGCACGGTCGGCGCCAGCGTCGACCTCGCCGAACGTTTCGGCACCGATGCGCGCCACGGCCTGCGCGTCAACGCCGCCTGGCAGGAACTGGCGCCCAAGACCGCCTCAGCCCGCGGCCGCTACCAGCTGCTGTCGGTCGCCGGCGACTGGCGCATCAGCCCCGACCACCTGCTCGAGGCCGAGATCGAGACCAGCCACCGCTCGCAGGCCAGCGCCCCCGGCTTCAGCCTGCTCGGCAACCGGCTGCCCGACGCCGCCAGCATCGACCCGAACACCAACCTGAACAACCAGACCTGGTCGCTGCCGGTGGTCACCGACGGCACCACCGCCTCGCTGCGCTGGCTGTCGCAGCTGGGCGGCGGCTGGAGCTTCCAGGCTCACGGCATGAGCCAGCAGCTGATCAGCCAGGACCGCCTGGCCTACGCCTACGGCTGCTCGGCCGAAGGCAACTGGGACCGCTACTGCAGCGACGGCAGCTTCGACCTCTACGACTTCCGCAGCGAGAACGAACGTCGCGACACCGCCGCGCTCGACCTGTCGGTGCGGGGCGGCGCCCGCACCGGCGCCATCGGCCACCAGCTCGAGCTGGGCGTGCTGAGCACGCGCACCAGCGTGCGCCTGCAGGGCCAGGCCTACAACTACGTCGGCACCGGCACCATCGACGCCAGCAGCCGCACCGCCGCCGACCCGACGCTGAGCTACAACAACACCGACCGCACCGAGCGCAGCACCGAGTTCTACGCCCGCGACACGATGGACCTGGGTGCCGACTGGCGCCTGTGGGCCGGCCTGCGCCACACCCGCCTGCAGCGCGAGAGCGTACAGACCGACGGCAGCGAGGCCACCGCCTACCGGCAGGGTGTCACCACGCCGTGGCTGGCCCTGTCGCGGCAGCTCACGCCGCAGACCCTGGCCTACGTCAGCTGGGGCCAGGGCATCGAGTCCGAGGTGGTCGCCAACCGGCCGCACTACAGCAACGCCGGCACCGCCCTGCCCGCGCTGCGCAGCCGCCAGACCGAGATCGGCCTGAAGTACGCCCGCACCGGGCTGACCGGCTCGCTGTCGCTGTTCGACATCCGCCGCCCCCGCGCCGCCGACAGCGGCATCTGCGACTCCAGCATCGACGACAGCTGCACCCGCGTCATCGACGGCCGCCAGCGCCACCTCGGCATCGAGGCCAGCGGCGCCGTCACCCGGGGCGCCTGGACGCTGCAGGCCAGCGCGATGGCGCTGCGCGCCCGCATCGAGGACAGCCAGGAGGCCACGCTCGACGACAGCCGCCCGGACGACGTGCCCTCGCGCACCCTGAAGATGCAGCTGTCCTGGCGCGTGCCCCAGGTCGCCGGCCTGACGCTGCACGGCACGGTGGCACACGAATCCGAGCGGGTCGTGCTGCCGCAGGACAACAGCGTGCGCATCCCCGGCTGGACCACGCTGGGCCTGGGCACCCGCTGGAACCTGGCCACCGCCGCCGGCCAGCTCACCTGGCGCGTCGGCGTCGACAACCTCACCAACCGCCGCGCCTGGCGCGAATCGCCCTACCAGTACGGCCACGCCTACCTCTTCCCGCTGGCCGAGCGCACCTGGCGCACCAGCGTGCAGATGGACTTCTGAGTCCGGCGATGCAGAAACCGCTTGCGCATCACCAAAAGCACGGCATATAATTTCGCTCTCGGCAAATAGCTGATCCCTGATAGCTCAGTTGGTAGAGCGACGGACTGTTAATCCGCAGGTCCCTGGTTCGAGTCCAGGTCGGGGAGCCAAACAAAGCCAGAAAGGGCACCGCATGCGGTGCCCTTTTTCATTTCCGACGGCGCCTGGGCAGGATGCGTGCATGGCGGGCACGCAGCGTGGCCGCAGACCGCCCCCACGGCATCCCGGCCCCCGAACCTGAGCGACAGGAAGCTCCGGGGCGACTCGCCCGTGACGCTGCCATCCGGTCGACTCCGGAAACCGAAGCGGCCGCAGCACGCTGAATCAACGCCGCGCCCTTCCCCACCCCTGAAAGCATGAATCCGCCGCTGCGTGAGGTGCTGCGGGACAGCGACTCGAGCCTCGGCCACGCCCTCGGGTCACACGGCCCACGCTGTTCTACGACGCGAAGGGGCGACTGGTGGATGCGCACTTCGGCGTGCTCAACGCCCCTGCGCTGGAGATCAAGTTGCGGGCCCTGCGTGCCGTGAACTGACCCGGTCCACCGGTCCTCCAGATCCTCGGGTGCACGGCACCCATTGAAATTCACCCGCGCTCACACCACGCAGAAGCCTCGACCGCACGCATCCCGGCCCAGGCCCTGCACAGCCTCCGAGGACCAGCACCCGCATGCCACGCCGGTCGGGGAGAGAAGAATCCTCAAGTCATTCCAACATCAGGCGCATTCCCTGTCCAGATCGTGTGCGTGCCGCCTGGGCAGACGCGAATCGTGAGGTCGATCGCCTTTGATCACCGACGGCTGAGCAACCCGATCAGCGGGTGATTCAAACCCCATCTCCTTCGCCCGCCAAACTCGGTTTGAATCGTCGGATTCATTCAATCCCAACCAACCACCATGGGTTTCCACGGTCGACAGGGCAAATCCCATGGCCGGCCCAATGCATCAAGGCCCGACCTGGATCGCAGAAAAACCCGGCACCCGACTCGGTCGGGTCAATCATGCGACCAGATACCCGGATCAATGCCGCTCCCAGCCACCAATGCGTCACGTCTTGTCGCACCCATGCGCACACTGGAGTCTTCAGGGATCGTGATGACGGCCAGTACCAGCCGAGCCGTGCACAACACCCCCAAAAAATTCGTCCGGGAATGCATTTCCCCATCAATGAAAGTCTTGGGGTGCCGATAGAACCCGAAGAGCGAAAAAGACATCGGAGAGGAAAACAGCAATGAAGATGTTCCGCCTGGATCGCACCGACGCACACCTCGGCAACCCCTGCCAGCACCGCGACACCCGTCGTGCGCCGAGCAATGTGCCCTACCTCGTCGACAACCTGTGGGAATGGTGCCGCCCCATGCCGATGCCAAGCAGGCGCCACAGCGTCTTTGCCTGCCCGACCCCGGAGCTGGCCCGGGAGGCGGGCAATGCCACCGCAGGCTCAGTGTTTTCGGTGGAAACCACCGAAGCACGCGTCGTGCAGATCGCCGTGAAAGATGCGAAGTTCCATCCCGAAGCCGATCCGGCCAACAGGAACAATCTG
The DNA here is from genome assembly GCF_003201595.1 of Sphaerotilus hippei. Classification (GTDB taxonomy): domain Bacteria; phylum Pseudomonadota; class Gammaproteobacteria; order Burkholderiales; family Burkholderiaceae_C; genus Sphaerotilus; species Sphaerotilus hippei. The sequence goes on along the minus strand of NZ_QJJS01000002.1, from coordinate 212,665 downwards.
AGTCGCGTCGTCGCACGGATGTTTGATCAGAAGTGGTTTGACCTGCCGATCGCGGAGCGTGGGCAGGAAGCGCTGCTGTGGAGCCCTTGCCTGGAGCGGGGCGAGATCGACCGGATCATCGGCCTGTCCAGACACCTCAGGCCCAGGCGTGAAGAACTCAGGAATGCCGTCCGTTTCTGGCAGGACGCCACCCTCGTCAAGAAACGGACGGTCTGGCCGCATGCCGAGGGCGAGATCTTCTTCACGGCCC
>NZ_QJJS01000002.1:0-212316 GCF_003201595.1 Sphaerotilus hippei | reverse complement strand
AACTCAGGAATGCCGTCCGTTTCTGGCAGGACGCCACCCTCGTCAAGAAACGGACGGTCTGGCCGCATGCCGAGGGCGAGATCTTCTTCACGGCCCCGCGGTGGGAACTGCATCCCCTGCCGCTCGCCTGAACCACCGAATCACCCCGGATCGACCCGCGCCATGCCCACCGATGAAGAACCCTGCCGCTCGATGACGCCGCGCGGCACATCCAGTGGAATGTGCGACCGAGGCCTTCACGCCTGGCGACAGACCAAGGAACTCCAGCACCCCTTCCCGCACGCTCAACCAGGCCGTCGTACCGGCGATATTTTCCGTCTCCTTGCCCAGCACCTGACCCTGCCACGAAAAACCACCGTGGAAACATTCAACCCAAGCGCCAAAAATCCATTATTTGACTAAAAATGCTGAACAGACCACGCGTCACCACACGCCCCAACTGATCACCCACACCACGCGACAAGACCATGCAAATCCATACCCACTTCACCGCAAACGGCATTCAACTCAAGCCCTTCCCGTTCCAATCAGAACGATTCATGCAAGCCTACCTCATAGAAAACGAAGGGATACTCAACCTCGACCATGAAATTTTCTGTGATGCAGAAATAATAGAAATAGAGTCACACATAGATGGCGGCGGAGCAAATGACAACAACGGCCGAATTGATATTGTTGCAATATACTCGCAAGAGTATATTGCAGTAATTGAACTAAAAAACTCCGAACTCAATAATGAACACCTGAAGCAACTCGAAGGATATCTCGCCAGGGGCACTGATATTTTAAACCGATACCCAACGGTCAACAGCAACGAAGGAACAGCCAATAAAAAACTCATCGGAGTCCTCGTTGGAACATCCATAACAGAAGATCTCAGATCAAAACTTCAAAAAGGCTACACCTACCAAAAAAACAATTCAACAATCCCTGTAGCCGCCCTCACCATACAAAGATTCAGAAGCGAAAACGGAAATGTTTACGCAACGACAAACACTCACTTCAAAAATCAACAAGCCAACGCCAACGACACAACGCAATACAGTCTCGATGGGACCCGATACGGCAAAGGAAAACTAGCACTAGCCATCATAAAGAAATATGTCGAGAACAATTCACCCATGACTTTAGAAGGCCTGCGGCAACAATTCCCGCGCACAACAGTTGGAAGCTACGACATAGCCGCACCTACTGCAGAAGCCACAGAAATATACAACAACACAAGAAGAAAAAAGCACTTTCTCAACCAAGATCAAATAATACAACTACAGGGCGGCCCAGTCGCCGTATGCAATCAATGGGGAATTGGGAACATCGGCAGAATAATAGAAATAGCAAGAAAACTGGGTTATGTAATCAACCCATAAAACCAAGCGGTCAAAAAATTCCAGAAACCAACTCACGCATCCGCAATCCAACTCTAGATTCTGCGCAGCCTAGAGTTGCGGCATGAACTTCGGCCTGCCCAGAGAATTCAGACCCTGGCGGGAAGCACTCAGGAATGCCGTCCGTTTCTGGCAGGACGCCACCCTCGTCAAGAAACGGACGGTCTGGCCGCATGCCGAGGGCGAGATCTTCTTCACGGCCCCGCGGTGGGAACTGCATCCCCTGCCGCTCGCCTGAACCACCCAATCACCCCGGATCGACCCGCACCATGCCCACGGATGAAGAACCTTGCCGTCCGCCCGACGATCTGCTCGCTCAGGCGATTGAACTGGTGTTGCGCCATGACACCGTCACGATCTCGCTGCTGCAGCGCCACCTGCGCCTGAGTTATTCCAGTTCGAGCCACCTGATGGCGTGGATGGAGGGGCGTTTTGTGCAGCCCCTCGATGAAAAAGGTCTGCGCCATGTCATCCGGCCAGCCGGGGCGCCGCCGGCTGAACCGCGCGTCGCCCTCAAGGCCTCGAAACTGGTGAGCAACTTCTATTTCCTCGCCCCGACTTTCCGGATCGTTTCCGGCGGCCAGACTGGCGCCGAACTCGCCGCGCTGGACTGGGCCATCGGAAACGAAGCGGCATACGGTGGATGGTGCCCCCGGGACCGGCGCTCGGCGGCCGGCCGGATTCCCGATCACTACCTGCTGACGGAGACCCCGTCCGATGACGACGCGCAGCACATCCGGTGGAATGTGCGCGACAGCGATGCGACCGTGATCTTCACGCCTGGCGACGTGCTGGATGGCACATCCGGCCGCGCCGTCCGGCTCGCCCAGGAACTCCAGCGCCCCTGCCTGCAATTCCACCCGGGCCTTCGCCCCGGCGACCTCTCCCGTTTCCTTGCACAGCATCAGGTCGAAGTGCTGAACATCACCGGATCAAGCTCCCATTCATCCACCACGAAAATCATCGAAATCTCTCTCATCACCACCAGCATCGATTGAAAATGAAAAACTACTTCTACAGCAAATTTCCAGAACACCTCAGCCTGCTGGACTTCAACAGACCCAATCGAGTCATCCAAGAGTACATGAACAACGATCCAATCGTATTTTTTGGAGGACCCAACTGGGAAAACGCAGCCAATGATCTCTCGAGGATTCCAGCGGGACATCGGCCACACTTTGTGCTCAGCCTGTTCATGATCACACTGACCGATCAATGCCTGTTCACGCACCACCGCCACCTGTATGAAGAGTGGCGCATGAAAACCAATTTTCCAAAATTCGGACACTCCGGATTCGGGATACGCAACGAGAACCCTCTGATCATCCTCCGGGCGCCTGAAGAAAAAGGCCTGATCGAGATCGATGCCACATCAAAAATGATGCCAGAGTTCGTCGGTTTTTTCCTGGAAGAAACCAGGAAACTACTCGACAAAACCTCATCAACAACAAACCTGGAAAACTACATCAGATCCATCAAAAATGATCGTGACTATCAACTCAACGAAGGAATCTTGATCCAAGCTTTCAAACGAGAGCTTGAGGCCAGGACGAATCAGGCACACACACCAGCATCCGCGTCAACCTGAGGGCACCCGATCGGGTGTCGCAACGGGTGGGCGGCAGGTCCGCAGCGCCGCCAGCCGCTCGGCGCGGCTGTGGACCTCTTAAAAAAACAAGGGAAGAAGAATGCACGCTCGAATGAAACGGCCATCAGGCCCATGGATCCTTGAATTGAAACCCTCACGCGCCCTGGCGGGGCTGGTCGTCGGCTGGCTGATGGCGACGACGGCTTGCGCGGCGGCACCAAGCAAGCCCGTGCCGTGCCAGGTCACGACCGAATCGAAGATCAGCAAGGACCGTTCGGTGCTGAAGATCATCACCCGCGACTGCGAACACACCGATCGGCGGGAGTTCGACATCCAGTATTCACCGCGGGTCGGGCAGCCCACCCGCACCGTGGGGCGGGGTGTCCAGACCATTTCGCAGTATTTCGGTGGCGAGGCGGTGCATTACGACTGGGACAAGGACGGGCAGTACGAGATCCTGGTCACGGGCAGCTGCTTCAACGTCAACTGCGACAAGCAGCTGCTGCGGGTGGACCGCCGCAGCGGCAGGCTGCAGCAGGTGGCCCGGGGTTTTGGCGTGGACATGCTGCCACGCCACGGCTATCTGGTGATCTCGGGGCGGGACAGTTGCTGCGCCTGGGCGGAAGAGGCCTACAGGATCATCGAGCCGCATGTGAGCGTCGCGGCGGCGCCCTCGTTCTCGATCATCATCCCCAACGAGACGGACGATGAACCGAGGAAACCCATCACCTGCCTGTATCCCTCGCCCTCCGGTGCGGGCCAGGTCGTCGAGCATGTGCTGCCCCTGCGCGTGCGCAACGGCCTGGTCGGCTGCGACGCCCATGGTCGCCGGCACGGTCTGCTGAAACCGCCTGCGGCCGACCAGGTGTCGCTGGAAGCCCGGTTGCCGGTCTACCGGCTGATCCAGGGGGAAGGCGTCTTTGCGGTCGAGCCATGAACCCAGCACCCGCCATGCTTGAACCCTGGACCATCAGCCCGTCCTGCGATCCCTCCGACATGGAGCCCCTGGTGAAGCGGATGAGAGCGGTCCTGCAGGCGCTGGAGGCCCTGCCCCCGAGGCTCGAAGCGGAACAACGCGAGTGGGTTCAGGCCTATTGCGAGTCGCTGGTGGCAGGGCAGCGGGGAAGGATCGGCCGGATCGCCGCCGGGTCGTGGTCGGTCGCGGTGGAGGACGAGCAGCTGCAGTTCATGGGCTCGGATGGCCGGGTCGACTTCGTGATGGTGCCGACCTACATCGCCACGGCGATCCTGTCACGGGTCCTGCTCGATCATCCCTGGATCGCCATCCGGATTCCGGCCTACCACCGCAGCCTGAGGCAAGGTCTGCGCTTCTGCCTGCACCGGCATCTGCACGGTGCCGGCAACGATGCCTGGCGGGGAATGACCGACGCGCTCACGATCCTCGCCACGGGCAAGGTGCCGCTGCTGCTCAGCAAGGATCCGGAGCTCTGCCCCGAGCTCGCGCGCATGATCCAGCGCACCGAACAGGACTTGCGCCAGGCCTTGCGGGAAGGCCCCGTGCTGGGGCCGTGGGGCAATGACCTGACGCCCTGTTACCAGGCCGCTCAAGCGGCACTGGATCGATGCGGCCACGGACTGGAACCCCTGCGACACGTCTCGTCGCCTTCGTCGCGAAACTGAGCTGCTCAGCAAGAAAGGATGTGTGCATGGACATGAACCTGCCCCGAGAAATCACGTTCGAGAATCAGCGCCAGCCGGTCCGGTCGGTCGTGCAGCTGTGGGCGCTGCGCATGCTGGTGGGCATGCAGGGGCAGCACAGTCATCTGTACAGTCGCCACCTGGACCTGGAGCGCCTGCAGGCCTGGCTGGACCTGTCGATCGTGACGGACGAGCTGGGGGGGGAGGCGGACAAGAAGCAGGTTCACGCGGCGCTGGAGCGGCTGCACCGCGAGCTGGAGCAGCAGGCCCCGGCCGTGCCGGTCGAGCTGGCACGCAATGTCGGGCGCCTGCGTGAACTCGTCGGGCTGTCGGAGGTGGACTCGAGGCTGCTGGAGTTCGCCACGCTGCTGCACACGGATGCCTTGCTGGAAAGCGTGGCCAACACGCTGGGCGATCTGTCGACCCGGGCCACGTCGACCTGCCTGGCGCAACTGCTGAAACTGCCCCTGGTCGAGGTGCGCGAGAGCCTGGGCGCACGCGGTGCGCTGGCGCGCTCGGGCCTGCTGACGCTGAGCCGGGGCGGGCAAGAGACGCTGAAGGACAAGCTGGACATCGTCTCGAACCAGTTCGCCGAGAAACTGGTGCACAGCGAGATCGACGTGATGCAGCTGATGCGCGACATGGTGAGCCCGAGCAGCCCGGGCCATCTGACGCTGGCGGATTTTGCCCACGTCCGGCCCACGGTGGACGTGCTCGGAACCTATCTGCAAGGTGCGCTGGCCACTGGCCGCACCGGCGTGAACGTGCTGATCTACGGCCAGCCGGGCGTGGGCAAGAATCAGCTGGTCAAGGCGATCGCGCAGTCGCTGGGCGTCGACCTGTTCGAGGTGGCCAGCGAAGACGAGGACGGCGATCCGATCAGCGGCAACCGGCGCCTGAGGGCCTACCGCGCCTCGCAGAATTTCTTCGGCTGCCAGCAGTCGCTGATCCTGTTCGACGAGGTGGAGGATGTCTTTCATGGAACGTCGGAGGACTCGCCCTTCGCGGGCCGCACCACGCATCACGTGCGCAAGGCGTGGATCAACCGCATGCTCGAAGGCAATGCGGTGCCGACGTTCTGGCTGACCAATCTGGTGGAGTGCCTGGACGCGGCCTTCATCCGGCGCTTCGACGTGGTGCTGGAGCTGACCGTGCCGCCGCGGCGCCAGCGTGAGCAGATCATCCGGGAGGCCTGCCAAGGCCTGCTGGACGAGCCGGCCGTGGCCCGGATGGCCGAGAGCCAGGTGCTGACCCCAGGGGTCGTGACACGCGCCGCCGCCGTGGTGCGCTCGCTGGGTGAGCCTCCGGCCGCAGGCGCGACGGCCGCGGTCCAGCGGCTGATCGACAACACGCTGCGGGCCCAGGGGCATGAGGCCATGGGGGTGTCCGGACCGGAAGCGCTGGCCTCCTTCTACGACCCGCAGGTCGCCAACACCGGGGCGGACCTGCAGCGCATCGCCGCCGGCCTGGCGCGCACCGGCGAGGGTCGCCTGTGCTTCTACGGCCCGCCGGGCACCGGCAAGACCGCCTGCGCACGCTGGCTGGCACGAGAGCTGGGTCGCCCGGCGATGGTGGTGCGGGCCTCCGACCTGATGTCGAAATGGGTGGGGGACAACGAGCGGAACATCGCCCGCGTGTTCCGCCAGGCGCAGGACGACGGCGCGGTGCTGGTCATCGACGAAGTCGACAGCTTCCTGCAGAACCGGCGCGAGGCCCGCCAGAACTGGGAGGTGACGCTGGTCAACGAGATGCTCACGCAGATGGAGAGCCACTCGGGCATCTTCATCGCGTCGACCAACCTGATGGACGGCTTCGATCCGGCCGCGCTCAGGCGCTTCGACCTGAAACTGCGCTTCGACGCCCTGCGGCCCGAACAGGCGCTCGCCCTGTGCCTGCAGCATTGTGCGGCGCTGGGCCTGCCGGAGCCGGACACGGCGAGCCGGCAACGCCTGGAGGCCCTGAAGCAGCTGACGCCCGGCGACTTCACCGCCGTGGTGCGCCAGCATCGCTTCAGCCCCTTTGGCTCGGTGATCGATCTGGTCGCCGCGCTGGAAGGTGAATGTGCGCTGAAGCAGCCGGGCCGCCACCCCATCGGCTTCGTGCACTGAACCCTGCAGACCCGGACAAGAGGACCGCACCATGCCCATGTTCATCGAACACATCGACGCCATCGCCCGCAGCAGGCAGCGGGACGTGCTGATGGTGACTTTCGGCCCCCGGATCGATCCGACCGATGAAGAAGCACCCCGGCTGGACTGGGAACACCTGCCCCAGCGCATCGGGTTGACGCAGTTCCTCGATCAGGAGGGAGTGATCTGGCAATGCTGCGGGCCGATGCGCAGCGACAACGGCTTCGGCCCCTACGAGGGGCAAATCCACATCGACATCGCCTACGACCCGGCCGAGCCACGCTGCCGCCGGATCCTGGACCGCCTCGAGCACCCGGATGGCCGGATGAAGGACCCGATGGTCTCGCTCTGGCTGATGACCCTGGACCTGGCGATGCGCAACGCCCACCACGACGAACCGGGTTTCTGCAACTCCTGGTAGGGGACGTTGCGATCAGGGCACCGGCGTTTCGCACGGTGTCCTGACGATCTGGCGCACCTCGTCGCCGAAGCCGCGCAACCACCACGTCAGCCGCTCGGTGTCGATGACCGTGGCGACCAGGTGCAGGTGGCCGTCGGGCAGCACCTCCACCTGCTGATCGGTCGACAGCGGGGTTTCCAGCAGGTGCTGGCCGGCCGGCCTGGAGATCTCGAAGCTCAGCGTGATGCGCCGGCCTTCGCCGAAGCCGAAGCGGCCGTCGCTGTCGTAGCGCTGCAGCTCGAAGTCCGCCGGCCGCTCGAAGGTCAGGGTGGAGGCGGTCGCGCTGCGGATGCGGTGCAGCGCCAGGCTGCGTTCGTTGTCGAAGCCCCGGAAACGACCGACGAGGTAGAGGCAGGGCCCCTGCTGGGCCAGGCCCAGCGGCATGAAGTCGGCCTGGCGGCGCGTGCCGGCAGCATTGACGTAGTCGAGCTGCAGCCAGCGGTTGCCGTAGAGCGCGTTGCTGACCTGCTCGAACACGCCGGGCTGCAGCCTGGGCGCCAGCAGCGGCTGGCTGCTGCTGACGACACGGACCTTCGAGAGCCAGTCGCGCTCGCGCCGGGCGCCCGCGGCAGGACCGAGGTTGACCCGTGCCTGGGTGAAGAACCCCTCCATCGAACTCAGCAGGCTGGCGGGCAGCAGGTTGCGCAGGTGCTGCTCGGCCAGCGCCAGCAGCAGCGATTCATGCTCGCCCAGCAGGGGCAGCGACAGGCCCTGGGCGAGCGCCTTCCAGCGGTAGCCATAGGGCTTGCTGCGCTCGTCGCGCTCGATCTCGAAATGCTGGCTCAGCTGGTCGAGCTGGCGCTGGATGGTGCGCAGCTCACGCTGCATGCCGATGTCGGCCAGCTGCCGGTGCAGCTCGACGGCCGTGACCTGGCGCTGACGCGGAATGCGCTTGAGCAGCTCGATGGAGAGCAGCAGGGTTTCAAGGTTGCCTGGGCGTCGGGACATGCGGTCGTTCGGAGGTTCTGCGCGGGCGGGTTCGGGCCGCAGCGCCTGTGGAAGATAGGCCACGACCCGGCCCGTGATCCTTCAAGGTGAGCCGCGATGGCCGGGCTGTTCATGTCACTCGCCTCACCCGGCGGCGACGCCGCTGTTCTCCAGCGCCAGCAGGAACAGCGCCGCACGAGCCAGCCCCGCCCTCCACCAGCAGCCGGGGCTGGCTGCGCAGCAGGCGCAGCACCTGGATCTGCTGCTCGGTCGCGCGCTGCAACGCCAGGCCGATGCCGTCCACCTGCACCCCCAGGGGCACGAGCAGGTGGCAGTCGGGGGCCAGCAGCGCCGGCACCGGATCGGCCAGATCACCACGATCGAGCACGAAGGCCCGCGAGGGGGCATCGCTGCCCGGCAGGGGACCGCGCCTGCGACAGCGGCGACTGCTTCATCGCCAGCCCCGAGGCGCAGTACCACGGGCCATCGCGCACCTCGACGGCGCCGGCCTTGATCTCGAAGACGATCAGGCCGTGCTGCGGGTGGAACACGATCACGTCCGCCTCGCCGAGGCGCTCGCCATCGTGCTGCAGCGTGCGCCATTCGACGGCGTGGAAATGCAGCCAGGGCGGCGGCAGCGCATCGAGCGCCGACAGGACGAGCGACTCGGCGCGCAGTCCGCTGGCAAGGGCGGCAGACGGGGTGGGCATGGCAGGGGCAGTCCGGGACAGGGACAGGCATGGTGAAAGGGCCGGGCCGCGGACAAGGCCCGTGAACCCGGGCTGGCACCGGGCACCACGAGGGATTGCGCATTTCGTCAGCGCCCCCTGCCGATTCGCCAGCCATGCTGGCGATGTGCAGCACCATGCGGGCTTCCGGCTGCCACGGGCCGCGCAGAGACTGCAGGCATCGAAGCCGGAGCCTCCCACCATGTCCACCGACCGCCATCCCGCCACCGTCTACCTCAGCGCCTCCGACATGATCCGCCTGGTGCGGCGCAAGGGCCTGTCGGCCTGCATCGCCGGCGTGGCCGGGCGCATCGAGCGCGAGTTCCTGCGCTGGCACGAGTTCGACAAGAGCGCGCGCCTGGCCTGCCATTCGCCGGTCGGCGTGATCGAGCTGATGCCGATCGCCGACGCGTCGCGGTTCGCCTTCAAGTACGTCAACGGCCACCCGGGCAACCACCGCCACGGCCTGCCCACGGTGATGGCCTTCGGCGTGCTCGCCGACGTGGCGACCGGCGCCCCGCGCCTGCTGTCGGAGCTGACGCTGACCACCGCGATCCGCACCGCGGCGATGTCGGCCGTGGCCGCACGCCGGCTGGCCCGACCGGACAGCCGGCGCATGGCGCTGATCGGCAACGGGGCGCAGAGCGAGTTCCAGGCGCTGGCCCTGCGTGACCTGGTCGGCATCCGCGAGTTGCGCCTGTTCGACATCGATCCGGCCGCCAGCGCCAAGCTCGCCGCCAACCTGGCCGGCCAGGGGCTGGAGCTGCGGCGCTGCGCCAGCGTGGCCGAGGCGGTGCGGGGCGCCGACATCGTCACCACGGTCACCGCCGACAAGCGCAACGCGACCATCCTGAGCGCGGCAATGATCGAGCCCGGCATGCACATCAACGCGGTCGGCGGCGACTGCCCCGGCAAGACCGAACTGCACCCCGGCGTGCTCGAGGCCGCCGCGGTGTTCGTCGAGTACGAGCCGCAGAGCCGCCTCGAGGGCGACATCCAGCAGATGCCGGCCGACTTCCCGGTCACCGAGCTCTGGCAGGTGCTCGAGGGCCGGCACCCCGGACGCCGCGACGCCCGGCAGGTGACGGTGTTCGATTCGGTGGGCTTCGCGCTCGAGGACCATGCGGCGCTGACCTTCATGGGCGAGACCGCGGCCGAGCTGGGCATCGGCGAGCTCATCGAACTGGTGCCGCGCACGGCCGATCCGAAGGACCTGTTCGGCCTGCTGCGGGACGAGCCGCAGGCCCCGGCGCGGCGGGCCGCGGCCACGGTGGCCGACGGGTGCATGAGCGCCGCGGCCTGAGCCGTCGCCGCGCCCGGCGCCCGGTCGTCAGCGGTAGGTCGCCAGCAGGATGCTGGTCTCGGTGTTGGCGATGCCCTTGATCAGGCGGATGCGCTCCAGCAGCGCCGACAGGTCGGCCATCGACTCGGCGCGCAGCTCGGCCAGCAGGTCCCAGCGGCCGTTGGTGTCGTGCAGCGCGGCCACGCCCGGCTCGCCGAGCAGGCTGGCGATGACGCTGCGGGTCTGGTTGCCTTCGATGCGCACGTTCATCCAGGCACGGATCGTCGCCGGCTCGGCCTGCGGGCGCAGGCAGACGGTGTAGCCGACGATGAGCCGCTCATCCTCGAGCTTGCGCAGCCGGTTGCTCACCGTGCCGCGCGAGACGCCCAGCTTGAGCGCCAGCGTGGCCACGTTCATGCGCGCGTCCTTGCGCAGCAGCGAGATCAGCTGTCGATCGGTGTCGTCCATGGCCATGTCTCGAATTCGCCTGTTCGCCTGTCGCCGCCCCGGTTGTACCGCATCCGCAGGCGGGCGCGACCGGCCGCACCGGGCCGGATCAGATCAATGACCTCAGCACCTGGGCCGTCTCCAGCAGCATCGGCACCAGCCGGCGCACGATCTGCTCCTCGGGCCAGGCGGTGCTCTGCAGCGTCATGCCCAGTGCGCCCTTGCACTCGCCGAAGCGGTCGCGCAGCGCGGTGGCCACTCCCGTCAGGCCCGCGTCGAGCTGGCCCACCGAGATCCAGTGGTTCTGCCGCCGGGCGCGCTGCACCTGCTCGGTGAAGTTCTGCGCGATGACGATGGTGCTGGCGGTGAAGCCGGCGAACTCGTGCTCGGCCACCCAGGACCGCAGCGGCTCGTCCTTGAGCGTCGAGAGGATGACCAGCCCCGGGCTGACCACGTGCGCCGGCACCCTCGCCCCGGCGTGGAAGCCGATGGACACCACGCGCGGGCTGTTGCTGCGGGCGACATAGACCACCTCGTGGCCGTCGAGCACGCTGACGTTGACCGTCTCGCCGCTGTTCATCGACAGGCTCTGGATGAAGGGCTGCACCAGGCGCGGCAGGCGGGCGCCGTCGAGGTAGCTCTGCCCCAGGCGCAGCACCCGCGGCGAGAGCCAGAACTGCTTGCCGTCGGTGGCGGCATAACCGAAGTGGCACAGGCTGAGCAGGTAGCGCCGGGCGGCGGTGCGCGGAATGCCGGTGCGCTGGGCCACCTGCGCCACCGTCATGCGACCGTGGGCGTCGTCGAAGGCCTCGATCACGGCCAGGCCACGCCCCAGGCCGGCGATCAGGTCGGCCGCATCGATGTCGAACGAGCGGCCGTCGGCCTGGCTGACGAGGCCGGAGGACTCCAGGGAAACCATGATAATGACCGGTGATCGGAAAGTTTCGTCCGATTATCGGACACAACAGGCAGAAGCCTCATTGCCGCAGCCGCTGCTGCTGCCTAGAGTGCGCCTCCATGCCGATCCCTCCCGTGTCTCCTTCGCCCCTCGCCATCTCCGGCCACACCCGTGTCTTCATGGTGGCGGGGGACCCGGTCAGCCAGGTCCAGGCGCCGGCGATCTTCAACCGCATCTTCCAGCGCCATGGCGTCGACGCGGTGCTGGTGCCGGCCCAGGTGGCGCCCGAGCGCTTCGTCGACTTCGCCCGCACGATCATGGCCGCCGGCAACATCGACGGCCTCTGGCTGACCATCCCGCACAAGACCACCCTGCTGCCGCTGCTGGGCCATGTCGACACGGCCGGGCACATGGCCCAGTCGGTGAACGCGGTGCGCCGCCACGCCGACGGCACGCTCGAGGGCGGCCTGTTCGACGGCTCCGGCCTGGTCTCGGCGCTGCGCCACTTCGGCCTCGAGCCGCGCGGCCGGCGGGTGCTGCTGCTGGGCACCGGCGGTGCCGGCGCGGCCATCGCCACGGCGCTGCTCGACCAGGGGGTCGCCGAGCTGGCGCTGCACGACCTGGGCCCGCGCGCGGCGCAGCTGGCACAGCGCCTGGGCGACGCGCGCGTGAGCGTGCCGGGCGCCGATCCGGCGGGCTTCGAGCTGATCATCAACGCCACGCCGCTGGGCCTGCAGGCCGACGATGCACTGCCGGTGGACGTGAGCCGCATCGACCCCGGCGCCCGGGTGTTCGACATCCTGATGAAGCACCGGCCCACGCCGCTGCTGCGGGCCTGCGCCGAACGGGGCATCCAGGCCCATCCCGGCTTCGAGATGCTGGTGCAGCAGGTGCCCGACTACCTGCGTTTTTTCCGCATGGAGGCGATCGCCGACACCGTGCAGGCCGACCTGTCCGAGGTGCGCCGGCACCTGCAGGCGAGCTGAGCCCGATTTCACCGGCCGCGCTCTTCACACGCTCTTCCCGCTCTCTTCCCGTTTTTCCCCCGCTCTTTTCCCCCACCACCAACGGAGACATCCCATGAACATCCTGCGTCGAACCCTGTCGCTGTCGCTGCTGACCGCCGCCCTCGCCGCGACCGGCCTGGCCCATGCCAACGACATCGAGACCCGCACCATCAAGTTCCCCTCGGCCAGCAACAAGGGCCACCCGCAGGTGATGGGCGTGGAGAAGTTCGCCGAGCTGGTGGCGGCCAAGACCGGGGGCAAGTTCACCGTCAAGCCCTTCCCGGGCGGCACCCTGGGCCCGGACCTGCAGACCGTCTCGGCCATGCAGGGCGGCACCATGGAGATGACGGTGATGAACGCCAGCCTGCTGGCGGGCAACGCCAAGGAAATGGCGATCTTCGACTTCCCCTTCCTGTTCAGCAACACCCGCGAAGCCGACGCCGTGGCCGACGGTCCGGTGGGCAAGAAGCTGCTCGACAAGCTGCAGGAGCGGGGCCTGGTCGGCCTGGCCTACTGGGACCTGGGCTTCCGCCAGATCCACACCACCAAGAAGCCGATCGCCCGCGCCGACGACTTCAACGGCATGAAGATGCGGGTCATCCCGACGCCGCTGTACGTCGACTTCATGAAGTCGCTCGGCGCCTCGCCCGTGCCCATGCCCTTCACCGAGACCTACACCGCGCTGGAACAGGGCGCCATCGATGGCATGACCAATCCGCTGCTCAACATCCTCGACGGCAAGTACAACGAGGTCAGCAAGCACCTGACGATCACCAACCACATGTACACGCCGCAGGCGGTCATCGTCAGCAAGAAGTTCTGGGACAAGCTCTCGCCGGTGGAGCAGAAGATCATGCGTGACGCCGCCCAGGAAACCGCCGTCTACCAGCGCAAGGTCGCCCGCGACGAAGCCGCCAAGGTGCTGGCCGAGCTGAAGAAGCGTGGCATGAACGTGATCGAGCTGCCGCCCGAGGAGATCGCCAAGCTGCGCGAGCGCTCCAAGCCGGTCCTGGAGAAGTACACCAAGGAGCTGGGCCCGATCGTGCAGGAGATGTACGCCGCCGTCGACAAGGCGCGTGCCGCCAAGTAAGCCTGACAGCGCATGCTCGTGGCCACGCAGGGCCGGACCGGGTCATCCGGGTCCGGCCCTGCGTCCGTCCGGAGGGCCGATGTGCGGTGATCGCACCCCGGGTGATGCTCCGGGGCGAGCGACAGCCGCCCGGATCGCTCGACATCGCGGGTGCGGTGTGACCGATCCGGCGGGTGTCCACTAAACTTGAAGCTTCCTGCTGTCATCCGCACGCCCTCGCGTGCCCGATCGAATCCATGAACACGTCCAGCCCCCAGCCGCCCCTGCCAGATCACCTGAGCGTCGACCCGCGCAGCCCGCACCATGTCGCGGCCGTGTTCGAGCACGACATCGGCATCCGCTTCAACGGCAAGGAGCGCTCCGACGTCGAGGAATACTGCATCAGCGAGGGCTGGATCAAGGTGCCCTCGAGCAAGACGAAGGACCGCAAGGGACAGCCGCTGAAGATCAAGCTGACCGGCCAGGTCGAGGTGTTCTACCTGTGAGCGCATGCCCGGTGCGGAACCGCGGCCCCGGTGCCGCCGCCCGTACCCTGCGGACCTGACCTCGAGGCCCACCGCCGGTGAAGGCCCCGATTAAGATCAGCGACGCATTTTCCATTCCCCGGCCCCGATCCATCACGAGAAAGAGCTCTTCCATGGCTGCTGACAAATCGAAAATCATCTACACGCTGACCGACGAGGCCCCGCTGCTGGCGACCTGCGCGTTCCTGCCGATCATCCGCACCTTCACGGAGCCGGCCGGTGTTCAGGTGGAAACGAGCGACATCTCGGTGGCCGCCCGCGTGCTGGGCGCCTTCCCGGAGTGCCTGACCGAAGCGCAGCGTGTGCCCGACTACCTGGCCGAGCTGGGCAAGCTCACGCTCAAGCCTGAAGCCAACATCATCAAGCTGCCCAACATCAGCGCCTCGGTGGGCCAGCTGGTGGCCGCCATCAAGGAACTGCAGGCCAAGGGCTACGCCATTCCCGACTATCCGGAAGCCCCCAAGACCGACGAAGAGAAGGCCATCCGCGCCCGTTACGCCAAGTGCACCGGCAGCGCGGTGAACCCGGTGCTGCGCGAGGGCAACTCCGACCGCCGCGCGCCGCGTGCCGTCAAGGAATACGCGCGCAAGAACCCGCACAGCATGGCCGAGTGGAGCCAGGCCTCGCGCTCGCACGTCTCGCACATGCACGCCGGCGACTTCTACCACGGCGAGAAGTCGATGACGCTCGACCGCGCGCGCGACGTCAAGATGGAGCTGATCACCAAGAGCGGCCAGACCATCGTGCTCAAGCCGAAGGTGTCGCTGCTCGATCGTGAAGTGATCGACAGCATGTTCATGAGCAAGAAGGCCCTGCTCGAGTTCTACGAGCGCGAGATCGAGGACGCGCGCAAGACCGGCGTGATGTTCTCGCTGCACGTCAAGGCCACGATGATGAAGGTCTCGCACCCGATCGTCTTCGGCCATTGCGTCAAGATCTTCTACAAGGAAGCCTTCGAGAAGCACGGCGCGCTGTTCAAGGACCTGGGCGTCAACGTCAACAACGGCATGGCCGATCTGTACAACAAGATCACCACGCTGCCGCAGTCCAAGCAGGACGAGATCAAGCGTGACCTGCATGCCTGCCACGAGCACCGCCCCGAGCTGGCGATGGTGGACTCGGCCAAGGGCATCACCAACTTCCACTCGCCCAACGACGTGATCGTCGACGCCTCGATGCCGGCGATGATCCGCAACGGCGGCAAGATGTGGGACGCCAACGGCCGCCTGAAGGACGTCAAGGCCGTGATGCCGGAGTCGACCTTCGCCCGCATCTACCAGGAGATCATCAACTTCTGCAAGTGGCACGGCGCCTTCGATCCGAAGACCATGGGCACGGTGCCCAACGTCGGCCTGATGGCCCAGCAGGCCGAAGAGTACGGTTCGCACGACAAGACCTTCGAGATCGCCGAAGACGGCGTGGCCAACATCACCGACCTGAACACCGGCGAGGTGCTGCTGAGCCAGAACGTGGAAGCCGGCGACATCTGGCGCATGTGCCAGGTCAAGGACGCCGCGATCCGCGACTGGGTCAAGCTGGCCGTCAACCGCGCCCGCAACTCCGGCATGCCGGTGGTGTTCTGGCTGGACAGCTACCGTCCGCACGAGGCGCAGCTGATCACCAAGGTCAAGATGTACCTGCACGAGCACGACACCACGGGCCTGGACATCCAGATCATGAGCCAGGTGCGCGCGATGCGCTACACGCTGGAGCGCGTCATCCGCGGCCAGGACACCATCAGCGCCACCGGCAACATCCTGCGTGACTACCTGACCGACCTGTTCCCGATCATGGAGCTGGGCACCTCGGCCAAGATGCTGTCGATCGTGCCGCTGATGGCCGGTGGCGGCATGTACGAGACGGGCGCCGGCGGCTCGGCCCCCAAGCACGTGCAGCAGCTGGTGGAGGAGAACCACCTGCGCTGGGACAGCCTGGGCGAGTTCCTGGCGCTGGCCGTGAGCCTGGAGGACCTCGGCATCAAGACCGGCAACGCCAAGGCCAAGATCCTGGCCCGCACGCTGGACGCGGCCACCGGCAAGCTGCTGGACAACAACAAGGGCCCGAGCCCCAAGACCGGCCAGCTGGACAACCGCGGCAGCCAGTTCTACCTGGCCATGTACTGGGCCCAGGAGCTGGCGGCCCAGACGGAGGACACGGACCTGCAGGCCCGTTTCGCCGGCCTGGCCCGGACGCTGACGGCCAGCGAGCAGACCATCATCGACGAGCTGAAGGCAGTTCAGGGCCAGCCGGCTGACATCGGCGGCTACTACCTGGCCGACCCGCAGAAGGTGAGCGCCGTCATGCGCCCGAGCGCCACGTTCAACGCGGCCCTGGCCGGCGCCGCCTGATGAGCCACTGACCGGGAGGCGGCCTGCCGCCTGCTGACGAAGCCGCCGGGGTCGACGTGACCCGGCGGCTTTTTTGCGTCTGGTCGGCGAGCGGTCAGGCGCGTCACCCGACCTTGACCAGGATCAGTCCCGGCGACATGAATCGGGGATGCGGCACCGGGTCATCGTGGCCGCCACAGCGCTGTCATGCAGGCGCTCGAGACTGGGTTTCCCTGTCGCCAACACACGCCACACCATGCAGAAGACCCAAGCCGTCGCCTCACTCGGTCAGCACAGACTGATGCTGCCGGCCTGGGTCAAGGCGGCCCTGTCCGCCAACGATCGCCTCAAGGTCTGCCTGACGGTGCTGCAGGCCGCAGCGGCCCATGCGGCGCATCCGAACCGGGACGTGCCCGACCTGGGCCACGAGATCAGCGCCGCGGGTCTGAACGCCGGATGGCTGCACGACATGACCACGGCGGCCCGCCGGGTCGAGGACGATCTGCTGATGCCCGATCTGCCCCGCTTCGTGAAGTGCCTGGAGGAGGATCTGGACACCATGGCCCGGCCGGTCCTCGAGACCACGCCGAGCGGTGCGGCACCGCATGCCCGGGTCCGGTCCTGGCTCGACTGGCTCGACGCGCTGCCCGCCGACCGGCTGAGCGCGGCCGACGTCAAGTCCATGACCCATGGTCAGCGCGGCGACGGTGACAGCCTGCACCTGCTGGTGATGGACCTGCACAAGCAGATCAACCGGCTGTCCGGCGAACTGGCCAGCGAGGTGATCGACGGCGCCAACGCATGGGAGCTGCAGCCGCAGGACCGGGTGCTGGTGGCCGCGTTCATGCGCGGCCTGAACCGCACGGCGGTGCTGAAGTTCGACCATCCCGGGCTGGACACGGCGGCCACGCGTGATGGCGATCGCCTGCTGCTGCAGAACGACATCGGCACCAACGACGCCCATGTGCTGGTGGTTCAGGTGAGCGGCCTCGTGGTCACGCTGACCTACTCGGACCTGCACCGCATCCGGCTCGACTTCTTCCAGTCGATGCTGCTGCCCTTCGGCGCGAAATGGTCGGGGCTGGAGTCGCGCACGAACGCCGATCTCAACCAGGGCGAGGCCTACTCGGTGAGCACGGCACGGTTCGACTGCGTGGACGAGGCCGCGCTGCAGGCCACGCTCGAGGGCATCGGCTCGCGCATCGTCTTCCTGATCGACTGGAACCGCGCCCGCAAACGCCTGCAGGCCTTCGTCAGCAAGTCCGATGCCGTTGCCGTGCTCGCCGAGGCCGCTCGCCTCGACATCGGCCACCGCGCCTGGCTGCAGGCGGGCGGCGAACGACTGATCCACGCCGCGATGCAGGCCGCGGGTGAAGGGGCCTTCCGCATCGGCGATCGGCTCGACGAGGTCATCGGTGCGGCCGATGCCCACGCTTTCCTGGTCTCGGTGCTGCGACTGGCCTGCGACGCGCTGGGGCGCGGCCAGCCCGCGGCCCTGGTCGCTGACGAGACCCGCATGCTGCTGGCTCACCACGTGCGCCAGCGCACCAGCGAGTTCGAGCTGCTGGCCGAACATGCCGCCTACTGCCAGGCGCTGGCCCAGGCGGTCAGCGATGGCCTGGCGCACGGAGCCGAGCGCTCGGGCAAGGCCGCCAGCAAGCTCGCCGCACGCGCGAAGCTCTGGGAACGCAAGGCCGATCACCTGGTGATGCAGGCGCGCGACAAGGCGGAACGCCAGCCGCGCTGGCGTCCGGTGGCCCGGCTGATCGAGAAGTCCGACGACGTCGCCGATGCGCTGGAGGAAGCCGCCTTCCTGATCAGCCTGGCAGCCGAACATCCGCTGCAGGGCTGGAACGACGACGTGCGCCAGTCGCTCGGGCAGCTGGCCGCGATGGTGCTGCAGGCCACGCAGGACCACGTCAAGGCGCTGGCGATCGCCCGCACGCTGGGCTCGGACAGCGAAGCCGCCGACAACGACGCCTTTCTCGTCGCGACCTGGCAGGTGCTGCAGGCCGAACGCCAGTGTGATGCGCTGCTGCGCACGGCCCGCCGCACCATGCTCGCCGTGGTGCGGGATGCACCGTCGCTGATGCTGGCCAATGACCTGGCGGGCACGCTGGAGCTGGCCTCGGACCGGCTGCTGGCGGCCGCCTACACGCTGCGGGACGTGGCCTTCGACCAAGCGGGGGTGCGGGGATGAACGGGCGAGAACACGCCGACGGCGCGCCGGTGCGCGGCGCCCCCTTGCTGCCGCCCGAGGTCTACCTGGTGGGCTGCGGCGACGAGGCCATGATCCAGGGCTCGGCCTCGGCGCAGACGATGGGCTTCAAGGCCTGGAACCTGCTGCGCATGGCCCGCCTGGGCCTGCCGGTGCCGGCCGCCTTCGTGATCGGGACCCGGCATGCGGTGGACCCGACCATGCAGGCCAGCGGCAGCCCCCGCCCGCTGTGGCAGGCCGGCCTGCGCGAGCTGGAGCGCTCGACCGCCCGATCCCTGGGGGACCGCCGAGGACCCCTGCTGCTGTCGGTGCGCTCGGGGGCCCCCGTCTCGATGCCGGGCATGATGGAGACCTTGCTCAACATCGGCCTGTGCGATGCCACCGTCGGCGGCCTGCTGAGACAGACCGGCAACCCGCGGCTGGTCTGGGACGCCTACCGGCGCCTGGTGGCCACTTACGGCGAGATCGTCGCCGGCCTGCCGGCATCAGCCTTCGAAGAAGCCGCCACCGCCCTGTTCGGCGAGCACGATGAGCGGGAGCTCGATTTCGCCGAACTGCGCCTGCTGACCCGTCGATTCCTCGAGGTCTACGCGGCGGGGGCGGGAGTGCCGTTTCCGCAGGATCCCGAGCGACAGCTCGACGCGGCGATCCAGGCAGTCCTGGCCTCGTGGCACGCCCCCAAGGCCTGCGAATACCGGCGCCTGAACGGCATCGACGCGGCCATCGGCACGGCGGTGACCGTGCAGGGCATGGTGTTCGGCAATGCCGGCGGTCAGTCCGGCGCCGGGGTCGGTTTCACGCGCGACCCCGCCACCGGGGAGCCCGCGCTGTGGGTCGACTTCCTGTTCAACGCACAAGGCGAGGACGTGGTGTCGGGACGCCGCAGCGCCAACGGGCATGACGAGCTGGCCACGGTGCTGCCTGACGTCTGGCAGTCGCTCCTCGATGCCGCACGGCAGCTCGAGCAGGCCTTCGGCGACATGCAGGATTTCGAGTTCACGGTGCAGGACGCCAGCCTGTTCATGCTCCAGACCCGCTCGGGCAAGCGCACGCCACAGGCCGCCGCCCGCATCGCGCTGGACCTGCTCGACGCGGGCCTGATCGACGCCGCGACGGCACGGGAGCGCACCGCCGGCCTGGATCGATCGGCCCTGGCGCGCTCGCGGGTGGTGGCCACCGACGGGACGGCACAGGCCGCGCTGGGTCGGGCTGCGACGGCCTGCAGCGGTGTCGCCGTGGGCGAGATCGCGCTGGACGAAGCCCGTGCGACCGCCCGCCATGCGGCCGGGGCGTCGGTGATCCTGGTGCGCCGGGATGCGGACACCAGCGACTTGGCCGCCCTCGACTCGGCCTGCGGCCTGCTGACGCAGCGCGGCGCGCGCACCTCCCACGCGGCCGTCGTCGCACGACAACTCGGCAAGGTCTGCCTCGTCGGCTGCGCCGACCTGCTGATCGACGAGGGCACCCGCACGATCCGGATCGCGCAGACCACGCTGCACGAAGGGGACCTGCTGACGCTGGACGGCAATGAGGGGCTGTTCTACGCCGGACCGATGACGCTCGAGCTGGAGTGTCCGCAGGACCTGCTGGAACGCCTGGAAACGCTGCGGCAGCACACGCCGGGCGCCTGATCCCCGCGACGCAGCCGGGTCTCAGGCGCCCGGCATCGGCGGGCATCGACATCCCGATGCTCATGCACCAGAAGATCAGACGACGCTCAGCGCCCGGGCTTGAGGGCCGCCAGCATCGCCTGCAGCATCACGTCGGCCACCGCCTGGTCGGCGTGGATGGCCTGGGCCGCACCGGCCTGCAGCAGCAGCCGGGCCTCCTCGGCGTTCGGCGCCCTCACGATGATGGGCATCGACGGATTGAGGGCCTGGGCGGTCTCGATCATCGGACGCACGTCGATGCTTTCGGCGGCGGCCACCACCATCAGCCCGGCCTGGGCGATGTGGGCCTGGATCAGCACCCCTGGCTCGCTCGCATCGCCGCAGACCGCGGCCACGCCCGCAAGGCGCAGCGCCTCGACACGGTCGCGGTGGTGCTCGACCACCACGCAGGGCACATCCCGGGCACGCAAGGCCTCGGCGAGCTGCCGGCCCACCGATCCATGTCCGACCAGCACCACGTGGCGGGCCAGGAAACGCGCCTCGGTGGACATCGGCAGCTCGGCCAGCGGATCGTCGCGGTCCTCCAGGCGACGGGCCAGCGCCGAGCGGGCGATGACCCAGCGGCGCAGCGGCCCGACCAGCGTGAACAGCATCGGATTGAGCGCGATCGAGAACAGCGCCCCCGCGACGATCAGGCTCTTGGCCTCGTGCGGCATCACGCCCAGGCTGTCGCCCAGCGCGATCAGGATGAAGGAGAACTCGCCGATCTGCGCCAGGCTGACCGACACGGTCAGCGCGGCGTTGAGCGGGTAGCGCAACGCCAGCACCAGGGCGGCGGCGGCGAGCGACTTGCCCAGCAGGATGATGGCCACCACGGCCAGCACCTGGACCGGCCGCTCCAGCAGCACCTTCGGGTCGAACAGCATGCCCACCGACACGAAGAACAGCACCGCGAAGGCATCGCGGAAAGGCAGCAACTCCTCGGCCGCACGGTGGCTGAACTCGGACTCCCGCAGCACCAGGCCGGCGAAGAACGCGCCCAGCGCGACCGACACCCCGAACAGCACCGACGCGCCGTAGGCGATGCCCACGGCCACCGCGATCACGCACAGCGTGAACAGCTCGCGCGAGCCGGTGCTGGCGATCTGCCACAGCACCCAGGGCAGCACGCGGCGCCCGCCCACCAGCATCAGCACCAGGAAGACGGCCACGGCCAGCAGGGTCTTCGACAGCGAGAGCCACAGGCCGGAGGACAGCACGGCACCCCCATCGGCCAGACCGACCAGCGCGGGCAGCAGCACCAGCACCAGCACCATGGCCAGGTCCTCGACCACCAGCCAGCCGATCGCGATGCGGCCGTTGTGGCTCTGCAGCGTGCCCTGGGCCTCGAGCGCACGCAGCAGCACGACGGTGCTGGCCACCGACAACGCCACGCCGAACACCAGCGCGGCGCTGACCGACCAGCCCCACCACAGCGCCAGCGCCCCGCCCAGGGCCGTCGCCACCGCCATCTGCACGATCGCCCCCGG
This sequence comes from Sphaerotilus hippei, assembly GCF_003201595.1. Classification (GTDB taxonomy): domain Bacteria; phylum Pseudomonadota; class Gammaproteobacteria; order Burkholderiales; family Burkholderiaceae_C; genus Sphaerotilus; species Sphaerotilus hippei. The sequence goes on along the minus strand of NZ_QJJS01000002.1, from coordinate 190,508 downwards.
AATGGCGATGCGGCGCACGGCCATCAGGTCGTCGAAGGAGAAGTGCAGGCCGACCCCGAACATCAGCAGCATCACGCCGATCTCCGCCAGCTGCCCGGCCAGGTCGACGTCGGCGACGAAACCCGGCGTGAACGGCCCGATCAGCACCCCGGCCAGCAGGTAGCCCACCAGTGCCGGCAGCCTCATGCGGACCGCGAGGAATCCGAGCACCAGGGACAGGCCCAGGGCCACGGCCAGGGTCACGATGAGCGGCATGGAAGGGTGCATGGCGGAATGGTCCCTGCAGTGGCGACCTTCGTGCAAGCGGTTTCGTCCGGCCGGTGCCCGCCCTCGGCGACCGGCCGGGCCCGGGCACCCCTAGAATCCGGGCCCCTCCTGCCTGCCGGTCCACGCCATGAACATCGTCGTCAACGAAGAACTGAAAGCCTACATCGACCCGTTGACGCCGGAGGAGCACGAGGCGCTGGAGCGCAGCCTGCTGACCGAAGGCTGCCGCGACGCGCTGGTGCTGTGGGGCGAGATGCTGGTGGACGGCCACAACCGCTACGGCATCTGCATGAAGCACGGTCTGCCGTTCCAGACCGTGCAGAACCCGAGGTTCCGCTCCATCGAGGACGTGCACCTGTGGATGATCGACCAGCACCTGGGCCGGCGCAGCGTGTCGGACTTCCAGCGTGGCCTGCTGGCCCTGCGCAAGCGCGAGATCGTCGCGGCCCGGCAGGCCCGCACGCTGGCCCCCCGCGAGCCGGCCCCCGACACCGGGGACACGCCCGACGCTGCGCCGCCCCGGCCTGAAGCGGCCACGGCCGCGGACCTGCCCACCCCCGTCTCGCTGAACAGCCGCGAGGCGCTGGCCCGGGCCGCGCGCCTGAGCAGCAATCAGGTGGTGATGATCGAGAAGATCCAGAAGCAGGCCGCGCCCGAGGTGGTGGCCGCGGTGCGCTCGGGCACGATCTCGATCAATGCCGCCGCCGCCGTGGCCAGCCTGCCGGCCGAGGAGCAGGTGGCGGCCGCCATCGCCGGCAAGGACGAGCTCAAGCAGGCGGCCAAGCGGGTGCGCGAAGCGAAACGCAAGCCGCGTGAAGACGCGCCGGCTTCGAGCGATGCCGCTGAAGCCGGCACGCTGGAGGCGCTGCAGCAGCGTGTGGCCGAACTGACGGCCGAGAACGAGGCCCTGCGCACCGAGCTGGCAGCGCTGAAGGCCGCCGCCCGATGACGGGCCGCGGGCCGGCTCAGGCCCGCCGGTCGTCCAGGCAGTCCGCTTCGGACGTCCCCTCGGGCGAGGATTCCAGCCCCTCGCTCGCCCGCGCACAGCGCCGCAGCTCTTCGACGGTGTAACCCTCCTTGATCAGGGCTTCGCGCAGCCACTGCGGCTGCCCGCCCTCGCCGTCCCAGGTCCGTCCGGTCAGCGGATGGCGGTAGCGCACCACCGGCAGCAGCTCGGGTCGGGCCACCGGCGTCGGCAGCCCCCGCAGTTCATGCGGGCTGATGCGCCAGAACTCCATCAACTTGCGGATGCGGCGGATGGCCACCACCTTCTCGGGATCGTAGCGACTGTCTTCTGATTTTTTCATGTGTTGCTGGAGCCCGTCCCGAGGGAGCGCGGGCCGTGTCGGGAGAATCGCTCCACGAGCCTCGTCTCAATGTGAGATACACTATCACGTGACGGGCCTCCCCGCATGGGAGCGCAGCCAAACGGGTCAGGTCGGGAACGGAGCAGCCCTAACTGTTAGTTCCCAGTGCCGGGGTCAAGGCTCGTCACCCTACATCTCTCCAGTGCTTGATTCCACTGACTTTCCGGTCAGATCAGGCCGTCGGTCGAGTCCCTGGTGTCACTTCGGTGTGTCACTGGCGCGCATGAGACCGGATCCAGGCACCTTGCCACCCCCGAATCGAGAAGCGACTCACGCCCGAGTCACGTCGGCCCATCCGGTGACGCATCGGCGCTGCCCAGCGGGGACTTGGCCGGCTCCAGCCCGTGCTGGGACAGCAGCACACGGGCCTGGATGAGGGACGCACGGATCTCGTCGGACGTGAGCCCCAGGCTCTTGGCGTAGCGCGAGACGACCAGTCCAAACGCCCGCGGCTGCAGTGGCGCGGCCAGTTCGTCGGCCTCGAGGATCTCGTTGGCACAGCTGGCCACCAGCCGGAACCAGCCCGCCTGCCCGACCGGCGTGTGCACCATCTGCCCGAGGGGCAAGGGCACCATCATCTCGAGCACCACCTCGCCCAGGCCCCAGTGGCGGGCCATCGACAGCGCCAGCGCGGGCAGGTCGACCCCCAGCACGGCCATCGCGGCAGCCGATTCGCTGAGGCCGGGAATGGCCGGTTCGGTGTCCGAGCGGGCCGGGGTGAACTGCATCAGCGCATGGATCTGCGCGGCCTCGGCAGGAAAGTGATAGAGCACCAGCATGCGCCCGAGGTGCTGCAGCTGCGCGGCCAGCAGCGCGCTTTCGGCGTCGAGGCCACCGGGGGCCAGCACCTCGGCCAGATGCCCGGCCAGCCACGCGCGCCGCATGCCGGCCTGCATCGCCTCGACGGCATCGCCCCGCAGCGGCCCGGGCCAGGACCGCAGCGACGAGGCGGCACGGCGCACCCCCGCCACGCCCATCAGCAGGATGGCACGTCGCACCGTGACGACCTGCCCTTCCTTGCCCGCCCCGAACCGGGCCAGGTTGACCATGCGCAGCAGCTCGAAGGACAGCGCGGGATCCTGGAGCACCAGGTCCGCGAGCACGTCGACCCGACGGTTCTCCATCCTCGCGACCTGGACCACACGCTGAGCCAGGCCGGGCTGGGCCGGCAGATGCCCGGCCGTGCGCAGGCGGTCGAGCAGCAGCGCGAGCGGGCCGTCCCTGTCGGCGGACTGGACCTGGCGCCAGCCGTCGAGCGCCCGCTCGAAACTGCGGGCACCGACATAGCGGCGCCGCGGATGGCGGTCGACGGCGCGGTTCACGATGGCCCGCAAGGCCTCGGGCACCGGATGGGGCAGATTGAAGGGCAGGCGCACGACGTCTTCGCCCAGCCGGGCGCTGGCCACCGACAGATCAGGTTCGTCGAAGGCCGACTGGCGCGACAGCCACTGGAACAGCAGCAGGCCGCTGGCCGCGACATCCCGCTCGGCATGGGCCCGCAGGCGCTCGAGTGCGCCCGTCGAGCCCGGCATCTCGTCGGGCGCCGCCTCGCAGGACACCGCCAGCCCCCACAGCGCCAGATGCCCCTGCCGATCGATCACCACGCTGTGCAGGCCGATGTCGCCGTGGCACAGATTGGCCTCGTGCGTCACGGCCAGGCCCGACAGCAGGTCGACGCACCAGTCGACCACCTCGGCCGGCGCTGGCGGCCGATGCCCGGACAGGTACTCGGCCATGGTGACGGCACCCGCAGAACGCTCGCAGACCAGGTAAGGCCAGCCCTCGTGGGCCGACACCTCGACGGGCGCCAGCAGGCGGGGATGGGACAGGCGCCCGGCCCGCTGGACCGACTCGGCCCACAGCCGCAGCGCACCGGCCGTGGCGGGAGGCTTGCGCGGCAGCATCAGCAGCACGTCCTGGCGCACGCGGGGGTCGTGGGCCAGCCAGGCCATCGTCAACGAGCTGCGCCCGAGCAGCTGCCGCAGGGCAAACCGGCCGAAGGTGCGCAATGCAGCCGCCGGCTTCCGGTCAGAAGGCGTCAGGACGCCCGGTGCGGTGTAGACGGCATCGGCCATGAGCAGCACTCGACAGTTCGAATTCGCCAGGAACGCAACGCGCACTCCCTCTCGATGCGCCCCAGTGTGCCGCACCGCGGACCGGATCAAAACGGTGAACAGGACCGCTCAGGCCCCGTTATTGGCCCGCGGCTATCACCACCATAGCCAGGCGCAGCGGGCCCGTTCCTGCCGGGCCGGATGGTTCATGCCAAAATACGTGAGCCCATCGAACCGTCGATTTGACGAGATGGTTGTGACCTCCCACGGATTTGCCATGAGCAGCGACCTCATCAAACACATTTCTGACGCGTCCTTCGACACCGACGTGATTCAATCCGACAAACCGGTTCTGGTGGATTACTGGGCCGAATGGTGCGGCCCCTGCAAGATGATCGCGCCGATCCTCGACGAGATCGCCGGCAGCTACGGCGGCCGCCTGCAGGTCGCCAAGATGAACGTCGACGAAAACCGCGCGGTCCCGGCCAAGTTCGGCATCCGCGGCATCCCGACGCTGATGATCTTCAAGGGCGGCGAACTCGCTGCGACCAAAGTTGGCGCCCTGTCGAAGGTTCAGTTGACCGCATTCATCGACGCCAACCTATAATCGGGCGCAACAGCAGCCTCGCGGCTGTTGCGTACCGTATGCCACTGCGCTTCCCCTGAGGGTTCCCGATCCAGGGTCTCAGTTCGAACGCAGCCTCGGCACCCTCCCTCCCCGACTGCCTATCCGCCTGACAGCCCCCGGTGCCTGACGCCCCGGGTCTCACCCACAAGGTGATCGGCTGCCAGGTCCGCACCGAGCCCCAGTGCATCCGGCGCGGACACCGCACGGGGTGAGGGAGTGTCCGACACCATCGGCGACCACGACTGGCATCGTGTTCGCCTGCTATCAGGGTCCCTACCCACATGCATCTCTCCGAACTCAAGGCGCAACACATCTCGGCACTGGTCAAGATGGCGGAGACGCTCGAGATCGAAAACACCGGCCGCATGCGCAAGCAGGAGCTGATGTTCGCGATCATGAAGAAGCGCGCCCGGCAAGGCGAGCAGATCTTCGGTGACGGCGTGCTCGAAGTCCTGCCCGACGGCTTCGGCTTCCTGCGCTCGCCCGACGCCAGTTTCCTGGCCAGCACCGACGACATCTACCTCTCGCCCAGCCAGATTCGCCGCTTCAATCTCCACACCGGCGACATGATCGAAGGTGAAGTCCGCGTGCCCAAGGATGGCGAGCGGTATTTCGCCCTGGTCAAGGTCGACCGCGTCAACGAACTGACGCCCGAGGAGAGCAAGAACAAGATCATGTTCGAGAACCTGACCCCGCTGTTCCCGACGGAACAGTTCAGGCTCGAGCGTGAGGTCAAGGGTGAAGAAAACATCACCAGCCGCATCATCGACCTGATCGCGCCGCTGGGCAAAGGCCAGCGGGCACTGCTCGTCGCGCCGCCCAAGAGCGGCAAGACGGTGATGATGCAGCACCTGGCGCATGCCATCGTGGCCAACCACCCGGATGCCCACCTGATCGTGCTGCTGGTCGACGAACGGCCGGAAGAAGTGACCGAGATGCAGCGCACCGTGCGCGGCGAGGTGATCAGCTCCACCTTCGACGAGCCCGCCGCCCGTCACGTGCAGGTCGCCGAGATGGTGATCGAGCGCGCCAAGCGGCTGGTCGAGCTGAAGAAGGACGTGGTCATCCTGCTGGACTCGATCACCCGTCTGGCGCGTGCCTACAACAACGTGCTGCCCTCGTCGGGCAAGGTGCTGACCGGTGGCGTGGACGCCAACGCGCTGCAGCGCCCCAAGCGCTTCTTCGGCGCGGCCCGCAACATCGAGGAAGGCGGCTCGCTGACCATCATCGGCACGGCGCTGGTCGACACCGGCAGCCGCATGGACGAGGTGATCTACGAGGAGTTCAAGGGCACGGGCAACTGCGAGATCCAGCTGGATCGCCGCATGTCGGAAAAGCGGGTCTACCCGTCGATCATGCTCAACAAGTCGGGCACCCGCCGCGAGGAGCTGCTGCTCAAGCCGGAGATCCTGCAGAAGACCTGGATCCTGCGCAAGCTGCTCTATCCGATGGACGAAATCGAGGCGATGGAGTTCATCCTGGGCAAGATGAAGTCCACGAAGAACAACGTCGAGTTCTTCGACCTGATGCGCCGAGGCGGTTGAAGGCTATAATCAACGTTTTTCCGCTGTCGGAAAGTGCTTGTGCATGGTGCGCAACGTGGCTCCCGGCATCACAGCGAGGCTCCAATGAAAGAAGGCATCCACCCGAACTACCGCGAAGTTTGCTTCGTGGATCTGTCCAACGGCTTCAAGTTCGTGACGCGCTCGTGCGCGCCGGCTCGTGAGAACATCACGATGGAAGATGGCCGCGAACTGCCGCTGTTCAAGCTGGAAACGACCAGCGAAACGCACCCGTTCTACACCGGCACGCAGAAGAGCATCGACAGTCTGGGTGGACGCGTCGAGAAGTTCCGCAACAAGTTCCGCGTGGGCATCAAGAAGTAAGATCCTGTCGCAGACGTCAGGAAGGGCAGCTCCGGCTGCCCTTTTTTTTGGTCCGCCCGTTTCGGCGCCAGAATCGGTGCGCCTCCTCCACTGCGGCTTCTGCCCCGTCCCGTGAACACTCCCAATCCGGCCCTCGTGACCCAGCGAGCCGTGCGGCGACTGCCCCGGCTGGCCTTGTGGCTGCTGTGCGCAGCCTATGTGCTGCCCGGCATCTTCTTCCGGGACCCCTGGAAAAATGCCGACATCACCGCTTTCGGCTACATGCTGAGCCTGGTGCGCGGCGACTCCGGCTGGCTGAATCCGAGCATCGCCGGACTGTCCAGCGAGGGCAGCGCCCTGCCCTACTGGCTCGGGGCCTGGTCCATCCAGGCGTTCGGGGGCTGGATGGACCAGGCCCTGGCCGCCCGGCTGCCGTTCGCGCTGCTGCTGGTGGCCACGCTCGCCCTGACCTGGTACGCCTGCTTCCACCTCGCCCGCACCGACGAGGCGCAGCCGCTGCCTTTTGCCTTCGGGGGCGAGGCCTCGCGCATCGACTACGCCTGCACGATGGCCGACGCCTCGGTGCTGGCGCTGATCGCCCCGCTGGGCCTGCTGCAGCTGGGTCACGAGACCACGCCGGAGCTGGTGCAGCTGGCGGCCAGCAGCCTGCTGCTCTACGGCCTGGCGGCCAGTCGGCACCGGCATGGCCGCAGCATCATCGCCCTGCTGGTGGCCCTGCCGGCGCTGGCCCTGAGCGGGGCGGCGACCACCGGTCTGCTCTATGGCGGCGTCGGCGTGGTGCTGGCCCGGCGCTCGTCACACGCCCCCACACGGGCGCTGGTGCCCTGGCTGCTGCTGGGCATGCTGATCTCGGCCGCCGCGGCCGCCGCGGTGGACGCCTGGGCCTCCCGGCTCGCGCCGCTGCCCGAGGTGCTGGGCATGCCCAAGCTGCTGGCCTGGTTCACCTGGCCGATCTGGCCGCTGGTGGGCTGGACGCTGTGGCGCTGGCGCCGCCAGCTGGGCCATCACCACGTGCTGATCCCGCTGTCGGTGGCGGCGGTGGCGATCGGCGCCAGCGCCGCGATGGGCGCGTCGGAGCGGGCGCTGATGATCGCCCTGCCCTCGCTGGCCGTGCTGGCCGCGTTTTCGCTGCCGACGCTCAAGCGCACCGTCAGTGCGGCGATCGACTGGTTCTCGGTCTTCTTCTTCAGCATCCTGGCGCTGCTGCTGTGGGTGCTCTACGCCTCGGTGCAGACGGGGGTGCCGGCCCAGCCGGCCATCAACATCGCCCGCCTGGCACCCGGGTTCGAGCACCGCTTCAATGCCCCCGTCTTCGTGCTGGCCCTGCTGGCGACGATCGCCTGGATCTGGCTGGTGCGCTGGCGCACGTCGCAGCACCGCCCGGTGCTGTGGAAGAGCCTGGTGCTGCCCGCCAGCGGCGTGGCGCTGAGCTGGCTGCTGCTGATGACGCTGTGGCTGCCGCTGCTCGACCATGCGCGCAGCTACCGTCCGCTGATGAACCGCATCGCGCGCATCATCCCCGCGGAGGCCTGCATCGCCGGCCCCGACCTGGGTCGCAGCCAGCTGGCGGCCCTCGAGGCCCAGGGGCGCTGGCGACTGAGCCGCGATCGTTCGCAGGCCGGTTGCGACTGGATGATCATCCGGCGCACCGAAGCGGTCAACCGCCCCGCCCCGAGCACCCACCAGGTCGTGCCGCAGGGCTGGCGGCTGGTCGACAAGCTGCGCCGCCCCACCGATCGCAACGAGGTGTTCTACCTCTACCGACGCGCCTGAGACACGCCGGGCCGCCGCGCGGCCCGGGCCTTTCCTCGATGCGGCTCAGCGGCCGCGCAGCGCCGTCGCGGGTTCGCTCTCGCGCCCGGCCGGGCCGATCGACGGCACCGCCTGGACATAACGGGTGCGCACGGCCGGCACGACGATGCGGAAGCACGAGCCCTTGCCCGGCTCGCTGTCGACCTCGAGCTCGGCACCGTGGCGCTGCAGCACGTGCTTGACGATGGACAGGCCCAGGCCCGTGCCCCCGGTCTCGCGAGAGCGGCTGCCATCGACGCGGTAGAAACGTTCGGTGATGCGGGGCAGGTGCTCGCGGGCGATGCCGATGCCGGTGTCCCTGACCTCGAAGCAGCCAGGCTGCGTGGTGCTGCCCGCAAGCCAGCGGACCTCGATGCGGCCCCCGTCGGGCGTGTAGCGCACCGCGTTGCTGACCAGATTGGCCAGGGCCGACAGCAGCTCGCTCTGGTGGCCCGCGATGGCCGCGGCGGGCTGGCCGGGCTCGTGGAATACCAGCTGGTGGCGGCCCTTGGACAGCGCCTGCGCCTCCAGCTCGACCTGCTGCAGCAAGGCGCTGACCGGCACCCAGTGGTCGGCCGGCGGGCGCGGGCTGCCCTCGAGCTGGGCCAGCGTCAGCAGGTCCGACACCAGCGACTGCATGCGGTTGGTCTGCTGGGTCATCAGGGCCAGCACCCGCTGGCGCTCCACCGGCGTCAGCGGCAGATTGGTCAGCGTCTCGACGAAACCGGCCAGCACCGTCAGCGGCGTGCGGATCTCGTGGGACACATTGGCCACAAAGTCGCGCCGCATCGCGTCGGCGCGCAGGCGCTCGGTCACGTCCTGGGTCAGGATCAGGCGCAGCCCGTCACCGTAGGGCCGGATCTGCACCGACAGCGTCAGGCCGTTCTGGTGGTTGAGCATGCTCACCGGCTCGACGGGATCGGCCTGCTGCAGATGCCCCACGAAGGCAGGATGGCGGACCAGGTTGGTGATGCGCTGGCCCAGGTCACGTTCGCGGTGCAGGCCGAGGTGGTCGGCCGCGACCGGATTGAGCCAGCTGATGTGCTCCTCGGCGTCGAGCAGCAGCAGGCCGATCGGCGAGGCCTCGATGGCCGAGAGGAACTGCGCCAGGCGCTGGCGCTCACCGACCAGCTCCCGCTGGCGCAGCTGCAGGTGGCGCTCGAAGCGGTAGGCGAGCTCGCCCCAGACCTCGCCGGCACGTGGTGCCGGCCCGTCGCCGCCCTCGCGCAGCCAGCGGATCAGGCGCAGCGCGCGGTAGGTCTCGCGCACCTGGGCCAGCGACACGCCCAGCACCGCGCCAATCCACACCCCCCAGAAGACATGACCGACCACCCGACCGACCAGGAAACCCGTCAGGGCCCCCAGGCTCATCAGGAAGATCGCCATCAACAGACGTCCTGCAATCAAGCCCATGGCCCGCAATCCCCTGAAATCGGCCCGCTCAGGCGGCCGCCAGCCCGCTCTGCGTCAGTCGATAGCCGGCGCCACGCACCGTCTCGATCATCTGCGAGCACTGCACCGGCGACAGCGCCTCGCGCAGGCGCTTGACGTGCACGTCCACCGTGCGCTCCTCGATGAACACATGGTCACCCCAGACCCGGTCGAGCAACTGCGCACGGGTGTGCACACGCTCGGGATGGGTCATGAAGAAGTGCAGCAGGCGGAATTCGGTCGGACCGACCCGGATCTCCTCGGCCCCGCGGGTGACGCGGCGGGTCGACGGGTCCAGGCGCAAGTGACCGACCTCCACCGCGCTGTCGAGCGCCTCGGGCGCACGGCGGCGCAGCACCGCACGGATGCGCGCCAGCAGCTCGCCGGTGGAGAACGGCTTGGTCAGGTAGTCGTCGGCGCCGGCATCGAGGCCCACGACCTTGTCGGACTCCTCGGCGCGGGCCGTCAGCATGATGATGGGCAGCTCGCGCGTGCGGGCCGCCGCACGCCACTGGCGGGCCAGCGCGATGCCGGAGCTGCCGGGCAGCATCCAGTCCAGCAGCACCAGATCGGGCAGCACCGCATCCACCGCCGCCTGGGCCTGTTCGGCCGTGGCCGCGAGCGTGACCTCGTAGCCGGCATGGCGCAGGTTGATGGAGATCAGCTCCGCGATCGCGGTCTCGTCCTCGACGACCAGCACTCGACTCATTTAGACACCCCGGACACAGAAAACTCCTTCAATCACTTGGCCAGCGTCTCGACCGTGTCGGGCGTGTTGTGACGCACGTCGGTGCCCTTGACGATGTAGATGATCTGCTCGGCTAGGTTCTTCGCGTGGTCGCCGACACGCTCGATCGCCTTGGCCACGAAGACCAGGTCGATGGAGGCCGAGATCGTGCGCGGGTCTTCCATCATGTAGGTGATGAGCTTGCGCATGAAACCGTCGAACTCGGCGTCGATCTCGTTGTCCTGCTTGATGACGGCGATGGCCTGGTTGACGTCCAGGCGCGCGAACGCGTCGAGCGCCTTGTGCAGCGAGGCGATGGCCAGCTGCGCCTCGAAGGACACGTCCGACACCGGCAGGCGCAGGCGGCTGGAGACGCCGGTGTTGACCAGGCGCTGCACGGTGCGGGCGATGCGGGCGGCTTCGTCGCCCACCCGCTCGAGGTTGCCGATGGTCTTGGAGATCGCGATCAGCAGGCGCAGGTCGCGCGCCGTGGGCTGGCGGCGGGCGATGATGCCCGACAGGTCACGATCGATCTCCACTTCCATCTGGTTGACACGCTCCTCGGTCTGGATGACCTGGGCGGCGGTTTCGCTGCTGAAATGGGTCAGCGCGTAGATGGCCTGGGCCACCTGGGATTCGACCATGCCGCCCATTTCGAGCACGCGGGTGGAAATGCCGTTGAGCTCGTTGTCGAACTGGCTGACGAGATGCTTGTCCATGGAAGGAGTCCTTCAAGAAGAGTGGCCCGCACGACCCGCGTCGCTGCGGGCCTGCCGGACGTCAGCCGAAACGGCCGGTGATGTAGTCTTCCGTCTCTTTTTTCTTCGGCTTCATGAAGAGCTCCGACGTCGGTCCGAACTCGATCAGGTCACCCAGGTACATGTAGGCGGTGTAGTCGGAACTGCGCGCGGCCTGCTGCATGTTGTGGGTCACGATCAGCACGGTGTAGTCGCTCTTGAGCTCGTCGATCAGCTCCTCGATCTTGCCCGTCGAGATCGGATCCAGCGCCGAGCAGGGCTCGTCGAGCAGCAGCACCTCGGGCTTGATGGCGATGCCGCGCGCGATGCACAGGCGCTGCTGCTGGCCACCCGACAGGCCCGAGCCGCTCTTGTCGAGCTTGTCCTTCACCTCGGTCCAGAGCGCGGCCTTCTTCAGGGCCCACTCGACCCGCTCGTCCATCTCGGCACGCGACAGGCTCTCGAACAGCCGCACGCCGAAGGCGATGTTGTCGTAGATCGACATCGGGAAGGGCGTGGGCTTCTGGAAGACCATGCCCACGCGGGCACGGATCAGCGAGATGTCTTCCTTGCTCTTGAGGATGTCCTGGCCGTCGAGCAGGATCTCGCCTTCGGCACGCTGCTCGGGGTAGAGCTCGAACATGCGGTTGAAGGTGCGCAGCAGCGTGGACTTGCCGCAGCCCGAGGGGCCGATGAAGGCGGTGACCTTCTTCTCGGGCAGCTCCATGTTGATGTTCTTCAACGCATGGAAGTGGCCGTAGTAGAAGTTCAGGTTGCGGACCGAGAGCTTGATCTTCTCGCTCACCGGCAGATTGACTTTGGTGTCCATGGAATGCCTCGGCAGGGATTCAGTGCTTGTTGCGGAAGAAGGTGCGCGCCACGATGTTCAGCGCCAGCACACCCACGGTGATCAGGAACACGCCTGCCCACGCCAGTTTCTGCCAGTTCTCGTAAGGGCTCATCGCGAACTTGAAGATGGTCACCGGCAGGCTGGCCATCGGCTCGCCGAGGCTGGAGGTCCAGAACTGGTTGGACAGCGCGGTGAACAGCAGCGGTGCGGTCTCACCGGCGATGCGGGCGATGGCCAGCAGGATGCCGGTCATCACGCCGGCGCGGGCGGTCTTCAGCGTGATGGCCAGGATGACCTTCCACTTCGGCGTGCCCAGCGCGTAGGCGGCCTCGCGCAGCGCGTTGGGGATCAGGCTGAGCATGTTCTCGGTGGTGCGGATGACCACCGGGATGACGATCAGCGCGAGCGCCAGCACGCCGGCGAAACCGGAGAAGGACTTCTGGCGCGACACCCAGATCGAGTAGATGAACAGGCCGATCACGATCGACGGCGCCGCCAGCAGGATGTCGTTGATGAAACGGGTCACCCGGCCCAGCCAGTTGGCCTGGCCGTACTCGGCCAGGTAGACCCCGGCCAGCACGCCGATCGGCGTGCCGATCAGGGTGGCTGCGCCGACCATCAGCAGCGAGCCGAAGATCGCGTTGGCCAGCCCGCCCTCTTCCATCGGGGGCGGCGTCATCTCGGTGAACAGCGCCAGCGAGATGCCGCCCAGGCCCAGTCGCACGGTCTCGAACAGGATCCAGATCAGCCAGACCAGGCCGAAGGCCATCGCGGCCAGCGACATCATCAGCGCGATGGCGTTGACCACCTTGCGTTTGCGGTGCATCGCCACGCGCGATGCCAGCAGAGTTGCGCTCGTCATCAACGACCCTCGCCCTTCTTGAGTTGCGCCAGCAGCACCTTGGACAGCGCCAGCACGACGAATGTGATGAAGAACAGCACGAGGCCCAGGTAGATCAGCGAAGCCTGGTGCAGGCCTTCACCCGCTTCGGCAAACTCGTTGGCCAGGGCCGACGTGATGCTGTTGGCCGCCTCGAACAGCGACAGCGACGACAGCTGGTTCATGTTGCCGATCACGAAGGTGACGGCCATGGTCTCGCCCAGCGCACGGCCCAGGCCGAGCATGATGCCGCCGACCACGCCGGCCTTGGTGTAGGGCAGCACGACCTTGTAGACCACCTCCCAGGTGGTCGAGCCCAGGCCGTAGGCGCTCTCCTTGAGCATCGGCGGCGTGACCTCGAAGACATCACGCATCACGGAGGCGATGAACGGGATGATCATGATCGCCAGGATGATGCCGGCCGACAGCAGGCCGATGCCCACCGGCGGGCCCGAGAACAGCTCGCCGAAGAAGGGCACGCCCCGGAAGGCCGTCATCAGCGGCGCCTGCACGTATTCGGCCAGCAGCGGCCCGAACACCAGCAGGCCCCACATGCCGTAGACGATGGACGGCACGGCCGCCAGCAGCTCGATGGCGGTGCCCAGCGGCTGCTTGAGCCACTTGGGGGAAAGCTCGGTCAGGAACAGCGCGATGCCGAAGCTCACCGGCACGGCGATCAGCAGCGCGATGAACGAGGTCATCAGCGTGCCGTAGATCATCACCAGGCCGCCGTACTTGTCCTCCGGCGGATTCCACTCGGCCCGCCACAGGAAGGACAGGCCGTACTCGCGGATCGCGGGCATCGCCCCGATCACCAGCGAGACGATGATGCCCGCCAGCAGGGCCAGCGTCAGCCAGGCCGCGGCCTGGGCCAGGAAGGCGAACAGCGGATCGGCCCAGGGTGCACGAACAGGCGCGCGCGGGCCGCCCGATCCCGAGGTGCGCTCGGATGGTTTCATAGTCTTGTCCTGCGTTGATGCAGGAAGGGTAGCAGCCACAGTGCCTCCGGGTCGTAAAAAAGGGCTGGTGCGACACCGCACCCAGCCCTTCGTGCATCACGAGGATGCGATCACTTCGACGCGTGGACGGCCTTGCCGCCGCCGTCCTTGATCTCGCTCCACGACTTGCGGATGATGGCCTTCACCGAGTCGGGCATCGGCACGTACTCGAGGTCGGACGCCATCTTGTCGCCACCGGTGTAGGCCCACTCGAAGAACTTCAGCGAGGCCTGCGACTGCGCCGGCTTCTCGGCGACCTTGTGCATCATGATGAAGGTCGCTGCCGTGATCGGCCACGAGTCCTTGCCCGGCTGGTTGGTCAGCACCTGGTAGAACGACTTGCTCCACTCGGCGTTGGCCGCAGCAGCCTTGAAGGTCAGGTCGTCCGGCGCGACGAAGTTGCCCGCGACGTTCTGCAGCAGTACGTGCGACATCTTGTTCTGCTTGGCGTAGGCGTACTCGACATAACCGATCGAGTCCGGCAGGCGGGTCACGAAGGCGGACACGCCTTCATTGCCCTTGCCACCCATGCCCACCGGCCAGTTCGGGGCGGTGCCCTCGCCGACCTTGCTCTTCCAGTCGGCGCTGACCTTGGACAGGTAGTTGGTGAAGTTGAAGGACGTGCCCGAACCATCGGCGCGGCGCACCACGGCGATCAGCGAGTCCGGCAGCGCCACGCCCGGGTTCAGGGCGGTGATGGCGGCGTCGTTCCACTTCGTGATCTTGCCCAGGTAGATGTCGGCCAGCACGGTGCCGGTCATCTTCAGCTGGCCGGGCTGCACGCCCTTGATGTTCACCACCGGCACGACACCACCGATGACGGTCGGGAACTGGACCAGGCCATCCTTGGCCAGCTCCTCGTCCTTCAGCGGCGCATCGGACGCCCCGAAGTCCACCGTCTTCGACTTGATCTGCTTCATGCCGGCGCCCGAACCCACCGACTGGTAGTTGATGCGCACGCCGGTGGCCTTGTTGTAGGCGTCGGCCCACTTGGCATACACCGGTGCGGGGAACGAAGCTCCTGCCCCGGTCACGTCCTGAGCGGCTGCCAGACTGGCTGCTGCAAGCATGGAAACAGCCAGGAAACCCTTGCTCAACACGGAAACGTTCATGGAATGCCCTTTCGATCGCTAGGCGGTAGAAATACCGACAGGACGGACTGTATGGGCGCTCTGTGACGATCTCGTGACGCACAAGGCATTTGTGACAGCGGCAGCGACACGCCGTGGCGTGCGGATCGATGCGATCGATGGCCGTCGCGGTACTGTCACGAAATCATGTGACAGCCCGATCGTGACCTGGATCACGATCGGGCCGCCACGTTCAGGCCCCGGGCCGGGGCCTGCGCTCAGGCCGAGACCGCATCGACCAGGCGCTGGGCGCAGGATCGTGCCAGCTCGGCGTCCTGGGCCTCCACCATCACGCGCAGCAGCGGCTCGGTGCCCGACGGCCGGATCAGCAGCCGGCCACGCTTGCCGAGCTCGGCCTGCACCGCCTGCTGCACCTCGGCCAGGCGACGGTTCTCGCGCCAGTCGGTGCCGGGCTGCAGGCGGACGTTGATCAGGGTCTGCGGGAACAGCGTCACGCCCTCGAGCATCTGCTCGAGCGTGCGGCCGCTGCGCTGCTGGGCCTGCAGCACCTGCAGCGCGCTGACGATGCCGTCACCGGTGGTGTGGCGGTCCAGCGCCAGCAGGTGACCGGAGCCTTCGCCGCCGAGCTGCCAGCCACGCCGGGCCAGCTCCTCGAGCACGTAGCGGTCGCCGACCTTGGCCCGCACGAACTCGACACCACGCTCCTGCAGCGCCAGCTCGACCGCCATGTTGGTCATCAGCGTGCCGACGGCCCCCGGGACCGCTTCACCCTGGTCCAGCCGGTCGGCGACCATCACGTACAGCAGCTCGTCGCCGTTGTAGAGCCGGCCGTTGCGATCCACCAGCTGGAGGCGGTCGGCGTCGCCGTCGAGCGCGATGCCGTAGTCCGCGCCCTGCTCCCGCACGGTGCGCACCAGCGCCTCGGGCGAGGTCGCGCCGACCTGCCGGTTGATGTTGAAGCCGTCGGGCTCGCAGCCGATGCGCACCACGTCGGCCCCCAGCTCATGGAAGACCGCCGGCGCGACCTGGTAGGCCGCCCCGTGCGCGCCGTCGATGACGATCTTCAGGCCCTTGAGCGACAGCTCGTTGGAGAAGGTCGACTTGCAGAACTCGATGTAGCGGCCGGCCGCATCGGCCACCCGGCGCGCACGGCCCAGGCCGTTGGAGCTTTCCCACTGGGGCGGCGCCTCGATGGCCGCCTCGACCTCCAGCTCCCAGGCGTCGGGCAGCTTCTCGCCGCGGGCCGAGAAGAACTTGATGCCGTTGTCCTCGTAGGGGTTGTGCGAGGCGCTGATGACGATGCCCAGCGACAGCCGCAGCGCCCGGGTCAGGTAGGCGACACCCGGCGTGGGCAGCGGCCCGGTCAGCAGCACGTCCACACCCGCCGAGCTCAGGCCGGCCTCGAGTGCCGACTCGAGCATGTAGCCCGAGATGCGGGTGTCCTTGCCGATGAGCACCGAAGGCCGGTCCTGGGTGGCGCGCAGCACGCGGCCGATCGCGTGGCCCAGACGCAGCGCGAAGTCGGGCGTGATCGGCGCTTCGCCGACGGTGCCGCGGATGCCGTCGGTGCCGAAGTATTTTCTGTTGCTCATGACCTCTCTCTTTTTTTCAGGAAGCGCCTCAGCGGGAATGCGGGGGCCTCGTGGAGCGATTGTGTCGCACCAGGAAACATCTGGATACATTCATGGCAACAAGCCGGCCGCCGTCCACACGGCCAAGGCATCGACGGTCTCGGCCACGTCGTGAACCCGCACGACCCGGGCGCCACAGTGCACCGCCGCCAGCGCCGCCGCCAGGCTGCCGGCCAGACGCCGGTCGACCTCGCGTCCCGTGGCGGCACCGACCGACGACTTGCGCGACCAGCCGGCCAGCACCGGAAGACCCAGCGCCAGCAAGGCCGCCTGGCCACGGATCAAGGCGAAGTTGTCGACCACGCGCTTGCCGAAGCCGATGCCCGGATCGAGCACGATGCGCGGCGGCTGCACGCCGCGGGACTGCAGCACGGCCACCCGGGCGGCCAGGAAGTCGGTGACCTCGGCCACGACATCGGGGTAGTCGAGCGGGCCGGCCTGCATCGAGGCGGGCTGGCCACGCATGTGCATCAGGCAGACCCCGCAGGACGGGTGGGCCGCCACGGCCTCGACCGCACCATCGACCGTCAGGGCGTGGATGTCGTTGATGATGTCGGCGCCCTCGTCGAGCACGGCACGCATCACCTGCGGCTTGAAGGTGTCGACCGACACCGGCACGCCCAGCCTGACCGCCTCGCGCACCACCGGCACGACGCGCGCCAGCTCTTCGGTCAGCGGCACCGGCGTCGCGCCGGGCCGGGTCGACTCGCCACCGATGTCGAGGATGTGCGCACCGTCACGCAGCAGCTGCTCGCAGTGCGCCAGGGCCTGCCGCACGTCGCGCCCGCCGTCCGAGAACGAGTCCGGGGTGACGTTGACGATGCCCATCACGAGCGGGTGCTCCAGATCGAGCAGGAAACGGGAGGTCTGCCAGCAGGCCATGAACCAAAGCTCCTCTTGCACCATGGAAAACGGGGCCGAAGCCCCGTCAAGATCGGATCAGGCCGGTGGCCCGATGGACTCAGGCCGTGGCCGTCGCACCACCCGAAGTCATGGTGCCGGTCGACGAACCACCCGGGGGTTTGCTGGCCGGGGGCACCCAGTCCTTGGGCGGACGCGGAGCACGGCCGGACATGATGTCATCGATCTGGTCGGCGTCGATGGTCTCCCATTCGAGCAGGGCCGTGGCCATCGCGTGCATCTTGTCCTGGTTCTCCTCGATCAGGCGGCGAGCCTGGGCGTACTGCTCGTCGATGATGCGGCGGATCTCGCGATCGACCGTCAGCATCGTCTGCTCGGACATGTTGGTCGTCTTGGTGACCGAACGGCCCAGGAACACCTCACCCTCGTTGTCCGCGTAGACCATCGTGCCCAGCGCGTCGGTCATGCCGTAGCGGGTCACCATGTCGCGGGCGATCTGGGTCGCGCGCTCGAAGTCGTTGCTGGCACCGGTGGTCATCTGGTCCATGAACACCTCCTCGGCGATGCGGCCACCGAACAGCACCGAGATCGTCGACAGCATGCGGCCCTTGTCCATGCTGTAGCGGTCCCCTTCAGGCAGCTGCATGGTCACGCCCAGCGCGCGGCCGCGCGGGATGATGGTGACCTTGTGCACCGGATCGGTCTTGGGCAGCAGGCGCGCCACCAGCGCATGGCCGGCCTCGTGGTAGGCGGTGTTCTTGCGCTCTTCCTCGGGCATGACCATGGACTTGCGCTCGGGGCCCATCATGATCTTGTCCTTGGCCTTCTCGAAGTCGGCCATCTCCACGACCCGGCCACTGCGGCGGGCGGCGAACAGCGCGGCCTCGTTGACCAGGTTGGCCAGGTCGGCACCCGAAAAACCGGGCGTGCCACGGGCCAGGATGTCGGCACGGATGTCCTGGCCGATCGGCACCTTGCGCATGTGCACGTTCAGGATCTGCTCGCGACCGCGCACGTCGGGCAGCGTCACGTAGACCTGACGGTCGAAGCGGCCCGGACGCAGCAGCGCCGGATCCAGGATGTCGGGACGGTTGGTGGCCGCGATCACGATCACGCCCAGGTTCGTCTCGAAACCATCCATCTCGACGAGCATCTGGTTGAGCGTCTGCTCACGTTCGTCGTTCCCCCCCCCCAGGCCGGCACCACGGTGGCGACCGACCGCATCGATCTCGTCGATGAAGATGATGCAGGGCGAGCTCTTCTTGGCCTGCTCGAACATGTCGCGCACACGGGCCGCACCGACACCGACGAACATCTCGACGAAGTCGGAGCCGGAGATCGAGAAGAACGGCACCTTGGCCTCGCCGGCGATCGACTTGGCCAGCAGCGTCTTGCCGGTGCCCGGAGGGCCGACCATCAGCACGCCGCGGGGAATGCGCCCGCCCAGCTTCTGGAACTTCTGCGGATCCTTGAGGAAATCCACCAGTTCCTTGACCTCTTCCTTGGCCTCGTCGCAGCCAGCCACGTCGGCGAAGGTCACCGAGTTGTTGCTCTCGTCGAGCATGCGGGCCTTGCTCTTGCCGAAGCTGAACGCACCGCCCTTGCCGCCGCCCTGCATCTGGCGCATGAAGTAGACCCACACGCCGATCAGCAGCAGCATCGGGCCCCAGGAGATCAGCAGGCTGGTGATCAGCGAGGGCTCCTCGCGGGCCTTGACGCGGAAACGCACGCCGTTGGCGATCAGGTCACCGACCAGACCACGGTCCAGGTAGGTGGCCGTGGTGCGGACCTTCTTGTCATCGGTCGTGATGGCCTCGATGTCGGCTCCACCCGGGTTCTCCTGCAGCACCACGTCGCGGATGCGCTTGGCGCGCACCTCCTCGAGGAACTCGGAGTAACCGATCTGGCCACTGGACGTTCCGGTCCGTTCGAACTGCTTGAAAACCGTGAACAGCACCAGTGCAATCACCAGCCAGACAGCGACTTTGGAGAACCATTGATTGTTCACCGCGGCTCCTTTATAGAATCAATTGGCCCTGTGCCCGGGCCCAGCGATGCGCCAAACGCGCATACCTTCGCGGTAGATGGGGCTGATTTTAGTCCACACAAGGGGGACCCGACCGAGGCAATGCCCGTCGGGCGCTTGCGTCTTTCACGAACTTCGTGCATGGCGCACCGTTTCACGTCATGCCTTCGAGGGTTTCAGCCCGATCCCGACCAGGAAGGTCTCCGACGAGCGATCCCGGGAGGCCTTGGGCTTGACCGGCTTGACCACGCGGAAGGCTTGCCGGAAGGTGTCGACCAGCTGACTGTAGCCGCTGCCGTGAAACACCTTGCAGACCAGGGCTCCATCGGTGCGCAGGTGCGACTGGCAGAACTCGATCGCCAGCTCGACCAGATGCGCGATGCGCGCCGCATCGGAGACGTCGATGCCCGACAGGTTGGGCGCCATGTCCGACACGACGACATCGACCTTGCGCCCCTCCAGCAGCGACACCAGCTGCTCGAGCACGCTGTCCTCGCGGAAGTCGCCCTGGATGAACTGCACCCCTTCGATGGGCTCGAAATCGAGCAGGTCCAGCGCGATGATGCTGCCGTTGAGCTCGCCGACGGCCGCACCGCCGCCCGAGACCCCCTTGGGCGCCAGCCGGCGCCGCACGTACTGGCTCCAGGCGCCGGGCGTGGCCCCCAGGTCCACGACGACCTGGCCGGGCCGGATCAGGTGGAAGGTCTCGTCGATCTCCTTGAGCTTGTAGGCCGCGCGGGAGCGATAGCCGTCCTTCTGGGCCTGTCGGACGTAAGGATCGTGGATGTGCTCGTTGAGCCACGCCTTGTTGAGTTTCTTGCTTTTGGTGTCGACCTTCATGAGCGCACGATAATAGAGGAATGTCTGCAATCCAATTGACCCCGGCCCAGCGCAAAGAACATCGCGCGGCCGCCCACCACCTCGACCCGGTCGTCATGATCGGGGGCGAGGGACTCACTCCTGCCGTGACGAAGGAAATCGACGCCGCGCTCAAGGCCCACGGCCTGATCAAGATCCGCGTGTTCAGCGACGACCGCATCCAGCGGGAGGCCTTCCTGACCGAGCTGGCCGACCAGCTGGGCGCCGCGCCGATCCAGCACATCGGCAAGCTGCTGGTGCTGTGGCGGCCGATCCCTGCCAAGGCCGTGGCCGACGAGTCGACCAGCCGCCACCCCGGCCCGCGGGTCGTCAAGATCCTGAAGTTCTCCAAGAGCGGCAGCCAGCGTGCCCAGGTCAAGAAACTGACCGTGCTGGGCAACCAGCGCCTGACCGCCGGCGGCATCGTCAAGCGCACCAAGAAACGCCTGCTCAGCGTGAAGAAGCGCTCCCAGACGGACTGACCCGCCAGGCCCTTTCATCCATCGGCCGGTGAGCCCTTCGAGGGGGCTCACCGGCTTTTTCATGCCCGCGAGGCCGTCGCCGCGACCGGCCTGGCGCACGGACCCGATGCCGTGGCCGACACGCAGCGCCACATCAGCACCAGCAGCAGCAGGCCCTTGAGCGCGAAGAAGCTGCTGGATAGGCCATGCAGCATGCCGAAGCTCCAGCGCCCCGGGGTGCCCGCCTTGATGGCCTCCATCATCGGCTGCAGCGCGAAGTAGCCGAAGACGGTGCAGAACAGCGCCCCCAGCACCAGCAGCAGGCCGGTCATCGGCAAGGGGCTGCCCTGCAGCGCCGCCGAGCGCGCCAGGCGCCGCTCGATCAGGAACAGCGCCGCGGCCAGCCCCAGGGCCGCATGGGCCTCGATGCGGAACATCGCGCCAGCCACCTGGCCGGCCAGCACCCGGTCGAGCTGACCGAACAGCGTGGGCGCGACCACCAGCGCCAGCGTCACCACCAGACCCAGCCAGAGCGCGACCAGCACCCCACGCACGCGCAGCAGCATGTCGTGCTCCGATCTCAGGCGTAACGCACGTCGATGATCTCGTAGCGCTTGATGCCGCCCGGCGCCTGCACCTCGGCCACGTCGCCGGCGGACTTGCCGATCAGCGCACGCGAGATCGGCGAGCCCACGGAGATCAGTCCCTGCTTCAGGTCGGCCTCGTCCTCGCCGACGATCTGGTAGGTCACCTCCGCACCGCTCTCCTCTTCCTCGAGGTCGACGGTGGAGCCGAACACGACCCGCCCGCCCGCGTCGAGCGTGGACGGATCGATCACCTGGGCCACCGACAGCTTGCCCTCGACCTCCTGGATGCGGCCTTCGATGAAGCCCTGCTTGTCCTTGGCGGCGTCGTATTCGGCGTTCTCCGACAGGTCGCCCTGGGCGCGGGCTTCGGCGATCGCGGTGATGACGGCCGGGCGCTCCACCGTCTTGAGGCGATGCAGCTCTTCCTTCAGCAGCGCGGCGCCGCGTTTGGTCAACGGAATCGTGGCCATGTCTGTTCGTGTCTGTTCGTGGAAAGGAAATCGGAGAGCACCCAGGAAGGACCGCCGCCGCGCCCCCTGACGGGAGAGCGGCGGCGGGCTTCAGGCCGGATGCAGTTTAGTGCAGTTCGGCGTGCAGTTCCTGCAGGGAGACCACCGACAGGCCGTCCTGGTGCTTCAGGGCTTCGGTCGCGGCTTCGCAGCCGGCCATCGTCGTGTAGTAGGTCACCCGGTTGGCCAGCGCCGCGGTGCGGATGTAGCGCGAATCGGCGATCGCCGTGCGCGTCTCGTCCACCGTGGTGAAGACCAGCTGGATGTCGCCCGCCTTCACCATGTCGGCGATGTGCGGACGGCCATCCTTGACCTTGTTGACCACCTTCACCGGCACGCCGGCCGCCGCGATGGCTGCCGCCGTGCCCTTGGTGGCGACGATGTTGAAGCCCAGGCCGTTCAGGTCACGCGCCACGGCCACCGCACGGGCGTGTTCGCTGGACTTGACCGAGATGACGACCGTGCCGCTGCGCGGCAGGCGCGAACCGGCCCCGAGCTGGCTCTTGAGCATCGCTTCGCCGAAGGTCTTGCCCACGCCCATGACCTCGCCGGTCGAACGCATTTCCGGGCCGAGGATCGGATCCACGCCAGGGAACTTGTTGAACGGGAAGACGGCTTCCTTGACGCTGAAGTACGGCGGCACGACCTCGTGCGGCATCTGGCCGTCCGGACCACGCTGGTCGACCAGCTTCTGGCCGGCCATGCAGCGCGCGGCGATCTTGGCCAGGGGCTGGCCGGTCGCCTTCGACACGAAGGGCACGGTGCGCGAGGCCCGCGGGTTCACTTCCAGCACGTAGACGGTGCAGGCGTCGAGCCCCTGGGTCACGTCGCCCTGGATGGCGAACTGCACGTTCATCAGGCCGACCACCTTCAGGGCCTTGGCCATCAGGGCGGTCTGGCGGCGCAGCTCGTCCTGCAGCACGGCGCTGAGCGTGTAGGGCGGCAGCGAGCAGGCCGAGTCGCCCGAGTGCACGCCAGCCTGCTCGATGTGCTCCATGATGCCGCCGATCATCACGTCGGTGCCATCGCTGATGCAGTCCATGTCGACCTCGACCGCGTCGTCGAGGAAACGGTCCAGCAGCACCGGCGACTTCTCGCTGACGCGCACCGCCTCGCGCATGTAGCGCTCCAGGTCCTTGTCGCCGTGCACGATCTCCATCGCGCGGCCGCCCAGCACGTAGCTCGGGCGCACCACCAGCGGGTAGCCGATCTCGTTGGCCAGCGCGATCGCGGTGTCCTCGGTGCGCGCGGTGCGGTTGGGCGGCTGCTTCAGGCCCAGCGTGTGCAGCAGCTGCTGGAAACGCTCGCGGTCCTCGGCGATGTCGATCGAGTCGGGGCTGGTGCCGATGATCGGCACGCCGTTGGCCTCCAGGTCCAGCGCCAGCTTCAGCGGCGTCTGGCCGCCGTACTGCACGATCACGCCGACCGGCTTCTCGCGGTCGACGATCTCCAGCACGTCCTCGAGCGTCACCGGCTCGAAGTACAGGCGGTCCGAGGTGTCGTAGTCGGTCGAGACGGTCTCGGGGTTGCAGTTGACCATGATGGTCTCGTAGCCATCCTCGCGCATGGCGAGCGCGGCGTGCACGCAGCAGTAGTCGAACTCGATGCCCTGGCCGATGCGGTTCGGCCCCCCGCCCAGCACCATGATCTTCTTGTTCGTGGTCGGTGCGGCCTCGCACTCGCCGTCGGTGTTCTCGTAGCACGAGTACAGGTAGGCGGTCTGCGTGGCGAACTCGGCCGCGCAGGTGTCCACCCGCTTGTAGACCGGGCGCACGCCCAGCGCATGGCGGGCACGGCGCACGTCGTGCTGGTTGCTGCCCAGCAGCTTGGCCAGGCGGCGGTCCGAGAAGCCCTTCTTCTTCAGGTAGCGCAGCTCGGCGGCCGAGAGGCTGTCGACCGTGCGGCCCTGGAGCTGGCCTTCGGTCTGGATGATCTGCTCGATCTGCGCCAGGAACCACGGGTCGATCGCGGTCTCCTCGAAGATCTCGTCGAGCGTCAGCCCGATGCGGAAGGCGTCGCCGACGTAGAGGATGCGCTCGGGGCCGGCCTCGCCGATCTCCTCGATGATCTCGTCACGGTCGGTCGAGCGCTCGCTCAGGCCGTCGATGCCGGTCTCCAGGCCGCGCAGCGCCTTCTGGAACGACTCCTGGAAGGTGCGGCCCATGGCCATCACCTCGCCCACCGACTTCATCTGCGTGGTCAGGTGCGAATCGGCCGCCGGGAACTTCTCGAAGGCGAAGCGCGGGATCTTGGTGACGACGTAGTCGATCGACGGCTCGAACGAGGCCGGCGTCGCGCCGCCGGTGATGTCGTTCTTCAGCTCGTCGAGCGTGTAGCCCACGGCCAGCTTGGCGGCGATCTTGGCGATCGGGAAGCCGGTGGCCTTCGACGCCAGCGCCGACGAGCGCGACACGCGCGGGTTCATCTCGATGACGACCATGCGGCCGTCCTTCGGGTTGATCGAGAACTGCACGTTCGAGCCGCCGGTGTCCACGCCGATCTCGCGCAGGATCGCGATCGAGGCGTTGCGCAGCAGCTGATACTCGCGGTCGGTCAGCGTCTGGGCCGGGGCCACGGTGATCGAGTCGCCGGTGTGGATGCCCATCGGGTCCAGGTTCTCGATCGAGCAGACGATGATGCAGTTGTCCGCCTTGTCGCGGACCACTTCCATCTCGTATTCCTTCCAGCCGATCAGCGATTCCTCGATCAGCAGCTCCTTGGTCGGCGACAGGTCGAGGCCACGCTTGCAGATCTCCTCGAACTCCTCGGGGTTGTAGGCGATGCCGCCCCCCGTGCCGCCCAGCGTGAAGCTGGGGCGGATCACCATCGGGAAGCCCGCGCCGCCGATGTCGGCCTGGATGCTCTTCTGCACCGCCCAGGCCTCTTCCATCGAGTGCGCGATGCCGGACTTGGCCGAGCCCAGACCGATCTTGGTCATCGCGTCCTTGAACTTCAGGCGGTCCTCGGCCTTCTCGATCGCGTGCTCGTTGGCACCGATCATCTCGACGCCGTACTTGGCCAGCACGCCGTGCTTGTGCAGGTCGAGCGCGCAGTTCAGCGCGGTCTGGCCACCCATGGTCGGCAGCACCGCGTCAGGACGCTCCTTGGCGATGATCTTCTCGACCACCTGCCAGGTGATGGGCTCGATGTAGGTAACGTCGGCCGTGGCCGGGTCGGTCATGATCGTGGCCGGATTCGAGTTGACCAGGATGACCTTGTAGCCCTCTTCGCGCAGCGCCTTGCAGGCCTGCGCGCCGGAGTAGTCGAACTCGCAGGCCTGGCCGATGATGATCGGGCCGGCGCCGATGATGAGGATGGATTTCAGGTCTGCGCGCTTAGGCATTCTTCTTCTCCGCTTGTGCCGACATCAATGCAGTGAAGCGGTCGAACAGGTAGGCAATGTCGTGGGGGCCGGGCGAGGCTTCCGGGTGACCCTGGAAGCAGAACGCGGGACGGTCAGTGCGGGCCAGGCCCTGCAGCGTGCCATCGAACAGGCTGACGTGCGTCGGGCGCAGGTTGGCCGGCAGCGTGTCGGCGTCGACCGCGAAACCGTGGTTCTGGCTGGTGATCGACACGCGGCCGTTGTCCAGGTCCTTGACCGGGTGGTTGGCGCCGTGGTGGCCGAACTTCATCTTGAAGGTCTTCGCACCCGAGGCCAGCGCCATGATCTGGTGACCCAGGCAGATGCCGAAGGTCGGGATGCCGGTCTCGATCAGCTCGCGGGCGGCCTCGATGGCGTAGTCGCAGGGCTCCGGGTCGCCGGGGCCGTTGGACAGGAAGATGCCGTCAGGCTTGAACTGCTGCACTTCGGCAGCGGACGTCGTGGCGGGCACCACGGTGACCTTGCAGCCGCGCTCGGCCAGCATGCGCAGGATGTTGCGCTTGACGCCGAAGTCGTAGGCGACGACATGGAAACGCGGTGCGTCCTGGACACCGAAGCCCGGCTGGCCGTTCGAGCCGAACAGCTGCCATTCGGTCTCGGTCCAGACCTGCGGCTCGCTGCGGCTGACGACCCGGGCCAGGTCCTGGCCGGCCATGCTCGGCGCCGAACGCGCCAGGGCGACGGCCTCGTCGATCATCGCCTGGGTCACCACCGTGTCAGCGGCGAAGCCCATGATGCAGCCGTTCTGTGCACCCTGGGTGCGCAGCACGCGCGTCAGGCGGCGGGTGTCGATGTCGGAGATGGCCACCGTGCCTTCGCGGGCCAGGTAGTCGGAGAGCGTGAGCGTCTGCCGGAAGTTGGATGAACGGACGGGCAGATCCTTGATGATCAGACCGGCGGCATGGACTTTCGAGGCTTCGACATCCTGTTCATTGACACCGTAGTTGCCGATGTGCGGATACGTGAGGGTCACGATCTGCCGGCAGTAGCTCGGGTCAGTGAGGATTTCCTGATAGCCGGTGAGCGAGGTGTTGAACACCACTTCACCGACCGTGTGACCGGCAGCGCCGATCGAAGTGCCAAGAAAGACCGTGCCGTCTGCGAGTGCGAGGATAGCGGGGGGCAGGACGGGCAGCACGGGAACTCCGGATAGTGCGCACCCAGCGGAACGGCCTTCTTCCGCGGCGATCGCTCGAAGTCGCGCTCCTCCCACCCATGCAACAGGGTGACAAGGAAGCAGCGGCCTTCGGGAGGCGGACAGAGGGTAGGCGCTAGGCGGCGTAGTTGGCGGACAAACCGCGGGATTATAACCTTGACGGCATGCACCACTTTGCATCGCTGCCCCGTACACCCTGTTGCCGACTCGCTGGCGAGCCCCGCCACGGGGCGCGCCGGCCCGGCTTGCACCCCCGCCACCCCAGGGAGCGGGAACTAGAATGAGCTTCGCCGGGTCCACGCCCTGTCACTCACCGTCCTTTCTGGAGATCACATGGACCACAGCCTTCACGGCCTCCCCGGAACCACGGGCTCGGGGACTCAGGCCGCCCAGCGTCACCGCGTGCTGCGCAACACCTACTGGCTGCTGGCGCTGTCGATGGCGCCCACCGTGCTGGGCGCCTGGATCGGCGTGAGCACCGGCGTCATGGCCAGCCTGGGCATGGGCATGAGCCTGGTGATCTTCATGGCCGGCGCCTTCGGCTTCATGTACGCCATCGAGCGCACCAAGGAATCGGCCGTCGGCGTGGCCGTGCTGCTGGCCTTCACCTTCTTCATGGGGCTGATGCTCTCGCGCATGCTGGCGGCCGTGCTGGGCTTGCGCAACGGCGGCCAGCTGATCATGATGGCCTTCGGCGGCACGGCCGGCGTGTTCTTCGCGATGGCCACGCTGGCCTCGGTGATCAAGCGCGACCTGTCAGGCATGGGCAAGTTCCTGTTCATCGGCGCGATCGTGCTGCTGGCCGCCGGCCTGATCAACCTGTTCGTGCAGTCCAGCGCGCTGATGATGACGCTGTCGGTGATCGCGATCGGCCTGTTCTCGGCCTTCATGCTGCACGACATCAAGCGCGTGATCGACGGCGGCGAGACCAACTACATCAGCGCCACGCTGGCGATCTATCTGGACCTCTACAACATCTTCCAGAACCTGCTGGCCCTGCTGGGCATCTTCGGCGGCGAACGCGACTGAGCCCCGCCTGCGGGCGCGGCACACCGCACCCGCATCCAGGCCACCAACGACATCGGGCGCATCCCCTCGCGGGGATGCGCCCGATGTTCGTGGAGGCCCGGCCGGCGGACTCAGTACTCGCTGCCGCCGTAGGAGCCCGGCGCCAGGTTCTCGAACTTCGTCAGCGGCTTCAGGAAGGCCAGCTTGACGGTGCCGACCGGCCCGTTGCGCTGCTTGCCGATGATGATCTCGGCGACCCCCGGCTCCTTGGTGTCCTTGTTGTAGTACTCGTCGCGGTAGATGAACATGATGACGTCGGCATCCTGCTCGATGGCACCCGATTCACGCAGGTCGCTCATCATCGGGCGCTTGTCGGTGCGCTGCTCGACCGAGCGGTTGAGCTGCGACAGCGCGATCACCGGACACTGCAGCTCCTTGGCCAGCGCCTTGAGCCCGCGCGAGATCTCGCTGATCTCGGTGGCGCGGTTCTCGCCGCTGCTGGAGCTCGAGCCGCTCATCAGCTGCAGGTAGTCGATGATGATCAGGCCCAGCTTGCCACACTGGCGGGCCTGGCGCCGGGAGCGCGCGCGCAGCTCGGTCGAGCTCAGCGCCGGCGTCTCGTCGATGAACAGGCTGACGTTGCGCAGCTGGTCGACCGCCTCGGACAGCCGGCCCCACTCGTCGTCGCGCAGCGCACCGGTGCGCAGGTGCTGCTGGTCGACCCGCCCCAGCGAGCCGACCATGCGCAGCGCCAGCTGGGAGGCGCCCATTTCCATCGAGAACACGACGACCGGCAGCTGCTCCTTGACGGCCACGTGCTCGCCGATGTTGAGCGCGAACGCGGTCTTGCCCATCGACGGGCGGGCCGCCAGGATGACCAGGTCGCCCGGCTGCAGGCCGGCGGTCATGCGGTCGAGGTCCACGAAGCCGCTGGGCACGCCGGTGACGTCCCCGGCACCGTTTTCGGCCAGCTCCTGGACCCGGTCGATCAGCTGCACCACCAGGTTGTCCATCGACTGGAAACCCTGCTTGTTGCGCGAGCCCTCCTCGCCGATCTTGAAGATCTTGCCCTCGGCCTCGTCGAGGATCTCGGCCACCGCCTTGCCCTGGGGATTGAGCGCATTGGTGGCGATCTCGTCGCTGGCGGCCACCAGCTTGCGCAGGATGGCCCGCTCGCGCACGATCTCGGCATAGCGCCTCAGGTTGGCCGCACTGGGCACACTCTGCGCGAGCGAGTTCAGGTAGACCAGCCCGCCGACCTCCTCCGAGCGCCCCATGTTCTGCAGGTGCTCGTAGACCGTGATCACGTCGGCCGGCTTGTTGCCGCCGATCAGCGCCATGATGGCGGCATAGATCAGCTTGTGCTCGTGCCGATAGAAGTCGTCTTCCTTGAGCAGGTCACCGGCACGGTCGGACGCGCTGTTGTCGAGCAGCAAGCCACCCAGCACGCTCTGCTCCGCCTCGACTGAATGGGGCGGAATGCGCAGGCGGGCAACTTCATCATCACCACCGGACGAAGCGGCAGCGGCACCAGGAAACAGGACAGCCATGACTCGATGATAGGCGGGACGTCACCCGCGGCAGCAGAGGCGGAAACGAAAAAGGCCGGCATCAGCCGGCCTTTCAGGCAGTGAGAGCCGCAGAGCGATCAGGCGCTCTCGCCCACCACGGCGACGGTGACTTCAACCACGACGTCGGTGTGCAGCGCGACGGTCACGGCGTGCTGGCCGACGACCTTCAGCGGGCCGTTGGGCAGACGCACCTGAGCCTTGAGCAGGTCGAAGCCCATGGCCTTCAGGCTGGCAGCGACGTCAGCGTTGGTGACCGAACCGAACAGACGGCCATCGACGCCAGCCTTCTGGGAGACCGGGACGGTCTGGCCAGCCAGCTTCTCGCCTTGAGCCTGAGCGGCCGCCAGCTTCTCGGCGTGAGCCTTCTCGAGCTCGGCACGACGGGCTTCGAATTCGGCCACGGCCTTGGTCGTGGCACGGCGGGCAGCGCCCGTCGGGATCAGGAAGTTGCGGGCGTAGCCGTCCTTCACCTTGACCACGTCACCCAGGTTGCCCAGGTTCGACACTTTTTCGAGCAGGATGATTTGCATCAGTGGCTCCTCAGACCTTGTGCTGGTCGCTGTACGGCAGCAGGGCCAGGAAGCGAGCACGCTTGATGGCCACGGTCAGCTGGCGCTGGAAAATGGCACGGGTGCCCGTCAGGCGAGCCGGCGTGATCTTGCCGTTCTCGCCGACGAAGTCGCGCAGGACATCCATGTCCTTGTAGTCGATGTGCTCGACACCGGCGACCGTGAAGCGGCAGAAGCGCTTGCGCTTGAACAGCAGCGATTGCTGGTTGCGCTTGGTCTTGCGGTCTTTGGAAAACTTACCACGTGGCGGGGGCATGTGAACCTCCTAAAACGAATCTGGAACGTTGGAACGAGAGTCGAGCTCGATGATGTGCAGCATCACGCCACGCCCGTTGCGCTGCCTGGCCAGGAAACCGGTGACCTGGACGGTGGAACCCACCGCCAGACGCTCCAGTTGCAAGGCCGTTTCCCCGATGCCGGTGGCGTGGATCTCGAGATCCACCTGCCGCATCTGGCCCAGATGTTCCTGCCTGGAGGCATGGGACAGCCGGACATCCAGAGCCGGCAGGCCGGCGGGGGTGTAGCGCATGGGCAGACGCTCCATGATCTGGGCGCTGAGTTCAATCCGATTCATGACCGGTCTCGCTCGCGCGGATCAGGAGCTGGGCGTGCAGCGCACACTCAGGAGGTCGTCTCCTGCTGAGACTTGCGGGCTTCTTCCTTCTCGACGCGCTTCATCATCGCGGAAGGACCGGTGTCAGCCTTGTCCTTCTTGACGGTCAGATGACGCAGCACCGCATCGTTGAAGCGGAAGCCGGTTTCGAGCTCGACCAACACTTCCTTGGTGCACTCGATGTTGATGCACAGGTAGTGCGCCTTGGCCAGCTTGTTGATCATGTAGGCCAGCTGGAAGCGGCCCCAATCCTCAACACGGTGCACGGCACCGCCGCTGGCGGTCACCAGGCTCTTGTAACGCTCCAGCATGGCTGGAACTTGTTCGCTCTGGTCCGGATGGACCAGCAGCACGATTTCGTAGTGACGCATGGATACTCCTTGTGGGTTCCGTGAATCGGAAGCCGCACCGTTGCGTCTGTAACAGGTGCAGCAAGGGAAAGCCGACCAGTATAGCACCTGCCACCACCCCAGGTCCAGCAGACTATTCGCCAGGCCCCGGGAAGCGGATCGCATCGACGACCCGCTGGTGCGCCTCATGCTCGTCGGGGGAGGCCGGCCAGAGCCAGCTGCCCACCACCAGGGCCGCCATGCCCGCGGGCACGCCGAAGATGCCCGCGGCGATCGGCTCGATGTCCCACCACCGGCATTGCGCCAGCGGCAGGGTCACGCCGAACAGGGCCCGCAGCTGGGGCTGGTTGGTCACCATGTAGTAGAGGCACACGGCCAGCCCGACCAGCATGCCCAGGCTCGCCCCGGTCCGGCTGGCCCGGCGCCAGAAGATGCCCAGCACCAGCGCCGGGAAGAAGGCGGCCGCGGCCAGCGAGAACGCCGCCGAGACGAACTGCAGGATGTCGGCGAACTTCAGCGACGCGATGAACGCCGCCAGCAGCGCCACCACCAGCACCAGGAACTTGGACACCATGACACGCCGGATCGGCGCGGCCGCCGGATTGACCACGCGGTAGTAGAGGTCGTGCGACAGCGCATTGGAGATGGTCAGCAGCAGCCCGTCGGCCGTCGACAGCGCCGCCGCCAGGCCGCCCGCGGCCACCAGATAGGTCACCACCAGCGGCAGGCCGCCGATCTCCGGTGCCGCCAGCACGATGACGTCGCCCCCCAGGCGCATCTCGGCCAGCTGCAGCAGGCCGTCGCCGTTGACGTCCTCGACCGCCACCAGGCTGGGATCGAGCTTGCTCCAGCGCTGGATCCAGGCCGGCAGCTGATCGAAGGGCGTGCCGATCAGCGTGGTCAGCACCTCGTACTTGACCATCACCGCCAGCGCCGGCGCGGCCAGGTAGAGCAGCACGATGAAGAACAGCGACCAGGCCACCGAGCGCCGGGCCTCACGCACCGATGGCGTGGTGAAGTAGCGGGTCAGCACATGGGGCATGGCGGCCGTGCCCAGCATCAGGCACATCACCAGCGCGGCGAAGTTGCGGCGCGCCACCTCGTAGGCCGACCTCGACGCCGCATCCCCCGCCGGATCCCCTGCGGCATGGGGCAGCGCCTGGGGTGGCATGCCCGCCAGCGGCGCCGCGTGCAGCCGGGTCTCGTCGTACTGGTGCTGGTAGGCCAGGCGAGCGGCCTCCTCGGTCTGCGGGCGGTTGAGGTAGCGCCGCTCGGCACGCTGCTGCGCCGGCAGCGACGCGTCGGCCGCCTGCAGCGCACGGGCCTGCGCCGCCAGGGTCTCGGCATCGTCGACCATGGCCTGAGGCACGTCGTCGAGCTTGCGCTGCAGGTCGGCCGCCCGCAGCGCCAGCATGTCCCTCACCGAGCGTTCGCCGGGATCGTGCTGCAGGGCCGCCTCGCGGGCGCTCACCTGGGCCAGCTGCTGGCCGTAGCTCATCAGCGGCAAGGGGCTGCCGGTCTGGTTCAGCGACAGCCACACCACCGGCGTCAGGTAGGCGACGATCAGCACGATGTACTGCGCCACCTGGGTCCAGGTGACCGCCCGCATGCCGCCCAGGAAGGAGCAGACCAGCACCCCGCCCACCCCGACGAAGACGCCGACCTCGAAATTGAAGCCCGTCAGGTGGGAGGTGATCAGCCCGACGCCGTAGATCTGCACGACGACATAGACGAAGGACACCAGCACCACCGCGGCCACGCCGACCAGCCGCGGCAGCACGCCGCCGTAGCGGGCCCCCAGGAACTCGGGCAGGGTGACGCAGCCCTGGCGACGCAGGTAGGGCGCCAGCAGCAGGGCCACGAGGCAGTAGCCGCCGGTCCAGCCCAGGATGTAGGCCAGGCCGGCGAAGCCCTGCAGGTAGAGCACGCCCGCCGTGCCGATGAAGGAGGCGGCGGACATCCAGTCCGCCGCCGTCGCCATGCCGTTGTAGATCGCCGGCACCCGGCGTCCGGCCACGTAGTACTCGGCCTCGTCGGTGGTGCGCGACATCAGGCCGATGACCGCATAGACGATGACGGTGGCGAACAGGAAGGTGCCGCCGATCCAGCTGCGGGACCAGCCCACGCGCTCCAGCAACCCCAGCAGGATCACGAACAGCAGCACGCCGACGGTGTAGAGCGCATAACGCCGGTGCAGCACATGGGTGAACACCCTGGTCTGCTCCGAGGGCGCGGCAGGTCGGGACAAGAAGGTCTCTCCTCAGCAGGCGGCGGGACGACACGGGGCCGCACGGCAGCGCCGGCGCACGGCGCGCCGTCACAGTGTCGCCGCGCGCCGGCCCGCACCGCTCAAGAAAAACCCCGGGAATCGCTCGCGCGGGCCCGGGGTGCAGGGGTGGCGCAGGCCCGGACCGGTGAGGTCAGGGCCTGGCAGGACGCATCAGCGCTTGGCCAGACGCTTCCAGGTCTCGACGACCGTGTCCGGGTTCAGCGACATCGACACGATGCCTTCCTGAGCCAGCCAGTCGGCGAAGTCGGGGTGGTCGCTGGGGCCCTGGCCGCAGATGCCGACGTACTTGCCATGGGCCCGGCAGGCCGCGATGGCCCGGGAGATCATCGCCTTGACGGCAGGATCACGCTCGTCGAAGTCAGCCGCCAGCAGCTCCATGCCGGAGTCACGGTCCAGGCCCAGCGTCAGCTGCGTCAGGTCGTTGGAGCCGATGGACATGCCATCGAAGAACTCCAGGAACTGCTCGGCCAGGATGGCGTTGCTCGGCACCTCGCACATCATGATGACCCGCAGGGCGTCCTGGCCCCGCTTGAGGCCGTTGTCGGCCAGCATGCCGACCACGCGCTCGGCCTGCTTCAGGGTGCGCACGAAAGGCACCATGATCTCGACGTTGTTCAGGCCCATGTCCTGACGCACGCGCTTGAGGGCCTGGCACTCCATCTCGAAGGCCTCGCGGAAGTCGTCGCTGACGTAGCGCGCCGCACCGCGGAAGCCCAGCATCGGATTCTCTTCCTCGGGCTCGTAGCGCGAGCCACCGATCAGCTTGCGGTATTCATTGGACTTGAAGTCCGACAGGCGCACGATCACCGGCTTGGGCCAGAAGGCCGCGGCGATGGTGGCGATGCCTTCGGTCAGCTTGTCGACGTAGAACGCGCGCGGGCTGGCATGGCCACGCGCCACCGACTCGACCGCCTTCTTCAGGTCGGCATCGATGTTCGGATAGTCGAGGATGGCCTTCGGGTGCACGCCGATGTTGTTGTTGATGATGAACTCGAGGCGGGCCAGGCCCACGCCGGAGTTGGGCATCTGGCAGAAGTCGAAGGCCAGCTGCGGATTGCCGACGTTCATCATGATCTTGACGGGCGAATAAGGCATCTCGCCGCGTTCGACCTCGGAGATCTCCATCTCGAGCAGGCCGTCGTAGATCAGGCCGGTGTCACCCTCGGAGCAGGCCACCGTCACCAGTTGGCCGTTCTTCAGCTTCTCGGTCGCGTCACCGCAGCCGACCACCGCCGGGATGCCCAGTTCACGCGCGATGATCGCCGCGTGGCAGGTGCGTCCGCCCCGGTTGGTCACGATGGCGCTGGCGCGCTTCATCACCGGCTCCCAGTTGGGATCGGTCATGTCGGTGACCAGCACGTCACCGGGCTGGACACGGTCCATCTCGGCGATGCTGTGCACCAGACGCACCGGGCCGGTGCCGATCTTCTGGCCGATGGCACGGCCTTCGGCCAGCACGGCGCTCTGGCCCTTGAGCTTGTAGCGGTGCTCGGCCTTGCCGGCCGCCTGGCTCTTCACCGTCTCGGGACGGGCCTGCAGGATGTAGAGCTTGCCGTCGCCGCCGTCCTTGCCCCACTCGATGTCCATCGGGCGGCCGTAGTGCTGCTCGATGATGATCGCGTACTTGGCCAGTTCGGTGACGTCCTCGTCGCTCAGCGAGTAGCGGTTGCGCAGTTCGTGGGGCGTGTCGGTGGTCTTGACCAGCTTGCCCGAAGCGGCCTTCTCCTCCGGCGTGGCGAACTCCATGCGGATCAGCTTGGAGCCCAGGTTGCGGCGGATCACGGCCAGCTTGCCGTTCTTCAGCGCCGGCTTGTGCACGTAGAACTCGTCGGGGTTCACCGCGCCCTGCACCACCGTCTCGCCCAGGCCGTAGCTGGAGGTGATGAAGACCACGTCCTTGAAGCCCGACTCGGTGTCGATGGTGAACATCACGCCCGCGGCGCCCAGGTCGGAGCGCACCATGCGCTGCACGCCGGCCGACAGCGCCACGTCGGAGTGGGCGAAGCCCTGGTGCACGCGGTAGGAGATCGCGCGGTCGTTGTAGAGCGAGGCGAAGACCTCGCGCATCTTGTGCAGCACGTCATCGATGCCGACGACGTTCAGGAAGGTCTCCTGCTGGCCGGCGAACGAGGCGTCGGGCAGGTCCTCGGCGGTGGCCGACGAACGCACGGCGAACGAGGCGCCGGGGTGATCGGCGGTCAGCTGCTCGAACTGGGCCCGGATGGCCGCCTCGAAGTCGGCCGGGAACGGCGCGGACTCGACCCAGCCGCGGATCTCGGCACCGGCCTCGGCCAGTGCACGCACGTCGTCCGTGTCCAGCGCGGACAGGCGGGCGTTGATCTTCTCGGTCAGGCCGCCATGGGTCAGGAACTGGCGGAAGGCGTGGGCCGTGGTGGCGAAGCCCCCCGGCACACGAACGCCCGAGGCGGTGAGCTGGCTGATCATCTCGCCGAGAGAGGCGTTCTTGCCGCCGACCGTCTCGACATCGGTCATTCTCAGTTGTTCGAAAGGCGCGACCAGGGCGGTGGCCAGGTTGGTTGAAGACATGCAGAAGCTCCGTGATGTAAAAAAACCGGGGCGTCGCCAGCCAGAGTGCCCGTGCGGGCGTGCGTCGATCCACCACACCTTTGTGGGTGTTGTTCGTGGCGGGGTGGGATCGGAAAGCTCATGGGGCGTCGCGTATTGGCAGACATTCTAAGGTCGTGCGGACCTATCATGTAACGTCCCTGTACCTCGCACGAGGCCACTTTTTGCACTTGCCCGCGACCAGCATGCCCAACCGCACAGTCTTTTTCGTCTCCGACGGCACCGGCATCACCGCCGAGACCTTCGGCAACTCCATCCTGGCCCAGTTCTCCACCAAGCACCGCCACGTGCGTCGACCCTTCATCGACACCCCGGAGAAGGCCCGCCAGATCCTCGAGGAGATCAACACGACGGTGGCCACCGAAGGCCAGCGGCCGATCGTGTTCATCACGCTGATCGACGAGGAGGCCCGGCGCCTGGTGCACGACAACGCCAATGCGCTGGTGCTCGACATGTTCCAGAGCTTCGTCGAGCCGCTGGAGAGCGAGCTGGGCATCAAGAGCAACCACCGGGTCGGCCGCTTCTCGGACGTAGCCAAGAGTCAGGAGTACCACGACCGCATCGAGGCGATCAACTTCTCGCTGGCCCACGACGACGGCCAGTCGGCCCGCAACCTCGACTCGGCCGACGTGATCCTCGTGGGCGTCAGCCGCAGCGGCAAGACGCCGACCTCGCTCTATCTGGCGATGCAGCACGGCGTCAAGGCGGCCAACTACCCGCTGATCCCCGAGGATTTCGAGCGCGACTGCCTGCCCTCGATGCTCGAGCCCTACAAGCGCAAGTGCTTCGGCCTGACCATCGATGCCGACCGGCTGAGCCAGATCCGCAACGAGCGTCGACCCGGCAGCAAGTACGCGGCGCTGTCGAACTGCCGCTACGAGATCAACGAGGCCGAACGGCTGATGAAGCGGGCCGGCATCTCCTGGCTGTCGTCGACCCACAAGTCGATCGAGGAGATCGCCACCACCATCCTGCGCGACATCCGCCCGGACCGGCTCATCTACTGAGCCACCCGACGCACCGCCCTGCCCGCGCGGCGTTCGCGCAGGCGGATGCGGGGATCAGACCAGCCGCTGGCGGGCCGATTCGTACAGGCAGATCGCGGTGGCTGCCGCCACGTTGAGCGATTCTTCGCCGCCCGGCTGGGGAATGCGCAGCGTCAGCTGGCAGCGCTCCATCAGGGCCGGGGCCACCCCCTGACCCTCGTGGCCGAACACCCAGGCGCAGGGGGTCGGCAGGCGCCGCTCGTGCAGCGCATCGGCCGCGTGCGAGCTGGTGGCGATCAGCGGCACCTCGATCGCGTCGAGTTCGCTGACGATCAGCCCCTCGACCAGGTGCAGGCCGAAGTGGGCCCCCATGCCCGCGCGCAGCACCTTGGGGGACCAGAAGGCCGCGCCCCCCTTGAGCGCCAGCACCTGGCGCACGCCCAGCGCACCGGCGCTGCGCAGGATGGTGCCGACGTTGCCGGGGTCCTGCAGGCGGTCAAGCACCACGGTGGGCACACCCTGCAGCGGCGCACGCCCGCGCTCCGGCGCGGCGATCAGGAAGCCGATGTTCGCCGGCGACTCGAGCGAACTCACCTCGCCCAGCAGCGCATCGTCGATCACCGTCACCTCGGCCGCCGCCAGGGCCAGCTCGCGCGGCCCCGGCTGCAACCACGCGCTCGCGCCGACGACCGACTGCAGCGGCACGCCGCCGCGGGCCAGCAGCGCGCGGCAGAGGTGATCGCCCTCGAGCCAGACCAGGCCCAGCTTGCGATAGGCACCGGGCTCCTGCGCCAGCCGCCGCAGGTCCTTGACCAGCGGATGGTTGCGCGACGTGATGTGTCTGGGTTCTTTCATGGCGGGAGCCCTCGGGTTCAGGCGCCACCGGGCAGCCGCTGGCGAGCAGCCGCCTCGCGCACCGGGGCATAAGAATGGCGATGCTGTTCACAAGGACCGTGCTGGCGCAGCGCCGCCAGGTGAGCGGCGGTCGGATAGCCCTTGTGCACGTCAAAACCGTACAGCGGATGGCGCTCGTGCAGCGCCAGGCACAGGCGGTCACGATGGACCTTGGCCAGGATGGATGCCGCCGAGATCGCCTGCACCTTCGAATCGCCCTTGACGATGGCCTCGGCCGGGATGCGCAGGGTCGGGATGCGGTTGCCGTCGACCAGCACCTTGGCCGGCCGCAGGCGCAGCCCTTCGACCGCCCGGCGCATGGCCAGCATCGTGGCCTGCAGGATGTTGAGGCGGTCGATCTCCTCGACGCTGGCCTCGGCGATGCAGCAGGCCAGCGCACGGGCGCGGATCTCGTCGAACAGCCGTTCGCGGCGACGCGGCGACAGCACCTTGGAGTCGGCCAGGCCGTCGACCGGGTTCAGGTCGTCGAGGATGACGGCGGCGGCCACCACCGGGCCGGCCAGCGGCCCGCGGCCGGCCTCGTCGACGCCGGCCATCAGCCCCGGACGATCGAAACTCAGCACGAACTGCGACCCGGCAGACGTGACGGTGGCGCGCTCATCGACCGAGCACTTGCGCGATCGCATCGGTCGCACGCTGCGCCGTTCCCTGGCGCAGCTGGTGGTGGAGTTCGGTGAAGCGCTGCTCGACGCCGGCACGGCGCGACGGGCTGTCCAGCCAGGACAGCGCCTCGCCGGCCAGCGCCTCGGCGGTGCAGGACTGCTGCAGCAGCTCGGGCACGACGAAGCTGCGCAGCAGGATGTTGGGCAGGCCCACCCAGGGCTGGTAGGCCATGCGCTGCATGCGCTGCCACGAGGCCCAGTGCATGTTGTAGGTGATGACCATCGGCCGCTTGAACAGCGCGGCCTCCAGCGTGGCCGTGCCGCTGGCGATCAGCGTCAGGTCGCAGGCCGCCAGCGCGGCATGCGACTGGCCGTCGAGCACCTGGATGGGCACGCCCGGCGCATGGCGGGCCAGCATCGGCTCGAGCAGCGGCCGCAGGCCGGGCACGACCGGCAGCACGAAGCGCAGCTCCGGGCGGCGCTGCCGCAGCAGCGCCGCGGCCGCCAGCAGGCGCGGGGCGATGTAGTTCATCTCGCCACGCCGGCTGCCCGGCAGCAGCGCGATCACGGTGGCGTCCTCGGGCAGGCCCAGCGCCGCACGGGCGCTCGACCGCGGCACCTCCATCGGGATGACGTCGGCCAGCGGATGGCCCACGTAGGTCGCGGCGATGCCGGCCCGGTGGTAGATCTCGGGCTCGAACGGGAACAGGCACAGCACGTGGTCGCAGGCGGCGCGGATCTTGTGGATGCGCGAACCGCGCCAGGCCCAGATCGACGGACTGACGAAGTGCACGGTGGGGATGCCGGCCCGCTTGAGGCGGGTCTCGAGCCCGAGGTTGAAGTCGGGTGCATCCACGCCGATGAAGACCTCGGGCCGTTCGGCCAGCAGCCGGTCGCCGAGTTCACGGCGCAGGCGCAGCAGGCCCCACAGCTTGCGCACCAGCTCCATGCTGTAGCCATGGATGGCCAGCAGGTCGTGCGGCCACCAGGCATCGAAGCCCTGCGCGGCCATCTGCGGCCCGCCGATGCCTGCGGACTGCAGCCCGGGCCAGCGTTCGCGCAAGGCCCGCAGCAGCATGCCGGCGAGCAGGTCACCGGACGCTTCGCCGGCCACCAGGGCCACTCGGGGATCGGAAGACGACATCGGTCGATTCAGCGCACGAGGCCGCGGCGAGCGCCGGCCACGAAGTCCAGCATGACCTGCACGTCGGCATCGGAGTCCGGCGAGCTGCCGCGCAGCGCGGCGACCTGCTCCATCGCCTGCTCCAGCGGCAGCGAGGATCGGTACATCAGCTTGTGGATCTGGCGGATCAGCGTGATGCGCTCGGCGCTGAAGTCGCGCCGGCGCAGCCCGGTCAGGTTGACCGCGCGCACCGCCAGCGGGTTGCCGTCGACCGTCATGAACGGCGGCACGTCCTGCGCCACATGACCCTGGAAGCCGATCATCGCGTGCGCGCCGATGTGCACGAACTGGTGCACGCCGCTCAGCCCGCCGATCGTCGCCCAGTCGCCGACATGGACGTGGCCGGCCAGCGTGGCGTTGTTGGCCAGCACGCAGTGGTCGCCCAGGCGCACGTCGTGGGCGATGTGCACATAGGCCATGACCCAGTTGTCGGAGCCGACGCGGGTGACGCCCTCTTCCTTCAGCGTGCCGGTGTTGAAGGTGCAGAACTCGCGGATGGTGTTGCGGTCCCCGATCACCAGCTCGGTGGGCTCGCCCCCGTAGCTCATGTCCTGAGGCACCGCGCCGATGGAGTTGAACTGGAAGATGCGGTTGTCGACGCCGATGGTCGTGCGGCCTTCGATCACGCAGTGCGCACCCACCCGGGTGCCTGCGCCGATGCACACGTCAGGGCCGATGACCGTGCAGGGGCCGACGACGACCCCGTCGCCCAGCCGGGCCGCCGGGTCGACCAGCGCGGTCGGATGGATCTGCGCCATGGCCGGCTTCACTCCACGCGGCGCTGGGTGCACATCAGCTGGGCCTCGCAGACGACGTTGCCGTCGACCAGGGCCTTGGCGCTGTACTTGTAGATGCCGGCCTTGACCCGGTCGATCGAGACGTCGATGATCAGCTGGTCACCCGGCTCGACCGGACGCTTGAAGCGTGCGCCGTCGATGCCCGCGAAGTAGTAGACCGTCTTGTCGTCGAGCTCGATGCCTTCGGTCGTGAACGACAGGATGGCCGCCGCCTGGGCCATGGCCTCGAGGATCAGCACGCCCGGCATGACCGGGCGCTGCGGGAAGTGGCCGGTGAAGTGCGGCTCATTCATCGTCACGTTCTTCTGAGCGACGATGCGCACACCCTTCTCCAGCTCGACCACGCGGTCGATCAGCAGCAGGGGATAACGGTGCGGCAGTTTCTTCAGAATCTGGTGAATGTCCATCACGCTCATGGCTGTGTCTTCTTTTCCAAGGCTCGGATGCGGTCCCTGAGGACATGGAGCTGACGCAGCGATGCCGCGTTCTTCTCCCACGAGCCGTTTTCATCGATGGGGAAGATCCCCGTGTACTGGCCGGGCCTGGTGATCGACCTCATCACCACGCTGGCCGCCGAAATGTGCACACCGTCGGCGATCTCGAGATGCCCGAGGATCATGCCGGCCCCACCGACGGTGCAGCCGCTGCCGATGCGCGTGCTGCCCGCCACGCCGACGCAGCCGGCCATCGCGCTGTGGGCACCGATGTGCACGTTGTGTCCAATCTGGATCTGGTTGTCGAGCTTGACGCCCTCGCCGATCACGGTGTGCTCGAGGGCACCACGGTCGATGCAGGTGTTCGCGCCGATCTCGACGTCGTCGCCCACGCGCACGCCGCCGAGCTGCTCGATCTTGATCCAGCGCCCGTCCTGCGGGGCGAAGCCGAAGCCGTCGGCCCCGAGCACCGCGCCGCTGTGGATCAGGCAGCGCTGGCCGATGTGCACGTCGTCCATCAGCGTGACCCGGGGCGCGAGCCGCGTGGCCGCGCCGATGCGCGTGCCACGGCCGAGGCAGCACTGGGCGCCGATGACCGCGCCATCACCGATGACCGAGCCCGGCTCGATCACCACCATCGGCCCGATGCTGACCTGCTCGCCGAGCACCACGTCGTCGGCAACCACCGCCGTGGCGTGCACGCCGAGGGTGGCACCGGGACGCACCTGGCGCGCCCACCACTGGGTCAGCCGGGCGAAGTGCAGGTAGGGATCGGGCACGACCCAGGCGACCACCCCGGCGGGCACCATGGCCACCATGGCCGGCGACACGATCACGCAGGCGGCCGTCGAGGCCTCGAGCTGGGCGCGGTAGCGCGGGTGGGTGACGAAGCTGATGGACTGCGGGCCGGCGCTGGCCAGCGGGCTGATTCGATCGACCGTGCGGTCGACGTCACCCGCCAGCTCTCCACCCAGCGCTGCCTGCAGCGCCTGCAAGGAAACCGGCGTCATGACATGTACTCCGAAACTGGGGCACGGCCGCCGGAGCGGCCGCACACCCTCACTTGCCGTTGCTGCCGGCGTTGAGGGCCTTGATCACCTTGTCGGTGATGTCCACGCGCGGGGAGGCGAACACCGCGTCCTGCACGATCAGGTCGTATTTTTCCTGCTCGAAGATCTGCTTGATGACCCGGTTGGCGCGCTCGACGATGCCCTGGGTCTCCTCGTTCTTGCGCTGAGCGAAGTCTTCCTGGAACTCGCGGCGCTTGCGCTGCAGGTCGCGGTCCTGCTCGACCAGCTCACGCTGGCGGCGCGAACGTTCGGTCTCGGTCAGCGTCAGCGCTTCCTTCTCGAGCTTGTCGGCCGAGACCTTCAGGCGGCTGACCTGATCGTTCAGGTCCTTGTCGCGCTTGCCGAATTCCGCCTCCAGCTTGGCCAGGGCAGCCTTGGCGGGCGCGGCGTCACGCAGCACACGGTCGCCATTCACGTAGCCGATGCGCAGCTCCTGCGCCTGGGAGGCCGGGGCGGCGAGTGCGCCCAGCGCGATGACGAACGAGGCGGTGAGGGGGCGTAGGATTGACTTCATCATCAGAATGCAGTGCCGATCTGGAACTGGAAGCGTTGGATTCTATCCGTTCGCGCATAACGCAAGGGCGTGCCCCAGCTGAGCTTGAGCGGGCCGACCGGCGAGATCCAGGACAGGCCGATGCCGGCGGACACCCGGATCGGGTTGTCCTTGGTGTCGGCCATCGACTGGCCTTCACCCCACACGTTGCCGGCATCGGTGTAGCCGAACAGGCGCAGGGTGCGGTCATTGCCGGCGCCCGGGAAGGGCACGTAGAGCTCGGCGTTGACGTTGATGCGCCGGTTGCCGCCGATGTAGGCATTGGTCACGTCGATCGGGCCGAGCGAGTTCTGGTCGAAGGCACGCACCGTGCCCAGACCGCCGCCGTAGAAGTTCTTGAAGATCGGGTAGGTGCGCCCGTTCAGGCCCACGCCCCAGCCCACCTCGGCGTTCAGGCCGAGCGTGAAGCGCTTGGACAGCGGGAAGTACTGCTGCAGCTGGTAGTTGTTGCGCAGGTAGCGGGTGTCCCCGGCCACGCCCCATTCGACGTTCAGGCGCTGGTAGCGGCCATCGGTGGGCACCAGCGCACTGTCGCGACCGTCACGCTGCCAGCCCAGCGTCAGCGGCACCGAGGTGCTCTTGTCGCCATAGACGTAGCGGTAGCGCTCGTAGTTCTCCGGCAGGTTGGCCGAGGAACGGATCTCGGTGCGCTCCACGCCCACGCCCAGGAAGACCGTGTCGTAGTCGGAGAACGGCACGCCGAAGCGCACCGAGGCGCCCGGCGTGACCAGCTCGTAGGACTCGCCCTGGCTGTTGAGCGGCTTGTTGGTGCGGTAGTACAGGTCCAGCGAGCGCGAGATGCCGTCGTTGGTGAAGTACGGGTCCACCGTCGACAGCACGTAGGTGCGGCTGTAGCGGCTGGTGTTGAACTCGATGCCCAGGTAGTTGCCCGAACCGAAGACGTTCTCCTGCTTGATCGACGCGGAGAAGGACAGCTTCTCGGCGCTGGAGAAGTTCGCGCCGACCAGCAGGCTGCCGGTGGGCTTTTCCTTGACGTTGACCGTCAGGTCGACCTGGTCGAGCGTGCCGGTGACCTCGTTGGTCTCGACATCCACGTCGGCGAAGTAGCCCAGGCGGTCGACCCGGTCACGCGAGAGCTTGATGCGGCGGCTGTCGTACCAGGCCGACTCGAACTGGCGGAACTCGCGGCGGATGACCTCGTCGCGGGTCTTGGTGTTGCCCGAGACGTTGATGCGGCGCACATAGACCCGGCGACCCGGATCGCCGTTGATCATCACCATCACCCGACCGGTGTCCCGGTCGATCTGCGGCACCGTCTCGGCGCGCGCGAAGGCGAAGCCGAACTCGCCATAACGCTCGAT
The DNA here is from genome assembly GCF_003201595.1 of Sphaerotilus hippei. Lineage (GTDB taxonomy): Bacteria > Pseudomonadota > Gammaproteobacteria > Burkholderiales > Burkholderiaceae_C > Sphaerotilus > Sphaerotilus hippei. Next base: position 147,481 of record NZ_QJJS01000002.1, on the reverse strand, counting down.
GAAGGCACGCTGGGTGTTGGCCACGTCCTCGGCGCGGTAGGCCTCGCCGGGCCGGATGCTGACCAGCGACTTGAACTCCTCGTCCTTGCCGAGGAAGTCACCCGACAGCTTCACGCCGGTGACCAGGTAACGCTGGCCTTCCTTGACGTTGACGGTGATCGAGATGTTCTGCTTGTCCGGCGAGATCGCCACCTGGGTCGACTCGACGTTGAACTCGAGGTAGCCGCGGTTCAGGTAGTAGGCACGCAGCGTCTCGAGGTCGGCATTGAGCTTGGCGCGCGAATAGCGGTCGCTCTTGGTGTACCAGGTCAGCCAGCCGCCGGTGGTCAGGTCGAGCTCGGAGCGCAGCGTGCTCTCCGAGAAGGCCTCGTTGCCGGTGATGCGGATGTCGGCGATGCGCGCCACGCCGCCTTCGTTGACCGCGAAGGTCACGTTGACGCGGTTGCGCTCCACCGGCGTGACGGTGGTGACGACCTCGGCGCCGTACAGGCTGCGCGTCAGGTACTGGCGCTTGAGCTCCTGCTCGGCGCGGTCGGCCTGGGCCTTGTCGAAAGGCTGGCCTTCGCCCACGCCGATGCTCTTGAGCGCCTTCAGCAGCGTGTCGCGGTCGAACTCGCGGGCGCCGGAGAAATCGACGCTGGCGATGATCGGACGCTCCTCGACGACGACGATGACACTCTGGTCCTCGACCTCGAGGCGCACGTCCTTGAACAGGCCGGTGGCGAACAGCGCCCGCAGCGCGGTCGCGCCCTTGTCCTCGGTGTAGGTGTCACCGATGCGGAAGGGCAGCACCGCGAACACGGTCCCGGCCTCGGTGCGCTGCAGGCCCTCGACGCGGATGTCCTTGAGCACGAAGGGCTGGGCGGCCCAGGCCGGCAGCGACAGCGCCGACAGGGCGGCCACCACGGCACAGACGACGGGACGGGGAGAGAGGAGAGATTCGGTCGGAAAACGCATGCAATCTTCACAGGCCCATCAGACGAGCCACATCGTTGTACAGGGCGAGCGACATCATCATGAGGATGAGCACCACACCACCTCGCTGCAACCGCTCGATCCACCCATCGGGGATCGGTCGGCCAGTCACTCCCTCGATCAGATAATACAGGAGGTGTCCGCCGTCGAGCATCGGCAGCGGCAACAGGTTCAGCACCCCCAGGCTGATGCTGACCACCGCCAGGAAACCCAGGTAGTAGGACAGCCCGAGGGCCACCGACTGGCCGGCGTAGTCGGCGATGGTCAGCGGCCCGGTCAGGTTCTTCAGCGACGCCTCGCCGATGATCATGCGGCCGAACATCTTCAGCGTCAGCACGATCATGCTGCCGGTCTCGGAGAAGGCCCGCCCGAAGCTCTCGCGCACGCCGTAGTGCACCCGCGTCATCTCGGGGGGCGAACCGACCACGGCCTCGATGCGGCCGATGCGCTGGCCACGGTCCTCGCGCAGCTCGGGCAGCACCGTCAGCTCGACGGGCACGCCGGCACGGCGCACCAGCCAGCGCTGCGCCCGGATCTCGCCGGTCTCGCCGCTGGCACGGATCAGCGCCCGCAGCCCGGCGCCATCGACGACGGGCCGACCATCGACCGACAGCACCCGGTCGCCCGTCTTCAGGCGCGCCCGGTCGGCCGCCCCGCCCTCGACCACCTCGCCCATCACCGGCTCGGTGAACGGTGCGCCCAGGCCGATGGCGCGCATCATCGCGGCATCGGCCTCGCGGGAGTCCAGGCGCGACAGCGGCAGCGTCACCTCACGCTTGCCCGACGCGCTGCCCGCACGCACCTCCAGCACCACGTCGTGGCCATCGATGGCCGCACGGGTCAGCTGCCAGCGCAGGTCGGTCATCGACGCGACCGGCTTCCAGCGCTCGCTGCTGGCGACCTCGTCGCGGTCGAGCACGGCCAGCGCGGTGACCTGGTCCCCGGCACGCACACCCGCCGCATCGGCCAGGCTGGCCGCCACGGGTGAACCCAGCACGGCCACCGGCTCGGTCGTGCCCAGCCAGTGCGAGGCGGCGTACAGCAGCACCGCCAGCACCAGGTTGGCGAGCGGTCCGGCCAGCACGATGAAGCTGCGCCGGCTCAGCGACTGGCGATTGAAGGCCCGCGGCAGCAGCGCCGGCGGCACCGGCGCCTCGCGCTCGTCGAGCATCTTGACGTAGCCCCCCAGCGGCAGCAGGCTGAGCACCCATTCGGTCTCGCCGATCCGGCGGCGCCACAGCGGCTGGCCGAAGCCGATCGAGAAGCGCAGCACCTGGACCCCGCAGGCGCGTGCGGCGCCGTAGTGGCCCAGCTCGTGCACGACGATCAGCACCCCGATGGTGAGCAGGAAGGCCAGCAAGGTGTTCATCGTCTCTCCAGGAAGACCACGCGGCGCGGGTCGGGCATCAGGATGCCGGGACGGCGACCCGACCCTGCCAGCGGCCCACGATCTCGCGGGCGTGGGCCCGGGCCCGCTCGTCGAGCGCCAGCAGGCCATCCACCGAAGTGACCTCGCCGGCATCGATCGACAGGCAGGCCAGCGTCTCGGCGTTCAGGGCGTGGATCTGATCAAAGCGCAATCGTTCCGCCAGGAAGCTGGCGACAGCCACCTCGTTGGCCGCGTTCAGCACGGTCGTGCTGCCCTCGGCGGCGGCCAGCGCCTGCCAGGACAGGTGCAGGCCGGGGAAACGCGTCGCGTCCGCCGGCTCGAAGGTCAGCGAGGACAGGCTGCAGAAATCCAGCGTCTGCGCGCCCGACTCGATGCGCTCGGGCCAGGACAGGCCGTAGGCGATGGGAACGCGCATGTCGGGCGTGCCCAGCTGCGCCAGCACCGAGCGGTCCCGGCAGACCACCATCGAGTGGATGATGCTCTGCGGATGGATCACCACCCGGACCTGCTGCGGCGTCAGGTCGAACAGCCAGCGGGCCTCGATGACCTCGAGCGCCTTGTTCATCATCGTGGCCGAATCGACCGAGATCTTGCGGCCCATGGTCCAGTTCGGATGGGCACAGGCCTGGGCCGGCGTCACGTCGGCCAGCGTGCCCGGATCCCGGCTGCGGAACGGCCCGCCCGAGGCGGTCAGCACGATGTGGTCGATGCGGCGGGCCCAGGCGCTGCGCTCCTCGGGCAGGCACTGGAAGATCGCCGAGTGCTCGCTGTCGATGGGCAGCAGCGTCGCCCCGCCCTGCTGCACCGCCTGCATGAACAGCGCGCCACCGACCACCAGGGCCTCCTTGTTGGCCAGCAGCAGCCGCTTGCCGGCGCGCGCGGCCGCCAGGCAGGGCCGCAGCCCGGCGGCGCCGACGATCGCGGCCATCACGCTGTCGACCTCCGGATGCGAGGCCACGTGCTCGAGCGCCGACGGCCCCTCGAGCACCTCGGTGTGCAGGCCGGCCGCGCGCAGCCGCTCGCGCAGTTGCTGCGCCAGCTCGGCCGTGGGCATCACCGCAAGGCGAGGCCGCCAGGTCAGGCACTGGGCCGCCAGCTCATCGACGCGGCTGTGCGCCGTCAGCGCGAAGACCTCGAAACGCTCCGGATGGCGCGACAGCACGTCGAGCGTGCTGGTGCCGATGGAGCCGGTCGAGCCGAGGATGCTGATGCGCTGGCGACGCGCGGCGGAAGACACGGAAGGGGTCATGGGGCGATCACTGAATCAGGGCCAGGGCCAGGGGACACACCGGCAGCAGTGCATCGATGCGGTCCAGCACCCCGCCATGGCCAGGCAGCAGGCCGCTGCTGTCCTTGACGCCGGCGGCCCGCTTGACGAGGGATTCGAACAGGTCACCCACCACGCTCATGCTGGCCAGGAACAGGCAGCACAGCACCGCGAGCGCACCACCCCAGCGCTGCCACAGCACGGTGTAGAGGCTGGGGCCGTCGACCGGCAGGCGGGTGTCGAGGTACATCCACAGCCCGGCCACGACCAGCACGCCGAGCATGCCGCTGAACGCGCCCTCCCAGCTCTTGCCGGGGCTGATGGACAGCGCCAGCTTGCGGCGCCCGAAGGCCTTGCCACCGAAGTAGGCGGCGATGTCGGCCGCCCAGACCAGGCAGAACAGCGACAGCAGGAAATTGAGGCCGCGCCCGTGGGCGGTCCAGATGGCCAGCCAGGCCAGCCACAGCATCAGCAGCCCGCCCAGCTGGCGCCAGCCGGGCGGCAGCTGCGGCCAGGCCGGCACCCCCAGACGCAGCACGGCGGTGCCGCCCAGCACCCACAGCAGCACGGCCGCCCACCACATCCAGGGCGGCACGACCATGCCGGTCAGGCCGGCGGCCATCGACACGAAGGCCAGCATCAGGCCCGAGCTCACGGAGCCCGCTCCGGAGCGGCCGTTGAGGCGGGCCCATTCCCAGCCGGCCGCGCCGATCATCACCAGGGTCAGCAACCCGAAAGGCCAGGCGGCCTGCGCAGCCAGCGCCGGCAGCAGCACCAGCAGCAGCAGCACTGCGGTGATGACTCGTTGTTTGAGCATGGAACCGGCCTGAGGGGATCAGGCAGCAGGAGGAACGGTCACGGCCTGGCCCGCGGGCCCGACATCGGTCTTGACCCGGCCGAAGCGCCGGTCGCGCCGCCCGTAGTCGGCAAAGGCGGCATCCAGCGCCTTGTCATCGAAGTCGGGCCACAGGCAGTCGGTGAAGACCAGCTCGGAGTAGGCCGACTGCCACAGCAGGAAGTTGGAGATGCGCACCTCGCCACCGGTGCGGATGAACAGGTCCGGATCGGGCGCGTAGGCCATCGACATGTACGAGGCCAGGCGCTGCTCGTCGAGCTGCTCGGGGGGCAAGCCATCACGCATCGCCTGCTGGCAGGCCTGCACGATGTCCCAGCGGCCGCCGTAGTTGAAGGCCACCGAGACGGTGATGCGGCGGTTGTCACGGGTCAGGGTCTCGGCCTCGTCCCAGGCCGCGCGGACCTTGTCCGACACCATGGCCCGGTCACCGACGATGCGGATGCGCACGCCATCCTGGGCCATGCGGGCCAGGTACCTGGAGACGGCCATCAGCACCAGGTTCATCAGGCCCGAGACCTCTTCCTGCGGCCGCTTCCAGTTCTCGGACGAGAACGCGAACACCGTCAGGTACTCGACGCCCCGATCGGCACAGGCATTGATCGTGTGGACCAGCGAATCGACGCCGAACTTGTGCCCGACGACACGGGGCATCAGACGGCGATTGGCCCAGCGGCCGTTGCCATCCATGACGATGGCCACGTGCCGGGGGACGGAGGAAGGGACCGCAGCCACGGATCGACGCGCCGATCAGACCGCGAGGATCTCGGCTTCCTTGCCGTGGACCAGCTTGTCGATCTCGACGATCGTGCGGTCGGTCAGCTTCTGGACCTCGTCGAGCGAGCGGCGCTCGTCGTCCTCGCTGATCAGCTTGTCCTTGAGCAGCTTCTTGGCCTGCTCGTTGGCGTCGCGGCGCAGGTTGCGCACGGCGACCTTGGCGTCCTCGCCGGCGTTGCGGGCGACCTTGGTCAGCTCCTTGCGACGCTCTTCGGTCAGCGCGGGCATCGGCACGCGGATGATGTCGCCCATGCTCGAGGGGTTCAGGCCCAGGTCCGATTCACGGATGGCCTTCTCGATCTTCTGGCCCATGGGCTTTTCCCAGGGCTGGACGCTGATGGTGCGCGCATCGACCAGGGTCACGTTGGCGACCTGGCTGATCGGCAGCATCGAGCCGTAGTACTCCACCTGCACCTGATCGAGCAGGCCGGGGTGTGCACGGCCGGTGCGGATCTTGGACAGCTCATGCTTGAACGCCTCGACGGACTTGGCCATCTTGGCTTCGGCGTTTTTCTTGATGTCAGCGATGCTCATCGAATTCTCCTCGGTGCCGGAACAACGGAACGACGGCCGGGGCGATCGCGTGATCGCCCCGGCCGGGTTCATCAGACGTGCACCAGCGTCCCTTCGTCCCCGCCTTCGACCACACGCTTGAGCGCGCCCGGCTTGAAGATCGAGAACACCTTGATCGGCAGGTTCTGGTCGCGACACAGCGCGAACGCGGTCGAATCCAGCACCTGCAGGTTGCGGCTGATCGCCTCATCGAACGTCAGGCTGGTGTAGCGGGTGGCACTCGGGTCCTTCTTCGGATCGGCGGTGTAGACACCGTCGACCTTGGTGGCCTTGAGGACCACCTGCGCACCGATCTCGGCGCCACGCAGCGCGGCGGCGGTATCGGTGGTGAAGAAGGGGTTGCCGGTTCCGCCCGCGAACACCACGACCTTGCCCTCCTCGAGGTACTGCAGCGCCTTGGGCCGCACGTACGGCTCGACCACCTGGTCGATGCTGAGCGCGGACATCACGCGGGCGGTCATGCCCTCCTGGCGCATGGTGTCGGCCAGCGCCAGCGAGTTCATCACCGTGGCCAGCATGCCCATGTAGTCGGCGGTGGCGCGGTCCATGCCGACCGCGCCGCCGGCCACACCACGGAAGATGTTGCCGCCGCCGATGACGACGGCCACCTGGCATCCGAGCTGGGTGACCTCCTGGACCTCGCGCACCATGCGCACGATGGTGGCGCGGTTGATGCCATAGGCATCATCGCCCATCAGGGCCTCGCCAGAAAGTTTCAGCAGGATGCGTTGGTAAGCCGGCATGCAGGTTTCCTCGAAGCTGGAAGACGTTGAAAGTTTAGGCGAAGGAGATCACTGGCCCTTGGCAGCGGCCACCTGGGCAGCCACTTCGGCAGCGAAGTCGTCCTGCTTCTTCTCGATGCCCTCGCCCACGACGAACATCGCGAAGCCGCTGACCACCGTGCCGACCGACTTGAGCATCTGCTCGACGGTCTGCTTGTCGTTCTTCACGAACGACTGGTTGAACAGCGAGACTTCCTTCAGGTACTTCTGGACCGAACCGTCGATGCGCTTGGCAACGATCTCGGCGGACTGCGCCGGCTTGCCGGCGGCTTCGGCCGTCTTGGCATCCTCGGCAGCCTTGCCCGCAGCGACCGCACGCTCCTTCTCGATCAGCTCGGCCGGCACGTCAGCCGACGTCAGCGCGACCGGCTTCATCGCGGCGATGTGCATCGCGACGTCCTTGGCGGCCGTGGCGTCACCCGTGTACTCGACGACCACGCCGATGCGGGTGCCGTGCAGGTAGCTGGCCAGGTTCACCGCGCCGTCGTAGCAGCGGAAGCGGCGGATGGACATGTTCTCGCCGATCTTGCCGATCAGGCCCTTGCGCACGTCTTCCACGGTCGGACCGAAGTCGCCCTGGGTCAGCGGCAGTGCCGACAGCGCGGCCAGGTCGGCCGGGGTGTTCTCGGCGGCCAGGCGGGCGACGGCCTGACCGAAGGCCAGGAAGTCGTCGTTCTTGGTGACGAAGTCGGTTTCGCAGTTGACCTCGACCAGCGCGCCCTTGCCACCGTCGATGGCGGCGGCGACGATGCCTTCGGCGGTCACGCGCGAGGCGGCCTTGCTGGCCTTGTTGCCCAGCTTGACGCGCAGCAGCTCTTCGGCCTTGTCCATGTTGCCGTCGGCCTCGGTGAGCGCCTTCTTGCACTCCATCATCGGGGCATCGGTCTTGGCGCGCAGTTCAGCGACCATGCTGGCAGTGATTGCAGGCATTGTGTCTTTCCTCATCATTCTGAAAAAAAGGGGCTGAATCACAGCCCCTTGCATGCCGAGCCTGAAAAAGATCAGGCGGCTTCGTTGACCTCGACGAACTCGTCGCTGCCCGAAGCCACTTGCTCGACCACCTCGTTCAGGGAGCTGGCACGGCCCTCGAGAACCGCATCGGCCATCACGCGGGCGTACAGCGCCACTGCCTTGGCAGAGTCGTCGTTGCCCGGGATCACGTAGTCGATGCCCACCGGCGAGTGGTTGGTGTCCACCACGCCGATGACGGGGATGCCCAGCTTCTGCGCTTCGGCGATGGCGATCTTGTGATAGCCGACGTCGATGACGAACAGGGCATCAGGCAGTGCGCCCATGTCCTGGATGCCGCCGATGTCCTTCTCGAGCTTGGTGAGCTCGCGCTGGAACATCAGGCCTTCCTTCTTGCTCAGCTGCTCCAGACCGGCTTCGGTCTGGGCCTGCATGTCCTTGAGCTTCTTCAGCGAGCCCTTGACGGTCTTGAAGTTGGTCAGCATGCCGCCGAGCCAGCGCTGGTCGACGAAGGGCATGCCGGCACGGCGTGCTTCTTCGGCCACCACTTCGCGCGCCTGGCGCTTGGTGCCCACGAACAGGATGGTGCCGCGGCGAGCCGCCAGCTGACGAGCGAACTTCGTCGCCTCGGTGAAGAGCGGAACCGTCTTCTCGAGGTTGATGATGTGGATCTTGTTGCGATGACCGAAGATGTACGGAGCCATCTTGGGGTTCCAGAAGCGGGTTTGGTGACCGAAGTGGACACCGGCTTCCAGCATTTCGCGCATCGTGAAGGACATCTTGTAACTCCAAAGGTTGGATCTAGAATCCGGCTCGAATTGCACGCAGTACAAAAGTGACGCGGCTCTCGCTGAGTCACTCCTGCGGCGCAACACCTTCAGGCAGCCGGATTCGGGCTTGGTTTTCCGCTGGCATCCGGGTCGTGTTCACGACCGGCGCCCGGCCTCGGAATGAGACCGTGTTCGGATAAACCCGACGATTATATCAGCCTTGACCCCCGGCCCTCCAGCCCCCGAACCTCAGGACCCGTGCAGCGGGCTCGCCATGCCTCTTCTCGCCCCTTCGGCCCCCTTCTTCGTGCCCGGCATCTCCCCATGCGCATCGCGGTGATCGGCGCCGGCGTGGTGGGCGTGTGCACCACCTGGGAGCTGGCGGACGACGGCCACGACGTGCACTGCTTCGACCGCCACGACAGCGTCGCCGCGCAGTCCAGCTTCGCGCACACCGGCCTGCTGGGCACGCTGGCGCCGTCCTTCATGCCCCCGCCCCGGCACGGCGCCACGACGGCCCTGAAGGAATGGCGCTGGCTGCGCGCCCACCGGCGCTCCGGCCGCACCACCACGCCGGCCGACCTGCAGGCGCTGCACCAGCTGGGCGCGGCCAGCCGCCAGCACCTGGACCACCTGTGCCGCCGCCTGGACATCCAGATCGAGCGCAGCCAGGGCACGCTGGTGCTGCTGCACGACGCGGCGCAGCTCGACGAGGCCGCCGCGCGGCTGCCGACGTGGCAGCAGGCCGGGCTGACGGCGCGGCTGGTCGACGCCGAGGCCTGCCAGGCCCTCGAGCCCGGTCTGGGCGGCGACCCGCAGACCCGCGACCGGCCGCTCGAGCTGGCCGGCGGCCTGCACCTGCCCGACGAGGGCGCGGGCAACTGCCGGCAGTTCGCGCAGCAGCTGCGCGACCGCGCCGAGCGTCAGCACGGTGCGCAGTTCCACTTCGGCATCAGCGTGCAGCAGCTCGCCAGCAGCGGCGGCAGGCCCTTGCTCACCCTGCACCGCCCGGCCGATCGTCCCGCCACCGAGGCCCTCGCCGGTGACGCCCCCGACCGCCACGCGCCCGGCCCCGCCCCGTTCGCCGACACGGCCACCCTGCCCCGCACCTGGCAGGAGGACTTCGATGCGGTGGTGCTCTGCACGGGCGCCTCGGGCGGACTGACGGCCCGGATGCCCCAGACCCTGCCGCTGCGCGCGGTGTGGGGTCACACGATCACCTTCCGCCTGCACCCGCAGGGCCTGCCGATCCGCTCGGCCGTGGTCGATGCACAGACCGGCGTGACGATCACCCGCCTGGGCGACCGGCTGCGCGTGGCCGGCACCCACCGGCTCACCCCGGCGGACGCCACGCCCCCGGCGGCCGGCGACGCCGCGCTGCAGGCGCTCTACCAGGCAGTCGAGCGCTGGTTTCCCAGCGCGATCCAGCGTGCGGATTCCCAGGTCTGGACCGGCGCCAGGGCCTGCCTGCCCGGCCCGCTGCCCACCATCGGCGCCAGTGCGCAGGCCGGCATCTGGCTGAACATGGGTCACGGCGGCGCGGGCTGGGCCCTGGCCTGCGGCAGCGCACGCCGGCTCGCCGATCTGGTCGCGGCCTCGGCCACGTCCGCCACCCCCGTCACCGCCACGGCACCCCTCGTCGCCACCGACCGGATGAACGCATGAGCACCACCCCCGCCACCCTGGAAGCCGACGACATCATCCTCGACACCAACGTCGTGCTCGACTGGCTGGTGTTCGAGCAGGCCCAGGGCCGCATGATCGGGCAGCAGGTGCGCGACGGCCGACTGCGCTGGATCGTCAGCGACACGATGCACGACGAGCTGATCGACGTGCTGGGGCGGCTGCTGACCCTGCCCTCGCTGATGCGCTGGCAGCACCGCCATGCCGACGCGCTCGCCGCCGTCGAGGCCTGGTCGGTGCGGGTGGCCGAACCCCGCGCCCTGCCGCTGCCTCGGCGCCTGCACTGCACCGACCCGGACGACCAGGTCTTCATCAACCTGGCCCTGGACCGCGGCACCCGCTGGCTGCTCAGCCGCGACCACGCGCTGCTGCGGCTCGCGCGGCGGGCCCGGCTGCAGGGGGTCGAGGTCCTGACCCCGGAGCGCTGGGCCGCCACGGCAGCGGACCACATGCGCCTCGCACCGGAGCCGCTCGCATGAGCCCGAACGCCCTTCCGGCCCGGGTGCTCCCGGAGCCCGTCCGCGAGGCGATCGGCAGGCGAGACGAGCACGGCGCCATCGGCCTGCACCGGGCCGCCAGCGCCCGGCAGCGGGAACGGCAGGCACTGGCCACCCGCGCCCCCCATGCCTTGATGGCACGCGCCGGCCTGGCCGTGGCGCGCCTGGCACTGGCGCTGCAGCCGCATGCCCGCACGGTCTGGATCGCCTGCGGACACGGCAACAACGGCGGCGACGGCCTCGAGGCGGCAATCCATCTGCAGCAGGCCGGCCGACAGGTGCTACTGCAGCTGCTCGAGCCCCCGGCAGGCAGCACCGCACCCGACGACGCCCGGCTGGCGCAGCAGCGGGCCCGGGACGCCGGCCTCGTCATCCACACCGGCACGCAGAGCCCGCCGGGCGCCGGGCAGGCCGACCTCGTCATCGACGCCCTGCTGGGCCGGGGACTCGGCCGGCCGGCCGAAGGCCCGCTGGCCGCCGCCATCGAGGCCATCAACGACGCCGGTCTCCCGACCCTGGCGGTCGACCTGCCCTCGGGCCTGCCCGGCGACGGCGGGCACCCGGTCGGCCCGTGCGTGCGGGCGGACTGGACCCTGGCACTGCTGACGCTGGCCCCGGGCCTGTTCACCGGCGCCGGCCGGGACCTGGCCGGCGAGATCTGGCAGGACCCGCTGGGCACGCTGGACGACCCGCAACCCATGCCCGCCGACGCCCGACTCAACGACGGACGCAGCATCGAAAGACTGATGCCGCTGCGCCCCCATGCGCTGCACAAGGGCAGCAGCGGCGACGTGCTGGTGATCGGCGGGGCCCGCGGCATGGGGGGCGCGGCGATGCTGGCCGCCCGTGCCGCCCTCGTCGCCGGCGCCGGACGCGTGCACCTGCACCCGCTGGATCCGCAGGGACTGGCCACGGACCCGCTGCACCCCGAACTGATGCACTGCAGCCGCCCCGACAGCGACCTGCTGGCCCGCTGCACCGTCGTGGCCGGATGCGGCGGCGCCACGGACATCATCGGCTGGCTGCCCGAGCTGTCACGCCACGCCGCGCGGCTGGTGCTGGATGCCGACGCGCTGAACGCGCTCGCGGCCGACTCCGCCCTGCTGGCGCTGCTGCACCAGCGCGAGGCGGGTCGCACGGTCATCACGCCGCATCCGCTGGAAGCGGCCCGCCTGCTGCGCTACCCCCTCGAGACGATCCAGCAGGACCGCCTGGCCGCAGCCCAGGAACTGGCAAGGCGCTGCCATGCGGTGGTCGTGCTCAAGGGCTCGGGCAGCGTGATCGCCGCACCGGGACGGCTGCCCTGGATCAACACCAGCGGCAGTGCGGCCCTGGCCACGGCCGGCAGCGGCGACGTGCTGGCGGGCTGGCTCGGGGCAAGCTGGTCACGGCGCGCCACGCTCCCCGCCTCGCCTGCCGACCCCTGGCAAGCGAGCGAACAGGCCGCACGGCTGGCCGTGCACCTGCACGGCCAGCAGGCTCAGCGACTGAGCCCGGACCGGGCCGCCCTGCCGGCCAGCCGGCTGGCCGAGGCGGCCTGCCTGCTGAGGCCACGCCACCCCGACACCGGTCCCGGGCCGATCGCCTGACGGACCACGGGCATCGGCAGGCCGACGGCGGCCACCGACGCCAGCGGCGCGCCCGTCAACGGCGGGTGCGCTTGGTCCGGCCGCCCTCGGCCCCCGACTTGGCGGCCGTGCTGCGCTTGCCAGCCGCCTTGGCCGCACGCTGCCCGACCTTGGCCGCGGCCTTGCGGGCCGAGCGCCGCACCTCGCGGTCGCTGTCCTGCAGCGTGGCCAGCTCCTGCTGGGCGCTGGCGGGCCGCTCACGGGGCGCCGCACCCCGCGGGGCTGCCGTCGGCACCGGCATGCCGGGCTCGCGCACCGGGCGGAAATCGATCTTGCGGCCATCCAGGTCGACCCGGCTGACCTGCACCCGGATGCGGGTGCCCACGCCGTAGCGCATGCCGGTGCGCTCGCCGCGCAGCTCCTGGCGGGCCTCGTCGAAGCGGAAATACTCGCCGCCCAGCTCGGTGATGTGCACCAGGCCCTCGACATAAAGCTCGTCGAGCTGCACGAACAGGCCGAAGCTGGTCGCCGCGCTGACCGTGCCCATGTACTCCTCGCCCAGGCGCTCGCGCATGAACTTGCACTTCAGCCAGGCCTCGACATCACGCGAGGCCTCGTCGGCACGGCGCTCGTTGGCACTGCAGTGCGCACCGGCCGCCTCCCAGCCCGACAGCTCCTTCTTGGCCGGCCCGCCCGGGCGGGGCCCGCGGCGCGACGAGGTGGCCACCGGCACATGCGTCGGCACGTCGAGGTGGTAGACCTTGCCGGTCAGCAGCGCCTTGATGACCCGGTGCACCAGCAGGTCGGGATAACGCCGGATGGGGCTGGTGAAGTGCGTGTAGGCGCCATAGGCCAGACCGAAGTGGCCGCTGTTGATCGGCGTGTAGATGGCCTGCTGCATCGAGCGCAGCAGCATCTGGTGGATCTGCGCCGCATCGGGCCGCTCACGGGTCTGCTGGGCGATGGCCTGGAACTCGCCCGGTGATGGCTCCTCGCTGACGACAAAACCCAGGCCCAGGCTGCGCAGGTAGTTCTGCAGCAGCGTGCGCTTCTCGGGCGTGGGCCCCTCGTGGACCCGGAACAGCGACGCATGGCCGCCGTTCTGGATGAAATCGGCCGAGCAGACGTTGGCCGCCAGCATCGCCTCCTCGATCAGCCGGTGCGCCTCGGTGCGGGTGCGCGGCACGATCTTCTCGATGCGGCCGTTGTCGTCGCAGACGATCTGCGTCTCGGTGGTCTCGAAGTCGACCGCACCACGGGTGGCACGCTGCTTGAGCAGCGCGCGGTAGACCTCGTGCAGGTGCAGCAGGTGCGGCACCAGGTCGGCCCGGCGCTGGGCCTCCACGCCACGGGTGTTGGCCAGGATGGCCGCCACCTCGGTGTAGGTGAAGCGGGCATGCGAGCAGATCACCGCCGGATAGAACTGGTAGGCATGCACCTCGCCGCCCGGGGTGACCAGCATGTCGCAGACCATCGACAGCCGCTCCTGCTCCGGGTTGAGCGAGCACAGGCCGTTGGAGAGCTTCTCCGGCAGCATCGGGATCACCCGCCGCGGGAAGTACACGGAGGTGGCCCGCTCGTAGGCATCGGCATCGAGCGGATCGCCCGGCTTGACGTAGTGGCTCACGTCGGCGATGGCCACGATCAGGCGCCAGCCCTTGACCCGGCCGACCTTGGCCGGCTCGCAGTAGACCGCATCGTCGAAATCGCGGGCATCCTCGCCATCGATCGTGACCAGCGCGACGTCACGCAGGTCGACGCGGTGGCGCCGGTCGGCCGGCCGCAGCCGCTCGGGCAGCGCGCCGGTCTGCGCCAGCGTCTCGGGCGAGAACTGGTGCGGCACCTCGTACTTGCGCACCGCGATCTCGATCTCCATGCCGGGATCGTCGATGTCGCCCAGCACCTCGGTGATGCGGCCCACCGGCTGCGAATACAGCGAAGGCGGCTCGGTCAGCTCGACGGCCACCACCTGCCCGGCCTGCGCCTTGGCCGTGCCGTTCTTCGGGATCAGGATGTCCTGGCCATAACGCTTGTCCTCGGGCGCGACGATCCACATGCCGTTCTCGTGCAGCAGGCGACCGATGATCGGGGTGGGTCGCCGTGCCAGGATGTCGAGCACCCGACCTTCGGGCCGGCCCTTGCGATCGTGCCGGATGACCCGCACGCGCACCCGATCCCGGTGCAGCACCGCGCGCATCTCCTGCGGCGCGAGGTAGACATCCGCCTCGCCATCGTCCCTCATGACGAAGCCATGGCCATCACGGTGGCCCTGGACGGTGCCCTCCGCTTCACTCATCAACGTGGCGTTCAAGTCTTTTCCTCTTCCTCTTGCGTTTGCAAGGAATGTCATGCCATAATCTTTTTCTTCGCTTGATTCAAGCCGGTTTGCAAGAGACGACAGATTCATCGGTCGGAATCCTGGAAATCGAATCGCTTCAAGTTCATCGAAACCCTGCAAGCCTAACAGGCTTGTGACGGTTCAAGGCTCAGGAGTTGCATCCTGAGGTCGACTTCGGTGGATTGGTTGCAAGAATCCTGCAAGCCCAGATGGCGGAATTGGTAGACGCACTAGTTTCAGGTACTAGCGAGTAACATCGTGGAGGTTCGAGTCCTCTTCTGGGCACCAAACGCAAGCAAAAAAGCCGACGTCAGTCGGCTTTTTTCATGGGCGCTCCACACTGCCGCGCTGATCACCCCAGGCGGCCGCAGCGATGCGATGTCGATGAAAAAAAACGGCGCCAGAGGCGCCGTTTCCATTTCAACCCACCGAGCTCTTGCGCTCGAGGGCGTCGGGCCGCAGTTCGTCGTACTGCTCGAACGGCTGGTGGATCCAGGGACTGGTCGGCAGCATGTCGACGAAATAGTCGGGCGTGTAGACCGACACGCCCTTGACCCACAGCACCGCCGAACGCAGCTCGCGGATGGCCGGCATGCCACGCAGGCGCTCCACCACGGCCTGCAGCGTCACGCCCGAATCCGACAGGTCGTCGACCAGCAGCACCCGGCCCGCCAGCTCGCCCTTGGGCATCGTGATGTACTTGGCCATGTCGAGCCGGCCCTGGATCGTGCCGGCCTCGGCACGGTAGGAGCTGGTCGACATGATCGCCAGGGGCTTGTCGAACACCCGCGACAGCACGTCGCCGGGGCGCATGCCGCCACGCGCCAGACACAGGATCTGGTCGAACTGCCAGCCTGACTGGTGCACCTTGATCGCCAGGCGCTCGATCAGCTGGTGATACTGATCCCAGGACACATACAGGTGCTTGCCATCATCGGTGAGCATGTTCATTCCTTCGAATGCTTCGGACATCGCGGGTGCGGTCGGGTGGACTGGGAATTCAGCCCAGGTAAGGATGGCGCAGCAGGATGGTGTGGTCGCGATCCGGCCCGGTGGAGACCATGTCGATCGGCGCACCGATGAAGGACTGCACCCGCTCGAGGTAGCGGCGGGCGTTTTCCGGCAGGTCGTCCCAGCGGGTGACCCCGGCGGTCGTGCCTTCCCAGCCCGGGAACGATTCATAGATCGGCTCGCAGGCGACGATGTCGTCGGCATCGAGCGGCAGGATGTCGATGCGCTCGCCGCGCAGCATGTAGCCCACGCCCATGCGGATCTCGTCGAGCCCGTCGAGCACGTCGAGCTTGGTGATGCACAGCCCGGAGATGCCGTTGATCAGGATCGAGCGCTTGAGCGCACCCGCGTCGAGCCAGCCGCAGCGGCGCGCCCGGCCGGTCACCGTGCCACGCTCCTGGCCGACGGTCGACAGGTGGTGACCCACCGTGCCTTCGGCGTTGATGTCGAGCTCGGTCGGGAACGGACCGCTGCCCACGCGCGTGGTGTAGGCCTTGGTGATGCCGAGAATGTAGTGCAGCTTGTCCGGACCGACGCCCGAACCCGCGGCCGCGTTGCCGGCCACGCAGTTGCTCGAGGTGACGTAGGGATAGGTGCCGTGGTCGATGTCGAGCAGGGTGCCCTGCGCGCCTTCGAACAGCACGCTGCCACCGGCCTGGTTCACGGCATGGACACGCACGCCGACGTCGGCCATCATCGGGCGGATCTGCTCGGCCATCTTCATGGCCTGCTCGAAGATCGGCTCGAAGCTCAGGGTCTGGCCGCTCAGGTAACCCGCCAGCGCGAAGTTGTGCAGGGCCAGCAGGTCCTTCAGCTTGGCGGCGAAACGCTCCGGATGCTTCAGGTCCTGCACGCGCAGCGCACGGCGGGCGACCTTGTCCTCGTAGGCCGGGCCGATGCCCTTGCCCGTGGTGCCGATCTTGCCGACGCCCGACGACTCGCGCAGGGCCTCGCGGGCACGGTCGACCTCGACGTGGAAAGGCAGGATCAGCGGGCAGGACTCGCTGATGAACAGGCGGTCACGCACCTTCAGGCCGGCGGCCTCGAGGCGCTCGATCTCGAGCAGCAGGTGGGTCGGATCGACCACCACGCCGTTGCCGATGAAACAGGCCACGCCCTCGCGCATGATGCCCGAGGGGATCAGCTGCAGGGCCGTCTTCTTGCCGTTGATCACCAGCGTGTGACCCGCGTTGTGGCCACCCTGGAAACGCACCACGCCGGCGGCGTGATCGGTCAGCCAGTCGACGACCTTGCCCTTGCCCTCGTCACCCCATTGAGTTCCGACGACGACCACGTTGCGGCCGGCAACACCCATGCTTTTGTTCATTTCGAAAAGTCCGTTCGAACGGTTGGTACAGGTCGGAGCCAGCGCCTCAGCGCGACTGCACAACCCACTGACCCTGCACTGCGACCAACTCACGATCGCAGTCGAATTCCTGGAATTCGTGTTCATGCCCGGGCAGCACGCACACGACCGACTCACCCTGCTCCCGCAGCCGGCGCACCGCCGACCGCAGACCGGGATCTTCGCCCCACGGGGCGCTGATGGCCGAACGGCGACCGTCGAAGGTCACATGCTCGACCACCGCCTTCAGGTCCAGGCTGAAGCCGACCGCCTCGCGGCGGCGGCCGAAGGCGGCGCCGACATCGTCGTAGCGCCCGCCGCGGGCCAGGGCATCGATGCTGCCCGGGCCGTAGACCGCAAAGCGCACGCCGCTGTAGTAGGCATAACCGGGCAGGTCCGCGAGGTCGAAGCCGACGCGCACTTCCGGATAGGCCTGGGCGATGTGCAGCGACAGCCACTGCAGGTCGTCCAGGGCCGCCGTCACCAGCGGATGGGCCGGCAGCGCGGCGCGCGCGCGCTCGAGCACCTCGGCGCCACCGTAGAGGTCGCACAGCAGCAGCAGCGCCCGGGCCGTGGCCGCAGGCAAGGCGGCCGACAGCGTCTCGACCGCCGCGCGGTCCTTGTCGGCCAGGGCCTGCTGCAGCGCCTCGTGCGCATCGGGCGTGAGCGAGGTCCCGGCCAGCACCCCGCGCAGCAGCCGGGCGTCGGCCAGGTCGATGACCAGACCCTTCAGGCCGGCGCGGCTGAGGCAGTCGACCAGCAGCTCCTGGACCTCGAGGTCGGCTTCCAGCCCGGCGTGTCCGTAGAGCTCGGCGCCGAGCTGCAGCGGCTCGCGGGTGCCGTGCAGACCCGACGGCAGCGTGTGCAGCACCGGGCCGCAGTAGCACAGCCGCGTCAGGCCCTGGCGGTTGAGCAGGTGCGCATCGATGCGGGCCACCTGGGCGGTGGTGTCCGCCCGCACGCCCAGCGTGCGGCCGCTGAGCTGATCGACCAGCTTGAAGGTCTTCAGGTCCAGCTCCCGGCCGGTGCCCGACAGCAGGGACTCGAGGTGCTCGAGCAGCGGCGGCACCACCAGCTCGTAGCCGTATCCACGAGCCGCGTCGAGCATGATGCGGCGCAGTTCTTCGATGCGCCGAGCCTCGTGGGGCAGCACATCTGCAATGTGCTCGGGCAGCAGCCAGGCAGAAGACATAGGGAATGGAGAAGACAAAAGCGTGATTCTACCGGGGCAGGCGGGCTTGCCCGGCATCACGTCGATCGCCCCGGCAGGAAACTGCGGGGCGAAGGAGCCGTTCAGGGAGCGAACAGCAGGAGCAGCAGCAGTCCGATGACGATGCTCGACAGGCCGAAGAAACGGATCTGGCCGTCCGAAAGCTGCAGGGCCTTCTCGAACACGCGGCGCCAGGACGGCGGGTTCAGGAAGGGCAGCAGCCCCTCGAGAACCAGCACCAGCGCCAGGGCGAGCCACAGCGTCTCAGCCATGTCGTCGCCTCAGCTCACTTGCGGGCAGCGGCCGCGGCGGCACCCGGGCCACCGCTGCGCATGGCCTTGAAGAACTCGCTCGACGGGTCCAGCACCATCACGTCGGACTTGCTGTGGAAGGTCGAGCGGTAGGCCTCCAGGCTGCGGTAGAACTGCGCGAACTGCGGATCGCGACCGAAGGCCTCGGAGTACAGGGCCGAGGCCTTGGCATCACCATCACCCTTGACCTTCTGGGCATCACGATAGGCCTCGGCGAGGATGACCTCACGCTGGCGATCGGCATCGGCGCGGATCTTCTCGCCATCGGCCGAACCTTCGGAGCGCAGCTCGTTGGCCACCCGCTTGCGCTCGGACTCCATGCGGCGGTAGATCGAGTCGGTGATCGTGGCGGCGAAGTCCACCCGCTTGATGCGCACGTCGACGATCTCGATGCCGAAGCCCTTGGCGTCGTCGGACAGCCGGCGCATCACGCCCTGCATGACCTTGTCGCGCTCGCTCGACAGCATCTCGCGCACGGTGCGCTTGGTCACTTCCTCGTTGAGCGCCGCCTGCACGATCGGCGAGAGACGGGCCTCGGCGTTGCGCAGGTCGATGCCGGTGTTGCGGATGAACTGGCGCGGCTCGGTGATGCGCCACTTGACCAGCCAGTCGATCACCAGGCTCTGCTTCTCGGCCGTGAAGACCGGCCGCGATTCGGGGCTGTCGAGGGTCTGCGTGCGGCGGTCGATCAGGACCACGTTCTGCAGCGGCGGCGGCAGCTTGAACTTCAGGCCGGGCTCGGAAATGACTTCCTTGATCTCGCCAAAAGCGTAGATCACCGCGACATTGCGCTGATCCACCACGAACAGCGTCGACATGGCGGTCATCAGGACCAGCAGCCCGCCAACGATCATCAAACCAATGCGATTCATCGTCACTTCCTTGCTTCAGCGTGCGTCACGGTCGCGGCTGCGCTGACCATCGCGGGAGCGTATGTCCAGGTTGGCCCCGGACGACGGCAGCGGATCGGTGCCCGCCGCACCCGGCGCCACGGCGGCAGGCGTCGAGGCCCCGCCGGTCGACGGCGCGGCCGTCTGCGCCATCAGCTTGTCCAGCGGCAGGTACAGCAGGTTGCTGCCGCTGCGCGAGTCGACCATGACCTTGCTGACGTTGGAGAACACCTGGGCCATCGTGTCGGTGTAGAGGCGATCGCGCGTGACCGCCGGGGCCTTCTGGTACTCGGTCAGCACGGCGCTGAAGCGCTGCGCATCCCCCTCGGCCTGCGCCACCACGCGGGAACGGTAACCTTCGGCTTCCTCCGTCAGGCGGGCCGCGGCACCGCGCGCACGCGGGATGACGTCGTTGGCATAGGCCTGGCCCTCGTTCTTCAGGCGCTCACGATCGGCGCCGGCCTTGAAGGCGTCGTCGAAGGCGGCCTGCACCTGCTCGGGCGCCTGCACGCTCTGCACGTTGACGTTGACGATCAGGATGCCCGCCTTCAGGCGGTCCATCTGGACCTGGATCAGCTTGACCAGATCGACCGCGATCGCGTCGCGCTGCTCGTAGAGCACCGAGTCCATCGAGCTGCGACCGACGATCTCGCGCACGGCCGACTCGGCGGCCTGCAGCACGGCCTCCTCGACGTTGCGGTTCTCGAACAGGAAGTCCTTGGCCTGCTTCAGGCGCCACTGCACCGTGAAGCGGATGTCGACGATGTTCTCGTCCTGCGTGAGCATGGACGAGTCGCGCAGCCCGGTGGTCTGCACCACCACGTTGCGCCCGACCTCGGTCGAGCGGGTCTGCGTCACGTTGACGGTCTCATGGGACTGGAAGGGATAGGGCCAGCGGTACTGGATGCCGGCGTCGACCGTGTTGCTGAAGCGGCCGAAGGTCATCACCACGGCCTGCTGGCCTTCCTGGACGATGAAGAAGCCGCTGGCCAGCCAGATCAGCGCGACCACGCCGGCGATCAGGCCGCCGCCGATGCCGGCGATGCGACCGTCGCCAGGGCCGCCGACGGGGCCGTTGCCACCGTCACCGCCATCGCCGCCACGACCGGGCTTGCTGCCGAACAGGCCGCCGAGCTTCTGGTTGAAGTCGCGCCAGAGCTCGTCGAGGTCGGGCGGACCGTCGTTGCGACCCGAGTTGAGAATCAGCGAGCCGGCCGCCGGCCCCGCATGGCCACGGGCAGGCCGTGCCAGCAAGGCACGGACAGCACCCGAAACCAGGCGCAGCGCAGAGCCCGCGGTCGCGAGGCCACGGTCAAGGAAAGGCGTCCGGACGTCCATGGGATTCGTCATCGTGTTGAAGTGGAAACAGGGTTCTCACGCCGCGGGCGGCGAATGTGGGGACAAGGCTACCACGGCGTCCGGATCATCCGCGGCGCCGTCCTCCCCCTCGTCCGACCAGGACTCGAGGTCCTCGTCGGATCGTGCGGTGGTTGGCACCGACGGCGCCAGGTCGATGTCACGGGGATCGGGCTGGCCGTCGTCCTCGGCGGCACGACGGGCTTCGGGACTGGCGCGCTGCGACAGCAGCGCACGCAGCCCGTCCAGCCCCTCGCCGGTCAGCGCGCTGACATGCAGGCGCGGCACGACCTGGCCGGGCGAGCGCTCGAACTGGTCGTGCAGCGCACGCGGGCGCGCGCTCTCCTCGACCGCATCGAGCTTGTTGAAGATCAGCACCTGGGGCACCTGATCCGCACCGATCTCCGCCAGCACACGCTCGACCTCGTGGACCTGATCCAGCCAGGTCGGGCTCGAGGCGTCGACCACGTGCAGCAGCAGGTCCGCGTCGGCGGCCTCCTGCAGCGTCGCCTGGAAGGCCTCGACCAGGCTGTGCGGCAGGTCGCGGATGAAACCGACGGTGTCCGACAGCGAGACGCTGCAACGCGCCTCGTCGAGGTAGAGCTGGCGGGTGGTGGTGTCCAGCGTGGCGAACAGCTGGTCGGCGGCGTAGGCCTGGGCCTTCACCAGCGCATTGAACAGCGTGCTCTTGCCGGCGTTGGTGTAGCCCACCAGCGAGATGCGGAAGGTGCCCTGCCGCTCGCGGGCGCGCCGCTGCGTGCCGCGCTGGCGCTTGACACGGTCCAGGCGATCACGAACGGCCTTGATGCGCACGGCGATCATGCGCTTGTCGAGCTCGATCTGGGTTTCACCCGGACCACCGCGCAGGCCCACGCCGCCCCGCTGACGCTCGAGGTGGGTCCAGCGCCGCACCAGCCGGGTCGACAGGTAGCGCAGGCGGGCCAGCTCGACCTGGAGCTTGCCCTCGTGGCTGCGCGCGCGGGCGGCGAAGATCTCGAGGATCAGGCTGGTGCGGTCGAGCACCTCGACGCCGAGGTGGCGCTCGAGGTTGCGCTGCTGGGCCGGGCCCAGCGCCTGATCGAAGATGACGCAATGGGCCTGGTACAGGTCGACGAGCGACTTGATCTCGTCGGCCTTGCCGCTGCCGACGAACAGGGCGGGATCGGGAGATCGCCGCTTGGCCGTCAACCGGGCCACCGGGAGGTCACCCGCCGACTCGGTCAGCAGGGCAAGTTCGTCCAGGCTGGACTCGAATGAAGAACCGGGCCCGAAATCGACCCCGACGAGCACGGCCCGCGGGGATTCGAGTCTTTCCGTTGAAGTCAAGATGAGAGGCGCTGCTTCCTTCCGGCGAGGCCGGAGATCAGAGGGTTTCCGACGCCTCGCCGGCGTGGAAGTTGACCGGTCGACCCGGCACGACCGTCGAGATGGCGTGCTTGTAGACCATCTGCGTCACCGTGTTGCGAAGCAGCACGACGTACTGGTCGAAAGACTCGATGTGACCCTGCAGCTTGATGCCGTTGACCAGATAGATCGAAACTGGAACATGCTCCTTGCGCAGCAGGTTCAGAAACGGGTCTTGTAGGAGTTGCCCTTTATTGCTCACGATATTCTCCGTGTTGGAAGATTAAATGACGTAGATGAAGTCCATACGTTAGCACACGACTCCAGAACTGGCTGGACGCATCAGGAATCCCTTTCCGTGAACGGATTGTGGGAACTCTTCAGTTCGATGCGCATGGGCGTGCCCACGAGCTTGAAATGCTCGCGGATGCGCCCTTCCAGATAACGCTTGTAGACCTCGGTGACGTGCTCGACCGCATTGCCGTGGATGACCACGACCGGCGGGTTCTGGCCGCCCTGGTGGGCATAACGCAGCTTGGGCCGGTAGGCGCCGACCCGCTTGGGCTGCTGGTACTGCACCGCCTCGCCCAGGATGCGCGTCAGCACCGGCGTGGGCATCTTGCGCGTGGCCGACGCCCAGGAGTCGTCGATCGCCTTCCACAGCGGGCCCAGGCCCTGCCGGCGCTTGGCCGAGATGTGCAGCACCGGCGCGAACCGCAGGAAGGCCAGGCGCTGCTCGACCGAGCGCTGCAGCAGCTCGCGCTGGTAGCTGTCGATCGCATCCCACTTGTTGATGGCGATGACCACCGCACGGCCGGCATCGAGCGCATAACCCGCGATGTGCGCATCCTGGTCGGACACGCCTTCGGTCGCGTCGATCAGCAGCAGCACGACGTTGGCATCGGCGATGGCCTGCAGCGTCTTGACCACCGAGAACTTCTCGATCGCCTCGAAGACCTTGCCCTTGCGGCGCAGGCCGGCGGTGTCGATCAGCTCGTAGGCCTTGCCATCCCGCTCGAAAGGCACGTGGATGGCGTCGCGGGTCGTGCCCGGCAGGTCGAAGGCGACCAGCCGCTCCTCGCCAAGCCAGGTGTTGATCAGCGTGGACTTGCCCACGTTCGGGCGCCCGGCGATCGCCAGGCGGGTCGGGCCGCGGCCGTTCTCGTCGCGCGGCGGCTCGTCGTCCTCGTCGAGCTCGGGGAACAGGTCGTCGAGCGCCGCCTCGATGAGGCTGCGGATGCCCTGGCCGTGGGCCGAGGAGATCGGGTGCGGCTCGCCGATGCCCAGCTCGTAGAACTCCGCCAGCTGCGGTCCGTCCTTCATGCCTTCGGCCTTGTTGGCCGCCAGCAGCACGCGCTTGTTGGCGGTGCGCAGGAAACGGGCGATGTCGTGGTCCTGGGCCGACAGACCGGCACGCACGTCGACGACGAAGATCACCGCATCGGCCTCGGCCACGGCCTGTCGCGTCTGCCGGGCCATCTCCTGGAAGATGCCGGAGGTGCAGTCGGGCTCGAAGCCGCCGGTGTCGATGGCGATGAACTCATGGCGCCCCTGGCGGGCGTCGCCGTAGTGGCGGTCACGCGTCAGGCCGGCGTAGTCCGCCACGATCGCGTCGCGGGTGCCGGTGAGCCGGTTGAACAGGGTGGACTTGCCGACGTTGGGCCGACCGACGAGGGCAATCACGGGTTTCATGCAAAGGATCCGATCACGGCTCAGCGCGCACGGAAGGCGAAGACGCCCCCCTTGCGCGTGACGACCAGCACCATCGGGCCGGCCTGGACGGGCGCGGTCACGATGGCGCCGCCATCAGTGGGAAATCGCTGCAGGGTCTCGCCCTTGTCACGCGACAGGAAATGCAGCCAGCCTTCGGCATCGCCGAAGACCACCGCCTGGGAAATGACGAGCGGTGCGCTCAGGCCGCGGTGGCGCAGCCGTTCGGTGCTCCAGGCCACGTCGCCGGCGTTGCGCTTCCAGGCGCTGATGCGGTCGCTGGCATCGGCCGCCACCACATAGTCGCTGTCGGCGCCCACGCCCTGGAAACCGCCGAGCGGACGGGTCCACAGCAGGCTGCCGCGATCGGGCAGCAGGCAGGTCACCGCCACCTGGAAGGAGCGTGCGCAGACGGAGTCGCCCACGCGTGCGGCCGGGCCGGCCAGATCGGCCAGGCGCTCGACCTCGTTGGTGCCGCGGGGCTGGCCGACGACCATCTCGTTACGCACCGTGCCAGTCAGCGGGTCAAGCGCCATCAGGCGGGCGCTGCTGCCCACCAGCAGCGTGTCCTTGAAGGCCATCAGCACGCCGGGATGGGCCAGCGCCAGCGGATCGCCCGCACGGCTGTAGACCCAGAGCTTGCGGCCGTCCAGCACGTCGTAGGCCTCGACGCTGCGATCGACCGCCTGCACGAAGACACGCTCACCCGCCACCAGCGGCGCGGTCACGACCCGGGCGGGCAGACGCACGCGCCAGCGCACCTGGGTCCGGTCGGCCACCACCAGTTCGTTGTCCTGGCTGACCACGGCCACGTGCGTGCCATCGGCCCCCACCGCGGCGCCCAGGCGCACGCCGGTGTCCACGCGCGACATCACGTCACCGGTCAGCGCATCCAGCGTGGACACGGTGCCGCTGCGGCTGGCCAGCACGAAGCGGTCGCGGAAGGCGACCACCGACAGTTCGGCCGCGGGCGTGCCGATGTCCTTCTTCCAGGCGGGCTGCGCCGACAGGCGCGGCTCGAAGGCGGTCAGCGGCGACGGCGCGGGCCGGTCCGACGAGCAGGCGCCCAGCAGCATCGCGGCGAGCACGCCGGCACACGACCAGGCCGAGGCCGCGCGCGACCCCGCCAGCGACAGGCGGCGCGCCGTCATGAGGCACTCCCGCTGGCCGCCGTGGCGGGTGCCGGCGCGGCGCCCAGACCGATCAACTTGGCCTCGATCAGGCGTCGGTAGTCGAGTCCGGCATCCATCTGCTCGTAGGCCGACTGGTAGGCGCGCACGGCCTCGGCGTTCTTGCCCTGGGCCTGCAGCACGTCGCCGCGGCGGTCGGCCACGAGCGCGGCAAACGCCTTGGGCGGGTCGGCCGGCAGCTGGGCCAGGGCCTCGTCGTGCTTGCCGTCGTCCATCAGCACACCCGCCAGGCGCAGGCGGGCGAGCAGCCGGTACTCGTCTTCCTTCGCGTGTTCGACCGCCCAGGCGAGCGACTTGCGGGCCGCGTCCTTCTGGTCCTTGTCGTACTGCAGGCGTGCGGCCAGCAGCGTGCCCTGCTCCGCGAACGCGGTGCTGCCGTAGCGGGACTGCAGCTCCTCGGACACCTTGGTGGCACGCGCCACGTCGCTGGCCTGGACCGCACGCTCGAGCTCGTCGAACATGCCGGCGGCCTTGCTCGCCTGGTCACGCTGCCACCACTGCCAGCCCTGCCAGCCCACCAGCGCCAGCGAGGCCACCAGCAGGACGGAGGTGATGAGGTTGCCGTAGCGGCGCCAGAAGTGCTTGAGCTGGTCAAGCTGCTCCTGTTCTTCAAGATCGAGATGGGTCGCCATGAACGAGGTAGATGAAGCAGGGAATCAGGAGCACCCGACGGCGATGCGGCAGCATCGCCAGGACCGGTGCCCGTCGAGGCAAGGCAAGATTATGCGGTCGCGCCCGCGGGGTG
Organism: Sphaerotilus hippei; assembly: GCF_003201595.1. Classification (GTDB taxonomy): domain Bacteria; phylum Pseudomonadota; class Gammaproteobacteria; order Burkholderiales; family Burkholderiaceae_C; genus Sphaerotilus; species Sphaerotilus hippei. The sequence goes on along the minus strand of NZ_QJJS01000002.1, from coordinate 121,927 downwards.
CAGCTCGGCGGCCCAGCGCGCGGCTTCGGCCAGCGCCAGCAGGCGCTGCGGTGCCGGGGCGGCGCCCGCCTCGGCCCGCAGCGGCTTGACCGCCACCATGCCCTGGGCCAGCTCGTCGGCACCGAACACCAGCGCGTAGCGGGCTCCGCTGGCATCGGCCTTCTTGAACTGCGACTTCATGCTGCCCGGGCCGTCCTTGCCGCCCGCGTGCAGCACCACCTTCAGGCCCTGGGCCCGCAGCAGCTCGGCCGTGACGGTGGCGGCCGCCAGCGCCGCGGCATCGGGCACGATGGCGTAGGCATCGGGCACCAGCGCCGGCACCTGCACGCCACTTTCCTCCAGCAGCGCCAGCACCCGCTCGACCCCCAGGCCCCAGCCCACCGCCGGAGCCGCCTTGCCACCGATCTGCTCGATCAGGCCGTCGTAGCGTCCACCGCCGCAGACCGTGCCCTGCGCGCCGAGGCGGTCGGTGACCCACTCGAACACGGTCAGGTTGTAGTAGTCCATGCCACGCACCAGGCGCGGGTTGATGCGGTAGGGCTGGCCGACCGCGTCCAGCACGGCACGCACCGAGTCGAAGTGCTTCAGCGAGACCTCGCCGAGGAAGTCCATCAGCTTCGGCGCGGCTTCGACGACGGCCTGCATCGCCGGATTCTTGGTGTCGAGGATGCGCAGCGGGTTGCTGTGCAGGCGGCGTTTCGCTTCTTCGTCCAGCACGTCGGCGTGGGCCTCGAAGTGGGCGATCAGCGCAGCGCGGTGCGCGCGGCGCTCGTCGGGCTGGCCCAGGCTGTTGAGCTCCAGGCGCACATCCGTCAGGCCCAGGTCGCGCCACAGGCTGCGCGCCATCAGGATGACCTCGGCATCGACGTCCGGGCCGGCGAAGCCCATGGCCTCGACACCGACCTGGTGGAACTGGCGATAGCGACCTTTCTGCGGCCGCTCGTGGCGGAACATCGGACCGACGTAGAACAGGCGCTTGCCACCTTCGTACAGCAGGTTGTGCTGGACGACGGCCCGCACGACGCCGGCCGTGCCCTCGGGGCGCAGCGTCAGCTCGTCGCCGTTGAGCTTGTCGGCGAAGGAATACATCTCCTTCTCGACGATGTCGGTGACCTCGCCCAGACCGCGCACGAACAGCGGGGTCGGCTCCACGATCGGGGTGCGGATGTTGGCGTAGCCGTAGCGGCGCATCAGCGCGCGCACGGTCTCTTCGAACCATTCCCAGCGCGCCGAATCCGGCGGCAGCAGGTCATTCATGCCTTTGACGGCTTGGAGTTTTTCGCTCATCGGAACACTTCTGTTGCTATCGGTCAGGCGGTCGCGCCCGCGCCGAAACGGCGCTCGATGTACTGCTCGACCAGGGCCTGGAATTCGGTGGCGATGCCCTCGCCCCGCAGCGTCACGGCCTTCTCGCCGTCGATGAAGACCGGCGCGGCCGGGCTCTCGCCGGTGCCGGGCAGGCTGATGCCGATGTCGGCATGCTTGCTCTCGCCGGGGCCGTTGACGATGCAGCCCATCACCGCGACCTTCATCGTCTCGACGCCCGGGTACTTCGCCCGCCAGACCGGCATCTGCGCCCGCAGGAAATCGTCGATCTGCTTGGTCAGCTCCTGGAAGGTGGTGCTGGTGGTACGCCCGCAGCCCGGACAGGCGGTGACGCTGGGCACGAAGGTGCGCAGGCCCAGCGACTGCAGGATCTCCATGGCCACCGTGACCTCCTGGGTGCGGGCCTCGCCGGGCTGGGGCGTCAGGCTGACCCGGATGGTGTCGCCGATGCCCTGCTGCAGCAGGATGCCCAGCGCGGTGGCCGAGGCGACCGTGCCCTTGGTGCCCATGCCGGCCTCGGTCAGGCCCAGGTGCAGCGGGTAGTCGCAGCGCCGCGCCAGCTCCTGATAGACCGCCACCAGATCCTGCACGCCGCTGACCTTGCAGCTGATCAGCACCTGGGCGGGATCCATGCCCAGCTCGACCGCGTAGGCGGCCGAGTCCAGCGCCGACTGGATCAGCGCCTCGTACATCACCTGGCGGGCCTCCCAGGGCCGGGCCCGCGCGGCGTTCGCATCCATCAGCTGGGCAAGCAGGTCCTGGTCCAGGCTGCCCCAGTTGACGCCGATGCGCACCGGCTTGTCGTGGCGCAGCGCGGCCTCGATCATCATGCCGAACTGGCGGTCGCGCTTGTCACCCTTGCCGACGTTGCCGGGGTTGATGCGGTACTTGGACAGCGCGGCCGCGCAGTCGGGGTGCTGGCTCAGCAGCGTGTGGCCGTTGTAGTGGAAGTCGCCGATCAGCGGCACGTCGATGCCCATGCGGTCGAGCTGCTCGCGGATGTAGGGCACCGCCATCGCCGCCTCGGGCGTGTTGACGGTCAGGCGCACCAGCTCGGAGCCGGCCAGCGCCAGTTCCTTGACCTGGATGGCCGTGCCGATCGCGTCGACCGTGTCGGTGTTGGTCATCGACTGGACCCGCACCGGGGCGTCGCCCCCGACGGTGACGACACGGCTGCCCCAGACCACGCGGGCCTGGCGGCTGCGGCGCGCGGCCGGCTCGCCCAGCGGGACCGGCACGGGCTCTGCTGCAAGCGGAATCGATGCGCTCATTTCAGCTCCATTCTGGCGATGTTGTCTCGTGTGTAGGGGGCCAGGTCGAGCGGCTGGCCACGCACGATCACCTGGGTGCCGCTGGCATTGCCCACCTTGAGGCGGATCGGCAGCGTGCCGTCCAGGCCGATCTCCTCGCCCTGCAGCACCATGCGCGACAGCAGGCTCTTGCCGGTGGCGTCACGCGCCTCGATCCAGGACTCGGCCGAAGTGCGCAGCACCACCTGCCCGGCCGCGGCGTACATCTCGCGCGGCGCGGAGAACACGGTGTCGACCACCGCGCCCGAGGCGGCCGGCGCCGGGGCGGAAGCCGCCACCGGGGCCCCGGAGGCCGCCGAAGCGGCCGCACCGACCGGCCCCACCAGCACCACCGGCAGGGCCTGGACGGGCTCGGAGGCAGCGTCCTCGGCCGCCTCGGCGACCTCGCTGGCGGCCGGCTCGCCCGAGGCGGCGCCCTCGTCGAGCATCGCGAACAGGCCCTGCACGGGGGGCACGAACCACAGCAGCAGGGCCAGCAGCAGCAGGGCCGCCGGCACCAGCATCACCGGCTTGAGCCACTGCAGCCAGGCACCGGCGCCGGAGGACGGGCCGGCATGCTCGCGGTAAGGGGTCGCCAGGCCGCGGCTGACCGACTCGAGGCGCTGGGGCGCCGTGTGCAGCGTGGGCAAGGCCTCGAGCACGGGCTTCGGATCGATCCCCAGCTGGCGGGCCACGGTCTGGGCCAGCCCGCGCACGAAGGCCATGCCCGGCAGCTCATCGTAGCGGCCCTCCTCGAGGGCCTGCAGCTTGCGTTCGGGCACCTTGAGCAGCTGCGCGAGCTGCTCGAGGCCCAGGTGGCGATCTTCACGCGCCTGGCGCAGCAGCGCGCCGGCCACGTTGTCGCCGGCCGGGCCGGGCACTGCCGGCGCCGCTCCGGGCTGGGCGGTACGGTCTTCACTCATCAAACTGCCCTCGTTCCATGGCTGCGGCCTCTCGGGAGGCCGGAAAACGTTCGCGCAAGGCTGCGCCGAGATCCTGAACACGTGTGGTCGCCCCGCGGCGACGCTCGATGCGCGCCTCCAGCCAGAGCGTCTCGGCGCTGGCCAGTTCAGGGCGCTGGTTGACCCGGCGGACGTAGAACAGCGCGCGATCGAGCTCGCCGCGCCGCATCAGCAGGTCCGACAGGTTCACCGCGGTGGACGGATTGCCCGGGTCGAGCTCGTAGCTGCGCATCAGCTGGCGCTCGGCCGCGGCCGGCTCGCCGGCCCGGGACTCGCACAGGCCCAGGGCCAGCAGGGTCTTGGCCGCGCCACCGTACTGCGGCACCCGCAGCGCCGCCTGCAACTGGGTGCGCGCATCGGAGAAACGGCGCTGCTGGCACAGGTACCAGCCGTAGTTGTGCAGGGTGTCGGCATCGTCGGGCCGCAGCTGCAGCGCCCGGCGGAAGCTGTCCTGCGCCAGGCCATGGTCGCCCAGGCTGGCATAGATCAGGCCACGCAGGTTGAAGGCCGCCACGCTCTCCGGATCGGCCACCAGCGCCCGCTTGACCTCGTCGAGCGCCGTGGTGGTCTGGCCCTGGGAAAAATAGGCGCTCGCCAGCTCCAGCCGGATGCGGGCCCGCCGGGCGGCAGGCGACTCGTCCGAGGCGGTGACCAGATCCGGCCGGCCCGAAGGCGCAGCCACCGGGGCCGGCGCATCGTCGCCCGGGCGGTCCATCGACGGCAGCGAGGTGCTGGTGACGGTCTCACCCGGCGAGCTCACGCAGGCCGACAGCAGCAGCACCAGGGCGGCGGCCACGAAGGGACCACCCCGACGCGACACAGGTTCCAGCAGGCGACTCAACACGGCCTCCATCCACGCTCCGGGGGAACACACCCGTGTGCTCAATCCTGCCCCAAGCTGGCTGGAGTATCGCTGCTGATGCGAACGACCCGGACGGGCGCCCGGGTCAGGCGCTCGTGGACACGGGTGCGGTCCTGCACCTCGCCGGCCAGCTGGCCGCAGGCCGCGTCGATGTCATCGCCCCGGGTCTTGCGCACGGTGGTGACGAGGCCTCCCTCGATCAGCACGGCGGCAAAGGCCTGCACCCGCTCGTCGGACGAGCGCAGCAGCCCCGAGGCCGGGAAAGGATTGAACGGGATCAGGTTGAACTTGCACGGCACCCGGCCGACCGGTCCGGCCGCACCGACCAGCTTCAGCAGCGCGCGCGCATGGGCCTCGGTGTCGTTGACCCCGTCGAGCATGCAGTACTCGAAAGTGATGAAGTCACGCGGCGCCGCCTCGAGGTAACGCTGGCAGGCCCCGAGCAGCTCGTGCAGCGGGTACTTGCGGTTGAGCGGCACCAGCTCATCACGCAGCGCGTCGAGCGGCGCATGCAGCGACACCGCCAGCGCCACCGGCACGTCCTCGCGCAGGCGGTCCATCATCGGCACCACGCCGGAGGTCGACACCGTCACCCGGCGACGCGACAGGCCGTAGCCATGGTCGTCGAGCATCACGCGCAGCGCCGGCACCAGGGCCGAGTAGTTCTGCAGCGGCTCGCCCATGCCCATCATCACCACGTTGGTGATGACCCGGTCGGCGCCCGCATGGGCCGGCTCGCCGCGCAGCGTGTGCTCGGCAAACCAGAGCTGGGCCAGGATCTCGCCCGTCGACAGGTTGCGGGAGAAACCCTGGTGACCCGTCGAGCAGAAGCGGCAGCCCACGGCGCAGCCAGCCTGGGACGACACGCACAGCGTGCCGCGATCCCCTTCGGGGATGAAGACGCTTTCGACGGCATTGCCGGCGCCCACGTCAAACAGCCACTTGACCGTGCCATCACTGGAGCGATGTTCGGAAAGCACGGGCAAGGGCCTGACCTCGGCCTGGCTCGCCAGCTTGGCGCGCAAGGACTTGGCCAGGTCCGTCATCTGCTCGAAGTCGCGCGCACCCCGCTGGTGGATCCAGCGAAACAGCTGGACCGCACGGAAACGCTTCTCGCCGAGCCCTTCGCAGTACGCGGCGAGCCCGTCGAGGTCGAAATCAAGCAGATTGACCACAGTCATGGTGGTTCGTCAGTCCGGCAGCGCTCAGCGGCTGTAGACGTTCAGCGCGGGAAAGAAGAACGCGATCTCGACCGCGGCGGTCTCGGCAGCGTCGGAGCCGTGCACGGCGTTGGCGTCGATGCTGTCGGCGAAATCGGCGCGGATGGTGCCGGCTTCGGCCTTCTTCGGGTCGGTGGCGCCCATCAGGTCACGGTTCTTCAGGATTGCGCCTTCGCCTTCGAGCACTTGCACGAACACGGGGCCCGACACCATGAACTTCACCAGGTCCTTGAAGAAGGGACGGGCGGCGTGCACGGCGTAGAACTGCTCGGCTTCGGCTTGCGACAGCTGGACCAGCTTGGCAGCGGCGATCTTCAGGCCGGCGCCTTCGAAGCGGCTGATGATCTGGCCGATGACGTTCTTGGCAACGGCGTCGGGCTTGATGATGGACAGGGTGCGTTCAATGGCCATGAAATTCTCCAGATTCTGGGTTGAGGTGGGGCAAACCGCGCATTCTAGCGATTCGGTTCGTCAAAACCGGGAAAACCCGGCCGCCCCACCCGGGGACGAGGTGGTGCCGCTCAGCGGCGACCGCCGCCCCGGCCCTTGTTGGCGCCGGGACGGGTGAAGTAGGCATCCGCGCCGATGTAGCCCACGGAGGTCTGCATCGGATCGGGCTGGCGCGGGCCGCCCTTGCGCTGATCACCGGCCGGACGATCCCCCTCTTCGGTGGGACGCCCGAAACCGGCGGTGATGCGCTTGGAGCCGGTCGCGAAACGGCGATCGAAGGTCTGCTCCAGCGGATTGGGGATGTGCAGCGGATCATCACCGTCCGGACGCGGCGCACGCGCCTCGCGCGGCGGGCGGTCCTCGCGGGGCGGGCGGTCCTCACGCGGACTCCGGTCCTCGCGCGGCGGGCGGCCGTCGCGGCGCTCGGCACGGGGGACCGGGGCGCCTTGCGGGCCGGCACCATGCTGAGGCCCGCGCGCGGCGCCCTTGGCACCGCGGCGATCGCCCCGGGCCGCCGGCTGGGCGGACACCGGTGCCGCATCGCGACCCGGACCCTGCGGAGCCGACTGCCGAGGTGCGCGATCACCACGCTCCTGGCGCTCGCCCCGCTCGGGGCGCGCACCCCGCTCGGGCCGGTCACCGCGGCCGTCACGGCGCGGCGACTCGCCTCGCCCGGCCGACACGCCACCGGCCAGCTGCCGGATCGTGCCCACATCCTTCTCGTCGAGCTCGACCCACACCCCACGCTTCAGGCCACGCGGCAGCACCACGGTGCCGTAGCGGATGCGGATCAGCCGGCTCACGCCCAGGCCGACCGAGTCGAACAGCTTGCGCACCTCGCGGTTGCGGCCTTCGGTGATCACCACGCGATACCAGCGGTTGACCCCTTCGCCACCGCCGTCCTCGATGGAGCGGAACGAGGCCTTCTGGCCTTCGATCTCCACGCCGTCGAGCAGGCGCTGGCGGGCCTCCTGCTCCAGCGAGCCCAGCACGCGCACCGCGTATTCACGCTCGACGCCGAAACGCGGGTGCATCAGCTGGTTGGCCAGGTCACCGGAGTTGGTGAACAGCAGCAGGCCTTCGGTGTTGATGTCCAGACGACCCACCGACAGCCACTTGCCGTTCTGCAGTCGCGGCAGGCGACGGAAGACGGTCGGGCGGCCTTCCGGGTCGTGGTGGGTCACCACCTCGCCCACCGGCTTGTGATAGGCCAGCACACGGGCCGGCGCAGGCGCGATGCGCACCTTGATCTGCTTGCCGCCGATGCGGATCTGGTCGCCGTGGGCGATGCGCATGCCGATGTGGGCAGGCTGGCCGTTGACGGACACCTTGCCGTCCATGATCAGCTGCTCCATGTCGCGGCGCGACCCCACGCCGGCCTGGGCCAGCACCTTGTGCAGCTTGGGCGCCTCGGGCTCGGGACGCAGCACGCGCTTGCCGACTTCGGCCTCCGCCTCTTCGGCCGCGAGTTCACCTTCGGCGTCATAGACACCGGAGAGCACCTCGGCGAACAGGTCGCCCGCATCGGGGACCGGCTCGAGATCGGCCACGGGGCCCTCTTCGATCGTCTCGATCACGAAGGCGGCTTCGACGCCGCCTTCCTCATCGGTCTCATCGGCCACGGCGGCCGACACCGGCAGCGCCTCCGGCTGGCGGTCCTTGCGGCGGCGTGCACCGCGACCACGACGAGCCCCGTCATCCACCTCGGACGACGGTTGATCGAGCACCGGCTCCGGTGCAGCGACGATCACCGGCTCGGCCACCACCGGCTCATCGGACACGGCCGGCTGCTCGGCCGTCGGCTCGGCTGCCACAGCCACCGCCACCGGCGCGCCGCGCTTGCGGCTGCGGGCCGGCCTGGCCGCCTCCTGGAGCCCCTCGCCGGAGGACGACGGCACCGGCTCGACCACCGGCGTCGTGCCGGCATCGGCCACCAGCGGGGCTTCGGCCACGGCCTTGCGGGTCGCACGCTTGCGGGCGACGGGCGCGGCGGCCTCCATCACCGGCTCCGGGCTCACCTCGGGAGGACTGGCCTCCAGCGGTGCCACGGCCGCGGCGACGGCTTTCTTGCGGGCAGGCGCCTTGCGCCGGGCAGGCGCTTCGGTCGGGCCTGATTCGACGGCCCCATCGGGCGTCGTGGGGTCTTGGTTTTCGTTCATGCGTTCGGGCCTCGGGCCTCAATCAGGATTCAGATCAGGGTTGGGCATTGCAACGAGCGGCTCTGATCCAGCGGCCTCGTCACCCGATTCTTGTCGGCCGGGTGCCATCGGCACACCGGGGTCCAGCATTTCATCCAGCAGCGATGCCTGCTGAGGCAGCGGCGGCCGGGCTTGTCTTTCCATCTCTTCAGGGGCTCGCCCCTGCAGGGCCTCGAGCGCCGGCAACTGCTCCAGCGACTTCAGGCCCAGGTCATCCAGGAACTGCCGGGTCGTCGCGTACAGCGCCGGACGACCGGGCGCCTCGCGATGACCGATCACGTCGATCCAGCCCCGTTCCTCGAGCTGGCGGACCATCTGCGTGCTGACGGTCACCCCTCGGATGTCCTCGATGTCACCCCGGGTGACCGGTTGCCGGTAGGCGATGATGGCCAGCGTCTCCATCGTCGCGCGAGAGTACTTCGGCGGTTTCTCCGGGTGCAGCCGGTCCATGAAGACACGGATCTCCGCCCGGCTCTGGTAGCGCCAGCCGGAGGCCACGCACACCAGCTCCACGCCACGGTCCATGCAGTCGCGCACCAAGTCATCCAGCAGCGCCCGTATCGTGTCGGCCCCGACCGCCCCCTCGAACAGCGCACGCATCTCCCGCACCGCCATGGGCTTGTGCGAGCAGATCAGGGCCGCTTCGAGGACGCGTCGGGCATCCCGGGTATTCATCTAATTGATCGATCGAACTTCGGAGGATGGAGCCGCCACTGCAGCATCGGAGCCGACCAGCGGCCGTCCAGCCTCGGTACCTTCAGGTAACTTCAAGCAGGGGCCGGACAGCGATTCCATTCAGGGGAGGAACATCCGCATCCGGCATGACAGTCGGTCAGAGCACCCGAGCCAGTGCGTCGGCACCCGGTGGGCGAAGGTCACTGGCCTTGACCGTCCGGCACCTCGAGCCGCGGACCTGGCGTCGCTCGTGGCCGCGTGGACCGGGGCTGCATCAGCGCACTGCTGGCGTGCATTGTCCGTCATTGTAGCCAAATGCGGCGAAGACGGAGGCCTGATCACCGGCCATCGAGGCCCAGGCCTGGGCCAGATCGTCAGGAAGTGGCGCTTCGAACACCATCCAGGCCCCGGTGACCGGGTGATGCAGCGACAGCCGGGCCGCATGCAGCGCCTGCCGCTGCAGGCCCAGCACCGGCTTGCCGCCGTAGACCGCATCGGCCAGCAGCGGATGGCCGGCCTGCGACAGGTGCACGCGGATCTGGTGCGTGCGGCCCGTGTGCAGCTTGCAGTGCACGGCCGCCACCGAGGCCCGACCGCCCTCGGGCGTCGCCACCGCCAGCACCCGCACGTCGGTGCGGGCCGGCTTGCCCGAAGCCACCACCGCCATGCGCACCCGGGAGACCGGATCACGCCCGATCGCCGCCTCCAGGGTGTGCACCGACCAGGCGGGGCGCCCGTGGATCAGCGCCAGGTACTCGCGCCGGACCTCGCGCGCGGCGATCGCGCGCACCAGCGCCGTCTGCGCCTCGAGCGTCTTGGCCACGACCATCAGGCCCGACGTGTCCTTGTCGAGCCGGTGCACGATGCCCGCCCGCGGCAGGCCGGCCGCAGCGGCATGGTGGGCCAGCAGCCCGTTGAGCAGCGTGCCCGACCAGTGACCGGCGGCAGGGTGCACGACCAGGCCGGCGGGCTTGTGCAGCACCAGCAGCGCCGCATCCTCGTGGACCACGTCCAGCGCCATCGGCTCGGGCCTGAACGCCGTGCTGTGGGCCGTCGGCTGCAGCACCACGGCGATGACCTGGCCGGCCGTGACCTTGCGCGACGCACTGGCCAGCACCTGGCCGGCGCAGCGCACGTGACCCGCCTCGATCAGCGTCTGCAGGTGGCTGCGCGAGAACTCCGGCGCCACCCCCACCAGCCAGCGGTCGAGCCGCAGACCGTGGGCCGCCGCATCGACGGTGGCCGTGCGCGTTTCGGGCTCGCCGCCCTCGGCCAGGCCACCACCGGGATCGACGCCCTCCTCCGTGTCTTCGAGCTCTGCGGGGAATTCAGGCGGGACGCCAGGGGACCGGTTCATATAATCCAACTTCTTCTTCTGAAACGAGCCGGGCCTGCGACCGCCGGCCACTGTGAACATGCTCAAGCTTCGTCTACCCGCGGCCCGCTTCCTGTGCTCCCTCTTCGCGACCGTCGTGCTCGCGGCTTCGGTGACAGGCTGCGCCTCGGACCCCAAGAACAAACCCGAGACGAAGAACGTCGCGAAATTGTACGAAGAAGCGCGCGAGGAACAGGCCGCCGGCGCCTACGAGCGGGCCATCAAGCTCTACGAGCAGCTCGAAGGGCTGGCCGCCGGCACGCTGCTGGCCCAGCAGGCACAGCTGGAGCGGGCCTACCTGCTCTACCGGTCGGCCGAACCCGCCCAGGCACTCGCCGTGACCGAACGGTTCCTGAAGTTCCACCCGACCAGCCCGGCCGCCGACTACGCCTACTACCTGCAGGGCCTGATCAACTTCAACGACGACCTGGGCCTGCTGGGCTCGCTGGCCAAGCAGGACATGTCCGAGCGTGACCAGCGTGCCGCCCGCGAGGCCTACGACAACTTCGTCCAGCTGGTCGACCGTTTCCCGGATTCGAAGTACGCCCCGGACGCCCGCCAGCGCATCAACTACATCGTCAACGCGCTGTCGGCCTACGAGGTGCATGTGGCACGCTACTACTACACCCGCGGCGCCTACGTGGCGTCGGCCAACCGGGCGCAGAGCGTGCTGCAGGATTTCCGCGCCGTGCCCGCCAGCGAGGAGGCGCTCTACCTGATGGCCGCCAGCTACGACCGCCTGGGCATGACCCAGCTGCGCGACGATGCCGTGCGGGTGCTGCGCACCAACTTCCCGAAGAGCGCCTGGCTGGACCGCATCGGCGCGGACTTCCAGGTCGAGAAGCGCTGGTGGACGCTCTGGTGAGCTGATGCCGCGACCCCGCAGGGACGCGGCGCCTCAACGTCCCTGCGGCACGGGGGCGGCCAGCGCCTCCAGCCACTTCAGCGCCTGCGGCTCGGTCCCGAGCAGGGGCATCGGCGGCAGCGCCGCCAGCAGCCGCCGACCATAGCCCATGCTGACCAGCCGGGTGTCGCAGATGACCAGCAGCCCCCGGTCGGACTCGCTGCGGATCAGCCGGCCGGCCCCCTGCTTGAGCGAGACCGCCGCCTCGGGGATGAAGTAGTCGTTGAAACCCGTGCCGCCGGACGCCTCCAGCGTGCGGCAGCGGGCCTCCACCAGCGGATCGCCGGGTGGCGGGAACGGCAGCTTGTCGATGACGACGCACTGCAGCGCCTCACCCGGCACGTCGATGCCCTCCCAGAAGCTCTGGGACCCGACCAGCACCGCCCGAGGTGCCGCCAGGAAACGCGCCAGCAGGGCCCGCTTGGGCCCTTCGCCCTGCACGACCACCTCGATCGGCCCGGCCAGCGTGGCCAGCTGCGCACGCAGGCGGGCCCCGATCGCCTGGAGGGCCCGCAGCGTCGTGGTCAGCACGAAGGTGCGTCCGCCCAGCGCGGCGGCGCAGCGGGCGGCGAGATCGGCGACCGCATCGCTGTGGACCGGATCGGCCGGGCGCGGAAACCGCGTCGGCACGTACAGGCGGGCATGGGCGCCATAGTCGAACGGGCTGCCCGCCCGCACGATGCGCGCCTGCTCCAAGCCGGCGCTGCGGGTGAACCAGCTCAGCTCGGCATCGTCGCCCAGCGTGGCCGAGGTGAAGATCCAGGCCCGCCGGGCCCCGTCGACCTGCGCACGCAAGGACTCCCGGATGTCCAGCGGCGATTCGATCAGGCGCACCTGATGCTGGCCCAGGTCGATCCAGCGCACCTGGCCGGCCTCGGGCGGGCGGGCAAACGCGCCCGCCTGGGCCTGCAGCGCGATGGCCCGCTCGGCCAGGCGGTCCAGGTCGGGGGCACTGCCCGCGACGCCCTCCAGCGCCTGCAGGCTGGCCTCGCAGGCGGCCTCGACCGCCGCCAGCGCGGCCTCGAAGTCCGGCTGGCCGGCCCGCAGGTCCCAGCGCAGGCGAGACGCCTGGCGCAACGGCCCGGCACTGGCCAGCCGCAGGTCACGGGCCACCGTCTCGCACTGCGCCGCCAGCTCGCGCCAGGCACCCAGGCCACGCGCGCGGGACAGGCCCACCGTCAGCAGGTCACGCGAGAACTCCAGCAGCTGACCGCTGCCCAGCGAGCGACCCAGGAACTGGATGCCGGCCTCGTTGAGCTGGTGAGCCTCGTCGAACACCAGCGCATCGACCGTGGGCAGCAGTTCGGCCATGCCGGTGTCGCGCAGCGTCAGGTCGGCGAAGAAGAGGTGGTGGTTGACCACCACGATGTCGGCCTGCAGGGCCTCGCGGCGCGCCTGCATCACGTGGCAGAGGCGGAACTCCGGGCAGTCGCTGCCCAGGCAGTTGTCGCGGGTCGAGCTGACGATCGGGATGATGGGCGAACGCTCGTCCAGGCTGTCGAGCTCGGCCAGGTCACCGGTGCGGGTGCCCAGGGCCCAGGCCTCGATGCGGGCGAGCATGCGCAGCGCGGAGCGGTCCGACCACTCCTCGGTCTGGCGCGCGTGGGACAAACGGTGCTGGCACAGATAGGACGAACGCCCCTTGAGCAGCGCCACCTGCACCGGCAGGCCCAGCGCCCGCACCAGGCGAGGCAGGTCACGCAGGAAGAGCTGGTCCTGCAGGCTCTTGGTGGCCGTGCTGACCAGCGCCCGCCGGCCCGACAGCAGCAGGGGCACCAGGTAGGCGTAGGTCTTGCCGACCCCCGTGCCAGCCTCGGCCACCAGGGCACTGCGCTCGTCGAGCGCCTGCGCCACCGCATCGGCCAGATCGGTCTGCACCTCGCGGGGCAGGAAGCGGGCATCCGAGCGCGACAGCAGGCCCCCGGGCGCGAAGGCCTCGGCCACCTCGTCCCTCAGCAGGGAATGCACCGTCATGCGGGCTCGCCCGGATCGAGCTGCTGCTCCAGGCTGGCGATGTGGTCACGCAGCGCCAGGCGGCGCTTCTTCAGGCGCCGCACCTGGAGCTCGTCGATCGGCTGGATCTGCGCCAGCCGGTCCAGCGTGTCGTCCAGATCGGCGTGTTCGATGCGCAGTTCGATCAGGCGTCGCTGCGGAGAATGCAAGTTGTCATCCATAAGCGTGCATCATGACCGGACCCGGGGGGCAAGGAAGGATTATAGTTTTTGCCCATGATCGCCACACCTCCCAGCTACCGCCTGTCTGCGGCCACAGCCATCGACCGGGGTGATCGGCTCTATCAGCAGGATCAGGTCGAAGTGATCGCTCACCCGCGCACCCAGGGCTGCCTGCTGGCCGTGCTGGCCGACGGCATGGGCGGCAAGAGCGGCGGGCGCAAGGCCGCCGACCAGGTGCTGCTGGTCGCCCAGCAGCTCTTCGACCGGTTCTCGCCCGCCAAGGATGCGCCGGTGGACCTGCTGCGCAAGCTGGTCCTCGAATCGCACGTGATGATCAAGCTGACCGCGATCACCGCGGAGCAGGAGCCGCACAGCACGATCGCCGCCGCCCTGGTGCTGCCCAACCGCGAATGCCACCTCGTGCACGCCGGCGACTCCCGCGTCTACGTCTTCCGCGGCGCCGAACTGGTGGCGCGCACCTACGACCACTCGCTGGTCCAGCGCATGGTCGACCAGGGCGAGCTGAGCGAGGCCGAAGCCAACGACCACCCCCACTCCAACCTGCTGACGGGCTGCCTGGGCGCCGACGAGGACCCGCCACTGACCTTCGGGCGCATCGATCACCTGGAGGTCGGCGACACGCTGCTGGTCTGCAGCGACGGCCTCTGGCACTACTTCACCCCCCGCGAGCTGGGTTCGATCCTGAATGCGCTGCGCCCGCGCGACGCCAGCCAGATGCTGATCAGCAAGGCGCGCCAGCGGGCCCGCGGGGGTGGCGACAACCTGTCGCTGGCCATCGTCAAGCTCGACAGCCTCGACTGAGGCCGTCGCCTCCGCTCAGGTCAGCGAGGTATCGACGTCCCGGCGCTCCAGCGACAGGAACTCCTGCGACTGCATCTCGTTGAGCCGGGAGATCGTGCGCGGGAACTCGTGCGACATCGGGCCCTCGGTGTAGAGCTGCTCGGGCGGCACCTCGGCCGACATGATCAGCTTGACGCGGCGGTCGTACAGCACGTCGACCAGCCAGGTGAAGCGCCGCGCTTCCGACGCCAGCCGCGGCGGCATCATAGGCACGTTCGACAGCAGCAGCGTGTGGAACTGCGAGGCCAGCTCGAGGTAGTCGTTCTGCGAACGCGGCCCGCCGCACAGCTGCCTGAAATCGAACCACACCACCCCGCCGGCCTTGCGGCGGGCGTGCATCTGGCGGTGCTCGATGTTCATCACCGGCTCCTCGTCACGGGCCTCGGCCAGCTCGCTGAAGGCCTGCTCCATCGCCGCATCGGCCGAAGCCCCCAGCGGCGTGTGGTAGAGCTGCACATGCTGCAGCGTGCGGCGGCGGTAGTCGGTGCCGTTGTCCACGTTGATGACCTCGAGCCGGGCCTTCAGCAGCTCGATGGCGGGCAGGATGCGGTCGCGGTGCAGCCCGTTCGGGTACAGCCCGTCGGGGTGGAAGTTCGAGGTGGTGACGATGGAGACGCGGTGGGCGAACATCGAGTCCAGCAGCCGGTGCAGGATCATCGCGTCGGTCACGTCGGCGACATGGAACTCGTCGAAGCAGATCAGCCGGAAGCGCCGCGCGATGCGCTTGCCCAGCTCGTCGAGCGGATTCTGGATGCCCTTGAGGTCCTGCAGCTCGCGGTGCACCTCACGCATGAACTCGTGGAAATGCAGGCGGGTCTTGCGCGTCAGCGGCACGGCCTGGAAGAAGCTGTCCATCAGGAAGCTCTTGCCGCGCCCCACGCCACCATACATGTAGACCCCGCGCGGGATCGGCGGGCGCACCAGCGCCTTGGTGATGGCATTGCTGCGACGGGCCTTGTAGGCCGCCCACTCGTCCTGGCAGCGCTGCAGCGCGGCCACGGCATTCAGCTGGGCCGGATCGGCCTGGTAGCCCCGCTCGGCGAGGGTCTGGTGGTAGAGCTCGGTGACGGTGGTCATGGTCGCAAACGCCGGGTTCTGGAACGGAAAAAGGGGCGGCTCGCGCCGCCCCTGTCTGCCCTGCGGGGTCGTGCAGGCAAGAGGCCTGCGCCGCCTCAGAAGTTGAGGGTGCGCTTGTCCACGGCCAGTGCCGCTTCCTTGGTCGCCTCGGACAGCGACGGGTGCGCGTGGCAGATGCGGGCGATGTCCTCGGCCGAGGCCTTGAACTCCATCGCGACCACGGCTTCGGAGATCAGCTCCGAGGCCATCGGGCCGACGATGTGCACGCCCAGGATCTCGTCGGTCGTGGCATCGGCCAGGAACTTGACGAAGCCGGTGGTGTCACCCAGCGCACGCGCGCGGCCGTTGGCCAGGAACGGGAACTGGCCGGACTTGTAGGCCACGCCATCGGCCTTGAGCTGCTGCTCGGTGCGGCCGACCCACGCGATTTCCGGGCTGGTGTAGATCACCCACGGGATGGTCGCGAAGTTGACGTGACCGTGCTGGCCGGCGATGCGCTCGGCCACCGCCACGCCTTCTTCCTCGGCCTTGTGCGCCAGCATCGGGCCGCGCACCACGTCACCCACCGCCCACACGCCCGGCAGGTTGGTCTTGCACTCGGCGTCGACGACGATCAGGCCACGCTCGTCGAGCTGCAGGCCGACCGCTTCGGGGTTCAGGCCGATGGTGTTGGCCACGCGGCCGATCGAGACGATCAGCTTGTCGACCGCCAGCGTGACTTCCTCGCCCTTGGCGTTGGCATAGGACACGACCACACCTTCGCCCTCGGCGTCGACCTTGGAGATCTTCACGCCGAACTCGAACTTCAGGCCCTGCTTGGTGAAGGCCTTCAGCGCTTCCTTGGCCACGCCTTCATCGGCGGCGGTCAGGAAACCGGGCATGGCTTCGAGGATGGTCACCTCGGCACCCAGGCGGCGCCAGACCGAGCCCATCTCCAGGCCGATCACGCCCGATCCGATCACGCCCAGCCTGGCGGGCACCGCGCCGATGCGCAGCGCGCCGTCGTTGGACAGGATCTTCTCTTCGTCGAACGCTGCACCCGGCAGCGCGCGGGCGTTGGAGCCGGTCGCGACGATGACGTGCTTGGCGGTCAGCACCTCGCTGGCCGCACCCGCGACGTTGATCTCGTAGCCACCTTCGACCGCCTTGGCGAACGAGCCGCGGCCGTGGAAGAAGCTGACCTTGTTCTTCTTGAGCAGGTACAGGATGCCGTCGTTGTTCTGCTTGACGACGCTGTTCTTGCGGCCGACCATCTTCGAGACGTCCATCTTCAGGTCGTTCAGCGTGATGCCGTGGTCGCCGAAGTGATGGGCCGCGTGCTCGTAGTGCTCCGACGACTGCAGCAGCGCCTTCGAGGGAATGCAGCCGACGTTGGTGCAGGTGCCCCCGGGAGCGGGGCCACCCTTGTCGTTCTTCCATTCGTCGATGCAGGCGACGTTGAAACCGAGTTGTGCCGCACGGATGGCAGCGATGTAGCCGCCGGGGCCGCCGCCGATGACGACGACGTCGAATTGCTTGGACATGTGGGAGTTTCCTATCTGGCCGAGAACGGCACGGGCGTGGACGACGTGTCCTCTTCAGGCACGAAGATCCACAGCAGAAGGTAGAGCAGGACGCCGGTGCCGGCGAACAGGAACAGCAGCGCGAAGCACAGCCGCCAGATCCAGGCCTGTGCGCCTGTCAGGCGGGCGAGTCCGCCGCACACACCGGCGACCCAGCGGTCGTCGAGCGACCGCCTGAATCGGTTGACGACCCCGACCGCGGCAGGAGGTGCGGCGGGTGCCTCCAGGATCCTGCGCTTGGCCAGCTCGAACTCTTCCGGATCGAGCACGCCACGTTCACGCAGTTGCTCCAGCTTGAGAAGGTCATCGGCAAGGCTCATCGCAGGCTCCTCGGGGGCGGTGGGTCGTCAGGTCATGGACAACCGGACCTCAGATGTCGAACAGCAGGCGGGCCGGATCTTCCAGCGCTTCCTTCATCGCCACCAGGCCCAGCACGGCTTCGCGGCCGTCGATGATGCGGTGGTCGTAGGACATGGCCAGGTAGTTGATCGGACGCACCACGACCTGACCGTTCTCCACCACCGCGCGGTCCTTGGTGGCGTGCACGCCCAGGATGGCCGACTGC
Organism: Sphaerotilus hippei; assembly: GCF_003201595.1. Lineage (GTDB taxonomy): Bacteria > Pseudomonadota > Gammaproteobacteria > Burkholderiales > Burkholderiaceae_C > Sphaerotilus > Sphaerotilus hippei. The sequence goes on along the minus strand of NZ_QJJS01000002.1, from coordinate 104,427 downwards.
GGCGGGTTGATGATCGGGGTCGACAGCATCGAGCCGAAGGTGCCGCCGTTGGAGATCGAGAACGTGCCACCGCTCAGGTCGTCCATCGAGATCTTGCCTTCCTTGGCCTTCTGGCCGAACTCGGCGATCTTCTTCTCGATCTCGGCGAAGTTCATCTGGTCGGCGTTGCGGATGATCGGCACGACCAGGCCACGGGGCGAGCCGACCGCGATGCCGATGTCGAAGTAGCCGTGGTAGACGATGTCGTTGCCGTCGACCGAGGCGTTGAGCACCGGGAACTTCTTCAGGGCGTGCACGGCCGCCTTGACGAAGAAGCTCATGAAGCCCAGCTTGACGCCGTGTTCCTTCTCGAACTTGTCCTGGAACTTCTTGCGCATCTCCATCACCGGGGCCATGTTCACTTCGTTGAACGTGGTCAGGATGGCGTTGGTCGACTGCGATTGCAGCAGGCGCTCGGCGACACGGGCGCGCAGGCGGCTCATCGGCACGCGCTGCTCCGGACGGTCACCCAGCTTCATCGGGACCGGTGCGGCCACGGGGGCCAGCGCCGCCTTGGGGGCTGCGGCCACAGCGGCGGCGGGCTTGGCGGCGACGGCGGCCAGCACGTCACCCTTGGTGACACGGCCGTCCTTGCCGGTGCCGGCCACGGCAGCGACCGACAGGTTGTTGTCGGCCAGCAGCTTGGCGGCGGCAGGCATCGCCACGTCGCCCTTGTCGACGGCAGCGGCGGCCGGTGCAGCAGCCGCTGCGGCGGCCACGGGCGCGGCGGCGGCCGGCGCGGCAGCGCCCGCCTTGGCGTCGGTGTCGATCTGGGCGATCACCTGGTCGCTGACCACGGTGCCGCCGTCAGCCACGACATGGGCGACCAGCACGCCGGCGGCCGGGGCCGGCACCTCGAGCACGACCTTGTCGGTCTCGATCTCGATCAGGATCTCGTCGATCGCCACGGCTTCGCCGGGCTTCTTCTTCCATTGCAGCATGGTTGCCTCGGCAACCGACTCGGACAGCTGGGGGACTTTGACTTCTACGATGGCCATGATGATTCGATTCTTGTGGGGTTCAGATCCGAAGAGCGCGCTCGCACCGTGCCACGCAGACGCTCCCGGAGGAGCGCCTGCGCGCCGGACTGCCGCGACGCGCTGCGTCGCAACAGGTTATTTGGTCAGGACAAAGCCCTTGAGCTTGCCGAAGGCCTGGTCCAGCAGCGCCTTCTGCTGTTCCTGGTGCAGGTGGGCATATCCGACCGCCGGGGAGGCGGAGGCCGGACGGCCGGCGTAACCGAGACGCTGGCCGTCGGCCATGTTCTCGTGGATGTAGTGCTGGACGAAGAACCAGGAACCCTGGTTCTGCGGCTCGTCCTGGCACCACACCAGATCGCTCAGGTTCGGGTACTTCTTCAGCTCGGCGCTGAAGGCCTTGTGCGGGAAGGGATAGAGCTGCTCGACGCGGATGATGGCCACGTCGAACGCCTTCTTCTCCTCGCGCTTCTTGACCAGGTCGTAGTAGACCTTGCCCGAGCAGGCGATCACGCGCTTGACCTTGGCCGCATCGATCTCGGCCTTCTGCTCGGCGATCACCGTGCGGAACTCGCCCTTGGTGAACTCGCTGACCGGCGAGGTCGCGTCCTTGTTGCGCAGCAGCGACTTGGGCGTGAAGATCACCAGCGGCTTGCGCAGCGAACGCACCATCTGGCGGCGCAGCAGGTGGAAGATCTGGCTGGCCGTGGTCGGCTGCACGATCTGCATGTTGATGTCGGCGGCCATCTGCATGAAGCGCTCCAGGCGGGCCGAGCTGTGCTCGGGGCCCTGGCCTTCATAGCCGTGCGGCAGCATCATCGTCAGGCCGTTGACACGACCCCACTTGACTTCGCCCGAGGCGATGAACTGGTCGATCACGACCTGCGCACCGTTGACGAAGTCGCCGAACTGGGCTTCCCAGATCGTCAGCGTGTTCGGCTCGGCCGAGGCGTAGCCGTATTCGAAGCCCAGCACCGCCTCTTCCGACAGGATCGAGTCGATCACCGTGAAGCTGGCCTGGCCATCGGCCACGTGCTGCAGCGGGATGTAGGTGCCTTCGTCCCACTTCTCGCGCTTCTGGTCGTGGATCACCGCGTGGCGGTGCGTGAAGGTGCCGCGGCCGCTGTCCTCGCCCGACAGGCGCACCGGGTAGCCGGCGGCCACCAGCGAGGCGAAGGCCATGTGCTCGCCCATGCCCCAGTCGACGTTGACCTCGCCACGACCCATCGCGGCACGGTCGTCGAACACCTTCTTGACCAGCGGGTGCATGTTCACGCTGGCGGGGATGGTCGTCAGGCGTTCGGCCAGGCGCTTCCACTCGGTCAGCGGAATCGCGGTGTCGGCCGCATCGGTCCACTTCTTGCCCAGGAACGGGGCCCAGTCGACCGCGAACTTGCTCTTGAAGTTGCTCAGCACCGGATCGACGGTGTGGCGGCCCTCGTCCATCGCGGCACGATAGGCCTTGACCATGTCGTCGCCCAGCGTGTCGCCCAGGCCTTGCGCGGCCAGCTTGTCGGCGTAGAGCCGACGCGTGCCCGGGTGCGCGCTGATCTTCTTGTACATCAGCGGCTGGGTCAGCGCCGGCGTGTCCTGCTCGTTGTGGCCCAGCTTGCGGAAGCAGATGATGTCGACGACGACATCCTTCTGGAAGGTCAGGCGGAACTCCAGCGCGAGCTGGGTGGCCAGCACGACCGCTTCCGGATCATCGCCGTTGACGTGCAGCACGGGGGCCTCGACCATCTTGACGATGTCGGTGCAGTACAGCGTGGAGCGCAGGTCGCGCGGGTCGGAGGTGGTGAAGCCGATCTGGTTGTTGATGATCAGGTGCACCGTGCCGCCCGTGGAGTAGCCACGGGTTTCCGACAGCATCAGCGTTTCCTGGTTCACGCCCTGGCCGCCGAAGGCCGAGTCGCCGTGCACCAGCACCGGCAGCACCTGCGCGCCCTTGGTGTCGCCACGACGGTCCATGCGCGCGCGCACCGAACCTTCGACCACCGGGTTCACGATTTCCAGGTGCGACGGGTTGAAGGCGAGGCTCAGGTGGACCGGACCGCCCTGGGTCGAGATGTCGGAGCTGAAGCCCTGGTGGTATTTCACGTCACCGGAGGGCAGGTCTTCCGGCGCGGTGTGATCGAACTCGGCGAACAGGTCCTTGGGCATCTTGCCCAGGGTGTTGACCAGCACGTTCAGGCGGCCGCGGTGGGCCATGCCGATGACGATCTCCTGCACGCCCTTGTCACCGGCGCGCTGCACCAGCTCGTCCATCGCGGCGATGAAGCTCTCGCCGCCTTCGAGCGAGAAGCGCTTCTGGCCGACGTACTTGGTGTGCAGGAAGCGCTCCAGGCCCTCGGCGGCGGTCAGGCGATCGAGGATGTGCTTCTTCTGCTCGGCGTTGAAGCTGGCCTTGGAGCGGATGGTCTCCAGCTTCTCCTGCCACCAGCGCTTCTGCGTCTGGTCGGTGATGTGCATGAACTCGGCGCCGATCGTGCTGCAGTAGGTCTCGCGCAGAGCCTGCAGGATCTGCCGCAGCGTCATGTTCTCGGACTTGCCGAAATAGGTGTTCGCGGCGCTGAACGTGATGTCCATGTCGGACTCGCTCAGGTCGTAGAACGCCGGCTCGAGTTCGGGGATGCGGGGACGTTCCTGGCGCTTGAGCGGGTCGAGGTCGGCCCAGCGGGCACCGACGTTGCGGTAGGCCGCGATCAGCGACTGGACGTGGACCTGCTTGCGTGCGACCGCCAGGTCGGCCGAGCTGGCCTTGACCGTGAAGGCGTTGGACTTGGCACGCTGGGCGAACGATTCGACGACGGGAGCGTGAGCGACGTCACGGTTGTCGGTGCCATCGACGGCAGGCACATGCTGGAGCGCGTCGAAGTAGTCGCGCCAGTTGTCAGGCACGGAGCCCGGATTGTCGAGGTAGGCCTCGTACATCTCTTCGACGTAGGGCGCGTTGCCCCCGAACAAGTACGAGTTCGACCTGTATTGCTGCATCATCTTTCGCTCACCTTATGCCCCGGTACCCGGAGCTTCGATGGGTTGAACAACCTTCCGCGACACGGCTTGACCGGTTGGCGGATTGCGACCCGCCTTGACTGTTGCCAGAGAAGGGGACGGGAAGGACCTTTAAGCCAGGAGATCGACTTTAGCACCCTGCGTACGGCAAGCGCCCTGGGTTCTTACGTACCCTTGTCACGCTCTGTCGCCAAAATGATGCAGTCCGCGCCCTGCGATGGGGCGCCTCGTCGCTCACGGCGCATAAGTGGCAAAAGGCGCGGCCAGCGGATCGCCGACGAACACCCCCTGGGCAGGCCACGCCACGCTCTTCCAGTAGGCCTCGAGGGCGCTGCCGCCCTGCATGTAGTGCAGCAGCAGGATCTGCGGGTGCGGAAACTTCTGCAGGTGGTTGCAGGGCTCGCTGACCGTGCCGTAGCTGGCGGTCACCCCGGCATCGATCCAGGTCAGGATGCTGCTCTGGCCCGTCCCGCCCTCGAGCACGCCGCCGAACGAGGTCAGGTGATCGGCCAGCGCCCCGGGCACCCAGCGGATCGAGTCGAGCGGCCCCAGCACCGCCAGCCCGGTCTGCATCAGCAGCACACGATCGAGGTCCCTGGGGTGGTCGGTCTGGTCGATGTGGGTCTGCACCGGCATGCGGCGCAGCACCCCCGGGGGCGGGAACAGCCGCGCCCTCACGCTGCGCTGGGCATCGCGGGTGATGACGAAGTGGGCATGGGTCATCGGCGCCCCCCGCAGCAGGCTGTGGTCGGACGCCAGACCCCGATCGATCAGCGCATGGGCCTGCGCCACGCCGGAGGCGGCCAGCAGCATCGATGGCCGGATGCCGTGATCGGTCCAGGGCCGGGCACTGGCGGAATTGAAGTAGGGCGAAGGCCGGCGTGACGCGGCACAGGTCTGGGCACAGGCATCGGGATCCAGGCCCAGGCTCAGCGCCGCGGTGATGGACTGGCACTGAACGGCATAGGGCTGCACCCAGGCCAGCGCCAGCGCCTGCACACGATCACCGAAGAAGCCGTCGACCTCGGCGCGCAGCGCCTCCAGCTCGGCCACCGACAGCCGGGCCTGCCGGGGCAGACGCACCCGCAGCACCCGGGAGGGCGCGATCTGGCGCTTGTGCACGTAGTACTCGCCCACGGCGACCGAATAGGGATCGTCGCTGTTGATCACCACCCCGAGCTCGCTGGCGGAGATGCGCCCGCTCACCCGGGGCACCGGACGCCACTGCAGGCGCAGCTCGGCCTTGGCGGCGGCCGGCGCGCCCTGCGCATCGGCACCCTCGGCCCGGGCCGGAGCGGGCGCGACGGACAGCAGGAACATCGCGGTCAGAAGTGCCGCGAGCAGGCAGGATCGGATCGATTTCGGTTTCGCCATGTAAAAATGACTGTCCAGACCACTGTTAGGCACTATGACCAAGAAGGAAGGCAGCACCCCGACCATCCAGGTGCTTGAACGCGTGTTCTCCCTGCTGGACGTGCTGGCCACGCATCAGGATCCGGTCTCGCTCAAGCAGATCAGCGAGCATACCGGCCTGCACCCGTCGACCGCGCACCGCATCCTGAACGATCTGGCCGCCGGCCGTTTCGTCGACCGCCCCGAAGCGGGCAGCTACCGCCTCGGCATGCGCCTGCTGGAGCTGGGCAATCTGGTGAAGGCCCGCCTGGATGTGCGTGATGCCGCGCTGGGACCGATGCGCGAGCTGCACAAGCTCACCCACCAGCCGGTCAACCTGTCGGTGCGGCAGGGCGACGAGATCGTCTACATCGAGCGCACCTACTCGGAACGCTCGGGCATGCAGGTGGTGCGCGCCGTGGGCGGACGGGCACCGCTGCACCTGACCTCGGTGGGCAAGCTCTTCCTCGCCCATGACGACCCGCAGCGCGTGCGCAGCTACGCCACCCGCACCGGACTGGCCGGCCACACCCGCAACAGCATCACCGAGATGGGTCCGCTTGAACGCGAGCTGGCACGGGTGCGCCAGACCGAGGTGGCGCGGGACAACGAGGAGCTGGAACTCGGCGTGCGCTGCATGGCTGCAGGCATCTACGACGACCAGGGCAAGCTGATCGCCGGCCTGTCGATCTCCGCACCGGCCGATCGCCTGGAGGAGGCGTGGAGCCAGCGGCTGCACGAGACGGCCGCGCAGATCTCGACGGCACTGGGCTTCCGGGCCGACCGCCACGAAGCCCCCGAACACTGAAACCGACGGCCCGCATCCGGGCCGATCGGCTCAGTTCACTGGCGCACCGAGGTCTGCATGACCCCGCCCGACAGGGCACGGGCACGCGGCGCCTCGGACTCGACCCACTGGCGCACCCGCTCGGCATCGCCCAGGCGCGAGTACTTGCCGGTCGAGTCCAGGAACACCATGATCAGCTTGCGACCCGCCAGCTGCGCCTGCATCACGAGGCAGCGACCGGCCTCGATGATGTAGCCGGTCTTCTGCAGGCCGATGTCCCAGGACGGGCTCTGCACCAGCCGGTTGGTGTTGTGGTACTGCAGCGTGCGCTTGCCCACCGACACCGCCAGCTCGGTCGAGGTCGAGAACTCGCGCAGCAGCGGCTGCTGATAGGCCGCCTTGACCAGACGAGCCAGATCGGAGGCACTGGACTGGTTGCGGCTGGACAGCCCCGTCGGGTCGACGTAGCGCGTGTCGTTCATGCCCAGCTGGGACGCCTTGCGGTTCATCGCGGCGACGAAGGCCGTCAGGCCGCCGGGATAGTGGCGACCCAGCGCATGGGCCGCCCGGTTCTCGGAGGACATCAGCGCCAGGTGCAACATCTCCTCGCGCGACAGCTGGGTGCCGACCGCCAGGCGGGAGCTGCTGTTGCGCTCGGTGTCGATGTCGTCCTCGGTCACCTCGAGCACCTCGTGCAGCGGCTGCCGGGCCTCGACGACGACCAGGCCGGTCATCATCTTGGTCAGCGAGGCGATGGGCAGCACCGCCTGCGAGTTCTTCGCGAACAGCACCTCGGAGGTGTCCTGGTCCATCACCAGCGCGACGCTGGACTTCAGGTCGAGCGCATCGGGCGTGTCACGCAGGCCGAAGACCTCGCCATAGGACGGCCGGGCCACGGCAGCCACCGCCACGGCACCCGCGCCGACCGCGACCTTGCGGCGCAGCGACGTCCGGGAGACACGCGACTTCTCGACGGCACCGACCTTGGCCGCAGCCGCCTTCTTGAGCACGCGGCCGGCGGCCGGACGCGCCTTCTTCGCCCCCGCCGCCTCGGCAGCGTCGGGCACGGCCACCGACAACGCGGCGACAGCGACCGACAGGCACAGCGACAGGAACGATTGCCGGAACTTCATCTGGATGACCCTGGTGGACTGCAAAGCTTTGATGATTCAACCACTTGGAATGGTTATTTCAAGTCTAGGTGAAAGTTGAAACATCGGCAACGCATTGATCCTGCGAAGAGTTTCCACTTTCACCGACAGTTCTCGGAATCAGCCCTGCGCCGCGACCTTCTCGTTCTTGCTGTGCAGCTTGTTGAGTGCCGCCAGATAGGCCTTGGCCGAGGCCACGACGATGTCCGGATCGGAGCCCACGCCATTGACCACCCGACCGCCCAGCTGCAGGCGCACGGTGACCTCGCCCTGCGACTCGGTGCTGCCCGAGGTGATCGCGTTGACCGAGTACAGCAGCAGCTCCGCCCCGGAGGCGACGACGGACTCGATCGCCTTGATGCTGGCATCCACCGGTCCGTTGCCGCTCGAGGTCACCACGTGCTCCTGGGTGCCGGCCGAGAAGGTCACGCTCGCCTGGGGGCGCTCGCCCATCTCCGACTGCTGGGACAGCGCCACCAGACGGTAGTGCTCCTGCTCGCCGGTGCGCGTGTCGTTGCCGACCAGCGCCAGGATGTCCTCGTCGAAGATCTCGCTCTTGCGGTCGGCCAGGTCCTTGAACTTCAGGAAGGCGGCATTGACGTCGGCCTCGGACTCGAGCGTGATGCCCAGCTCCTGCAGGCGCTGCTTGAACGCATTGCGCCCGGACAGCTTGCCCAGCACGATCTTGTTGGCGCTCCAGCCCACGTCCTCGGCACGCATGATCTCGTAGGTGTCACGCGCCTTGAGCACGCCGTCCTGGTGGATGCCCGAGGCGTGCGCGAAGGCGTTGGCGCCGACCACCGCCTTGTTGGGCTGCACGACGAAGCCGGTGGTCTGCGCGACCATGCGCGAGGCCGGCACGATCTGCGTGGCATCGATGCCCAGGTCGAGGCCGAAGTAGTCGCGGCGGGTCTTGACCGCCATCACGATCTCCTCGAGCGAGCAGTTGCCGGCGCGCTCGCCCAGGCCGTTGATGGTGCACTCGACCTGGCGCGCGCCGCCCAGCTTCACGCCGGCCAGCGAGTTGGCCACCGCCATGCCCAGGTCGTTGTGGCAGTGCACCGACCAGATCGCCTTGTCGGAGTTGGGCACCCGCTCGCGCAGCGTGCGGATGAAGTGGCCATACAGCTCGGGCACGGCATAACCGACCGTGTCCGGGATGTTCAGCGTCGTCGCGCCCTCGTCGATCACGGCCTCGAGCACGCGGCAGAGGAAGTCGACATCCGAGCGGTAGCCGTCTTCGGGCGAGAACTCGATGTCGCCGCACAGGTTGCGGGCGAAACGCACCGACAGGCGCGCCTGCTCGAGCACCTGGTCGGGCGTCATGCGCAGCTTCTTCTCCATGTGCAGCGCACTGGTGGCGATGAAGGTGTGGATGCGCGCCGAGTTCGCGCCGGCCAGCGCCTCGGCGGCGCGCGCGATGTCACGGTCGTTGGCCCGCGCCAGCGAGCAGACGGTGGAGTCCTTGATCACGTTGGCGATGGCCTTGACGGCCTCGAAGTCGCCGTTGGACGAGGCGGCAAAACCGGCCTCGATCACGTCGACCTTCAGGCGCTCGAGCTGGCGGGCGATGCGCAGCTTCTCGTCGCGGGTCATCGAGGCCCCGGGCGACTGTTCGCCATCGCGCAAGGTGGTGTCGAAAATGATGAGCTTGTCGGTCATGATGGGTTCGTCCTCAGAAGGGGGTCACGGCCTGGACGACCGCGGAAGGGATGTGTGGCCGGGCACGCTGCCAGCCCGAGAGCACCGCCTGGATCGAGGCGGTCACGATGTTGGCATCGATGCCCACGCCGAACTGCACCGGCGACGCGCCCACGCGCAGCTCGACATAAGCCGCGGCACGGGCGCCCGCGCCGGCACCGATCGCATGCTCGTGGTAGTCGAGCAGCTCGATCGGCTGACCGACCGCACGGCCCAGCGCCGCGACGAAGGCATCGAGCGGGCCGTTGCCCTCGCCCGACAGCGCCTGCCAGCCCTGCTCGTCCTGCCACTCGGCGGCGATGCGGACCCGCCCGTCACCGGCACCGGGCTCCTGGCGCCAGCCCCGCAGCGAGGCCGGCACGGTGCCCAGGCCGTAGGTGCGCTCGAAGAGGGCCCAGAGGTCGGCGGCGCCGACCTCGCGCCCTTCCCCGTCGGTGAGGGCCTGCACCGCCTGGCTGAACTCGATCTGCAGGCGGCGCGGCAGCTCCAGCCCGTACTCGTTCTCGAGCAGGTAGGCGATGCCACCCTTGCCGGACTGGCTGTTGACGCGGATGACCGCCTCGTAGCTGCGGCCCAGGTCCATCGGGTCGATGGGCAGGTAGGGCATGTCCCAGAGATCGCCGTCGCGGCGCGCGGCGAACGCCTTGCGGATCGCGTCCTGGTGCGAACCGGAGAACGAGGTGTAGACCAGGTCACCGACGTAGGGATGGCGCGGATGCACCGGCAGCTGGTTGCAATGCTCGACCGTGCGGCGGATCGCGTCGATGTCGGAGAAGTCCAGCCCCGGGTGCACCCCCTGGGTGTAGAGGTTGAGCGCGATGTTGACCAGGTCGACGTTGCCGGTGCGCTCGCCGTTGCCGAACAGGCAGCCCTCGATGCGGTCGGCGCCGGCCATCAGGCCGAATTCACCCGCAGCCGTGCCGGTGCCGCGGTCGTTGTGCGGATGCACCGACAGCACGATCGAGTCGCGCCGGGCCAGGTGGCGATGCATCCACTCGACCATGTCGGCGAAGATGTTGGGCGTCGAGTGCTCCACCGTCGAGGGCAGGTTGATGATGCACTTGTGATCGGGCGTGGGCGCCCAGACCTCGGTGACCGCATCGACCACCCGGGCGGAAAACGCGAGCTCGGTGCCCGAGAACATCTCCGGCGAATACTCGAAGGTCCAGCGCGTGGCCGGACGCCGGGCGGCGAGGTCGCGGATCATGCGGGCATGGGTCGTGGCCAGCGCCACGATGCCGTCCTCGTCGAGGCCCAGCACCACGCGGCGCATCACCGGCGCGGTCGCGTTGTAGACGTGCACGATCACGTTGGCCGCACCGTCGACGGCCTCGAAGGTGCGCTCAATCAGGTGCTCGCGCGCCTGGGTCAGCACCTGGATGGTGACGTCGTCGGGGATCAGGCGCTGCTCGACGAGCTGGCGCACGAAATCGAAGTCGGTCTGCGAGGCCGAGGGGAAACCGACCTCGATCTCCTTGAAGCCGATGCGCACCAGCATCTCGAACAGGCGCAGCTTGCGGGCGGCATCCATCGGCTCGATCAGCGCCTGGTTGCCGTCGCGCAGATCCACGCTGCACCACAGCGGCGCCTGGCTCAGCACGGCATCGGGCCAGGTCCGGTCGGTCAGGCGAACCGGAGCGAAGGAACGGTATTTCTGTGCGGGGTTCTTCAACATGCTCATGGCGTGACGTGGATTTGCTGTTGGCAACGCCGCACCAGAAATACAAACGGCCCGCTGCGTTGCGCTATGGCGGGCCGTTGATCCACAAAGGGTACAGATGTGACTGATCAGCGCGCCCGAGGAGCTCCTAGCAGCAGTAGCGAAAGGGGGCTGAACGAAAAAGTCATCGAAACACTATATCACGCAGGATCAGGCCTCAACGGTGCAGGCCCTCTTCGTCGGGCTCGTCGGTGGACGTCGCGATGACGCTCACCGGTCGACCCTTGGCCCGCTTGAAGCCGTAGACCGCATAACCCGACAGGCCGTACACCATGAACACGCCGAACAGCACCAGCGGCGGGTGCAGCGTGATCACCGCGATGCCCAGCGCGATCGCCACGATGACGATGAAAGGCACCGAGCGCTTGAAGCTCACGTCCTTGAAGCTGTAGAACGGCACGTTGGTGACCATGGTCAGGCCCGAGTAGAGCGTCAGGCCGAAGGCCAGCCAGGTGAGCCAGTCACCCTGCCCCGCAGGCCTGAAGCCGACATCGTCCATCACCCAGATCAGGCCGACCACCAGGGCCGCGGCGGCCGGACTGGGCAGGCCCTGGAAGAAGCGCTTGTCGACGACGCCGATGTTGGTGTTGAAGCGCGCCAGGCGCAGCGCCGCACCGGAGCAGTAGACGAAGGCCGCGATCCAGCCCATCTTGCCCAGGCCCTTGAGCGCCCATTCGTAGACGATCAGCGCCGGGGCGGCGCCGAACGAGACCATGTCCGACAGGCTGTCCATCTGTTCGCCGAAGGCGCTCTGCGTGTTGGTCATGCGCGCGACCCGCCCGTCCAGGCTGTCGAGCACCATCGCGCAGAAGATGCCGATCGCGGCCTGATCGAAGCGGCCGTTCATGGCCATCACGATGGCGAAGAAGCCCCCGAACAACGCGGCCAGCGTGAACAGGTTGGGCAGGATGTAGATGCCTTTGCGGCGCGGACGGGTGGGCGCAGGCCCCTCCAGGTCATCCTCGTCGTCGAGATGATTGCGTGGGATGGGATCGTTCATGACCCGATTATCGCGAACCTGCCCGCCCACCCGCCGCGCGACCGTGCTCAGCCTCGGCAAAGGTAGTAGATCCAGGGGTCGGACAGCCGGCCCAGCGCCGCCGCATCAGCGGCACGCCGCCCCTCGAGATCGAAGGCCTCCACCGGGGTGAACCCGCTCGCCTGCAATTGAGCCAGATGCGCGCCCGGTCGCACGTAGCAGGTCCGGGCACCACGCTCGTCGTCGATCAGCTCCATCAGCGACTCGCCGTGGAACGGCCAGCGATCGGCATTGAGCCGCCGGACCATCGACCAGAAGCGCCAGGCCTCCCAGGTGGCCCGCCAGCCGCTCCAGCCGATGGCCCGGCGACGTTCGGTCCAGTTCAGGTTGTGGGAGGAATGCACGAACAAGCCGCCGGGCCGCAGCACGCGCCGACACTCGGCCAGCGCCCGCAGGCGATCGATCCGGTCGACCACGTCCAGCCCGTTGAAGCTGAACACCACGACATCGAAAGACGCCTGCGCAAAGGGCAGCTCACGCGCCTCGGCGACCTCGAACCGCACGTCCCGCTCCAGGCTCAGCGCCGCGAACCGCTTCCGGCAGGCCTCGACCATCGGCGCCGCGTAGTCGACCCCGACATAACGCCGGCACCGTCGCGCCAGGTGAGGCGTCGTGCGCCCTCCGCCCACGCCCAGATCGAGCACGTCAGCCCCGTGCAGCGCACCGGCCAGGTGATCGAGGATGACCTGCTCCGGGCGCTGCAGCAGCGTCTTGCCGGCGTAGTAGCGGACAAAATCGTCGCTGCTGTAGAGGTCTTTCCAGGGGTCGCGGGAGGTCGGCGCAGGCAGCATGGTGGCGTGAAGGCAGGACATGGACGTCCGGCTTAGATACAATTGTTTACATTGGTTCACCCCGGATCGCGACGAACCCGCACCCACCCGCCACCACCCTGACGCTCGACGAGGTCAGGACGGAACACCCATGAAAAAGGCAGCCCGCAGGCTGCCTCTTGGTCCTCAATCCTGATCATCCAGCAGTGTCCCGCAGGCCGGTCGGGCCTGCGGGACGGCCATCCGATCAGTTGCGGCTCTTGTCGACCAGCTTGTTGGCCTTGATCCAGGGCATCATGTCGCGCAGCTTGGCACCGACCACCTCGATCTGGTGCTCTTCGGTCAGGCGGCGACGCGAGATCAGGGTCGGGGCACCGGCCTTGTTCTCGAGGATGAAGGACTTGGCGTATTCGCCGGTCTGGATGTCCTTCAGGCACTGGCGCATCGCGTTCTTGGTGTCTTCGGTCACCACGCGCGGGCCGGTCACGTACTCACCATACTCGGCGTTGTTCGAGATGGAGTAGTTCATGTTGGCGATGCCGCCTTCGTAGATCAGGTCCACGATCAGCTTGAGTTCGTGCAGGCACTCGAAGTAGGCCATCTCCGGAGCGTAGCCGGCTTCCACCAGCGTCTCGAAACCAGCCTTGATCAGCTCGACGGCACCGCCGCACAGCACGGCCTGCTCGCCGAACAGGTCGGTCTCGGTCTCTTCGCGGAAGTTGGTCTCGATGATGCCGGCCTTGCCGCCGCCGTTGGCAGCCGCGTAGCTCAGGGCCAGGTCACGGGCACGGCCGGTCTTGTCCTGGTAGACGGCGATCAGGTGCGGCACGCCGCCACCCTGGGTGTAGGTGCCGCGCACGGTGTGGCCCGGGGCCTTGGGGGCGACCATCCACACGTCGATGTCGGCACGCGGCACGACCTGGCCGTAGTGCACGTTGAAGCCGTGGGCGAAGGCCAGCGAAGCGCCTTCCTTCAGGTTCGGGGCCACTTCGGCGTTGTAGACGGTGGCGATCTGCTCGTCGGGCAGCAGGATCATGACCACGTCGGCCGACTTCACCGCGTCGGCGATCTCGGCGACCTTCAGGCCGGCGTTCTCGGCCTTGGCCCAGGAAGCGCCACCCTTGCGCAGGCCGACGGTGACCTTGACGCCCGAGTCGTTCAGGTTCTGGGCGTGGGCATGGCCTTGCGAGCCGTAGCCGATGATGGTGACGTTCTTGCCCTTGATGAGGGACAGATCGGCGTCCTTGTCGTAATAAACCTTCATGGTCTTCTCTCTCGAATGAATCGCGGGGCAATGGCAGATGAACAGAGGGCTGGCAGGTCACGGAGGACCCCACCAGAAACCTGTCGCCGAGCCGCCCCAGAACAGGTTTCCCACCCCCTCGGGGGCCGGCGCGCACCCGTGAGGGCGCACGCCGTGGGTGCAGGTCAGACGCGCAGGATGCGCTCGCCGCGACCGATGCCGCTGGTGCCGGTTCGCACCGTCTCCAGGATGGCCGTGGCGTCGATGGCCTGGATGAAGGCGTCGAGCTTGTCGGAGTCACCCGTCAGCTCGATGGTGTAGGTCTTGTCGGTCACGTCGATGATGCGGCCGCGGAAGATGTCGGCCATGCGGGTCATCTCCTCGCGCTCCTTGCCGACGGCACGCACCTTGATGAGCATGAGCTCACGGGCGGTGAAGCTGCCCTCGGTCAGGTCGACGACCTTGACCACCTCGATGAGGCGGTTCAGGTGCTTGGTGATCTGCTCGATCACGTCGTCGGAGCCGGAGGTGACGATGGTCATGCGCGACAGCGAGGCGTCCTCGGTCGGCGCGACCGTCAGGCTCTCGATGTTGTAGCCACGGGCCGAAAACAGCGCGACCACGCGCGACAGCGCGCCGGGCTCGTTCTCGAGCAGCAGGGCAATGATGTGTTTCATGCGGTTCTCCACGACACACCCCTCACGCGGCCGGCGGTAACCGGCAGCGCCTGGGTGCGAAGGTTCAACTCGGGGACAGGAAAAAGGCGGACGGCTTGCCTGTGCAGGAGCTGGATCCGGCCGGCCGGGGCAGCGGTAACCGCCCCGGCCGCCGGATCCCGGCTCGATCACAGGTCCTCGGAACCCAGCAGCATCTCCGAGATGCCCTTGCCGGCCTTGACCATCGGCCAGACGTTTTCGGTCTGGTCGGTGCGCACGTCGAGGAAGACGGTGCGGTCCTTCAGGCGGATCAGCTCCTTGAGCGCAGGCTCGACCTCGGAAGGCCGCTCGATCTTGATGCCGACGTGGCCATAGGACTCGGCCAGCTTGACGAAGTCGGGCAGCGCTTCCATGTAGCTGCTGGAGTAGCGGCCCTGGTAGTCCAGTTCCTGCCACTGCCTCACCATGCCCAGGTAGCGGTTGTTCAGCGCGATGATCTTGACCGGCGTGCGGTACTGCTGGCAGGTCGAGAGCTCCTGGATGTTCATCTGGATGGAACCCTCGCCGGTGATGCAGAACACGTCCGCGTCCGGCTTGGCCAGCTTGATGCCCATCGCGTAGGGCAGGCCCACGCCCATCGTGCCCAGGCCGCCGGAGTTGATCCAGCGGCGCGGCTCGTCGAAGCGGTAGTACTGCGCGGCCCACATCTGGTGCTGGCCGACGTCCGAGGTGACGTAACAATCGGTGCCGCGCGTGAGCTCCCACAGGGTCTGCACCACGTGCTGCGGCTTGATGACCTCGTCGGAGTTCTTGAAGTTCAGGCACTCGCGACGGCGCCAGTCGGCGATCTGCGACCACCAGGCGTTCAGGTCGGCCGGTGCGGCACGCTGCTGCGACTCGCGGATCTGCACGATCAGCTCCTGCAGCACGTCCTTCACGTCGCCGACGATCGGGATGTCGACCTTGACACGCTTGGAGATCGACGACGGATCGATGTCGACATGGATGATCTTGCGCTCCACCGAGGCGAAGTGCTTCGGGTTGCCGATCACGCGGTCGTCGAAGCGTGCACCCACGGCCAGCAGCACGTCGCAGTGCTGCATGGTCATGTTGGCCTCGTAGGTGCCGTGCATGCCGAGCATGCCCAGGAAACGCGGATCGGTCGCCGGCATCGCGCCCAGGCCCATCAGCGTGTTGGTGACCGGATAACCCAGCAGGTCGGCCAGCTCGCGCAGCTCGGCCGACGC
This sequence comes from Sphaerotilus hippei, assembly GCF_003201595.1. GTDB lineage: Bacteria > Pseudomonadota > Gammaproteobacteria > Burkholderiales > Burkholderiaceae_C > Sphaerotilus > Sphaerotilus hippei. The sequence continues at coordinate 88,693 of NZ_QJJS01000002.1, read as the reverse complement.
GTTGCCCAGGATCACGCCACCACCGGTGTAGATGTACGGGCGCTTGGCGCTCAGCAGCAGCTGCACGGCCTTGCGGATCTGACCGCCATGGCCCTTGCGCACCGGGTTGTACGAACGCATCTCCACCGTCTCGGGATAGTGGAACGCGGTCCGGTTCAGCGAGACGTCCTTGGGGATGTCGACCACGACCGGGCCCGGACGACCGGTGCGCGCGATGTGGAAGGCCTTCTTCAGCGTCGCGGCCAGGTCACGCACGTCCTTGACCAGGAAGTTGTGCTTGACGATCGGGCGGGTGATGCCGACGGTGTCGCACTCCTGGAAGGCATCCAGACCGATGGCGGCCGTGGGCACCTGACCGGTGACGATGACCATCGGGATCGAGTCCATGTAGGCCGTGGCGATGCCGGTCACGGCATTCGTCACGCCCGGACCCGAGGTCACCAGGGCCACGCCGACGTTGCCGGTGGCACGCGCATAACCATCGGCCGCGTGCACGGCCGCCTGTTCATGGCGCACCAGCACGTGCTGGATGGTCTCCTGCTTGTAGAGCGCATCGTAGATGTAGAGCACCGAGCCGCCGGGGTAACCCCAGATGAACTCGACGTTCTCGGCCTGCAGGCAGCGCACGAGGATTTCCGAGCCGTTGAGCTCGGGAGCGGAAGCTGTATCGCGGGAGGCTTGTGCCGATGCGGCACGCTTGTGTTCCGCGGCAGACATGTCCATGTTGAACCTTTCGGGTTTTCTCTGACGAAAATCGATCGGTGCTCCTCCTCGCGCCCTTCACTCGCCAGTGACGGACTCGCCCTCGTGGGGCGGACTCGGAGCCTGCGCGGTCAGAAACGGCGGCGTCCGGGGTCGGACGACCGATTGAGACCAGACCCGTACGGTGTACGGGGCGCACATTATTGCACTAACACGAGGGAATGCCCCCGGGCGGTGCCCCTCGGCTGTGCGCCGGGCACCACAATGCATAATCGCCTCCCCCACCACCGGGCTGCTGAACGACCCTCCCCCTTGGCTGCAGACAACGACCTGTCCGATTTCCTTCAAAGTGTCGAGAAGCGCGCGTTCAAGCGCACCGTCTATGCGGTGCGCGACGACGAGGCCGCGCTCGACATCGTGCAGGACGCGATGATCCGCCTGGCCAACCGCTACGCCGATCGGCCGCCGGCCGAATGGCCGATGCTGTTCCAGCGCATCCTCTCGAACGCGACGATGGACTGGTTCCGCCACCGCAAGGTCAAGCAGGCCGCGGAAGTGAACTTCTCCGACATCGAGGCGCGCAGCGGGGATCCGGACTTCGACCTGCTGGAGATGCTGTCGACCCAGAACGGCAGCATGGGCGAAGAAAGTGCCGCTCAATCCTACGAACGGGTGCAGGCCTTGCTCCAGATCGAGCAGGAAGTCGAGAAATTGCCGAACCGTCAACGGGAGGCCTTCCTGATGCGTTACTGGGAGGAACTCGACGTCGCCGAAACCGCCAGTGCCATGGGGTGCTCCGAAGGCAGTGTGAAGACACACTGCTCACGGGCGGTCCATGCACTGGCCAAGGCATTGCGAGCACGAGGAATTTCACTGTGAACCGCGTCGTGACACACACACAAGACACATCGATGGACAGCGAGATCCTGGAAGCCCGGTTCGGGCTGAAGGTGGCCGCCCACCTGAGCATGGCGGCCCAGGACCTGCCGCACGACATCTCCGAGCGCCTGCGCGTCGCACGACAGCAGGCGGTGGCTCAGGCCCGCTCCCGGGCGCTGTCCACCAGGCGCCACCCGGTGAGCGCCGAGGCCAGTCCTCGCCTGAACCTGTCGGGTGGCGTGGCCGGGCTGGGCTGGCAGGGCCGGCAGGGTGACCCGTGGTGGCTGAGGCTGGTGTCGATCATCCCGGCGGTGCTGCTGGTGCTCGGCCTGCTGGCCGCCTCGGAATGGCAGCAGCAGGAGGAGCTGTCGGCCGCCGCCGACATCGACGTGGCCCTGCTCGGCGACGACCTGCCCCCCGACGCCTACAGCGACCCCGGCTTTGCCGAGTTCCTGCAATCCCCCCCGGGCAACTCGCTGCAATGAAGCCTTTCCTGGCCCGTCGTCCGTCCACCCTGGCCAGGGTCTGGAGGGTCGTGACCACCGTGCTGCTGCGAGGCCTGGTCCTGTGCGCGGCCCTGGCCGTGGGCGGTGCAAGCGCCTCGACCTGGGGCGGACCGGCCTGGACCGAGCTGTCGGCGCGTGACCAGCACATCCTGGAACCGCTGGAGCCGCGCTGGGCGCAGTTCGACGCGGCGCGCAAGCAGAAATGGCTGAACGTGGCGCAGCAATATCCCCGCCTGTCCCCGGCCCAGCAGGCACGCATGCGCGAGCGCATGCTCGCCTGGACCGACCTGAGCACCGCCGAACGCAGCACCGCCCGGATCCAGTTCGGCGAGGTCAAGGTCCTGCCCTCGGCCGAACGACAGGCACGCTGGGAGGCCTATCAGGCGCTGCCCGAGGAACAGCGCCGGGAGCTGACCCGCCGCGCCGCCGAGCGCCAGCAGGCCCTGCCACCGTCGGGCCATCCGGCCAGCGCGAACCTGGGCAAGGTCCAGCCCAAGAACAACCTGATCGAGACCTCGCCCCGCAGCGGCGTGCGCAACCGGGCGGTCGGCCCCGGCCTGGTCCAGGCCAGCGTCGGCGCCAGCACGCGCCGCATCAACGAAGAGACGATCACCCCGCGCCACCAGCAGGCCGGCATGCCCAAGATCATGGTCTCGCCCGAATTCATCAACGTCCACACGCTGCTGCCGCTGCGAGGCCCGCAGGGCGCAGCCGCCACCCCTCCCTCCGCCCGCAGCAGGAACTGAGTGCCGATGATGTCCGTTCCGTCCCTGAAACGGCGGTTCGCCGCGCTCGTCTACGAAGGTGTGGTCCTGTTCGGCGTGACGATGGCGGCAGGCCTGGTCTTCGCCCTGCTGGCGGACCAGCGCCACGCGCTGAGCTGGCGCGGTGGCCTGCAGCTCTTCCTGCTGGCCGTGCTCGGCCTGTACTTCGTCTGGTTCTGGACCCATGGCGGGCAGACGGTGGCGATGAAGGCCTGGCACATCCGGGTGGTGGGCCCCGACGGCGCCCCGCCCTCCACCGGACGGGCCCTCGGGCGCTACCTGCTCAGCTGGCTGTGGTTCGCGCCGTCGCTGCTGGTGATCGGTCTGAACGGCTGGCATGAGAGCGGCCCGATCTGGACGGCCCTGGGCATCGGCATGCTGGCCTACGTGCTGCTGACGCTGGTCCTGCCCGGGCGGCAGTTCCTGCACGACCGGCTCGCCGGCACCCGGCTGGAGCTGCACCGCCCGGCCCCCCGACCGGCCAGGCCCACCCGATGAACTGACAGATTCGACGGGCACAATCGCCGCCATGTCGAACCCCCACAAAGGCCGCACCGGCCTGGACCGCATCCGGCACGCGCTCGGCTATTCGATCGAAGGCCTGATCGCGGCCTACCGCGGCGAGAGCGCCTTCCGCCAGGAGACCTGGCTGACCGTGCTGCTGCTGCCGCTGGCCTTCTGGGTCGGCCGCACCTGGGTGGAGATCGCCCTGCTGGCCGGCAGCGTGCTGCTGGTGCTGGTGGTCGAGCTGCTGAACTCGGCCGTCGAGGCCACGGTCGACCGGATCTCCTTCGAGCTGCACGACCTGGCCAAGCGGGCCAAGGACTTCGGCAGTGCCGCCGTGCTGCTGTCGCTGCTGCTGTGCGGCATGGTCTGGCTGGGTGCGCTCTGCGCCGAGTGGCCACGCCTGCTGGGGGATCTGCGCTCCCTGATCCCGGCCTGAGCCCCCTGCGGTGGCATGATGCCGATCCCGCGCCCGCCGGGCGTCTTCCAGGCCGACCGTCCGCCATGTCCACCTCGCCGAACCCGTCCCCCCGCCCGACCTCCATCTGCGTCTACTGCGGCTCCCGCGACGGCGCGGATCCGGCCTACGCAGCGGCGGCCCGGGCACTGGGCGAGGCCATCGGCCGGCGTGGCTGGCGCCTGGTCTACGGTGGCGGCAAGGTCGGGCTGATGGGCATCGTCGCCGACGCGGCGCTGCAGGCGGGCGGCACGGTGCTGGGGGTCATCCCCGAACACCTGCTGAAGCTGGAAGTGGGCCACGGCAGCCTGACGCAGCTGCAGGTCGTGCAGACCATGCACGAGCGCAAGCACCTGATGGCCGAAGCGGCCGACGCCTTCGTCGCGCTGCCCGGGGGCATCGGCACACTCGAGGAGCTCTACGAGGTCTGGACCTGGCAGCACCTGGGCTTCCACCGCAAGCCGATCGCGCTGCTGGACACCCGCGGCTACTACCAGCCGCTGCTGGCCTTCATGCGCCACACGGTCGAGCAGGGTTTCGTCAGCCCCGCCCAGGCGGCCGTGCCCCTGGTGGCCAGCGACGTCGAGCGCCTGCTCGAGGCCCTGGAGCAGCACCTGGGCGCGGCACAGCCGAGCGACTACCGCCGGATCTGAACGGCCCCCACGCCACGACCAGCCATGAAAAAAGCCACCAGGCACAGGCCGGTGGCTTCTTCATGGGGCGGGTCGGACCCGCCGGATCAGACGGCCGCTTCGTCGGTCTCGCCGGTGCGGATGCGGATGACCTGCTCGACCGAGGTGACGAAGATCTTGCCGTCGCCGATCTTGCCGGTCTTGGCGGCCTTGACGATCGCCTCGACGCAGCGGTCGACGTCAACGGTCTTGACCACCACCTCGATCTTCACCTTCGGCAGGAAGTCGACCACGTACTCGGCGCCGCGGTACAGCTCGGTGTGGCCCTTCTGGCGGCCGAAACCCTTGACCTCGGTGACGGTCAGGCCGGTCACGCCGACTTCGGCCAGCGCTTCGCGGACCTCCTCGAGCTTGAACGGCTTGATGACAGCGGTGATCTGTTTCATGAACTTGCTCCGGATGCGATTGAAATCAATTTAACCGATTTGCCGTCCGCCGGCAGCGCGGGGTTTGCACCCGGGCCGCCAGCGCGGGAGAGGGATCACCGGAGGGCCTTGTAGCGGAAGCGCTTGGGACGGGCACCCTCTTCGCCCAGTCGCTTCTTCTTGTCGGCTTCGTACTCCTGGTAGTTGCCGTCGAAGAAGACCCACTGCGAGTCGCCTTCGGCTGCCAGGATGTGGGTGCAGATGCGGTCGAGGAACCAGCGATCGTGGGAGATCACCATGGCCGAGCCGGCGAACTCCAGCAGCGCCTCTTCCAGCGCGCGCAGGGTCTCGACGTCCAGGTCGTTCGACGGTTCGTCGAGCATCAGCACGTTGCCGCCCTGCGCCAGGGTCTTGGCCAGGTGCAGGCGGCCACGCTCACCGCCGGAGAGCTGGCCCACCAGCTTCTGCTGGTCGTTGCCCTTGAAGTTGAAGCGGCCGATGTAGGCACGGCTGGGCATGACGAACTTGCCCACGACGATGTTGTCCAGGCCGCCCGAGACGTCCTGCCACACCGTCTTGCTGTCGTCCAGGCTCTGGCGGCTCTGGTCGACGAAGGCCAGGCGCGCGGTCTTGCCGATCTTGACCTCGCCGGTGTCGGGTTTCTCGACGCCCTGGATCAGGCGGAACAGCGTCGACTTGCCGGCGCCGTTCGGGCCGATGATGCCGACGATGGCCCCCGCGGGCACCTTGAAGCTGAGGTTGTCGATCAGCACCCGGTCGCCGAAGCTCTTGGTGACGCCGTCGAACTCGATCACTTCATTGCCCAGGCGCTCGGCCACCGGGATGAAGATCTCGTTGGTCTCGTTGCGCTTCTGGTATTCGACGTCGCTCAGCTCCTCGAAGCGGGCCAGACGCGCCTTGCTCTTGGCCTGGCGGCCCTTGGCGTTCTTGCGGACCCACTCCAGCTCCTGCTTCATCGCCTTGGCGCGGGCGTCCTCGGTCTTCTGCTCCTGCTCCAGGCGCTTTTCCTTGCCTTCGAGCCAGTCGGAGTAGTTGCCCTTGTACGGATAGCCTTGGCCCCGGTCGAGTTCGAGGATCCACTCGGCGGCGTTGTCGAGGAAATAACGATCGTGGGTGATGGCCACCACGGTGCCGGAGAAACGTTGCAGGAAGTGCTCCAGCCACTCGACCGATTCGGCGTCCAGGTGGTTGGTGGGTTCGTCGAGCAGCAGCATGTCGGGCTTGGACAGCAGCAGGCGGCACAGCGCGACACGGCGCTTCTCGCCGCCCGACAGGTTGCCGATCACGGCATCCCACGGCGACAGGCGCAGCGCGTCGGCGGCGATCTCGAGCTGCAGCTCGGTGTTCTCGCTGCCGGCCGCGGCGATCACGGCCTCCAGCTCGGCCTGCTCGGCAGCCAGCGCGTCGAAGTCGGCATCGGCCTCGGCGTAGGCGGCATAGACCTCTTCCAGGCGCTGCTTGGCGGCGATCACGCCACCGATGCCTTCTTCGACGGCCTGGCGCACGGTCTGCTCGGGATTGAGCTGAGGCTCCTGGGGCAGATACCCGATCTTCAGACCGGGCATCGCGGTGGCTTCGCCCTCGATCTCCCGGTCGAGGCCGGCCATGATCTTCAGCAGCGTCGACTTGCCCGAACCGTTGACGCCGAGCACGCCGATCTTGGCGCCGGGGAAGAAGGACAGCGAGACGCCCTTCAGGATCTGCCGCTTCGGCGGCACGATCTTGCCGACGCGGTTCATGGTGAAAACGTATTGGGCCATGTTGGGTGGTGCTCTGCAAAGGAGGGCAACGGCGACGACGGCCACCGGTTGCCAGGGACGCGAGGGTGCGCCCGATCCGATATTGTCGCCGCTTCCCCGCCCTCCCCGGGCCTCAGGCCGTCAGATTCACGCTCTGCACCCCCGTGGACAGCCCCGCGGACCCGTCCGTGGACGGGTGGGCTGCCGTCGTGGACGCCCCCACGCCCAGCCGGTCGAGGGCCGCGCCGATCTCCTGCTGCAGCCGGTCGCGCAGGCCGCCGAATTCACTGCGGCTCAGGCGCTGGTCCCCGTCGCGGTCGATCCGGGCGAACAGGTCGTTCGATGGCGAGGCCGGCGCGGGCGCCTGCAGGGCGCCTGAAGACAGGCCCTCCTGGATCGTCTGGAGCATGCGCTCGGAGAACGCCGACAGCTCGTCGGCGCTCACCGTGCCGCTGCGGTCGCTGTCCATGCCGTCGAGCAGCTCGGCGCGCCGACGGGCCTCGGTCGCGGCCGAAGGATCGGCCGTGGCCGTGGTCGCGGCGGTGCTGCCGGAGGCCGTGGCCGCGGTGGACGCCTGCGCCGCGGTGCCGGAGGCCGCACTGCTGCCGGATGCCGTCGAGGCCGTCGAGACCGCACCGGCACCCGCCGCTGCGGTCGTGCCAGCAGCCGGCCGGGTCTGCGCGGCGAAGCGGGTGGTCGACAGCCCGCTGGTGTTGAACTCGGAGGGCGGCGACGCACGGGCCGGACGCTGGCCGCCCCGCGTGGCGGACGTGGCGCCGGACGCACCCGGAGCCGTGGCCCCGGAGCTCGTGGAGGGGGTGGCCGCCGTGGTCGTCGTGGCCGCGGCCGCCGAGGTCGCGGCCGTCTCCGCCGGGAAGGCGACGGCGGCACTGCGGTCCGCGGTGCGGCCGGCACGGGCCGGGCGGGCGCTGGCCGCCGTGTCCGTCGCCGCGGTGCTGCGGCCGGTGTTGAGGCGCTGGATGCTCATGGGTCGCTCCCGGGCTCAGACGCCGAAGGCGTCGAACAGATAGCCCACACCCCGCACGGTGTGGATGTAGCGTGGTTCACGCGGATCGTCGTCGAGCTTGTGGCGCAGGCGCGAGATCAGCAGATCGATGCTGCGGTCGATCACGTCGACGCCCCGCCCCCGCGCCTGGCTGAGCAGCTCATCGCGGCTGAAGACCCGGCGCGGTCGCATCAGGAACGCCTGCAGCAGCCGGCACTCGGACTGCGTCAGCACCACCACCAGCCCGGTGGGCGCCACCAGGCGGCGGGTCGACGGCTCCAGCCGCCAGCGGCCGAAGCTCAGGTGCTCGACGGCCGAGTCATCGGCAGGACCGTCCGCGCGCACGCGGCGGCGCAGCACCGAACCCAGCCGGGCGGCCAGTTCACGGGCCGGCACGGGCCAGTCGAGGCAGACATCGGCACCCGACTCCAGCGCCAGCAGCCGTTCATCGATCTGCGGGCTGCGGCTGACCCAGACCACCGGCGCCGGGGTCGCGCCTTCGCGCGTGGCCTCGAGGCGGCGCAGGGCCTGCAGCGCCTGGGCATTGCCGCGGCCCAGCGCCAGCACGACCACGTCGTGCGATGCGGGCAGCTCGCGCAGCGTCGGCCAGACCGGCAGCCAGTCGGTCTGCATGCCGCAGGCCTGCAGATAACCCAGCGCCTGATGGTGCAGCGACAGGCTGCCCGAGCGCGGCGGCACGCTCTCGCACACCATCGGATGGCTGCTGCCGGCCTGCCAGACCGGCCCCTCGGCATCGTCGGGCATCGCCCCCAGCCACAGCACACGGCCGCTGCAGTCCATCGCGGCAGATCCGGTTCTCATCCTTGCACTCCTCGGCGTTTCAACATCACGGCACCGAGTCTGCGGGGCCGGCCCGGCCGCCCAGGCGCCGAACAGCGCCACTGAAACCCGGCGCTTTACCTGGGGTTTACCAGAGAGCAACAGAGCCTCACGGACCGGGGGCTCGCGCCCCGTGCGGACCTTCTCCCTCACGCCTCCAAGTCAAAATACTGTATAAACATACAGCTCAACAGGATTCAGGGATCCACCATGAACATGCGGGCCAGCACCCCGACACCCGCAGGCGGACCGGCCGTCGACGCCGGACTGCCCGGCGCCGTGCGGGCGGCGCTGTGGCACGGCGACCAGTTCGCCGCCCCCGTCCGGCCCGCCTGCCCGACCGGCCATGCGGCCCTCGATGCCGAGCTGCCCGGTGGCGGCTGGCCCCGTGGCACGCTGACCGAGCTGCTGCTGCCCGGCCCCGGCCAGGGTGAGCTGCGCCTGCTCGCGCCGGCACTGGCGCGCCTGGGTGCCGAAGGCCGGGAGCTGGCCTGGATCGGCCCGCCCCACCGCCCCCACACCCCGGCCCTGCAGGCCCTGGGGCTGCAGCTCCGCCACCTGCTGTGGGTGCAGGCCGAGCGGGCCGAAGACGCCGCCTGGGCCGCCGAGCAGGCCGTGCGCTCGGGCGGCTGCGGCGCCGTGCTCTGGTGGACCGATGACCACGACACCACCGGCCGGCAGGCCCTGGGCGAGCGGGCGCTGCGCCGCCTGCACCTGGCCGCCCAGCACGGTGACGGCCTGCTGCTGGTGCTGCGGCCCGGTGCGCGGCAGGCCGGATCGTCCCCGGCGCCGTTGCGGCTGCGGCTGCAGGCCGCCGAACCGGGCTGGATCGAGCTGCAGGTGTTCAAGCGGCGCGGCCCGCCCCAGACCACGCCGCTGCGGCTGGACCTGCGTGCCTCGCTGGGCGCCCCGCTGGCGCACCGGCTGCAGCAGCCTGCGGGGCGACCGCCCACCCCTGCACCCCGAACCCCGTCTGCCCATGGAAACGCTCTGGCTCTGCCTTCACCTGCCGATGCTGCCGCTGGACGCGCTCGGGTCCCGGCCTGAAGCGGCAGGCCGCGGCGCGCTGGTCTGGGACCGCGAGCACGGCAGCCAGCAGGTGCGGGTGGCCGATGCAGCCGCGCAGGCCCTGGGAGTGCGGGCCGGCCAGCACCTGGGCACCGCACGGGCGCTGGCCCCGCAGGCCCTGGTGCTGGCGCGACAGCCCGAGCGCGAGACCGCCCTGCTCGAGCGGCTGGCGCTGAGCCTGGGCGTCCTGACGCCGGCCCTGGTGCTGGAGCCGCCCGACGTGCTGCTGGAACTGCACGCCAGCCTGCGCCTGTTCGGCGGGGTGCGCCCGATGCGCCGCCTCGCCCATGCCGTGGGTCGCGGCGCCGGCGTGCAGGCCTGCAGCGCTCTGGCCGCGACCCCGCTGGCCGCCCGCCTGCTGGCCCGGCAAGCCGCCGGCAGGCCGCACCACGGCCTGCGCCTGGCCAGCACCCGGCGCCACCTGCAGCCGCTGCGACTCGAGGCGCTGCTGGCGCTGGATCGGCCCGAACTGGCCGGTCACGGTCGACGTTCCCTGGAGATGCTGCAGGCGCTGGGGGCCCGGCGGCTGGCCGATCTGCACCAGCTGCCCCGCGCCGGCCTGCAGCGCCGCGGCGCCGGTGCCTGGCTGGAGCTGCTGGACCGCGCCGAAGGCCGACGCCCCGACCCGCCCCGCTGGTGGAGCGCGCCCCAGGCCTTCAGCCTGTCGGTCGAGCTGCCGCACCGGGCGGAATCCGTCGCCCCGCTGGAAGCCGCGGTCGCGCCGCTGGTCACGGCGCTGTGCGGCTGGCTGGCGCTGCGCTGGCTGGCCGCGCAGCGCCTGGTGCTGGTGCTGCGCCACGAACATGGCGCCCGCCGGCAGGTGCCCGACGAGGTGCTGGAGATCGACCTCGCCACCCCCTCGCGCGAGGCCCGGCACCTGCTGACCGTGCTGCGCGAACGCCTGCAGCGCCTGCCGCTGGCCGCTGCCGTCGACAGCCTGCGGCTGGAGCTCGGCCGCGGCGTGCCCGACGCCGGCCGCCCCGGCAGCCTGCTGCCCGATCCGCAGGCCGGTACGCTCGAGCACGCCACGCTGATCGACCGCCTGCGCGCCCGGCTGGGCCACGACCGGGTGATGCGCCTGAGGCCCCAGGCCGACGCCCGCCCGGAAAAGGCCGAACAGCGCATCGCGCCGGAAGACTGGCACGACCCCGCCAACCCCGCCCCCGGCGCCACCACGCCCCCGCGGCCGGTCTGGCTGCTCGACCCGCCCCGGCCCCTGGCCGTGCACGACGACCTGCCGCTGCACCAGGGCCGCCCGCTGCAGTTGCTGACCCGGGCCGAACGCATCGAGACCGGCTGGCACGACACCCACCTGGTGCGACGCGACTACCACGTCGCCCTCGGCCAGGACGGCGTGCTGCACTGGGTCTACCGCGAACACGCCCGCCTGGGCGAGCCGCTGCTGCACCCGCCCCGCTGGTTCCTGCACGGCCTGTTCGGCTGAGCGGCCCTCCCGCGCCCCCCGTCCCATGCCTCCCGCCACCCCCTGCCCACCGCCCGCATCGCCACGGCGTCCCCTCCCCGCGGCCGCCCCCGGGGAAACAGCAGTGCGGCATGGTGCCAGTGCCCATCCAAATTCAAATCCAAATCCAAGCCCAAGCCCAAGCCCAAGCCCAAGCCAAATCTCAGGCTCAGGCTCAGGCTCAGGCTCAGGCTCAGGCTCAGGCTCAGGCTCAGGCTCAGGCTCAGGATCGGATCCAGCGGCAGGCCCAGGTTCCGGTCGGAGCGGACTGCCCGCTTATGCCGAACTGGTCTGCCGCAGCAACTTCAGCTTCCTGCGCGGGGCCTCGCATGCGGAGGAGCTGGTCAGCCGCGCCGCCTCGCTGGGCTACACCGCCCTGGCGATCACCGACGAATGTTCGGTCGCGGGGGTGGTGCGGGCGCATGAAGAAGCCCGTCGCCTCAGTGCGCCGACCGACACCAGCTCCAGCTCCAGCTCCAGCTCCAGCTCCAGCTCCAGCTCCAGCTCCAGCTCCAGCTCCAGCTCCAGCTCCAGCTCCAGCCCCAGCCCCAGCCCCAGCCCCAGCCCCAGCCCCAGCCCCAGCCCCAGCCATGACGAGCATGCCCGCGGCCTGCAGCTGATCATCGGCGCCGAGTTCGTGGTGCAGGTCGACGCGGCCGAGGCGATCGGCGCGCCCGGACGGCCGGACCAGCCCGGGCGGATCGTGCTGCTGGCGCGACACCGTGAAGGGTATGCCTGGCTGTGCGGGCTGATCTCGCTGGCGCGGGGCCGCTGCGCCAAGGGAAGCTACCGGCTGCACTGGAGCGATCTGGCCATGCCCGTGGCCGCCGATCCGGCCGAGGCGCCATCAGCATCAGCATCAGCATCAGCATCAGCATCAGCATCAGCATCAGCATCAGCATCAGCATCAGCATCAGCATCAGCATCAGCATCAGCGCCAAGCACGAGCACGAGCACGAGCACGAGCACGAGCACGAGCACGAGCACGAGCACGAGCACGAGCACGAGCACGAGCTCCGGCTCCGGCTCCGGCTCCGGCACGGACACCGAGCCTGCACCAGGCTGCTGGGCCCTGCTGCTGCCTGGGCACGACCAGGGCCCCGACACCTGGATCGGGCAGCTGGCATGGCTGACGGCCTGCTTCGGCGCACACACCCGGCTGGCCGCCTGCCTGCTGCGGCATGCCGACGACATGCTGCACGGTGCGCAGCTGCGGGCCGCCAGCCGTGCCAGCGGGGTGCCGGTGGTGGCGGTCGGCGACGTGCACATGCATGTGCGCTCGCGCAAGCCGCTGCTGGACACGCTGACGGCCATCGGCCTGCGCACGCCACTGGCCGACTGCGGCCACGCGCTGGCGCGCAACGCCGAGCAGCACGTGCGCTCGCGCCTGGCGCTGACGCAGCTCTACCCGCCCGCCTGGCTGGCCGAGTCGGTGCACATCGCCCGGGGCTGCCGTTTCCGCCTCGACGAGCTGCGCTACGAATACCCCGACGAGATCGTGCCCGCCGGCCACACCGCCACCAGCTGGCTGCGCCACGAGACGCTGGCCGGTGCCGCGCGGCGCTACCCACCGCACCGCCACCCCGGGGGCATGCCGGCGGCCGTGGGCGAGCAGATCGAGCGGGAGCTCGCGCTGGTGGCCGAGCTGCGCTACGAGGCATTTTTCCTGACGGTGCACGACATCGTGCGGCACGCCCGCAGCATCGGCATCCTGTGCCAGGGGCGGGGCTCGGCGGCCAACTCCGCGGTCTGCTACTGCCTGGGCATCACCGAGGTCGATCCGTCGCGGAGCACGCTGCTGTTCGAGCGTTTCATCAGCCGCGAGCGGGGCGAGCCGCCCGACATCGACGTCGACTTCGAGCACGAACGGCGCGAGGAGGTGATCCAGTACCTCTACCGGAAGTACAGCCGCCACCGCACCGCGCTGGCGGCTGCCGTCTCGACCTACCGCGTGCGGGGGGCCCTGCGCGACGTGGGCCGGGCGCTGGGCCTGGATGCGCTGGTGGTCGCCGCGGTGGCCCGGTCCTGCCAGTGGTTCGACGGCCATGGCGCGATGGCCGAGCGTCTGCTCGAGCAGGGGCTCGATCCGCAGGCGTCCGTGGTGCGGCACTGGATCGAGCTGAGCACCACGCTGCTGAGCTTTCCGCGCCACCTGTCGCAGCACAGCGGCGGTTTTGTCATCGCCCGCGACGCGCTGGCGCGGCTGGTGCCGATCGAGCCGACCGCGATGCCCGGGCGCTCCATCATCCAGTGGGACAAGGACGATCTGGAGTCGCTCGGCCTGCTCAAGGTCGACGTGCTGGCGCTGGGCATGCTGACCGTGCTGCGCAAGAGCCTGGACCTGGCCAACGCCTGGCATGGCCGCAGCGTCGCGGCCTGGCAGGCGGCGCCGCACCGGCCCGGCCTCGAGCCCTGGACGCTGCAGCACCTGCCGCGCGACGACGCCGCCACCTACCGCATGATCCAGCGCGCCGACACGGTGGGCACCTTCCAGATCGAGAGCCGGGCGCAGCAGAGCATGCTGCCGCGACTGCGGCCCGGCACGTTCTACGACCTGGTGGTCGAGGTCGCCATCGTGCGCCCCGGCCCGATCCAGGGGGGCATGGTGCACCCCTACCTGCGCCGCCGCCAGGGCAAGGAGGCGGCCGACTCGCCCTACCCCGCGCTGGACGCGGCGCTGGCGCGCACGCTGGGCGTGCCGATCTTCCAGGAGCAGGTGATGCAGGTCTGCATGATCGCCGCCGGCTTCAGCGCCGGTGACGCCGACGGCCTGCGCCGCGCGATGGCCTCCTGGCGGCGCCAGGGCGGGGTGCACCGCTACCACGACCAGGTGGTCGAGGGCATGGTCGAGCGGGGTTACGCCCGCGACTTCGCCGAGGGCATCTTCCGCCAGATCACGGGCTTCGGCGAATACGGTTTTCCGGAGAGCCACGCCTGCAGCTTCGCCCTGCTGGCCTGGTTCAGCGCCTGGCTGAAATGCCACGAGCCCGAGGCCTTCCTCGCCGCGCTGCTGAACTCGCAGCCCATGGGCTTCTACGGCCCGTCGCAGCTGGTGCAGGATGCGCGGCGCCACGGGGTCGAGGTGCGGCCGATCGACGTGGGCCACAGCCGGCGGGACTGCACGCTCGAGGCCCGCACCGACGGCCCGCGCCCGGCCGTGCGGCTGGGGCTGCGGCTGGTCGCCGGCCTGTCCGGGCCCGGGGTCGAGCGGCTGGAGCAGGCCCGCGCCGACGGCCCCTGGCTCGACGTGGCCGACCTCGCCCGACGCGCCCGGCTGGAGGCCGCCGACCTGCAGGCGCTGGCCCGCGCGGACGCGCTGCACGGCCTGGCCGGACACCGGCGCCAGCAGGTCTGGGCGGCGGCCGCCCCGGCCGCGGGGCGCCAGGGCAGCCTGCTCGCGACCGCCCCCATCCTCGAGCCCGACCCGGTGCTGCCGGCGGCCCCCGAGGGCGAGGCGGTCTGCCTGGACTACATCGCCACCGGCCTGAGCCTGCGCCGGCACCCGGTGGCGCTGCTGCGCCCGCGGCTCGCGCGCCAGGGCGTGCGCTCGGCCGCCGAGCTCGCGCACACCCCCGACGGCCGGACCGTGCGCGCCTGCGGGCTGGTGATCAGCCGCCAGCAGCCCGGCACGGCCCATGGCACGGTCTTCGTCACGCTGGAGGACGAGACCGGCCCGGTCAACGTGATCGTCTGGAAGGACCTGCGCGAGGCCGCGCGCCGCGCGCTGATCGGCTCGCGCCTGCTGGCCGTGGTCGGCACCTGGCAGCAGCGCGACGGCGTGGCCCACCTGCTGGCCCGCCGGCTGATCGACGCCAGCGCGCTGCTGCGCGGGCTGCCGGTCGCCTCGCGCGATTTCCACTGAGGCGCGCCGAGGCGGCTCCCACCACGGCCAGCGGGGCGGGGCTGGTTTCAAAAGGCAACGGCCGGGGCCGATCGAAGGAGCGGGTGCAGGCTCGACGTAGGATCATGGCCTGCGATCCTGCACCGTCGGCGCCCGCTGCATCCACCATGACCCTGACCCCTGCCCGTCCGACCCCGCCCGCCCGCCCGGCCGCGGGCTTCACGCTGATCGAGCTGCTGGTGGCGGTGGCCATCATCGGCATCCTGGCGACCCTCGCGCTGCCGTCCTACACCGCCTACCTGCGCCGTGGCGACAGCGCCGAAGGGCTGGCCGCGCTCAACGCCTACCGCGCGACGATGGAGCAGTACTACCAGGACCGGCGCAGCTACGGCACCGGCACCTTCTGCGCCGGCACGACCAGCGCCAGCGTGCCGCCGAGCAACACCGGCCTGTCTCATTTCACGATGGGCTGCGCGCTGACGAGCGCGGGCTACACGCTGACGGCCACCGGCAGCGGCCCGCGCACCACCGGCTACGTCTACACGCTCGACCAGGCCGGCACCAAGGGCACCACGAAGTACGCCGGCACCACCGTCAGCAAGGCCTGCTGGGTGGTCAAGGGCGGCGAGTGCTGAGCCCCGGGCGCGACCTCGACCGCATCCTCAGACGCCGGCCAGCACCCGCAGGTGGGCCGCGACGCTGCGGGCCAGCGAGCTGAGCGAGTAGCCACCTTCCAGGCAGGAGACGATGCGGCCGCCGCAGTGGCGCGCGGCCACGTCGACCAGCTGCTGCGTGATCCAGGCGTAGTCGGCCTCGACCAGGCCGAGCTGGCCCAGCTCGTCCTCGCGGTGGGCATCGAAGCCGGCCGAGATGAAGATCATCTGCGGGCGGAACTCCTCGAGCCGCGGCAGCCACTGGCTGCGGATCAGGTCGCGGATCTCGCCGCCACGGGTGTAGGCCGGGATCGGCAGGTTGACCATGTTCTCGCCCATCGGCACCCCGCCGCTGAACGGATAGATCTGGTCCTGGAAGAAGCTCACCATCAGGATGCGCTCGTCCCCGGCGACGATGTCCTCGGTGCCGTTGCCGTGGTGCACGTCGAAGTCGACGATGGCCACCCGCTCCAGCCCGCGCACGTCCAGCGCATGGCGCGCGGCGATCGACACGTTGTTGTAGAAGCAGAAGCCCATGGCCTGCGAGCGGGTGGCGTGGTGGCCGGGCGGACGGATCGCGCAGAAGGCGTTGATCGCCTCGCCGTCGATGACCGCGTCGGTGGCGGCCACCGCCGCACCGGCCGCACGCAGCATCGCCTGGCGGGTGCCGGGGCAGACGTTGGTGTCCTGGTCGATCGCGGTGTGCTCGCCGGTCTCGACCGCCTGCTGCAGGAACTCGTCGAGCTCGAGCAGATAGCCCTCGGAGTGCGCCAGCGTCAGGTCGTGGTGCCGGGCCAGCGGCGCGTCACGCCGGGTCAGCGCGATGTCCAGCCCGGTGGCCAGCAGGTGGTCCTCGATGGCGTCGAGCCGCTGCGGACATTCGGGATGACCGGCGCCCATGTCATGGCCACGGCAGTCGGGATGGGAGAAATAGGCAGTCGTCATGGTCTTTTGACACAGGCAGCCCGGCAGGCCGACCATGTTGTCTCTCTCGTTCGGTTATGGTCTCCATGATGAGCCCACCACATCACACGCAGCTGACACGCTCCGTGGACGCCCTGGTCCGGCGCCTGGAACAGCTGCATCGGCAGATTAGCACGGTCATCGTGGGCAAGGACGAGCAGATCCGCAGCAGCCTGGCCTGCCTGCTGGCCGGCGGCCACCTGCTGCTCGAGGACCTGCCCGGCGTGGGCAAGACCACGCTGGCGCATGCGCTGGCGGTCTCGCTCGGCCTGCACTTCTGCCGCGTGCAGTTCACCGCCGACCTGATGCCCAGCGACCTGGTCGGAGTCAGTGTCTACGAGCGCGCCGAGGAACGTTTTGTCTTTCATCAAGGGCCGGTCTTTGCCCAGGTGCTGCTGGCCGACGAGATCAACCGGGCCGGGCCGCGCACCCAGAGCGCGCTGCTCGAGGCGATGGAAGAGCGGCAGGTCAGCCTCGACGGCATGACCCACCCGCTGCCCGCGCCCTTCTTCGTCATCGCCACGCAGAACCCGGCCGAGCAGCTCGGCACCTTCGTGCTGCCCGAGAGCCAGCTCGACCGCTTCCTGATGTGCCTGTCGATGGGTTATCCCGACGCCGCCGCCGAGCGTGAGCTGCTGGCCGGCGAGGACCGCCGCGAGATGCTGCGCCACCTCGCCCCGGTGATGAGCGCCAGCGAGCTGGTCGCCGCCCAGCAGCTCGTGCCGCAGCTGCATGCGGCGCCGGCGCTGCTCGACCATGTCCAGGCGCTGCTGGCGGCCAGCCGCTCGGGCGAATGGTTCGTGCACGGCCTGTCGCCACGCGCGGGCCTGGCGCTGCTGCGCGCGGCGCGCGCCCATGCGCTGCTGCAGCAGCGCACCCACGCCACGCCGGCCGACGTGCAGGCCGTGGCCGTGCCGGTGCTGGCCCATCGGCTGCAGGTGCGCAGCGGCGCCAGCCGCGGCCGGCGCGCCCAGCTGCAGGCGATGGTGGAATCGGTCGGCCTGGTCTGACGTGGCGAAGCGGCCGACCCGGTGGCGCGCCTGGTGGGAGCAGCGCCACCCCCGCACCGACACGCTGCGGCTGACGCAGCGCAACGTCTACATCCTGCCCACGGCCACCGGCTGGTGCTACGGCGCGCTGCTGGCCGTGCTGCTGCTGGCCTCGATCAACTACCAGCTCAACCTCGGCCACCTGCTGACCTTCGTGCTGGCCGGGGCCGGCGTGGTCGCGCTGCAGGCCACCCATGCGGTGCTGCGCGGCCTCGACGTGCGGCTGCTGGCGCCGCTGCAGGGGCCGGCCGGCGGCGCCCTGCCGGTGCGCATCCGGCTGCAGGACCCGGCCCCGCGGCGCTGGCCGAGCCCGATGCGCCTGGGCCGCCACGGCCTCACGCTGCGCTGGCGGGACGGCGCCGGCGAGCCGGTCCAGGTCGACGTGCCCGACGGACAGGCGGCCGAGGTCGAGCTGGCCTGGAGCCCGGCGCGGCGCGGCCTGCAGGCCCTGCCCGCGCTGACGCTGGAGAGCCGCTTTCCGCTCGGCCTGTTCCGCGCCTGGACGGTGTGGCGCCCCGCCACGCCCGCGGTGGTCTGGCCGGCCCCGGAGATCGGCGCGCCCCCGTGGCCCGCGCAGGAGGGTCGCCCTCGACCCCTCTCCCGCGCGCCCGCCACCGCGGCCCGCGAGCCCGACGAGCCCGATGGCGTGCGCCCCTGGCGACGGGGCGACAGCCCGCGGCAGGTGGCCTGGAAATCGAGCGCGCGCCTGCTCGCCAGCGGGGGCGGGCTGCTGGTGCGCGAGCGCCCGCGGCCGGCGGCCGATCCCCGTGTCCACCTGCGCTGGGCCGACACCCCGGCCTCGCTCGACCCCGAGGCGCGGCTGTCGCGGCTGTGCGCCTGGGTGCTGATGGCCGAGCGGCAGCGGCTGCCGTGGCGCCTGGACCTGCCCGACGGCCCGCCGCCTTCCGCCCCCGGCCCGTCGACCAGCGCCGACACGCCGGTCACGAACCCGGCCCCCGGGCGTGATGCCGCGCTGCACCGGCTGGCCTGCTGGGGCCTGCCGGCGCCTGGAGCCGCCCCATGACCCCGGGCGCGCTGAACCCGTCCACCTGGAGCCGCGACACCCGCGACACGCTCTACCTGCTGCTGGTGCTGGCCTGGACGCTGGCGCCCCAGGCCGCCCGGGTACCGGCCTGGGCGATGGGCATGGCGGCGCTGGCGCTGCTGCTGCGCGCGACGTTGGCCATCACCCGGCGGCCGCTGCCCGCGCGCTGGATCACGCTGGCCGCGCTGCTGCTGGCCTGCACCCTGACCTGGACCAGCCACCGCACGCTGCTCGGGCGCGACGCCGGGCTGACGCTGCTGGTCGTGCTCGCCGCGCTGAAGACCCTGGAGCTGCGGGCCCGCCGCGACGCCACCGTCGTGTTCTTCCTCGGCTTCTTCCTGGTGCTGGGCAATTTCCTGCACACCCAGTCGCTGGCCGTGGCGCTGGCCATGGGCGTGTCGGTCTGGGGCCTGCTGGGCGCGCTGCTGCTGTCGAACATGCCGGTGGGCCGCCCGCCGCTGGGCCAGGTGCTGGGCCTGTCGGCGCGCCTGCTGCTGCTGGGCACGCCGCTGGTGCTGGTGCTGTTCATGCTGTTTCCGCGCCTGGGGCCGCTGTGGGGCCAGCCCGGTGACCTGGGCGGGCGCTCCGGCCTGTCCGACCGCCTGCGCCTGGGCGAGGTGGCCGAGCTCGCGCTCGACGACGGGCTGGCGATGCGAGTGCGCTTCGACGGGCCGGTGCCGGCCGCGGCGCAGCGCTATTTCCGCGGCCCGGTGCTGGCCGACATCGACGCCGGCGGCCAGTGGACCGCCCGGCCCGCCGCGGTGCAGCAGCTCGCCGGCGAGGGCGGTGCGGGGTTCGACGAGCGCCGGCTGCCGGCCCAGGCGCTGGGCAGCCCGCTGGCCTACGAGGTGGTGGTCGAGCCGCTGCGGGTGCGCAGCCTGCCGCTGCTGGAGATGAGCATCGAGGCGCCGCGGGTCGAAGGCTCGGACCGGCGCTTCACCGTGCAGCCCGATGGCGTGTGGATGAGCGACCGGCCGCTCGACGACCGCCTGCGCGTGCGCAGCCAGGCCAGCTCGCAGTGGCGCTACCCCAGCGCCGAGGCCCACCCGATGGCTCGCCAGGCCCTCGGCGCCGACCTGGCCCTGCCCGACGGCGCCCATCCCCGCACCCGGGCCTGGGCCCGGCAGATCGCCGCCGGCCTGCCGCAGCGCGACGCCACCACGCTGGTCGAGGCCCTGCTCGCCCACATCCGCCGCAGCCCCTACCGCTACACCCTCGAGCCCGGCACGGTGCCGGCCGGCGCCGATGCGCTCGACCACTTCTGGCTCGACGGCCGCGCCGGCTTCTGCGAGCACTACGCCGCCAGCCTGGTCGTCGTGCTGCGGGCCGCGGGCGTGCCCGCGCGCATCGTCACCGGCTACCAGGGCGGGCAGATCAACCCGGTCGACGGTGTGCTCGAGGTGCGCCAGTCCGATGCCCACGCCTGGGTCGAATACTGGCGCGACGACCGCGGCTGGGTGCGCGCCGACCCCACCGCCGCGGTCGCCCCCGAACGCATCGAGCGCACGCTGCGCCTGGGGGCAGCGCCCGGCCTGGTCGGCCAGGTGCTGTGGCGCGGGGGCGAAGCACCCGCCTGGACCCGCCGGGCCGGCGAGCTCTGGCGTGCCGTCGACCACCGCTGGAACGACTGGGTGCTGGGCTACACCCCCCAGCGCCAGCGTGACCTGCTGCGCTCGCTGGGCTGGCACGAGGTCGACGTGGCCGGCCTGGTGCGGCTGCTGGGCCTGCTGATCGGCGGGGCGGCGCTGCTGGGCCTGCTGCCCGCGCTGTGGTGGGCGCGCCGCACCGGTGGTGGGGCCCGCGCCGGGCGGCCCGATCCCTGGCTGCGCACCTGGGCCCTGGTGCAGCGCTCGCTGGCCCGCCGCGGCATGGTCCTGCCGCCGCACTGGCCGCCACGCCGTGTCGCCGATGCGGTGCAGCAGCGCTGGGGCGCCGACGGGCAGGCGCTGGCCCGGGCGCTGCTCAACTTCGAGGACGACCGCTACGCACCGGCGGACGCCTCCCGTCGCCCGCAGGCGCCGCGCCCGGCCCGGCGGCAGCTGCTGGGCCTGGTGCGCCGGCTGCCCGCCCGGCCGGTCGAGCCACCAAAATCGCCCCACCCGTCACGCTGAACCGCCCGCTTCGGGACAATGCCAGCCACTGCCGGCCTTCCCTGCCACGTCTCCCCTTCCTTCCCACGGAGCCCCCTGCCATGCAATTCCTCCACACCATGCTGCGCGTCGGCAACCTGCAGCGCTCGATCGACTTCTACACCCGGGTGCTGGGCATGAAGCTGCTGCGGGTCGTGAACCGGCCCGCACAGCAGTACGACCTCGCCTACCTCGGCTTTGCCGCCAACCCGGAACAGGCCGAGCTGGAGCTGACCTACAACCACGGCGTCGACCGCTACGAGCTGGGCACCGCCTACGGCCACATCGCCATCGGCGTGGCGGACGCGGCCGCCACCTGCGAGGCCGCGCGCCGCGTGGCCGCCGAACTGGGCGGCGCCGTCACCCGCGAGGCCGGTCCGGTGCTCGGTGGCGACACCGTCATCGCCTTCCTGACGGACCCCGACGGCTACAAGGTCGAGCTGATCCAGCACGGGACGATGACTTGAGCGCATTCCGCTGAACCTGCCGCGCCGGAGACAATCCCCGGCATGCCCTCCAGCCCCGCTCCCACCCCCGCCGATGCCGGCCACTTCGACCTCGCCCGCCTCGACCCCGACCAGCGGCAGCTGCTCTCGGCGCTGGCGCTGGGCTCGCTGCACCGGACCCGGGCCTGGGTGCACGGACTGCTCGACCGGCTGGGCGCACGGCGCGCCGACGGCCAGCGCTTCGGCACGGACCACGTGCGCGCCGGCATGGAGCAGCTGGCCCGCACCGGCTGGCTGAGCGAACACCCGCACCGCGCGGGCTGCTGGCGGGTGCACCCGGGCGCCTTCAGCGCCGTCTACCTGCAGGCGCTGCAGGGCCATGACCACGACACGCTGCGCGCCGCGCTGGCCAGCGCCGAGAAGCTCGGGCCGACGCTGACCGGCAGCCACGGGCATTTCCCCAACCTCGAGGCCGCCGTCGCGATCACGCAGCTGGCGGCCTTCGGCGGACGCCCGCCCGCCGAGCTGCACGGGCTGCGCTCGGCCTGCAGCTGGGGCATGGGCTGGGACGACGTGCTCGAGCGGGCGGTGCACGATCCGCTCGACGAGCTGCTGTTCGCCCGGCTGCACCCCGGCCTGCAGGCCGAGGTGCTGGCCGACCGCCTGACGGTGCTGCTGACCCACTGGCAGAACCCGGGCGGCCTGCCGGTGGTGGCGCTGAGCGAGGCGCTGCTGGCGCGCGCGCGCACCGAGCCGGACCTGGCCATGAGCTGCGAGAACCTCGGCCTGCCGCTCTACCTGGCCGAGTTCATGCTGATGGCCGGACGCTTCGACGAGGTCGGGGCCACCCTGGCGCCGATGACGCGGCCCACCGCCTGGCGCGCACCCGAGGAGGCTGCCAGCTGGCAGCAGGTGGCGCAGGCCATGCAGGCGGTGATCGACTTCCGCCACGGCCGCTGGGACGCCTGCATCGCCGGCTACGACGGCGTGCTGGCCCGGCTGCGGGCGGACACCGGCAAGCGCAAGGGTCTGCTGCCGCTGGCGCTGATGGCGCCCTTCGTGCTCGCGCTGATGGCGCGCCAGGACCCTGCCGAGCTGCAGCGGGCGCTGAAGTTCTGCCTGAACGAGGGCGGCAAGCGCCAGCCGGTGCCCGACACGCCCTGGGGCGTGCTCGCGCTGGCCCAGCAGATGCGCCTGGGCGAGGCGCGGCGGGACCCGGGCGAGTTCCGCGCCGTCAGCCGCGTGCCGCAGCTGCACACGCTCGACTTCTGGCGCTGGCTGGTGCGCGCCTGGCTGACCGACGCCGGCAGCGCGCCACCCGAACTGGGCGAGGACCAGCTGCGGGCCGCCGACTTCCTGCGCAACCGCCTGACCCAGGTCGGCCTGACCGACCTAGCCGACCAGCTCGAGGGCGCGCTGGCCGTGCTGCAGGGCCGCCCCGCACCGGCCCGCTTCTTCGTCGCCCGCAGCGCCGAGGGCTGGCGCCACGCGCTGGCCGCGCTGGCCGCCATCGCCACGCCCGAGGCGGTGCGCGCGCCCGCGGGCACCACGCTGGTCACGCACGAGTCGCGGCTGATGTGGGTCATCGACATCAACGAGCAGGGCGCGCTGCGCAGCATCCTGCCCTTCGAGCAGAAACACGGCCTGCGCGGCTGGAGCAAGCCCAAGGCGGTGCCGCTGTCGCGCATCGTCAAGACCGAGTCCCTGCCGCCGCACGACGCCGCGGTGGCGCGCTGCATCCGCCAGAGCAGCTGGGACCGCACGCTGCGTCTGGACCTGGCCGCCGCCGCGGTGGCGCTGATCGAGCACCCCTGCCTGGTGTTCGACGACCTGCCCGAGGTGCTGGTCACGCTGACCGAGGTCAGCCCGCAGATCGACGTGCAGGACCAGGGCGACCAGCTGCTGGTGCGGCTCATCCCCGCGCCGCGCTGGACCGAGGACGAGAGCGAGGAGCCGCTGCCCGCCGGCCTGCGCCGCCTGAGCCTGAGCGCCAGCGAGCTCAAGGAGGTCGACGCGCTGCGCACGCTGACCCTCGAGCGTACCGAGCCGCAGCGGGCCCAGCTGATCCGCCTGAACCCGGCGCAGAAGCGGGTGGCCCAGCTCGTGGGCC
This sequence comes from Sphaerotilus hippei, assembly GCF_003201595.1. Taxonomy (GTDB): domain Bacteria; phylum Pseudomonadota; class Gammaproteobacteria; order Burkholderiales; family Burkholderiaceae_C; genus Sphaerotilus; species Sphaerotilus hippei. Next base: position 65,452 of record NZ_QJJS01000002.1, on the reverse strand, counting down.
GCGGCCTGAGCCTGCCCAAGGAAGCGGCCGACCAGCTCCAGCCGGTGCTGCAGGGCCTGGGCGCCCATTTCCAGATCCACAGCGACGACGCCCCCGCGGGCCGCGAAGTGCCGTGCGAATCGCGCCTGCGCGCCGAGCTGACGCCGCAGGGGGCCGGCGTGACGCTGCGGCTGGTGGTCGCCCCCTTCGGCGGCAGCGGCCCGCGCCTGAGCCCGGGGCTGGGCCGCGCCCGGCTGATCACCGCCGTCGACGGCGAGACGCTGGGCGTGCAGCGTGACCTCGCCGCCGAGCGCAGCCACCTCGAGACCGTGCTCGACGCCTGCCCCATGCTCACGCCGCTGCCGCCGATGGCCCCCGCCGCCTGGGACCTGGAGACCCCCGACGAGGCGCTCGCGCTGCTCGAGCGCCTGCACACGCTCAACGCGGTGATGGCGCTGGACTGGCCCAAGGGCAAGCCGATCCGGGTCGACGGCGTCGGCGTGGCGCAGCTGCGGGTCAACGTCAGCTCCGGCTCCGAATGGCTGGCGCTGCAGGGCGGCATCACGATCAACGAGCAGCTCGTCACCAGCCTGGACCGCCTGCTCGACTGGAGCGCCCACCAGAAGAGCCGCTTCATCCCAATGGGCGAAGGCCGCTTCCTGGCGCTGACCGAAGAGCTGCGCGCCCGCCTCGAGGACCTCGCCAGCGTCGCGCAGCCGGGCAAGCCCGCAGCCAGGGGCGGCGAGCCCGTCACCCACGTGCCCCCGGTGGCCGCCGAGTGGCTGGACCGCACGCTGGCCGGTGCCGACGTGAACGTCGACGTGGCCTTCCGCGAGCGCATCGACCGGCTGATCGTCGCGCAGTCGGTCCAGCCGGCGCTGCCGCGCACGCTGCAGGCCCAGCTGCGCCCCTACCAGGAAGAAGGCTACCAGTGGGCCATGCGCCTGGCCGCCACCGGCCTGGGCGCCTGCCTGGCCGACGACATGGGCCTGGGCAAGACGCTGCAGGCCCTGGCCGTGCTGCTCGCCCGCGCCGCGGACGGCCCGGCGCTGGTGGTCGCGCCCACCTCGCTGATCGGCAACTGGCAGGCCGAGGCCCACCGCTTCGCGCCCACGCTGCGCCTGCTGCCCTATGCCGAAGGCGACGCCGGTGGCGACCGGGCCGCGCTGGTGCGCGGCGCCGGCCCGGGCGACGTGGTGCTGGTGTCCTACCAGCTGCAGCAGCTCGACGCCGCCACCTTCGGCGAACGCGCCTGGCACACGCTGGTGCTCGACGAGGCCCAGGCCATCAAGAACGCCTCGGCCAAGCGCAGCCAGGCCGTGCACGAGCTGAGCGCCGATTTCCGGCTCGCGCTCTCGGGCACGCCCATCGAGAACCGGCTCTCCGAGCTGTGGTCGATCATGCGGGTCTGCAACCCCGGCCTGCTCGGCTCGCTGGCGCTGTTCAACCTGCGCTTTGCCGTGCCCATCGAGCGCGACCGCAACCGCATCGCCCAGCGCACGCTGCGCCGGCTGATCGCGCCCTTCATCCTGCGGCGCACCAAGTCGCAGGTGCTCGACGACCTGCCCCCGCGCACCGAACTCAGCCTGCTGGTCGAGGGCGACGCCACCGAGCGCGCCCACTACGAGGCCCTGCGCCGCCAGGCCCTGCGCGACGCCGAACGCGCCATGAAGTCCGACGCCCCCGGCCAGGCCCACCTCAACATCCTCGCCCAGCTCACCCGCCTGCGCCGCGCCGCCTGCGACCCGCGCCTGGTCACCCCCGACCTCAGGACCCCCGGCGCCAAGGTGCGCGCCTTCGGCGAGCTCGCCGCCGAACTCACCGCCAACGGCCACAAGGCGCTCGTCTTCAGCCAGTTCGTCGACTTCCTCGCGCTGCTCAAGGAGCCGCTCGACGCCGCCGGCATCCCCTACCAGTACCTCGACGGCAGCACCCCCGCGGCCGAACGCACCCGCTGCGTCGCCGCCTTCCAGGCCGGCGAAGGCGAGCTCTTCCTCATCAGCCTGAAGGCCGGCGGCTTCGGCCTCAACCTCACCGTCGCCGACTACGTCGTCATCGCCGACCCCTGGTGGAACCCCGCCGCCGAAGACCAGGCCAGCGGCCGCGCCCACCGCATCGGCCAGCAGCGCCCCGTCACCGTCTACCGCCTGGTGCACCAGGGCACGCTGGAAGAGAAGATCGTCGCCCTGCACCAGGACAAGCGCGAACTCGCCGACAGCGTGCTCGAAGGCAACGAGGTCAGCGGCCCGCTGCAGGCGGAGGAACTGGTGGCGTTGATGCTGGGGGATTGATCGCCGGCGATGCGATGAGGCCATGCCTCCGTGATTCACGGCACGGAAGCGCGACGTGCATCACTCCGAACGGGGGTGCGTCGACTGGACGCCCCCTGATGCCACGGCTAGAGCGTGTTATGAACTTCTCCCAAAGCCAGCACTACTGCGGTCTTGGGGAGCATGAGGATGGCGAAGACAACGAGATGCAGGCGGGCAACACCTGAGGCAAGCGCTCGAAATCGCGGCTGAGACGGCGAAAGTGCAACAGCCACCCGAAACTGCGCTCGACCACCCAGCGCCGAGGCAGCAATACAAACCCCGCTCTCGCCTCGGGCAGCTTGACAATCTGCAAGTCGGTGCTGATGCACCTGTGTCGCACAACCCCTTGATCACGGCGATGGACTGGCATTGACGGGCCTCACCGACATGGATGATCGAACGCATATCGCCCACCACCAACTCGCAGCAGCCCGCCTCGTCCCTGCGGACGAACTGCAGGTAGACACCCCATGAATCAACTATTTTTCTTCGTCGCTGCAGGCCTGTCTTCCACATGTGCAATGGCAGCCCCGCTACTCACCATCGCATGCGAAGTCCCAACCGGCTCACACATCCAGTACGGCTCTCATCCATCAGAACGCGTACAGGCCCAGAACGCAGGCCGACCTGAGCCAACCTCACGCTTGACGGGGCCTGTCCCTGATGGGCTGACATTCCTCCCAACTTTTGTAGTGAACCCGGCTCGCACCAGCGTCAAAGTCACGTGGCATGAAACGCCGGCCGATGTCGCAAACCGAGAGCGAACACTGAGTCTCGGCGTTCCTTACTGTTGCGCACCACCAGCAAGCTCAACGGCAAGGGTAGTCTTGGTCTCTGCCGAACAGATATCAGCAATCGAGGTCACTCCTGGAGCAGGCACATCGCTGTACTCCTTTTTTCCCGACCTTGGCACCGCATTCATGTCGATTCACCAACATGAATCAAGCGGCAAGTCCACACGACAACTGTCGTTGTTCTCTTCTTGCAAGTACACCTGGGCACAGCGATGACCCTGGAACGTGCAGCGGGAGAAGTTCCGGGAGGACATGGCCCACGCGCTGAAACCGCTGACCGGCATGTCGCCCGCGCAACTGGAGGCCTACCAGCGTCGGATGAGCAAGCCGGCCTCGCTGCAGCGGGAGTGCCGGCGCCTGGAGGGCGAGGTCGTGGCACTGAAGGGTGAGGAACGGTCGGGTCGGGGGGATCGGGCTCAGATCGGGATGCGACTGCAGGACGCCCAGCAGAAGTTGCTGTATCTGCGGTGCTGATCGGTGATCGGATTGCTGCTGCGCCCGATCCGGCCTCTCCAGGCGCTGCGCACCTTGAGTCTCCACCCCGCTTGAAGCGGCTCCCCCATCGTTCAGGGCGGGCGATGCATGCCGACCGTCCCTAGCTGAAGCGCCCCGCTGCGGCGCAGGCCAGCAGTTGATCCACCACATGACGCAGCCGGGGGCTCAATTGACCCCGGTGCGGCCAGACGGCGTGGATCTCCACGTCAGGTCCCGCCACATCGGCCAGGACCTCTTGCAGCGCACCTGCGGCGAGTGGTTCGCGCACCATGAAGATGGGCAGCTGCAGCAGGCCCAGTCCGCCCACCGCGGCATCGACCATGGCCTCGCCGTCGCTGAGCTGGTGCGTGGCCGGCGGTGTGCAGGAGCGGGGAGTGCCGCCATCGCGCACGGACCAGACCACCGGAGGCCCGCTGGGGGTTCCGACGATGCAGCGATGTGCCGACACGTCGGCCAGCGTCTGGGGCACTCCGTGGGCCTGCAGGTATCGCGGCGAAGCACAAATGACACGCCGTTGGTGGCTGAGGCGCCGAGCCACCAGGTGGCTGCTGTCCGCCAGCCGGCCAAAGCGGATGGCCAGGTCCACGTCCTCGCGCAGCAGATCGCTGGTCGCATCCGTGAACGTCAGCGTCAGACTGAGGCCGGGATGCGGCCGCACGATGTCCATCAGCGCGGGCAGCAGCACGCGCCGTCCAAACGACACCGGCATGTCGATGTGCAGTCGTCCGCTCAATACCTGGTGGCTGGACGACAGCGCCGTCTGGGCGGCCGTGACCTCATCCAGCGCGGACAGGCAGGCGGCCAGATAGGCCTCTCCGTCGGCGGTCAGGCGCGTCAAGCGCGTGGTTCGATGAAAGAGCTTGAAGCCCAGTCGCGTCTCCAGGCGGGTGATGGCCTTGCCCACGGCCGACTTGGTCAGGCCCAGCTTCTCGCCCGCCTTGGTGAAGGTCGCCATCCGCGCTGCCGTCACGAACACGGCGACGCCGGAAAAGGGGTCATGCTCGTCCAATGTGTCCTCCAGAGATACTTTGTGTCGAAAATCATTCAATTATGTTCTTGAATTTCAACTATACGATGGCAGGACCGTCTCGAACACCCTGCACCCGCAGTGGAGCCGAGATCTCATCCCCCTTGAAGGAGTTACCCATGCCCGTCGTTCGTGTCAGCTGGTTCGAAGGAAAGGACCAGAAGCAAAAGGCCGCTGTGGCCGCCGAGATCACGCAAAGCATCGTCGAGCACACCGGCACCGATCCCGACTACATCTACGTGATCTTTGAAGACGTGAAGGCTTCGGACTGGGCGGGCGCCGGCAAATTGTTCGGAGCAGCCAGCCCGAGTTGAGCCCGGCCGGTCGTGCCCTCCATGCGCTCCATGCGCTCCATGTCGATGCCACGTGGACGGAGCGCTGGTTGGCCTGCAGCCTTCGGACGCGCCCGTGATGCTCGTGACCGTGGGCCACCCGGCGGCTGGCAACCGGCCCCGAAAGCCACGCCAGCCGGTGGCACAGGTGCGGTCCTTCGCCTGAGCAGCGCTCGGCTCGGAGCCTTCCGTCGGCTCACCGGGCAGGAGTGGACTGGCGCTGAAGAGGAAGATGAACTGCGTCCGGCGCCGTCGCGGGGTGCCTTCGAATGGCACCCTTCACGCGTGATCAACGTTGCGGGACGAGGTTCCGGAAGGGATGATCGGCGTGCTGCTGGAGACGCTCGGGCGTCTGGCATCTGGCTCGAGGACGCACGCCATGACCGACCGCTACCAAGTGACTGGCGCCGAGGGTGAGTTTGAACCTGGATCGAATGAACAGGTGCTGCGCAACCGGGTCGGCATCCAGTCACCGGACGACATGGCCGATCTGGAGCTGGGGCTGCTGGCCCAGTTCTACGATGAAGTGCTGTTCGACCGTTTTCCTGATCGGCAGCTCCTGGTGCAGGACCTGAAGAGCTGGCACCACCTCTGGCTGGGCAATGTGTACAGCTGGGCGGGTCAGGAACGTTCGGTCAACATGGTCAAGAGCGGATTCATGTTCGCTGCGGCAGGACAGATCTCCAGGCTGCTCGATGAATTCGAGGTCAGGTACCTGATGCGCCTGGGAACGTCGCAAGCCCGACTACATCGCAGCGATTCACGCCGGACTTTCCGGCCGCTACGGCCCGATGGGCCAGCTGGTCGCCGAGGCCATGGCCGCCAGCGACGGAGACCTCAGCGAGCCAGCTTGATGTGGGCGAAGCGGAGTGAAGGCTGGCGCAGCTTCTGCTCCAGCTGAGCCAGGGCCTGGCCGGTTTCAACGGCCGTCGAGCTGGCCACGGCACGCATCACGGCCTGCGGGCTCGGCTTCTTGCGCTTGGGTTCCGCGGCTTTGAGCATGGTGAGATCCTGCATGTGGAGAGACGACACTTTACCGAAGTTCGAGTCCGCTGGCGGCCCCATCGGGCAGAGGTGCCACGCCATCTCCCGAGCGATTTTCGTGATGGACGGCCCGCACTTGATGGTTGACGCCAGGCTTGCTGCAGTGCAACATAGGGTTACTACTTAATTTGCACTGTCAAGGGCTCCATGCGCCAATTCCATCTCTGTCTGATCGCCGTCGTGGCGAGCGTGTCCTCGTCGGCCGCACTGGCGGCCAGCGCCGAGCCGGCGACCGGGGCGGCGCCGTTCAGCGCCATCGATCCCAACACCTTCATCCTCGGCCACCCGGCCAGCCCGCGCTGGAAGGCGGCGCACAGCGGTGGTGAGCATCCGGCGGTGCTGGTCGCCCGCCGCGCGCTGCAGCCGGCGTCGATCGACACGAACCGGTTCATCGTGCAGCCACCCGCCAGCGTGCGCTGGCTGGCCAGCGGCGAAGCGGTCCAGGCCCAGCCCACGGCGGTGGCCACCCTCGCCCCCTGACGGCGACGGGGCCATCGACGACGGGCTGCCGTGGCGCCACCGCCGGCAGCCGTCATACACTGCCAGCCCCGGACACGCTGGCGTGCCGGGTGACCCGGCCGATCGGAAGCGCCCTGCTCCATGGCCGGCCCGCACCATGACCCGGACGTCGACCGGAAGGCCCCATGAAATCAGATGAAGTCGACGACTTCCTCGGCGCGCTGTGGATGAGCGACGAGCCCCGCTACCAGCTCGTCAAGCGCGTGCGCGAACTGATCCACTCGGTGGATCCGAAGATCTCCGAGGAGGTCAAGTACGGCGGGCTGCTGTATTCGGCCCGCTCGCCGTTCTGCGGCCTGTTCTCCTACGAGCGGCACGTGGCGCTGGAATTCAGCCGCGGCGCGGAGCTGCCCGATCGCCACCAGGTGCTCGAGGGCGAAGGCAAGCTGCGGCGCCACATCAAGATCGACAAGGTCGGCGACCTGTTCAAGAAGAACGTGCGCGAGTATGTGTCGCTGGCCTTCCTGGCCGCTTCGCAGCCGCTGCCGCGCAAGGGCGCTGCCGCCCGCGCGGCGGCTGGCGTGGCCACCCCACCGGTGCCCGCGGGCCCGGACGCGGCCTGAACGATCGATGGCAGGGACGGCGGACATGAAGAAGGTCGCTCTGGTCACCGGCGCCTCGCGCGGGCTGGGCGCCGTCATGGCGGTGGCGCTGGCCGCCGACGGCTGGGCGGTGGCGGTCAACTGCGCGCACGACCTGCTGGGCGCGGCCCGGGTGGTGGCCGACATCCGCGAGGCAGGCGGCGTGGCGACGGTCGCGCCCTTCGATGTCACCGACGCCGAGTCGATCGAGGCGGGCCTGGAGCAGATCCGCGCGGAGATCGGTCCGGTGGACCTGATCGTCAACAACGCGACCGGGCCGCAGCCGGAGATGCCGATCATGGCGCAGTCGTGGCAGGCCTGCCTGGACCAGCTCCACTTCTTCGTCAAGGCGCCCCTGCTGCTGCTGCAGGCGGTGCTGCCCGACTGGCGCCTGCGCCGCAGCGGGCGGGTGATCAACATCGGCTCGGAAGTGGCCGAGCTGGGCAGCCCGGCCTTCGCCCCCTATGCGGCGGCCAAGGGGGCGATGCTGAGCATGACACGCTCCTGGGCCAGCGAGCTCGGTCCCGAGGGCATCACGGTCAACCTGATCGCGCCCGGCTGGGTGCCGGTGGAGCGCCACGCGGGCGCCAGCGAGGCGGCGCTGCAGTCCTACCGGTCGCGGGTGGCGCTGCCGCGCATGGGCCAGCCTCAGGACGTGGCGGCGATGGTGGTCTTCCTGGCCTCGCCGGGGGCGGACTTCATCACCGGCCAGCGGCTGGCGGTCAACGGCGGGCGCACGCTGGGCTGAGCCAGCGGCGTCAGGCGGCCTGCGCCTGCAGGGCCCGGGCGATGCGCTCCAGGTCCAGCATGCGCAGCATGCGCCGGGTCTCGCTGCTGCCGACCTGGACCAGCTGGCGGGTCTGCAGCGCCTGGGTCAGCTCGTCGTGCTGGTGCAGGCCCATGCGGGGCAGTCCAGGCTCCCAGTCGGCGGGCTCGATGGTGCGCAGCGAAGGCACGGCAAAACCGGTCAGCACCTCGTCGGCCTCGACCACCAGCACGCTGACGGCCGAGCAGACCTCGGGTGGTGCCAGGCCGAGCAGGCGGCTCAGGCACATCACCGGGATGGAGCGGCCGCGGTGGGCCAGCAGGCCCAGCAGCGCCCCGCGCAACTCGAAGATGGCCAGCTCGGGCACATAGGGCAGGATCTCCTTGACCTGCTCGAGCGGCGTCGCGGTCTCGCCGCCCAGCGCATAGGTGACCATCGCACGCTGTCCGGTGGCCTGCTGCACGCCGGGCACGAAGGAGCGCACGTCGGCGCTGCTCGAGGCGGTGCTGATCGAGGCCAGCGAGACCAGCTCGGCACACTGGCGCAAGGCGGGTCCGTCGATCAGCAGGTACTGGCTGACGGCGACGCCGTCCCGCTCGACCCGGCCCTCGGGCAGCGCCGTGGTGGGCAGGGCCCCGGCGAACAGGCGGGGCTGCGGCAGGGCGTAGGCGGGCACCTTCATCACGCGGTCGGGCAGGATGCGCACGACGTCGACCACCTCGTCGACCAGGAAGGCCAGCAGGCCGGTGTCGAAGCGCACGACGAAGGCCTGGGCACCGGCCTGCCCGGTGCACGGGCCCAGGCCGAAGAAGGTGATCAGGTCGAGCACCGGGATGTGGCTGCCGGCGTAGTCGATGACGCCCAGACAGTCGCCACGGGCCAGCACCGAGGGCCGGATCTTCGGGTCCGAGACGGTGGCATGCACCGACATCGCGTCGATGGCCAGCGGCACGCGGCCGCAGCGGAACAGCATGACGGGCACGAACTGGTCGTCGATCACCACCTCGGTGCTGTCGGCGACCCGCTGCTGGCGGGCCGGCTCCGGGTCGTCGACCATCGGCACCTGGGGCAGCCGCGCCAGCGCACGGGGCTCGAGCACGTTGACCAGGCTGCGGTCGTCGTTGCGCTGGATGCTGCCGGCGAACACCGCGGCGGTCGGGTCATCGACCTGCACGCGGTGCAGCGTGCCCTCGATGCCAGGGAAGACCCCGCTGACCCCTTCGGCCAGCAGACCGAGGATGCGGCCGTCGTCGACCATCAGCACGACGCAGGGCGCGGCGCAGGGCGGCGCCTCGCGGCCGAGCAGGCGGCGCAGGTCGACCACCGGCACCAGCACGCCGCGCAGGTCGATGCCGCCGATGACGCAGGCCGCCGGACACGGCAGGTCGATCAGCGGGCCGCACGGCACCACCTCGCGCAGCGCGGCCATCGGCAGCGCCAGCTGCATGCCGCCGAGCGTGAAGCCGCCGTAGCCCTCGACGGGGCCGGCACGGGTGGCGTCCGGCGGCGTGCTCATGCCTGCACCGGAGCGCCGGTCAGCGCGTCGATCAGACCGGACACCTCGTTGGCCGTCAGACGCTGGCTCTCGGTGGCCTGGGCGATCTGGGTGACGCTGCTGCCCGTGCGGCCGACGCTGCTGAGGATGCCCTCGAAGCTGCGGGCGGCCTCCTTGCTGACCTCGGCGCCGTGGGTGATCTGCAGCACCGAGTCCTCGATGAGGTGGGCGATCTCGCGGGCAGCCACCGAGCTGCGCTCGGCCAGCTTGCGCACCTCGCCGGCCACGACCGAGAAGCCCACGCCGTGCTGGCCCGCCCGCGCGGCCTCGATGGCCGCGTTGAAGGCCAGCAGATTGGTCTGGTTGGCGATGTCGCCGATGACCCGCACGATCTCGGACACCTTGACCGAACTGGTCTGGATGGCCCCGATCGCGGTGATCGATTTCTGCAGCGACTCCGCGCCCGAGCGGGCCGCCTGCGACGCCTCGTCGGCCATCTCGGCGGCCACGCCGGAGTTGGCGGCGATCTCGGTGATGCTCTGCACCAGGCGGCGCACGCTGACCGCCATCTCCGTGGAGTTGGCGGCGATGCGCTGCTCCAGCATCACCTCGTTGGTGACGTCGTAGGCGTACTTCACCACCTTGACCACCTTCCCGTTGAGGTCGAGGATGGGGTTGTAGGTGGCCTGGATCCAGACGTTGCGGTCGTACTTGCCCACGCGGTGGAAGCGCCCGCTGATGAACTGGCCCTCGGTCAGGCGCAGCCAGAAGTCGCGGTACTCGACGCTCTGGGTGTACTCGGCGGTGCAGAAGGTGCTGTGGTGCTGGCCCTGGATCTCGCGCAGCGTGTAGCCCATCGCGGCCAGGAAGTTGCGGTTGGCGGTGAGCACGTTGCCGTCGAGGTCGAACTCGATGACCGCCTGGCCGAGGTCGATGGCCGCGACCTTGGCCTCGAACTCGGCGTTGCGCAGCCGGGCCTGCGTGATGTCGCTGGCGAACTTGACCACCTTGACGGGTTTGCCAGACGGGTCGAACACCGGGTTGTAGGTGGCCTGGATCCAGACCTCCTTGCCGCCCTTGCCCACCCGTTTGTACTCGGCGGACTCGAACTCGCCCCGGCCCAGTCGTTCCCAGAAACCCTGGTACTCGGACGTCGTGGCGTGTGCGGGCTCGACGAACATGCGGTGGTGACGGCCCTTGACCTCGTCCAGCTGGTAGCCGAGCAGCTGCAGGAAATTGTCGTTGGCACTGAGCACCCGGCCGGTCAGGTCGAACTCGATCACCGCCTGGGCCCGGTCGATGGCGTGCAGCTTGCCTTCGGCGTCCAGCCGCTCGAGCTTGGTGGCGGTGATGTCCTGAGCCAGGACCAGGACCTTGAGCAGCGTGTCGTCCAGTCCCATCACCGGGCTGAGCACGGCGGAGAACCACAGCTCGCGCCCCCCTGATCCCTGACGACGGAATTCACCACTCACGGCCCGGCCGGCACGCAGCTCGCGCCAGTGCTCCAGGTGCGTGGCCGACCCGGCCTCGCCTTCGAACAGCAGCATCGATTCGGGCTGGCCGATCAGCTCCGAGGCGCTGTAGCCCAGCGTGCGCTGCATGCCGTCGTTGAGCGTCAGGATGACTCCGTCGCGGCTCAGCTCGATCACGCAGCTGCTGCTGGAGAGAGCGGCCATGCGCACATCGGTCTCGAGACCGGCCAGCTTGGCCGCGGTGACGTCGGTGGCGAACTTGACCACCTTGACCGGCTGGCCCTCGAGGTCGAGGATGGGGTTGTAGCTGGCCTGGATCCAGAGGCGCTTGCCGTTCTTGCCGAAGCGCAGATACTCGCCGGCATCGAACTCACCCCGGCCGAGCTTCTGCCAGAAAAGCCGGTAGGCCCCGCCGTTCACCTCCTCCTTGTCAATGAAGATGCGGTGATGCTGGCCCTGGACCTCCTCGAGCGTGTAGCCCGTCAGCTGCAGGAAGTTGTCGTTGGCCATCAGGACGTGGCCCGACAGATCGAACTCGATCACGCCCTGCGACCGCGAGATCGCCTCGAGCTTGCACCGGTCCTCGATGGACTTCAGCTTGGCCGCCGTGACATCGCTGGCGAGCATGAGCACCTTGATCGGCTCGCCCTGGTCACCCGCGATCGGCACGTAGCTGGCCCGCAGCCAGACCGGACGCCCCTGGCGGCTGCGACGCTGGAACTCGCCGTCCTGGACCTGGCCAGCCCGCAAGTGGGTCCAGAGCGCCTCCTCCCCCGCGTCATCAGGGCAGAAGAGGCGGTGGGGCTGACCCACGACATCGGACAGCGCATGATCCATGGCCGTCAGAAAACGTTCGTTGGCACTCAGCAAGCGCCCGTCGAGGTCGAATTCAGCCACCAGCTGGCTGCGCATCAGGGCGGTATGCAGGCTGCCCGCACCAGGGGGCATGCCAGCGGGCACATGGACCGAAGGGGCGACATCCGGGGGCGTTGATTTGTTCATGGTGTCCGGCAGTGAGGTGGAACGTGCAGACCGGATGCCGGCGCCGGGTCGCTGACCCGGCAGGCGCGGCGACCCGACGCACCGAACCGATGCGTCATGAACGGTTTTTCGGTCAATGCGCCGTCAGCTTGAGCCCTTCCACCTGGGCAGTTCCCCCAACCCGGCACCGTGCCTCGAACGGCAGGTGCCCGGATCGGCGGCGGCTCAACCGGACTGGACCGCCGTGGCGGGCGCGTGATCGAGGTCGGGACGCCGCCACGGGTCGACGTGGGTCATCAGGTTGAGCACCCGGTGGCGCTGCAGCACGCGGTGGCGGGCCTCGACGGCGATGTCGTGGCCCGCCTCGACGGTGAGGGTCGCGTCGACCTCGATGTGGGCGTCGACCACGATCATGTCGCCCATCTTGCGGGTGCGGATGTCGTGCACGCCGCTGACGCCGGGCGTGCCGGCGAGCGTGGCGCGGATGGCCGCGACCTCCTGCTCGTCGACCGCACGGTCCATCAGGTCGTGCATCGCGTCCCAGCCGAATTCCCAGCCCATCTTGCTGACCATGCAGCCGACGACCAGCGCGGCGATCGGGTCGAGGATGGGGTAGCCCATCAGGTTGCCGATGATGCCGATGCCCACGACCAGCGAGGAGGCGGCATCCGAGCGGGCGTGCCAGGCATTGGCCACCAGCATGCTCGACTTGACCCGCTTGGCCACCGCCAGCATGTAGCGGAACAGCAGCTCCTTGGCCACCAGCGCCCCGCCGGCGACCCACAGCGCCGCCAGCCCGACCGAGGGCACCAGCTCGGGCTGCTGCAGCTTCAGGAAGGCCGACCAGACCATGCCCAGGCCGACGGCCAGCAGCAGGCCGCCCAGCACGAGCGAGGCGGCGGTCTCGAAGCGCTGGTGGCCGTAGGGATGGTCCTCGTCGGCGTCCTTGCTGCTGTGGCGGTTGGCCAGCAGCACGACGAAGTCGGCCACCAGGTCCGACAGCGAGTGGATGCCGTCGGCCACCAGGCCCTGGGAGCGGGCCAGCACCCCGGCCGTGATCTGCAGCACCGTCAGCACCAGGTTGACCAGCACGCTGACCCAGGTGCTGCGGGAGGCCGCCCGGCGGCGCTCGGCGGCGGAGTGGTCGCTGTCTTCGGCTTCGGCGTTCAGATCGGAGAAGTGCATGGTGCGGCGGCGTGCAGTCCGTGAAGCCGACATCCTAGTGGGGTCCGCTGCACAACGGGCGCCGGAAACCGGGCGCCCGCCCGCCGGCGCCTCAGGCGCGCAGCGTGTGCGTCTGGCGCGCCAGCTCGGTGATGCGGGCCCAGTCGCCGTTCTTCACCGCATCAGCCGGCGTCAGCCAGGAGCCGCCACAGACCTTGACGTTGGGCAGCGACAGGAACTGCGGCGCGGTCTCGAGCGTGATGCCGCCGGTGGGACAGAACACCACGTCGTGGAAGGGGCTGGCGAAGGCCTTGAGCAGGTTGACGCCGCCGACCGCGGTGGCCGGGAACAGCTTGAGGAAGCGGTAGCCGTCGGCGTTGGCCATCATCACCTCGCTGGCGGTGGACACGCCCGGCAGCAGCGGCAGGCCGATGTCCAGGCAGGCACGGCCGATCTCGGAGGTGTAGCCCGGGCTGACCGCGAACTGGCAGCCCAGCGCCTGGACGGCCCTGGCGTCATCGACCGAGCGCACGGTGCCGGCGCCGACGATGGCCTCGGGCACCTCGGCGATCATCGCCTCGATGCACTTCAGCGCCGCGGGCGTGCGCAGCGTGACCTCGAGCACCTTGACGCCGCCGGCCACCAGGGCACGGGCGAGCGGGACGGCGTCCTCGACGCGGTCGAGCACGATGACGGGAATGACGGGGCCGTGGGCAATCAGATCGAGGGTGTTCATGGTCGGTGGGTCCGGGTTCGGTAGCGGAAAGGGAGAGGCCGGCTTCAGAGCCAGGTGATCGCGCCTTCTTCGGCGGTCAGCGCGTGGCGGCGCATGCCGCCGAACAGTTCGCGGCCCAGGCCGTGGCCGGCATCGTCGGCCAGCTCGGCCGAGCGCTCGCCCGGTGCACGGGCGGCCCATTCGTCGGCGGCGACCAGGGCCTCCAGCGTGCCGGCCACCGCGTCCAGGCGGATCAGGTCACCGTCACGCACCTTGCCCAGCGGCCCGCCGGCCAGCACTTCGGGGCTGACGTGGATGGCGGCCGGCACCTTGCCCGACGCCCCGCTCATGCGGCCGTCGGTCACCAGCGCGACCCGGAAGCCCTTGTCCTGCAGCACCGCCAGCGGCGGCGTCAGCTTGTGCAGCTCGGGCATGCCGTTGGCCTTGGGGCCCTGGAAGCGCACGACGGCGACGAAGTCGCGCTCGAGCCGGCCCGCCTTGAAGGCCTGCTGCAGCTGCTCCTGGCTGTCGAAGACGATGGCGGGCGCCTCGACGACGTGGCGCTCGACCGGCACCGCGCTGGCCTTGATGACCGCCCGGCCCAGGTTGCCGGTCAGCAGCTTCAGGCCGCCCTGCTCGCTGAACGGCGCGGCCGCGGTGCGCACGACACTGTCGTCGATCGGCTCGGCCGGCAGCGCCGTCCAGGTCAGGCTGCCGTCGGCCTGCTGCGACGGCACCGTGCCGTAGGCGGCCATGCCGCCGTCGGCCACGGTCAGCACGTCGCCGTGCACGCAGCCGGCGTCGAGCAGCTCACGCAGCACGAAGCCCGGGCCGCCGGCGGCCTGGAACTGGTTCACGTCGGCCTTGCCGTTCGGATAGACGCGCGACAGCAGCGGCACGCAGTCCGACAGCTCCGAGAAGTCGGTCCAGTCGATCAGGATGCCGGCCGAGCGCGCCACCGCGACCCAGTGGATCAGGTGGTTGGTGGAGCCGCCGGTGGCCAGCAGCGCGACCATCGCGTTGACGATGCAGCGCTCGTCGACCAGCTCGCCGATCGGCGTGTAGCGCTCTCCGCCGGCGCGCAGGCGCAGCGCCGTGCGCACGGCCTCGCGGGTCAGCGCCTCGCGCAGGCCTTCGTGCGGGTGGATGAAGGCGGCGCCGGGCACGTGCAGGCCCATGGCCTCCAGCAGCATCTGGTTGGAGTTGGCCGTGCCGTAGAAGGTGCAGGTGCCCGCGCCGTGGTAGGCGGCCGACTCGGCCCGCAGCAGCTCGTCGCGGCCGACCAGGCCCTGGGCAAACTGCTCGCGCACCTTCGACTTCTCGGTGTTGGACAGGCCGCTGCCCATCGGGCCGGCCGGCACGAACACGCACGGCAGGTGCCCGAAATGCAGCGCGCCGATCAGCAGGCCGGGCACGATCTTGTCGCACACGCCCAGCAGCAGGGCGGCGTCGAAGACGTCATGGGTCAGGCCCACGGCGGTGGCCATCGCGATGGTGTCGCGCGAGAACAGGCTGAGCTCCATGCCCGGCAGGCCCTGGGTCACGCCGTCGCACATCGCCGGCACGCCGCCGGCGACCTGCACGGTGGCGCCCTGGCGGTGCGCCTCGTCGCGGATCAGGGCCGGATAGGCCTCGTAGGGCTGGTGGGCCGACAGCATGTCGTTGTAGGCGGTGATGACCGCCAGGTTCGGCGCCTTCTCGGCCACGACGCGGAACTTGTCCGATCCCGGCAGCGCGGCAAAGGCGTGCGCCACATTGGCACAGCCCATGCGTTCGACGCCCCTCGGACGGCCGGCCGCCGCACGCACCCGGCGCAGGTAGTCGTCGCGTCCGGGCTGGCTGCGCTCACGGATGCGGGCGGTGATGTCGGCGATCTGGGTTTTCATGGCAGCGGGCTCGGCTGCCGGAGCAGCCTGATGTTGAAACCGATGCCTCGATTAGAACGAAACAAAGTTACAGCGTCAATCGCCTTTCCCCTCTGCGCAGCGGGTCGGGCGGGCACAAAAAAACCGCCCGGGCCACAAGGCCTCGGGCGGTCGATGCACGTCAGCCCGCCCTCGGCGGGAGCGCGCGTCAGGGCGCGTCGATCAGGCGGATCTCGACGCGGCGGGCAGCGGCCGCATCGGCGCCACCGTCGGTCACTTCCGGCTTGCGCAGCAGCACGCGGTCGGCGGCGATGCCACGGGCGACCAGCGCCGTGCGCACGGCCTTGGCCCGCTGCTTGGCCAGTTCGGCGTTCATCGCCGGGTCGCCGGTCGAGTCGTGGTAACCCGACAGCAGCACCTTCTTGGCCGCGTCGGCCTGCAGGGCGGTGACGGCGGCATCGAGCACGGTGGCGGACTCGGGCAGGATGTCGGCCGAGCCCGACGGGAAGAAGGTGGTGGCCAGGGCCTCTCCGGTGGTCACGATGTCGACCAGCACGTCGGCGGCGGCTTCAGCCGGTGCGGACGCCGCCATCCCGGTCGTCGGTGCGGCCGACTGGCCCGTGGTGCGCATCACGGCGTAGCCGATCACGCCGATCAGCAGCACCGCCACCGTCGTGAACACCACCCAGAGCCCCACCTTGCGGCTGTCGTCGCGGTCATCATCACTCATCGTTTCCTCCAGTTGTCGTGAAAAGATGCGCGCAGTGTAGTGGCCCCGCCGGGGCACAACCATGGCAAACCCTTGCGCAGACGCAACAGGCCGGACGGATCGCAGCCTTCTGGCGACACTGGAACCCGTGATGCACGAACCGACGCTCAGCCCCGAGCAGCACCTCCACCGCCAGCACCTGTTCAGGCAGGTCCAGGCCGAAGCCGCGCGGCAGCCGCGGCTCTGGGTGTTCGCCTACGCCTCGCTGCTGTGGCGCCCGGAGTTCGTGTCCGACGAGGCGCGCCCGGCCCGGGTCTGGGGCTACCACCGCACGCTGAGCATGCGCTCGAACATCAACCGGGGCAGCCCGCAGCGCCCCGGGCTGGTCTATGCGCTGATGCGCGGCGGCTCGTGCCGGGGACAGGTCCAGGCCGTGCCGCCGCACCGGCGTGACGAGACGCTGCAGGCGCTGTGGACCCGCGAGATGCCCACCGGCGTCTACCAGCCCCGCTGGCTGACCTGCCAGACGGCCCGGGGCGCGGTGCGGGCGCTGACCTTCACGCTGCCGCAGCACAGCCCACACCACACCGGCCCCCTGTCCGACGAGGCGCTGGTCGAGGTGTTCCGCCATGCCGAGGGGCGCTACGGGCGCTGCATCGACTACCTGCGCCTGACGGCCGAACGGCTGCGGGAGCTGCAGATCCACGATGCGCAGACCGAGCGCCTGATGCGCCTGGTCCGCCATCACGGGCTGGCCTGAGCGTCAGGACCGGTCGGCGGACCAGCGCTGGCGGGCCTGCTCCAGGTCGTCGCGGGTGTCGACGTCGAGCAGCACGCCAGGGTCGTCGATCTCGAGGCTGTAGGTCGGATAACGCGCCAGCAGGCGGCGCGCGCCTTCGTCGCCCTTCAGCGAGACCAGCTCGGAATACAGCTCCGACGAGAAGCCCACCGGATGACCGCGGCGCCCGCGGTGCTGGGCGTGCACGATCACGTGCTGCCGCATCGCCTGCGCGATGCGCTGGAAGGTGGCCGGACGCACCATCGGCATGTCCGCGGGCATGACCATCCAGCCGCTGGCCTGGGAGCGCGCGGCCACCCCCGCCGCGATGGAATAACCCATGCCGAGCGGCTCGTCGCCGCTGCCCACCGCCGGCACCAGCACGACGTCACGCGCGGCCACGACCCCCTGCGCCAGCGACGCCAGCGGGGCGGTGGTCACCACCACCATCGGCAGGCCGGCCGCCAGGATGCGGTGCAGCGTGGTCGCCAGCACCGTCGACGGACCGAAGGGCTGGGCCAGCTTGTGGCCGTCGCCGTCGAAACGGGCGCCACGACCGCCCGCCACGACCACCACCACGGGCCCTGGAGCAGCCGTGTTCATGCCCGACCGCCGCGCGGCCATCCGGCCCTGCCACCGCAGGACACGGCCCCTCGATCGATCAGGCACTCACGCTGTTTCACCCACACCCTCCCGGATCGGCGCTCGAGTCGAGCGCCATGCCCCGATGGAACCGCACAAGCGCCGCTCGCGAAAGTGGTGCGTTCACCTACGCACAAGCACCGCTCGACGGCGGGCGACGGACGCGCAATCCCGCAGAGCGTTCCTATACTGCACACATGAAGAACATCGCCGATCTGCGCAAGAGTTATGAAGCGGGCGAACTGGACGAGCACCAGAGCGCCAGCGAACCCCTGACCCAGTTCGAGGGCTGGCTCGATGCCGCCCTGAAGGCCGGACTGCCCGAGCCCAACGCGATGACGGTGGCCACCGTCGGGGCCGACGGCCGGCCGTCGACGCGCATCGTGCTGATCAAGGGCTGCGACGCCCGCGGCATCGTCTGGTACACCAACTACGACAGCCGCAAGGGCCGAGAGCTGGCCGGCCACCCATGGGCCGCGCTGCAGTTCCACTGGGTCGAGCACGAACGGGTGGTGCGCATCGAAGGCCGGGTCGAGCGCACCGCGGCCGAGGAGTCGGACGCCTACTTCGCCTCGCGGCCGCTGGACTCGCGCCTGGGCGCCTGGGCCTCGCCGCAGAGCCAGGTGATCAGCTCGCGGGCGGTGCTGGTGGGCCATGCGGCCCGGGCCGCCGTGCAGCACGGCCTGAACCCGCCGCGCCCGCCGCAATGGGGCGGCTTCCGGCTGGTGCCCGATCGCTGGGAGTTCTGGCAGGGCCGCCCGTCGCGGCTGCACGACCGGCTGGTCTACCGCCTCGAGGCCGGGCGATGGATCAAGGAACGGCTGGCGCCCTGAGCACCCGGGGCACGGCACTCAGCCGTGCCGCCGCAGCCGGGCGAAGGTGTGGCGGAACTTGGCCACCTTGGGCGCGACCACCCAGGCGCAGTAGCCCTGCTCCGGGTGCTGCTCGAAATAGCGCTGGTGATAGGCCTCGGCCGGCCAGTAGTTCTGCTCCGAGCGGACCTCGGTGACCACCGGGTCGGGCCACAGCGCCCGGGCCTCGTCCAGCACGGCCTCGATCACCTCGAGCTGCGACGGATCGTTCCAGTAGATGCCGGAGCGGTACTGGGTGCCCGCATCGTTGCCCTGGCGGTTCAGCGTGGTCGGGTCGTGCACCACGAAGAAGACCTGCAGCAGCTCGCGCAGGCTGACCCTCGACGGGTCGAAGCTCACCCGCACCACCTCGGCATGGCCGGTGCGCCCGGAGCAGACCTGCTCGTAGGTCGGATGGGGGAGCGGCCCGTTGCAGTAGCCGCTCTGCACCGCCAGCACCCCCTCGACGTCGAGGTAGACCGCCTCGGTGCACCAGAAGCAGCCGCCGCCGAGCGTGATGGTCTCGGTCGCGGGCAGGGTCGGGGAGGCATCGGCGGGCTGATTCATGGCGGGATCCGGTCGGGGCGTGCGAGGCATTATTCGGCAGAATGCGCCGCGCCGCCGTCCGGCCCCGACAAGCCCCCGCATGAACAGCCTCTACGCCCTCAAGCCCTTCATCACCGCCCTGCTGATGCCGCCGACCAGCCTGCTGCTGATGCTGGGCGCCTGCCTGGCCTGGCGGCGAACGACGCGCTGGACCCGTCCGGTGGCCGCCGCGCTGCTGGTGCTGCTGTGGCTCAGCGCCTGCCAGGGCAGCGGACGCTGGCTGGTGCGCGACGTGCTGAGGCCGCCCGCCGCGCTCGACCGCCCCGCGCTGGCCGCCCTCGCGGCCGGACCGGACGGCCCCTCCACCGCGGTGATCGTGCTGGGCGCCGGACGCTACGGCGCCGCGCCGGAATTCCTCGACCAGCCCGACCTGACGCCCAACGGCCTGGCCCGGCTGCGCTACGGCATGTGGCTGTCGCGCCAGCTGCAGCAGCCGCTGGGCTACAGCGGCGGGGTCGGCTGGGCGCAGAAGGACGGCCCGAGCGAAGCCGACGCCGCCGCACGCATCGTGCGGGACGAATGGGGCGGCACGCTGCGCTGGGCCGAAGGCCGCTCGCGCGACACGCGCGAGAACGCCGACTTCAGCGTGCCGCTGCTGCGGGCCGACGGCGTGCGCCGCATCGTGCTGGTCACGCACGCCTGGCACATGCCCCGGGCACTGGCGCACTTCCGCCGCGCCGCCGGCAGCGGGATCGAGGTGGTCGCCGCGCCGTTCGGCTTTCCGGGCGAGGACGAGCGTTCGCTGCTGGACTGGATCCCGAGCACCAGCGGGGTGCTGACGGTGCAGTGGGTGGTGCGCGAGCTGCTGGGGCGGGCCGCGGGGGCCTGAAACTGAAAACCCGCTCGGAACGGCTGTTCGCGAGCGGGTCCGGTGGATCAATGACCACCTGCGGCCACCAGAGGTATCAGGTCCGGTGAACCCTCCGCGCAGAGACTGCGCGGTCTGTAGGCCTGTTCAGTGAACAGGTGCCCCCACGTTAAGCGTTGCCGTGCGCCCGTGCAAGATCAGGGCTTCAATCGTGCGCGCGGACACCATCGTCAGCGCGATATTGACACCGCACTGCAACATCACTTCGCCACCGGAGCGGGCCGGCCGGCGGTCAGCTCGGCCCACAGCTTCTCCATGCGTGCGTCGACCTCGCGGTCCATCGTGATCGGACGCCCCCACTCGCGGCTGGTCTCGCCCGGCCACTTGTTGGTCGCATCCAGCCCCATCTTGCCGCCCAGGCCCGACACCGGCGAGGCGAAGTCGAGGTAGTCGATCGGGGTCTGCTCGACCAGCGTGGTGTCGCGCACCGGATCCATGCGGGTGGTGATGGCCCAGATCACCTCCTGCCAGGAGCGGGTGTCGACGTCATCGTCCACCACGACGATGAACTTGGTGTACATGAACTGGCGCAGGAAGCTCCAGATGCCGAACATCAGCCGCTTGGCGTGGCCCGGGTAGGCCTTGCGGATGCTGACCACCGCCATGCGGTAGCTGCAGCCCTCGGGCGGCAGGTAGAAGTCGACGATCTCCGGAAACTGCTTGCGCAGGATGGGCACGAACACCTCGTTGAGCGCCACCCCCAGCACGGCGGGCTCGTCGGGCGGCTTGCCGGTGTAGGTCGAGTGGTAGATCGGGTCGGGCCGCATCGTGATGCGCTCGATCTCGAAGACCGGGAACCAGTCCTGCTCGTTGTAGTAGCCGGTGTGGTCGCCGTAGGGGCCTTCGAGCGCATGCAGGTAGCCGCCCCGCTCCTTCAGGGGAACGCCGTGCGCGGACACGCCTTCGTAGCCGGGTTCGGCCACCGGGATGTGGCCCTCGAGCACGATTTCGGCGCTGGCGGGCACCTGCAGCTTCAGCTCGCCCTCGCCCACGCCGCTGTCGGCCACCTCGGTGCGCCCCCCGCGCAGCAGGCCGGCGAACTGGTACTCCGACAGGCTGTCGGGCACCGGCGTGACCGCGCCCAGGATGGTGGCCGGATCGGCGCCCAGCGCCACCACGATCGGGAACGGCCGGCCCGGGCGGGCCAGCGCGAAGTCGCGGAAGTCGAGCGCGCCGCCGCGGTGGGCCAGCCAGCGCATGATGGTCTGGCGCGGCCCGATCACCTGCTGGCGGTAGATGCCCAGGTTCTGGCGCAGGCGCGCCCGCGGCCCGCCCTGGGGCCCGCGGGTGACGACCAGGCCCCAGGTGATCAGCGGCGCGGCATCGCCGGGCCAGCAGTGCTGCACCGGCAGGCGCCCCAGGTCGACCTCGGCGCCCTCCAGCACGACCTGCTGGCAGTCCGGCCGCCGCACCAGCGCGGGTTTCATGTCCCACACCGTCTTGGCCATCTGCAGCAGTCGGCCGGCGTCCTTCAGGCCGCGCGGCGGCTCGGGCTCCTTCAGCCGGGCCAGCAGCTCGCCGATGTCGCGCAGGGCCGAGACGTCCTCGGCCCCCATGCCCAGCGCGACCCGCTCGGGGGTGCCGAACAGGTTGGTCAGTGCCGGCATGCCCACGGACGCACCTTGACGGTGCGGATCGGAGAACAGCAGCGCGGGCCCGCCGGCACGCAGCGCACGGTCGGACAGGCTGGTCATCTCCAGCTCGGTGGACACCGGCTGCGCCACGGTCAGCAGCTGGCCACGCCGCTCCAGCATGGCCATGAAGTCACGAAGGTCGCGATACTTAATCATGAAAAGGCATAAGAAAACCAGTCTTTATTATTGACTAGTTATTAGGAAGACTTCTAGAATCCGGCAACTTCAGTACCACAGGCCAGCGGCGTTTTTTCGCCCAGTCGTCAAGCCGCCTGTTCCGCCCCTGTCACGTGTGCAGCTATGCACGCTTTTTGCACTTCCCAGGTGCATGTCGACAGGGATTATCAGGGTGCCGATCCTACGGGGTCCCAGAGCACCCGAGCAGATGAACCGAAGGAGTGTCATGTCTGCCATCCAGTCGTGGTCGCATGTGCGATCGGCCGTTTCCCGTTCGTCACGCGTTTTTATCACCGATGTGGGCCACGGATTGCTCGCTGTCAGCCACAACTCCCTGGCCCTGATCGGCCTGGGCGTGCTGGGTGCCAGCCTGCTGCTGGGCGGACGGGCCGACCTGCGTTCTTCGCTCGAGGCGCAGGCCCTGGACTGGCTGCTCGAGCGCCATGAAGCCCGCATCGACGTCGACACCGACCTGCTCGCCCCCGGCGACGCCTCGGCCGTGGACCGGGCCACGGCGACCGACCCGGCCGAGCTCAACCGCCAGCAGGCCGCGGTCGCCCAGTGGCTGGCGCGGCGCTACCGCGTCGCCCCGGAGCCGGTGAGCCGGCTGGTGCAGGAGGCCTGGTCGCTCGGCCAGCGGGTGGGCCTGGAGCCCACGCTGATCCTGGCCATCGTGGCCATCGAGTCCAGCTTCAACCCCTTCGCGCAGAGCGCGGTCGGCGCGCAGGGCCTGATGCAGGTGATGACCCGGGTGCACGACGACAAGTACCTCGCCTTCGGCGGCAACCATGCGGCCTTCGACCCGCTGACCAATCTGCGCGTCGGTGTGCAGGTGCTCAAGGACTGCATCGCCAAGGCCGGCTCGGTCGAAGGCGGCCTGCGCCACTACGTCGGCGCGGCCAACCTGGTCGATGACGGCGGTTATGCCTTCAAGGTGCTCAGCGAGCAGGGTTTCCTGCAGCAGCTGCTGCGCGGACGCTCCGTGCCGGTGACCGCACGCATGCCGGTGCCCCAGACCGCGCCGAAGATCGACGGCGGTGATGCCGCCTCGGCCCCTTCCACGGCCCGCAGCACGCCGGCCGAAGAAGCCCCCCACGACCGCCAAGCGCCGTCGCCGGTGTCGACCGCCCGCATCGCGCTGGCGCGCTGACCCGCAGGCGCGTCAGCGCCTGCCTTCCGCTACACTCGCGTCGTCGTGCGACTGGCGTTCAAGGGCTCCGCAACGGAGTCCGTGGTGGGCAACCACCGTGGAGCACGACCTGCTGCGGGCAACAGCCGGCAGCGGTGTTTCGCCGTGCGCCTGGGCAGCCCTGACATCGATGGCCGGTCACCGATCGCGGCCGGCCGATCCGTGCAGGGACCAGCAATCACCGACAGGACGACCCCGACATGTTTGACCGCGCCACCCAGACCCTGGCCGCCATCGACCCCGAGATCGCCGCCGTCATCGCCGACGAGACGCGCCGCCAGGAAGACCACATCGAGCTGATCGCCAGCGAGAACTACACCTCGCCGGCCGTGATGGCCGCCCAGGGCAGCCAGCTGACCAACAAGTACGCCGAAGGCTACCCCGGCAAGCGCTACTACGGTGGCTGCGAGCATGTCGACGTGGCCGAGCAGCTGGCCATCGACCGCGCCAAGCAGCTGTTCGGCGCCGAGTTCGCCAACGTGCAGCCCAACAGCGGCTCGCAGGCCAACCAGGCCGTGTTCTTCGGCCTGCTGCAGCCCGGCGACACCATCATGGGCCTGAGCCTGGCCGAAGGCGGCCACCTGACGCACGGCATGCCGCTGAACATGTCGGGCAAGTGGTTCAAGGTCGTCTCCTACGGCCTGAACGCCGCCGAAGACATCGACTACGACGCGATGGAGCGTCTGGCGCATGAGCACAAGCCCAAGCTGATCATCGCGGGCGCCTCGGCCTTCGCGCTGCGCATCGACTTCGAGCGCTTCGCCAAGGTGGCCAAGGACGTCGGCGCCTACTTCATGGTCGACATGGCCCACTACGCCGGCCTGATCGCCGCGGGCGTCTACCCGAACCCGGTGCCCTTCGCCGACGTGGTCACCACCACCACGCACAAGACCCTGCGCGGCCCGCGCGGCGGCCTGATCCTGATGCGTGGCGAAGAAGTCGCCAAGAAGATCAACTCGGCCATCTTCCCCGGCATCCAGGGCGGCCCGCTGATGCACGTCATCGCCGGCAAGGCCGTGGCCTTCAAGGAAGCGCTGTCGCCCGAGTTCAAGGCCTATCAGGAGCAGGTCGTGAAGAACGCCGCCGTGCTGGCCCAGACGCTGACCGAGCGTGGCCTGCGCATCGTCAGCGGCCGCACCGAGAGCCACGTCATGCTGGTCGACCTGCGTCCCAAGGGCCTGACCGGCAAGGAAGCCGAGGCGCTGCTGGGCCGGGCCCACATGACGTGCAACAAGAACGGCATCCCCAACGACCCGCAGAAGCCCTTCGTGACCAGCGGCATCCGCCTGGGCTCGCCGGCCTTCACCACGCGCGGCTTCAAGGAAGAGCAGGCGCGCCAGGTGGCCAACCTGATCGCCGACGTGCTGGACGCCCCGCATGACGAGGCCGTCATCGAGCGCGTGAAAGCCCAGGTCGCCGCGCTGACGCGCGACTTCCCGGTCTACCGCTGACCCGGCCGGGACGCCGCCCCGCGCGGCCTCCCGTCCAGCCCCTCCTGGCGGCGACCAGCTCGTTCACGACTGGTCGCCGCCGTCCTTGTGCCCCGCCCCGATCCGGACCGCCCATGCGTTGCCCCTACTGCGGCCATCTAGAGACCACCGTCGTCGAGACGCGTGAATCGGACGAAGGTGATGCCGTGCGCCGCCGCCGCCGCTGCGGCCAGTGCGAGAAGCGCTTCACCACCTACGAACGGGCCGAGCTCGCCATGCCGGCCGTGGTCAAGAAGAACGGCGACCGCACCGAGTTCAGCCGCGCCAAGCTGCGCGCGTCGATGGCCCTCGCGCTGCGCAAGCGCAACGTCAGCGTCGACCTGGTCGACGCGGCGATCGCCAGCATCGAGGAGAAGCTGCTGTCGAGCGGCTCCAGCGAGGTCGGCACGGCCCGGGTCGGCGAGCTGGTGATGCGCGAGCTCAAGCGCCTGGACAAGGTGGCCTACGTGCGTTTTGCCTCGGTGTACCGCGAGTTCGAGGACATCGAGGCCTTCAGCAAGCTGATCAAGGAAATCTGAGGCCGGGCCACCCGCCCGTCGCTCGCCCCTCTCCCTCCTGAGGGGGACCCGGCTTCCCCCATCGAGGGGCATCGTCATCGCCACCTGCCTGCGTAGACTCGATCGGGTCGCAGGAGGAAACGAGATGCGCCCTTCCCTCGCCGCCCCGCCCGCCCGGGGCTGGACCCTGAGCGAACTGCTGGTCACGGTGCTGGTCTGCGCCGTGCTGCTGACGCTGACCGGCCCCTCGTTCAGCCGCTTCCTGCTGCAGCGTGAGCTCGAGGGCCTGTCGGCCCAGCTGCAGCACGACCTGCAGGTGCTGCGCACCGCGGCGGTCAGCCGCCAGGAGCCGCTGCGCTGGAGCCTGCTGACCGGAACCGGCGGCACCTGCAGCCTGGTGCACAGCGGCGAGGCCGCCGACTGCAGCTGCGCCAGCCCGGCGCGCTGCGGCGGAACGGCCCGGCTGATGCGCAGCCTGGTGGTCCGCGCCACCGATCCACCGGTGAGCCTGAGCAGCAATGTCGGCTCGATGCGCATCGATCCCCGCCATGGCACCGTCAGCCCGACGGGCAGCATCGAGCTGGCCAGCCGGGACGGCCACACGATCCGCCACGTGGTCAACATCCTCGGCCGGGTCCGCACCTGCAGCCCGAGCGGGATGTCGGGCCTGCCGCGCTGCTGAGGCGGATCCGCCATGCCCGCGCCGCCCCCACCCCGCCCGGCCCGTGGCCACACCCTCGTCGAGCTGTGCATCGGGCTGGTGGTGCTGGCCGTGCTGGCGACGGTGGCGCTGCCCTCGTACCAGGAGCAGCTGCGCCGGATCCGGCGCAGCGACGCCCTGCGCGCGCTGGCCACCGTGCAGCAGTGGCAGGAGCGCTGGCGGGCCGGGCATGAACACTACTGCGCCACCCTCGGCACGGGTGGCCTCGGCCTGCCGGAGCACAGCCCCGACGGACATTACCGGATCACGCTGGCCCTGGACGCCGCGACGCCGGGATCGGCCTACACGGTGAGGGCCAGTGCCCTCGATGGCCAGCAGGGCGACAGCGGCTGCCAGGAACTCGCCCTCGAGCTCGGCGAAGGCACGCTGGTGCAGCGCTCCGGGCCGGACGCCACGCTCGGCAACGGCGCGGCCGCCAACCAGCGGTGCTGGGGGCGATGAGCCCGCGCCGATGTGGCGGCATCACCCTCGTGGAGATGATGCTCGCACTGACCCTCGGGCTGTGGATGGTCGCCACGCTGCTGCCGGTGGTGGCCCACCAGCTCCAGGAACAGCGACGGCTGCTGCGCCTGACCCGCCTCACGCAGGACCTGCGGATCAGCGGCGAGCTGATCGCGCGTGACCTGCGTCGCTCGGGCCACTGGGGCAGCCCGGCCGACGCCCTGTGGCGCAGCGCGGCCGACGGCCCCCGCCCGGCCAACCCCTACCAGGGGGTGCTGGTGGACACCGCCAGCCACGTCGTCTATCGCTACAGCCGCGACCCTCAGGAAGATCAGGTGGCCGGCAGCAACGAGAGCTTCGGCCTGCGCGTGCACCCGGTGCAGGCCAGCCTCGACCTGCGCCTGAGCGGCCCCCGCCTGGCGCCCGGCACCGGAGACCAGTGGCAGGCGCTGACCGACCCCGAGCAGGTCCGGGTGACCCGCCTGCAGATCAGCCTGCAGACACGGCAGCGCTCGCTGCTCGATGCCTGTGCGGTCACGAGCTGCACCGGGACGGGATGCGGTCCGGCCCGCACCACGCACCTGGTCACGATCGAGCTGACCCTGGCGTCCCGCCAGGAGCCGGACCTGCAGCGCAGCTGGCGCAGCACCGTGCTGCTGCGCAACGCCGAACGCCACGGCGAGTGCCCGTCCCCATGACGACCGGCCAGCGCCTCGGGCACGGCGGCTCGGCCACGCTGCTGGTGCTGCTGAGCCTGCTGCTGGGGCTGAGCACCGCCGTGCTGTGGAGCCACCGCGGCCAGCTGGCCGAGCAGCGCAGCGCCGCCGACCAGGCCCGTGCCACCGCCGCCCTGCACGCCGCCCAGGCCGGACTCGACTGGGGCCTGGCGCAGCTGCACCGCCGCACCCCGCTGGACGGCCGCTGCGCCCCCGACCTGTCGTCGACCACCTCGTGGCGCCAGCGCTACCTCGGCCTGCTGCACGGTGAACGCACGATCACCCCGCTGGGCTCGGCCGAAGCCGGCTGCCTGCACGACGGCTCGGGCTGGACCTGCGCCTGCCCGGCCTCGGCCGGCAGCCGGGCGTTCGAATCGCTGACCGCGCCGACCGACGGACAGGAACACCCCGGCTTCCTGCTGCGCTGGGAGACGGTGGCCACCACGGGAGCGGTCACGCTGGTGTCGACCGGCTGCCTGCCGGCCGGTCCGGCCTGCAGCGGCACGGACGGATCGGCCTGGCCCGCGGCGTCGGCCCGTGCACGCCTGCGCCTGGACCACGGCCTGCTGGGCACGCTGCGCCGCTGGCCGCTGGCACCGGTCAGCGCGGCGGGCCGGGTCACGCTGGGCCCGGCCGTGGAGGTGGTCCAGCCCGATGCCACCTGGCTGCCGGGCTGGACCGTCGCCGCCGGTGGGGCGGTGGTGCTCGAGCCCGGTGCCCGGCTGAGCAGCGTGGCCCACGCCGGCACCGACAGCGCACGGGCCCAGCTGCCAGGCCTGTCCGGCGACCTCGACACCTGGCTGCGCCGCCATGTCGGCCTGCCGATCGCCTGGTTGCGCCGCCTGCCGTCGGTCACCACGCTCGACTGCAGCCAGCCGTGCAGCGGCGCCACGCTGGCGGCCGCCTGGAACCGCGAGCGCCCGGTCCTGGTGATCCGCGGCGACGCCACGCTCGACGACCAGGCCCCGCGGGGCAGCCTGCAGCAGCCGCTGGTGCTGCTGGTCGACGGCACGCTGAGCGCGCAGACCAGCGGCGCCTGGCACGGCCTGATCGTGGCCCGGGCGGTGCAGTGGCAGGCCGGCAGTTCGAGCGGGCTCGACGGGGCGCTGCTGTCGGCCGGCGACCTGCGGCTGGACGGCCCGCTCACCGTGCGCGCCTCGCGGGCCGTGCTCGAGCAGGCCGGGGACAGCCTGGCGGCCCTGGTGCCGCTGGCCGGCGGGTGGCGCGACCATGAATCACCCTGAGCGCAGCGCCGGCCTGACGCTGCTGGAGCTGCTGATCGGGCTGTGCGTGCTCAGCCTCGGCACGGTCGGGCTGCTGCAGTGGCAGCGACTGCTGGCCGGCAGCGCCGACGAGGCCCGGCAGCGTTCGGCCGCGATGCGGCTGGCCGAAGAAGCGCAGGAGCGGCTGCGGGCCTTCGACCATGTCGAGACCGACCCGGCGGACGTCGGCGGGGCCTGGCAGGAGCGGGTCACGAGCACCGCCGAGGCGGTGGCGTTCGATGGCACGCAGACGCTGCAGCGGCACACCACGGTCACGCTGCTCGAGCCGCTGCGCCTGAAGGCGATGAGCACGCACCTGCAGTGGCCGGACCGCGACGCACAGACCCGGTCGCTGGTGCTGCACGGCCTGCTGGCGGGCGTCGATCCGCAGCTCGGCGTGGTCGCCACGCTGGCCCGCGACACCGAAGCGGCGGGCGCCTCCGGCGGCGCCGCGCAGCGCCACCCGTCGATTCCCGTGGCCGCGACGGACCTGGATGCCCGGCGCAGCGCCTTCAAGCCCCGGGCCGAAGGCCCGCTCACCTGGGTCTTCGACCGGAGCAGCGGCGAGGTGATCGAGCGCTGCGAGACCCCGGTGGGCGTGGACAACACCCTGCTGACGCCCTCGATGCTGCTGCGCTGCGCCGCCCTCAGCGGCTGGCTGCTCAGCGGACAGGTGCGTTTTGCCACCCACGGCGACCTGCTCGGCGCCCAGGACGCCGAGCAGCCGGCGGATCCGGTCATGAGCCTGGCCCTGCGGCTGCAGTTCACCAGCACCGGCCACCCGAGCCCGGGCTGGGAATGTGACGACGACGCCCCCGACCACGTCCCGCCCGGCCTGACGCTGCGCACGCTGGTCAGCTACCACTGCGTGGTGCAGCCGGCCGGACAGCCACCCGCCTGGTCGGGGCGGCTCGACGTCGTCGCGGCCGGCTGGGTGATCGGCCGCGGCGCCGGCGAGTTCCAGGTATGCCGCTACAGCGCCGACCACGATCACGACGGCCGCATCGAGGCGGCCGAACACCCTGCCGTGCACCAGGGCGTGAGCGGGCCGCTCGGGGCGCAGAACTTCCTGGTGGTGCGAGGCACGGCCAGCTGCCCCGTGGACACGCCGGGCCGGGGCCTCGACGACGGCACGGTGCCCCACCAGCCCTGAACCCGAGCGCCACCACGGCCACGGCACCCGGGCACGGGCCGACAATCCGGGCCATGACACACACGCCCGCCTCCTCCTTCAGCCCGGCCGATCAGGCGGCGATGGCCCTGGCCATCGCCCAGGCCGAACAGGCGATCGGCCTGACCGATCCCAACCCGCGGGTGGGCTGCGTGCTGGTCGGGCGCGACGGCCAGCTGCTCGGCCAGGGCCACACGCAGCAGGCCGGCGGCCCGCATGCGGAGGTGATGGCGATGCGCCAGGCCCGCGCGGCCGGCCACGACCTGCGCGGCGCGACCGCCTACGTCACGCTGGAGCCCTGCGCCCACCATGGCCGCACCCCGCCCTGCGCGGACGCGCTGGTCGAGGCCGGGCTCGGCCGCGTGGTCGCCGCGCTGGTCGATCCGTTTGCCCAGGTGGCCGGCCAGGGCCTGGCCCGGCTGGCACGGGCCGGCATCGTGACCTCGGTCGGGCTGATGGCCGACGAGGCGCGGGCGCAGAACATCGGTTTCCTGTCGCGGGTGCTGCGCCAGCGACCCTGGGTGCGACTGAAGGTGGCCGGCAGCCTCGACGGCCGCACGGCGCTGCCCAACGGAGTCAGCCAGTGGATCACCGGCCCGGCCGCGCGGGCCGACGGCCACGCCTGGCGCCGCCGCGCCTCGGCGGTGCTCACCGGCATCGGCACCGTGCTGGCCGACGATCCGGGGCTGGACGTGCGCCTGGTGCCGACCCCGCGCCAGCCCTGGCGGGTCGTGCTCGACAGCCGGCTGCGCACGCCGGTGGGCGCCCGCCTGCTGGACGGCCCCGGCGAGACGCTGATCTGCACCCTGGCCTCGCCCGCCGAGCAGGACCGCTGGAGGCAGTCCCTGCCCCACCGGCCCGAGGCCGCGGGCCGGGTGACCCTGCTCGAGGCGACCCCGGACGCCCGGGGCCGCCCCGCACTGCCCCCGCTGCTGCAGGAACTGGCCCGGCGCGGGGTCAACGAGCTGCATGTCGAGGCCGGTGCCGAACTCGCCGGGGCGCTGATCGAGGCCGGCCTGGTCGACGAGTACCTGTTCTACCTGGCCCCGAGCCTGCTCGGCCCGGGCCGCCCGCTCGCCGCACTCGGTCCCTACGAACGGCTCGAGCAGGCCCGCCTGCTGCGCTGGCAGTCGGTGAGCCCGGTCGGCGACGACCTGCGCCTGATCGCCCGCCCCGCGGATCAGGACCTGAGCTGGCTGGCGAGCTGAGGCCCCCCTGCCCGCCTACAATCGCGGCATGGCTATATCTCCTGTTTCCGAGCTGGTCGCCGAACTGGCCGCTGGCCGCATGGTCATCCTGGTCGACGAAGAAGACCGCGAGAACGAGGGCGACCTCGTGATGGCGGCCGATCTGGTCACGCCCGAGGCCATCAACTTCATGGCCAAGCACGGCCGCGGACTGATCTGCCTGACGATGACGCGAGAGCGCTGCGAATACCTGCAGCTGCCCCCGATGGCCACGCGCAACGGCACCAAGCACGGCACGGCCTTCACCGTGTCGATCGAGGCCGCCACCGGCGTGAGCACCGGCATCTCGGCCGCCGACCGGGCACGCACGGTGCAGGTGGCCGTGGCCAGGGACACCCGCCCGGCCGACCTCGTGCAGCCCGGCCACATCTTCCCGCTGCAGGCCCAGGACGGTGGCGTGCTGATGCGCGCCGGCCACACCGAAGCCGGCTGCGACCTGGCGCGCATGGCCGGGCTGTCGCCCGCCTCGGTGATCTGCGAGGTCATGAACGACGACGGCACGATGGCCCGCCTGCCCGACCTCGAGGCCTTCGCGCTCGAGCACGGCCTGAAGATCGGCACCATCGCCGACCTGATCAGCCACCGCAGCCGCAACGAGAGCCTGATCGAGCGCCTGGGCTCGCGCGAGATGCAGACGCCCTGGGGCCGTTTCACCGGCACCAGCTTCCGCGACCGCAGCGGCCAGGTCCACCTGGCGCTGAGCGTCGGGCAGTGGAGCGCCGAGGACGAGGTGCTGGTGCGGGTGCACGAGCCGCTGTCCGTGCTCGACCTGCTCGACGTCGAGGGCAGCGCCCACTCGTGGTCGCTGCCGCGTGCGCTGACGACGCTGCAGGAGACCGGCAAGGGGGTCGCGGTGCTGCTCAATGGCGGCTGCGATGCCGACATCCTGACGGGCCAGCTGCAAGCCGGCTCGAGCGAGCCGCCCCGCACCACGATGGACCTGCGCACCTACGGCGTGGGCGTGCAGATCCTGCTCGACCTCGGCGTGCGCCGCATGAAGCTGATGAGCAACCGCCGCCGCATGCCCAGCATGACCGGCTACGGGCTGGAAGTCACCGGCTTCCTGCCCACCGGCCCCGGCGCCTGAACCCGGCGCCCCGTCGCCTGCCTCCCCTCCCCGACCCGGAAAGACACCCATGCAAGGCGCAGACAAGGGCCTGACGGCCGAACTCGATGGCAAGGACCTGAGGATCGGCCTGGTCCAGGCCCGCTTCAACGCGGCCCTCACCGACAAGCTGGCCGAGACCTGCATCGCCGAGCTGACCGCGCTCGGCGTGCAGCCCAGGCACATCCGCAAGGTCACCGTGCCGGGCGCGCTGGAAGTGCCCATCGCCCTGCAGGCCCTGGCCGAGAGCAAGGACCATGACGCGCTGATCGCCGTGGGTTGCATCATCCGCGGCGAGACCTACCACTTCGAACTCGTGGCCAACGAAAGCGGCGCGGGCGTGACCCGCGTGGCGCTGGACCACGGCATGCCGATCGCCAACGCCATCCTCACCGTCGAGAACGACGCCCAGGCCTGGGCCCGGGTCGACGAGAAGGGCCGCGATGCGGCCCGCGTGGCGGTCGAAATGGCCAATCTGCTGGAAGACCTCTCTTGAATCAACCGACCCCACCCGACACCTCCCGCGCCCGTGCGCCCGCTCAGGGCGTGCGCCCCAAGTCCGCGCGGCGGCGTTCGCGCGAACTGGCGCTGCAGGGCCTGTACGAATGGCAGATCAACCGCGCCGACC
Organism: Sphaerotilus hippei; assembly: GCF_003201595.1. Lineage (GTDB taxonomy): Bacteria > Pseudomonadota > Gammaproteobacteria > Burkholderiales > Burkholderiaceae_C > Sphaerotilus > Sphaerotilus hippei. The sequence goes on along the minus strand of NZ_QJJS01000002.1, from coordinate 33,179 downwards.
CCGGCGTGGTCGACGCGCACATGCGTGAGCAGGACGAATTCGGCAAGGCCGATGTCGCCCACTTCGACGCGCTGCTGCACGGCTGCATCGCCCAGCGCGACGAGCTCGACGCGCTGCTGGCCCCGCACCTGGACCGCACCGTGGCCGAGCTCTCGCCGGTCGAGCACGGCGTGCTGCTGATCGGGCTCTACGAGCTCAAGCACTGCCTGGACGTGCCCTACAAGGTCGCGATCAACGAGGCGGTCGAGCTGGCCAAGTCCTTCGGCGGCACCGACGGGCACAAGTACGTCAACGGCGTGCTGGACAAGGCCGCCGCGGCGCTGCGGCCGGCCGAGGTGGCCGCAGCGCCCCGGCGCGGCCGGTGAACGCTGCAGCGATGGCACGGCCCCCGCGGCTGGCCAGCCGGGTCGGGCTGATCGAGCCCTTCTGGGTGATGGAATGTGCCAAGGCGGCCGATGTCATCGCGCGCAGCCCGGCCTGCGACCCGGCCCTCGGGGGCACGCCGATGATCTACCTGAACATCGGCGAGCCGGACTGCACCGCACCGGCCGCGGTGGTGGCCGCGGCGCAGCACAGCCTCGAGCGCGGACTGACCCAGTACACCCCGGCCGCCGGCCTCGCCACGCTGCGCGAGGCGCTGTCGCGCTGGTACGCGCAGCGCTGGGGCCTGGCCATCGATGCGCAGCGCATCGTCGTGACCGCCGGCGCGTCGGCGGCGCTGCAGCTGCTGTGCAGCGCGCTGGTCGAGCCCGGTGACGAATGGCTGATGCCCGACCCGTGCTACCCCTGCAACCGGCACTTCGTCAGCGCCTGCGGCGGTTCGGCCCGGCTGCTGCCCACGACCGCGGCGCAGCGTTTCCAGCTCGACGCCGCCAGCGTGGCCGCCCACTGGGGCCCGGCCACCCGGGGCGTGATGCTGGCCTCGCCGTCCAACCCGACCGGCACCTCGATCACGCCCGAGGCGCTGCAGGGCATCGTCGAGACCGTGCGGGCCCGCGGTGGCTGCACCGTGGTCGACGAGATCTACCTCGGCCTGAGCTACGAGCAGCAGACGCCCCGCAGCGCGCTGGCGCTCGGCGAGGACGTGCTGGTGGTCAACAGCTTCTCGAAGTACTTCGGCATGACCGGCTGGCGGCTGGGCTGGCTGGTGCTGCCGCCCGCGCTGGTGCCGGCGATCGAGAAGCTGGCGCAGAACCTCTACATCTGCCCGTCCACGATCGCCCAGCAGGCGGCGCTGGCCTGCTTCGAGCCCGCGACGCTGCAGGAATGCGAACGCCGCCGCGACGAGCTGCGCAGGCGCCGCGACTTCATCGTGCCGGCGCTGCAGCGCCTGGGCCTGGACGTGCCGGTGCCGCCCGACGGTGCCTTCTACGTCTGGTTCGACACCAGCGCCCATGCCGCCAGCAGCTGGGACTTCTGCTTCGACATGATGGAGCGGGCCCATGTGGCACTGACGCCGGGACGGGACTTCGGCCATGCCGACACCGGCCGCTACGCCCGGCTGTCGTTCGCCAGCAGCATGGACAGCCTCGAGGAAGCCGTGCGCCGGCTGGGACGGGCCCTCGGCCGCGCATGAGGATCGACCAGCCCCCGGCGGCGCGACCTGCGGGCGTCGAGGCCTTCGAGCACACGCCGCGGCTGGAGCGCCCGCCCGTCGACGTGCCCGAGCCGGTCGGCGAACGCTACCGCCTGATCCGCCGGCTCGGCGAAGGGGCGCTGGGCACCGTCTGGGAGGCCGAGGACACGCTGCTGATGCGCCGGGTCGCCTTCAAGACGCTGTCGCTGCACCGGTGCGGGCCGGCCCGCGAGCAGGCGGTGCAGCAGGTGCTCGACGAGGCGCGCACGGTCGCCCGGCTCAGCCATGCCCACATCGTCACGGTGCACGACGCGGGCATCAGCGCCGAAGGCGCCTACATCACGATGGAGCTGCTGCACGGCCAGGACCTGGGGGCGCTGCTGCGGCGTGGCTGGCGAGCCCGGCCGGAGCAGGCCGCGCTGATCGTGCGGCGGGTGGCCGATGCGCTGGGTTATGCCCACAGCAAGGGGGTCATCCACCAGGACATCAAGCCGGCCAACCTCTTCATGGTCGGGCGCACCCGGCCGATGGTGCTGGACTTCGGCATCGCCCGCCTGCTGCACCGCCACGACGAGGGCGGACCGGCGCGGGGTTCGCCCCACTACGCCGCGCCGGAGCAGTACCGGGGCTGGCCCTGCGACGCCCGCAGCGACATCCATTCGCTGGGCGTCGTGCTCTACGAGCTGCTGACCGGCCAGCGGCCGTTCCAGGGCAGGACGCTGGCGGAGATCGAGGCCGCGGTGCTGGCCGGCCGTGTGGTGCCGCCCTGCCAGCGGGACCCGACCCTGCCCGCCGCACTGGAGCGCATCACGCTGCAGGCGCTCGATCCCGACCCGGCGCGGCGCCACCGCACGGCCGGCGCGCTCGCCCGCGACCTGCGGACCTGGCTGGCCAGCCAGCAGACCGCCGCCGGTGACGGGGGTGGCGCCGACGGCACGCCCGGCAACGGCAACGGCAGCGACACCGCCCCCTGCCCGGCCGTGACGGCGACGGTGACGGTCGACGGCCCGCCTCAGGCTCAGGCTCAGGCTCAGGCGGTGCCGGTGCCGGTGCCGGTGCCGGTGCAGAATGCGGGCCGTCCGGGCCCCCGGCGCTTGATATTGGCGGCCCTGGCCCTCAGCTTGCTGGCAGCACTCCTGATCGCGGCCCTGGGCTGAGGTCATGGAGATCATCGCCCCGCACACCGACTGCACACCATGAGCCCATCCGATCCGTCCCGCGTCCCGGCCGCCTCCGACCCGTCCCCGCGCCTGCCCGTGGCCGCGCTGAGCGTCAGCTCGACCACCGCGGTGCACTGCCGCTGGCCGGTGCGGGTGTACTGGGAGGACACCGACGCGGGTGGCGTGGTCTTCTACGCCAACTACCTGAAGTTCTTCGAGCGCGCCCGCACCGAATGGCTGCGCGGCCTGGGCTTCTCGCAGGAGCAGCTGCGCGCCGAGACGGGCACGATGTTCATCGTCACCGATACTTCGGTCCGTTACCTGCGCCCGGGCCGCCTGGACGACCTGCTGGAAGTGACCGTCAAGGTGGTCGAATCCGGCGGGGCGAGCCTGGTCATCGAGCAGGAAGCCTGGCTCGGTGGCGAGCTGCTCTGCCAGGGTCGCATCCGCATCGGCTGCGTCGACGCACTGAACTTCCGTCCGCGCCGCATCCCCAACCTCCTTCTTGAACAGATCCCCCTCACATGAATCAGGACCTCGACATCCTGCAGCTGGTCGCCCACGCCAGCTTCATCGTCCAGTTCGTCATGGCCCTGCTGCTGCTGGGCTCGCTGGCGAGCTGGGCCGTGATCTTCGCCAAGTTCATGGGCGTGCGCCGGGTGCGCGCGCTCAATGACGACTTCGAACGCGAGTTCTGGTCAGGCCGCCCGGTGCACGAGCTCTACGCCCAGAGCGAGCGCCGCGCCGACACGGCCGCGCCGATGGAGCGCATCTTCGCCTCGGGCATGCGCGAGTTCATGAAGCTGCGCGAGCGCCGGGTCACCGACACCAACGGCATGCTCGACGGCGCCCGCCGCGCGATGCGGGCCAGCTTCCAGCGCGAGGTCGACGTCATCGAGGCCCGCCTGTCCTTCCTGGCCACCGTCGGTTCGGTGTCGCCCTACATCGGCCTGTTCGGCACGGTCTGGGGCATCATGCACGCCTTCACCGGCCTGTCGAACCTGCAGCAGGTCACGCTGGCCACGGTCGCCCCGGGCATCGCCGAAGCGCTGGTGGCCACCGCCACCGGCCTGTTCGCCGCCATCCCGGCGGTGGTGGCCTACAACCGCTACGCCCACGACATCGACCGCATCGCGATGCAGATGGAGAACTTCATGGAAGAGTTCTCCAACATCCTGGCGCGCAACATCGCTCAGGCACCGGCCGGCAGCACGCCCGGCACGGTGCGCTGAGCCGGAGTCCGGCATGCCAGCCGTGTCCGGCCGAGGCGGGCGTGGGCGCCGCCGCACGATCTCCGAGATCAACATGGTGCCCTTCATCGACGTGATGCTGGTGCTGCTGATCATCTTCATGGTCAGCGCCCCGCTGATGACGCCGGGGGTGGTCGACCTGCCCAGCATCGGCCAGGCCCAGCGCCAGCCCGACCGGGTGATCGAGGTCATCATCGACAGCAGCGAGCAGCTGCGCCTGAAGGTCGACGGCCAGCGCGCCGGCGCCGACGGCGGCACCGACGGCGGCCAGCGCATCGAGCTGAGCCAGCTCGCCCGCCAGGTGCGCGAGCTGCAGGAAGGCAAGGCGAATGCCCCCGTCATCATCGCCGCCGACAAGGGCGTGAAGTACGAGTCGGTGGTCAAGGTGATGGACACGCTGCAGCGCGCCGGCGTGCAGCGGGTCGGGCTGGCGGTCCGCACCACGGGGGCCTGAACTTGCACGATCCCCTCGTCTCCGCCGATCGTGGCGCCGGGCACGATGCCCTGCGCCAGCCCCCGTCGGTCGACGCCAACGGCCGCGGCACCGCGCTGGCCCTGGCCGTGCACGTCGGACTGGTGGCCGCGCTGGCGCTGGGCGTGCAGTGGCGCCGCAGCGACGTGCCCACTGCCAGCGCCGAGCTGTGGTCGTCGATCCCGCAGGTCGCCGCGGCCGCCGACGAAGGGGGCGCCCCGGCCGCGCCGGCCCCCGAGCCACCGCCCCCGCCGATCCCGGTGCCCGCACCCCGGCCCAGCCCGGCGCCGGTGCCCGCACCGCCGCCCCCTCCACCCCCGCCGCCACCGCCCCCTCCCAAGGCGCCACCGGCCCCGCCGCTGCGTGCCGTGCCCCCCGCGCCGTCACCGGCCGAGCAGCGTGAGGCCGACATCGCGCTGCGCCAGGCCGAGCGCCGCAAGGCCGCCGAACGTGAGGCCCGCGAAGAGCGCGAGCGTGAGCAGGCCCGCCGGCTGAAGGAGGAGAAGGCCGAGAAGCTCGAGGCGCAGAAGAAGAAGGAAGCCCGGCAGGAAGCCGATCGCCAGGCCGCCGAGCGCAAGGCGGCGGCCGACCGCAAGCTCGCCGAGCAGAAGGCGGCCGATCGCCGGGCCGAGGAGAAGAAGGCCGAGGAACAGAAGGCGCAAGACCGCAAGGCGGCCGAACGCAAGGCCGCCGAGCAGAAGAAGCTCGAGGCCCAGAAGGCTGAAGCGAAGAAGGCGGAAGAGAAGAAGGCCGAGGACCGCAAGGCCGAGGCGAAGAAGGCGGCGGAACGCCAGGCGGCCGCGGCCGACCAGAAGAAGGCCGACGAGCGCAAGGCCCAGGATCGCAAGGACGCCGAGCGCGACAAGGCGGCCGCGGCCGCCGACGCCAAGGCCGAGAAGGAGCGCATCGCCCGCCAGCGGGCCGAGCAGATCGAGCGCATGAACCGCCAGCTCGGCGGCAGCGGCTCGGGCGGCAGCGGTGGCAGTGGTTCGGGCACCGGCTCCGGCGCCGCCGGCAGCAAGGGCAGCCCGTCGGGCACTGGCTCGGGCGGGGGCAGCGCGGCCCAGTCGTCGGGCCCGAGCGCGGGCTACGAAGGCCGGGTGCGGGCGCGCATCCAGCCCAACGTGATCTATGCCGGACCGATCACCCCGGGCGTGGCCGCCGAGGTGGAGCTGAAGGTGGCGCCCGACGGCACCATCCTCAACAGCAAGCTGATCCGCTCCAGCGGCCTGGCGGAGTGGGACCAGGCCGTCGTGCGGGCCGTCGAGCGCACGGAGATCCTGCCGCGTGACGTCGACGGCAGCATCCCGCCGCGCATGATCATCACCTTCCCGCTGCGGCGCTGAGGCGGGTCGGCCCGGGACGCCGCTTCCACCATTCGGGGGGGGCGTCTCAAGTCGGCCGGAGGGGGCTCCGATAAAGCTGGCAGGTCCGGACGGTTCCGGACACCGCCGACTGCCCCCTCCATGATCTTCGACCGCGCCGACGACAACATCCTGCTGATCGACACCGAGTCCCTGCGCCTGGGCATGTTCGTGCACCTGGAGCTGGGCTGGCTGGACCACCCCTTCTCGCGCAGCCGCTTCCGGCTCGACCACACCGACCAGATCGGCACGCTGCGCCAGCTCGGCCTCAAGCAGGTCAAGGTGAGGCGCGACCTGAGCGATCCGGCGGCCTTCGCCGTCGTGCCGCCGGCCGCGGCCGCACCGGAGCCGGTCGTCACCCCGGCCGACACGGCGCCGACCGTCACGCCCGAGTCCACCCGCCCGGCCGTCGCGACGCAAGACCCCGAGCGGGCCCGCCGCCGCGCGCTGCTCTCGGCTCAGCGGCTGAGCCTGCAGCGCTGCGAGCGTGCCCATGCGGTGGCCTCGAGCGCCTGGCTGGGCGTGACCCGCGAGGTGGTGCGCGACCCGGCCACCGCCCACGAGACCGCGCAGGCGCTGGCGGGCGAGCTGGTCGAGGACATGATGCACGACGAGCACACCACGCTGCGCGTGCTCGGCGAGGCCGCGGGCACCGCCGCCTCGCAGCATGCGATCAACGTGGCGGTGCTGGCACTGATGCTGGCGCGTTTCATCGGCCTGCCCGAGGCGCAGCTGAACTCGGTGGCACTGGGCGCGCTGATGCACGACATCGGCAAGCACCTGCTGCCCGAGCACCTGCGCAACGTCAGCCCCGACCAGACCACGATGGTGCTGCGCGAGCGCCGCGAGCACGTGGCTCAGGGCGTGCGCCTGGGCATGGCCATGGGCATGGACCCGGTGGCGCTGCGCATCCTGGCCCAGCACCACGAGCTGCAGGACGGCTCCGGCCTGCCGCAGGGCCTGAAGGGCGACGAGATCGCGCTGCCCGCGCGCGTGGTGGCGCTGGTCGACCAGTACGACCGCCTGTGCAACCCGCGCCAGGGCAGCATCGGCCGCACGCCGCACGAGGCCCAGGCGCTGCTGTTCGCGCAGATGCGCGGCAAGCTCGACCACTCGGTGCTGGCCGGCTTCGTCAAGCTGATGGGCGTCTACCCGCCGGGCTCGGTGGTCGAGCTCAGCGACGGCCGCCACGCGCTGGTGACCGGCGTGCAGCCGGCCCATCCGCTCAAGCCCAGCGTGGTCGTGCACGACCCGAAGGTGGACCGGGACGTGGCGCTGCTGCTGCACCTGAAGGACCATGCGACCCTGTCGATCCGCCGCAGCCTGCATCCGCAGCACCTGCCGCGGGCGACGCTGGACTACCTGTCGCCGCGTGACCGGGTGCACTACTACTTCGCCCACGGTGGCGAGGCCGCCGCGGCGATCGCGGCCTGAGACACGGACGCGGCATGTCGAGCACCCCGGCCCGCCTCACCCCGCACGCACCTGCGGCGGCCCTGCCGGCCCACTGGCAGGGCCTGCTGGAGGCGCTGATCGAGGCCGCCTGCCTGGTGGACGGCCGCACGCAGCGCATCATCGCGGCCAACCAGGCCGCCGCCACGCTGTGGGGCCGCCCGCTCGACACGCTGGTGGGGGGCGACGTCATCGACCTCGCCGCCACGCCGGAGGACCTGCTGTTCTGGAGCCAGGCGGCGGCCGAGGGCGGCGGGCTGCATTCGGACACGCTGATCCACCGCGACGACGGCAGCGCGCTGGAGGTCGAGCGCCGGGTCAGCCCGATCCAGCTCGACACCGGCCGGCCGGGCTGGCTGGTGACGCTGGTCGACCAGTCCGGCCGCCGCCAGGTCGAGGACGAGCTCAGCCGGCTGGCCGGCGAGCTGGGCGCGACGCTGGACACCAGCCACGAAGCCATCCTGATCACCGACCTGTCGGGTGCGGTGCGCACCTACAACCGGGCCTTCGCCCAGCTGTGGCGGCTGCCGGACCTGCCGCCGCGGCTGTGCGACAGCGACCAGGTGCGGGCGGCCGTGCGCAGCACCATGCCCGATGCCCTCGACTACGAGCAGGCGCTGGAGCGGCGCCTGTGCAGCCTGCGCGACTCGGCCCACGGCTGCGTCAGCGACCGCCTGCAGCTGCGCGACCGGCGCGTGCTGGAGCGGCGCCTGCTGCCTCAGTACGGCCGTGGCCAGGTGGTGGGCTGGGTGCAGGTCTGGAGCGACCTGACGGCGGAGCTGGAGAACCAGGCCCGCCTGGCGCTGGCCTCGCGGGTCTTCGACAGCAGCCTCGACGCCATCCTGGTGGCCGACGCCGAGCACCGCATCGTCGCGGCCAACCCGGCGGCCGAGCGGCTGTGCGGCGGCAGCGCGCGGGTGCTGCGCTCGCTGCGGCTGGACCAGCTGCTGACGACCGACGGCGAGCCCGTGGCGCCCTGGCTGCGCCTGGCCGAGCGCCAGCAGTGGGAAGGCCCGCTGACGCTGGACACGCCACGCGGCCCGGTGCCGCTGCTGGCCAGCCTGGTGGCCCACGTCGCCCCGGCCGAGCTGGGCGACGAGCGCCCGGGCTGCATCGCGGTGCTGCGCGACGTCTCCGAGCGCCAGGCCTGGCGTCACCAGCTGCAGGAGCTGCGCCTGACCGACACGCTCACCGGCCTGCCCAACCGGCGCCGCCTCGAGACCCTGCTGCGGCTGGCGCTGCCCGACATCGACATCGACACGGCCGCCGACGGCGCGGCCGACCCCAAGCGCCCGGGCATGGCGCTGCTGCACGTCGGGCTGGACCGCTTCAAGCACATCAACGACACCCTCGGCCACCGCAACGGCGACCGGGTGCTGGTCGAGGCCGCCGCCCGGCTGCAGCAGGGCCTGCGCACCGGCGACACCGTGGCGCGGCTGGAGGGAGACCAGTTCGTCGTGCTGCTGCCGCGCTGCGACGCGCAGACCGCCGAGCTGATCGCGCGCCGGCTGCTGCAGCAGCTGGCCGCCGACTGGGTGCTCGACGAGCTGCGCCTGAGCATCGGCGCGAGCATCGGCGTGGCGCTGTTCCCCGGCGACGGCCGCCAGTCCCAGGACCTGCTGCTGCACGCCGAGCAGGCGATGCGCCGGGTCAAGCAGCGGCGCGGCGGCGACGTGCGCTTCTACCAGCCGCAGATGAACATCGACCGGCTCGCCCGCATGAAGCTCGACCACGCGATGCGCCGCGCGCTGCCGCAGGGCCGCTTCAGCCTGCACTACCAGCCGCAGCTGGACCTGCGCAGCGGCGCGCTGGTCGGCGCCGAGGCGCTGTGCCGCTGGCACGACACCGAGCTGGGCATGGTCTCGCCGGGCCATTTCATCCCGGTGGCCGAGGAGACCGGCTTCATCGCCGAGCTGGGCGACTGGGTGCTGCGCGAGGCCGTCGCGCAGGCCGTGCGCTGGCAGGCGCAGGGCCTGCGCCTGCCGGTGTCGGTCAACGTGTCGGTGCTGCAGTTCCAGCAGCCGGGCTTCGTGCAGCGGGTGGCCGAGGTGCTGGCCCACGCCGGGCTCGAGGCCCGCTGGCTGGAGCTGGAGCTGACCGAGAGCATCCTCGCCGACGACCTGACCCAGGTGCAGGGCCAGCTCCAGGCGCTGGCCGAGCTGGGCGTGACGCTGTCGATCGACGACTTCGGCACCGGCTACGCCAGCCTGAGCTACGTGCGCCACCTGAGCATCCACCGGCTGAAGATCGACCGCAGCTTCATCCAGCACCTGCCCGGGGACGCGGGCGACGCGGCCATCGCCCGCACCATCGTCGACCTGGCGCTGGCGCTGGGGCTGCGGGTCATCGCCGAAGGGGTGGAGACCGAAGCCCAGCACGCCCACCTGGCGGGCATCGGCTGCCACGACTTCCAGGGTTTCCTGTGCTCGCCGGCGGTGCCGGCGGCGCAGTTCGAGGCCCTGGCGCGGGGCCGGCTGGCCGCGCCCGCCGACCCGGGCACCCGGCGCATCGCCTGAGGTGCGGGCCGGCCCGCACCGGGCTCACTCGCGCAGGTCGATCACCGTCACGCGCACCTTGCGTTCCGCCGGGCCGCGGCGCACGGTCAGCTCCACCTGCGCATCCACGCCCGCGCGCTCGAGCTCGGTGACGAAGGTCGACAGCGTCTCGACCGGCCGGCCCTCGACCGCGACGATCACGTCGCCCAGGTCGCCGGTGCGGCGGTTGATCGGCTGCAGGCCGGCCTTGGCCGCCGGCGTGCCACGCCCCACCTCGGCCAGCACCACGCCACGCACCCCGGCACGGGCGACCAGGTCGGGGCGCATCGGCGTCACGCCGATGCCCGGCAGCGGCGCCCGGCCCTTGGCGATCAGTGCCGGCACGACCCGGTTGACCAGGTCGGCCGGGATCGCGAAGCCGATGCCCGACGAGCTGCCGCTGGCCGAGCGGATCGCGCTGTTGACCCCGATCAGCCGGCCGGCGCTGTCGAGCAGCGGCCCGCCCGAGTTGCCGGGGTTGATCGCCGCATCGGTCTGGATCACGCCGACCACCTCGCGGAAGTTGGCCGTCGGCAGTTCGCGGTCGAGCGCGCTGACCAGGCCCTTGGTCAGCGTGCGCTGCAGGCCGAACGGGTTGCCGATGGCGTAGACCGTCTGGCCGATGCGCAGGTCGCGCGAGCTGCCCAGCGGCAGCGGGCGCAGGCCCTGCGGCACCCGCGCGAGCTTGATGACCGCCAGGTCGTACTCGACCGCCCCGCCCACCGGCACCGCCTCGATCGCATTGCCCGCGTCGAGCTGCACGAACACCCGGCGCGCGCCCTGCACGACGTGGAAGTTGGTGACCACATGCCCCTGGCTGTCCCAGACGAAGCCGCTGCCCGCGCCCTGGCTGACCTCGGCCCCGCCCAGCGCGTTGCGCTGCACCGTCTCGGTGGTGATGTAGGCCACCGACGGCGCGGACTGCTCGAACAGGTTGACCACCGCCTGCTCCTCGGGCAGCAGGCTGCCGCGCGGGGCGACGCTGCGCGGCTGGGCCTCGCGGGCATCGCTGTGCAGGGTCACCAGCAGCAGGCTGGCCAGCCCGGCACCGGCCAGCAGGCCCAGGAAGCCGCGCCACAGCGAACGGCGCACCGTCTCGTCGCCCGGTCGCGGACCGGGTGTTGCCTGATCAAGCATTCAATCCTCCTTCCGGAATCCGGGCGCGCAGTATGCCGCGACCGTCCCGACGTTATGCTGCCTGCCGAATGACACGCCTGAAATCGACCCTGCTCTCCGTGCGCGACCTGCTGGCCACCGCCGGCCCGGTCGTGCTGCTCGCCCTGCTGCTGCTCGTGGCGGCCTACCGGGTGCTGGACCCGACGCCCCCGCGCCGCATGGTGCTGGCCACCGGCACCGACCAGGGCGCCTACGCCGAGTTCGGCCGCCTTTACCGCGAGGCGCTGCGGCGCCAGGGCATCAGCGTCGAGCTGCGCGCCACCCGCGGCTCGCTCGAGAACCTGCAGCTGCTGGCTCGAGGTGAGGTCGATGCCGCCTTCGTTCAAGGGGGCGCCGACGAGGTCCACGAAGGAGACGCCCCGCCCGCGCCCGACCTGCTCAGCCTGGGCAGCCTGTTCCGCGAGCCGGTCTGGATCTTCTACCGCGAGGACACCGCCCGGCGGCGCCTGAAGACCGCCACCGTCGACAGCCTGGCCCAGCTCGAGGGCTGGCGGCTCAACATCGGCCACCCCGGCAGCGGCGTGACCAACCTGATGCGCCGGCTGCTGGCGGCCAACGGGCTGGAGGCGCAGCGCCTGCAGCTCAGCCAGCTCGAGTCCACCCCCGCGGTGATGGACCTGCTGGCGTCGCGCCTGGATGCGCTGGCCCTGGTGTCGGCGCCGGAGTCGCCGCTGGTGCGCATGCTGCTGATCACGCCGGGCATCCGGCTGCTGGACTTCGGCCAGGCCGAGGCCTACTCGCGCCGCCTGCCGCAGGTCAGCCCGGTGCTGCTGCCGCGCGGGGTCGTCGACCTGGCGCGCGACCTGCCGCGCCAGGACGTGCGCCTGGTCGCCCCCACCGCCACGCTGCTGGTGCGCGAGCAGACCCACCCGGCGCTGCAGCAGCTGCTGGTGCAGGCCGCCCGCCGCATCCACGGCGAGGCCAACTGGTTCCAGCGCCCGGGCGAGTTCCCGCGGGCGCAGGCGGGCGAGTTCCCGCTGTCGGCCGAGGCGGCGCGTTTCTACGAGTCGGGCGAGCCGCTGCTGCAGCGCCACCTGCCCTTCTGGCTGGCCAACCTGATCGACCGCATGTGGGTGGTGCTGGTGTCCATCGTCGCGGTGCTGATCCCGCTGTCGCGGGTGGTGCCCCCGCTCTACACCTTCCGCATCCGCTCGCGCATCTTCCGCTGGTACGCGCTGCTGCGGCGCATCGAGGAGGAGGCCGGCGAGCCGCGCCACGACGCGCGGGCGCTGATGGACCGGCTGCAGGACCTCGACGACCGGGTGCAGGGCCTGAGCGTGCCGCTGTCGCATGCCGACGAGCTGTACTCGCTGCGCAGCCACATCGCGCTGGTGCGCCGCCGCCTGACGACCCTGCCCGAGGCGGGGCCGGCGCCGGTCCCGGCCGCCGCGGAGGGCGCCGATTCGCCACAATCCGGCCAGCACCCGGGCGCCCCTGGCGACCCGTCACCGGCGGCCTGAACGCTGCCCGGCCTCCCTCTTGCCCGAAAGACCCGCATGGACACCCGCACCGACCCGATCCGCCAGCGCCTGACCGAGCTGCGCCTGGCCCTGGCCCACCACGGACTCGACGCGCTGCTGGTGCCGTCGTCCGATCCGCACCTGTCGGAGTACCTGCCGGCGCACTGGCAGGCCCGCCAGCACTACTCGGGCTTCACCGGCTCGATGGGCACGCTGGTGGTGACGCGCGAGCACGCCGCGGTCTTCGCCGACAGCCGCTACTGGGTGCAGGCCGAGGCCGAGCTGGCGCACACCGGCATCGAGCTGGTGCGCATCCCGACCGGCGCGGCCACCCACCACATCGACTGGCTGTGCACCCGGCTGGCGCGCGGGGCGGTGCTCGGCGTGGACGGCGCGGTGCTGGGCCTGGCCGCCGCGCGCCAGCTCGGCGAGGCGCTGGGGCCGCGCGGGCTGACGCTGCGCACCGACCTCGACGTCTTCGCCGGCGTCTGGACCGACCGCCCCGCCCTGCCCGCGGCCCCGGTGCGGGAACACCGGGCGCCCGAGGCCAGCACGCCGCGCCGCGACAAGCTGGCCGTGCTGCGGGCGGCGCTGCAGCAGCAGGGCGCCAGCCACCACTTCGTCTCCACGCTCGACGACATCGCCTGGATCACCAACCTGCGCGGGGCGGACGTCGACTACAACCCCGTCTTCCTCGCCCACCTGCTGCTCGATGCCCGCGGCGGCACGCTGTTCATCGCCGCGGGCAAGCTGCCCGAGGCGGTGAGCGCCGCGCTGGCCGCTGACGGCCTGCAGGTCGCCGACTACGACGGCTGCCGCGCCGCGCTGGCCGCGCTGCCCGCCGACGCGGTGCTGCTGCTCGACCCGCGACGCATCACGCTGGCCTTCCGCGAGGCGGTGCCCGCCGCGGTGCGGGTGATCGAGGCCATCAACCCCAGCACGCTGGCCAAGAGCCGCAAGACCGCCGCCGAAGCGGCCTTCGTGCGCGAGGCGATGGTGCGCGACGGCGCGGCGATGTGCCGCTTCTACGCCTGGCTGGAGGCCGCGCTCGGCCACGAGCACATCAGCGAGCTGACCATCGACGAGCGCCTGAGCGCCGAACGGGCCCGCGAGGCCGGCTTCGTCAGCCTGAGCTTCCCGACCATCGCCGGCTTCAATGCCAACGGCGCCCAGCCGCACTACCGCGCCACCGCCGAGGCGCACGCGGTGATCTCCACGCCCGAGGGCCTGGTGGCCGAGGGCCTGCTGCTGATCGACTCCGGCGGCCAGTACCTGGGCGGCACGACCGACATCACCCGGGTCTGGCCGATCGGGCAGCCGTCGGCGCCGCAGAAGGCCGACTTCACGCGGGTGCTGCAGGGCACGATGGCGCTGTCGCGGGCGCGTTTCCCGCTGGGCACGCTGTCGCCGCACCTCGATGCGCTGGCGCGCGCGCCGCTGTGGCAGGCCGGGCTGGACTTCGGCCACGGCACCGGCCACGGCGTGGGTTATTTCCTCAACGTGCACGAGGGCCCGCAGAGCATCTCGCGCGCGCTGCCCGACGCCACCATGGCGATGCAGCCGGGCATGATCACCTCGATCGAGCCGGGGCTCTACCGGCCGGGCCGCTGGGGCATCCGCATCGAGAACCTGGTGCTCAACGTGCCGGCCGAAGGCGCGGCCGGCCACGAGGAGTTCGGCGAGTTCCTGGAGTTCGAGACGCTGACGCTGTGCCCGATCGACAGCCGCTGCATCGACCTCGAGCTGCTGCGCGCCGACGAGCGCGACTGGCTCGACCGCTACCACGCCCTGGTGCGCGAACGCCTGCTGCCGCGCGTCGACGGCGCCGCGCGCGACTGGCTGCTGGCCCGCACCGAACCGCTCTGACCGGCCGGCACACGGTTCTTCACGGGACCGACACGTCGGGCAAGCAAGCCACAACACCCGCGCACGACCATCTCCGCGGTCCGGATCATCCCGATCCGGCCAAGGAGCTGACAACGTGCTGGAACTGATGCTGGGCGCCCGAGTGCGCGCCATCCTGGGTAGTGTGCTGATCGCCGGACTGGCGGCAGGCTGTGGTGGCAACGACGACGACACCGACGCCAAGATCCGCCTGATCAACGCGAGTCCGGACTACGCGTCGCTGTCGCTGCAGTGGGACGGCAGCACCGTCGCCTCCAGCGTCGCCCTGGGCAGCGCCAGCGGCTACGGCTCGGTCGCCGCGGGCACCGAGACGACGACGCTCTACAGCAGCGACTCGGCCGCCGCGCTGGTGTCGACCGACCGCACCGTGGCCGAGAGCACGCCCTACACCATCGTCGCCTACGGCTGGGCCGGCGCGCTGAAGACGGTCATCATGACCGACAACGAGGAGGCGCCCTCCAGCGGTTATGCCAAGCTGCGGGTGTTCAACACCGCCACCGACGCGGGCTCGCTCGACGTCTACCTGACCAGCACCGACACGACGCTGGCCAACTCCAGCCCGGTGATCTCGGCCGTCTCCGGCGGCTCGTTCAACAGCACCGGCTACGTCAACGTCAACCAGGGCACCTGGCGCCTGCGCGTGACCAGCAACGGCAGCACCACCGACCTGCGCTTCGACCAGTCG
This sequence comes from Sphaerotilus hippei, assembly GCF_003201595.1. Taxonomy (GTDB): domain Bacteria; phylum Pseudomonadota; class Gammaproteobacteria; order Burkholderiales; family Burkholderiaceae_C; genus Sphaerotilus; species Sphaerotilus hippei. The sequence continues at coordinate 18,145 of NZ_QJJS01000002.1, read as the reverse complement.
GCGCTGACGCTGTCCAACCAGCAGGTCTACACGCTGATCCTGACGCCCACCACCGGCGGCGTGATGGTCAACACCATCCTGGCCAAGCAGGGTGACACCGTGACGGCCACCGACACGAAGCTGGCCCGGGCCCGCCTGGTGGCCGGCGTGGGCAGCACCAGCACGCCGACGGTCTCGGCCGTGCTGGGCGGCACGACGCTGAGCAGCGGCAGCAGCTCGCCGTCGGTGGGCGCCTACGTCACCGTGCCCACCGGCACGTCCAGCGCGCTGGACGTGAAGGTCAACGGCACGGCGCTGAGCACCACCTCGCTGGACGTCAAGGCCGGCGCCGAGCTCAGCCTGATGGTCGCCGGCGACGTCAGCGCCCCGCAGCTGATCGTGCTCGACGACGACAACCGCCTGCCAGCCACCAGCTACGCCAAGGTCAGGCTGGTCAACGGCACCTACGGCCTGGGCAGCGGCCTGTTCATGAGCGTGGACTACGCCGCCCTGGCCAGCGACGTGACCTTCGGCACCGCGTCGGACTACTCGACCATCGCCGCCACCGGCAGCACCACCTCCGTGCTCTCGGTCAGCAGCTCGAGCGGCTCGCTCTACGACGTCAGCGACCTGAACCTGCAGAGCAAGGGCATCTACACGGCCTTCCTGCTGGGCCTGTCGTCCTCGCCGCAGGGCGTGCTGCGCAAGGACCGCTGAACGACGCACGGGCCGGGGATCCGGGCCCGAAAGCCCGGGCCCCCGGCCCGTGAACGGCAACGGGCGTGCGCCCCCGGACCGGGGGCGCACGCCCGCTTCAGGACGGTGACTCGGTCAGAAGGTTTCCCAGTCCGCATCGGCGGCCGCGGCAGATGGCGCGGCCACGGGTGCCGCGGTCGGCGCGGAGACCCGACGGGCGGGCGCCGGCGCCACGGCCTGCCGGTTCATGACGGCCGCCGGCGTCACGCGGGGGGCGGCCACCGACCGGATCGGTGCCGCCGTCACCGGGGCGTGAACGGACCGCTCGTCGCGCCGGAAGGCCTGCACCGCGTCGGTCAGTCGACCGGCCTGGGTGTGCAGCGAATCGGCGGCGGCCGTGCTCTGCTGGACCAGCGCGGCGTTCTGCTGCGTCATCTGGTCGAGCTGGTTGATGGCCACGTTGATCTGGCCCAGCCCGCCGCTCTGCTCGGACGTGGCGGAGCTGATCTCCGCGATGATGTCGTTGACCCGCAGCACGCTGGAGACGATCTCGTCCATCGTCGCGCCGGCTTCCTGCACCAGGCGCGAGCCGCTCTCCACGCTGTCGACGCTGCTGCCGATCAGGCTCTTGATCTCGCGGGCCGAGCTGGCCGCACGCTGGGCGAGGTTGCGCACCTCGCCGGCGACCACCGCGAAGCCGCGGCCCTGCTCGCCGGCCCGGGCAGCTTCCACCGCCGCGTTCAGCGCCAGGATGTTGGTCTGGAAGGCGATGCCGTCGATCACGCCGATGATCTCGGCGATCTTGCGGCTGGACTGGCTGATGCCCTCCATGCTGCTCACCACCTGCGACACCACCTGGCCACCACGCTGGGCGGCGTCGGCGGCCGACGCGGCCAGCTGGTTGGCGGTGCGGGCCGAGTCGGCGGTCTGGCTGACGGTGCTGGTGAGCTGCTCCATCGAACTGGCGGTCTGCTCGATCGCGCTGGCGGCCTCCTCGGTGCGGCTGGACAGGTCCTGGTTGCCCACCGCGATCTGGTGGCTGGCCGTGGACATCGAGCCGGTCGCCATCTGCACCTCGCTGACGACGCGGGCCACGCGGGCGATCGCGTCCTTGAACTGGCGTGCCAGCAGGGTGTGGGCCGGCTCGTTCTCCAGGTGCAGGTCGATGTGCTCGCCGTCGGTCAGGCGCTCGACCAGCGCGCTCACCTCGTCGCCGGCGGCCATGTCGCTCTTCATGCGCTGCGCCATCACGATCTCGAAGCCGGCCTGCACCACCACGTAGCCGGCGTGGATCAGGATCTGGTAGAAGTTGGGCTCGGTCAGGCAGTAGACCCCGGCGCCCGAGGCCTGGAGCCGGTCGAACAGCACGTGATGCAAGGCGATGGTGAGCGCGCCGGTCACGATCACCGTCCAGTCGCGGTAGGCGATCAGCAGCGCCAGCCCCAGGAACACGCCGAAGTGGAACTCCGACATGCCGCGTGACAGGTCGATCTGCAGCGCCACCATCACCATCGTCGAGAAGGCGAACACATGGCGCGAGGCCGAGGAGGCCGGCGCCATCATCCAGGTGCCCACCGCCAGCATGCCGACCAGCACGCTGACCCCCAGGGCGAGCGGGAATCCGCCGAAGTACGAAGCCTCGGCCAGTGCGATCAGGCACTGGGCGGACAGGACGGCCAGCATGAACCGGTCGGCCCGCTGATGAGCCGCCTGCTGGCGACCGGTGGGGGCGGGTTGGGACATTCGTGAACTCCACAAGCTGAAAGGGAAAACTTCAGGGGGTATGTTCCCCCCGCCAGCCGGTTCGCGATGCGCCGAACAACTGCCGCCCGAGGCCCCAGTTCGTGCGCAGGCCTCAGAAGTTCTCCCAGTCGTCGCTGCCACGGGCAGGACCGGAATCGGAGCCCCGCGGCGGCGCGGGCGGAGGCGCCGACGGCGCGGGGGCACCGGCCGACGGCGCCTGGCGGGCCCGCTCGCGGGCATCGCTGATGGCGGTGTGGGCGGTCCAGGTCGCCTCCTGGGTCTGCTGCAGCAGCCGGAACGCGCCGACCACCTTCTGCAGGCGCTCGGCCTGCTGGCGCAGCGACTCGGCGGCCGAGGCGCTCTCGTCGACCAGCACCGCGTTCTGCTGCGTCATGTGGTCGAGGTGGGCCACCGACTGGTTGACCTGGCTCAGGCCCTCGCTCTGCTCGCCGGTGGCGGTGCTGATCTTGCCGATGATCTCGGTGACGCTCTGCACCGAGCTGACGATGGCCTCCATCGTCGCCCCCGCGTCGCGCACCAGCTTGCCGCCGGACTCGACCTTCTCGACCGAGGTGTTGATCAGGGTCTTGATCTCCTTGGCCGCGCTGGCCGCGCGCTGGGCGAGGTTGCGCACCTCGCCGGCGACCACCGCGAAGCCGCGGCCCTGCTCGCCGGCCCGGGCGGCTTCCACCGCCGCGTTCAGCGCCAGGATGTTGGTCTGGAAGGCGATGCCGTCGATCACCGCGATGATCTCGCTGATCTTGCGGCTCGAGGCGCTGATGTCCTCCATGTTGTGCACCACCTGGGCCACCACCTCGCCACCACGCTGCGCGGCGGTGACCGCGCTCTGCACCAGCTCGTTGGCGGTGCGGGCCGACGAGGCGGTCTCGCGCACCGTGCCCGAGAGCTGCTCCATCGAGCTGGCCGTCTGCTGCAGCGAGCCGCTGGTCTGCTCGGTGCGGCTCGACAGGTTGGCATTGCCCGCGGCGATCTGGGTGCTGGCCGTCGAGATCGAGTCGGTGGTCTCGCGCAGGCTGCCCACCATGGTGCGCAGCCGGTCCTGCATGCCGCCGATGGCCTGCTGCAGCCGGCCGAACTCGGCATCGTCGTAGTCGGGCAGCTGCTCGGTCAGGTCGCCACGGGCGATGCGCTCGGCCACCTCGATGGTCTGGCGCATCGGGCTGCGGATGCCGCGGATCAGCCATCCGGCCAGCAGCACCGCCAGCGCCGTCGACGCGCCGATCATGCCGATCACCCACCAGAGCTGGCGATCGGCCTGCTGCTGCGCCTGCACGAGCGCCTCGCTGTTGGTGCGGCTCATCTCGCGAGCCAGCTCGCGCAGCTGGTCGCGGCCGGCGTCACCGCCGGCCTGGCCCAGCAGCGTCTGGGCCTGCTGCAGGCGGGCGTTGTTGGCCTGCACCATGCGGCCCAGGTCGGTCTGGCTGGTCTGCAGGGCCGACCAGCCCAGCGCCGCGACCGCGCACAGCATCAGCACGATGAGCCCGAAGCCCAGGCTCAGGCGCGTGGTGACCGAGTGGCGGCCCAGCAGCTGGCGCGAAGGAGAGAGAAGCGACGACATCGGCGGCATACCCCGGAGATTTGGACGTTGCCGGGGATTCTGCTCACCCCCGGCCGGCCTCGAAGCGCCGATGTGCGGCGCGGACCGGGGTCAAAAGAGGCGATGGCACCGCGGCGTTCAAGCCGCCAGTCGCGCCCTCGGGCGAGCCGCCGCGCCTCAGCCGGGCAGGCGGTTCAGCCGCGCCGCGAGGGCCTCGCGCAGCAGGTCCTGCCCGGCCTGCAGGTGCAGGCGGGCCTGCGGCGACCAGCCCGGCCGGCCCGAGGCGGCCTGCAGCCGGAGCAGCAGCGCCTGGGCCTCGCTGCGGGCCAGCGCCTGGGCGTCGGCCCGGCCCTGCGAGGCCGGGCGCAGCAGCATCACCGCGAGCCGGCCCAGGTGGTCACGCTGCAGCTCGCGCCGCGCCAGCGGGATGTCGCCACCCCGCTGGGCCAGCTCCGACCACAGCACCCGCGCGAGCCGCTCGTGCAGCTCGACCAGGCTCAGCGAGGGCTCGCCCGGCGCGGTCTTGGCCTGGGCCGACAGCAGGCGCTGCACCAGCGCGTCGCTCATCAGCTGACCCAGCAGGCCACGCTGCAGCTCGAGCACCTGGTCGGCGGGGTTGTAGTCGGCGGTGTCCGCGCCCGGCCCGTCGGCACGCGCCAGGTAGTCGGGCGCGAGGCGGCGCTGCAGGGCCGCCGACACCGGCAGCGCGTCGGCCGCGAACACGCGGCTGGCGATCAGGTCGAGCGCCTCGAGCTGGCGGTCCGGCGGCACCGGCACCATCGGATCGCGGCCGCTGCCCGGCGCATCGCGCAGCATGCGGATGCCACCGATCTGGCGCAGCAGCACCGCGCTGCTGCGGGCCACGTCCCGCAGCGCGAACGAGACGGTGCGGCGCAGCCGTGCATAGCTGTCGTCGGCCCGCAGCGGCGTGGCCTCCAGCCGCCGGATCAGGTCGCCGGCGATGTCGAAGCGGCGGCGCACGAAGGCCACCGGATCGTCGCCCTGGTCGTTCTGCAGCGTCTCAGGATCCAGCCCGAACAGGCTGTCCTCGTCGGTGCCGAAGGCCAGTTCGGGCTCGCTGCTGCGGGCGGCGACGCGGGCCAGCTCGCCGGCCTCGTCGGCCGCCGGCCAGGTCCGGTAGGCGTACTCGATGGCCCAGTGGTCGTAGGGCCCCAGCGTGGTCTGGAACGGCGTGGGCGCCGGCTCGCCGCGGCGCGCCAGGTTGATCGGCAGGTACTCCATCACCGAGCCCGCGAGCACGGTGCTGGCCGGATCGGCGATCTGGCGCTCGCCATAGACCCGCGAGGCCCGGAAGTTGTGGCGCAGGCCCAGCGTGTGGCCGACCTCGTGCATCGTCACCTCCTTGAGGTAGGCCTGCACGAAGGCCTCGGCCTGCGGGCTGTCGGGCTCGATCCCGTCGCGCACGGCGGCCAGATCGAGCCCGTAGGCCAGCTGCTCGGCCGCCTGGTCGGCATGCTGGCAGGACGCGTCGTGCAGCGCGTGCAGCCCCTCGGGCCGGCTCGCGAAGGCCGGCAGGTCGGCACTGGCCGCGTCGAGCAGCGCACGGTCGATGTATTGCGTGCGGTAGGCCCGCACGCCGCGCGAGGACAGGCTCTCGAGCGCGATGTCCGCATCGAGGATCTCGCCGCTGCGGGGGTCGACATGGGTCGGCCCGATCGCGCCGAACTGCGCCTGGGCATTGGTCATCCAGCGCACCGAGGCCTTGCCGGTGTCGAGCGTGTCGTCGCGGGCGTCGTCGGGCTGGACCTGCACCCGGATCGCGTCCTTGAAGCCGATGCGCTCGAAGGCCCGGTTCCACTCCAGGATGCCTGCGGTGATGGCTGCGCGGTAGCCCACGGGCACGCTGCGGTCGATCCAGTAGGTGATCGGCTGCACCGGCTCGGACAGCGCTGCCGCGGGATCACGCTTGTCCAGGCGCCAGCGGTTGACGAAACGCTGGCGCGGCGTGCGCGCCAGGTCGTCGCTGAAGTCGCTGACCGAGGTGGTGAAGTGGCCCAGGCGGGCATCGGCGCGGCGCGGGGCCATCGGCGTGGCCGGCAGCCGGGTGATCGAATACTGCACCTTGACGAACAGGCTGCGGGCGTCGGGCAGCATGTCGGGCACGCTGGGCGCCGGCGCCCCCGGAGCCGTCGACGGGCCCGGGCTGGCGAGGCTGCCGGTGGCGTAGTGGTTCTGCACCTCGATCACCAGCTCCTGCGGCTGGCCGCGCACGCCGGTGATGGCCGAGTGGCGAACGTCGTGGCCATAACCCTGGCGGAAGCTGCGCTGCAGCTGCATCGCCACCCCCGGCATGTCGCCGAGGAACAGGGAGTTGGCCTCGACCAGCACCGTGCGGCGCTCCGGATGGGGCAGGCTGGCCAGCGTGGTGCTGCCCAGCAGGCTGGGCGAATACGCCGCCGCCACCGCCCGCGCGGCCGGCGTGCCGGCGCGCGCGACCGACTCCGCGTTGCGCGCGATCATCTGCACCTGCTGGTGCACACGCCGGAACTCGATCCACTGCGGCCCGCCGAACGGCCCGAAGCGCCCGGCCATCAGGCCGCCAAGCACCCCGGCCTCGCCGATGCCGCTGGCCAGCTTGGGCGACAGGAAGAACGGCCGGTCGAAGTCCTGCTCCGACAGCTCGATCCAGACCTTGTCGTCCTTCTGCCAGGCGTCGAGCACCCCGGGGATGCGGCGGGCCTGCTCGATCACCCGGGCGAACGGCGGCAGCGCCGGGGCCGCCCCGGGGCGCACCGCGGCCGCACCGGGCGCCGACGCGACCGAGGCCGACGACGCCGCCGGGGCCGGAGCACCAGCACCAGCACCAGCGGCCGGCGCGGTGGCCGGTGCGCTCGCGCAGGCGCCCAGCAGCAGCACCGACGCCGCCAGCAGCGTCAGGCGCCAGGGTCGGGCGGAAGAAGAGGTCGGCTCACCGCCGGATGCGGCGCTCGAAGATCGGGTCATGCAGGCTCCAGCCGGGACGGACGAGACCATCGCGCGGGGGTCGGATCGGCCGCGCTCAGGCGCGGAACTTCGAGGTGATCGGGTAGCGCCAGTCGCGCCCGAAGGCCCGGTGCGTGATGCGGATGCCCACCGGCGCCTGCCGGCGCTTGTACTCGTTGAACTTGATCAGCCGGGTCACGCGCTCGACGTCGGCCCGCTCGAAGCCCGCGGCGATGATCTGCTCGATGCCCTGGTCCTCCTCCATGTAGCGCGCCAGGATGGCGTCGAGCACCTCGTAGGGCGGCAGGCTGTCCTGGTCGGTCTGGTCGGGGCGCAGCTCGGCCGAGGGCGGACGGGTGATGATGCGCTCGGGAATGACCTCGCCCTGCCCGCTCGCCACGCCCTGCGCATTGCGCCAGGTGGCCAGGCGATAGACCAGGGTCTTGGCCACGTCCTTGATGACCGCGAAGCCGCCGGCCATGTCGCCGTAGAGCGTGCAGTAGCCGGTGGCCATCTCGCTCTTGTTGCCGGTGGTCAGCACGATGGAGCCGAACTTGTTGGACAGCGCCATCAGCAGCGTGCCGCGCACGCGCGCCTGGATGTTCTCCTCGGTGGCGTCCTCGGGACGGCCGGCGAAGTCGGTCGCCAGCGTCGCCTTGAAGGCGTCGAACATCGGCACGATCGACTTCTCGTCGTAGCGCACGCCCAGGCGGGCGGCCATGTCGCGGGCGTCGACCCAGCTGATCTCGGCGGTGTAGGGGCTGGGCATCATCACGCAGCGCACCTGGTCCGCACCGATCGCGTCGACCGCGATGGCCAGCACCAGCGCCGAGTCGATGCCGCCCGACAGGCCGATCAGCGCGCCCGGGAAACCGTTCTTGCCCAGGTAGTCGCGCACGCCGCAGACCAGCGCGGCCCAGGCCTGGGCCTCCTCGCCCGGCAGCTCGGCGCACTCGCCCGACAGGCGGCCGTCGGCCTGCCAGTCGACCAGCGCCACCGCCTCGTCGAACATCGGCGCCCGCGCCGCCACCTCGCCCGTGGCGTCGACCGCGAACGAGGCGCCGTCGAACACCACCTCGTCCTGCCCGCCCACCAGGTGGGCGTAGAACAGCGGCACGCCTGCCGCCCGGGCGCGCGCGCCCATGCGGGCCTCGCGCTCGGGCTGCTTGCCCAGGTGGAAGGGCGAGGCGTTGAGCACCAGCAGTGCCTGCGCACCGGCGGCGCAGGCCGCGGCGGCCGGCTCCTCGAACCAGGCGTCCTCGCAGATCAGCAGGCCCAGGCGGCGCCCCGCCACCTCGATGACCACCGGCGCCAGGCCGGCATCCCGGCCAGAGACGAAATAGCGCCGCTCGTCGAAGACCTGGTAGTTGGGCAGCTCTCGCTTGGCGTAGGTGGCGACGAGCGTTCCCCCGCTGAGCACCGAGGCCGCATTGAGGCAGCGCTGCAGCGACCACGAGCGCGTGCGAACATCGCTCGCCGGCATGGTGACCTCGTCGAGCGCCTTCGGGTGGCCGACGACCAGGTGGAAGCCGGCCAGGTCGGCCAGCTCGCGGGCGACGTCGGCCAGCGCGGCGTCGCAGGCGCTCAGGAAGGCCGGGCGCAGCAGCAGGTCCTCGGGCGGATAACCGCACAGGGCCAGCTCGGGCGCCACCGCGACCGCCGCACCCTGGGCGTGGGCCCGGCGGGCCGCCTCGACCAGGCGGCGCACATTGCCCGCCAGGTCACCGACGGTGGGATTGATCTGCAACAGGGCCACCCGCAGGGGGGAGAAAGAAGACATGGGCAGCAACGACGGGTTGAAATCGGAGAGCCTCGATACTAACGGGGCCGCAGCGGGCCTGCCGCCCCGCGTCCCGGCTGCCCCGTGGCGCCTGGAGCTGCACGAGGATCCGACCACGCTGGAGGCGACCGCCTGGAACGCGCTGCTGCAGGCCAGTCCGCAGCCCACGCCCTTCCTGCGCCACGAGTTCCTGGCCGCGCTGCACCGCAGCGCCAGCGCGGTGCCCGCCACCGGCTGGACGCCGCTGTTCTTCACCCTGCGGTCGGGCACCACGCCCGACGCGCCGCTGGAGGCAGCCGCGGCGCTCTACCTCAAGCGCCACTCCTACGGCGAATACGTCTTCGACTGGGCCTGGGCCGACGCCTGGCAGCAGGCCGGCCAGCGTTATTACCCCAAGCTGCTGGGTGCGGTGCCGTTCACGCCGGTGCCCGGCAGCCGCCTGCTGGCCCGCAGCGACGCCGCCCGCGCCGCGCTGCTGCAGGCGATCGAGCGCTTCGCCGACGAGCAGGGCCTGTCGTCGGCCCACCTGCTGTTCGTCGACGAGGCCGACCGGGCGGCGGCCCGGGCACAAGGCTGGCTGCAGCGCGAGGGCGTGCAGTTCCACTGGCACAACCGCCACCACGACGGCCAGGGCGAGCCCTACGCCGATTTCGCCGACTTCCTCGCCAGCCTGAACCGCGACAAGCGCAAGAAGATCCAGCAGGAGCGGCGCTACGTGCGCGAGGCCGGCGTGAGCTTCGAGGCGCTGCGCGGCACCGGGATCCGCGAGGCCGACTGGGACCATTTCCACGCCTGCTACGTGCAGACCTACCGCGAGCACCGCAGCAGCCCGTACCTGAGCCGGGCCTTCTTCGCCGAGGTGGCGCAGACCCTGCCCGAGCACTGGCTGCTGTTCGTCGCCCGCCGCGGCGGCGAGCGGGTGGCCAGCTCGCTGGTGGCGCTCGATCCCGAGCAGCGCGTGGCCTACGGGCGCTACTGGGGCTGCACGCAGGACATCCCCCACCTGCATTTTTCAGCCTGTTACCACGAGCCGCTGGACTGGTGCGTGCGCGAGCGTTTCCGGCGTTTCGAGGGGGGCGCGCAGGGCGAGCACAAGATGGCGCGCGGGCTGCTGCCGGTGCGCACCTTCTCGGCCCACTGGCTGCGCCACCCCGGTTTCGCCGACGCGGTGGCGCGTTTCCTGGCGCAGGAGAGCGCCGGCATCGAGGCCTACGTGGGCGAGCTGGCCGAACGCAATCCCTTCAAGTGAGGGTACGCGGCAACAGGACAGCAGCACATCGCGACCTATGATCCGCCGGACCCCGGCCTGGCCGGTGAAGCCCGCCCGATCCGCCCTGCCCGATCGCCGCGGTGACCCTTCTTCCGCACGAACCCTGAACGCGTGAACGCCCGACTCCGCCTTGCCAGCCTCGCCTCCCTGGTGCTGACCGTATCGGCCTGCACCGTCGCGCCCACCACCCGCACGCCGCTGCCCGCGCCGGCCCCGTCGCCCGAACTGCCGGGCGGCACGACCGCCCCGTGGCCCGCCCCCGCGCCAGCCCCTTCACCGTGGCCCGCACCGGGCCCGACGCCCGCTCCGGTGCCGGCGCCCGGCCCGTCGCCGCTGCCCCCGGCCCCCGTGCCACCGGCGCCCGCCCCGGCGCCGGTGAGCCGCGCCGAGGTGCGCACGGTGGCGCTGCGCCTGCTGCCGCCGGACCTGCCGCAGCGCTCGCTGTGGGCCGAGGACATCGCCACCACCTTCGCCGCGCTGTCGATCCCGGCGCAGGACCACAAGGTCTGCGCGCTGGCCGCGGTGATCGAGCAGGAGTCGGGCTGGAAGGCCGATCCGGTGGTCGCCGGCCTGTCGCGCATCGCCCAGCGCGAGCTCGACAAGAAGCGCGAGCGCTACGGCATCCCCAAGGCCGCCTTCGACCTGGCGCTGATGAAGGCGTCCCCCGACGGCCGCAGCTACCAGGCCCGCATCGAGGCGCTGCGCACCGAGCGGGAGCTGTCGGACCTGTTCGAGGACATGATCCGCGAGATCCCGCTGGGCACGCGCATCTTCGAGGGCCAGAACCCGGTGCGCACCGGCGGCTCGACCCAGGTGAGCATCCGCTACGCCCAGGACCTGATGCGCGAGAAGCCCTACCCGTGGCGGCCGGCCCGCACCGCGCGCGAGGAGGTCTTCACCCGCCGCGGCGGCGTGTACTTCGGCGCGGCCATGCTGCTCGACTACCCGGTGTCGTACAACCGCATGCTGTTCCGCTTCGCCGACTACAACGCCGGGCGCTACAGCAGCCGCAACGCCGCCTTCCAGGCGCTGCTGGCCCGCCTCAGCGGCCAGACGCTCACGCTCGACGGCGACCTGCTGCGTTATGCCGGCGGCACCGCGCTGTCACCGCGCGACGCGCCGAGCGAAGCCTGGCGCGCGCTGCTGTCGCTGCACGACCTGGGCCTGTCGGCCGCGCAGATCGAGCGGGACCTGAAGCTCGAGAAGCAGCACGACTTCGAGGTCACGCCGACCTACAGCCGCCTGTACGCCGTGGCCGCGCTGCGCGGCATGAACCCCGAGCGCAGCCAGCTGCCGCAGATCGACCTGAAGAGCCCGAAGATCACCCGCCAGCTCACCAGCGCCTGGTTCGCCGAGCGCTGCGAGGCGCGCTACCGCGCCTGCCTGGCCCGGGGCACCCCGGCGCCGGCAGCCGCTTCGCCCGCCGTGGCGCCCTGAGCCCGCCGGCCTGAACGGTCGAGGGCGGGCGTCAGGCACGGGCCGCGGGCCGCTCGCTCGGGTGGCCCAGGCCGGTGCGGCACCAGGCGCGGGCGCCGCGCCACCGGGCGGCGTCGCCGGTCAGTGCAGCGACGCCAGCGTCCAGCGGCCGTCGCGGCCCAGCGTCAGGGCCTGGTCGTGGAAGGCGTCGAGCGTCTCGCGGTGACCGACGCTGACCAGGATGGCCTGCGGCAGCTGCTCGCGCAGCAGGCGGTAGAGGCCATGCTCCAGGCCGCTGTCGGTGGCCGAGGTCGCCTCGTCGAGGAAGACCAGCGCCGGGCGGTTGGCCAGCACCCGGCCGAAGGCCAGGCGCTGCTGCTCGCCGGGGGACAGCACCTGCGACCAGTCCTGGTCCACCTCGAGCTGGTCGGCCAGGTGGCCGAGCTGCACCTGCTCGAGCAGCGTGCGCGCCGTCGCATCGGCCAGGTGAGACTGCGGATAGGCCAGCGCCGCGCGCAGCGTGCCCATCGGCAGGTAGGGCTTCTGCGACAGGAACAGGCTGGCCGGACCGGCCGGCCGCTCGGCCCGCCCGGTCGAGAACGGCCACAGGCCCGCCAGCGTGCGCAGCAGCGTGGTCTTGCCCGAGCCGGACGGCCCGCGGATCAGCAGCGCCTGGCCGGCGTGCAGGCTCAGCGACAGATCCTGCGTCAGCGCCCGGCCGTCGGGGCGCAGCACGCTCAGGCCCTCCAGCACCAGCGCGCCGGGGTTCTCGCTCAGTCGCGGCAGCGCCAGGCCGGCGGCGGCCTTGACGTTGCGGTCGAAGCCGTCGAGGCGGTCGAGCACCGCGCGGTAGCCGGCGAAGGAATCGTAGGACGTGCGGAAGAACGACAGCGCGTCCTCGACCTGGCCGAAGGCCTGGCTGGTCTGCATCACGTCACCGAGCTTGATCGAGCCGGCGAACAGGCGCGGGCCCTGGATCAGGAAGGGGAAGATCACCGCCACCTGGCTGATGCCGAGGTTGTAGCCGTCGAACTTCAGCGACCGCCACAGCGTGGCCCAGGCGTTGGCGATCACCGCCGCGAAGCCGCCCATCAGGCCGCCCTTCTCGACCGCCTCGCCGCGGTACAGCGCCACGCTCTCGCCGTATTCACGCAGGCGCATCAGCAGGTAGCGGTAGTTGGCGTTGAGCTTCTCGTTGAGGAAGTTCAGCTCGATCAGCGGGCGGCCGATCCAGATGGCGAACACCGTGGCCACCAGCACGTAGAGGTAGACGAGGAAGACCATCGCACGCGGCACCTCGGTGCCCAGCACCACCATCGGCGCCGACAGGTTCCACAGGATGCCGGTGAACTCGTACATCGACACCACCGAGCCGACCAGGCCCAGCGACAGTGCCAGCGTCTGGGCCACCAGGTTGGCGATGTCCTGCTGGATGCGCTGGTCGGGGTTGTCGACCGCGGGCCGGGCGAAGCGGCCCAGGTAGTAGGCGTGGCCGTCGAGCCAGCCGCTGACGGTGCGCTCGTTGAGCCACTCGCGCCAGTGGATGGTGAAGGCGCCGCGGATGTAGGAGTTCAGCAGCAGCCGGATCACGTGCAGCGTGGCCAGCAGCGCGAACAGCCGGATGTCGAACCAGAACCTGGGCTCGTCGAGCGCCTGCAGCGCGCTGTAGAACTCGTTGTACCAGAACGAGAACAGCACGTTCATGCGCACCGAGAACAGCACGAACAGCAGCATCAGCGCCACGCCCGCCAGCGGCCGCCAGCTGCGCCGGGGCGAGAAGTAGGCACCGGTCAACGACCAGAACTGCCGGCCCCAGATCGTGAAACGCGCCAGCAGCGCCATCACCGCGACGAATGCCACCAGCGTGATGGCGAAGGACCTGGCCAGCCACCAGGCGCTGTTGACCAGCTCGAGATTCCAGTTCATCGCCCGGAGTCTAAGGGCGAAGCGGCATCGTTTCAGGGACGAAAAAAAAGGAGCCCGTGCGGGGCTCCTTGCTTCATTCAGGCCGGGGCGCCCCGCGGGCGCCCGGCGCTTCACTCGGCCTTGGCGGCCTTGCCGTAGTTCTCGATGCCCGAGACGATCTCGGCCTTGGCGGCGTCGACGCCATCCCAGCCCTTGACCTTGACCCACTTGCCCTTCTCGAGGTCCTTGTAGTGCTCGAAGAAGTGCTGGATGCGCGACAGCTCCAGCGGGTTCAGGTCCTCGACCTTCTGGATGTGGCTGTAGAACGGGCAGATCTTCTCGGTCGGCACGGCCACCAGCTTGGCGTCGCCGCCGGCTTCGTCGTCCATGTGCAGCACGCCCAGCGGGCGGCAGGGCACGACCGCGCCATGCACCAGCGGCACCGGGGTGATGACCAGCACGTCGCACGGGTCGCCGTCATCCGACAGCGTCTGCGGGATGTAGCCGTAGTTGCACGGGTAGTGCATCGCGGTGCTCATGAAACGATCCACGAACAGGGCGCCGCTGTCCTTGTCGACCTCGTACTTGACGGGCTCGGCATTCATCGGGATCTCGATGATGACGTTGAACTGTTCGGGGGCCTTGGAGCCCGGGGGCACGTGAAGCAGACTCATCGGGTGTCTCTCTGAATGTGGAAGCGGACAAAAAAAACAGGTCGATTCGGCGCGCATTCTACGGGCGGCCCTTGCTGGCGCCTTGCGCCCCGGAACAGCACAGGAGATCAGGCTCACTTCCAGCGAAGTCCTCACGCCCGGACCCCCTAGAGTCGGGGAGCCGAAATCGGAACACCGAGCTGTACATGGACATCACCACCGTCGACCAGGAACTGAGCGTCGCCCGCGACAACGGGCCGCTGCGCACGCTGGTCATCCCGCCGTGCCCCGAGCTGCTGACCCGCCTGCAGGCGGCGATGCGCCACGACGACCCGGACTGGGACGAGGTGCACGCCATCGCCGCGGCCGACGTGGCCATGTCGGCCTCGCTGGTGCGGGCGGCCAACAGCCCGATGTATGCCCGCCGCACCACGGTGCACAGCGTCGAGCAGGCGATGAGCCTGCTGGGCCTGCGCCAGGTCGCCGCGCTGCTGACCGGCTTCCTGTCGGCGCGCGCGCTGCCGGTCAACCACCCCGCGCTCGAGGACTTCTGGCTCAACTCCAGCCGCCGGGCGGTGGCCATGGGCTACATCGCCCGCCAGCTCTACGACCTGCCGGCCGACCTGGCCCACACCTTCGGCCTGTTCTGCGACGTCGGCCTGCCGCTGCTGCTGCAGAGCCTGCCGGGTTACGCCGGCACGCTGGCCGAGGCCGGCGCCCGGCGCGACCGCTCGTTCACCGCCACCGAGCAGGCCGCCCACCGCACCGATCACGCCATCGTCGGCGCGCTGGTGGCGCGCACCTGGCGGCTGCACCCGCACTTGATGGTCGCCATCCGGCTGCACCACGACGTGCATGCGGTGGAGGACAGCGGCATCGACCCCACCGTGCGCTCGCTGGTGGCCACCTGCGTCGTCGCCGACCACCTCACCAGCACCCACGCCGGCTTCGCGCCGACCATCGAATGGACCACCCGCAAGCAGGGGTGCCTGAACCACCTGCACGTGCAGGAAGACGAGATCACGCTCTGGCAGGACGCGCTCGAGACCCCGTTCGAAGCGCTGCGCTAGGGTCGGTCCGGCCGCAAATTGCGCCAAATTGGCACAATGGACGTGTAACTACCGGATTGTCAAGCGATCGCGGTGGAGGCATTGTCAGCGTACGTGAAGCACTGGCAGTACAATTTATGTTGCACTGCAACAAAAGCCCCACCACCGCCCGGCCGCCCCTCGGCACCGGACGGCCGACGATTCCTGAGGAAATGCGATGCTCTACCAGATCTACGAAGCCCAGCGGGCTTTCCTGAGCCCGTTCGCCGAGTTCGCCAGCGCCTCGGCCAAGCTCTACACCCATCCGGCCTCGCCGCTGACGCACGCCCCGGGCTCGCCCCGCGTGGCCGCCAGCTTCGACCTGCTGCACCGCCTGACCAAGGAGTACGAGAAGCCGGAGTTCGGGATCACGTCGGTCAAGGTCGGCGGCACGGACGTGGCCGTGCAGGAACAGGTCATCGAGCACCGGCCCTTCTGCCGCCTGCTGCGCTTCAAGCGCTACACCGACAACGCCCAGCGCCTGGAGGAGATGCGCGCCCAGCCGGTCGTGCTGGTCGTCGCGCCGCTGTCGGGCCACCACTCGACGCTGCTGCGTGACACCGTGCGCACGCTGCTGCAGGACCACAAGGTCTACATCACCGACTGGGTCGACGCCCGCATGGTGCCGGTCAGCGAAGGCCGCTTCCGCCTCGACGACTACGTCGCCTACGTGCAGGACTTCATCCGCAAGCTCGGCCCCGACGTCAACGTCATCTCGGTGTGCCAGCCGACGGTGCCGGTGCTGGCGGCCATCTCGCTGCTGGCCTCGCACGGCGAGGTCACGCCGCGCACGATGATCATGATGGGCGGCCCGATCGACGCCCGCAGGAGCCCGACGGCGGTCAACAACCTGGCGATGAACCGCACCATCGACTGGTTCGAGCAGAACGTCATCTACCGCGTGCCGAACAACTTCTCCGGCGCCGGGCGGCTGGTCTACCCGGGCTTCATGCAGCACACCGGCTTCGTCGCGATGAACCCGGACCGCCACGCCAACTCGCACTGGGACTACTTCCTGGACCTGGTGCGCGGTGACGACGACAGCGCCGACTCGCACCGCCAGTTCTACGACGAGTACAACGCCGTGCTCGACATGGACGCCGAGTACTACCTGCAGACCATCCGCGTGGTCTTCCAGGACTTCTCGCTCGTCAAGGGCACCTGGGAGGTCAACGGCCAGCTGGTGCGCCCGCAGGACATCACCACCACCGCGCTGATGACGGTCGAGGGTGAGCTCGACGACATCTCCGGATCCGGCCAGACCCGCGCGGCGCACGACCTGTGCACCGGCGTGCCGGCCGACCGGCGCGAGCACTACGAGGTCGTCGGCGCCGGCCACTACGGCATCTTCGCCGGCCGCCGCTGGCGCGAGATGGCCTACCCGGAAATCCGCAAGTTCATCGCCACCCACCAGGGCTGAGCCCGACCGGGCCACGGCCACTGCGGCACAATCGATCAGGCCGGGGCCCAGCGCCCCGGCTTTTTTCATTGGCGCCCCGCATGACCCCCACCGTCGAACAGATCGATCAGCTCCTGCCGCAGACGCAGTGCACCCGCTGCGGCTACCCGGACTGCCGCAGCTACGCCCAGGCCATCGCGCAGCAGCGCACCGAGATCAACCGCTGCCCGCCCGGCGGCCAGCTCGGCATCGAACGCCTGGCCGCGCTGACCGGCCGCCCGGTGCTGCCGCTCGACCCGGAAAGCGGTGCCGAAGGCCCGCGCCACGTCGCCGTGATCGACGAGCACTGGTGCATCGGCTGCACCCTGTGCATCAAGGCCTGCCCGGTCGACTGCATCGTCGGCACCCACAAGATGATGCACACCGTCATCGAGGCCGAATGCACCGGCTGCGAGCTCTGCATCCCCGCCTGCCCGGTCGACTGCATCAGCCTGGACAACGTCAGCGGCGAGCGCACCGGCTGGCAGGCCTGGAGCGCCGCCGAGGCCGAATCGGCCCGCCAGCGCCACCTCGACACCCTGGCACGCCGGCAGGTGGCCGCGCAGCGCCACGCCCAGGCCCTCGAGCGCAAGGCCGAGCACAAGCTGGCTCACCTCGAGACCCTGACCCGCGCCAACACCCCCGACGAGCTCGAGCGCAAGCGCAGCGTCATCGAAGCCGCCCTGGCACGCGCCCGCAGCCGTCGCCAGGACCCGACATGAGCCCCGCCCCTCTTGGCTGACCCGCCAGGACTCTGCTATCATTTCGCTCTGTCGTGTGGGGGGGTAGCTCAGCTGGGAGAGCGTCGCGTTCGCAATGCGAAGGTCGGGAGTTCGATCCTCCTCCTCTCCACCACCAATTGACGCCCAACCGTTCTCGGTTGGGCGTTTTCACTTCCAGACCCCACACGGTACGCGGGGTTCACGCGCATTCTGCGTGTGCCAGGGGGTGGTCAGAACCGGTGCCCGTAGTGACTGGTTCGACCCTTTTCTGCCCTCTGTTCTCTGGAAATCTCCACCAACTTTTTCGCCGTAGCACACGCACATCGCCTTGCGTGACAACGACTTCTGCTTGTGTCGGTTTCTTGAGTTCGCCGACCGGCTTGGACTAGCAAACCATCAGGGCGAAGCGAGGTCCGGGGATGCGCGCGGCATCCAGTACACGCCTTGGCGCCGTTTGGACTTCACGAGTGCTCGGTAGGCATGCAGCGGACCCTCGTACTCCGGCTTCCCCTTGTTCGCGGTCTTCACCTTGAACAGGTCGATCGGCTTGTCGCTGTCCTGGCCAGCGCGGGTCATGATCCGCTCGCCGTCAACCTCGGCGCCCTTGAACGACCACAGGGCGCTGAAGACGGCCGCCTGACCGTCCGTGCACCGGATCGGTCCATGGGTCCAGTCATCCAACGTCACCCAGCCGAAGTCGGCCGAGAACGGCCCGTGCACAGGCGTCCAGGGATCAGCCGCGACCGCTGGTTCCGGAGTCGCGCCCGGCGGGATGTGGGCGATGCCACCGCCGTAGAAGGTGAAGCGCTCCTCCAGCGGCAGCCACTCAATCCCGCCCGCAAACGGAGCCCCACGCACCTGAACCGGCCCGGGAATTGTGGAGGCTCCAACCTTTGAGAAGATGGAGCCATGAACAAGTCGAACAAGTTCTCACCTGAGGTCCGCGAGCGCGCG
>NZ_QJJS01000001.1 GCF_003201595.1 Sphaerotilus hippei | reverse complement strand
AGCGCAGTTTCGGCTGGCTGTCGCGGTTTCGTCGGCTCAGCCGCGATTTCGAGCGCTTGCCTCAGGTGCTGGCCAGTTTGCATTTCGTGGTCTTCTCCATCCTCATGCTCCCCAAGGCCGCAGCGGTGCTGGCTTCGGGGGGAAGTTCATAACACGCTCTAGATAGCTAATTATTTGACCGGCAAAGTCTACAGACGCTTTCCAGGGCGTGCCACCTCGTTTGAAGGGATGATCTCTCAGATCGGGTCTACATCGTCAGTCCGAAGATTGCTCGGCCTGCCCGACAGCACCGTCAAGCTCGGCATCATGGACGAGGAGCGCCGCACCAGCGTGAACCTCAAGGCCTGCATCGCCGCGGCCAAGAGCCGCGTGGCCTTCATCAACACCGGCTTCCTCGACCGCACCGGCGACGAAATGCACACCGCCATGCTGGCCGGCCCGATGATGCGCAAGGGCGACATCAAGAGCAGCGCCTGGATCGCCGCCTACGAGCGCCGCAACGTGCTGATCGGCCTGGAATGCGGCCTGCGCGGGCGCGCCCAGATCGGCAAGGGCATGTGGGCCATGCCCGACCTGATGGCCGCCATGCTGGAGCAGAAGGTCGGCCACCCCAAGGCCGGCGCCAACACCGCCTGGGTGCCCAGCCCCACCGCCGCCACCCTGCACGCGCTGCACTACCACCAGGTCAATGTGGCCGACGTCCAGCAGCAGATCGAAGCCAGCGGCGACGCCACCAAGGCCGAAGTCACCGAGAAGCTCATGACCGACCTCCTCACGGTGCCGGTCGTCAAGGAAGCCATCTGGAGCGCTACCGAGCGCCAGCAGGAACTCGACAACAACGTCCAAGGCATCCTCGGCTACGTGGTGCGCTGGATCGACCAGGGCGTGGGCTGCTCGAAGGTGCCCGACATCAACGGCGTCGGCCTGATGGAGGACCGCGCCACGCTGCGCATCTCCAGCCAGCACATCGCCAACTGGCTGCAGCACGGCGTGGTCAGCGAAGCCCAGGTGCGCGAGACCTTCGCCCGCATGGCCGCGGTGGTGGACGGCCAGAACGCGGGGGATCCGGCCTACAAGAGCCTGGTCGCCCACCCCGATGGCGCGGCCTACCAGGCGGCGCTGGACCTGGTCTTCAAGGGCAAGGAGCAGCCCAGCGGCTACACCGAGCCGCTGCTGCACGCCTGGCGCCTCAAGGTCAAGGCGGGCTGAACAGGGCTGAGTCCCTGCAGACTCGGCCCTGCATGCCGAGGCGGGTCGGCCTGTGAGCCGGCCCCTGTGTACACACGTCACCAAAGCCCAATCGATGACGTAACGGCGCCCCTAAGGGGTGCCGTTTGTGTTTTTTGCGGGGTCTTCTCCGGAGATCAGATCATCGACGCCAACGCTTCGATGCGTTTCACAGTGCGAGCCAAGCTGGGCGACACCAGTGCTGCACGGCGCGCGTCCCAATGTGAACGCACAAACGCACCCAGGTGCAGGTTGTAACCCGATCCGGGTTTATTGCGGTCTATGGACGAGACCAGCTCTTCACGAATCACGCGCTTCCTGGACCTCGCCGCCAGTGTCAGCAGCAACCGCTTCGGGTCCGGCTCTTCATCGGGGCGATGTGGCAACCGGGTCAGTGGAATCGCCAGGGCCTGGGCGGCCCCCTCGCGATCTGCTATCACCCAGCTTTCAGCTTCAGCCACCGCAAAGCGCAGCAGCAAACAATGCGCTGTTCGAATTGGCCTCCATTGCGCCAGCAAGTCCACAGGGCACTGACCATCGGTATCAGCAATGCACAACACAGGTTGGACACGTTCTGCCTGCTGAGCGTATCGAGGCAGTGCGGGCAGCAGCTTGGTAACACCGCGGGTATCTATGGTCGGCCCCGCCAAGCGCCAACCCGGCAGGCAAATGGCCACCAGTCGCTCGCCGAGCGCGCAGCACAACGCGTCCTCTCCGATGACAAGGATGCGCGTCATGTGAACAACCCCAGCTGATCAAGTCCCGTGGCGCGGGTCTTGGGCAACAGAACTTCCGCTGCATTCAGCCCGTTCTCGACAGCCAGCACTTCATCTGCCACCGGAGAGCGCACCGTAGATCCATTCGCACCTGGTTCGATCAGCAACACCGTCCGAGCGTCGGTGACCTGAGACAGAAGCACTTCGCTGTGCGTGCTGATCAGGACCTGCCGAGACATCATGCGGGCCAACCGCAGCACCCGATCGACCATCAGCGGAATGTGCTCGACGATGCCGTCGTTCAGCGACAGTTCAGGCTCTTCCAACAGCAACAGACCGGCCCCTTCCTGCAGTGCCCACAGCAGAGCGATCAGTCTCAGCGTGCCATCGGAGAACTGGTCCTCTCGCTGCCACGCTCCGTTCACCCGCCAATGCGTAAAGTTGGCTTCCAGGTGCCACAGACCCGATATGGGCTCTTGCTCGAAACGCAGCTCTGAAAACAACGGTACCGCCTGAGCCAACGCCTTGGCAATACGGGCCATGCGCGCATCGCGCGTCTTCTTCGGTGTCTTGGCGATGCGCTGCAGCAGGCCCTGGCCAAAAGGATCGTTCTCCAGCACCCGCGCCCCGATTTCGCCACTGTGTTTCAGCAGCTGCGGCACCAAGTGAAGATAGGTCGTCGCGCCAAAACAGTCCACCACCGCACGAAAGCGAGCGTTGTTGTTGATCTGTTCAAGGTGCGTCTGCGTCCGGCGGTCGGTATCGCCCAAGTCGTCATCCCCCGGGCGGCGCAACACCGCCTGTCCCTGGTGATCAACCGCCTCCTCGGTGATTAACACCCGCTGCTGCCCCTTGCCTTCGGATTTGAACGCCAGTGCGTAACGCCAGGTCGGTACCTGGGCATCGACCGAATCGGCCAACTCCACCTCAATGCGGACCTCCGGGTCCCGCCGGGCATGCAAGCTTCGCAGCTTGCCCAGGCCCCCACGTTCCTTGATGGCTTTCTGAAGACCGCCGCCCTCGGTCTGCGCCAGCGTGCGCAGAAAGCGAAACACATCCATCAGGTTCGATTTGCCCGAAGCATTCGCCCCGATCACGTAGCCGCGTGGCCCCAGCCGCACATCCACCTCACGGAAATTGCGCCAGTTCTTCAGCCTCAGGCGTGTGATCAGCATATTTACAGCCTCATGATTCAAGCAATGTTCTAGGCAGATTCTCAAGCATCTAGCGCCCATCGCACCAACTCTGTCATAAGGAGCAGGCACCGAGTCGCTACCGCACTTTTTGCCTCAAGGCCGCGACCTGAGCCGGGCGACCCGAGGTCCGGGCAGGGGCGACAATCGCCGCCATGAAGCTGCAATACCTGATCTTCGAGGCCGGTGACGATGGCGAGGGCCACGGCACCTGGGACGCCGTGGCCAGCGTGCGCGCGGCCCAGCTGCCCGCGGTGATGGCGGAGGTGCAGGCGGTGCGCACCTGGGCCGAGCGGCACAGCCCCGGCCCCCGCGGCCCGCTCGACGAGGACGGCACCTGGGACGACGACCTGCTGGTGCAGGCTGAAGGCGACTGGACCACGGTGACGCTGACGCTCACCGGCCCGTGGGAATGGGGCGAGGCCCTGGTCGCCCGGTTCACGCCGGCATGACCCGCTCCCTCCTGCGCCACGCCCTGATCCTCGGGCTGCTCTCGGCCATCGGCCCGTTCGCGATCGACATGTACCTGCCGGCGCTGCCGGAGATCGGGCGCAGCCTGGACGCCGACATCCGCCAGGTGCAGCTCAGCCTGATGGCCTTCTTCCTGTCGCTGGGGCTGTGCCAGCTGGTCTACGGGCCGCTGTCGGACCTGTGGGGCCGCAAGCGGCCGCTCTACCTGGGGCTGTCGCTGTTCGCGCTGGGCAGCATCGGCTGCGCGCTGGCCCCCGACATCGAGTCGCTGATCGCCTTCCGCTTCGTGGCCGGGCTGGGCGCCTGCGCCGGCATGGTCGTGCCGCGCGCGATCGTGCGCGACCTGCACACCGGCACCGAGGCGACCCGGCTGATGTCGTTGCTGATGCTGGTGTTCAGCGTCTCGCCGGTGCTGGCGCCGCTGGCGGGCAGCGCGGTGATCGCCTGGGCCGACTGGCGCTGGATCTTCTGGGCGGTGACGGCCGCCGCCGTGCTCGCCATGGCCATGATGCTGGTGTTCATGGAAGAGACCCGGCCGGCCGCCGAGCGGACGGACAGCAGCGTCGCGGGCGCGCTGTCGGCCTACGGGCAGCTGCTGCGCGACCGGCATTTCCTCGGCCTGGTGCTCATCGGCGCCTTCGGCATGTCGAGCTTCTTCTCCTACCTGGCCAACTCGTCCTTCGTGCTGATCGGGCACTACGGGCTGAGCCCGACGCAGTACAGCTTCTTCTTCTCGATCAATGCCGCGGCCTTCATCGGCGTGGCGCAGGTCAACGCCCGGCTGTGCGCCCGGCTGGGCCTGCCCGGGGTGATCCGCCTGGGCGTGATCGGCCATGCCGGCACGGCCGTGCTGCTGTGGGCGCTGTTCACGCTGGCCGGGGTCGACCGGCTGGACGTGCTGGCCGCGCTGGTGTTCGTCAGCTTCGGCTTCCTGGGGCTGGTGATCCCGACCACGTCGGTGCTGGCGCTGGAGCCGCACGGACGCATCGCCGGCACCGCCTCGGCGCTGCTGGGCACGCTGCAGATGGTGACCGGCGCGGCCGTGATGGCGGTGATCTCCGCCTTCGTGGACGGCAGCGCACGGCCGATGGTCACCGGCATCGGCGCCTGCGCGCTGGTCGCGGCCGCGCTGACCTGGCGTACGCTCGCGCCCGCACGGCCCGCCGCGGCCGTCGTCCACTGAACCCGAAGCCGCGCATGTCCGACGAGAACCAGATCCTCATCCCCGACTCCTTCCTCGACCTGCACCGCGACCGCAGCCGCAGTCGCCTGCGCACGCCGCTGGCCGAGGTGCGCGATCGCTACGAGGTCTGCGAGGACCTGTCGCAGCAGCTGGTCGCCCAGGCCCAGCACATCCACTTCGACCTCGGCGTCGCCGAGGTCGAGGTGCTGATGCGCATCGAGGCCGGCCTGAGCGGGCCCGACTCGGTGCTGTCGCCCGAAGAAGGCGTGTGGGTGTCGCGCCGGCTGGCCGAGCTGCTGCACTGGTATTGAGGCCGGAGCGGCGGAGAGAGCCCACACGATCATCAGGGTTGCATCCGGATCGATGCCGGCGGCGTAAGGACAGGCAAGGGCACCACCGCCGCTGCGGCACGTGGCGCCCGCCCTTCCCTCACCTGCCGGAGATCTGCATGACCCCCCGCCTCGCCCTCTGCGCCTCGACCGCCCTCGTGCTCGCCGCCTGCTCGAACCTGCCCATGGGCACGATGCCGCCGCAGGCCATGACCCCCTTCAGCCAGGACAGCCTGCCCGAGACCGTCAAGGTGCCGGCCGGCCACCGCGTCGCGATGGAAACCGTCGGCGTCGGCGAGATCACCTACGAATGCCGCGTCAAGGCCGGCATGGGCGACAGCTTCGAGTGGGTGTTCGTCGGCCCGGAGGCGGCGCTGAAGGAGCGCTCGGGACGCACCGTGGGCCGCTATTTCGGCCCGCCGGCGACCTGGCAGTCGATGGACGGCTCGAAGGTCACGGCCACCCAGCTGGCCGTCGCGCCGGCGGGCAGCGGCAACATCCCGCTGCAGCTGGTCAAGGCCAATCCGGCGACGGGTTCGGGCGCGATGACCGGCGTGAGCCACATCCAGCGGGTCGCCACCCGCGGGGGCGTGGCGCCGGCCGCGCCCTGCACCTCGTCCAGCCTGGGCCAGAAGCAGGTCGTCAGCTACCAGGCCGACTACATCTTCTGGAAGCCGGCCGCCTGAGGTCGGCCCGGCGGCGGGTCGGGTCTGGGGCACACTCATGTCTTTGCACCCGAGCTGCCCATGGCCCCGCCCCGCCCCGTCACCGTCGCCGATCTCGGCCGTTTCCAGACGGTGATCGACGCCCGCTCTCCGGCGGAATTCGCGCTCGATCACCTGCCCGGCGCGATCAACTGCCCGGTGCTCGATGACGAGGAGCGCCGCATCGTCGGCACGCTCTACAAGCAGCAGGGCGCCTTCGAGGCCCGCCGCGTCGGCGGCGCGATGGTGGCGCAGAACCTGGCGCGCCACCTGCGCGAGTGCTTCGCCGAGCAGCCCGCGTCGTGGAAACCGCTGGTCTACTGCTGGCGCGGCGGCATGCGCAGCGGCTCGATGGTCACCTGGCTGCGCCTGGTCGGCTGGGACGCGCGCCAGCTGCAGGGTGGCTACAAGGCCTTCCGCCACCAGGTCATCACCGAGATCGACCGCATCGCCCCGACGCTGGACCTGCGGGTGATCTGCGGCCCGACCGGCAGCGCCAAGACCCGCGTGCTGCAGGCCCTGGAGGCGACCGGCCGGCAGGTGCTCGACCTCGAGGGCTGCGCCAGCCACAAGGGCTCGGTGCTGGGCGGGCTGCCCGGCGTGCAACAGCCCTCGCAGAAGCGCTTCGAGACCCGGCTGCACGAGGCGCTGCGCCGGCTCGACCCGACCCGCCCGGTCTACATCGAGGCCGAGAGCCGCAAGATCGGCCAGCTCGCGCTGCCGACCCGGCTGCTCGAGCCGCTGCGGGCCGCGCCCTGCATCGAGATCGAGGCCTCGCCCGAGGCGCGGCTGCGCTACCTGCTGCACGACTACGCCTACCTGGGCGACGACGGTGAACACCTGGCTCAGAAGGTGGGCCACCTGAAGGACATGCACTCCCGCGAGACCATCGAGCGCTGGCAGGCCTGGGCACGCACCGGCGAGCTCGAGCCGCTGTTCGACGAGCTGATGCGCTCGCACTACGACCCGCACTACCAGCGCTCGCAGCAGACGCACCTGACCCGCTGGGCCCAGGCGCAGCGGGTGGTCGCCGCGGAGCTCGACCCGGCCGGCATCGCCGGGCTGGCCGAGGCGATCGGCGCGCTGCCCGCGCCCCCGCCCGCGCCGGTCTCAGGGCCCGCCAAGGCCCGCGCGGCGAGCCTGCTCGACGAAGCCGGCCAGGGCTGATTCGTCGAGCGTCTCGTGCGCCAGCAGTTCGCCCGCCATGCGGTCGAGCAGCTCGCGCCGCTGCTGCAGCAGCGCCAGCGCCTGCTCGTAGGCCCCGTCGACGAGGTCGCGCACGGCCGCATCGATCGCATCGGCGGTCGCGTCCCCGAAGGCACGGTCCGGCGGGCCGCCGTTGCCGTGGCTCAGGAAGGGGGTGCGCGTGCGCTCGAACACCACCTGGCCGAGGGCGGCGGCCATGCCGTGGCGGGTGACCATGTCGTGCGCGATGTCGGTCACCTTGGCCAGGTCGTCGCTGGCGCCGGTGGAGATCTCGCCCAGCACCACCTGCTCGGCCGCGCGGCCGCCCATCAGCACGGCCATGCGGTGTTCCAGCTCCCCTCGGGTGGCCAGGTAACGGTCCTCGGTCGGGCGCTGCAGCGTGTAGCCGAGCGCGCCGATGCCACGCGGGATGATGGAGATCTTGTGCACCGGGTCGGTGTCGGGCAGCGACATCGCGACGATCGCGTGGCCGCACTCGTGCACCGCCACGCGGCGGCGCTCGGGCGCGTTCATGACCCGCTGGCGCTTTTCCAGCCCGGCGACGATGCGCTCGATCGCCACGGTGAAATCGGCCGCCTCGACCGCGGCCGCCCCGCGCCGGGTCGCGCCCAGCGCCGCCTCGTTGACCAGATTGGCCAGGTCGGCCCCGGCAAAACCGGGGGTCAGCGCCGCGACTTCGCCCGCATCGACCCCCGGCGCCACGCGGACCTGGCGCAGGTGCACACGCAGGATGGCGGCCCGGCCGAGGCGATCGGGGCGATCGACCAGCACCTGGCGATCAAACCGGCCGGCCCGCAGCAGCGCCGCGTCGAGCACCTCGGGCCGGTTGGTCGCGCCCAGGATGACCACGCCCAGGCTGGCGTCGAAACCGTCCATCTCGGCCAGCAGCTGGTTGAGCGTCTGCTCCTTCTCGTCGTGGCCGCCGGCCAGCCCGCCGAGGCCACGCGCGCCCCCCAGCGCATCGAGCTCGTCGATGAAGATGATGCAGGGCGCGGCGGCACGGGCCTGCTCGAAGAGGTCGCGCACCCGCGCCGCACCGACGCCGACGAACATCTCGACGAACTCCGAACCGGTGATGGAGAAGAAGGGCACGCCGGCCTCGCCGGCCATCGCCCGCGCCAGCAGCGTCTTGCCGGTGCCGGGCGGGCCGACCAGCAGCACGCCCTTGGGCATGCGTGCGCCCAGCCGGCCCCAGGCCTGGGGACTCTTCAGGAAGTCGACCGACTCGCGCAGCTCGGCCTTGGCCTCGTCGACGCCGGCCACATCGTCGAAGCGCACCGGGATCTCGGTCTCGCCGTGCACCCGCGCGCGGCTCTTGCCCACCGACAGCATGCCGCCCAGGCCGCCCTGCTGCGCCAGGCGCCGGCCCAGCAGCGTCCACAGCCCGAACAGCACCACGGCCGGCACGATCCAGGACAGCAGGTCACGCAGCAGCGTGTTCTCGACGATGCCCTCGTAGCGCACCGCGTACGGCTCGAGCTCGCGCACCAGCGCCGGATCGACGCGTGTCGTGACGACGCGCGTGCGGCCATCGGCCGTGGCGGTCTTCAGCTCGCCTTCGATGTAGGACCCGCCGATGCGCAGCGACTGCAGCTGGTCGTCCTTGAGCTGCCGGACGAACTCGCTGTAGGGAATGGCCTGCACCTGCGTGCCGGTGACCCACAGGTCACGCAGCCCGAACAGCGCCAGCAGCGCGATCATCCACACCCACAGCGGCTGGCGCGGGACGCCGAACACCGACCAGGGCGCGTCGGGCGGGGTCGAGGGGGCAGGGCGAGGGGTCTTGTCAGGGTCGGCCATCGCGCCATCATGCGCGGCTGGCGCGACAGATCAAGGGTCCGGGCCCGCCACGGCACCGCCACGGCGACCCGCATTGATCGACGGCAAGCGGGCCCACCGCGCCCGCGCTCAGCCGACCAGCACCGCCGCCTGGCCGGCCAGCCAGGCCGGCACCTGATCGACCGGCAGCGCCCGGCTGTAGAGCCAGCCCTGCGCGTCGTCGCAGCCCATCGAGCGCAGGCGTTCGCGCTGGACCGCCGTCTCCACGCCCTCGGCCGTCAGCGCATAACCGAGGGTCTGCGCCAGCCCCACGATCGCGCCGGTGATCGCGGTGGCGTGCGGGTCGTCGGCCAGGTCGTCGACGAAGGACTTGTCGATCTTGATGCGGTCCACCGGCAGCTGGCGCAGCAGGGCCAGCGACGAGTAGCCGGTGCCGAAGTCGTCGATCGCGATGTTCACGCCCAGCGCCCGCAGGCGCTCGAGCACCGGCTGGTTCTGCTCGGGCCGCTGCAGCACGGACTCGGTGATCTCCAGCTCGAGGCTGGCCGGATCGAGCCCGCTGTCCTGCAGGGCCTGGCGCACGCCGCTCTCGAAGCCCTCGTCGGCGAACTGGCAGACCGAGACATTGATCGCGATGCGCAGGCGCGGTCCGCCCTGGTCACGCCAGAGGCGGGCCTGGCGGCAGGCCGTCATCAGCACCCAGCGCCCGAGCGCCTGGATCAGGCCGCTCTCCTCGGCGATCGGGATGAAGCGGGCCGGCAGGATCAGCCCGAGCTCGGGGTGCTGCCAGCGCACCAGCACCTCCAGCCCGACCGTGAGCCCGCCGTTCAGGTCGACCACCGGCTGCCAGTGCAGCACCAGCTCGTCGGTCTGCAGCGCGCGGCGCAGGCCCTGCTCGATCAGCAGGCGCTCGCGGGCGCGGCTGCTCATCTCGGCCGAGAAGAAGCGGTAGGCGTTGCGCCCCTGGGCCTTGGCGGCGTACATCGCCGAGTCCGCCTCCATGATCAGGTCGGCCACGCTGTCGGCGTGGTCGGGGTGCAGCGCGATGCCGATGCTGGCCGTCAGGCTCACCATGTCAGCGCCCAACTGCACCGGCTGGGCGATCTCGACGAGCAGCTTGCGCGCCAGGACCGCACAATCCTCGGGCCGGTCGATGTCGGGTGCAATGACGACGAACTCGTCCCCGCCCAGCCGCACGGCCACGTCGGTGCGGCGGATCGCCGCCGACAGCCGCCCGGCGATCACCTGGATCAGCCGGTCGCCGGTGGCGTGGCCCAGCGTGTCGTTGATGACCTTGAAGCCGTCGAGGTCGATGAACAGCAGCGCCAGCAGGTGGCGGCTGCGCCGTGCCCGCTGCAGCTCGATGTCCAGGCGCTCCTCGAGCATGTGGCGGTTGCCCAGGCCGGTCAGCGCGTCGTGGTAGGCCATGTGGCGCATCTGGGCCTCGGCAGCCCGGATCGCGCTGATGTCGGTGATGGCCAGCACGTAGTGCGTCAGGCGGGCCTCGTCGTCGTGCACCGCGCAGACATGCTCCCAGACCGGGAACACCTCGCCGTCCTTGCGGCGGCAGGCGACCTCGCCGTGCCAGTGGTGCTCGCTGCTCTCCGACAGGTGGCTGAAGAACTGGTCGCTCTGCCGCCTGGCATGCAGCAGCTCGTCGGCATCGTTGCCCAGCACCTCGTCCATCGTGTAGCCGCTCAGGCGGCAGAACGCCGCGTTGGCCGCCACGATCAGGCGGGCCTCGTCGAGGATCAGGATGCCCTCGGCGCTGGTGCGGAAGACCACGCTCGCCTGGCGCAGGCGGTCCTCCATCTCGCGGCGCTGCGTCACGTCCTGGATGACCCCGATCACCCGGGCACCGCCGCCCGCGCCATCGCCGCCGAAGTGGCGGGCATGCAGCTCCAGCCACAGCGGCCGGCCGTCGGGCGCGCGGGCCGCCACCACCCGGCTGATCGCGCTGCCGTGCGCCAGCAGCTCGCTGACCGCGGGCCGGTCGGCCGGATCGATGCGCGAGAGGAAAGCCTCGCGCGCCTCGACGAAGGTGCGGGGCAGGCCGCCGAGGATGGACTCGGTGCGGCCGTCGACATGGAAGCCCCGGTCCGCATCGGACCACTCCCAGACCCCGAGCTCGGCCGCCTCGAGCGCCAGGCTCAGGCGGCGCTGAGCCACCTCGACCCCACGCTCGGCCGAGCGGCGCGCGAACGCCATCGTCATCGCCGCCTGCAGCTCGCGCAGCTCGAAGGGCTTGAGCAGGTAGCCGTAGGGCGCCGCCGCGGCCGCCTCGAGCAGGGTGTCGTCCTCGGCGAACGCGGTCAGGAACACCACCGGGATGCCCAGCTGCTCGCGGATCAGCCGGGCCGCCTCGGTGCCCCGCATCGCCCCGTCGAGGTGGATGTCCATCAGCACCAGGTCGGGCCGGTGCTGGTGGGCCAGCCGGATGGCGTCCTCGCCCCGGGCCGCCAGGCCGACGACCCGGTGGCCCAGTCCGACCAAGCTGAACTTCAGGTCCAGCGCCACCACCCGCTCGTCTTCCACGATCAGGATGTCGAGGAAATTCATGTCGCCTCCTGCACCGCAAACTCGAACTCGAAACTGCAGCCCGCCTCACGATGGAGCGTCACGCTGGCGCCCAGCTGTTCGGCCAGCAGCGGCACCAGCTGCAGCCCGAGGCTGCTGTGGTGATCCTCGAACCGCACCTCGGGCGGCAGGCCCACGCCGTCGTCGCGCACGACCAGGCGGGCGCGGGCGCCGGTGGACGCCAGCACCACGCCGACCTGGCCACGACGGGTCTCCGGAAACGCATGTTTCAGCGCATTGGTCACCAGCTCGTTGATCAGCAGGCCGCACGGCACGGCCCGCGGCAGGTCCAGCCAGATGGGCACGGGATCCATCGTGGCCACCAGCTCGATGGGCGCCCCGGCCGGCACATGGCTCTCGCGCAGCAGCCGCAGCAGCTTCTGCACGTAGAGCGTGAGGTCGATCTGCGCGTAGTCCTTGCCCTCGTAGAGCAGCTGGTGGATCAGCGCCATCGCGCGGACCCGGCCCTGTGCCGCCGACAGCGGCTGGCGGACCTCGGCCGGCACGGTGCGCAGCTGCAGGCTCAGCAGGCTGGAGACCACCTGCAGGTTGTTCTTGACACGGTGGTGCACCTCGTTGAGCAGCACGGTCTTCTCCTTGAGCGCGCCCTCGATCTGCGCCTTGGCCGCCTCGCGCTGCGAGCAGTCGGTCAGCGTCACCAGCACCTGGCGGCCGGAGGCCGACGGCACCGGCGTCAGCCCCGCCTCGACCGGCAGCTCGCTGCCGTCGCGGCGCTGCAGCCACAGGATGCGCTCGCCCATCTGGCGCGGCGTCGGCCGGGTCCAGTAACCCGCCATGTGGGCGGAATGCGCCGCGGCGAAACGCGCCGGGATCAGGCGGTGCACCGGGCTGCCCTCCAGCTCCTGGCGCGAGCTGCCGCACAGCCGCTCCATGTGGGCGTTGACTTGCACGATGATGCCCTGCTCGTCGACGACCGCCAGCCCCTCGGGCACCGACTCGAACAGCTCGCGGAAGCGCCGCTCGCTGCGCAGCAGGCCCTGCTCGGTGCGCAGCCGCGCGGTGATGTCGGCACCGGAGGGAATCAGGTGCGTGATGCGCCCCTGCTCGTCGCACATCGGCGCGATCATGTAGTCGATCTCCATCAGCTCGCCGCCGGCCATGCGCACCGGGACGTCGAAGCGCACGGTCTCGCCGGCCGCCGCGCGCCGGACGCTGTCGCGGCAGCGCTCGCTGACCCCGGCGTCGTGCGACCACCAGTGGCAGTCCCAGAACTTGCGACCGACGACGTCGTCCCAGGTCAGCCCGGCCGCCTGCAGCGGCGCCCGGTTGGCCTCGATCAGCGTGCCGTCGGGCTGCAGCACGCCCACGAAGGCGAACAGGCTGTCGAGCACCCGGCGCAGGTGCGCCAGGTTGTCGGTCAGGGCCTGCTCGCGGGCCAGCTGCTCGGTCACCTCCTGCATCACCATCAGCACGGCCGCCAGTTCGCCATGGTCGTCGTGCAGCGGGCTGAAATCGACGTGCCAGGTGCGCCGCAGGCCCGGGTCGCGGGTGATGGCCCCGCTCAGGACCTGGCCGCGCAGGGCCTCGCCACTGCGGCAGACGGTCTGCACATGCTGGTGGATCGGACCGCCGAAGTCGCGCGAGACGTCCAGCACCCGCTGGCCGACCAGCTCGTCGGCCCCCCAGCGGCTGACGTCCAGCAGGCGCTGGTTGACACGCAGGATGCGCCCCTCACGGTCCAGCATCGCCACGGGAATGGGCAGCGCGTCCAGCACGTTGGTCAACAACATCCGATTCCCCTGGCAGGACCGTCGATCAGAGGGGCATTCTGTTCCAAAGCGGGACGCACAGACACCCCAGGTGTGTACGCATTCACCATCCGGTCACGGTACGACCAAGGCCCTGCGCACCCCGGGCATCGCCCATCACCCCCACGGATCCGGGGCGGCGACAATAGCGGGGTGAGGCCGGCTTCGATCCCGCAGCCGGCATGCCTCCCGATCAACGACGCTGGTCCCCGCCTTGAACCCCTCCCCGATCTTCCTGCCCTGCGCCGCCGGCGTCGAACCCCTGCTCGCCGACGAGGTGCGCGCCCTGCTGGCCGAGGCCGCGCCGCGGGCGGCCGAATCGGTCCAGCTCGGCCGTGGCGGGGTGCGCCTGGTGGGCGGCCCGGCCACCGCGATGCGCCTGCACCTCGAGAGCCGCCTGGCCGCCCGGGTGCTGTGGCAGATCGCCGCCGGGCGCTACCGCGACGAGGACGACCTCTACGACATCGCGCGCACCGTGCGCTGGCAGGAGTGGATCAACGCCCGCCAGACGCTGCGGGTGGACACCACCGCGGTGCGCTCGCCGCTGCAGAGCCTGCATTTCGCCAGCCTGCGCATCAAGGACGCGCTGTGCGACGTGCTGCGCGACGCGACCGGCGAGCGCCCGGACGTCGATCCGCGCCACCCCCACCTGTCGCTGGTGCTGCACCTGCACGAGGACCACGCCACGCTCTACGTCGACCTGAGCGGCGAGGCGCTGTTCAAGCGCGGCTGGCGCGAGGCCCAGGGCGAGGCGCCGCTGAAGGAGACGCTGGCCGCCGCGATGCTGGCCGCCTCCGGCTGGCATGGCCGCGAGCAGGACGGCCCGCTGCTCGACCCCTGCTGCGGCGCCGGCACCATCGCCATCGAGGCCGCGCAGATCGCCTGCGGCATGGCCGCGGGCCTGCACCGCAGCTTCGCGTTCGAGAAGCTCGCGCCGTTCCGCGCCGAGGCCCAGGCCTGGCAGGAGATGAAGGCCGCCGCCCGCGAACGGGTGCACGCACCCCGCGTGGCGGTGCATGCCGGCGACGTGTCCTTCCGCATGACCGACTTCGCCACCCGCAACGCCGAGCGGGCCGGGGTCACCCACGCCATCGAGTTCAAGACCGCCGACGCGCTGCAGCGCAGCGCCCCCGCCGAACACGGCGTGCTGATGCTCAACCCGCCCTACGGCGAGCGCATCGACGCCAAGGGCACCGGCTCGACCGGCCGCGGCCGCGACGACCACGGCTTCGAGCCCGCCCACCGCGGCGCCCGGGCCGACGCCGGCGCCCGCCAGGGCTTCGAGGACGGCGGCAGCCCCACCGCCTTCTTCGCCGCGCTGTCCGCCCACTGGAAACGCGCCTACCCCGGCTGGACCGCCTGGGTGCTCAGCCCCGACGCCAAGCTGCCGCAGGCCATGCGCCTGAAGGAGAGCCGCCGCGTGCCGATGTGGAACGGCCCGATCGAATGCCGGCTGTTCCGCTTCGACCTGGTCGCCGGCTCCAACCGCGGCAAGCCGGACGCCGCCTCAGACGCCTGAGCGCGGCGGATCGGCGGTGCCGGGCCCTGCGCTCCGGCGCCGCCGGCCTGCGCCAGGTGGAGCGCCGCATCAAGCGCTGGTCCGGCCTGGGCCGGGCCGAACAGGCCTGCTTCGCTGCCCAGGGCCACGCCCAGCAACAGACCGACTCGCCCAACTGGGCCGCGAAACCCGCCGCCTCACCGGCCTGAGCCCGGACGAGCGGTATCGGCGGATCCGCGACGAGGAGAGTTTCTGGGCACATCGGGTGTGGGAGTGAAGAAAAAATCTCCTCAAAACTCTGATCGGCTCATGCCGATCGATGCACTCAAGTGACTGACAAAAAAGGGATTTTTAGTTAATGTGAGGTGTCAGGATCTCCTCAAAACCCATGCGCCCCAGCCACATCGAAGCCCGCCAGCGCCTGCTGGCCGTCCTGCGCCGTCAAGGCCCGAGCGCGGCGGCTGCGCTGGCCGAGGCCCTGTCTGTCTCCCGCGCCACCTTGCTGCGCATGCTCGACGAGCAGGCGGACGCACTGGTGGCCTCCGGCGCGGCACGCCGGCGCCGGTATGCCGTTCGGCGTGGCTTGCGGGGCGATGCGGGCGGTGTGCCGGTCCATCGCGTGGACGCTGAAGGTGGCGTGCATGCGGCCGGCGTGCTGCACCTGACCGAGCCTGAGGGCAGCTGCTGGGCGCTCGACGAGGCGCTGTGGCCCGCTCCACCCGAGGCGCGCGACGGCTGGTGGAGCGGCCTGCCCTACCCGCTGCAGGACCTGCGCTTCCAGGGCTACATGGGCCGGCAGTTCGCCCGGCGCCACCACGACGACCTGGCCCTGCCGGCCGACGTGCGCGACTGGTCCGACGACGACCACCTCTGGGCCCTCACCCGCGCCGGCCACGACGCCCCCGGCGACCTGATCGTGGGCGAAGCGGCCCTGCGCCGCTGGCTGGCCCAGGTGCGGGACGCCGACCTGATCGCCGAAGCCGATGCGGCGCCGGCCTATGCCGCGCTGGCCGAGGCCGCTGTCGCCACCGGCGTGGCCGGCTCCAGCGCCGCGGGCGAATTCCCCAAGTTCACCGCCAGGCGCACGCTGGCCGGAGCGGACACGCCCGAAGTCATCGTCAAGTTTTCCGGCGCGGACGACTCCCCCGCCGTGCGCCGCTGGGCCGACCTGCTGCACGGCGAGCACCTGGCCCTGCAGACCCTGGCCGAAGTGTCCGACCTGCCCGTGGCCCGCTCGCGGCTGCTGCGCCACGGCGGGCGCACTTTCCTGGAGTCCGAACGCTTCGACCGCCACGGCCCGCGCGGACGCCGCCCAGTGGTCAGCCTGGCCGCGCTCGACGCCGAAGTCCTCGGCCAGGGCCACAGCCACTGGCCCCGCCTGGCCCGCGCCCTCGTCGCCCTGGGCTGGCTCAGCCCCGACGACGCCATCCGCATCACCCGCCTGCACTGGTTCGGCCGCTTCATCGCCAACACCGACATGCACACCGGCAACCTCAGCTTCATGCCCGAAGGCGGACGGCTGCGGCTGGCGCCGGTCTACGACATGCTGCCGATGCGGTATGCGCCGCTGGCGGGGGGAGAGGTGCCGCCGCTGGAAGCTGGCGAGCCGCCACCGCCACTGCCGCAGGAGCGCGAGGATGCCGAGCGGGCCGCACGATGGGCCACCGCCTTCTGGCTGCGGGTGACCGAGGCGCACGGCCTGAGCGAGGGCATGCGGCGGCTGGGACAGGAGCAGGCCCGGCGCTTGAGGTCCAGGTACCCGGCCGGCGACACGAGCGGCATCGGCGCCGTCGGCGGCCCGCCCGCGGGGGCGGGTTCGCCCTAAGATCGGAGCCTCTGCCTCCTTGGACACACGGGCTGCAACGGCCCAGGAGAACCTGACCCATGCTCCGTCGCGCTTTCTGTCGCACCCGCCGCCACGCCCTCGCGCTGGGCGCCGCCGCCCTGCTGGCCGGTGGTCTCGCCAGCGCCGACACCGGCAAGCCGATCCGGCTGCTGGTCGGTTTTCCGGCCGGGGGTGGCACCGACGCCATCGCCCGCACGCTGGCCGAGCGCCTGCAGGGTGAGCTGGGCACGCCGGTGATCGTCGAGAACAAGCCCGGGGCCGGTGGCCAGCTGGCCGCACAGGCGCTCAAGGCGGCGCCGGCCGACGGCAGCACCTTCTTCCTGTCGCACGACCACACCATCACCATCCTGCCACTGGTGGTGAAGAACCCGGGGTTCGATCCGGCGAAGGACTTCGTGCCGGTCGCGGGCTTCGCCACCTTCGTCAACGCGCTGGCGGTCTCCGGCGGCACGCCGGCGCGCAGCGTGGCCGAGTACGTGAACTGGGTGAAGACGCGCGGGGCCGGCCAGGGAGCGGTCGGCGTGCCGGCGCCGGCCTCGGTGCCCGAGTTCCTGGTCAAGGTGATCGGCGAGAAGTACCAGCTCGACCTGATCGCCGCGCCCTACCGCGGCAGCGCGCCGATGATGAACGACATGCTGGGCAACCAGATCGGCGCCGGCGTGGGCTCGATCCCCGACTTCATCGAGAACCACCGCCACGGCAAGATCCGCGTGGTCGCGGTGCTGGGCGCCAGCCGCCAGGCGGCGATGCCCGAGGTGCCGACCTTCGCCGAGCTGGGCCTGAGCGGCTTCGAGGACGTGCCCTACTACGGCCTCTTCGCCCCCGCCGGCACGGCCGCGGCCACGACCGAGCGTTTCACCGCGGCGCTGGGCAAGGTGATCGCGCAGCGTGACGTGCACGAGCGCCTGACGGCCATGGGCCTGAGCGTGGGGCTGATGAGCGGCCCGCAGCTGGCCGCCCGCGAGAAGGCCTACCGCGAGGTCTGGGCGCGTGTCATCCGGACCAGCGGCTTCCAGCCGCAGTGAAGCCCGGGGGACTCAGGTCCCCCAGCCCCTGGCCGCCGGGATCTCGCAGACCGGATCGACGTCGATGGACTTGAAGTCGGCCGGGCCGACGATCTCCAGGTACTCCATGTCGGGCGAGTAGTCGAACAGGTAATGGCGGATGCCCGGGCGCTGGTGCACCACGTCGCCCGCGCTGACCAGCGTCTCCTGGTCCTCGTACATGAACCGGGCCCAGCCGCGCAGCATCACGACGAGGTGGAAATCC
Source organism: Sphaerotilus hippei (assembly GCF_003201595.1). GTDB lineage: Bacteria > Pseudomonadota > Gammaproteobacteria > Burkholderiales > Burkholderiaceae_C > Sphaerotilus > Sphaerotilus hippei. Next base: position 416,247 of record NZ_QJJS01000001.1, on the reverse strand, counting down.
GCCTCGTGACGGTGCCAGCCGGTGCCTTTCTCCGGTGCGTTGTGCGCGATCACGAGCTGGGCGATGACCCGCCCCTTGGTGGCCTCGGCGATGCCCAGGTCGCGGTAGAGGAAAAAATCCCTCAGCCCGTCGCCGCGGAACACCGTATCCATCGGCTTCACATGGGAAAAGAGCGTATCGCTGGCGATCTCACCAACATCGTCGGGCATGGCAGCCTCCAGTGAACAGTGACAGGGTGCTGGCACCGATGCATGGAGCGTTCCCGGCCCGTTCAGGCCGCTTCCTGGATCAGCCCGCGGGCGATCGCGCCGATGCGGCGCAGGCCGGCGCGCTGCGCGTCGTCCCAGCGACCGCCCACGCCCAGGCGGATGCAGTGGCGGTAGCGGTCGGTGGCGCTGAACATGGTGCCCGGGGCGATGCAGATCCGCTCGTCCAAGCAGGCACGGTAGAGCGCCATCGAGTCGAGGCCGCCGGGCAGCTCGACCCACAGGATGAACCCCCCGGCGGGATCGGTGACGCGGGTGCCGCGGGGGAAGCTCTCGGAGATCAGGCCGCGGGCCTCGTCGACCCGGGCGGCGATGGTGGCGCGCAGCTGGCGGTACTGCGAGCCGTTGCCGGGCTGGGTGAGCAGGTCGGCCATGGCCAGCTCGAGCAGTTCGGTGTGGCTGCCCGCGTGCACGGCCTTGAGGCGGCGCACCTGCGGCGCCCAGCGGCCGGCCTCGACCCAGCCCAGCCGGATGCCGGGCGCGACGGTCTTGGAGAAGGAGCCGCAGATCATCACGTGGCCGGTGGTGTCGAAGGACTTGACCGCGCGGCGCTTGTCGTCCTGTTCGGCCAGGTCGTTGTAGAGCACGTCCTCGATCAGCGGGATGCCCTTCTGGCTCAGCATCTGAGCCAGCCGGCGGCGGTCGGCCAGCGGCAGGCAGGACCCCATCGGGTTGGACAGCGTGGGCACGGCCAGCACGGCCTTGACGGGCTGGGTGTCGAAGGCCAGCTGCAGCGCGTCGAGCGAGATGCCGGTGCGGGGATGGGTGGGGATCTCCAGCGCACGCAGGTTCATGCTCTCGAGGATCTCGAGGAAGCCGAAATAGGTCGGCGACTCCAGCGCCACGACATCCCCAGGCTGGGTCACGGCGCGCAGGCACAGGCTGATGGACTCGAGGCAGCCGTTGGTGACGAGCACGTCGCGGGCGTCGAGCTGGCAGCCCATGCCCAGCGCGTGGCGGGCGATGGCGCGGCGCAGGCTCTCGTTGCCAGGACCGAGCGGGTAGCGGGTCAGCGAGGTGCGGTGGCGCTGCGCCGCCCGGCTGACCGCACGCCGCACGCGCTCCTGCGCGAACAGCTCGCCACTCGGGCAGGCGGCGCCGAAGGAGACGTAGTCCGGATCCATCGCCAGGCGCATGACCTGCTCGCCCAGCGAGCTGACGTCGACCGGCATCGAACGCGCCGGGGGCAGCGAAGGCTCGGGCTCGGGCAGGCGGGTCGACCGCGCGGCGACGAAATAGCCCGAGCGGGGCCGCGCCTCGATCAGGCGGGCGTCCTCGAGCGCCCGATAGGCCTGCACCACCGTGGACGGCGAGACCCCCTGCTGGCCGGCCAGCTCGCGCACCGACGGGATGCGCTTGCCCCGGGTCAGCGTGCCGGCACGGATCGACTGGGCGATGCGGTCCGCGATCTGGAGGTAGAGCGTCTCCGGGTGGGGGTGGGCTGCAGCAGGCATGGCCCCATTCTGTACGGTCGACCCTGGTGCCGACCCATACAGATCGGCCTCAGCTCGACCGACACAGTGCCCGTCGGCGGCCCGCGTGTGGCGGCTGTACTGGTCGGGCCGTGTGTCTGTGCAGACCCTCGGCCCGGCCCTAGGCTGGATCCCATGGACACCACCGCCACCCCCACCGCTTCCGCCGACCTGCCCCGCACGGTCGATCTCGCCCCCGGCGCCCTGACGAGCCTGCAGCAGGCCCGCGGCCTGTGCATCACGGTGATCACGGGACGCGTCTGGTTGACCGAAGAAGGCGACGAGCAGGATCACTTCCTGTCCGGCGGCGACACCCATGTGGTGGCCGGCTGCGGCCGGGTGGTCGTGGAGGGCCTCGGCCCGGGCGCCGCGAGGCTGGATCTGGCGACCGCCGCCGGGCGCAGCCCGACCCCCGAGCGGCAGCCGCTGGCCGCCTGAGGTCAGGCCTCGAGCGGGCCGAAGGCGGCGTCCAGCACCTCGCGGACGCGTCCGGGCAGCAGCCCGGGGGCCACGTCGGTGTCGAGCGCCACCACTGCCGGCCCTTCGGCGGCGCACGGCGGCTCGATGAAACCGAGCTGGCGCTCCAGCACCGCCACACCGGCGTCCGAGGCATCGTCGCCCCGGCGCTCACGCGCCTGCAGGCGCTGGCGCAAGGCCTCGACCGGCGCCCGGCACTGCAGCAGCAGCACCTCGGCGCCGGCCGTGCGGGCCAGCGAGCGCAGCGCGTCCCGCTCGGCGCGGCGCAGGCAGGCCGCGTCGATGACCACCGACAGGCCGGCCGCCAGCACGGTCGAGGCCAGCGCCTCGAGGCGGTCATAGGTGCGCCGCGTGGCCTCGGGCGCATACAGCTGGTCGGCACCGACGCCGGGCTGGCCCGCGGGCGCCGGCCGCTGCGACGGCTGCAGGCCGAACAGGCGCTTGCGCTCGACATCGGAGCGCAGGCGCAGCGCGCCCAGTGCCTGCACCACCTGCTGCGCCACGGTGCTCTTGCCCGTGCCGGACAGGCCCCAGACGATCACCAGGCGGGGCGCGGGCCGACGGGCCAGGCGCTGCGCGAGGGTGATGCCGGCCCGCACCTTGCCGAGCGCCTCGTGGCGGGCCTCGCCGCCCAGCTGCCCGGCCTGGATCAGCGCGACCTTGGCGCGCACCAGCGCTCGGTAGGCGGCGGCCCAGGCCAGCAGCGCCGCCCCTTCGTGGTCGCCGGTGTGCTCGAACCAGGCACTGACCAGGCGCCAGGCCAGCGCCTCGTGGCCACGCGAGAGCAGGTCCATGAACGGGAAGGACAGGTCGGCGACCACGTCGATCCAGCGCAGCTCGGGATTGAACTCGATCGCGTCGAACAGCACCGGCTCGTCCTCGATCAGCACCAGATTGCCCAGGTGCAGGTCGCCGTGGCACTCGCGCACCCGGCCGGCGGCCAGGCGGCGGGCCATCAGCGGGCGCAGGCGCTCGAAGCCGTCGAGGGTCCAGCGCTGCAGCGCCTGCAGCGCCGCATGCCAGGGCTCGCCGCCGGGCAGCGACAGCAGCGCCTGCAGGTTGTCACGCGCCCAGTGCCCGACCCTGTCGGTCCGGCCGGGATGGGGTTCGGGGGCCGGCGCCGCCTCGGCCTGGAGCCGCAGGTGGAAGCCGGCCAGCACCTGCGCCAGCCGGTCGATGCGTGCGGGGCTCAGCGCGGCCTGCTCGTCCAGCCGATCGAACACCTGGCGGTCGTCGAAGCGGCGCATGTGCAGCACCCAGTCCAGTGCGGCCTGCGCGTGTGCGGCATCGCCCGCGCGGCCCAGCCGCGGCGCGTCGACCGGGCCCAGCACCGGCAGCACCTCGAGGTAGATCTGCGGCGCCGTGCGGCGGTTCAGCCGCAGCTCCTCCTCGCAGAAATGCCGGCGGGCGGCCAGCGAGCTGAAATCGAGGAAGCCCAGGGCCAGCGGCTTCTTGAACTTGTAGGCATCGTCGCCGACGAGCAGCAGCCGGGAGATGTGGGTCTCGACCGTGCGGACCGGACCGCGGGCCGCCAGCTGGCGGCTCAAGCCCTGGTGCAGCCGCAGTGCCAGCTCGTCGCAGGCCATGTCCGGCGGCATGGCGAGGGCTCAGCGCGCCGCCGCGCGGTGGCGGCTGCCGGACCCGCGCGCACGGCGCACGACACGGGCGGGCAGGCGGCTCACGCGGGCGGCTTCACCGGGCGCGCGGGCCGCCGCCTCCGCGCGGACCACCCGGAGCGGGCCGCTCAGGAACTCGTCGTCGCCCACGGCAGCGCGGGGCGGCCGGTCGTCAAAATGGGACAGGTGGAAACCGGCCACCGACGGGCACCGATCCGGCGCCGGGGCGGGCCGGCCAGCCCACCGCGAGGTCGGCTCACCGGCCGGCCCGGGGCGCCCGTGCGGCGCCTGCACCCAGCCGCGGATCCAGCCCAGGACCCGCGACCAGGCCGATCCGCAGGACAGCGTGCTGAGCAGCCGGCGCCAGGAGGCGCGGCCGGAAAACTGGTCGTGTCGCATGTCGATGGATGCCCGTGATTCGTGCGCCGGTTCAATGCCACCAGAAATGAACATTGTGAACAAGCGCGCAAATGGTAACAACAACGACGAACGCATCCCCCTTGAATCGGGCCTGAACCCTGGGGACCGGTGCGACGCAAAAACGCCATGGCACCCGCCACGTCAGGCCGGAAAAGGGAAAGGCCGGCGCAAGCACCGGCCTTCATGGCGAGAACCGCGAGCGGTTCAGGCGGACTTGCGACGGCGCTTGGCGACCGCACCCAGCACGCCCAGGCCGGCGAACATCATCGCGTAGGTCTCGGGTTCGGGCACCGGGGTGACGCTGACGTTGTCGATGGCTTCGGTCAGCAGCGCGGAGGCGTTGCCCGCGGTGTCACCGAAGTAGAACACCGCGTTGTCGAACACGCCGCCGGTGTAGGAGATGGTCTGGTTGAACAGGCCGTCCGAGTCGAGCAGCAGCGAGCTCGTGCCGACCAGCGTCGTGCCGTCGTAGACCGACAGATAGGCCGTGTCGCCAGCGGAAATGCTGGTGCCGCCCGAGAAGTCCAGCGACAGCGAGCTCGCGTCGGTGAACGAGATCAACAGCGAGCTCAGCTGGGAGCCGAACACGCCCATCTGGTTGCCGATGGAGTTGGGGATCACGTCCACGTACAGGCCGTGGCCCAGCGAGGCCTCGAACGTCACGCCGTTGACGGTGTAGGGATTCAGGTGCGCGCCGACGGTCTCGGACTCGAAGTCCACCGTGACGGCGTGGGCCGACACGGCCGCACAGGCGAGCGCGGAAGCGCCCAGGAAACGGGACAGAAAGGACATTGCGTACTCCCAAAGTGATAAACGCACGATGGACGATAGTCCTTCGCCGGTGGTCCGCCTACCCCACGAACGCACGGATATGGGGCAGCTCCTGGCGATTGCCATCACGGTGCGTGAATACGCCTCATGGTGGTCCATGCCGTACCACGGTGGCCGCCCGGCCAACCGGGAATTCAGCCGTGCCGGAGCGCCATTATCCGGCCTTCATGCCTTGGGCGCCCCCCGCTTCAGCACGGGTTTCAGGGCCACGCCCGTGTGGCTGCGGCTCTTCACCACCTGCTCGGGCGTGCCGCACACCACCACCTGCCCCCCGCCGGAACCGCCGTCGGGCCCGAGGTCGATGACCCAGTCGGCCTCGGCGATGACGTCCAGGTCGTGCTCGATCACCACCACGCTGTGGCCCGCGTTGACCAGGCGGTGCAGCACGCGGATCAGCTTCTCGACGTCAGCCATGTGCAGGCCGACCGTGGGCTCGTCGAGCACGTAGAGCGTGTGCGGCGCCTTCTGGCCGCGGCGCGTGACGTCGTCGCGCACCTTGCTCAGCTCGGTGACGAGCTTGATGCGCTGCGCCTCGCCGCCGCTGAGCGTCGGCGACGGCTGGCCCAGCGTCAGGTAACCCAGGCCGACATCCTTGAGCAGCTGCAGCGGATGGGCGATGCTCGGCATGCTGGCGAAGAAGTCGACCGCCTCGTCGACCTCCATCTGCAGCACGTCGCCGATGCTGCGGCCGCGCCAGGTCACGGCCAGCGTCTCCTGGTTGAAGCGGGCGCCGTGGCACAGGTCGCAGGGCACCTTCACGTCGGGCAGGAAAGCCATCTCGATGGTGCGCAGGCCCTGGCCTTCGCAGCCGGGGCAGCGGCCGTCACCGGTGTTGAAGCTGAAGCGGTTGGCTGCGTAACCCCGCGCCCTGGCCTCGAGCGTCTCGGTGAAGAGCTTGCGGATCGTGTCCCAGAAGCCGATGTAGGTGGCCGGACAGGAGCGTGGCGTCTTGCCGATCGGGGTCTGGTCGACCTCGAGCACGCGGTCGACATTGCTCCAGCCCTCGAGCCCGGTGCAGCCGACCCAGGCGGGCCGCGGCCCGGCGTTGCGCCCCGCCAGCTTGTGGCTGACCACCGCCTGCACATTGGCCAGCAGCACGTCGCGCGCCAGCGTCGACTTGCCCGAGCCGGACACGCCGGTGACCGCCACCAGCCGCGCCAGCGGCACCTCGACGTCGACCTCGCGCAGGTTGTGCAGCGACGCGCCGCGCAGCGTCAGCCCGGGCGTCTGGGCATCGACCGGGCGGCGCGGCTGCAGCGGATGCTTCAGCGGCGCGTTCAGGAAACGGCCGGTGATCGACGCGGCGTTGGCCATCAGCTCGACCGCCGTGCCCTGGGCGATGACCTGCCCGCCACGCTTGCCGGCGCCGGGACCGATGTCGATGATGTGGTCGGCGCGGCGGATGGTGTCCTCGTCGTGCTCGACCACGACCAGCGTGTTGCCCGCCCGGCCGAGCCGGTGCAGCGCGTCGAGCAGGATGCGGTTGTCGCGCGGGTGCAGGCCGATGGTCGGCTCGTCGAGCACGTAGCACACGCCCTGCAGGTTGCTGCCGAGCTGCGCGGCCAGGCGGATGCGCTGCGCCTCGCCGCCCGACAGCGTCGGCGCGGCGCGGTCCAGCGTCAGGTAGCCCAGCCCGACGTCACCGAGGAAGCTCAGCCGGTTGCGGATCTCGGTGACCACGTCGCGGGCGATCGCCGCCTCGCGGCCGTCGAGCTTGTGGGCCTCGATCCAGCGCCGGCCCTCGTCGACCGAACGGGCGGCGACCTCGGCGATCGAGGTGTCGCGAAAGCGCACCGCGCGCGAGACCGGGTTGAGCCGGGCGCCGCTGCAGGTGCCGCAGGCGGTGTCGACCAGGTCCTCGACCTCCGGCTCGGCGAAGGTCTTCTCGCGGCCCTTCTCCTTGTCCTCCTGCACGCTGTCGTCGAGCGCCTTGCGCTGCTCGCGCGTCAGCGTCAGGCCGGTGCCGACGCAGTCGGGGCACCAGCCATGCTTGCTGTTGTAGCTGAACATGCGCGGATCCAGCTCCGGATAGCTGGTGCCACACTGCGGGCAGGCCCGCTTGATCGAGAACACCTTCGCCTTGCTGCGGAAGGCCGTCGACAGGAAACCAGCCTCGAGCGAAGCCGCCAGCGACTTCGCGCTCTGGGCCGCCTTCAGCGGCGTCAGCAGGTGCAGCACGCCCTTGCCATGTTCCAGCGCCTCGGCCAGCCGGGTGCGCAGCAGCGCCTCGTTGGCCACGTCGACCAGCAGTTCGGCCACCGGCAGCTCGATGGTGTGCTCCTTGTAGCGATCGAGCTTGGGCCACTTGTCGGTGGGCAGGAACTCGCCGTCCACGCGCAGGTGGGTGTGGCCCTTGCCCTTGGCCCACTTGGCCAGGTCGGTGTAGATGCCCTTGCGGTTCATCACCAGCGGCGCGAGCAGGCCGATGTGCTGGCCCCGGTGGTCACGCAGCAGCTGGGCGGCGATCGACTCGGGCGTCTGCGGCTGCACGGCCACCCAGTCGTCGGCCGGCGCGTGGAAATCGCTGCAGGCCGGGCAGTACTGGGTGCCGAGCTTGACGTAGAGCAGGCGCAGGAAATGCCACACCTCGGTGGTCGTGGCCACCGTGCTCTTGCGCCCGCCGCGGCTCAGGCGCTGCTCGATGGCCACCGTCGGCGGGATGCCGTAGACCGCGTCGACCTCGGGCCGCCCGGCCGGCTGCACGATGCTGCGGGCATAGGCGTTGAGGCTCTCGAGGTAGCGCCGCTGGCCCTCGTTGAACAGGATGTCGAAGGCCAGCGTCGACTTGCCCGAACCGGACACGCCGGTGATGACGCTGAAGCGCCCGCGCGGGATGTCGACCGACAGGCCCTTGAGGTTGTGCTCGCGGGCGTTGACGATCTGGATGGCGTCGTCGTGGGCCTGGCGGATCCGGTCGCGGCGCGCCTTGACCAGCGTCTGCAGCGGCACGCCCTCCTCCACCCGCTGGCCGCCATGGCCGAGCGACAGGTCGTACTCGCGCAGCGACCGGCCGGTGTGGCTCGTCGGATGAGCCTTCAGGTCCGCGGGCGTGCCTTCGGCCACCAGCTCGCCACCGCCCTCGCCGCCTTCGGGGCCGAGGTCGACGATCCAGTCGCTGGCCCGCACCACGTCGAGGTTGTGCTCGATCACCAGCAGGCTGTGGCCGGCCTCGAGCAGCTTGCGGAAGGCCCGCATCAGCTTGGCGATGTCGTCGAAGTGCAGGCCGGTGGTCGGCTCGTCGAACAGGAACAGCGTGCCCTTCTTCGCCAGCTTCTGCTTGCTCGACGTCGCCGCCTTGGCGGCCTCGGCGAGGAAGCCGGCCAGCTTCAGGCGCTGCGCCTCGCCGCCCGACAGCGTGGGCACCGGCTGGCCGAGCTTGACGTAGTCGAGGCCGACGTCGGCCAGCGGCTGCAGCGCACGCACCACCTCGCGGTCATCGGCGAACAGGCGCACCGCATCGGCCACGGTCAGCTCCAGCACGTCGGAGATCGACATGGCCTTGCCCAGCCGCTCGATCTTCACCTCGCGCAGCTCGGCGCGGTAGCGGGTGCCGTCGCAGTCCGGGCAGCGCAGGTAGACGTCGCTGAGGAACTGCATCTCCACATGCTCGAAACCCGAACCGCCGCAGGTCGGACAGCGGCCGTCGCCGGCGTTGAAGCTGAACATGCCGGCGGTGTAGCTGCGCTGCTGCGCCGCCGGCAGCGCGGCGAACAGCTCGCGCATCGTGTCGAAGGCCCCGACGTAGCTGGCCGGGTTGGAACGCGCGGTCTTGCCGATCGGGCTCTGGTCGACGAACACCGCGTCGCTCAGCCCGTCGGCGCCGAGCAGGCGGTCGTGCGCGCCGGGCGACTCGGTGGCCTGGCCGAAATGGCGCGCCAGCGCCGGATGCAGCACGTCCTGGATCAGCGTGGACTTGCCCGAGCCGCTGACGCCGGTGACGCACACCAGGCGCTGCAGCGGGAACTCGACGGTGACGTTGCGCAGGTTGTGCTCGCGCGCGCCTTCGAGGATCAGGCGGGGGGTGCTGTCGACCACCGGGCGGGTCAGGCCCAGGCCGATGGTGCGGCGCGCGCCGAGGTAGGCGCCGGTCAGCGTCTCGGCCGCCTTCAGGTCCTCGGGCGTGCCGTCGAAGACGATGCGACCGCCCTGCGTGCCCGGCCCCGGGCCCAGGTCGATGACGCGGTCGGCGGCCAGCATCACCGCCGGATCGTGCTCGACCACCACCAGCGTGTTGCCCGCATCACGCAGGCGCAGCATGGCCTCGTTGATGCGGTTCATGTCGCGCGGGTGCAGGCCGATCGACGGCTCGTCCAGCACGAAGAGCGTGTTGACCAGCGAGGTGCCCAGCGCGGTGGTCAGGTTGATGCGCTGCACCTCGCCGCCCGACAGCGTGCGGCTCTGGCGGTCGAGCGACAGGTAGCCCAGGCCGACGTCGCAGAGGTATTTCAGCCGGGTGCGGATCTCGCCCTGCAACAGGTTCAGGGCGTCGTCGAGCAGCTGCGACGGCAGCTCCAGCCCGTCGAAGAAGCGCCGCATGCGGTCGATGGGCAGCAGCATCAGGTCGTGCAGGCTCAGGCCGGGCAGCGCCTCGAGCTGCGCGCGCGACCATTTCACGCCCACCGGCAGGAAACGCTGGGCCGCCGGCAGCGCGGCGTCGGCCTGCGGCTTGCCGCCCAGGCGCCACAGCAGCGATTCGGTCTTGAGCCGGGCGCCACCGCAGGCGCCGCAGGGGGTGTAGCTGCGGTACTTGGACAGCAGCACCCGGATGTGCATCTTGTAGGCCTTGCTCTCCAGGTACTCGAAGAAGCGCCGGATGCCGTACCACTGCTGGTTCCATTCGCCGTTCCAGTTCGGCGAACCGTCGATGACCCAGGCCTGCTGGGCGGGGCTCATCTGGGCCCAGGCGGTGTCGCGCGGGATGCCGGCGTCCCCGGCGTAGCGGATCAGGTCGTCCTGGCACTCCTTCCAGGCCGGCGTCTGCAGCGGCTTGATCGCCCCGCCCCGCAGCGTCTTGCGGTGATCGGGGATGACCAGGCCGAAGTCGACGCCGATCACCCGCCCGAAGCCGCGGCAGGTCTCGCAGGCGCCGAAGGCGGAGTTGAACGAGAACATCGCCGGCTGGGCGGCGCTGTAGCGCTGCTCGGATTCGGGGCAGTGCAGGCCCTGGCTGTAGCGCCAGATGGCGTCCCGGCCCTCGTCCACCCCGAGCGCGTAGACGTTGCAGCGCCCGCTGCCGCGCTTGAGCGCGGCCTCCAGCGCCTCGATCACCCGGATGCTTTCCGCGTTGCCGAGGCGGAAGCGGTCGGCCACGACGTCGAGCACCTTGCGCGGCCCGGTGAGCGTGGCCACCTCACGCTCGGCCTGCACCCGCGTGTAGCCGCTGGCCGACAGCCACTGCTCGATCTCCTCGGGCGTGGTCGACGCCGGCAGCTCGACCGGGAAGGTGACCACCAGCCGCGGATCGCCGGCCGCGGCGCAGCGGGCCTGCAGGTCGGCCCGGATGCTCTGCGGATCGTCCTCGCGCACCGGGCCCGCGGTGTCCCGGTCGAACAGCTGCGCCGCGCGGGCGAACAGCAGCTTCAGGTGGTCGTTCAGCTCGGTCATCGTGCCGACCGTGGAGCGGCTGGTGCGCACCGGGTTGGTCTGGTCGATCGCGATGGCCGGCGGCACGCCCTCCACCGCGTCGACCGCCGGGCGGTCCATGCGGTCGAGGAACTGGCGGGCGTAGGCGCTGAAGGTCTCGACGTAGCGCCGCTGGCCTTCGGCGTACAGCGTATCGAACACCAGGCTGGACTTGCCCGAGCCGCTCGGGCCGGTGACGACCGTCAGCTCGCCGGTGCGGATGTCGAGGTCGAGGTTCTTGAGGTTGTGCTGGCGCGCCCCCCGGATGCGGATCAGACCCTGCCCGGTCGACGCCTCGTGGGCGGTCGCGGCGATCACGCCGGCGGCGGGTGAACCTTTCTTTGCGGTCATGGTGCAGGTGCGGCTGAGGGGGGAGCGGACATTCTAGGAAGCTCGCGTGACCGGGGTTGAACCCGGGTCATGCGGCCCCGGCGCCAGAAAGTCCCACCCGGTCAGGGGTCCGGGCTTCAGGATCCCCCCCGGCGCAGCCGATAAGCACGGGACACCCGCGTCCACCTGCTGCCTCCATGCCCCTCCCGCCTCTTCACCCGATCCCTTCCACCACCGCGGCGGGCCGCAGCCCGGGCCGGTGGTCGGCCCTCCGGATGCTGCTGCTGGCCGGTGCCGCCCTGCTGTCCGGCCACGCGGCACAGGCGGTGCAGACGCCGCCGCTGACCGACCGGCTGGTCGTGCGCTTCCGGCCGGGCAGCGAACCGGACCTGCGGGCCACGGCACTGGCCGCGGGCGCGTCCGGGGCTCGATCGGCCGAAACGGTGCGGCGCCGGCTGTCCGACCGGCTCGGGCAGGAGCTGAGCGTGGTGCGCCAGCGCGGCGACGGCAGCGTGATCTACCGCAGCCGCACGGCCATGGACGCGGACGCGGCGCGCCAGGCGGCCCACCGGCTGGCGCGCGACAGCGGCGTGCTGGACGTGGCGCCCGACGTGCGCGTGACCGGTCACGGTCTGCTGCCGGACGACCCGCAGGCCGCACGGCAGTGGGACATCGCCTCGAGCGGCGGCGCCGCGGCGGGCGCCGCGGGCTTCGTCGACGCCTGGCCGCTGAGCCGGGGCCTCGGCGTCGTGCTGGCGGTGATCGACACCGGCTCGCTCGCCCACCCCGACCTGGGCGCGACCCTGCTGCCCGGGCGTGACTTCGTCAGCGACGCCACCACCGGCGGCGACGGGGACAGCCGCGACGGGGACGCCAGCGATCCGGGCGACTGGTGCGCCAGCGCCGGCACCACCAGCTCCTGGCACGGCCTGATGACGACCGGTCTGCTGGGGGCCACCCATGGCAACCAGCGGGGCATCGCCGGCCTGGCGCCCGCGGTGTCGCTGCTGCCGGCCCGCGCGATGGGCCGCTGCGGCGGCTGGCTGTCGGACGTGGCCGATGCCATCCTCTGGACCTCGGGCGCCGGCAGCAGCCCCGCCAACCCGACACCGGCCCGCGTGATCAACCTGAGCCTGGGCGCCAGCGCCGGCACCGCCTGCCACGGCTACCTGCAGGACGCCATCACCCGGGCCATCGCCCGGGGAGCGGTGGTGGTCGCGTCGGCCGGCAACGATGCCAGCAGCACCCGGCTGGCCGCACCGGCCAACTGCAGCGGCGTGATCTCGGTGGGCGCCCACACCCGCTCGGGTGACCTGGCCGCCTACAGCAACCACACCGCCAGCCTGACGCTGACGGCCCCCGGTGGTGGCGCCTGCGCGGTGCAGACCGGCAGCGACTGCGACAGCAGCGCCATCCCGACCCTCGGCAACAGCGGCACCACCACCCCCGGCCTGCCGGTCGACAACCGGCTCTACGGCGGCACGTCGTCGGCGGCCCCCCACGTCAGCGCCGCGGTCGCGCTGATGCTGGCCATCGACGCCAGCCTGACCCCGGCGCAGATCCAGTCGACGCTGCAGGCCCACGCCCGCCCCCACCCGGCCGGCACGCTGTGCGCCCGGCAAGCCGGCCTGTGCGGCGCCGGCATGCTCGATGCCGCCGCGGCGGTGCAGGCGGTGGCGCTGCCCCAGCTGAGCGTGACGGGCGCGCAGGCGGTGGTCGCCGGCGGCGAGCGGGTCACGCTGCAGGCTGAGGCCACCGGACTGGGGCCGTTCACCTGGCGCTGGACCCAGGTGTCGGGCCCGGCCGTCGCGCTCGAGGGCAGCGATGGCGCCACCCTGAGCTTCACCGCCCCGGCCACCCGCAGCCGCCTGGGTTTCCAGGTCGAGGTCACCACGGCCCACCAGATCAGCCACGGCGCGCCGGTGCAGGTCGAGGTGAACAATGCGCCGCAGCTCGACGATGCCAGCGCCAGCCAGACCGGCCAGGCGGCATGGAGCCTGCGGCTGCAGGCGCGGGACGCCGACGCCGACGTGCTGGGCTACCAGCTGCTGTCGGGCCCGGAGGGGGCGAGCGTGTCGGGCGACCTGCTGCAGTGGACCTCGCCCCAGCCCGGCCACTGGACCTTCGAGATCGTGGCCGTCGACAGCGAGGGGCTGGCCAGCCCCACCGCGCGGGTGACGCTGACGGTCCTGGCCGCCGGCGGTGACGCCCCCGCGAGCACCACCAGCACGGGCACCGGCTCGAGCCCGGCCGACGCCGGCGGACCCGGTGGAGGTGGCGCGCTCTCGGGCACACCGCTGGCGGCCCTGGCCGCCGTGGTGCTGGCCTGGGCCTGGCTGCGGCGGCGACCGGCGCGCTGAGCCGGCGTCAGAGGAAACGCTCGAGCAGCCGGCGCGAGGGCCGGTCCAGCGCCTGGCGATCGGGCACCTCGTACTGGATGCCATGGCTGTCGGTGATCAGCAGCCGCCCCTCGGGCAGGCGGCGGATGTCCTCCTCGCCCTTGAGCACGAAGGACGTCGCGCCGCGGTCGGTGTCGACCTCCCAGGTGCTGGGCGTCGAGAAGGTCGACACCGAACGCAGGCGGCTCACGCGGGGCATGAACTCGCGCCGCGCGCACTCGGCGTCCAGCAGCGTGCGCTGCGGCTCGGGCAGCCGGTCCAACCGCGGCACCCAGAGGCACTCGCGGCCGTCGGCGCCGACCAGCGACACCCCTTCACCCGGGGCCTGCAGCGGAAACGCGCGCACCGGCACCACCCCCTCGTGGCGCACGCCCTGGGCATCGATCAGCACCAGGCGGCCGTGGGCATCACGCTCGACCTGGAAAGGCTCGGATCCGCTCATCTTCAACTCCTCGCGCGACATCAGGACTGACCCGCCGGGTGGGCCGCGTGGCCGGCCTCGGGCAAGGCCGGCAGCGCATTGCCGTCGGCATCGACGCGGCGCGCCTGCGCCTCGTAGAGGCGCCAGTAGGCGCCCTTGCGCGCCATCAGCTCGTCGTGCGGACCGACCTCGGCCACCTGACCGCGGTCCATCACCACCAGCCGGTCGGCCTTGCGCAGCGTCGACAGGCGGTGGGCGATGGCGATCGTCGTGCGGCCCTGCACCAGGTTGTCCAGCGCCTTCTGGATCTCCTTCTCGGTCTCGGTGTCGACCGCCGAGGTGGCCTCGTCGAGGATCAGGATGCGCGGATCGATCAGCAGCGCACGCGCGATCGAGATGCGCTGGCGCTCCCCGCCCGACAGGCCCTGGCCGCGCTCGCCGACCAGCGAGTCGTAGCCCTGCGGCAGGCGCAGGATGAAGTCGTGCGCATGCGCGGCGCGGGCAGCCGCGACGATCTCCTCGCGGCCGGCTTCGGGCTTGCCGTAGGCGATGTTCTCGGCGATGGTGCCGAAGAACAGGAAGGGCTCCTGCAGCACCAGGCCGATGTGGCGGCGGTAGTCGGCCACGCCGATGCGGCGCAGGTCGACGCCGTCGAGCTTGATGGCCCCGTCGGTGACGTCGTAGAAGCGGCAGATCAGGTTGACCAGCGTGCTCTTGCCCGAACCGCTGTGCCCGACCAGCCCGATCATCTCGCCGGGGCGGATGTCCAGGCTCAGGTTGCGGATCACCGAACGGCTGCCGTAGCGGAAACCGATCTGCTCCATCTGCAGCCGGCCCTCGACCCGCTCGAGCTTCACCGGCTGCGCCGGCTCGGGCACGTTGGAGACGTGGTCGAGGATGTCGAAGATGCGCTTGGCACCCGCGGCGGCCTTCTGCGTCACCGAGACGATGCGGCTCATCGAGTCGAGCCGGCCGTAGAAGCGCCCGATGTAGGCGATGAAGGCGGTCAGCACGCCCACGGTGATCTGGTTCTTGCTGACCAGCCAGACGCCGAAGCCCCAGACCACCAGCAGCCCGATCTCGGTCAGCAGCGAGACCGACGGCGTGAACAGGCTCCAGGTGCGGTTGAGCTTGTCGTTGACCTCGAGGTTGTAGCGGTTGGCGTCCCGGAAACGCTGCGCCTCGCGCCGCTCCTGCGCGAAGGCCTTGACCACGCGGATGCCCGGAATGGTGTCGGCCAGCACGTTGGTGACATCGCCCCAGACGCGGTCGATCTTCTCGAAGCCGGTGCGCAGGCGGTCGCGCACCAGGTGGATCAGCCAGGCGATGAAGGGCAGCGGCAGCAGCGTGACCAGCGCCAGCGTCGGGTTGATCGAGAACAGGATGACCGAGGTCATGCCGATCATCAGCACGTCGGTGGCGAAGTCGAGCGCGTGCAGCGACAGGAAGACGTTGATGCGGTCGGTCTCGCTGCCGATGCGCGACAGCAGGTCGCCGGTGCGCTTGCTGCCGAAGTAGTCCAGCGACAGGCCCAGCAGGTGCTCGAAGGTGGTGGTGCGCAGGTCCGCGCCGATGCGCTCGCTCACCAGCGCCAGCAGGTAGGTGCGCGCCCAGCCCAGGCCCCAGGCCAGCAGCGCCGACAGCAGCAGCCCGCCCAGATAGAACATCACCAGCATCGGATCGATCGTCTGGCCGTTCTGGAACGGGATCAGGATGTCGTCCATCAGCGGAATGGTCAGGTAGGGCGGCACCAGCGTCGCGGCCGTCGAGGCCAGCGTCAGCGCGAAGCCGGCGGCCAGCTGGCCTCGGTAGGGCCGGGCGAAACGCCCCAGGCGCAGCAGCACCCAGGTCGAGGGCGGGCGACTGTCCTCGCGGCTGCAGACCGGGCAGTCCTCGGTGTCGGGCGGCAGCGGGGCGTGGCAGGACGGGCAGGTCGGCACCTCCTCGACCTCGACGGCACCGGGACGGGCCAGCTGCTCGATCTGGCGCTCGAACAGCGCCAGCAGCCGCAGCGCCTGGCTGTCCTGGCCGAGCGTGTAGCGCCACTGCGCCAGCCGGCCCTGGCCGTCGTGCAGCGCCAGCGTGCCCAGGCCGGCGTGGTCGCCGTGCAACAGGCGCCAGTCCGGCTGCAGCACCATCCGGGCCGGCTCACCTCCACCCGGGGGGAAGGCCAGCAGCGCCTGGTCGGTCAGCACCAGGCGACTGCGTGAAAATCGCAACTGGTCGTCGAGGTCAACCTCGAGCACGATCAGGACGTTTTCAGGGCCTTGAAGCCACGGGGTCGTGTCGTTCCCTGAAGGATCCTGGGAACGGGTTGCGGCAGAAACTGGATGCTTATTTTTCATTTCAAGTCGATTTCGAGTGCCGGAACCCCTTCGGAACGACCGGTCTCGGGGTGGGCAATTCTCGCTGATCCCCTTTCAACGCGGCAGCGGCGCCACGGACGACCGCATGATCTGACGCTCACTGCATGGTTTCCACAACAGGACCGCCTCGCGGCCTCGTCACAATGCAGGGCATGAGACGGGCCCAGCCGGTCTGCAGACCATTTTGATGTCGATGTGCTCGGACCAACCGACGCGTACCTCCTCGCGGACGATGAACAAGAACCTTGAACTGACGCTGCTGCGCAGCAGCTACCTGCGTGGCCCCAACATCTGGACCTACCGTCCGGTGCTGGAAACCTGGCTCGACCTGGGCGAACTCGAGGAGTGGCCGTCGGACCGGCTGCCCGGCTTCAACGCCCGCCTGCTGGCGCTGCTGCCCGCGCTGACCGAGCACCACTGCGGTGTCGGCGAGCGGGGCGGCTTCCTGCAACGCCTCGAGAGCGGCACCTGGGCGGGCCACATCCTCGAGCACATCGTCATCGAGCTGCTGAACCTGTCGGGCATGCCCACCGGCTTCGGCCAGACCCGCAGCACCTCGCGCCACGGGGTCTACCGCATGGTGTTCCGTGCCCGTGACGAGCAGGTGGCGCTGTGCGCGCTGCAGGCCGGCCATGCGCTGCTGACGGCGGCGCTGCACGAGCAGCCCTTCGACGTGGCGGCCGCGGTCGCGCAGATCCGCGAGAAGCTCGACGACTGCTACCTCGGCCCCAGCACCGCCAGCATCGTCGGCGCGGCCACCGACCGGCGCATCCCGCACATCCGGCTCAACGACGGCAACCTGGTGCAGCTGGGCTACGGCGCCCGCCAGCGCCGCATCTGGACGGCCGAGACCGAGATGACCAGCGCCATCGGCGAAGGCATCGCCGGCGACAAGGACCTGACCAAGAGCCTGCTGAAGGCCTGCGGCGTGCCCGTGCCCGAAGGCAGCGTGGCCGACACCCCGGCCGCCGCCTGGGACGCCGCCGAGGACATCGGCCTGCCCGTGGTGGTCAAGCCCACCGACGGCAACCACGGCCGGGGCGTGAGCCTGGACCTCAACACCCGCGAGGAGGTCGAGGCCGCCTGGGCCGTGGCCGACCAGGAAGGCAGCGAGGTCATCGTCGAGCGCTACATCCGCGGCGACGAGCACCGGGTGCTGGTCGTCGGTGGCCAGGTCGCCGCCGCCGCACGCGGCGAGAGCCTGTGGATCACCGGCAACGGCCATTCGACGGTGGCGCAGCTGATCGACAGCCAGCTCAACAGCGACCCGCGCCGCGGGGATGCCGAGGAGTTCCCGCTGGAGACCATCCGCCTGGAGAACGAGCCGGTCATCCGCCTGCTGCTGGAGCGCCAGGGGCTCGCCGGTGAGGCCGTGCCGGCCGCCGGCCGCCATGTGCTGATCCAGCGCAACGGCAATGTCGCGATCGACTGTACCGACGCCGTGCACCCCGAGGTGGCGCACCAGGTCTGCCTGGCCGCGCGCGTCATCGGCCTGGACATCGCCGGGGTCGACCTGGTGACGACCGACATCGGCCTCCCGCTGCACGAGACCGGCGGCGCGATCGTCGAGGTCAACGCCGGGCCGGGCCTGCTGATGCACCTCAAGCCGGCCCAGGGCTCGCCGCGCCCGGTCGGCCGGGCCATCGTGGACCACCTGTTCCCCGACGAGGACAGCGCCGCGCCGGGCCGCATCCCGATCGTCGGCATCGCCGGCTCGCGGGACACGCAGGTCATCGCCCGCCTGGTGGCGTGGCTGGTGCACCTGAGCGGCCGCCAGGTCGGCCTGGCCTGCCGCGAAGGCCTCTACCTGGGCCGTCGCCGCGTCGAGGCCGGCCATCAGGCCCACTGGGAAGCCGGCACCCGGCTGCTGATGAACCGCAACGTCGAGCTGGCGGTGTTCGAGAGCAACCCGGTCGCCATCCTCGATGACGGCCTGCCCTACGACCGCTGCCAGGTCGGCGTGATCACCGACCTGGATCTGCCCGACGCCGACGCGGCGGCACTGGCCGAGCACGACGTGCAGCACGGCGACCAGCTGGTCAAGGTGCTGCGCACGCAGGTCGACGTGGTGCTGGCCGAAGGCGCCGGCGTGCTCAACGCCGCCGATGCCCGCCTGGCCGACCTGGCCGACCTGTGCGATGGCGAGGTGATCTTCTACGCCGCCGACGGCGCGCTGGAGGTGATCAGCGCCCACCGAGCGCAGGACGGTCGTGCCGTGTTCCTGAAGAACGGGCAGATCGTGCTGGCCCGCGGCCCCCAGGAGACCCCCTGCCTGACGCTGCAGCGCCTGCCGCGCGCCGGACAGATCTCGATCGACAGCCTGCTGGCCGTCGCCGCCACCGCCTGGGCGCTGGGCATCTCGCCCGACCTGATCTCGGCCGGCATCGAGACCTTCGAACGCGACACGGCACCCGCCTGAGCCCCTGACCCGACACTCGAAAGACGCGTTGATGGACGTTTCACGTATCCGTGCCCTGCGGGGCCCCAACCTCTGGAGCCGGCACACGGCGATCGAGGCCGTCGTGTCCTGCGACACGTCCGAACTGCAGATCACGCCCGCGCTCGAGTCGGCGGTGCGCGAGCTCTTCCCGGCCATCGGCCCGCTGCACCCGCTGGGCTCGACCGGCGCGACCGGCCTGGCCCATGTGCTCGAGGCCGCCGCGCTGGCGCTGCAGACCGCGGCCGGCTGTCCGGTGACCTTCAGCCGCACCACCGCGACCGTCGAGGCCGGCGTGTTCCAGGTGGTGGTCGAGTACAGCGAGGAGGACGTCGGCCGCCGCGCCTTCGCGCTCGCCCAGGCCCTGCTGCAGGCGGCGCTGACCGGCGGCCAGTTCGATGCCGAAGCCGCCGTGGCCGAGCTGCAGGAGCTCGACGAGGACGTGCGGCTGGGCCCGAGCACCGGCTCCATCGTCGATGCGGCGGTCGCCCGCGGCATCCCCTACCGCCGGCTGACCCAGGGCAGCCTGGTGCAGTTCGGCTGGGGCTCGCGCCAGCGCCGCATCCAGGCCGCCGAGGTCGACACCACCAGCGCGGTGGCCGAATCGATCGCCCAGGACAAGGACCTGACCAAGCGCCTGCTGCGCGCCGCCGGCGCCCCGGTGCCCTTCGGCCGGCCGGTGAGCGATCCGGACGACGCCTGGGCCGCGGCTCTCGAGGTCGGCCTGCCGGTGGTCGTCAAGCCGCAGGATGGCAACCAGGGCAAGGGCGTGACGGTCAACATCGTCGACCGTGCCCACCTGGACCTGGCCTACCAGGCCGCCGCCGAGATTGGCGAGGTCATGGTCGAGAAGTACCTGCCCGGCAGCGACTTCCGCATGCTGGTGGTCGGTGACCGGCTGGTCGCCGCGGCCCGGCGTGATCCGCCGCAGGTCAGCGGCGACGGCGTGCACACCGTGCGCGAGCTGGTCGACCAGGTCAACGCCGACCCGCGCCGCGGCAGCGGCCACGCCACCTCGCTCACGCGCATCCGCTTCGACGACATCGCCATCGCCCGCCTGGCGATGCAGGGCCTGAAGCCCGAGTCGGTGCCGAGCAAGGGCCAGCGCGTGATCCTGCGCAACAACGCCAACCTGAGCACCGGCGGCTCGGCCACCGACGTGACCGACGACGTGCACCCCGAGGTGGCCGCCCGGGCGGTCGCCGCCGCCCAGATGGTCGGCCTGCACATCTGCGGCGTCGACATCGTCTGCGAGAGCGTGCTGCGCCCGCTCGAGGCGCAGAGCGGCGGCATCGTCGAGGTCAACGCCGCCCCCGGTCTGCGCATGCACCTGGCACCGTCCTACGGCAAGGGTCGCCCGGTCGGCGAGGCCATCATCCAGAACCTGTTCGCCCATGGCGACAACGGCCGCATCCCGGTCATCGCGGTGACCGGCACCAACGGCAAGACCACGACGACCCGGCTGATCGCCCACCTGCTGACCGCCGACGGCCTGCGCGTGGGCATGACCAACACCGACGGCGTCTACGTCGAGGGCCGCCAGATCGACAGCGGCGACTGCAGCGGCCCCAAGAGCGCGCGCAACGTGCTGATGCACCCGGACGTCGATGCCGCGGTGTTCGAGACCGCGCGTGGCGGCGTGCTGCGCGAGGGCCTGGGCTTCGACCGCTGCCAGGTCGCGGTGGTCACCAACATCGGCGCGGGCGACCACCTCGGGCTGAACTACATCACCACCGTCGAGGACCTCGCGGTGCTCAAGCGGGTGATCGTGCAGAACGTGGCGCCGGGCGGTTATGCCGTGCTGAACGCCGCCGACCCGCAGGTGGTGGCGATGGCCGCCAAGTGCGACAGCGAGATCATCTACTTCGCCTGCGACGCCGACCACCCGGTGATGGCCACGCACCGGGCCCAGGGCCGTCGCTGCGTCTACATCGACGGTGACCAGATCGTGGCGGCCGAAGGCGCTCGCCGCGAGTTCCTGTCGCTGCACGACGTGCCGCTGACCCGTGGCGGGCTAATCAGCTTCCAGGTCGAGAACGTCATGGCGGCCGTCGCGGCCGCCTGGGGCGTCGGGCTGGACTGGCAGGCGGTGCGCAGCGGGCTGGCCAGCTTCGTCAACGACGCGGACAACGCCCCCGGGCGCTTCAACGTCATGGACTACCGCGGCGCCACCGTCATCGCCGACTACGGCCACAACCCGGACGCGATGCGTGCGCTGGTCGCCGCCGTCGAGGCGATGCCGACCGAGGCCGGCCAGCGCCGCAGCGTGGTCATCAGCGGTGCCGGTGACCGCCGCGACGAGGACATCCGCGAGCAGACCGTGATCCTCGGTGGCGCGTTCGACCATGTCGTGCTCTACCAGGACGCCTGCCAGCGCGGCCGCGCCGATGGCGAGGTGCTGTCGCTGCTGCGTGAAGGTCTGGTCGGGGCGCCCCGCACCACCGAGGTCAGCGAGATCCGCGGCGAGTTCACCGCGATCGACACGGCGCTCGGGCAGCTGCGCCCGGGCGATCTGTGCCTGGTGCTGGTCGACCAGGTGGAAGAGGCCCTGGCCCACCTGGCCGCCCGGGTGGCGCAGGCCTCGACCACCCCCTGACGGTCCGATCTGCGTTCCTCCTGCCGGGCGGCCCTTCGGGGCCGCCTTTTTCATGGCGACCGCGACGGCTCAGTCCGGGATCTGCAGCGTGCTGCCGCTCATCGTGATCAGGTCCGCTGCCGCCGGGGAGGTGGCGATCGCCGGCACATGGGCCGCGGTCAGCGCCTGCGCGCTGCTGCTGCGCAGCGTCGTGCGCACCACCTGGCTGGCCGGCAAGGCCGCCCCGCTGCTCAGGTGGGCGTACATCAGGTCGAGGGCCTGGTTCAGGTAGGGGTGCAGCGGCACGGCATGGGTGTCGTAGCCCAGCAGCGCACCGAAGGCGATGAAGCCGTCGAAATGCTGGGCATGGGTCACCTCGTAATAACGCACCTGGGCCGCGTGGCGGCCATCGACCAGCTGCTGCTTGCCGAAGTAGGCCCGGGCGGTGTGGTTGACGGGCAGCAGCGTGTCGCTGCGGCCGGCCACGATCACGGTCGGCTTGCCCTGCAGGCGCGCGCTCAGCTGGACCTCGGCGACCCCGGCGATCACCCGGTCCGACTGCGCCTTGAGCGTGCCGGTCAGCGCGGCACCGGTCACCGGATCGAGGCCGGTGGCCAGCGAGCGCAGGCACAGCGCGCCGTCGAGCGCGAAGTCGGCCACGGCGGTGCTGGGCGAGACGGCCAGGAAGTCGAGCTTCGCCCCGCCCGACGAGCGGTCGTAGACCAGGTTGACCCCGCTGGTGGGCGGCACGCCGTTGCCGCTGGCGAACAGGCCGGCCTGGGTGGAGGCCACCTGGGCGATCACGTCCCCGGCAGCATTGGTGTTTGCCATGCTGTAGCCGCAGACGCTGTCGGTGACGCTGAAGCGGCCGTAGGTGTTGATGTAGGTGACGGCGATCGAGTTGCTCGCGAAGCGGAAGTGCGACTGCTGGAAGAAGTGCTGCTCGGCCGCCCAGCCGTAGCTGTCGAGCCGCGACAGCGCCTCGTCGGCCTGGCCGGCCAGCGTGGTCGCGCTCAGCAGGCCCTTGGCCTGCAGGCCGGCACAGCGGTTCTGTGCCGCCGTCGTGTAGGCCGCCGGCCAGAACGCCGAGGACATCGACAGCCCCGCCTGGCTGGACAGGGCCGCGCACGGCTGGAACAGGTTGGCGTAGGTGAAGTAGTCGATCAGCGGCCGGCCGAAGGTCGCGACCGCGGTCGAGCCCTGCCGCAGCGCCAGGCTGCCGAGGCTGCCCGGCTGGGCGTTGGGCTCGCTGACGGCGACGCCGTCGATCAGCCCTTCGGTGTCCTGCTCGGCCGCGGCCAGCGCGGCCCCGCCCCCGTTGGAGACCGACGAGGCGATGACCAGCGTGTTCGACGGCTGGAAGGTGCGCAGGCGCTGCGTGCCGTCCGCGCTCGGTGCGCCATGGCGCTGGTTGATGACGTAGAACGCCAGCCGGATCGCGTCGAGCGTGTCGGCGCCCCAGCGCTTCTCCGGGTTCTGCTGCGAGTGCGCGTGCTTGTAGCCGACCCGGTCGGGGGTGGCGGTGTTGAAGGCCGACAGCGCCGCGGCGCTGTCGGGCAGCCTGAAGACGGCGTCCAGCCCGGCCGCGGCAGCCGTCGTGGTCGTGCCGTCGCGTTTCATCACCAGGCCGCTGACGGGATCGTGCAGGCCGTTGCCCGTGCCCTTGTCGGTGTAGGCCACGGCACAGCCTCGTTTCAGGCCCCACTCGCCCGCGGTGCCGATCGCGCCGTAGATCCCGCGCGAGCCCGACGAGGTGGCCGTGACGATGCAGGGACTGCTGGTGCTGAAGCTGTCGGGCAGCTGCACCATCAGCGTGACGTTGCGCTGGCCGGTGCCGTCGTCGGCCCAGGCGATGTACTCGCGCCCCGCGATGCGGCCCTCGCCCGTGGTGACGACCCCCGCGGCATCGACGTTGGGGCCGTAGAGCGTGCCCATGCCCCCGCTGGCGGTGTAGTCGACCAGGGCGCGGTAGTTGGTGTGGATGGCGTTGCGGCGCAGTTCGGCGGCCGTGGGCGCGGCGGCGTTGGCATAGGCCGGTGCGGCAGCCATCAGGCCGGTCTTGCCGAGGCCGGCGGTCAGCAGGTCGTCGGTGACGCCGTCGTGGACCGATTCGCTGACCCCGCCCCGGACCCCGGCGGGCAGGCGGTTCAGGTCCTCGTTGTCGTCGTCGCCGCAGGCACCGAGCGTGATCAGTGCACAGCAGGCGGCGGCCACCACACGACGGCGCGCCCAGATCCGGTCCTGCACGGGGAGAAGGTTCAGCATGAGAGGGGTCCTCCGATGTGATGTCCTGCGCCGGGCGGGCAGGAGCGTCGCGGCCCGGAAGCTTGTTTTCCGGTCATTTCTCACGACACCATCACAGCTTGCAGACCTTCGGGCAGGCTGCACACCGGATTTACCTGGGGCGTCCCCCTGAAATGGACAAGGGCCGCAGCGCGCCTGCCAACCGGTACGCATCCGACCGCTCTGGCGCCCACTGCACCTCGTCCGGATGTCGGCCCGTCAGGCCGGCGACCACCACGACCCTTGCTCCCCGCCTTCCGGCTGGACCGCAAGGTCGGCCGGGTCGACACGCATGATGTGGCCTCCGCCCGCCGCCCAGGTAACCGGACACTTCAGGCCGGCAGGCCCGTCAGCCCGATCCCGCCCGCAGGGACAGGCCGGTGCGGCGTGAATCCTTCACGCATCGGCTTACATCTGCGTACGCTTTGCAGCGATCGTGGCGGATCGAAAAACAAAGGGGTGCGGACCAGCTCCGCACCCCTTCACGGGCCCTCCCAGGCCCACCCCACTTCCCACACGCCACAGGATTAGCAAGTGGCGAGCCAGCGCAGACCGGCCATCACCGCCCCGATGACGGGCATGGCGGCGGCCGGCTGCACGCGACAGCGCCCGTCACGCACCAAGGCGTGACGGGCGCTGCAGGGCCGTCGAGGCGCGCGAGGCCGGCGGATCAGCTGGCGGCGTGTCCGGCGGAGCCGACCATCGCGGCATGCAGCAGGCGCAGGCTGTGCGGCTCGCTGAGGAAACGCATCTGCTCACGCACCGGCAACGAGCCGGCGGCGCCCAGCGCCAGCTGGCGCACCTGCGTCTGGCGCAGCCGGCCGCGCAGGCCGGCGCCGGTGCGGCGCGGCCCGACCGCCTGCAGCACCAGCTGGGCCAGCCGCTGCAGGTCACCGCTCAGGCCCGGCAGGGGCGCCGGACGCATCGGCTCGCGGGCATAGGACCAGGCCCGCTGCAGCACCACGGGCGACCGGGCCTCTTCCGGGATCACCAGCCAGCCGGCATCACGCCAGCGTGCGCCCAGCGCCTCGCGGCTGCACCACACGGTGAAGGGCACGGCCAGCAGCACGGGCAGACCCATCGGCAGCAGCCAGCCCACGGCCTCGGGCGCGACCCAGGCCACGGCCGCCAGCACGCCGGCCACCAGCAGCGACAGCCCGCCGAACTGGCGAGCGGCCTGCGACCAGGGCACGTCGGTGGCGTCGCGCGGAGGCGACTTCCATTCCAGCGCCCAGCCGGTCAGCCCGCCGATCACGAACAGGCTGTGGGCCGCCATGCGCAGCGGGGCCTGCAGCATCGACAGCAGCGCCTCGAACACCGAGCTGCCCACCAGCTTCAGCGCCCCACCATGAGCGGCCTGCTCGCCGTTCCAGACGATGGCCAGCACCCCCAGCACCCGCGGCAGCACCAGCATCGTGCCGGTCACCAGCCACAGCAGCGCCGCGCCTTCATGGGCGAACAGGCCAAGCGGCGCCTCGGGCGAACGGCCGCCCATCGACCACAGCAGCGCGCCCAGCGCCACGTAGAGCAGCCACAGCGGCGCCGACACATAGGCCATCGCGCCGGTGAACAGCATGGCCCGGTGCACCCCGTGCAGGCCCGGCTCGCTGATCAGGCGGGCGTTCTGCAGATTGCCCATGCACCAGCGGCGGTCGCGCTGCAGCTCGGCCAGCAGGTGCGGCGGCTGCTGCTCGAAGCTGCCCTCCAGGTCGTTGACCAGCCAGACCTCGTAGCCGGCGCGGCGCATCAGCGCGGCCTCGACGAAGTCATGCGACAGGATCTCGCCCGCCAGCGCACCGGTGCCCGGCAGCGAGGCCAGCGCGCAGTGCTTCATGAACGGCTCGATGCGGATGATGGCGTTGTGGCCCCAGTAGTGGGCCTCGCCCAGCTGCCAGAACTGCATGCCGGCGGTGAACAGCCGGCCGGTGACGCGGCTGGCGAACTGCTGGGCCCGGGCATGCAGCGTCGCATGGCCGCAGGCGCGCGGAGCGGTCTGCAGGATGCCGGCGTTCGGATGATGCTCCATCAGGCGCACCAGGGTGACCAGGCTCTCGCCGCTCATGACGCTGTCGGCATCGAGCACCACCATGTAGCGGAAGGCACGGCCCCAGCGGCGGCAGAAATCGGCCACGTTGCCGGCCTTGCGGCGGGTGCGGTGCTGGCGCCAGCGGTAGTGCACCTGCACCGCATTGCCCGCGGCCTGCAGCGTCTCGCGCAGCGACTGCCAAGCGGCCAGCTCGGCCGAGCGCAGCTCCGGCCGGTTGCTGTCCGACAGCACGAACACGTCGAAGGCACGCTGCTCGCCGGTCTGCGCCAGCGACTCGCAGGTCGCCCGCAGGCCGGCGAAGACCGTCGCCACGTCCTCGTTGCAGATCGGCATGATGATGGCGGTGCGCGCCTCGTCGTCGATCGGTGCGGTGCCGGCGCGGCGGGCCGACATCGCATGCGCGTCGCCACGCAGCGTCACCAGGAAACCCATCACCGCGGTGACGCAGCCGGCCGCCACCCAGGCGAACAGCAGCGTGAACAGAGCCATCTGGGCCACCTGCAGCCCCACCGAGCCCTCGGCCGGCTGCACCGACCACAGCACGGTCGCGACGAAGGCCGTCGACAGCAGCACCCAGAACAGCAGCCAGCGGCGACGCTGCCGGGCCACGCCCTCCCAGGCCTGCGGCTGCACGGCCAGCGCCTGCGCGCTGTGGCGCCAGGGGGCATCGGCCGGCGCGGTCTCGCCGCGCAGGCGGCGGGCCAGGCCCAGCCAGGGCAGCGGCACCATCGAGCCGCGGCGGATCGGCGGCATGCCCGTGGCGGGCGAAGAAGAGGAACGCAGGGTATCCATGTCGGGGTTCACCGGGTCATCAGGGAGCACGACGAGGCGGCCGGGTCGGCCACCGGCATCACGCCGGCCCAGGTCTCGCCCGGAACCGACATCACCAGCAGCACGCCGGTGCAGACGCAGAAGAGCAGGCGGGCGCCCGCCACGCACAGCCGCGGCGACAGGCCACGCTGCGACAGGGGGGCAAGTACAGATGTCATCACCACGGCAGACCTCCAGTCCGGTAGGCGCGGCCGGATGGCCCCGCCCACCCTCTAGGGCAAACCCTGTGCCAGCAAAAAAAATCGCTTACGGATCAAGCACTTGCAAAAAAAAGCCCCGAAAACACGGTTTCCGGGGTCTCAAAGCGTCGCCTTGCGGCGACAAGCTCGCCACCCTCATCCGGCCAGCGGATGCAAGTGGTTGATGTGGAAGGGAAAAATCCTGTCGCTAAAGGGCGACAGGCAGATCGGGCGCCTCCCCGGGCAGCGACTCGCCCCGGAACAGCCCGGGGGTCAGGCCGTGTTTCTGCAGCAGCCGGTAGAACTCGGTGCGGTTGCGATCGGCCAGGCGGGCGGCATCGGCGACATGCCCGTCGGTCAGCTTGAGCAGGTTGACCAGGTACTCGTGCTCGAAGCGCTGGCGCGCCTCGGCATAGGTCAGCACCTCCACCGTGGGCACCCGCAGCGCCCGCTGCACCAGCGCCAGCGGGATCAGCGGCGTGGTGGTCAGCGCGCAGACCTGCTCGACCACGTTGTGCAGCTGGCGCACGTTGCCCGGCCAGGCCGCGGTGGCCAGCGCCGACATCGCGTCCGACGCGAAGCCGTTGAGCTTCTTGCCGTACTTCGTGGCCAGCCGGTCGAGGAAATGCTGCGCCAGCAGCGGGATGTCCTCGCGGCGCTGGGCCAGCGTCGGCAGGGTCAGCGTGACCACGTTGAGGCGGTAGTACAGGTCCTCGCGGAACTCGCCCCCGGCCATCGCGGCCTCGAGGTCGCGGTGGGTGGCCGACAGGATGCGCACGTCGACCGGCACCGACTGCTGCGCGCCGACCGGGCGCACCTGCCGCTCCTGCAGCACGCGCAGCAGCTTGACCTGCAGCGGCAGCGGCATGTCGCCGATCTCGTCGAGGAAGAGCGTGCCGCCGGCGGCCTCCTGGAACAGCCCGCGCCGGTTGGCCACCGCGCCGGTGAAGGCGCCCTTGACGTGGCCGAACAGCTCCGACTCGAGCAGCGCCTCCGGGATGGCGCTGCAGTTGACCGCGACGAACGGGCGGGCCGCCCGCGGGCTGGCCCGGTGGATCGCCTGGGCCAGCAGCTCCTTGCCCGCCCCGCTCTCGCCGCGGATCAGCACCGAGGCGTCGCTGGCGGCGACCAGGCGCGTCTCGGCCAGCACCTCGGCCATCGCCGAGGAGCGGCTGACGATGTCGGCGCGCCAGGCCTCGGCCACCGGCTCGTCCACCGGTGCGGTGGCCGACAGCACCAGCGCCCGGGCGATGGTCTCCAGCAGCGCCTTGCCGTCGAAGGGTTTGGTCAGGTAGGTGTAGACCCCGCGCGAGGTCGCCTCGACCGCGTCGGGGATGGTGCCGTGGGCGGTCAGCAGGATCACCGGCAGCACCGGGTGGCGCGCGCGGATGGCGGCGAACAGCGCCAGCCCGTCCATGCCGGGCAGCTGCACGTCGCTGATCACCAGCTGGGGCAGCGCCACGGCCAGCTGCGACAGCGCCGCCTCGGCGCTGCTGACGCCGACCACGCGGTAGCCGGCCGCCGTCAGGCGGATGGACAGCAGCCGCAGCATGTCCGCATCGTCGTCGACCACCAGCACGCAGGCCTTCTGGCTCATGTTCATCTCCCGTTGCCCGAGGTCGCCGGTCGCGGCATGGTCAGGCTGCGCTCGATCGCCTTCAGGGCCTCGAGCTTGTCGTTGAGCTGGTCGATGCGGCGCTGGCTGTCGCGCAGCTGCAGCGACAGGCGCTCGACCGCCTCGTCCGCGCGGCGCTGCTCCTGCAGGCGCGCGCCCAGCAGGCGCGCCCAGCCGCGCCAGGCGGGCGCATCGGCATGGCTGCTGCGCTGCAACTGCTCCAGCAGGGCGATCGCCCGCGGCAGGTCGGCCGGGTTGCGGGTGCTCGTCAGCGCCAGGGCCAGGCGCATGGCCGGCCCCGGGGCCGCACCCGGCGCGGCCGCATCACCGAGGCGGCCGATCTCGCGCTGCAGCGCATCGCCCGGCAGCTGACGCAGCTCGTCATGCCACTGCAGCAGCAGCTGCGGCGCCGGGGGATCGACCGGCACCGACGGCGCCGGTTCAGGCGCCTCGCGCGGCGCCGGCCCCGGGGCGGCCCGCACGGCGCTGGCCGCGGCCTGCATCGCCGCGACCACCGCCTCGCCCGACGCGGCGGACGGTGCGGGCCCCGGCCCGGGCGACTCCTGCACCGCCTGCAGCCCGCCACAGGCGGACAGCAGCATCGATGCAGCCAGCATCAGGCCCCGGCGAGACCCGGGAGGACAGGACAGGCACGCGGCGGACTCGGCGGCGGGATCAGGCATCGGAGGCTCGAAGGGGAAGGTGGATGCAGAAGCAGGCGCCGGGGGTCTGGGGCTCCAGCGTGATGCGGCCCCCATGACCGGCGACGATCTCCTGGACGATGGACAGGCCGACGCCGCTGCCCCGGGGCAGCGCCTCCGGCTGCACGGCACCGCGGTAGAACGGCTCGAAGATGCGCCCGAGGTCGGCCGGCGCGATGCCAGGCCCGGCGTCGCTGATGCGGATGCGCACTTCGCCGTCGCCGGCGTCGACCCGCCAGCGGATGGCCCCGCCGGTCGGGCTGAAGCGGATCGCGTTGGACATCAGGTTGCCCAGCGCCGTGCTGAGCTTGACCGGATCGAGCGGCAGGCTGACCGAGACCCCCGCCACCTGCACGTCGAGCTGGCGGGCCTGCCACTGCAGGCGCTGCGACTCGACCACCTGGCGCACGAGGGTGGGCACGTCGGTGCGGCGGCGCTGCAGCCGCCGCGCATCGAAGGCGGCGGCATTGAAGCTCAGCAGGTCCTCGATCTGGCGCTGCAGCTGGCTGGTGTTCTGGACCAGGATGCTCATGATCTCGCGCTGGTCGTCGCTCAGCGGCCCGCCCACGCCCTCCTGCAGCAGCGACACGCCCTCGCGCAGGGCCGCCAGCGGCGTCTTCAGCTCATGCGAGATGTGGCGCAGGAAACGCGCCTTGTCCGAGTCCAGCTCGGTGAGCCGCAGCCGCAGCCACTCGAGCTGCTCGCCCAGGCGGCGCAGGTCGGCCGGACCGGAGATGGCCACGGGTGCATCGAGCTGGTTCTCCCCCAGCGCGACGATCGCGCCCTGCAGCCGGCGCAGCGGCCGGGTCAGCCAGAGGCCGAAGCCGAAGGCGGCCAGCGCCGCCAGCACGATGGCCGCCAGCACCTGCTGCGTCAGCAGGCTGCGGCGGTCTTCCAGCGCGTCCTGCAGCGCACGGTTGCGGTCGGCGATGACGTCCTCGACCTGCGCCCGCAGCGTGCGGGTCAGCCCTTCCAGGGTGCGGAACTCCTCGGCCACCGACTGCTCGCGGGCCGACACCCCGATGCGGTGATCGGCGATCTGCGTGCGGATGCGGGTCAGCGAGGTGAGCCACTGCGCCGCCGGCACGGCGAAGTCGGCCGAGGCCACCAGCGGCTGCAGCAACTGCTGGGCCTCGTTGGCCGCCGCATCGAAGCGCTGGCGCAGCGTGTCGTCGCCGAGCACCAGGTACTGGCGCGCCGAGCGCTCCATGTCCGTGCTGCGCTCGGCCAGCCCCTGGGTGGCGTTGTTCAGGCCCACGGCCTGGACCGCCGCCTCGCGGCTCTGCGACATCAGGCCCTGCAGCACCTGCAGGCCGCTGAGCGACACGGCCCCCAGCAGCAGCGAGATGCCCAGGAAGGCCAGCAGCAGCAGCTGCCGGAAGGAGGCTCGCGCCAGCACCGTCGTCCATCTCCGTCGAGCGCCGCCCCCGCGGCCCGGGCGGGACGGCGCAGGATCCGTGCCTGCGCCGCTCATCCCGCTCGCGGGCCGTTCAACCGCAGGCCCCCACGTAGCCGCAGCTGGTGCAGAAGTCGCAGCCGTCCTTGTGGATCATGGTCGCGTTGCCGCACTCAGGGCACGGCCGCCCCGGCGTGGGCGCCAGGCCGGTGGCCGGCCGGGCCACCGCCGCCTGGGGCGCGGCCAGCACGCCCATCTCGCTGACCGGCTGGCCGTCTTCGGTCAGCACCCCCAGCATCGCGTAGCGGTGCATCACCAGGCGGGCGACGTAGGCCACCGTGCTCGGCCAGACTTGCTGGCGCTTCTGGCCCGGCACCGGCGCCATGAAGTGGCCCAGCGGCTCGCCGACGTTGAGCAGCTTGCGCAGCTTCATGCCGATCCAGGCTGGATCGATCACCCGCATGTCCAGCGACAGCAGGCGCGCCAGACCGTCGAAGGCCCGCGGGTAGTTGCCGGCGAAGCCGATCGCGCAGGGCCGCGTGACGTGGCCGCCATCCGGCGTGGGCAGCGTCACTTCCTTGAGCGTCAGCGTGAACTGCTCGCCGGTGGCCGGGTTGTGGATGTCCACCGCCCAGGCCAGCGTGCCGTCGGTGCCGGTGCGCGGCTCGTCGCGGCTGAACATCGCGTCGAGCACCGGCGTGGCGCCCCCTTCCTGCAGCGCGCCCAGCTGCTCGCAGCGCCAGCGGATCACCGCGGCGGTGGCCGCCACGACGCCGGGGAACAGCTTCTTCTCGCCCGACGGCGGGAAGGGCATGTCGAAGGCTCGCTCCTCGGCCACCGTGGCCAGCGCGTCGAGCTTCAGGCGCAGCCAGCTCGGGTCGTTGGCGCGCATGTCCATCGACAGCGTCTTGGCCAGCGCCCCCAGGCCGCGCGGCTGCTCGGCGCCGTTGACCCAGACCTCGAAGGGCAGGGTCTTGCCGAACAGGCCGGCGTCCGGACCGGCCTCGGCCGGCAGCTCGCCGACGAACAGCGCGAAGTCGCCGTGCGGGTGCTGGATCATGTAGCTCCAGGCCGGATTGCCGGCGCTCATGTCCGGACGGCTCGGCCAGCGCAGCGAGGCCAGCACCGGCTGGGGCAGGCGCTCCAGGCGCAGGCGCTGGTTGAACAGCGCCGGCACCGCGGCCGGATCGGCCGCGTCGGCCTCCACCGTCAGCGGCGCGGGCTGGGCCACCGGGGCCGGCGCCGGCGTGACCGACAGCACCGAGCCGAGCACGCTGTTGGGCCGGTAGGTCGCCAGGCCCTTGAGCCCCGCCTTCCAGGCCTGCAGGTACAGGCCCTGGAAGTCCTCGTACGGGTAGTCGGCCGGCACGTTCACCGTCTTGCTGATCGCGGTGTCGATGCACGGCGCGACGGCGGCGACCATCTGCGCATGGGCCTCGGCGCTCATCTCCAGCGCGGTGACGAAAGCATCGGTCAGCGGGGCTTCACGCCCCTTGAGGTGGCGGTAGACACGCCAGGCATGGTCCTCGACCGCGTATTCCTTGAAGCTGCCGTCAGCCTCGCGCTTCTTGCGGGTGTAGGTCCAGCTGAAGGCGGGCTCGATGCCGTTGCTGGCGTTGTCGGCGAAAGCCAGGCTGATGGTGCCGGTGGGCGCGATCGACAGCAGGTGCGAATTGCGCAGGCCGCGGGCGCGGATGCGCTCCTTCACCGCCGCCGGCAGGCGCGAGGCGAAGCTGCCGCGGCTCAGGTACAGGTCGGCATTGAACAGCGGGAAGGCGCCCCGCTCCGCCGCCAGGTCCGACGAGGCGACGTAGGCCGCGTCGCGCATGACCTCGCTGATGTGGCGGGCCATGTCGCGCGCGGCCGGCGTGTCGTAGCGCAGGCCGAGCATCACCAGCGCGTCCCCCAGGCCGGTGAAGCCCAGGCCGACGCGGCGCTTGTTGGCCGCCTCCTGGGCCTGCGCCGGCAGCGGCCAGACGGTGACGTCGAGCACGTTGTCGAGCATGCGGGTGGCGACGGCGCAGACCTCGGCGAAGGCCGCCTCGTCGAAGGCCACGTCGGCCGTGAAGGGCCGGCGCACGAAGCGGGTCAGGTCGATCGAGCCGAGGCAGCAGCAGCCGTACGGCGGCAGCGGCTGCTCGGCGCACGGGTTGGTCGCCGCGATGGTCTCGCAGTAGCCCAGGTTGTTGTCGTCGTTGATGCGGTCGAGGAAGAGCACGCCGGGTTCGGCGTGGTCGTAGGTCGAGCGCATGATCTGGTCCCACAGGTCGCGGGCCGGCACGCGGCGGTAGGCCCACAGGCCGTCGGCGCGCTGGCAGGCGCCGGCGGCCTTCTGCTTGGCGCCGGGCTCGGCCTTGTGGACCAGCTCGATCTCGGCGTCGGCCTCGACCGCCGCCATGAAGGCGTCGGTCACGCCCACCGAGATGTTGAAGTTGCGCAGGTCGCCGGAGTCCTTGGCGTGGATGAAGGTCTCGATGTCCGGGTGGTCGCAGCGCAGCACGCCCATCTGGGCGCCACGCCGGGCCCCGGCGGACTCGACCGTCTCGCAGCTGCGGTCGAACACGCGCATGTAGCTCACCGGGCCGGAGGCATGGCTCTCGGTCGAGCCGACCCAGGCGCCGGCCGGACGGATGCGCGAGAAGTCGTAGCCCACCCCGCCGCCGCGGCGCATCGTCTCGGCCGCCTCGGTCAGCGCGGTGTAGATGCCCGGGAAACCGTCCTCGGGCTCGGCGATGGAATCGCCGACCGGCTGGACGAAACAGTTGATCAGCGTGGCGCTCAGCGAGGTGCCGGCCGCCGACGCGATGCGCCCGGCCGGCACGAAGCCCTGCTCCTGGGCCCACAGGAAACGGGCCTGCCAGCGGTCCCGCTCGGCCGGCGCCTCCGCCTGGGCCAGCGCCTGCGCGACCCGGCGGCGCACCTCGACGACCGTGGTCTCCCCCCCCTTGGCGTATTTCTCGATCAGCACCTCGGCGCTGATGGCCTGGGCCGGCAGGCCGGGGAAAGCGGCAGCGGACGCCTTGGCGTGGGCACCGAACAGGTCTGCGGTGGTGTCGGCCTGGGAATCGGGCAGGGACATGGATCGTCTCCGGGAAAGGCCCTCCAAAGGCGCCGGGCAGGGCCCCTGGAGAGCTTCAAATGAAAAAACAGCAAAAATGGGCCCCCGAACTCACTGGGGCCATCCGCATCAGCCGCTCACTTTAGCGCGTCAGGCTCACGATCTGCAGCCCTTGCACCACACACGTGGCTAGACCGGGCCATCGATGGAGGTACCAGTGAGTTAACCTTCATTTTTTCAGTTCAGGTCAAGCGCCTGATCCAGATCAAGCTGCCCATGCCCACCCCCAGTCCCTCCGGTCCCGCCGCCCTGCTCCGCATGGCCGCCACGGTCCTGCTGCAGGCGCTGCTGATCCTGCTGGGCAGCCACCTGAGCCTGGGCTCGGCCAGCGAGGCCTGGCTGTGGCCGGCGTCCGGCTTCGCGCTGGCGGTGCTGCTGCGCACGCCGGACCTGCGCCACGGCCTCGCGCTGGGCCTGGGCACCCTGGCCGGCAGCCTGCCGGTGCTGTGGCCGCTGAGGCCGGACGTTCAGGGCGCGGCCGCGGGCGTGCTGGCGCTCGCCCTGTCCTCGCTGGCCGTGACGGCCCTGACGGCCGCGCTCTGCCGAAGGCTGAAGGACCCGTTCCACGACAGCGACGGCGGGTTCGGGCCGGCCGTGCGCTACGGCGCCGCGCTGATCGGCGGCGCGCTGCTGCTCGCGCTGGTTCACACCGCCGTCTGGCAGGCGCTGGAGCTCGATCGCCCGAAATCCTCCTGGCCGGCCCAGGTCCGGATGGGGCTGCAGTTCTGGTCGGCCCATGCCGCCGGCTTGCTGCTGGTCACGCCGATGCTCTGCGTGCTGCTCGACCGGCGCCGCCTGCCGCAGGGCCAGGGGACGCTGCTGTTCCCGATGCAGTGCGCCGGCATCGGCCTGACGCTGATGGCCGCCACGATCACCGGCGTCATCCAGCGTGACGCCCGGGAGGCGGGCTTCCGAGGCGACGCCCGCGCCATCGGCATGACGCTGCAGAACCATGTCGACATGGCGGTGCGCGACGTGGAGCGGCTGCGCGACTTCCACTACAAGGTCGAGATCAGCCAGGGCGAATTCGACATGGTGGCCGATCCGATGCTCGCCCGCAGCCCCTGGCTGCTGCATTTCGGCTGGCTGCCGCGGGTGCCGGACTGGTACCGGCGCGCCTTCGAGGACAGTGCCGCCGAACTCGACGGCCAGTCGATCCGTGAACTCGACCCCCGCGGCGCCCTGACGCGCGCGCTGGATCGCACGGAGTACTACCCGCTGCGCTGGACCACCCCGACCACCGGCAACGAGGCGCTGATCGGCATCGACGAGGGCTTCGATCCGTTGCGGGCCCCGGCCATCCGGCAGGCCGTGCAGCTCGGCGGCCTGGTGGCCAGCTCCCCGTACGTCTCGCTGGCCCGTGCGGCCACCGACGCCAGTGCCGTCAGCCTCTACGCCCCGGTGCTCGCCGGAGAGCAGCATGAGGGCATGGCCCATGATCATGCCGCCGTGCGCGGCGTGGTGTCGGGCGTGCTGGACCTGGGCCGCATGGTCGGGCACACGCTGGAGCAGATGGCCACCCTGCAGGTCGACCTGCTGCTGTTCGAGGGCGCGGGCGCCCAGGGAACGGCCGGCGTCCAGTCGAGCCGGTCGGACGACGGGCGGGATCTGCGCGTGCAGGCCTGGCTGCCGACCCAGGACCGGGGCGGGCCGGACCGCTTCACCAGCGACCTGCACGAGCGCATGCCGGTGCGCCTGGCCAACCGGGAGTGGACGCTGCTGACGCGGCCGACCTGGTTGTCGGAGCCGCCGCTGCCGACCTGGCTGCAGCTGGGGGTGCTGGCCTGCGGCCTGGGCTTCACCACCCTGCTCGGCCACCTGATGATGGCCCGGCAACGCCACATCCGCCACCTGCAGGCCGCGCACGACGGCCTCGAGGCCCTGGTGCAGCAGCGCACCCGGGCGCTCGCCTCGACCAACGAGCGGCTGCTCACCGAGGTGGAGGAGCGCCGCCGGCTGGAAGACGACCTGCGCAGCGCCAGCCAGCAGGCCCACCATGCCAACCAGGCCAAGACGATGTTCCTGGCCAACATGAGCCACGAGATCCGCACCCCGCTGAACGCGGTCATCGGCTACACGCAGATCCTGCTCGAGGACCGTGCGCTGGTGGGCAGCACCCGCGAGCGGCTGCGCACCATCCTGCAGGCCGGCCAGCGGCTGCTGCGGCTGATCAACGACGTGCTCGACCTGTCCAAGATCGAGGCCGGCGGCCTGCAACTGCACAGCGAGCTGTTCGACCTGCGCCAGGAGGTCGACGAGATCGTCCAGATGTTCGAGCAGCGCTCGCGCGGCAAGGGGCTCGGCCTGGTGGTCGACATCACGCTGGACACCCCCAGCCCGGTGAGCGGCGACCGCACCAAGATCGGCCAGATCATCCTCAACCTGATGAGCAATGCGCTGAAGTTCACCGAGCAGGGGCACATCACCCTGAGTGCCCGGCGCGAGGACAACGAGGTGCTGATCGAGGTGGGCGACACCGGGCCCGGCATCGCCCCGGCCGAGCTGGCCCAGCTGTTCGCGCCCTTCCGCCAGGGCAAGTCGGGGCTGGACAAGGGCGGGACCGGGCTGGGCCTGGTGCTGGCCCGCCACATGGCCCTGGCCATGGGGGGCGAGCTGGTGCTGACCAGCGAGGTGGGCCGGGGCACGCAGGTCC
Source organism: Sphaerotilus hippei (assembly GCF_003201595.1). GTDB lineage: Bacteria > Pseudomonadota > Gammaproteobacteria > Burkholderiales > Burkholderiaceae_C > Sphaerotilus > Sphaerotilus hippei. Next base: position 380,192 of record NZ_QJJS01000001.1, on the reverse strand, counting down.
GGCTGCGCCTGCCGCTGCCGGTCGAGCACCCGGACCGTTTTGTCATGCCCACGCCCGAGCACCCCGAGCAGCTCTCGGCCGACACGCCGGTGCGGGCGCTCGTGGTCGAGGACGACGCCCACAGCCGCGACATCCTGGTGCACCTGCTCGAGCGCATCGGCTGCCAGGTCGAGTTCGCGCCCGACGGCCTGGCCGGCCTGCGCCGGGCGGCCCGCGGCGGGCTGGACATCGTCTTCACCGACATCCGCATGCCGGTGCTCGACGGCATCCAGATGCTGCGGCAGCTGCGCAGCCAGGCGCGGGACGACCAGCCCGGGCCGCCGGTGGTGGCGGTCTCCGCCTCGAGCCTGGAACACGAGCGCCGGCACTACATCCAGCAGGGCTTCTCCGACTTCGTGGGCAAGCCCTACGCCTTCGAGGACATCTACCGCATGCTGGCGCTGCATGCCGGCGCCCGCTTCGAGGTGCTCGCCGACGACACCCCGGCCGAGCCGGCCGGCCACGCCCCCGCGGCCACCGTCGAGGCCCGTCCCGGCGCCGTGACCCTGCCGCTGCTCACCCAGCTGGTCGAAGCCGCCGCCAACGGCCAGCTCAAGCGGGTGCGCGAATTGCTCGAGCTGCTCGCGCAGCGCCCCGCTCCCGAAGCGGGCTCGAGCACGATCGACGCCCTGCCGCCCCCTGAGCTGGAGCGCCTGCAGCGCGCCGCTCAGGACTACGACTTCAGTGCCCTCGAGCACCTGGCGGGCGAGCTGTCCAGCCGCGCCGAAGAAGGCACCCACCCGACCCCGGAGGCGACCCTGCCGTGAGCCTGTTCAACCCCAAGATCCTCATCGTCGACGACACGCCCCAGAACATCGACGTGCTCAGCGCCACCGTGGCCGACTGCGGCGCCGACCTGCTCGTGGCCACCGGCGGGGTCCGGGCCCTGGAGCTGGCCGCGCGCCACCTGCCCGACCTGATCCTGCTGGACGTGATGATGCCGGGCATGGACGGCTTCGAGGTCTGTCGCCGCCTGAAGGCCGACCCGCACACGGCCGACCTGCCGGTGATCTTCGTGACCGCCCGCACCGACGATGTCGCGCTGGGGTTCTCGGTCGGCGCGGCCGACTACATCACCAAGCCCATCCAGGCCGACGAGGTGCGGGCGCGGGTGAACCACCAGCTCGAGCGCCGGGCGCTGCTGGCCGAGCTCAAGGAGCTCAACCGGGTGCTGGAGGACAAGGTGCGCGAGCGCACGGCCGAGCTGACCCGCACCAATCTGCAGCTGCGCCAGGAGATCAACGAGCGCCGCTACATGCAGGACCGGCTGAATTACCTGGCCACGCACGACTTCATCACCCGGCTCTACAACCGCAGCGCGCTCGACGCCCACGCCTCGCAGCTGCTCGCCCGCATGCAGACCGAGCCCGGCTGCCAGGCGGTGATGATGCTGATCGACATCGACCAGTTCCGCCTCGTCAACGAGACCTGCGGCTGCATCGCCGGCGACGAGCTGCTGCGCCAGTTCGCCGACACGCTGGCCGGCCTGATGGGCCGCAGCGACTTCCTCGCCCGCGTCGGCGGTGACCAGTTCGTCATCGTCACCGAAGACCCCGGGGCGGACCAGGGCGGCGGGCTGGCGCGCCTGATCCTGAAGGCGCTGCAGGACTTCGACTTCCGCTGGAACGAGCGCAGCTTCCGCCTGGCCGCGACCGTGGCCATCGTGCCGCTGGGGCGTGATCAGGTCAGCTTCGACCAGCTGATGCAGATGGCCGACGAGACCGCCTACCTCGCCAAGCGTGAAGGCCGCGGCGGGCTGCGCTGGTACACCCAGGCCACCGCCGCGGCCAATGCCCACCGCGAGACGGTCAACTGGGCGCTGGTGCTGCTCGATGCCCTGCGCCAGGACCGTTTCCGTGTCTTCTTCCAGCGCCTGCACCCGCTGGGCCTGACCGACAGCGGCGCCCACACGCCGCTGCGGGTCGAGGCGCTGGTGCGGCTGTGGGACCCGAAGACCAACCTGCTGGTCTCGCCCGGCCAGTTCATCTCGCCGGCCGAGCGTTTCCACCTGATCGGCGAGATCGACCGCTGGATGCTGGCCCGGGTGCTGGAGCTGCTGGGCCAGCACCCCGCGCTGCAGGCCAGCCTGGGCCAGGTGACGCTGAACCTGTCGGCGATCTCGCTGCGCGAACCTGGACTGGCCGCCCACGTGGCCCAGCTGCTGACCCGGCACCGCGTGCGTCCGGACCTGCTGTGCTTCGAGCTGACCGAGACCGAGGCGATCACCAACCTCGACCACGCGCGCACCTTCATGCAGACGCTGCGCACGCTGGGCTGCCGCTTCTCGCTCGACGACTTCGGCTCCGGCTACGCCTCCTTCACCTACCTGCGCGAGCTGCCCTTCGACACCCTGAAGATCGACGGCCTGTTCGTGCGCGACATGCAGACCGATGCATCCCACCAGGTGATGGTGCGCTCGATGGTCGACATGGCCCGGCTGCTGGAAAAGCCGGTGGTGGCCGAGTTCGTCGAGACCGAGCCGGTGGCCCGGCTGCTGGCCGACCTGGGCGTGCAGTGGGGCCAGGGCTACTTCTTCCACCAGCCCGAGCTGCTGACCGTCGAGGCGCTGACCGAGCAGGCCCGCCAGGCGAGGCACACCTACCCGGCGGTCGAGGTCGAGCACGGGTGATGCTTCGCACGAATGCCGCGAGGCGGCGGGCCCATCGCGGCATGACTTGAGCGTGGACAAACCCGGGCGCGGACAGGCTGCCGATAGTGGGCCATCGCGAAGCTGACAGGAGGTCCGCATCATGGTGACGTCCACTCCCCGCCCCGAACTGCGGCTCGAAGGCCCGTCGGCCGCGCTGCTGCTGGCGCTCGATGCACTGCGCACGGTCAAGGACGGGCGACTCGGCGACAACATCGTCGACCTGGGCATGGTGCGCAGCCTGTGCCTGGACGGCCAGGAGGCCGAGCTGCAGCTGGTCGGCACCGGCGCCAGCTGCCCCGTCAGCGACCTGATCTCGGCCCAGGCCCTGCGGGCGCTGCAGCGTGTGCTGCCCGACACCGACCTCTACATCACCCACGCGCAGGACATGGAATGGAGCCCCGCACGGGCCAGCGCCAAGGTGCGCCGGCATCTGGACGCGCTCGCCTGATGCGCTCGATGTGGGTGTCGCGGATGGCGTCCTGAGCGATCGGCCCTAAGCTGGGCGGATGTCGATCGATGTCCTGTTCAAGTTGCTCGGCCTGTTCACGGTGATCGTGATCGGCTGGGGTGCCTCGCGTGCCGGGGTGTTCCGCAGCCCGGATGCCTCGAAGGTGCTGTCGAATGCCGCCTTCCTGGTGTTCGGCCCGGCGCTGCTGTTCCGCACCACCGCCCGGATGGACTTCGCCGCCCCGCCGGTGCAGATGCTGATCGCCTTCTTCGCCCCGGCCCTGCTGTGGATGGCCGTGGTGCGCTGGGTCGCCCGGCGGCGGCGGCCGGCGCATCCGGCCCGCCCGGCGGTGCTGGCGGTGACGCTGGGCTTCGGCAACAGCGTGCAGCTGGGCATCCCGATGGCGGCGACCGTCTTCGGTGATGCCGGCCTGCAGCTGCACCTGGCCATCGTCAGCCTGCATGCGCTGCTGCTGCTCAGCCTGGGCACGGCCTGGGCCGAGCTCGACGTGGCCCACGCCCGGGCGCAGGCGCAGGGACGGCGCCCGACCCTCGGCCGCACGCTGCTCACCACCGCCCGCCATGCGCTGATCCACCCGGTCGTGCTGCCGGTGCTGCTCGGCCTGGGCTGGAACGCGCTGGCGCTGCCGCTGCCGGTGCTGCTGGACGATGGCCTGCAGCTGCTCGGTCAGGGCATGGTGCCGCTGTGCCTGCTGCTGATCGGCGTGGCGCTCGACGAATACGGGCTGCGCGACGGCTGGCGCGGCGCCCTGGCCACCAGCGTGCTGAAGCTGTTCGTGATGCCGGCCTTCATCGGTGCGGTGGCCGTCGGGCTGTTCGGGCTGAGCGGCCTGCCGCTGTCGGTGGTCGTGCTGGCCGCCGCGCTGCCGGTGGGCAGCAACCCGCTGCTGTTCGCCCACCGCTACGGCACGATGGAAGCCCGGACCACGGCGACCATCGTGCTCTCGACCGCGGCCTACGTGCTGGCTGCACCGTTCTGGCTCTGGGTGCTGGGCCAGTGGGCACGATGACCGCCTGGAGTTGATGGTTATCAAGGGGCCTGCCGACGCATGGCCTCATCATGGTGCCATGAGCACCCACAACGCCATCCGGATCTGGCCCCAGGTCGAAACGACATCCCCCGTCGCACCAAGGTGCAGCGGGGAGCCGGGGCTGATCCGGCGGGTGCTCGACGCGCTGGAGCGGATCCCCGAGCCCGACGGGCAGGGCAGCATCGTCCAGAACGGCCGGGTGATCGCGCTGGACCTGTGCCCCGGCGAGGCCATGCTGACGCTGAGTCTGGGCAGCGGCCATTGCCACCATGCCCGTGCCGTGGGCGAACTGGCCTTCGAGGCCATGCGCCAGACCCTGCCCGACACCGACCTGTACCTGCGCCACGACGTGGACGCCCGCTGCGCCAATCGCTCGGCCGACGCGGCACCGTCGCAGGACTGCAGCGGCTGCGCACCGGCGGCCGACGGCGGTTCAGCCTCGCGTTGAATCCCGTGCACTGACCTGACGCCACAGTCGCCAAGCCACCAGGGCCCGCCGGCTCCAACGCAGCAGGCTGCTCACCCGCGACAGCGCCGGATGAGACGCCGGCATCGGCGCACCCGCGGACGCCGCCGCGTGGGCACGGTGGCGACGGCGCCGCCAGAGCCACGTCAGCGCGGTCGTGGTCACGGCCACCAGCGCGGCACGCGCGCCCTGCGCCGCCGGCGTGTCGGCGCGGACCCGCTGATGCCAGAACTCGCGGGAGGCCTGCCCCCAGCGCAGGGCCCTCAGCCCCCAGACCAGGGCCGGGCGGTGGCGCTGCAGCCCCTGCTCGCACCACCGGGACGTCTGCCCGGCCAGTTCGTCACGCAGCAGCGCACTGCGGGCGATCAGGGCCTGCTGGCGCTCGGCCAGCGGTGGCCGGACGACGGCGGGGGGACGGGCATCGGGATTCATCGCGGGCCGGCCGCTCATGCCGGGGGACGGGGCGGCACCGGCGGCACGCCACCATCGTCCGGAGACGCCCCCAGGCGCGCCCGGTCCCGCGCCAGCTCTTCGACGCTGAGCGCGAACAGCGCCCCGGTGGAGCGCAGCAGCCGCTGCGCGCTGCGCCACAGCCAGACCCCGCCGGCCAGGCAGGCCGCGGTCAGCCCGCCCAGCACCAGCAGCCGGTGATCGTCCCAGAACAGCAGCACCAGCCACAGGGAGGCGAACAGCAGCCCCAGCATCAGCAGCAGCAGCGCCGCCGCACCCCGGGCCAGCGCCCCGAGCACACGCCACACCAGCGCCTCGCACTCGGAGCCGAGCAGCGCCAGCCGCGTCTGCACCAGCGCGAGCGCCAGATCACCGATGCGCCGCAGGCGGTCGAGCCAGCGATCGGGCAACTCGTCGGGATTCATCGGGTGGCGCTCGTGGAGCCGCTGCGGGCCGGTGTCAGCGACGGCCGATCAGCATGCCCACCAGCAGGCCCACGCCCGCCGCGACGCCGATGGACTTCCAGGGGTTCTCGTGCACATAGGCGTCGGTGGCCTTGCTGGCCTCCTTGGCCCGGGCGAGCGCGGCCTCCTGGATCTGGACGATCTGGGCCTTGGCATCCTTGAGTCGGGACTGCACGCGGGAGCGCAGGGCCGACATCTCGTCGCTGGCATCGTCGGCGGTCACCTTGAGCAGATCCTCGGCGTCGGCCACGACCATGCGCAGTTCGGACAGCAGCCGATCCTTCTGTGCCGCATTGAATTCGCTCATCACCATGCTCCTCGTACGGGTTGATAGATCACCTCCGATCATGGGCGCCTCGCACAAGTTCCGCTTGCGCAAGGTCAAGGCGTGTCGGCCGGTGACCCGCGCCCGGCTCACCCGCGCCCGACGAAAGGCATGGCCGTGGCCATGACGGTCATGAACAGCACGTTGGCCGACAGCGGCAGGCCGGCCATGTGGGCGACGGCGTCGGCGGCATGGCACACGTCCATCACCGGCTCGACCCGGAGCGAGCCGTCCGCCTGGCGGATGCCCGCCGTCATCGCCGCGGTCATGTCGGAGGCGGCATTGCCGATGTCGATCTGCCCGACCGCGATGTTCCATGCCCGGCCGTCCAGCGCGGCGGTGCGGGTCAGGCCGGTGATCGCGTGTTTGGTCGAGGTGTAGGCCACCGAGCCCGGCCGGGGAGCGTGGGCGGAGATGGAGCCGTTGTTGACGATGCGCCCGCCCTGCGGCTGCTGGGCCTTCATCAGGCGGAAAGCCTCGCGGGTGCACAGGAAGACGCCGGTGAGGTTGGTGTCGACCGAGGCACGCCAAGCCTGCAGGCTCAGGTCCTCGATGGACACGCCCTGGGTGAAGAGGCCCGCGTTGTTGAACAGCAGGTCGAGGCGGCCGAAACGCAGGCGGATCGTCTCGAACAGCCCGGCCACCGCCGCTTCGTCGGTGACGTCCGCGCTCACCAGCAGGCTGCGCTCGCTCAGGTCGACGTCGAGCTCGGTGCGGGCGAGGTCCAGCGTGGCCTGCAGGGTCTCGAGGCGACGCCCGGTCAGCACGACCGTCCAGCCCTGGCGCCAGAGGGCCAGGGCCGTGGCCCGGCCGATGCCGCTGCCCGCGCCGGTCACCAGGGCAATGCGAGGAAGGTGGGGCGACGTGGGCACGGCAGCAGGCATGGGCAGGATCCTCCAGGGCGCGGCGAGGGTGCACCACTGCACCCGATCGGCTCCGCGCGCCTTCAGTCTGCCATCAGGAGAACGCTGCCGGCCGTCGGCACGGCGCGTGAACACCGGGCCGGAGCGCGCCGGGCGGCCGACGGCTCAGTGCAGGACCAGCACCGCGCGCTTGGTGCGCGACATCACGTTCTTGGTGTGCGAGCCGAACAGCAGCTCACCGAAGGCGCCACGCCCGTGGGTGACCATCAGGATCAGGTCGCAGTCGCAGCGCTCGGCGGTCTCGACGATGGCGTTGTCGACGGCCACGGTGGTCAGCGTCTCGCCGACGAACGTGATGCCGGCGGCCTTGGCACGCTCCTCGAACGCGCCCAGCACGTTGCGGGCGTGGGCATCGGACTTGGCCTGATGCGCCTCGACCTGCTTGACGAAGGTCGTCGGGTTGGAACTGACCGCGGCCAGGGGCACGTCAGGTTCGGCAACGAAGGCGGTGATGCGCGCGCCCAGCTGGCGGGCCAGCTCGATGCTGGAATCCATCGCACGCAGCGACAGTTCGGAGCCATCGACGGGGACGAGAAGGTGCTTGAACATGGTCGGTTCCTTGCTGTGATGGCTCACTGTAGGCTTCGTGTCAGCGCTGGAACTTGATCCTGGTCAGGAAGTTCGAGGGCCCGCGCCAGGGTGCGTCAACAGGCGGGAAGACTTCGGATCGCGGAACACCAGCGGACGCGTCGGTACCTCGCCGGCATCGGCCGCGGCCACCGCCGCCTGCACGATCCCGTGGCGCTCGCTCTTCGGACAGACCGGGTCGGTCGCGGCCGGATCGCCCGTCAGCAGGAAGGCCTGGCAGCGGCAGCCGCCGAGGTCCTTCTGCTGGTCCGGGCAGGTGGCGCAGGCGCCCTTCATCCAGCCGGTGCCGCGGTAGCGGTTGAAGCCCTCGCTGTCGTGCCAGATGTGGCGCACGTCGTGGTCACGCACGTTCGGGAAGGCCAGCCCGGGCAGCATCTTCGCGGTGTGGCAAGGCAACGCGGTGCCGTCGGGCGTGACCGTCAGGAAGACGTTGCCCCAGCCGTTCATGCACTTCTTGGGCTGGCCCTCGTGGTAGTCGGGCGCCACGAAGAACAGCTTCATCCGGTCGGCCACCTTCTCGCGCCAGGCGTCGGTGACGGCCTCGGCGCGGCGGATCTGCTCGCTGGTGGGCAGCAGGTGATCCCGGTTCAGGTGCGCCCACGAGTAGTACTGGGAATTGGCCAGCTCCAGGTACTCGGCGCCGAGCGCGTCGGCCATCGCGATGATGCGGTCGATGTGATCGATGTTGAGGCGGTGGATGACGACGTTCATCACCATCGGCCAGCCGTGCGACTTGATCAGCTCGCCCACGCCCTGCTTGAGCTGGAAGGTCTTCGTGTGGCTGAGGAAATCGTTCAGCTCACGGGTCGAGTCCTGGAAGCTGAGCTGCACGTGGTCGAGCCCGGCGGCCTTCAGCGACGCGGCACGCTCGGGGCTCAGGCCGACGCCCGAGGTCAGCAGGTTGGTGTAATACCCCAGCCGGCGGGCCTCGGCGATCAGGTCCTCGAGGTCCTCGCGCATCAGCGGCTCGCCGCCCGAGAAGCCGCACTGCACCGCGCCCAGCGCCCTCGCCTCGCGCAGCACGCGCAGCCAGTCGGCGGTCGACAGCTCGTCGGCGCGCCCGGTGTCGGCCAGGTCGATCGGGTTGTAGCAGAACACGCAGTGCAGCGGACAGCGGTAGGTCACCTCCGCCAGCAGCCACAGCGGCGGGCCGACGGTCGGCACCGCGCTCATGCCCAGTCCACCCAGCGCTGCTGGCGGGCCAGGGCGAGGAAACGTTCGACGTCACCACGCAGGTCGGGGGCACCGAAGGCCGCCTCGAGATCGGCGACCAACTGCGGCAGCGCCGCCTCGCCAGTGCAGCGGGTCAGGATCTCGCCCGCGCTGCGGTTGAGCTTGACCATGCCCTCGGGGTAGAGCAGCACGTGGTTGCCCTGCGCCGCTTCCCACTGCAGGCGGAAACCGCGGCCGAGGCGCGGGGTCGTCGTGTCGGGCAGCCGGGTGTCGGGCGCGGAGGTCGGCGTCGTCATGCCGCCACCCCGTAGCGCTGCGCCATCGCGTCGTTCATCGCCCAGAGGATGTCGAGCTTGAAGCGCAGGATCTCCAGCGCCCGCTCCTGCTGGTCGCGGCTGCGGAAATGGCCGAGCGTGACCGCCAGCCCCTGCTCGACGTCACGTCGCGCCTGGCTGACGCGGTTGCGGAAGTACTGCAGCCCGGTCGGCTCGATCCAGCCGTAGTGCTCGGGCCAGGTGGCCAGGCGCTGCTTGTGGATCTCGGGCGCGAACAGCTCGGTCAGCGACGAGCACACCGCCTCCTGCCACGGCGCGTGGCGCGCGAAGTTCACGTAGGCATCGACCGCGAAGCGCACCGCCGGGATCACGTGGCGCAGGTCGGTGATCTCCTCGCGGCCCAGGCCCACGGCTTGGCCGAGGCGGATCCAGGCCTCGATGCCCCCTTCGTCCTTCACCCCGCCGATCTCGAAGCCGTCGTGGTCGAGGAGGCGCTGGATCCACTCGCGCCGCACCTCGCGGTCCGGGCAGTTGGCCAGCACCGCCGCGTCCTTCACCGGAATGGCGATCTGGTAGTAGAAGCGGTTGGCCACCCAGCCGCGGATCTGCTCGGGCGTGGCGCGGCCCGTGTTCAGCATGACGTTGAACGGGTGGTGGATGTGATAGCTCCTGCCCTGCTCGCGCAGCTGCGCCTCGAAGGCGACGCGGTCCCAGGCCGGGGCGTCGGGCTCGCGGGCACGGAAGGTGGCGGGCGCGTTGAACGGGGTACCGAAGCGGTTGCCGGTGGCGGTGCTCATGGGCAGGCTCAGAACGTGAGTTCCAGTCCGTCGAACGTCACCTCGACGCCCGCGGCCTCGACCGCGCGCCGCTCGGGCGACGACTCGTCGAGAATCGGATTGGTGTTGTTGATGTGGATGAGCAGCTTGCGGGTGCTCGCGGGCAGGCGGGCGAGCCAGTCGAGCATGCCGCCGGGGCCGGACTGCGGCAGGTGGCCGATGTCGCGGGCGGTCTTCTTCGAGAAGCCCAGGCGGATCATCTCGTCGTCGGTCCAGAAGGTGCCGTCGACCATCACGGCATCGACCGTGCCCAGCGTCTCCCAGACCAGCGGGCTGATCTCGCCCAGGCCGGGCGCGTAGAAGACCCGCCCGCCGGTGCGCAGGTTCTCGAACACCAGGCCGATGTTGTCACCGGGCACCGGCCGTTCGCGGTGCGGCGAGTAGGGCGCGGGCTTGCTGTCGAGCGGCATCGCCGTCAGGCGCAGGCCGGCGACCCCGGGCACGCTGAACGAGGTGCCATCGATCGGCAGCTCGTTCCAGTCGACGCCGCAGTAGTGCGACAGCACGCGCAGGATCGGGTTGCCCTGGCTCAGGTCCTCGAAGGCCGGCCGGGTGGTCCACAGCGGCAGCGGCGTGCCACGCTCGCGCAGCATGTACAGGCCGGTGCTGTGGTCGATCTGGCCATCGCACAGCAGCACGGCGGCGATGCCGGTGTCTCGCACGGCCCGTGCCGGCTGCAGCGCCGGGCTGCGCTGCAGCTGGGTCAGGATGTCGGGGGAGGCATTGACCAGCAGCCAGTCGTCGGGGCCGCCCACGGCGATCGACGACTGGGTGCGGGCCCGGTGATGGGGCGAGCCGGCGCGCACGGCGGTGCACTGGACGCAGTTGCAGTTCCACTGCGGAAAGCCACCGCCGGCGCCCGAACCGAGCACCCGCAGGGTCATGGAGGAGCCCGGCATGTCAGGCCAGAGGTTCGGCGAGGTCCGGGTCGCTCAGCGAGCGGCCACGTACATCGTGATCTCGAAACCGAAACGGAAATCGCAGGCAGCGGGGGTTTCCCAGGTCATGGTGTCGTCTCCTGAACAGGCGGTGGATGGAATCGATGCGGCACCGGGCTTGGCGCTGCATCGATTCCAGTGTCGGCGGCACGGCCTGCGCCGTCCTCGTCACCCGCATGAATCGGCGCTCATGATTTTCATGAATGCGGGACCGGCCGGCCCCCGGGCCCGCGGCAGCGTCGACGGGCCGGCCGACAATCGCGACCATGTCCACGCCGACCGACACGCTGCCCGCACGCCCCCCGCGCTGGGGCCTGCGCCTGCAGATCCACACGCTCGTCGCCCTGCTGACGGGCGTGTTCGTGGCCGTGCTGGTGGCGCTGCAGATCGACAGCACGCGCCGCAGCGTGCACGAGGAGATCGTCGCGGCCAACCGGGTCGCCAGCCAGCTGCTGCAGCGGGTCACCTGGGTCTACACCCGCGCCGGGCCGGGAGCGATGGGCCAGTTCCTCGAGCAGCTCGGCCGGGTGCGCGCCAACGACATCACGCTCGAGAGCGACACGGGCGAGGTGCTGTTCCGCTCGCCGCCCTCGATCTACAAGCAGGGCCGCGAAGCGCCGGCCTGGTACAGCACGCTGGTGGCACCGCTGCCGCAGCGCCAGGTGATCGACCTGCCGGGCGGGCGGCTGACGGTCGAGGCCGATCCTTCGCGGGCCATCCTCGACGGCTGGGACGAGCTGCAGCGCCTGGCGCTGCTGGGCGCGGGCGCGCTGGTGCTGCTGCACCTGGGCGTGTTCTGGCTGGTCGGGCGGGCCCTGCGGCCCTGGCCGACCATCGTCACCGGCCTGAGCCGGCTGCGCGAGGGCGACTACCACGTGCGCCTGCCCGCCCTGCCCGGCAAGGAAGCCAGCCTGATCGGACGGGAGGTCAACCGCCTGGCCGCGGCGATCGAGGAGCAGCTCGACGCCCGCCTGCGCGCCTTCGAGGCCGAGCGCAGGCTGTCGGAGCACCGCGAGTTCATGCGCCGGCTCGAGGCCCACACCGACGCCGAGCGCCGCGCCATCGCCCGGGAGCTGCACGACGAGTTCGCCCAGTCGGTGACCGCCATCCGCAGCCTGGCGCGGGGGCTGCAGCAGCGCCTGGACCGGCAGCACGACGACAGCGGCGCGCAGGCGGCCCGGCTGATCGGCGACGAGGCCGCCCGGCTCTATGACGCGATGCACGGGCTGATCCCGCGCCTGAGCCCGCCCGCGCTCGACGAGCTCGGCCTGCCCGACGCGCTGACGGGGCTGGTCGACCGGACCCGGGCCAGCCACCCCGGCATCACGCTCGAATGGCAGGCGCCGGCCGACCGGGATGCGCTGGCCCGCGCGCTGCCCCGCGACGTCGCCCGCACGCTCTACGCCGTCGCCCAGGAAGGCCTGACCAATGCGCTGCGCCACAGCGGCGCCCGGCACCTGGCGCTGGCCCTGCACGGCCACGCCGACCGGGCCACGCTGCAGCTCGAGGACGACGGCATCGGCCTGCCCGCCGATGCGCAGACCCGGGGCCGCCACGGCCTGCGCGGCCTGCTGGAGCGGGTGCAGGCGCTCGGCGGCGAGCTGGAACTGGCGGCGCGGGACGACACCGCCGGCGCGGATGGCCGGCCCGGCACCCGCCTGCGTGCCACACTGCCGCTGACACCATCACCCCCGGAGGGCCTCGGATGACGGAACACGCGCCGCTGCGCATCATGCTGGTCGACGACCACACGCTGGTGCGCATGGGGTTCTGCATGCTGCTGGGCGCCAGCCCGGACCTGAGCGTCGTGGCCGAGGCCGACAGCGGCGAGCAAGCCCTGACGCTGCTGGCCACCGCCCGGCCGGACGTCGTCGTGCTCGACCTGTCGATGCCCGGCATGGGCGGGCTCGAGGCCCTGCGCCGGCTGCGCTCGCGCGAGCCCCAGCTGAAGGTGCTGGTGCTGTCAGCCCACGACGACAGCGCCCACGCCCGGCGCGCGCTCGACGCCGGCGCGCTGGGTTTCCTCTCCAAGGGCAGCGCGCCCGATGCGCTGCCGCAGGCGGTGCGCTGCGTCGGCGCCGGGCGCCGCTACCTCGACGCGGCCACCGCCCAGCAGCTGGCGCTGGCCGCGCTCGACGGCGGCAGCAACCCCGTCGACGCGCTGTCCGCGCGCGAGTTCGAGGTCTTCGTGCAGCTGGCCCGGGGCCGCTCGGTCCAGGAGATCGCGCAGGCGCTCAAGCTGTCGGCCAGCACCATCGGCACCCACCTCTACCACGTCAAGCAGAAGCTGGCCGCCTCCAACCAGGCCGAGCTGACGCTGCTGGCACTGCGCTGGGGACTGATCGAGGCCTGAGCGTCGCGGTGCCGTGCACGAGGCAATGCGGGCCGGTGATCAGGCGGCGGTGAGGAAGGGCAGCGCCGCCTGCAGCAGCACGTCGGGCGCTTCCTCGGCGATGTAGTGGCCGCAGGGCAAGGCCTCGCCGCGCACGTCGTCGGCCACCCGCCGCCACTCGGCCAGCGGCTGGAAGCAGCGGTGCACCACGCCGTCGCGGCCCCACAGCGCCAGCAGCGGCGCCGCCAGGCGCACGCCGCGGTCGCGGTCGGTGCGGTCGTGCTCCAGGTCGATGCCGGCCGAAGCGCGGTAGTCCTCGCAGATGCCGTGGGCGGTGCCCGGCAGCGCCAGCGTGCGCTGGTACTCGGCCAGCGCACGCGGGTCGAAGGGCGCCAGGCCCGCGCTGCGGCGGCCCATCACGTCACGCACATAGGCGGCGGGATCGGCGGCGATCAGCCGCTCGGGCAGCGGTGCCGGCTGGATCAGGAAGAACCAGTGCCAGTAGGCCCGCGCGAAGGCCTCGCCGGTCTGCTCGTACATCGCCAGCGTGGGCGCGATGTCGAGCAGCACCAGACGGCGCACTGCGGCGGCATGGTCCAGCGCCAGCCGGTGGGCCACGCGGGCACCACGGTCATGCGCCAGCACGCTGAAGCGCTCATGGCCCAGCGACCGCATCACGTGCAGCATGTCGCGCGCCATCGTGCGCTTGCTGTGGGCCAGGTGTCCGGCATCGCCGGCCGGCCTGGCCGAGTCGCCATAGCCCCGCAGGTCGGCGAGCACCAGCGTGAAGTGCGCCGCCAGCGCCGGCGCCACCTTGTGCCAGATGGCGTGGGTCTGCGGATGGCCGTGCAGCAGCAGCAGCGGAGCGCCCCGCCCGCCGGTGCGCACGCGGATGTGCACGCCGGGCTCGGTGGTGAGGTCCTGCGTGCTGAATCCGGGGAACAGATCCTCCATGGCCTCGCTCGCCGGGCCACGGGCTCGCGGGTCGGTCACAGGCGGCTCCTGGTGAGGGCCGCCACGTCGCGCAGCCAGGGCTGGCGGGCCCAGTGGTCCTGGGCGAAGGCATCGATCTGCGCCTGGAAGGTCAGCGACAGGCCGATGCTGTCCAGGCCTTCGAGAAACATCCTGCGATGGCGCGGCATCAGTTCGAAGCCGGCCTGCACGGTGGCGCTGCGCAGCGACATGGCCTCCAGGTCGATCCGGACCTGGTTGGTGGTCGGATCGTCCGCGTCCGCCATCAACCGCGAGACGGTGGCCTGCGGCAACATCACCAGCAGCAGGCGATTGTTCATCGCGTTGGAGTAGAAGATCTCGCCGAAGCTGGGCGCCACGATGGCACGGATGCCCAGCTGCTGCAGTCCCCACACCGCGTGCTCACGGCTGGAGCCGCAGCCGAAGTTGTTGCCAGCGATCAAGATCGAGGCATCGCCGTAGGCCGGCTGGTTGAGCACGAAGTCGGGACGGACCTGTCCGGCGCCGTCGCATCGCAGGTCATGGAAGACGCCGTCCTTGAGCCCGGACTTGTCGATGCCGCGCAGGAACTGCTTGGGGATGATCTGGTCCGTGTCCAGGTTCTCGATGCGCAGGGCCGCGGCACGGCCATGGACATGAATGAGGCTCGGATCGCTCATGGGAGGATCTCCAGTTGGCGTGCGTCGGTGATGCGCCCCGTCACCGCGGCGGCGGCGGCCATCGCGGGGCTCATGAGGTGAGTGATGGCGCCGCGGCCCTGGCGGCCCTCGAAATTGCGGTTGGTGGTGGAGGCGCAGCGCACGCCGTCGGCGAGCACGTCGTCATTCATCGCCAGACACATGGAGCAGCCCGGGTTGCGCCATTCGAAACCTGCGTTGATGAACACGTCGGCCAGGCCCTCGGCTTCGGCGGCGGCCTTCACCGCACCCGAGCCCGGCACCACCATGGCACGCACGCCCGTGGCCACCTGACGCCCTCGAACCACGCTGGCGGCCGCACGCAGATCTTCGATGCGTCCATTGGTGCAGGAGCCGATGAACACATGTTGCACCGCCGTTCCGGCCAGGCGCGCGCCTTCCTGCAGTTGCGTGTAGGCCAGCGCACGCTCGGCGCTGCTGCGCACGGGGCCGGCGTCCAGTGCCGCCAGACGCGGCAGGACACCATCGATGGCGACCACCTGATCGGGGCTGGTGCCCCAGGTGACATGCGGCGCGATCCGGGAGGCGTCGAACTGATGCTCGACCTCGAAGAAGGCGCCTTCATCGCTGCGCAACTGCTGCCAGGCACCCAAGGCGGCGTCGCGGTGCTCCAGCAGGTCCGGCGCATGGGCCATCACGTAGTCGATGGCGGCTTGATCCGGGGCGATCAACGCGCCGCGTGCACCGGCCTCGACCGTCATGTTGCACAGCGTGAAGCGAGCCTCCACCGACAGCGCATCGATCGCCGGGCCGGAATACTCGACCACGAAACCACGCGCGCCCTGCGCACCGATGCGACCGATGATGGCGAGCACCAGGTCCTTGGCGGTCGTGCCCATCGGCAGTCGTCCATCGACGCGGATGTGCATGTCCCTGGCCAGGCGATACACCAGGGTCTGGGTCGCGAGCACATGCTCGACTTCAGTGGTTCCGATGCCGAAGCCGAGTGCACCGAGCGCACCGTAGGTGGTCGTGTGGCTGTCGCCGCAGATGACCACCATGCCCGGACGGATGAGGCCGTGCTCCGGCGCGACCACATGCTCAATGCCTTGCAGCGCGTCGTTGGTGTCGAACAGGGGAATGTTGAAGTGGTCGCAGTTCTTCCTGAGATTGCTGGCCTGCAGTGCCGAGGCCGGATCGGCGATCACGCGAAACCGGCCCGGGTGCGTCGGGATGATGTGACTCACCACGGCCACGTTCTGCCCGGGGACCGGAACGCCGCGTCCGGCTTCGTGCAAGCCGGCGAAGGCCTGCGGGCTGGTGTACTCGTTCATCAGGTGCAGATCGCAGAACAGGAGCACGTTCTGTTCGTCCATCTGCGCCACGGTGTGGCTGTCCACCAGTTTGCGATAGAGGGTTCTGGCTGTCATGCGTGTGGGCCGAAGGGGGTGAGGGGCCGGGATCCCGGTGCAGGCCAATCGACGCTGCGCGGGTCAGGAGGAGAGGACGGGTGCATGTCAATCCGCGGTGATGCCACGCTCCTTGACGAGCCTGGCCCATCTGGGCATCTCCGACTCCAGGCGCACGCGCGCCTGTGCCGGAGTCGATGAAGTGGCGTCGAAGCCTTCCCTGGCCATGCGCTCCTTGATGGCGGGAGATTGCAGGACGGCGTTGAGCGAGCTGTTGAGCTTGTCCAGCACGGGCTTGGGAACTTGCGCCGGAGCGAACACCATGAACCAGGTCTCGAAGGCGTAGCCCGGCAAACCGGCTTCCGCGATCGTCGGGACGTCGGGCATCAGCGGCGAGCGCTTGCTGCCCGTGACACCCAGCGCACGGACCTTTCCGGCCTGGACATGGCCAGCCGCGGCGGAGAGCACCGGGAAGGACATGTCCACCTGTCCGGCCAGGGTGTCCGTCAGGGCCTGGCCGCCTCCGCGGTAGGGAATGTGAAGCATGGCCAGGCCACCCACCGCCTTGAACAACTCGGCCGACATGTGCAGGGTGCTGCCGCCGCCCGCCGAGCCGTAGGTCAGCTTGCCCGGCTTGCTCCTGGCATGCGCCAGGAGCTCCTTGAGGTTGCTGACGGGCAGCCGGTCATGGACGACCAGCACATGCTGCGAAGTCGCCACCATGCCGATGGGGGCCAGATCCTTCAGCGTGTCGTAGGGCATCCTGGGCGTGAGGGCCGGATTGATGGCCAACGACACCGTCTGCAGACCGATGGTGTGACCGTCGGGAATCGACTTGGCGACGGCATCCACGCCCAGGTTGCCCCCTGCGCCCGCCTTGTTCTCGATGAACACCGGCTTGCCCAGCGACCTGCCCCATTCATCCGCGATCAGGCGGGCCACGATGTCGGCGCTGCCACCGGGCGCGTAGGGCACCAGCAGCTTGACCGCACGTTCAGGGTAGCTCTGGGCCCAGAGGGGCAGACTCGACACGGAAAGTGCCAGAGCCGCCACCAATGATCGAAGTTGCATGCTTTTGTCTCCAGGTCTTGTGGCCGCAGGTCGCGGTACCGGTATGCTAGGAGTGAACATGTGAACTGCAATATCTTCAGAAGCAGTTCTTTCGGTCCCCAGAGGAATGAATGGACGCCTTCTCCGACATCGCCTTTTTTGCCTTGTTGGTCAAGCATGGAAGCCTGGTCGCGGCGGCTCAGCAGATCGGCGTGACGCCTCCCGCGGTGAGCAAGCGGCTGGCGGCCATCGAGCGGCGCCTGGGCGTGCGGCTGCTGCAGCGATCCACCCGCCGCCTCAGCCTCACGCCGGAGGGCGAGACCTATTTTTCAGAGGGCGCCCGGGTGCTGGAAGAACTGGAGGCCCTCGAGCGCACCGTGTCCGGCAGCCGCGCCATCCCCAAGGGACTGGTGCGTGTCTGCTGCACGCTGGGCTTCGGCCGGCGGCACATCGCGCCCGCATTGTCGAGGTTCACGCGCGACTATCCGGACGTCGAACTGCAGCTGCACCTCACGGATCGGCCCGTGAACCTGATCGAGCAGGGCTTCGATCTGCAGCTGCGATTCGGCGAGTTGCCGGACGCTCGATTGACCGCCCGGCTGCTGGCCCACAACCGACGCCTGCTGTGCGCCTCGCCGGCCTACCTGCGCCGTGCCGGGGAGCCGGCCTCACCGCGGGACCTCGCCCGGCACGCCTGCCTGTTCATCCGCGAGAGCGACGAAACCTTCGGCACCTGGCACCTTCGCAGCGGCGCCCGTGCGGAAGCCGTCAAGGTGCGCGGACCGCTGGCCTCCAACGATGGCGAGTGCGTGGTCGGCTGGGCCCTGGATGGGCACGGCATCCTGATGCGATCCGTCTGGGAGGCGGCACCCATGCTGCGCTCGGGCCGGCTGAAACCGGTGCTGGCGGACTGGAGCCTGCCTCCCGCCGACATCTATGCCGTGTTTCCGACGCGCAGCAACCTGTCCGCCAAGACCCGTGCCTTGGTGGACTTCCTGCTGGAAGCCTTCGAGCCGCATCGCCAGCAGCAGGACGGGGCCTGGTAGCCCGCACGGCCCCCGGTGGTCGCCGACGGTGACGTTGCACGGGCTTGCGGGCCGGCCCGCGCTGCGGGAACATCCTCGACGGACCTGTCCGGGCGCAAACCCGAGCGGCCTGTCGAGGCAAAAAATAGGCGGACTCAATGAGCCACATATGGCGATTCAATGCAGTTTGCCGGCCAGCCGACATAAGATCTCTATCGCCACTTCAACCAACGTAGGAATTTGCAATGTCCCTGATCAACACCCAAGTCCAGCCCTTCAAGACCCAGGCCTTCCACAACGGCAAGTTCATCGAGGTCAGCGAAGAGAGCCTGAAGGGCAAGTGGTCCGTGCTGATCTTCATGCCGGCCGCCTTCACCTTCAACTGCCCGACCGAGATCGAGGACGCTGCCGACAACTACGCCGCCTTCCAGGCCGCCGGTGCCGAGGTCTACATCGTCACCACCGACACCCACTTCTCGCACAAGGTGTGGCACGAGACCTCGCCGGCCGTCGGCAAGGCCAAGTTCCCGCTGGTCGGCGACCCGACCCACACGCTGACCAATGCCTTCGGCGTGCACATCCCCGAAGAAGGCCTGGCGCTGCGCGGCACCTTCGTCATCAACCCCGATGGCGTGATCAAGACGGCCGAGATCCACAGCAACGAGATCGCCCGTGACGTGTCGGAAACCCTGCGCAAGCTGAAGGCCGCCCAGTACACCGCCGCCAACCCCGGCCAGGTCTGCCCGGCCAAGTGGAAGGAAGGCGCCAAGACCCTGGCTCCGAGCATCGACCTGGTCGGCAAGATCTGATCTGCATGCGATGAAGCGGCTCGAGACCGGCCTCACGCCGGTCGATCCAGCTTCCCCGGCGGGCCCCGCGCCCGCCCGGGCCCCTCTCGGGCCCTGTTGAAAGCGTCCCGCGGCCCGTGCCGGGGTGCTTTCAACGGGGTCGGAACGACCACGCCTGAATCTCCCTGCGAAAGGACCGCATCATGTTGGACGACAGCACCAAGGCACAACTCGCCTCCTATTTCGAGCGCATCACCCAGCCCATCGAGCTGATCGCCAGCCTCGACGACTCCGAAGGCGCCGCCGACATCCGCGAGCTGGTCACCGAGATCGCCGCCATCGCGCCGGACAGGATCGGCGTGCGCCTGGACGGCACGTTCGAGCGCCGCCCCTCCTTCCAGATCACCCGCGTCGGCCACGACATGGGCGTGCACTTCGCCGCCGTGCCGATGGGCCACGAGTTCACCTCGCTGCTGCTGGCGCTGCTGTGGGCCGGCGGCCACCCGCCCAAGGTCGAGCCCGAGGTGCTCGAGCAGATCAAGGCGCTCGAGGGTGACTTCGCCTTCGACACCTTCATGAGCCTGACCTGCCACAACTGCCCGGACGTGGTGCAGGCGATGAACCTGATGGCGGTGTTCAACCCGCGCATCCGCGCCGTGGCCATCGACGGCGGCCTGTTCCAGAAGGAGGTCGAGGACCGCCAGATCATGGCCGTGCCCAGCGTGTTCCTGAACGGCCAGCCCTTCGGCAACGGCCGCATGGAAGTCGGCGAGATCCTGGCCAAGATCGACACCGGCGCCGCCAGGCGCGAAGCGGCCAAGCTCAATGAAAAGGCCCCGTACGAGGTGCTGATCATCGGTGGCGGCCCGGCCGGCGCCGCCGCCGCGGTGTACGCCGCGCGCAAGGGCATCCGCACCGGCATCGTGGCCGAGCGTTTCGGCGGCCAGACCATGGACACGCTGGGCATCGAGAACTTCGTCTCCGTGCTGGAGACCGAAGGGCCGAAGTTCGCCGCCGCGCTGGAAGCGCATGTGCGCCACTACGGCGTGGACATCATCACGCTGCAGCGGGTGGCGAAGATCGATCCGGCCGAGCAGCCGGGCGGCTACGCCGCGGTCACGCTGGACAACGGCGCCGTGCTCCAGGGCCGCACCGTGATCCTGGCCACCGGCGCGCGCTGGCGCAACATGAACGTGCCCGGCGAGCAGGAATACAAGACCAAGGGCGTGGCCTACTGCCCGCACTGCGACGGCCCGCTGTTCAAGGGCAAGGACGTGGCGGTGATCGGCGGCGGCAACTCCGGCGTCGAGGCCGCGATCGACCTGGCCGGCGTGGTCAAGAGCGTCACGCTGCTCGAATTCGCCGACCAGCTCAAGGCCGACCAGGTGCTGGTGGACAAGCTCAAGAGCCTGCCCAACGTCACCATCCACGTCAACGCCCAGACCACCGAGGTCACCGGCGACGGCCAGAAGATGAACGGCCTGCGCTACAAGGATCGGGTCAGCGGCGACGAGCACCTGCTCGATCTGGCCGGCGTGTTCGTGCAGATCGGCCTGGTGCCCAACACCGAGTTCGTGCGCGGCACGGTGGAGCTGAGCAAGTTCGGCGAGATCATCGTCGACGCCAAGTGCCACACCAGCGTGCCGGGCATCTTCGCCGCGGGTGACGTGACGACCGTGCCCTACAAGCAGATCATCATCGCCACCGGCGAAGGCGCCAAGGCCGCGCTCAGCGCCTTCGACCACCTGATCCGCACGCCGGCCGCCGCCTGACACCCGGCACTGAAGGCGCAAGGGGCGGCCTCGCGAGAGGCCGCCCCTTCTTTCATCGCCTGGACCACTCAGGCGTCACGGCCGCCGCGCTTCAGTTCGATGCGGCCGAAGCCGGCTCGTGCGAGGCGATGCCGTGCTGCTCGCCCCCCATGTCCACGTCGGCACCGCTGCGCGCCATGATGAACAGCGCCAGCGCGGCGAAGGCCAGGAATCCGAGCGCCAGTTTCCACATGAGAAGTTCCTCCTTGTTCAGCCCGCGGGTTCAATCCTGGGCGTAGATGTCGATGTCCTTGGTCTCGCGCACGAACAGCATGCCGATCACGAAGGTGGCCGCGGCGATCGTGACCGGGTACCAGAGGCCGTGGAAGATGTTGCCGTTCTGGGCCACCATCGCGAAGGCGATCGTGGGCATCAGGCCACCGAACCAGCCATTGCCGATGTGATACGGCAGCGACATCGAGGTGTAGCGGATGCGGGTCGGGAACAGCTCCACCAGCATGGCGGCGATCGGGCCGTAGACCATCGTGACGTAGATCACCAGGATCGACAGGATGCCGACGATCTTCAGCCACTGGGCCGAGCCCATCGGGATCGGATCGGCCTTGGGCGGATAACCGGCGGCCTTCAGCGCCTCGGCCACTTCCTTCTTGAACGCCGCGATGGTCTTGGCGCTGTTCTCGTCGAACTTGTGCCCGCCCGCCGTCAGCGTCGCGCTCGGTGCCACGATCTCCTTGTCACCGATGCGCACCGTGCCCGACGCCCCGGCCTGCATCACCGTGTCGTAGCTGGCCGCAGCCTGGGCCAGCGTGCGCTTGGCGATGTCGCACGGCGTGGTGAAGTCCACGTCACGGGCGATCGGGCTGCCCTGGAACGAGCACTGGGCCGGGTCCACCGTCACGGTGATCCGGGCCGACGCCTGGGCCGCCGCGAGCTTGGGGTTCGCGGTCTCCGCCAGCGCCTTGAACAGCGGGAAGTAGGTCAGCACCGCCAGCGCCAGGCCGAGCATGATCACCGGCTTGCGGCCGACCTTGTCCGACAGCGTGCCGAAGATGACGAAGAACGGCGTGCCGATGATCAGCGAGACGGCCACCAGGATGTTGGCCGTCGGGCCGTCCACCTTCAGCACGTTGGTCAGGAAGAACAGCGCGTAGAACTGCCCTGAGTACCAGACCACCGCCTGGCCGGCCACCAGGCCGAACAGCGCCAGGATCACGACCTTCAGGTTCTTCCACTGGCCGAAGGACTCGGACAGCGGCGCCTTGGAGGTCTTGCCTTCTTCCTTCATCTTCTTGAACGCCGGCGATTCGTTCATCGACAGCCGGATCCAGACGCTGACGCCCAGCAGCAGGATCGAGACGATGAACGGCACCCGCCAGCCCCAGTCGCCGAAGGCCTCCTCGCCGATGGCGGTGCGGGTGCCCAGGATGACCATCAGGCTCAGGAACAGGCCCAGCGTGGCGGTCGTCTGGATCCAGGCGGTGTAGGCCCCGCGGCGACCGTGCGGCGCATGTTCGGCCACATAGGTGGCCGCGCCGCCGTATTCACCGCCGAGCGCCAGGCCCTGCAGCATGCGCAGGCCGATCAGGATGACCGGGGCGGCCACGCCGATGGACGCGTAGGAAGGCAGCACGCCGACGATGAAGGTCGACAGGCCCATGATCAGGATGGTCACCAGGAAGGTGTACTTGCGCCCGATCATGTCGCCCAGCCGCCCGAACACCAGCGCGCCGAAGGGCCGCACGATGAACCCCGCAGCGAAGGCCAGCAGCGCGAAGATGAAGGCGGAGGTCGGATCCAGCCCCGAGAAGAACTGCTTGGCGATGATGGCCGCCAGCGATCCGTAGAGGTAGAAGTCGTACCACTCGAACACCGTGCCGAGCGACGAGGCGAAGATGACCTTCTTCTCCTCGGACGTCATCGGCGATGCGGCGGAACGAGCAGGCAGGGTGGTGCTTGCCATGGTTGCGTCTCCAGTCATTCCCGGCACCGCGACCTGCGGCGCTGGAGCGCAATGTCAGGGGCATGTCTGACCGATTCCTGACGGATTCACAACAGAACCTTACAAGATCAGCAAGAACCCGGAGCCGGCTTTTCTTGATGTGAGACAGGTTCCAGCACCGCCCCGATCGCCTCGGGTAAGCACTGCCTGGGACTGTCCCTAATCCGTTCGAGGCCCCTCGGCCGCACGCTGCTCGCGGCGCTCGGGCAGCAGCGCGTGGACGGCACGCTTGCTGCTCTCGTCCATGCGCGACCAGCCGGCGATCTCGTCGATGGTACGCAGGCAGCCTTCGCACCAGCGCCGCTGACGGTCCATGCGACACAGGTTCACGCAAGGACTGGGGACGGGATCGGCATCGGTGGTCATCATGGCTCTAAATGAAAAAATTGGAATATTGAGCAGGATCTTTGCGCGATCGGCGGAGGCTGTGCCGATAATGCCGCATCTGCGCACGCCGCCCCTTGCATCGACATGACACCCGCCGAGACCTTCGCTGCCACGCTCGCCGCGCGCAGGGGCAAACCGCCCCGGGTGGTGCTGGACGCCACGATCGTGGTGTCGGCACTGATGTTCGGTGGCGGCGCGGCCGCCCAGCTGCGCCACGCGTGGCAGAACGGCGTCTTCCGCCCGATGATGTGCAAGGCCACGCTGTTCGACCTGACGACCCGGCTGGCGCTGCCGCAGCTGGGTTTTTCCCGCTACGACCAGCAGGTGCTGCTGGTCGACTACCTGCCGCACACCTTGAAGGTGCGGGTGCCGCACGCCGAGGACCAGATGCGTGCGGGGGATCCGCCCGGCCTGCCCTACGTGCGCCTGGCCATGGCCGGCCAGGCCCATGCCGTGGTGACCGCCGACCAGGAACTGCTGGGCATGAAGTCCGCCCACGTCTGCCCGATGCTGTCGCTCGACACCTTCATCGAGCTGCTCAAGCAGGTGCGGCTTCGATCGGTGCCGGTCGCCGGCGACCAGGCCGGATCGCGACGCCACGTCGCCTGACCCGGCCTGAGGATCCGCCCCGTCAGGCGGCGGTCTTCTTCGCCGCTCCCGCCCGGGCGGCCGTCTTGCCCGCCGGACGTGCCGGACGCGGCTCGAACTCGAACACCACCTTGCCTTCCTTCTTGTCGTAGACCAGGAAGGCCTTGAACTTGCGGCGGGTCTTGTTGGAGACGAAGCCGTCCAGCAGGTCGGTCTTGCCCGCGGCCAGCAGCTTGTTCATCTGCTCGTGGGTCACCGGCTGCTGCAGGATGATCTTGCCGGTCTTGAAGTCGCAAGTGGTGTTGGCGCCCACCGAGTGCTCGCAGACGTAGCTGGTGCCGTGCTCGAACACATGGCTCTGGCACTTGGGGCAGCTGCCCAGGCTCGGCTGCGCGCTGAAGTCGACCGGTTCGCCCGATTCGTCGTCCTTCTTGGCGTCCTCGCCGAAGTCGAACTCGAGCTTCCAGTTGCCGGCCTCCTCGTCGCGCACCAGCTTGAGCTCGGCGGTGAAGGGCCAGCCGGCCTTGGAGCGGAAACCCTCCAGCGGGCCGATCTTGTGATCCTGCAGGAAGGCTTCGGCCTCGTGCAGCTCGAAGGCCCGCCCGCCCGGGATCTTGCCGATCGAGAAGCCGCAGCCCGCACCGTGACCGTCGGTCCCGGAGCAGGCGAAGCGCCGGTAGTTCTCCTTGACCACGCCGCCGCAGTTCGGGCAGGGGGCCTTCAGCGTGGCGTAGTCGCCCGGAATGGTGTCGCGGTCGTATTCCTTGGCCTTGGCCACCACGCGCCGGGCCATGTCGGCGATGCCGGCCATGAAGTCGGCGCGGCTGAGCTGGCCCTTCTCGATCTGCGTGAGCTGGTATTCCCACTGGCCGGTCAGTTCGGGCTTGGTCAGGTCCTCGATGGCCAGGCCTCGCAGCAGCGTCATCAGCTGGAAGGCCTTGGCCGTGGGGATCAGGTCACGGCCTTCGCGCAGCAGGTACTTCTCGAGGATCAGGCCTTCGATGATGGCCGCGCGCGTGGCAGGCGTGCCCAGGCCCTTCTCCTGCATCGCCGCCTTCAGCTCCTCGTCGTCGATCAGCTTGCCGGCGCCTTCCATCGCGCTGAGCAGCGTCGACTCGTTGTAGCGGGCCGGCGGCTTGGTGCGCTGGGCGGCGACCTTCAGCTCGTCGACCGAGACGCCCTCGCCCGGCTGCACCGCGACCAGGTTGGCGTCCTCGCCCGCGGCCTCCTTGCCGTAGACGGCCAGCCAGCCCGGGTTGACCAGCACCTTGCCGTTGGTCTGGAAGCTGTGGCCCTCGACCTGCGTGATGCGGGTCGTGACCATGAACTCGGCCGACGGGTAGAACACCGCGATGAAACGCTTGACCACCAGGTCGTAGAGCTTGGCCTCGATCTCGCTCAGGCTCTTGGGCGTCTGCAGCGTCGGGATGATCGCGAAGTGGTCCGAGATCTTGCTGTTGTCGAAGATGCGCTTGCTGGGCTTGACGTAACCCTCGTTGAGCGCCTTGCGGGCATGCAGGGCCAGGTCACGCAGCGGGCCGGGCAGGTCCTCGCTGGCGATGGCCGCCAGCGTCTCCTTGGCCACGCTGACGTAGTCCTCGGGCAGCGCCCGGGCGTCGGTCCGCGGGTAGGTCAGCACCTTGTGCTTCTCGTAGAGCGCCTGGGCCAGCGACAGCGTGGTCTTGGCCGAGAAGCCGAAGCGCGAGTTGGCCTCGCGCTGCAGCGTGGTCAGGTCATAGAGCAACGGGCTGGCCTGGGTGCTGGGCTTGGCCTCCTCGCGCACCGTGCCGGCCTGGCCACGCACGGCATCGGCGATGGCCTGCGCCTCGGCGGCGGTCCAGACCCGGTCGGCACGGCGCTCGCCATCCTCGTCCTTCTTGAACTTCGGGTCGAACCACTTGCCTTCGTAGAGGCCGGCGGCCGCGGCGAAGTCGGCGCGCACCTCCCAGTAGTCGCGCGCGACGTGCTTGCGGATCTTCTCCTCGCGCTCGACCATGATCGACAGCGTGGGGGTCTGCACCCGCCCGACCGTCGTCAGGAAAAAACCGCCGTCGCGCGAGTTGAACGCGGTCATCGCGCGGGTGCCGTTGATGCCCACGAGCCAGTCGGCCTCGCTGCGGCTGCGTGCCGCATCGGCCAGGCCGCGCATGTCGGCATCGCTGCGCAGGCGGTCGAAGCCGTCGCGGATGGCCTGGGGCGTCATGCTCTGCAGCCACAGGCGCTGCACCGGCTTGTCGAGCTTGCCCTTGCCGCCGTCGGCGTACTGCACGATCAGTCGGAAGATCAGCTCCCCTTCCCGCCCGGCGTCACAGGCGTTGATCAGCGTGGTGACGTCCTTGCGCTTGATCAGCTTGACCACCGCACCGAGCCGGCTCTTGCTCTTGTCGATGGGCTCCAGGTCGAAATGCGGCGGCAGCACCGGCAGGTTCGCGAAGCTCCACTTGCCGCGCTTGACGTCGAACTCCTCCGGCGCGCGGATCTCCACGAGGTGGCCCACGGCGGAGCTGACCACGTAATGGTCGTTCTCGAAGTGCTCGGCATGCTTCTCGAACTTGCCGGACACGGGGGTGAGCGCGCGGACGATGTCCTGCGCGACCGACGGTTTCTCGGCGATGACGAGTGATTTGCTCATGCTTTCAACTGTGCTCTCTACAATCCGGTCCCTGCGCGCAGGCGTGCGCACGCGCGCTCACACACCTCAATCTAACCAAGTTCTCGCACCCATGAGCACGACGCGTCGCCAGCGCCCCGCCCCCAACGCCGGCCTCGACGCCGATTCCGCCCTCGCCGCCCCCCCGCCCGCCACCGGGCAGAGGCGCATCCAGGTGCGCCGCTCCGGCGTGCATGGCCGGGGCGTCTTCGCCGTCCTGCCCCTGCAGCACGGCGAGCGCATCATCGAATACAAGGGCGAGATCATCGACTGGGACGAGGCGCTGCGGCGTCACCCGCACGATCCCTCGGACCCGAACCATACGTTCTATTTCCATCTGGACGACGGTCATGTGATCGACGGAGCGCATCAAGGCAATTCGTCACGCTGGATCAACCACGCCTGCGCGCCCAACTGCGAGGCCGAGGAGATCGACGGCCGCATCTTCATCTGCGCGCTGCGCGACATCGATGCAGGCGAGGAACTGTTCTTCGACTACCGACTGGTGATCGACGAACGATACACTGCCAAACTGAAAAAAGCCTACGCCTGCCGCTGCGGCGCCGCGACCTGCCGCGGCACCATGCTGGCACCCAAGCGCTGAGCGCGCCAGCTTGCGCGTGACTGCCCCCCGCCTGGAACCCATGCTGCACTGGGATGCTGAAACCCTCTGGCAGCTGCTGCTGCCCCTGGCCCCGGACCTGAGCGTGGAGGTCCTGCCACGCACCGGCTCGACCAACACCTCGCTGATGGAGCGCGCCCGTGCCGGCGACACCTCGACCTGCCTGATGGTGGCCGAGCAGCAGACGGCCGGTCGTGGCCGCCTGGGCCGGCCCTGGTGGAGCGAGCCCGGCGGCTCGCTGACCTTCTCGCTCGGCCTGCGCTACGCCCCCCGGGACTGGTCCGGCCTGTCGCTGGCGGTGGGCCTGGCGCTGGCGCGCGCGCTGGACCCGTCCGCGCCACCGCGCCTGGGCATCAAGTGGCCCAACGACCTCTGGCTGACCGACGGCGCCGACCGCAAGCTCGGTGGCATCCTGATCGAGACCGTGGCCCTGCCGGGTGACCCCGAGGGCCGCTGGACCGTGATCGGCTGCGGACTGAACATCCTGGCCCGACCGGCCGCCGGCCCGAGCGCCGGACCCGAAGGCGGCTTCCGCACCGGTTATGCCGGCGTGCAGGAGCTGCAGCCCGACCTGGATGCCCCCCGGACGCTGCACCGCATCGCCGCCCCGCTGCTGCAGGCCCTGCAGGCCTTCGAGCGGGACGGGCTGGCGCCGCTGCTGCCGGCCTACGCCGAGCGGGACGTGCTGGCCGGTCGCACCGTCTCGGCCGGCGAGCTGCGGGGCACGGCGATCGGCCCCGACCGCGACGGCCAGCTGCGGGTCCGGCGCGACGACGGCACGCTGCAGCCGGTGGCCAGCGGCGAAGTGAGCGTGCGCCCATGCTGAGGGGTCTGGTGCTGCTGCTGGTCGCGGCCAACCTGCTGTTCTTCGGCTGGACCCAGGGCTGGCTGCGTTCGGTGATCGACCTGTCGCCCGAGGCCGACCGCGAGCCCCAGCGCATCGCCCAGCAGGTGCAGCCGGACCTGATCCGCCCGGTCGCGCCCGGCAGCCTGGTGGCGCCCCCGCCGATCTGCCTGGAGGCCGGCCCGTTCACGCCGGCCGAGTTCAGCAGCGCCGACAACGCGGTGCGGGCGCTGCTGCCGCAGGGCGGCTGGGCCGTCACCCGGCTCGAGAAGCCCGGGGTGTGGCTGGTCTACATGGGCCGCTACGCCAAGCCGGAGGCCATGCAGCGGCGCATCGAGGACCTGAAGAAGCGCAACATCGGCTACACCGAGGTCGAGGAACCCGCCACGCTGGTGCCCGGGCTGTCGCTGGGCCGCTTCAACGGCATCGAGGAGGCGCGCGAGGCGGTGCGCCGGCTCGAGAGCCAGCGCCTGCGGTCGGCGCGCATCGTCACGCTCACGCCGCCCACCGTCTGGCACACCATCCGCGTGCCGGCGGCCGACGTGTCGGTGCAGGAGAGCCTGAAGGGCATCGGCGCGCCGCTGCACGGCAAACGTTTCCAGCCCTGCCGCAATGGCTGAACGGCGGCGGCCCCGATGACGGCGGCCGGGGCGGGCGCCGACAAGGAAGCGGCGCTGCGCCGCGGCAAGCGGCTGGCCACCGGCCTGCTGGTGGCGGTCAGCGCCCTGTACGTACTGGCCCGCGCCCAGGCGCCCGACGGCACCTGGGCCTGGATCGCCGCCTTCGCCGAGGCGGCCATGGTGGGCGCGCTGGCGGACTGGTTCGCGGTCGTCGCGCTGTTCCGCCACCCGATGGGGCTGCCCTTTCCGCACACGGCCATCCTGCCACGCAACCAGGCCCGGGTCGCCGACAGCCTGGCGGCCTTCATCCGCGACCGTTTCCTCGGCCGCGACCGGCTGATGGAGCGGCTGCGCGCGCTGCAGCCGGTCGAGCAGCTGACCCGCTGGCTGGCCGACCCGACCCATGCCCGCTGGCTCGGCGAGCGCCTGGCCCGCCTGATGGCCGGCGCGCTCGACACCGTCGACGACGAACGGGTGCGCGGGGTGCTGACCGGGCTGGTGCGTGACCAGCTCGCGCAGGTCGACAGCGCCGATGCGGCCGCTCGCCTGCTGCGCTGGCTCAGCGCCAGCGGGCACGACCAGCGCCTGCTGACGCTGACGCTGGAGCAGATGGAGCGCTGGCTGGACGATCCGCAGGTGCACGACATGCTGTCGGACCTGCTCATCGAGGTCGCGGACAAGGAATACCCCCGCACGCTCAAGGCGCTGGGCCTGCTCGCCAACCCGGCCGACTACAGCCAGCGCATCACCCAGAGCCTGCTGCGCGGGGCCCGCGACTGGCTGCAGCGTGTGGCCACCCAGGCCGACCACCCCCGGCGGATCGCCTGGAGCGAGGCACTGCAGCGCACCATCGACCGGCTGCAGCACGACCCGGACTGGCGCGATCGCATCGCCCGCCAGCAGGCCGGACTGCTGGACGACCCGACCGTGCAGCAGGGCCTGCACGGCCTGTGGCAGGGCCTGCGCTCACGGATCCAGGCCGATCTGGCACAGGACGATTCGGCCCTGCGCACCCAGCTGACGACCGCCCTGCAGACGCTGGCCGCCGCGCTGGCGGACCACGCACCGCTGCGCGCCGCGCTGCAGCAGCACCTGGAAGACGCCGCCGCCGCCGTGGCCGACGACCTGCGCGACGGCATCACCCGGCACATCGCCAGCACCGTGCGCAGCTGGGACGAGCGGGAGCTGGTGCACAGCGTCGAGCTCAGCGTCGGCCCCGACCTGCAGTTCATCCGCCTCAACGGCACGCTGGTCGGCGGCTGCATCGGCCTGCTGCTGCACGGCGCCGACCTGCTCTGGGCGGCGCTGCGCTGAAGCGCCGCGTCAGCCCACGCTCGGCCGGGGCAGGCGCAGCAAGCGCATCAGCAGGCGACCCAGCGCCTGCCAGTGCCGGGTCGCGGTCGGCGCCTCGACCAGGGCATGGAACAGCATCGCCGCCGGCAGGCTGAGCAGCCAGATCGCGAGCATGCCGGCGGCATTGGCCACCACCTGCTCGGGCCAGAGGCGGAACACCAGGGCGTTGACCACCAGCGCCAGCGGATAGTGCAGCAGGAACTGGGCGTAGGACACCCGCGCCAGGCCCTGCAGCCATGCCGCGGGCTGCCAGTCCGCGCAGCGGCGGGACGCCACGCAGACGACCAGCGCCATCGCCGTGCCCCCCGCCACCAGGATGCGCAGCCGCCACTCGACCTCCAGCACCAGCCCGACCAGCAGCAGCAGCGCCGCCAGCGCGCCCCAGGGCCGGCCCCGACGGGTCAGGCCCTGCACCATGACGCCCAGGCCGAAGGAGCCGTAGAAATACGGCGCCCACACGTCCAGCTCGGGCTGGCGGTTGAAGCACAGCAGCGACACCACGGTCAGCAGGGCCGAGCCGACGAAGAACAGGCGCTGCGGCCAGCGGCTGGCCCCCGGCATGGCCAGGCGGCACAGCCAGGCCCAGGCGATCAGCAGGGCCTGCAGCTGGAAATCGATGGCCACGTACCAGACGCCGGCCGACAGGCCGTCGTAGTCCAGCACGTCGTGCAGCAGCAGCAGGTGGGCGGCCCACTGCTCCCAGGTCGGCGCCGCGGGGGTGGCCTCGTGGTCCATCAGCTGGCGCGCCAGCGCCGCCGCGGCGATGGCCAGCAGCAGCGCCACGCCCAGCGGCTGGACCAGGCGCACGTAGCGCTGCCAGAGCAGCCTGGGCAGCGGCAAGGCGGGCACGGCCCGCCCGGGGGGCAGCGTCAGGCGCCCGGCCAGCGAGCGGGCGGCCAGGTACCCGCCCAGCACCAGGAAGACCTGGACGGCCAGGCGACCGTGGTCGTAGAGCGCGCCGATCGGCAGCGGCCACTCACGATGGACCACGTCCGACATCGGGCCGTAGAAGGCCAGGTGATGCCAGACGATGAGCTGGGTGGCCAGCACACGCACCAGATCGATCACGCCGACCGGCGGGCCGCCCGCGGGGGACGCACGCGGCACGGGGGCGGCATTCACGCCGGAAGGAAGAGCAGCGGCAGGATTCACGGATCGCGCGGACAAAAGAAAAAGGGCCCTGCTCGTGGGAGCAAAGCCCTCCAGCTTACTCCGGGCACGTGACCGAAGTCACGCCCGCGAGTGCAGGTCAGCGGCGATTCAGCCGGCGATCACGCGTGCCATTTCCAGGCACTTGTTCGAGTAGCCCCACTCGTTGTCGTACCAGGACACGACCTTGACGAAGGTGCTGTCCAGCGCAAGGCCGGCTTCGGCGTCGAACACCGAGGTGCAGACTTCGCCGCGGAAGTCGGTCGCCACGACCTTGTCTTCCGTGTAGCCCAGCACGCCCTTCATCGCGCCTTCGGAGGCCGCCTTCATGGCCGCGCAGATCTCGGCGTAGGAGGTTTCCTTGTTCAGCTCGACCGTCAGGTCGACCACCGACACGTCGCTGGTCGGCACGCGGAAGGCCATGCCGGTCAGCTTCTTGTTCAGCTCCGGGATCACCACGCCGACGGCCTTGGCCGCGCCCGTGGACGACGGGATGATGTTCTCCAGGATGCCACGGCCACCGCGCCAGTCCTTGTTGCTCGGACCGTCGACGGTCTTCTGCGTCGCGGTGGCGGCGTGCACGGTGGTCATCAGGCCACGCTTGATGCCGAAGGTGTCGTTGAGCACCTTGGCCACGGGGGCCAGACAGTTGGTCGTGCAGCTGGCGTTGGAGATGATCGCCTGGCCGGCATAGGAGCCGTGGTTCACGCCGAAGACGAACATCGGGGTGTCGTCCTTGGACGGGGCCGACAGGATGACCTTCTTGGCACCGGCCTTCAGGTGGGCTTCGGCGGTTTCCTTGGTCAGGAACAGGCCGGTGGACTCGATGACGACGTCGGCGCCAACCTCGTCCCACTTCAGCTCGGCCGGGTTCTTGACGGCGGTCAGGCGGATCTTCTTGCCATTGACGACCAGGGTGTTGCCTTCGACGGCCACGTCGCCCTTGAAGCGGCCATGGACCGAGTCGTACTTCAGCATGTACGCCAGGTAGTCAGGCTCCAGCAGGTCGTTGATGCCGACGACTTCGACGTCGTTGAAGTTCTGCACGGCGGCACGGAAAACCATGCGGCCGATGCGGCCGAAGCCATTGATGCCGATCTTGATGGTCATGGAACGCTCCTCTCGTTAACGGACAAAACAGGAAACCGGATCCCGTCGGGACAAAACCCGTCGAGTGTGCGCTGGCGATGCTTACGCGCCGAGTACTTTCCGCACGGTGGCCACCACGTTCTCGGGGGTGAAACCGAAGTGCTTGAACAACACGCCGGCCGGAGCCGACTCGCCGTAGGTGTCCAGGCCGATGACGGCGTCGCAGCCGTACTTCCACCAGAAGTCGGTCACGCCGGCCTCGATCGCGATGCGCGGCAGCTTGGCCGGCAGCACCTCGGTCTTGTAGGCGACGCTCTGGCGGTCGAACACCGTGGTCGAGGGCATGCTGACCACGCGCACGGGGATCTTCAGCTTGGCCAGCTCAGCCTGGGCGTGCAGCGCCAGCTGCACTTCGGAGCCGGTGGCGATGATCACGGCCTTGGCCTTCTTGCCTTCCTTGAAGCCCACTTCGCTGGGCTCGGCCAGCACGTAGGCGCCCTTGGTGATGACGTCGGCATCGGTCTTGGGTGCGTAGGGCAGGTTCTGGCGGCTCAGCAGCAGCGCGCTGGGGCGATGCTTGTTGGCCAGCGCCATGGTCCAGGCGACCGCGGTCTCGGTGGTGTCGGCCGGACGCCAGACGTCCAGGCCGGGGATCAGGCGCAGGCTGGCGGCGTGCTCGACCGACTGGTGGGTCGGGCCGTCCTCGCCCAGGCCGATCGAGTCGTGGGTGAACACATGCACCACGCGCAGCTTCATCAGCGCGGCCATGCGGATGGCGTTGCGGCTGTAGTCGCTGAAGGTCAGGAAGGTGCCGCCGTAGGGGATGTAGCCGCCGTGCAGCGCCACGCCGTTCATGATGGCGGCCATGCCGAACTCGCGCACGCCGTAGTTGATGTGGCGCCCGCCCTGGCCGGCCTCGTTCTTGACCACGGCGCCGGCCGCGTCGAAGCGCAGGTTGGGCGTGGACTTGGTGTTGGTCAGGTTCGAGCCGGTCAGGTCGGCCGAGCCGCCCAGCATCTCGGGCAGCTTCGCGGTGAAGTGCTCCAGCGCGAGCTGGCTGGCCTTGCGGCTGGCGACCGTCTCGGCCTTGTCGTGAGCGGCGGCGACCACCTCGACGGCGATCTCGGCAAAGGTGTCGGGCAGTTCACCGGCCATGCGGCGGGTGAACTCGGCGGCCAGTTCCGGGAAGGCGGCGGCGTAGGCGGCAAAACGCTCGTCCCACGCGGCCTGGCTGGCGGCACCGGCGACCTGGCAGTTCCAGGCAGCGGCGACGTCCGCGGGGATCACGAAGGGCTCGGCGCTCCAGCCGATCGACTCGCGGGTCAGCTTGATCTCCTCGGCACCCAGCGGCTCGCCGTGGGCCTTGGAGGTGTTGGCGCGGTTGGGCGAGCCCTTGCCGATGTGGGTCTTGCAGATCACCAGCGTGGGCTTGTCGCCGCTCTGGCGGGCCTGGGCGATGGCGGCGTCGACGGCCTCGACGTCATGGCCGTCGACCGGACCGACCACGTTCCAGCCATAGGCGGCAAAACGCCCGGCGGTGTCGTCGATGAACCAGGGAGCGACCTGGCCGTCGATCGAGATGCCGTTGTCGTCGTACAGGGCGACCAGCTTGTTGAGCTTCCAGGCACCGGCCAGCGCGCAGGCCTCGTGGCTGATGCCCTCCATCAGGCAGCCGTCGCCCAGGAAGGCGTAGGTGCGGTGGTCGACCACGGTGTGGCCGTCGCGGTTGAACTCGGCAGCCAGCAGCTTCTCGGCCAGCGCCATGCCCACCGCGTTGGTGATGCCCTGGCCCAGCGGGCCGGTGGTGGTCTCGACGCCCGGCGTCACGCCGACTTCCGGGTGGCCCGGCGTCTTGCTGTGCATCTGGCGGAAGGCCTTCAGGTCGTCCAGGCTCAGCGCGTAGCCGGTCAGGTGCAGCAGCGCATAGATCAGCATCGAGCCGTGGCCGTTGGACAGCACGAAGCGGTCACGGTCGGCCCACAGCGGATTGGCGGGGTTGTGCTTCAGGTGACGCTTCCACAGCGCCACGCCGATCTCGGCCATGCCCATCGGGGCGCCGGGGTGGCCGGAATTGGCCTGCTGCACGGCGTCCATGGCCAGTGCACGGATGGCGTTGGCCATCTGGGCGGTCGAAGACGAGGAGATTTCTTGTGATGCGGCCATGGCGCTGTGCGGCGAGAGACGCCGTGTGGAGGAGGACAACCCACCGATTTTAGGCGCACGGCGCGCAGCCCCTTCCACACGGGCTGCCACGGGCACCGGAGAGCGGTCCGCCGATGACCGGCGATTTTTCGCCATTCGCACACGATCCGCCTCACGAACCCCATCGATTCGGGGGCAGCATTTGCACACCTCGTTTCCTAAACTGCCCCGCAGCTTTCAAAAATGAACCCAGCACCCGCTCCCGTGTCCCTCTCCGCTCCGGCAACACCCCCCCTACCCCTGCGTGCCATCGTGCTGGCCGCCGGACGGGGCGAGCGCATGCGTCCGCTGACGGACCGCACGCCCAAGCCGCTGCTGCCGGTGCTGGGCCGGCCGATGATCGAGTGGCACCTGCAGGCGCTGGCGCGCGACGGGGTGCAGGACGTGGTGATCAACACCGCCTGGCTCGAGGTGCAGTTTCCCGAGGTGCTGGGCGACGGCAGCCGCTTCGGCCTGCACCTGCGCTATTCCCACGAGCAGCGTGAGCACGGCGGGGCGCTGGAGACGGCCGGTGGCATCGCCACCGTGCTGGACTGGCTGTGCGCCGACGGCCGCGAGGCGTTCTGGGTCATCTCGGGCGACATCTGGGCACCGGACTTCCGCTTCGACGCCGAGCTGGCCCAGCGCTTCGTGCGCAGCGGCCTGCTGGCCCACCTGTGGACCGTGCCCAATCCGGCCTTTCACCCCCGAGGGGATTTCGCCCCCGGTGCGCCGCAGCCCGCGATCGGCGCCGAGGCCTCGCTGGGCCTGGCCCGGGCCGAGGCGGATGCCCTGCCCGACGGCGGACGCTGCACCTACGCCAACCTCGCGCTGATGCACCGCGACCTGCTCGCGGCCACCCCGGCCGGCACCCGCGCCGCGCTGGGGCCGCTGCTGCACGACGGCCTGGCCGCGCAGCGCATCAGCCTGCAACCTTACCCCGGCCGCTGGGAAAACGTCGGCACGCCGGCGCAGTGGTCGGCCCTGCAGCCCCCGCCTGCGACGACCTGAGCCCACCCCATGAACCCGCTGCTGCACGATCCGCTGCCCGCCTGGCTGGCCCTGCTGTGCTGCCTGGCCACCGCGCTGGTCCTGGAACAGCTGCTGACCCGGGGCGTGCAGGCCCTGCTGCTGCGCCGCCAGCCGATGGTGCCCGACCGGGAGGCCTCGGCCGGCTACCAGCGCTCGCTGTTCACGCCCGGCTCGCGGGCCTCGCTCGAGGTGGGCCTGGGCATCCTGGTGAGCGGGCTGTGCGCCTGGCTCGGCTGGGCCGGATTCACGCCGGCGTGGGCCCTGGCGGCCCTGGGCCTGGCCGCGGCGGCCGCCTGGGACCTGTGGACCTGGGAATGCGTGCAGGTCAGCGCCTGGCAGGTGGTGTGGCGGCGCGGGCGCTCACGCCAAGTGCGGCGGCTGGCGCTCGGCGAGATCTCGCGGGTGCATGTGGTCGAGCGTGGCCTCGATGGCCGGGATCCGACCGAGGCTGGCTTCATGGGCCGGCGCCTGGGCACCTGCTACCTCGCGCTGGAGCTGCACAGCGGCGGCGCCATCAAGCTGCCGCGCACCGGCTGGCTGGCCGGTGCCGGCCAGGTGCGGGCGAGTGCCAGCCTGATCCGGCGCCAGCGCCGCCAGGCCGACCGCGAGCGCATGGTGGCGATCCGCCATCAGCTCAATGCGCTGTCGCGCCGCGCCCGTCCGCTGCCCGACGCCGAACAGGTCGCGCTGCAGCACGAGCTGTGCGCGCTGAAGGACCGGCAGGCCCTCGACGACAGCGTCGCCGCCGGCCGCCTGTTCGCGCTGGTGCGGGCCGAGCGCCAGGTGCGCCTGCCCAACCCGCACTACATCGACACCATCCAGACCCGGCCGTTCGAGGGCCGGGAATGGCGCACCGCGCAGCGCTGAGCCACGGGCCGGTGGCGACACCGGCGCGGCCGCGCGGCATCCGCCCCTCCCCGGCACACGGGCCGGCGGCCTAGAATCTGCCTTTCCGTGCGGCACGATGAGCTGCCCCTGCGAATGCGGGGCGGCCGTGCCGGCCGCGGTTCAGATTGCCGTCCCCCAACGGCTGCCCCCCGGGCAGCCGCCACCACGCTGCGACCCACTGCCACCATGCTGACCTTCCAGCACATCATTCTTCGCCTGCAGGACTACTGGGACCGTCAGGGCTGCGCGCTGCTGCAGCCCTACGACATGGAGGTCGGCGCCGGCACCAGCCACACCGCCACCTTCCTGCGAGCCCTCGGCCCGGAGCCCTGGAAAGCCGCCTACGTGCAGCCCAGCCGTCGCCCCAAGGACGGCCGCTACGGCGACAACCCGAACCGCCTGCAGCACTACTACCAGTACCAGGTCGTGCTCAAGCCGGCACCGGCCAACATCCTCGAGCTGTACCTGGGCTCGCTGGAGGCGCTGGGCTTCGACCTGAAGAAGAACGACATCCGCTTCGTCGAGGACGACTGGGAGAATCCGACGCTCGGCGCCTGGGGCCTGGGCTGGGAGGTCTGGCTCAACGGCATGGAAGTCACGCAGTTCACCTACTTCCAGCAGGTCGGCGGCATCGACTGCAAGCCCATCACCGGCGAGATCACCTACGGCCTGGAGCGCCTGGCGATGTACCTGCAGGGCGTCGAGAACGTCTACGACCTGGAGTACGCGCCGGGCCTGAAGTACGGCGACGTGTTCCACCAGAACGAGGTCGAGCAGTCGACCTACAACTTCGAGCACAGCAACGTCGAGTTCCTGCTGAGCGCCTTCGGTGCGCACGAGGGCAACGCGCAGCACCTGATCACGCAGCAGCTGGCGCTGCCGGCCTACGAGCAGGTGCTCAAGGCCGCGCACACCTTCAACCTGCTGGACGCGCGCGGCGCCATCTCGGTGACCGAGCGCGCGGCCTACATCGGCCGCATCCGCAACCTGGCCCGCAGCGTCGCCGCCGCCTACCTCGACAGCCGCGCCCGCCTCGGCTTCCCGATGGCCCCGAAGGCCTGGGCCGACGAGATCACTGCCAAGCTGACCGCCGAGGCGGAAAAAGCCGGCGCCAAGAACGACGCGAAGAAGGCCGCCTGATCATGACCGTGCAGAACCTGTTGCTTGAACTCTTCGTCGAAGAACTGCCGCCCAAGGCGCTGAAGAAGCTGGGCGAGTCGTTTGCAGGCACGCTGGCCGCCAGCCTGAAGGCCAGCGGCCTGGCGGCGACCGACGCCGTCGTGACCCCGTTCGCCTCGCCGCGCCGCCTGGCCGTGCACGTCACCGGCGTGTCGGCCCGTGCGGCCGACAAGGCCGTGCAGCTCAAGCTGATGCCGGTGGCGGTGGCGCTGACGGCCGATGGCCAGGCCACGCCCGCGCTGCTGAAGAAGCTCGCCGCGGTCGGTGCCGACGCGTCGGTCGTGCCCACGCTGAAGCGCCAGCCCGACGGCAAGGCCGAAGCGCTGTTCCTCGACTCGGTCGTGCCCGGCGCGACGCTGGCCGACGGCCTGCAGAAGGCGCTGGACGAGGCGCTGGCCCGGCTGCCCATCCCCAAGGTCATGACCTACCAGCTGGCCGACGGCTGGAGCAGCGTGAACTTCGTGCGCCCGGCCCATGGCCTGGTCGCGCTGCATGGCGAGCAGGTCGTCGCGCTGAGCGCGCTGGGCCTGGAAGCCGGCCGCACCACGACGGGCCACCGCTTCGAGGCGGCCCTGCCGACGGTCACGCTGCAGCACGCCGACCACTACGCCGAGCAGCTCGCCCGCGAAGGCTCGGTGATCGCCGGCTTCGACGCCCGCCGCGCCGAGATCGTGCGCCAGCTCGAGGCCGCGGCCGCCCGGGAAGGCCTCAAGCCGATCGAGGACGACGCGCTGCTCGACGAGGTCACCGCGCTGGTCGAGCGCCCGAACGTGCTGACCTGCCAGTTCGAGAAGGAATTCCTGGGCGTGCCGCAGGAATGCCTGATCCTGACGATGAAGGCCAACCAGAAGTACTTCCCGCTGCTGGACGGACACGGCAAGCTGACGAACAAGTTCCTGGTCGTCAGCAACATCACGCCGGACGATCCGAGCGCGGTCATCGGCGGCAACGAGCGGGTCGTGCGCCCGCGCCTGGCCGACGCCAAGTTCTTCTTCGACCAGGACCGCAAGAAGACGCTCGAGTCGCGCGTGGACGGCCTGGCCAAGGTGGTCTACCACGGCAAGCTGGGCACCCAGGGCGAGCGCGCCGAGCGCGTGCGCGCCATCGGACACGCCATCGTCACGCAGCTGAGCATGGCCACGCTGCCGTACACGGTGGACGCCGACGACCACTTCAAGGTGCTCGACAGCAAGGTGCAGCAGGCCGCGCTGCTGGCCAAGACCGACCTGCTGACCGACATGGTCGGCGAGTTCCCCGAGCTGCAGGGCATCATGGGCGGCTACTACGCCCGCCACGAAGGCCTGCGCGATGGCGTGGCCATCGCCATCGAGGACCACTACAAGCCGCGCTTCGCCGGCGACAGCCTGCCGCGCAACCACAGCGGCACGGTGGTCGCGCTGGCCGACAAGCTGGAGACGCTGATCGGCCTGTTCGGCATCGGCCAGCTGCCCACCGGCGACAAGGATCCGTTCGCGCTGCGCCGCCATGCGCTCGGCGTGATCCGCATCCTGGTCGAGAACAACCTGCCGCTCGACCTGGCCGAGCTGATCCGGGCCGCGCTGCCGGCCTTCGGCGAGCTGATCAGCGATCCGCGCACCGCGCTGCTGGCCTTCTTCGGCGACCGCCTGGCCGTCAGCCTGCGTGAGCAGGGCTACAGCGCCCAGGAAGTGGATGCCGTGCTCGCGCTGTCGCCCAGCCGCCTGGGCGATGTCCCGCGCCGGCTGGCTGCGGTGCGGGCATTCTCGGCGCTGCCGGAAGCCGCTTCGCTGGCCGCCGCCAACAAGCGCATCGGCAACATCCTGAAGAAGGCCGAGGGCACGGTCGAGGCGCGCATCGACGCCGCGCTGCTGCAGGTCGCGGCCGAGCAGGCGCTGGCTGCCGCGCTGGCCGCCGTGCAGCCCGACGCCGACCGCCTGTTCGAGCAGGGTGAATACGCCAGCAGCCTGCAGGCGCTGGCCGCGCTGAAGGCGCCGGTCGACGCCTTCTTCGACGACGTGATGGTCAACGCCGAGGATCCGGCGCTGCGCGCCAACCGCCTGGGCCTGCTGGCGATGCTGCACGCGGCCATGAACCGGGTGGCCGACCTGTCGAAACTGGCGACCTGAGCGCTCCATGGCCGAACGCAACCCGATGAAGCTGGTCATCCTCGACCGCGACGGCACCATCAACGAGGACCGCGACGACTACGTCAAGTCCCCGGAAGAATGGGTGCCGATGCCCGGCGCGCTGGAGGCGATCGCCCGCCTGCACCAGGCGGGCTGGCATGTCGTGGTCGCGACCAACCAGTCGGGCCTGGGGCGCGGCCTGTTCGACATGTCCGCGCTCAACGCGATGCACCTGAAGATGAACGAGCGCCTGGCCACGCTCGGCGGGCGCATCGACGCGGTGTTCTTCTGCCCGCATGCGCCCGAGGACGACTGCGACTGCCGCAAGCCCCTGCCCGGCCTGTTCACCCAGATCGGCGAGCGCTACGGCGTGGACCTGCGCAGCGTGCCCGCCGTCGGCGACACGCTGCGGGACCTGCAGGCCAGCGCCGCGGCCGGCTGCAAGCCGCACCTGGTGCTGACCGGCAAGTCCGGCGGACTGGACGACGCCGGCATCGAGGCCATGCGCCAGCGGGTGCCCGGCCTGGTCGTGCATGCCGACCTGGCCACGTTCGCCGACCAGCTGCTCAGCGCCGAGAAGCGCCGCGTCCAGGAGGCGCGCCGCCTGGCCTCGGGGGCCGGCGCCACGCCGCCCCCCGCTCCTCCCCAGCCATGAGCGTGGCGCCCCGCCACGCCCGTCCTTTCTTCCGCCCAGAAAGCGGCCGGCTCGCTGCCGGGCCGCGCCCCACACCATGCTGATCTACCTGCGCTCCGCGCTGTTCATCCTGTGGCTGACCGTCACGGTCATCCCCTGGAGTCTGGTGGCCGTGCTGGCCTCGGCCGTCATGAAGGGCCAGCCGCTGTACTGGCTCTGCGCCGGCTGGCTGCGGCTGGCGGTGCTGGGCGCCCGCTGGATCTGCGGCGTGCAGTGGCGTGTGCAGGGCATGGAGCACCTGCCCACCGCGGCCGACGAGAAGGCCGCGGTCATCCTCGTGCCCAAGCACCAGTCGACCTGGGAGACCTTCGCCCTGCCGGCGATCATGTCGCACCCGCTGGCCTACGTGTTCAAGCGCGAACTGCTCTACATCCCCTTCTTCGGCTGGGCCATCGGCCGGCTCGACATGGTGCACATCGACCGCGCCCGGCGCTCCGAGGCGTGGCGCAAGGTGGTCCAGCAGGGCAGCGAGATCATGGCCAAGGGCAGCTGGATGATCATGTTCCCCGAAGGCACGCGCACGGCCCGCGGCGAGAAGGGCGACTACAAGACCGGCGCCTCGCGCCTGGCCGTCACCACCGGCACGCCGCTGGTGCCGATCGCCGTCACGTCGGCCCGCTGCTGGCCGCGCAAGAGTTTCCTGCTGCGCCCGGGCGTGATCGACGTGTCGATCGGCCGGCCGATCTCGCCGGTCGGGCGGCGCCCGGACGAGCTGATGCAGGAAGTCGAGGCCTGGATCGAAGGCGAGATGCAGCGCCTCGATCCCCAAGCCTATCGGGGCCGCCCGACCTGAACGAGACCCCACGGGCATGACGCAGGCCAGCCCCGCGCCGCCGTGGCGCCATGTGCGCAGCAACCGCAGCGTGCAGCTCGGCCCGCAGCTGGTCGGCTACGAGCTGGGACATGCCCGGCGCCGCACGATCGGTTTTGTCGTCGGCCCGGAAGGCCTGGTGGTGCGTGCGCCCCGCTGGGTCGCGCAGGCCGACATCGACGACGCCCTGCGCAGCAAGGCCGCCTGGATCCTGCGCAAGCTCGCCGAGCAGGCCGAGCGGGTGCTGCAGCGTGACACCCAGCGGGTGCAGTGGGCCGAGGGTGGCAGCCTGCCCTACCTCGGCACCCCGCTGACCCTGACGCTGGTGCCCGGCCAGCGGGGCGTCGTGCTGGGCGCCGACCGGCGCCTGCAGATCGGCCTGGGCGCGGCCGCCCGCCCCGAGGACACCCCGGCGGACCATCTGCGCCACGCCACGCTCGCCTGGCTGCAGCGCCAGGCCCTCACGCTGTTCCAGGAACGGGTGCTGCACCATGCGCCGCGGCTGCAGGTGCAGCCCCGCCAGCTGCGCCTGAGCGCCGCGCGCACCCGCTGGGGCAGCGCCAGCAGCGATGGCACCGTGCGCCTGAACTGGCGCCTGATCCACTTCGAGCTGCCGGTGATCGACTACGTCGTCGTGCACGAGCTTGCCCACCTGCGCGAGATGAACCACGGCCCGGCGTTCTGGGCCCTGGTGCACGGCGTGATGCCCGACTACGAACACCAGCGCCACACGCTCAAGACCCGCCCGGTGCCGGTCTGCGACTGAAGCCGCCGCAGGCCTGCTGCGTCACCAGCCCAGCGGCGCGGCCCAGCCCGCGTAGGTCTTGGGCAGCGGCGGCGCATAGTCGCCGTGCTGGCTCGTGCCCAGGCCCAGCGCGGCCAGGCCCTCGGCGAACTTGACGGCAGCCGCCACGCCATCGATCACCGGCACGCCCAGGCGCCGGGTCAGTTCGGCGCACAGCGCGGCCATGCCCGCGCAGCCCAGCACGATGGCGCCGCTGCGGTCGCGGCTCAGCGCCTCGCGGGCGGCCGCCTCGATCTGATCGACGCAGCCCGCGCCGCCGTCCTCGAGCGCCAGCACGGGGATGTCGGTGCCGTGCACCCCGCGGCAGCGGCGCTCGAAGCCGTAGCGGTGCAGCAGGTGCTCGGCGATGACGCAGGTCCGCGTCATCGTGGTGACGACCGAGAACCCGGTGGCCACGAAGCTGGCCGCGTGGAAGGCCGCCTCGGCGATGCCCAGCACCGGCGCCCGGGTGGCCTCGCGGGCCGCGTCCAGGCCCGGGTCGCCAAAGCAGGCGATGACCACCGCGTCGTGGGGCGCGGCCAGCCGCACCTGCTCGGCCACGCCAGCCGCCGCGATGGTCTCGTCGAAATGCCCCTCGATGGACAGCGGGCCGAAGCTGGGTTGCACCGCGACGATCCGCGTGTCCGCCGCGGCCACCTGACGGGCCGCCGCGGCGATGCCCGTCGTCATCGCGGTCGAGGTGTTGGGATTGATGATCAGCAGTTTCATGGTGGGCCTCTCCTCAGGGCCGAGGTCTATTTTGCATACAAAAAGTGCGTGATGTGCTGCAGGATGCAGCGGATCGCCTGTGCTTGGTGCACGCCGGCTGGACCGGTTCGGCGGGACCGCCGCCGTGGCCGGCCGTCCCGCCAGCGTGCTGCAAGAGGCACGCCGCGGTGGTGCGCGGCAGGACGTGCGGCCCGGCGGCGGATCCGGTCCAGTGGCACAGCGATTGCATACAAAGCAGTCCATGAACGACCGCACCGACCTGGAGCTCATCCACCTCGAGAAGGACTACGGCCAGTCCCTCGCGGTGGCGGGCATCGACCTGAGGATTCCCGCGGGCAGCTACTGCTGCCTGCTCGGGCCTTCGGGCTGTGGCAAGACCTCGACGCTGCGCATGATCGCCGGCCACGAGGACCCGACAGAAGGCAGCATCGTGCTGGGCGGGCGCGAGATCACGCACCTGTCGCCGGCCGAGCGCGGCACGGCGATGATGTTCCAGAGCTATGCGCTGTTCCCGCACCTGAGCGTGCGGGACAACGTGGCCTTCAGCGCCCGCATGAAGGGCGTGGCCCGTGCCGAGCGTGAAGCCCGTGCCCAGGAGCTGCTGAAGCTGGTGGCGATGGAGCCGTATGCGCAGCGCCTGCCCGCCGCCCTGTCGGGCGGCCAGCAGCAGCGTGTGGCGCTGGCCCGGGCGCTGATGACCCGCCCGCGGGTGCTGCTGCTCGACGAGCCGCTGTCGGCGCTGGACCCCTTCCTGCGCGTGCGGATGCGCGCCGAGCTCAAGCGCTGGCACCAGGAGCTGGGCATGAGCTTCATCCACGTCACGCACTCGCAGGAAGAGGCGATGGCCCTGGCCGATCTGGTGGTGGTGATGAACCAGGGCCGCATCGAGCAGGCCGGTTCGGCCCGCGAGGTGTTCGAGCGCCCGCGCACCGAGTTCGTGGCCCGCTTCATCGGCGCGCACAACGTGATCGACACGCCAGCGGGCAAGGTGGCCGTGCGCTGCGACCGCATCACGCTGGCCGAGCCCGCACCCGGCGAGCTGGCCGTGCAGGTCACCGCCGTCGAATACCAGGGCGCGCAGGTGCAGGTGCACCTCGCCCCGACCGACGAGACCCGTGCCGCCTCGGCGGAC
The DNA here is from genome assembly GCF_003201595.1 of Sphaerotilus hippei. Taxonomy (GTDB): domain Bacteria; phylum Pseudomonadota; class Gammaproteobacteria; order Burkholderiales; family Burkholderiaceae_C; genus Sphaerotilus; species Sphaerotilus hippei. Next base: position 336,744 of record NZ_QJJS01000001.1, on the reverse strand, counting down.
GACGAGGCCCGGAACCCCGCCCGCTGGATGGCCAGCCTGCCCGACGCCGCCTTCCACGCCGCGCCGTGGCGGCCCGGCCAGCAGGTGGGCATGCGCTGGCATGCCGCCGACGCCCACGCACTGGCCGCCTGAGGCCGCCCGAGCCCGAGATCCCCGTTCCCTGCAGCTTCCCAACCCCGGAGTGAATGCCATGTCCGCTGAGTTCGATCCCCAGACGACGCCGCCGAGCGTGACCCCCGACACCGCCCCGACCGTGGCCAGTCCACGCCGCGGCTTCCTGAAGGCCGCCGCCGGCGCCGGCGTGGCCGCCACCGGCATCACCGGCTTCCCCTTCGTGCACGCGCAGGAGAAGATCGTGCTGCGCTACCTGGGCACCGCGGTGAACCAGGACAAGGCGATCGCCGAGAAGTTCGAGGCCGACACCGGCATCAAGATCCAGTACATCCCGGTCACCACCGACGACGTGACCAAGCGCGCCGTCACCGCGCCCAACAGCTTCGACCTGATCGACACCGAGTACTTCTCGCTCAAGAAGATCATCCCGACCGGCAACCTGCTGGGCATCGACGTCAAGCGCATCAAGAACGCCGACAAGATCACCTCGCTGTTCACCAAGGGCGAAGTCGCCGGCAAGAAGGTCGGCGACCAGGGCACCGCACCGAAGAAGGTCATGTACCTCGAAGGCGGCAAGAGCACCAAGTTCTCCGCCACGCCCACCGGCTTCATGACGCTGATCCCCACCGTCTACAACGCCGACACGCTGGGCATCCGCCCCGACCTGATCAAGCGTCCGATCAACTCCTGGGCCGAGCTGCTCAACCCCGAGTTCAAGGGCAAGGCCGCGATCCTGAACATCCCGTCGATCGGCATCATGGACGCGGCGATGGTCGTGGAGGCCATGGGGATCTACAAGTACCCCGACAAGGGGAACATGACCAAGAAGGAAATCGACCTGACGATCAAGACGCTGATCGAGGCGAAGAAGGCGGGCCAGTTCCGCAGCCTGTGGAAGGACTTCAACGAGTCGGTGAACCTGATGGCCTCGGGCGAGGTGGTGATCCAGTCGATGTGGTCGCCGGCCGTGACCGCCGTGCGCACCAAGGGCATCGCCTGCACCTTCCAGCCGCTGAAGGAAGGCTATCGCGCCTGGGCCGCCGGCTTCGGCGTGCCCAAGACCGTCACCGGGCGCAAGGCCGATGGCGTCTACGAGTTCATCAACTGGTTCCTCGACGGCTGGGCGGGCGCCTACCTGAACCGCCAGGGCTACTACAGCGCCGTGCTCGACACCGCCAAGGCCAAGATGGAAGCCTACGAGTGGGCCTACTGGATGGAAGGCAAGGCCGCCTCGCAGGACATCAAGAGCCCCAACGGTGACGTGCTGGCCAAGGCGGGCTCGGTGCGCGACGGCGGCAGCTACGAGGCCCGCATGGGCGGCATCGCCTGCTGGAACGCCGTGATGGACGAGAACGCCTACATGGTCCAGAAGTGGAACGAGTTCGTCGCCGCCTGAGCGACGTCTCCCTGACCGGCACACGATGATGCGACACGCACGCACCTCCCTCCACGCCTGGCTGCAGGCCTCGCCGCTGACGGCGGTGTTTGCGCTGTTCTTCATCGTGCCGCTGGCGCTCGTGCTGATGGTCAGCTTCTGGCAGGCCACCGAGTACGAGCTGATTCCCGCGTTCACGCTGCAGAACTACGTCGACATCTTCGCCGGCTGCTCGGTCGGCGGTGGCGACCTGTGCGTGACGCTGAAGACCTACCTGTCGACGCTGAAGTTCAGCGTGCTGACCTGGCTGATCACCTCGCTGCTGGGCTTCTCGATCGCCTACTTCCTGGCCTTCCACATCCGCAGCCAGCTGCTGCAGACGGTGCTGTTCATCGTCTGCACCGTACCGTTCTGGACCAGCAACGTCATCCGCATGATCTCGTGGGTGCCGCTGCTCGGGCGCAACGGCCTGATCAACCAGAGCCTGCAGGGCATCGGGCTGATCGACACGCCCATCGAGTGGCTGCTGTTCTCCGACTTCTCGGTGGTGCTGGCCTTCGTGCACCTCTACACGATGTTCATGATCGTGCCGATCTTCAACTCGATGATGCGCATCGACCGTTCGCTGCTGGAGGCCGCCCGCGACAACGGCGCCTCGCCCTGGCAGACCGTCGTGCACGTGGTGCTGCCGCTGAGCCGCACCGGGCTGATCATCGGCTCCATCTTCGTGATCGCGCTGGTGATGGGCGACTTCGTCACCGTGGGCGTGATGGGTGGCCAGCAGATCGCCTCGGTGGGCAAGATCATCCAGGTGCAGACCAGCTACCTGCAGTTCCCGATCGCCGCGGCCAATGCCGTGATCCTGCTGGCCGTGGTGCTGCTGATGATCGCCGCGATGATGCGGCTGGTGAACCTGCGCAAGGAGTTGTAGACATGACGACCCGCCGTCCGCCTGCGGCGGCCACCTCCCCGAGGGAGGGGGCCGCCGGTCGCGCCCGGGTCCAGCCCGGACGGCCGCTGAGCTTCTGGCTGCTGGGCAGCGTGTTCGCGGCCTTCGTGCTGTTCCTCTACGGGCCGATGCTGGCCATCTTCGTGCTGAGCTTCCAGGGACCGGAGGGCGGACTGACCTTCCCGATGCGCGGCGTGTCGCTGCACTGGTTCCGCACGCTGTGGGAGGGCATCGGCGTGATCGACATCGGTGCGGCCTTCCGGCGCTCGCTCGGCCTGGGCGCGGTGGTGATGGTGCTGACGGTGGGCTGCTCGCTGCTGGCCGGTCTGGCCTACCGCAAGAAACTGCTTGGCGGCACGGCGCTGTTCTACGTGGTGGTGGCCAGCCTGATCATGCCGTCGATCATCGTCTCGCTGGGCATCGGGCTGAGCTTCCGCCTGCTCGACGCCGGGGTGCGCTCGCTGCTCGAGGTCTGGTCGCCGGAAGCGGCCGAGGGTTTCACCACCACGCTGGGCATGTACAGCTCGGGCCTGGGGGCCCAGCTGACCTGGACCCTGCCCTTCGGACTGCTGATCATGTTCGCGGTGTTCAACCGCTTCAATCCGGCCTACGAAGAAGCGGCCCGCGACCTGGGCGCCTCGCCCTGGCAGACCTTCGTGCACGTGGTGCTGCCGCTGATCGGGCCCAGTCTGGTGGGCGTGGGCATGTTCGGCTTCACGCTGAGCTGGGACGAGATCGCCCGCAGCTCGCAGGCCATGGGCGACCTGAACACGCTGCCTCTGGAGCTGCAGGGCCTGACCACCACCGTGACCACGCCGGTGATCTACGCGCTGGGCACGGTGACGACGGTGGTATCTTTCCTGGTCATGGGGCTGACGCTGAGCGTGGTCGTGCTGTGGCAACGTCGCCGAGCCTGACGCCCCGCGAGGCCCCCACGACCCGCCTCAGGGCGAACGCTTATGAACGACGCCTTCCACCCTGAACTGCCTGCGCCCGCCGACACCGGACAGACCCCGACCCAGCGGGTCTACGACAGCATCCACGCCGCCATCCTCGAGTTGCGCCTGCCGCCGGGCACCCGCCTGCGCGAGGAGGCGCTGGCCGAGCAGTTCAGCGTGTCCCGCACCCTCGTGCGCCAGGCCCTGCACCGGCTGGCGCAGGACCAGGTGATCGAGCTGCGCCACAACCGTGGTGCGGTGGTGCCGTCGCCGACCTACGAGGAGGCCCGGCAGGTGTTCGACGTGCGCCGGCTGCTCGAGTGCGACGTGGCCCGCCGCATCGCCGGCCAGCTCAGCGACGAACAGCTGGAGCAGCTGCACGCCCTGGTGCGCCAGGAGGAGCAGGCACTGGCCCGCAACGACCGGCCGAACTCGATCCGGCTGTCGGGCGAGTTCCACCGGGCGCTGGCCCGCATGAGCGGCAACCCGCTGCTGCTGCGCCTGCTCGACGGCCTGCTGCCCACCACCTCGATGCTGATGGCGCTCTACCAGGCCAGCCAGAAACCGGTCTGCGTGGCACACCGCCATGTCGAGCTGATCCAGGCCCTGCGGGGCAGCCCCGGCAGCGCCGCCACCGAGATGCGACGCCACCTGCAGGAGCTGGAGCGTTCGCTGGTGCAGCCCGCCAGCGCACCGGCCCCACGCCGTGACCTGTTCGCCGGTTACCGGGAACCGGCGGCCGCGGACCCGCGCGGCTGAGGCCTCAGGTCTTTTTCATCGGACAGGTGTCGAGCCCGATGATCGAATAGAGCGGGCAGCTCTTCATCAGGCCGGTGGCCAGGGGCACGATGCCGATCCAGCCCCAGGCGCCGACCTGGCCCGTGGCGGCCAGCAACAGCAGCACGAGGCCGACGACGATGCGAAGCAGGCGGTCGATTCCGCCGACATTGGTTTTCATGAGAGGCACTCCATCCGTCCAGGAAGACCTGCAGTGTGGAGCGGCCTCCTGCCAGGATCTGTGACTGGAGTCACAGATCGGGTCGACCGGCGCGAGGTCAGACCGGGCCCGCCGACAGCTGCCGCAGCGCCGAGGCCTCCAGCAGCTCGATGCGCTCGCGGCCCAGCCGCACCCAGCCGGCCTGCTCGAAGCGCTTGAGCAGCCGGGTCACCATCTCGCGCACCGTGCCCAGCTCGTCGGCCAGCTGCTGGTGCGTCAGGTGCAACACCTGGCCACGACCGAGCAAGGTGCCGGCCAGACGCTGGTCCAGCCGCTGGAAGGCGACGGCCTCGGTCAGCGCCATCAGGTCCGACAGGCGGGTGGCGAACTGGCCGAAGACAAAACGCCGGAACGGCTCGTGCTCGCTCCAGCGCATGAAGGTCCCGGGCGACAGCACCAGCAGCTCGGTGGCCTGCACCGCCACGCCGTGGGCGGACAGCACGCTGCCGCCGAACAGGCACGCGGCCGAGACGACGCAGACCTCGCCGGGCTGCACCCGATAGAGCTCCAGCGCCCGGCCCTGCGGCGCGCCCCGGGCGACCTGCACCGCACCGGACAGCACCATCGGGAATCCCAGGCAAGGCGAACCCTCGTCGAACAGCACGGTGTGGACGGGCACCTGCATCACCGGCCCCATGCGGGCCACATCGGCCACCCAGCCGGGCGGCGCCGAATCGCCCAACACCGGGTACAGGCAGACCAGGCGATCCAGCAGGGAGGGGGCAGCAGCGCTCATGCCACCCCGTCTAGAGCGCCGCCACGGCAGCCGCCGGCGCGCTCAGGGTGCCGCCTTGGCGGTCCAGCGCTTGCGGATGTCGCCGGCGCTGTTGACGCTCTCCAGGTGCACGTCGAAGCCCCACAGCCGGGTCACGTGGCGCAGCACCTCCTGCGCGCTGTCGTCCAGCGGCCGGTCGTTGTGCTGGAAGTGCCGCAGGGTCAGCGAACGGTCGCCGCGCAGCTGCACGTTCCAGACCTGGATGTTGGGCTCACGCTGCCCCAGGTCGTACTGGTGCGACAGCGCCTGGCGCACCCTGCGGTAACCGGAATCGTCGTGGATCGCGCTGATCTCCAGCTCGGGGCGTTTTTCATCGTCGAGGATCGCGAACAGGCGCAGGTCACGCATCAGCTTGGGGCTCAGGTACTGACCGATGAAGCTCTCGTCCTTGAAGTTGCGCATCGCCTGATCGAGCGCGGGCAGCCAGGGCGTGCCGGCGATCTCGGGGAACCACTCGCGGTCCTCATCGGTCGGGTGTTCGCAGATGCGCTTGATGTCGGTGTACATCGCGAACCCGAGCGCATACGGATTGATGCCGCTGTAGCCCCGGTCGGTGACCCGGGGCTGGTAGACCACGTTGGTGTGCGACTTGAGCCACTCGATCATCACGCCGTCGGTCAGATGGCCGTCGTCGTACATGGTGTTGAGCAGCTTGTGGTGCCAGAACGTGGCCCAGCCCTCGTTCATCACCTGGGTCTGGCGCTGCGGGTAGAAGTACTGCGCCACCTTGCGCACGATGCGCACGATCTCGCGCTGCCAGGGCTCGAGCAGCGGGGCGTTCTTCTCGATGAAATAGAGCAGGTTCTCCTGCGGCTCGGCCGGAAAGCGCCGCGCCTCGGGCGCATCGTCGGGCTTGTCAGCGCGCCGCGGCAGCGTGCGCCACAGGTCGTTGACCTGCTGCTGCGCATAGGCCTCGCGCTCCTTGCGTTCGGCCAGTTCCTGGGACAGCGTCTTCTTGCTGGGCCGGCGGTAACGGTCCACCCCGTGGTTCATCAGCGCGTGGCAGCTGTCGAGGAAGGCCTCGACCGCCTCCAGTCCGTGGCGCTCCTCGCATTCGGCCACGTAGTTCTTCGCGTAGACCAGGTAGTCGATGATGGACGACGCATCCGTCCACATGCGGAACAGGTAGTTGCCCTTGAAGAAGCTGTTGTGGCCGTAGGCCGCGTGCGCGATCACCAGCGCCTGCATCGGCAGCGTGTTCTCCTCCATCAGGTAGCTGATGCAGGGGTTGCTGTTGATGACGATCTCGTAGGCCAGGCCCATGGCGCCGCGCTTGTAGTTCTTCTCGGTCGAGATGAACTCCTTGCCGTAGCTCCAGTGGCGGTAGTTGACCGGCATGCCGACCGACGCGTAGGCGTCCATCATCTGCTCGGCGGTGATGATCTCGAGCTGGTTCGGGTAGGTGTCGAGGCCGAAGCGCCGCGCGGTCTCGCGGATCACGTCGTGGTAGCGCTCGATCAGCTCGAAGCTCCAGTCGCTGGGCGCCGGCAGCGGTGCCTCGGGCCGCTGGAGCAGCGGCAGGGGCTCGCGCAGGGACCGGGCGCCGGCCACGACCGGTGCGGCGGCGGTCGGCCTCTCGAGGGCGGAGGTGATGTCGTCGGCTGCATTCATGCTGGTGTCCCCTTGAAGGCCGGATGGGGTGCGTCAGGCCACGGCCTGGGCGCCTTCCTTCTTGAACAGGTCACGGAAGACCGGATAGATCTGCGAGGCTTCGGTCACCTTGCGCATCGCGAAGTGCGGCCCGGACGTCTCGGCCAGGCGACGGTATTCGTCCCAGAGGTTCTGCTCGGCCTCGGCCACCTGCACATAGGCGTAATAACGGCACAGCGGCAGGATCTTCTGCTCGAGCAGCTCGCGGCAGCGACCGCTGTCGTGGTGCCAGTTGTCGCCGTCGCTGGCCTGGGCACCATAGATGTTCCACTGGTCGCTCGGATAGCGGGCGCGGATCACCTCCTCCATCAGCACCAGCGCGCTGGAGACCACCGTGCCCCCGGTCTCGGTCGAGTGGAAGAAGCCCTGCTCGTCCACCTCCTGGGCCTGGGTGTGGTGGCGGATGAAGACGATGTCGATCTTTTCGTAGTGCCGCGTCAGGAACAGGTAGAGCAGGATGAAGAAGCGCTTGGACAGCTCCTTGCGCGACTCGTCCATCGAGCCCGACACGTCCATCAGGCAGAACATCACCGCCTTGCTGGTGGGCACCGGCACCCGCACGCGACTGCGGAAGCGCAGGTCGATCGGATCAAGGAAAGGGATGCGTGCCACCCTCGCCCGCAAGGCCTCGACCTGGGCCAGCAGGGTCTCGCGCTCACGCTCGACCACCTCGTCGGCCTCGCCGACCACGGGCAGCGCCAGCAGCCTGGCCTCGAGTTCCTGCAGCTCGGCCCGGCTGGAGGCACCCAGCGCGATGCGCCGCCCCAGGGCACCTCGCATGGAACGCACGACGTGCAGGTTGTTGGGCGTGCCGTCGCTGGAGTAACCCGCCCGGTGGCTCTTCCACTCGGGGGTCTCGGCCAGCTGGGTGCGCACCAGATGCGGCAGCGCGAGGTCCTCGAAGAAGACCTGCATGAACTCCTCCTTGCTCAGCGAGAAGACGAAGTCGTCCTCCCCTTCGCCGGAATCGCTGGCCTGACCGCTGCCGGAGCCGCCTCCCCCGCCGCCACCACCCTGCGGCCGCTTGATGCGGTCGCCGGTGACGTACTCGCGATTGCCGGGGTGGACCATCTCGCGCTGCCCGCCCTGACCATGGTGGAAGACGGGTTCGTTGATGTCCTTCTTCGGGATCTTGATGTCCTCGCCACGCTCGAGGTCACGGATCCCGCGGCCATCGATGGCGCGCCGCACCGCCCCCTTGATCTGTTCCTTGTAGCGGCGCAGGAAACGCTCGCGGTTGCCGATGGACTTGTTCTTGCCTGCCAGTCTGCGATCGATGATCTGGTGCAGCATGGTTCACCTTGTTGGTTTCGACCGCCCCGCCACCCGGCAGGGCGGCGGGGAAGACCTGACCCCTCCGGGTCCCGTCAGCTCGACTTGCGCACGCGCAGATACCACTCGCACAGCAGGCGCACCTGCTTGGGCGTGTACCCCTTGTTGACCATGCGATTGACGAAGTCCTCATGCTTCTTCGCCTCGTCCGCGCTGGCCTTGGCGTTGAAGCTGATGACCGGCAGCAGCTCCTCGGTGTTGGAGAACATCTTCTTCTCGATCACCGTGCGCAGCTTCTCGTAGCTGGTCCACAGCGGGTTCTTGCCCTGGTTGTTGGCCCGGGCACGCAGCACGAAGTTGACGATCTCGTTGCGGAAGTCCTTCGGGTTGGCGATGCCGGCCGGCTTCTCGATCTTCTCGAGCTCGGCGTTCAGCGCCACGCGGTCGAACACCTCGCCGGTGTCGGTGTCACGGAACTCCTGGTCCTGGATCCAGTAGTCGGCATAGATCACGTAACGATCGAAGATGTTCTGGCCGTACTCGGAATAGCTCTCCAGGTAGGCGGTCTGGATCTCCTTACCGATGAACTCGGCGTAGCGGGGTGCCAGCAGCTCCTTGATGTAGCCGGTGTACTTCTGCTCGACCTCGGGCGGGAACTGCTCACGCTCGATCTGCTGCTCGAGCACATACATCAGGTGCACCGGGTTGGCCGCCAGCTCCTGGCTGTCGAAGTTGAAGACCTTGGAGATGATCTTGTAGGCAAAGCGCGTGCTGATGCCACTCATGCCCTCGTCGACGCCGGCGTAGTCGCGGTACTCCTGGTAGCTCTTGGCGCGCGGGTCGGTGTCCTTCAGGTTCTCGCCGTCGTAGACCTGCATCTTGCTGAACAGGCTCGAGTTCTCGGGCTCCTTCAGGCGAGTCAGGATGGCGAACTGGCTCATCATCTTCAGCGTGCCCGGTGCGCAGGTGGCGCCGGCCAGCGAACTGCCCTTGAGCAGCTTCTCGTAGATCTTCACCTCCTCGCTCACGCGCAGGCAGTACGGCACCTTGACGATGTAGATGCGGTCGAGGAAGGCCTCGTTGTTCTTGTTGTTGCGGAAGGCCTTCCACTCGCTCTCGTTGCTGTGCGCAAGCACGATGCCGTCGAAGGGGATCGCGCCAAAACCTTCGGTGCCCTTGTAGTTGGACTCCTGGGTGGCCGTCAGCAGCGGGTGCAGCACCTTGATGGGCGCCTTGAACATCTCGACGAACTCGAGCAGGCCCTGGTTGGCCAGGCACAGGCCGCCGGAGTAGCTGTAGGCGTCCGGATCGTCCTGGGCGTAGGTCTCGAGCTTGCGGATGTCGACCTTGCCCACCAGCGACGAGATGTCCTGGTTGTTCTCGTCACCCGGCTCGGTCTTGGCGATGCCGACCTGCTTGAGGATGCTGGGGTAACGCTTGACGACCTTGAAGCGGCGGATGTCGCCGCCGAACTCCTCCAGCCGCTTGACGGCCCAGGGGCTCATGATGCGGTTGAGGAAACGCTGCGGGATGCCGAACTCCTTCTCGAGCACCGCACCGTCCTCGGCCGGGTCGAACAGTCCCAGCGGGGACTCGTTGACCGGCGAGCCCTTGATCGCATAGAACGGCACCTCCTGCATCAGCTGCTTGAGGCGCTCGGCGATGGAGCTCTTGCCGCCACCGACCGGGCCCAGCAGATAGAGGATCTGCTTCTTCTCCTCAAGCCCCTGGGCGGCGTGGCGGAAGTAGGACACCACCTGCTCGATGGAGTCTTCCATGCCGTAGAACTCGGCGAAGGCCGGGTAGATCTTGATGACCTTGTTCGCGAAGATGCGCGACAGGCGTGGATCGTTGCGGGTGTCGACCATCTGCGGCTCACCGATCGCCTTGAGCATGCGCTCGGCGGCGGTGGCATACGTCAGGGGATCACGCTTGCACTCTGCGAGATAGTCCTCGAGGGACATCTCCTCCTCACGCGTGCGTTCATACCGTGCGGCGAAGTTGCTGATCACGTCCATGCAGGCCTCCTGGTGGGTTCAGGGGGTGCGGCGGCAGGATCATTGCCACTGCACCAGGGAAGATCTGATGGAGTCCCTTGCCCGCAGGGGTCTGGTTGGCGGGGCGAGGCTACATCAGAGCTTTCCGTCGCTCTGCAGCATCAACGTTATGACCTGATGGTGACAGCTTGGTTCAACTTGCGGGGCGCCGTCCATCAAAGAACGGACGCCTTCGTCGGCTTTATCTTCGCTGTGCACAAAAGTGTGCGTTCTTCCACTCCGGAACGATACGCATGCTTTCGAGGTTGACATGAGCAAACCCCGTGCCGGATTGCATGCACGATCGGGCGGCGGTCGGGGCCGCCCGCGTTCAGCGCTCGGTCAGGCCCAGCCGGTCCAGCAGGCCGTTGAGTTCTTCCAGCGACGAGAAGCCGATCGCGATCTCGCCCTGCTCGCCCCGGCGGGTGCGCTTGCGCACACGGATCTCGACCGGTGCGGTCAGCACGTCGGCGAGCTGCTCCTCGAGGCGCTGCAGGTCACGCGACTTCTCGCCACGGTCGCGGCGTGCCGGCTCCTGGCGGGCCTCGTCCTGGCGCGACACGAGCTTTTCCGTCTCGCGCACCGACAGCTGGCGGCCGACGATCTCGTTGGCGCAGGTGATCTGGTGCACCTTGTCCAGCGGCAGCAGCGCACGGGCGTGCCCCATGTCGAGGTCACCGGCCATCAGCATCTGCTGCACCGGCGCGGCCAGGTTCAGCAGGCGCAGCAGATTGCTGGTCGCGCTGCGCGAGCGCCCGATGGCCTGGGCGGCCTCCTCGTGCGTCAGGCCGAACTCGCTGACCAGGCGCTGCACGCCCTGGGCCTCCTCGAGGGGATTGAGGTCCTCGCGCTGGATGTTCTCGATCAGCGCCATCGCGGCGGCGGCCTGGTCGGGCACGTCGCGCACCAGCACCGGCACCTCCTCGAGCCCCGCCAGGCGGGCCGCACGGCTGCGCCGCTCGCCGGCGATGATCTCGTACATCGGCAAGCCATCGCTGGCAGCGATCGGACGCACCAGAATGGGTTGCATCACGCCCTGGCTCTTGATGCTTTCCGCCAGCTCGAACAGCGAGCCTTCATCCATCCGCGTGCGCGGCTGGTACTTGCCAGCACAGAGCTGGCTCAGCTTGACGGCATGAGGCTGACCCGCCGGAGCACCCGCCCGCGGCGCATCGGCCACCTGCGGGCCCAGCAGGGCCTCCAATCCACGTCCAAGTCCTTTGGGCTTCTTCGTCACCATCAGGCGATTGTCCGTGATCTGCCGAGCAGCCGGAGCAGTCGCTGGTGACCCTCGTCCCAGTCACCCAGGCCGGAGTGGTCGTTCAGGTGGCCCAGGGCACCGACCACCTCGTGGCCGGCTCCCCAGCTGCGGCACAGGTCGACGGCCCGCTCGGGCGTGGCGTACGGATCGTCGGACGACAGCAGCGCCAGGGCCTCGAAGGGCAGCGGCGAACGGCGCATCGGCCGCCAGTTGTGGAGCTGGGGCGGCATGTCCTCGCGTTCGGTGTCGGGCGGCGCCACCAGCAGCGCGGCGTGCACACGCTGCGCGTGCCGGCTGTGCTCGGCCCAGGCCGCCACCAGCTGGCACCCCAGGCTGTGCGCCACCAGCGCCAGCGGCTGCCCGACCGGGCGGGCCAGCACCGCCTCGTCGAGCCGGGCCATCCAGTCGCCACGGCGTGGCCAGAGCCAGTCGTCCTGCTCCACCCGCTCGTAGCCGTGGCGCAGCACCCAGCGGGACTGCCAGTGCTGCGCACCGGAATCCTGCCACCCGGGCAGCACCAGCACATGCCATGTCTCAACCGACTTGTTCATGCCGTATTCTCCTGTTTTTGCTGCAGCGCACTGTGAAGAGGACCCCATGAAGCATGCTGTGTTCGTCGACGGCCAGGAAGGCACCACCGGCCTTCGCATCCATGAATATCTCGCCGGCCGGGACGATGTCGAGGTGCTGCGCATCGCGCCCGAGCTGCGCAAGGATGCCGCCGAGCGGGCCCGCCTGCTGAACGCCGCCGACATCGCCTTCCTGTGCCTGCCCGATGCGGCCGCCATCGAGGCCGCCGCACTGGTCACCAACCCGAAGACCTGCCTGATCGACGCCAGCACCGCGCACCGCATCGATGCGGCCTGGTCCTTCGGCCTGCCCGAGCTCGCGGCCGGCCAGCGCGAGCGCCTGCGCGCCAGCAAGCGCATCGCCAACCCCGGCTGCCACGCCAGCGCCTTCATCCTGGCGATGCGCCCGCTGGTGGATGCCGGACTGGTGCCGCGCAGCCTGGGCGTGAGCGCGACGTCGATCACCGGTTATTCCGGCGGCGGCAAGAAGATGATCGAGCAGTACGAAGCCGGTGGCGACGCCCGCCTGATGGCCCCGCGCCCCTACGCGCTGGGCCTGGCGCACAAGCACCTGCCCGAGATGATGGCCCACACCGGGCTGGAGGTCGCGCCGGTGTTCATGCCGGTGGTCGGCCCGTTCTACAAGGGCCTGGCGGTCAGCATCCCGCTGCACCGCGCCCAGCTGGCGGCCCAGGCCGACGCGCCCCGGCTGCATGCGGCACTCGAGGCCCACTATGCGGGCGAGCGTTTCGTGCGGGTCATGCCGCTGAACGACGGGGCGACGCTGCAGGACGGCTTCTTCGACGTGCAGGGCTGCAACGACACCAACCGGGTCGACCTGTTCGTGTTCGCCCGCGGCGAGCAGGTGCTGCTGATGGCCCGCCTGGACAACCTGGGCAAGGGTGCGAGCGGTGCGGCGGTGCAGTCGATGAACGTGCACCTGGGCGTGGCCGAGGACCTGGGGCTCTGAAACGAAGAAGCCCGGCGGAGCCGGGCTTCTTGCTGGGCGGGAGCGGCCGGTTGCCGCCCGGCGCTCAGGACAGCTGGTTGCTGATCAGCTTGGTCATCTCGAACATCGAGACCTGATCCTTCATGAAGATCGCCTTCAGCTTGGCATCGGCGTTGATCATGCGCTTGTTGGCCGCGTCCTGGAGGTTGTGCTTCTTGATGTATTCCCAGACCTTCTTGGTCACTTCGGTGCGCGGTGCCGGCTCCTTGCCGATCACTGCCGCCAGCGCAGCCGACGGGGTCATCGCCTTCATGAAAGCCGCGTTGGGCGCACGCTTGGCCGGAGCCGCTTCGGACACCGCTGCGCTCTGGGCCGGGGCGGATTTTGCTGCGGGGGTCTTTGCGGCGGCTTTCTTAGCAGTTGCCATATCGAATCTACTCCATCAGGGGACAGTGAACAGGTCAGTGCCGGGCACCCGCTGCATGAGCAGGCATTCTCGCGATCACTTGGCGCGCGAATGGTAATGCCTGCCCATGGCGTTGAAAAGGCGATTTCCAGCCCCCACCCCGATTAAACGCCCGTGAAAACCAGCGCATGCGCTCCCGGTCCGCGTCGGCAGGCCTCGACGGAGGCCAACAGCGTGCGGATCTACGCACCTCTACGCACGAGACCGGGCCCGGCCGGGCCCTACACTGCGCGCCGTAGGATCGCCAGAGACGATCCGGCCCCGGCCGTCGCTGTCAGGGTCACCCCATCACCGCCCCTCCTGTGGACACGCCATGGAACAATTCCTGACCCCTGACTTCCTGCTGGCCGTCGGCCAGATCATCCTCATCGACATCCTGCTCGGTGGCGACAATGCCGTCGTGATCGCGCTGGCCTGCCGCAAGCTGCCGGAAGCCCAGCGACGCGCCGGCATCCTGTGGGGCACCGCCGGGGCCATCCTGCTGCGGGTCGTGCTGATCTTCTTCGCGCTGACCCTGCTGAAAGTGCCTTTCCTGAAGGTCGCCGGTGCGCTGCTGCTGCTGTGGATCGGCATCAAGCTGCTGGTCCCGGAAGACGAGGGCGACCACGCCATCCACGCCAGCGACAAGCTCTGGGCCGCCGTGAAGACCGTCATCGTGGCCGACTTCGTGATGAGCCTGGACAACGTCATCGCCATCGCCGGGGCGACCGAGTCCCTCGGGGGTGAGCACCAGATGCCGCTGGTGATCTTCGGCCTGCTGGTCAGCATCCCGATCATCGTCTGGGGCAGCCAACTGGTGATCAAGCTGATGGACCGCTTCCCGATGATCATCACGCTGGGCGCGATGCTGCTGGGCTGGATCGCCGGCACGATGGCCGTGTCCGACCCGGCAGTCGTGCCCTACCTGGCCCAGGCCGCCGCCGACGGCACGCCGGGCGAGGCCAGCGCCACGGTGCGTTATGCCGCGGGCATCGCCGGTGCCGTGCTGGTGTTCGTCGCGGGCCGCGTGATCGCCAGCCGCCACGCCGCCAAGGCCTGACGCACGGGGGCGCCCCGACGCACGGGCTGTGCTAACTTCCATGTCGATGCACCGGCACAGCCCATGAGCAGCACGCTCACCTTCCTGAACCCGACGCTCGGCGACGACGACACCGTCCCGCCCGAGTTGCACGAGCCACCGCTGGCCGAGCGCGAGCAGCGGCCTCACCGTCTGGGCCGCTTCCAGCTGATGCACGAGATCGGCCGTGGCACGATGGGCCGGGTCTACCTGGCCCGGGACCCCCGGGACGGCCACGAGATCGCCATCAAGACGCTGGCTCTGGGCAGCGAGTTCGACGGGTTCGCGCTGCAGGAGGCCCGCAGCCGCTTCCAGCGCGAGGCCGAGGCGGCCGGCCGCCTGCAGCACCCCGACATCGTGCAGGTGCTGGAGTCCGGCGAAGAAGGCGCGTGGTCCTACATCGCGATGGAGCGACTGCGGGGCGAGGACCTCGGCCAGCATGTCCAGCGCCAGCAGCGCCTGAGCCTGCCGCAGGTCCTGCGCGTGGGGGCCCGCGTGGCGCGTGCCCTGCACTTCGCCCACGAGCAGGGCATCATCCACCGGGACATCAAGCCGACCAACGTGATGGTCGATGCATTGAACGATCAGGTGAAGGTCATGGACTTCGGCATCGCGCGCATCGCGGACGCCAGCCGGACCCGGACCGGCCTGGTGCTGGGCTCGCCGCTGTACATGGCGCCCGAACAGCTGGCCGGCCGCGCGGTCGACGGACGTGCGGACCTGTACGCGCTCGGGGTCACGCTGTTCCAGCTGCTCACCGGCCACCTGCCGCTGCAGGGCCACTCGATGGCCGACCTGATCCACGCGGTGACCCACACGCCCGCGCCGACCGTGCGCTCGCGCCGCCCCTCCATCCCCGAGGCGGTGTGCAACGTGGTCAGCATCCTGCTGGAGAAACGACCGGAGTTGCGCTACCGTCACGGTGCCGACGTGGCCGCCGATCTGGAACTCGTGCGCACGATGATCGAGCCCGGCACCGCACCGGCGCCAGGTCGGGCATGATCGCTTCGGTGCAGGAAGTCTCGCCAATCCGCACGATGGCAGGCACGCAAGCTGCTGAGTTTCTGCCGCAGACCCCAGAATGCAGATCCTGAAGACATTGCCCTCGCCCATCCGATCATGAACATCGAGTTCTACGCCGTCACCGACACGGGTCGTGCACGCCTGAACAATGAAGACTCGGTCGCGATCGAAGAGAACGCGGGCCTGGTCGTGCTGGCCGACGGCATGGGCGGCTACAACGCCGGTGAGGTCGCCAGCCACATGGCGACCGAATACATCCGCTCGGAACTGGGCTACTGGCTCAAGGAGACCGGCACGGAAGCCAGCGACCTGGACGTGCGCCGCGCGATGGACATCTGCGTGGACAACGCCAACCGCGCCATCTTCAACGCCGCCAACGCCAACGCCCAGTACGCCGGCATGGGCACGACGCTGGTGGTGGGGGTGCTGCGCGGCAGCCGCCTGCTGCTGGGCCACATCGGCGATTCGCGGGCCTACCGCTGGCGCGATGGCCGGCTGGTCCAGCTCACCCGCGACCACTCGCTGCTCCAGGAGCAGCTCGACGCCGGTCTCATCACGCCCGAGCAGGCGCTCTACAGCAGCCACCGCAACCTCGTGACACGCGCGGTCGGCGTCGAGGACGTGGTGCTGCTGGAGACCCACATCCACCCGGTCCTGCCGCAGGACTGGTTCCTGCTGTGCTCGGACGGGCTGTCGGACATGCTGACCGACGAACAGATCGGCGAGGTGCTCGTCGCGCACGGCGAAGCGGCGAGCGCGGCCGATGCGCTTGTAGAAGCAGCCAATCAGGCAGGCGGACGGGATAATATCGCCGTGATTCTGATCGCCACGCAGAGCAGCGCCGACGGCGCACGGTCGTGGTGGCCATTCAAACGCTGAAAACGCCGCCGACCGGGTTCGGACTGCACAGAGACCAAGATACAGAGGACGTTCATGCCCAAACTCGTTGTTTCGCTGGACGGCGTGGTCATCAAGGAAGTCCAGTTGACCAAGGACAAGACCACCCTGGGACGCCGTCCGTACAACGACATCGTCATCGACAACCTGGCGGTCAGCGGTGAGCATGCGGTGCTCCAGATGGTCGGCCAGGACGTCTACATCGAGGACCAGAACAGCACCAACGGCACCTACATCAACGGCCGTGCGGTCAAGCGCCAGCTGCTGCAGCACAACGACACCGTCGAGATCGGCAAGTACAAGATCAAGTACCTGGTCGAGGACAACTCGGACTACGAGAAGACGATGATTCTCAAGCCCGGGCAGATTCCGAGCTCGATGGCCGCCACGCGCCCCATGTCCTCGGCCACGCTGCCCGGCCAGCTGCCCGCCTCGAACTTCGGCCACCTGGCCGCCGCCCCGACGGTGGCCCAGGCCTCGATCCGGGTGCTGTCGGGTGCGGCAGCCGGGCGGGAGGTGGCGCTGACCAAGGTGGTGACCACGGTCGGCAAGCCCGGCGTGCAGGTCGCCTCGATCACCAAGCGCCCGGGCGGTTATGTCTTCGCCCACGTCGAAGGTGCCAACCGGCCGCTGGTGAACGGCTCGGTGGTGATGGGGGATCCGGTGCACCTGAAGGACGGCGACGTCATCGAGCTGGCGGGCACGCAGATGCAGTTCGTGCAGCCCTGACGAGCCCGTGCCGAGGCCTCTGCCCGGCACCTCGACCCGGCGTGCGATTGTCACGCCGGGGCCCCCGATCTCCGGTCAAGGGAACATGCCGGGCATCAAGCAGTGAGGAAGTGCTCGCCCGCCGGCTTGCGAGCACCCGGGGCGGTCGGCACCATAGCGCGACCACCCCCAGCCTGAGAGACCCTTGATGTATTTGCGTGTGCTCGGATGTTCGGGATCGATCGCCCGGGACAAACGGACGACCTCCTTCCTGCTGAACCAGCGTGTCCTCGTCGATGCGGGCACCGGGGTGGGAGACCTCGATCTGGACGAACTGCTGGAGATCGACGACATCCTGCTGTCGCACTCCCACCTGGACCATGTGCTGGGCATCGCCCTGCTGGCCGACAGCGTGCTGCAGCGCCGGCTGTCGCGCGAGCGCTCCGGGCCGATCCGGGTGCACGGCCTGCCGGCCACGCTGGAGGCACTGCGCCGGCACATCTTCAACAACGTGATCTGGCCCGACTTCACCGTGCTGCCGACGCGGGAGCGCCCCATCATCGAGCTGGTGCCGTTCGAGATCGGGCAGCTGCTGCAGATCGCCGACCTGAAGATCGAGGTGCTGCCGGCGTCCCACACCGTGCCCGCCTGTGGCTTCGCCGTCGCGACCGCGGCCGGCTGGTGGGTCTACACCGGTGACACCGGACCCAATCCAGCCCTCTGGGAGGCCCTCAGGGGCCGGCCGCTGGCTCAGCTGGTGATCGAGGCCGCCTTCAGCGACGACGATCGGGCGCTGGCCGAGGTGAGCCGGCACCTGTGTCCCAGCCTGCTGATCCAGGAGCTGTCGCACCTGGATGGCGACACCATCGTGGCCTTCACCCACGTCAAGCCGGGCGAGATGGCCGCCGTGACCGGTCAGATAGCCGCCGCCGGCCTGGGCATGCCGATCACGGCCCTGCAGCGCGGCGACACCTTCGAGTTCTGAGCCCCCTCAGGGCAGCCGCCAGGCATCGAAGCCGGTGCGCAGGATCAGCAGGCCGACCACCACCAGGAAGACCCCGCGCACGAAACCGGCGCCCCGCCGCAGCGCCAGCCGCGCGCCCAGCAGGCTGCCCAGCACGTTGGCCAACGCCATCGGCAACGCCATCCACCACCAGACATGTCCCTTGGCGGCGAACAGCGCCAGAGCGGCCAGGTTGGTGGCCGTGTTGAGCAGCTTGGCCGCCGCCGAGGCATGCAGGAAGTCGTAGCCCAGCCAGCGCACGAACAGGAAGACGAAGAAGCTGCCGGTCCCGGGGCCGAAGAAGCCGTCGTAGGCGCCGATGGCGGCCGCGACCAGCACCGCTCGCCAGCGCTCACCCGCCGCCTCATGCATCGGCTGGTGCACCCGCCCCAGATCCTTGCGCAGCAGGGTGTAGAGCAGCAGCAGCAGCAGGATCACGGGCAGGGCCTTGCGCAGGCCGCCGGAGGGCACGACCGTGACCGCCCAGGCGCCCAGCAGGCTGGCCAGCGCGGCGACCAGCGCCGCCGGCAGCAGCGTGGCCCAGTTCATCCGGACCCGTTGCGCGTACTGCCCGGTGGCCCAGGCGGTGCCCCAGACCGCGGCCGCCTTGTTGGTGCCGAACAGCGAAGCCGGTGCCGCCGCGGGGAAGACCGAGAACATCACCGGCACCAGGATCAGGCCACCACCACCGACGATGGCATCCACGAACCCGGCCAGACCGGCCGCCATCGTCACCCAGACCACATCCCACATCACGCACGCACCACCACGGAAAATAAAAAGGCGCCGGGGTGAACCGGCGCCTTCTCATTTTTGCATGCCACGGGGTGCCGCAGCTTCTTCTTGAACTGGTGTCTGCGCTGTTGTTGGAGTGTTCCGCGCAAAACCTTGACCAGCCCTCTTGTCGTCTCCTCAGCCCCTCGCTCTGGCGCGACCTCCTGATCGGGGTTCGCTGCGAGTGCCCGAACTGTAGGGGCAGGCCTGCAGGCCCTGCATCGGGGCTTTCCCGCACCGCGACGGGGCATCAGGCGGCATCGGCGAGGATCCAGGCCGCGGCCCGCTCGGCCAGCATCAGCGTGGGGGCGTTGGTGTTGCCACTGGTAATGGTGGGCATCACGCTGGCATCGACGACACGCAATGCGCTCACGCCCTGCACCCGCAGGCGGGTGTCAACCACCGCACCGGGCTCCCGCTCGGCCCCCATGCGGCAGGTGCCCACGGGATGGAAGATCGTGGTACCGATGTCGCCTGCCAGCCGGGCCAGATCCTCGTCGCTCTGGAACTGCAGGCCCGGCCGGACCTCGCGGGCCTGCAGCGCCTGCAAGGCCGGCTGGGCCACGATGTGGCGGGTCAGGCGCAGCGAGCGGACCGCGACCTCCCGGTCCTCGGCGGTCGCGAGGTAGCCGGGCTCGATCAGCGGAGCGTCCTCGCAGCGGGGCGAACGCACATGCACCCGGCCACGGGACGTGGGGTTGAGGTTGCAGACGCTGGCCGTGAAGGCATTGAAGTCGTGCAGCGGCTCGCCGAAGGCATCCAGCGACAGGGGCTGGACGTGGTACTCGAGATCGGGCCAGGGCTGCTCCGGCGACGACCGGGTGAAGGCCCCCAGCTGCGACGGCGCCATGCTCATCGGCCCGCGACGCAGCAGCGCGTACTCCAGGCCGATGCACGCCCGGCCCCACAGGCTGCGGACCCGGGTGTTGAGCGTGGGCACACCCTCGACCCGGTAGACCGAGCGGATCTGCAGGTGGTCCTGCAGGTTGCGCCCGACCCCCGGCAGCGCCCGCACGACCGGCAGGCCCAGCGGCTGCAGCACCGCGGGGTCGCCGATGCCCGACAGCTCGAGCACCTGCACGCTGCCGATCGACCCCGCACTCAGGATCACCTCGCGGTCGGCATGCACCGTCTCGACCCCGTGGGGCGTCTGCACCTCGACGCCCACGCAGCGCGGCCGGCCGTCGGCCCCCGGCTCGAGCAGCAGGCGCCGGACCTGCACACCGGTCCAGAGCGCGAAGTTCGGCCGCCCCAGGCAGGTCGGACGCAGGAAGGCCTTGGCCGCGTTCCAGCGCCAGCCCCGGCGCTGGTTGACCTCGAAATAGCCCACGCCTTCGTTGCTGCCCTGGTTGAAGTCGTCGGTGCGCGGCAGGCCGGCCTGCGTGGCGGCCTCGGCGAAGGCATCAAGCACCGCCCAGCACAGGCGCTGGCGCTCCACCCGCCATTCCCCGCCGTGGCCATGCGCCGCCTGGAAGGAGGCGTCGGTGCCGGCCACCCGGGCCGGGTCGAGCCGCCAGTGGTCCTCGTGCTGGCGGAAGGCCGGCAGGCAGGCTTCCCAGCGCCAGCCGTCGTCGCCGGTCAGGCGGGCCCACTGGTCGTAGTCACGCGCCTGGCCACGCATGTAGATCATCCCGTTGATGCTCGAGCACCCCCCGAGCACCTTGCCACGTGGATAACGCAGGCGTCGCCCGTTCAGGCCCGGATCGGGTTCGGTCTGGTAGAGCCAGTCGGTGCGCGGATTGCCGATGCAGTGCAGGTAACCCACCGGGATGTGGATCCAGTGGTAGTCGTCCATGCCACCGGCCTCGAGCAGCAGCACCCGGTGCGCGGGGTTCGCGCTGAGCCGGTTGGCCAGCAGGCAGCCGGCCGTGCCGGCACCGATGACGATGTAGTCGAAGCGGGACATGGGGCTCCAGGGCGAGGGGGCGGGGTCAGGAGGCCAGGTGGGAGGCCAGCACCGGGAAGAGCTTGATCAGGCCCTCGGCCATGATCTCCACCGCCAGGGCGGCCAGGATCAGCCCCATCAGCCGGGTCATCACGTTGATGCCGGTCTGTCCGAGCAGGCGCGCGATGCGCCCGGCGGCCGAAAACGCCACGAAGGTGGCCAGACCGACCACGACCCCGTAGCCGACCAGCACGCCCAGCTCCCACCAGTGGCGGGTGTGGTCGGCATAGATGACCATGGTCGAGATCGTCGCCGGCCCGGTCAGCAGCGGGATGGTCAGCGGCACCACGGCGATGCTGGCACCGGTGTCGGCACGCTGGGCGCCCTCGTCGACCTCGTCGCGCCGGGCCTCTGCCGGCTGGGCATTGAGCATCTGCAGGGCGCTGATCAGCAGCAGCGTGCCCCCGCCGACCTGGAAGGATGCCAGCGAGATGCCGAAGAACTGGATCACCTGCAGACCCGCCAGCGCGCTGATCGAGATGACCAGAAAGGCGGTGAACGACGAGACGCGGATGGTGCGCCGTCGCTGCTCGGCACTGAGCGTGTTCGTGAAATGGATGAAGAAGGGGACGACCCCGATCGGGTTGACGATGGCCAGCAGGGCCACCAGCGGCTTGAAGAGATCCATGCCCACGATTGTGAGCGGGCCACCGCCGACCCGGAACGGAAAAACACGCCCGGGAGGGTGTGTCCCGATCCGGGAAAACCCGAAAGGAACACACAAGTACCGATTGCCCGTGCTCAAAATCTCGACGCCGTTACAACACTTATCGCCCTGATCGACTGGACAGGGCTTGACTGTCCCCCATAATGGTTCCTCGTGTCTGGATGCGGCGCCTTCTCTGTTCCCTGGAATGAGTACTGGCTTAGCTCCGCCACTTGGTTGATCAGTACTCTGGTACTTTGTTTCTGTTGAAAGGCGCTCTTCCATGGGCAACAAACTCTACGTGGGCAACCTTGCCTACAGCGTTCGTGACGAAGATCTGAACGACGCGTTCTCCCAGTTCGGCACCGTGACCTCCGCCAAGGTCATGATGGATCGCGAAACCGGCCGCTCCAAGGGCTTCGGTTTTGTCGAGATGGGTTCGGATCCCGAAGCCCAGTCCGCCATCAACGGCCTGAATGGTCAAGCCATCAGCGGTCGCGCTGTGGTCGTGAACGAAGCCCGTCCTCGCGAAGAGCGTCCGGGCGGCTTCCGCAGCCCCTACGGTGGCGGCGGTGCTGGCGGCGGCGGCCGTCGTGAAGGCGGCGGCGGCTTCGGCGGCGGCGCTGGTGGTGGCGGCGGCCGTGAAGGCGGCGGCGGTGGCGGCGGTTTCCGCAGCCCCTACGGCGGCGGTGGCCGTCGTGAAGGTGGTGGCGGCGGTGGCGGTCGTGGCGGCTTCGGCGGCGGCGGCGGTTACGGCGGCGGCGGCGGCTACTGATCACGTCAGGATCGCCGCCCTCCAGGCGTCGATCCTGCGCTGAACACGCACGATCAAAAGCGGACCTCGGGTCCGCTTTTTTGCGTCAGGACCCGGACCGGCGGGGCTTGCGTCCCCTCCCCTGCAGGACACGGTCATAGATCGGCGACGGCAGCAGGCGCAGCAAGCACACGACCCAGGCCATCGGCCACGGGATGACTCGCCAGCGCACGCCGGCATCGATCGCCTTGACCGCCTGCGCCGCGAAGGTGTCGGCCGAGATCAGGAACGGCATGGCGTAGGGATTGCCGCGGGTCAGCGGCGTGTCCACGAAACCGGGCACCAGCGTGACGACGCGGATGTCGTCGCCGCGCAGCTCCAGGCGCAGGCTCTCGCAGTAGCTCACGACGGCGGCCTTGCTGGCGCAGTAGCCCCCATGACCCGGCAGACCGCGGATCGCGGCGACGCTCGCCACGCCGACCAGCCGGCCACGCCGCGCCAGGCGCATCGGCCGGATGAAGGGATGGAAGGTGGCGGCCAGGCCCACGGTGTTGGTCGCATGGATCTCGCGCAGCACCTCGAGATCGTCGCGCTCGGCGGTGTCGATGCCCACGCTGATGCCGGCATTGGCGATGACGACCTCGGGCAGGCCTTGCTCGATCAGGCAGCGCTGCCCCACCGCCACGATGCGGTCGACATCCTGGACATCGGCCTCGTAGGCCACGCAGACCTCGGGACCCAGCCCCTGCTCGCGGGCCCAGGCCTCGAGGCGCTCGACCCGCCGGGCCACCAGCGCCAGCCGCCAGCCGCGACGGGCGTACTGCAGCGCCAGCGCCTGGCCGATGCCGCTCGAGGCCCCGGTGATGAACACCAGGGGCAGGCGCTGACGAGCCAAGTCGTCCATCCCACGCCTCAGCGCACGGCGACGCCGGGCTGCAGCACCCCGTGGACCGGGCCGCCGAGCAGCAGGTCGGCCGCCCGGTGGTCGTAGACCAGCGAACCCGCCTGCAGGCGATGGACCCCGTCACGCAGGGTCACCGGGCGGTCGCTGCGCACCGTCGAGCGGTCGCTGTCGAACAGCATCACCTCGCTGGTGAACTCCAGCTCGGCGCGCAGGCCGGGCACGGCGTCGCGTCGCACCCGGGCCCCGCCTTCCAGCCGCACCCGCCGGCCATCGGCACTGGCGATCGCGCGGGCGGCCGTCGCATGCATCAGGTGCCCCTCGTCGTCGGCCCAGCGCAGGCGCACGCCATCGATCTCGAGTTCGTCGGTGTCCGGGTAATGGCGCACGACATCCCCCTCGATCACGCCCCGGGCCGGGCCGGCCGCCGTGTACTGCTGGACCGAGAAGCCGCGCATCTGGTAGTCGGGCTCATGCCGCAGCGGTGCCTGCGTGCGGTCGGCGCCGGCCTCGGGCGTGTGCTGGACCAGCCACCACGAGGCCGCCGCCAGCACCGCCAGCATCAGCAGGGGAAAGTAGTTCACCACCTGCTCGCGCAGCCAGGCCAGGGGCGAGCGCCGGGGGCGCAGTCCATGATCCTGGTGACGCGCCAGCAGCGGCGGCAGGGGCAGGGGCTGGGTGTCGACGTCCATCGCCGGCGCGTCAGGCGGTGCCGCCGTCGAGCGTCAGCAGATGGCCGCGCAGCAGTTCGGCATAACGGCCCGAGGCGACCAGCAGCAGGTCGCAGAACTCACGCGCGGCCCCATGGCCGCCGCTGCGGCGGGTCACGTGGTGGGCCGCGGCGAGCACCTCCTCGTGGGCATTGGCCGGCGCGCAGGCCAGCGCGGCGCGGGTCAGCAGCGGCAGATCGGGCCAGTCGTCGCCGATCACGGCCAGCGCCTCCCACGGCTGCTGCAGGCGATCGAGCAGGCCGTCGGCGGCCGCCAGCTTGTCGTGCACGCCGAACAGCGCGTGGCGCACGCCCAGATCGGTGCAGCGGCGCCGCACGGCGGGCGAATCACGCCCGGTGATCACGACCGGCTCGATGCCGGCCTGGGCCAGCAGCTTCAGCCCCTGGCCATCGAGCGTGTTGAAGGCCTTGACGCCCTCGCCCTGCTCGCCGATGTAGATGCGCCCGTCGGTCAGGCAGCCATCGACGTCGAAGATCGCCACACGCACGCCCTGGGCCTGCAGCAGCAGGGCCGGGTCGAACTGCAGCACGGGACGGATCGGGCGCGGAAGTGGTGGAGTCATGGCAAACGGGGCGCCCGGCTCAGATGACCTTGGCGCGCATCAGATCGTTGGTGTTCAGGGCGCCGACCAGGCCACCGGCGGCGTCGCGCACCAGCAGCGTGGTGACACGGGCCTCTTCCATCAGCACGGCCGCCTCGAC
The DNA here is from genome assembly GCF_003201595.1 of Sphaerotilus hippei. Classification (GTDB taxonomy): domain Bacteria; phylum Pseudomonadota; class Gammaproteobacteria; order Burkholderiales; family Burkholderiaceae_C; genus Sphaerotilus; species Sphaerotilus hippei. Next base: position 312,253 of record NZ_QJJS01000001.1, on the reverse strand, counting down.
CGCCAGCGCATCGTCGCGCACGGTGCGTGGCTGGGCATGCATCACCTGCCCGGCCGTCAGCGTGAGCAGGTCGATGCCCCGCTCGATCGAGCGCCGCAGGTCGCCGTCGGTGAAGATGCCGACCGCCGCCCCCTGCCCGTCGACGATCGCCGTGGCCCCGAGTCCGGCGCGGCTCATCTCGCGCATCATCTCCAGGAAGGGCGTGGCGGGCGTCACGCGCGGGACCGCGTCCCCGCTGCGCATGATGTCGCGCACATGGGTCAGCAGCTTGCGGCCGAGCGCACCGCCCGGATGCGAGCGGGCGAAGTCCTCCTCGCGGAAGCCGCGGGCGTCGAGCAGGGCCACCGCCAGCGCATCACCCAGCGCCAGCTGGGCGGTGGTGCTGGCGGTCGGCGCCAGGTTGAGCGGGCAGGCCTCGCGGCGCACCTGGGTGGACAGCACCAGGTCGGCGTGGCGCGCGAGCGTCGACTCGGCCCGGCCGGTCATCGCCACCAGCGTCACGCCCAGGCGCTTGAGCGCGGGCAGGATGGCGGCCAGCTCGTCGCTCTCGCCGGAGTTCGACAGCGCCAGCACGATGTCGTCGGCCAGCACCATGCCCAGGTCGCCGTGGCTGGCTTCGCCGGGATGCACGAAGAGCGCCGGCGTGCCGGTGGAGGCGAGCGTGGCGGCCAGCTTGCGGCCGACGTGGCCGCTCTTGCCCATGCCCATGACGACCACCCGCCCGGTGCCACGCAGCATGGCCTCGACCGCGCGCACGAAGCTCTCGCCCTGGAGGGCCTGCAGCTCGTGGAGCGCATCGGCCTCGATCTGCAAGGTCTGGCGCGCCATCTGCAGGGCACGGTCGGCATCGAAGGGCAAGGAGGTCACAGGCAGGCGGGCACTGGGCTGATTTAGGATAGGGCGATTCTAGGGAATGCATGGCCACCAACCTCGAACTCGCTCTGCTTTATCTGTTTGCCGCCGTCCTGGGTGTCGTCGGCTGCCGCCTGCTGAAACTGCCCGCGATGCTGGGTTACCTGCTGGTGGGCGTGGTGATCGGACCGAACGCGCTGGCCCTGGCGCGCGACTCGGCCGGGGTGCGTTACCTGGCCGAGTTCGGCGTGGTCTTCCTGATGTTCGTCATCGGGCTGGAGTTCAACCTGCCCAAGCTGCGCAGCATGCACAAGCTGGTGTTCGGCCTGGGCATGGGGCAGGTGGTGCTGACCGTGCTCGGCGCGGTGGTCGGCAACGTGATGCTCGCCTGGCTCTTCAGCCTGCTGGGCCGCGCCTGGGAGCTGTCCTGGCAGGGCTCGGTGGCACTCGGCTCGGCCATGGCGATGTCCAGCACCGCGATCGTCGCCAAGATGATGGCCGAGCGGCTCGAGATCGAGAGCGAGCACGGCCGGCGGGTCATGGGCGTGCTGCTGTTCCAGGATCTGGCCGTCGTGCCGCTGCTGGTGCTGATCCCGTCGCTGGCCCAGGGCGGTGACGACCTCTGGCGCACGCTGGGCTCGGCGCTGGCCAAGGCCGCCGTGCTGCTGACGCTGCTGCTGTGGGGCGGCCAGAAGCTGATGCGCTGGTGGCTCACGCTGGTGGCCAAGCGCAAGAGCGAGGAGCTCTTCGTGCTCAACCTGCTGCTGGTCACGCTGGGCCTGGCCTGGCTGACCGAACACGCCGGACTGTCGCTGGCGCTCGGCGCCTTCGTCGCCGGCATGCTGATCGCCGAGACCGAATACAAGCACCAGGTGGAAACCGACATCCGGCCCTTCCACGACGTGCTGCTGGGCCTGTTCTTCATCACCATCGGCATGAAGCTCGACTGGCGCCCGGTGCTCGACCAGTGGGCCCTGGTGCTGGCGCTGAGCGTGCTGCCGGTGCTGACCAAGGCGGTGACGGTGGCGGCGCTGGCGCGCTGGTTCGGCGCCACGCCGGGCGTGGCCATCCGCACCGGCCTCTACCTCGCGCAGGCCGGCGAGTTCGGCTTCGTGCTGCTGACGCTGGGGGCCGAGCAGCACCTGATCGCCAACCAGTGGATGAGCCCGGTGCTGGCCGCCATGGTGCTGTCGATGCTGGCCACGCCCTTCATCATCCTGCACAGCGACCGCGTCGTGATGCGGCTGTCGGCGACCGACTGGCTGATGCAGTCGGTGCAGCTGACCAGCATCGCCCGGCGCTCGATCCGCACCGAGGCCCACGTCATCATCTGCGGCTATGGCCGTTCGGGCCAGAACCTGGCGCGCCTGCTCGAGCATGAACACATTCCCTACATGGCGCTCGACCTCGACCCGGACCGGGTGCGGCAGGCCGCCGCCGCCGGCCAGAGCGTGGTGTTCGGCGATGCGGCCCGGCTGCAGAGCCTGATGGCGGCCGGCCTGGCCCGTGCCAGCGCGGTGGTGGTCAGCTACCACGACACCCAGTCGGCGCTGAAGGTGCTGCACCATGTGCGCGACCATGCGCCCCAGGTGCCGGTGGTGGTGCGCACCATCGACGACGTCGACCTCGAGAAGCTGCGCGCCGCCGGCGCCACCGAGGTCGTGCCCGAGGCGATCGAAGGCTCGCTGATGCTGGCCAGCCATGCGCTGGCGCTGGTGGGCGTGCCGGTGCGCCGGGTGATCCGGCTGATCCAGGACGCGCGTGATGCCCGCTACGGGCTGCTGAGGGGGTATTTCCACGGCGCCGACGACGACCTCGGCGGCGGCGGGGACCAGCAGCAGGCACGGCTGCACACCGTCAGCCTGCCGCTGGCCTCGCCGACCGTCGGCGTGGCGCTGGGCGAACTGGCGCTGCACGCGGTCGGCGTCTCGGTGGTGAACGTGCGCCGGCTCAGCGGCCAGGTGCTGGAGGCCAGCGACGAACTGGCGCTGCAGGGCGGCGACGTGCTGGTCATCAGCGGCGCCCCCGAGGCACTGGCCCTGGCCGAGGGCAAGCTGCTGCGCGGCTGAAGCGCCGCGCCCTGGCCGCGGCTCAGGTCATCGCGGTGCGCAGGGTCTGCTGCGCGCGCGCACGGCAGGTCAGCACCGCGCCGGCCGCGCGCATGAACTCGAGCGCGATGCCCGGCGCACGCTGCGCCAGCTCCTCGAAGCGTGGCAGCTGCAGCGCCCAGACCACCGCCGGGGTCATCGCCTCGACATTGGCCGTGTGCGGCGCATCGCTGAACAGCCCCGTCTCGCCGACCAGCGCGCCCGGACGCAGCAGCACGATGCGGCTGCTGCCGGGGGTCGCTCCGGCCACGTAGATCTGCAGGCTGCCGCTGGCCAGGAAATAGGCCGTGCGGTCGATGTCGCCCTGCTTGATCAGCAGGTCGCCGCTGCGCAGCTGGTAGGGCGTGAGGTAGGTTCCGAGCGTGCGCCATTCCGGCAGGCCCAGCCGGGCGTAGAAGCCGTCTTCCGTCTTCAGTGACTGAACCGATCGAACCAGTTCATCGAGATCCATGGCTTGCTCCGCTGACCGGGTCCGAGGCATCCAAGGACTGCTCCGGTCGGCCTGAAATTGACGACCACCTGATGATAAGACCGGGACCCGGGCCGCGAGCCCGGGTCATGTCATTTGCCGATGCAGAAACGACTGAAGATGTCGCCGAGCAGGTCGTCGGGGGTGTAGTGGCCGGTGATCGCGCCCAGCGCGTCGTGCGACAGCCTCAGCTCCTCGGCCAGCAGGTCGAGGGCGCCATCGTCGAGCGCGGCCAGCGCCCGGGCCTGCTGCAGATGCTGCTGCGCGACCCGCAGCGCCTGCAGATGCCGCTCGCGGGCGATGAAGACGCCGTCGGGCACGGCATGCCAGCCGGCGATCTCCAGCAGCGTGCGGCGCAGCTCGTCCAGCCCGGCCTGGGTGCGTGCCGACAGCACCACCGACGGCTCCGCCTCCTGCGGCCGGGCGGCCAGCACGGCCGCGTCGACCGCATCGGCCTTGTTGTAGACATGCACGCGCCGCGCACCGGCAGGCAGGCGCTGCCCGATCGCCGCGTCGGCGGCCACGTGGTCCGGCTCGCCCAGGCGCGTCAGGTCGTGCAGGAACAGCACCGCATCGGCATCGGCGATGGCCTGCCAGCTGCGCCCGATGCCGATGCGCTCGACCTCGTCGCTGGCCTCGTGGTCGGCCCGCAGGCCGGCGGTGTCGACCACATGCACCGGCACGCCCTGGATCTGGATGGTCTGGCTGACCTTGTCGCGCGTGGTGCCGGGGATGGCGGTGACGATGGCCAGCTCGGCGCCGGCCAGCGCATTGAGCAGCGAGCTCTTGCCGGCATTGGGCTGCCCGGCGATGACCACCGTCAGCCCTTCACGCAGCAGCGCGCCCTGGTGGGCGGCGTCGAGCAGCGTGGCCAGGCGATCGGCCAGGCGGTCGAGGCGACCGCGGGCATCGGCCTGCTGCAGGAAATCGATCTCCTCCTCCGGGAAGTCGAGCGTCGCCTCGACCAGCATGCGCAGCTCGACCAGGCCGTCGTGCAGCGCCGTCACCGGCCGGGACAGCGCCCCGCCCAGCGAGCGGGCCGCGCTGCGCGCCGCGGCCTCGGTGCTGGCATCGATCAGGTCGGCCACCGCCTCGGCCTGCGCCAGGTCGAGCTTGTCGTTGAGGAAGGCGCGTTCGGTGAACTCGCCCGGCCGCGCCAGGCGCAGGCCCGGGCAGCACGGCGGCCCGCCGGGCCGGTCGGCATCGAGCGGCTCGGCCGCCACCTCGAGGCAGCGCGCCAGCAGCAGCTGCATCAGCACCGGCCCGCCATGGGCCTGCAGCTCGAGCACGTCTTCGCCGGTGTAGCTGTGCGGGGCCGGAAAGTACAGCGCCAGGCCCTGGTCCAGCGGCTGGCCGGCCGCATCGAGGAAAGGGCCGTAGTGGGCATGGCGGGCGGTCGGCACCCGGCCGATGAGCCGCTGCGCCAGCGGCTTCAGGTCCGGGCCGGAAACACGGACCATGCCGACCGCGCCTCGGCCGGCGGCGGTGGCGATCGCCACGATGGGGTCCTGGAGGTGCGACAGCATAGGATCGCGATTGTCGCCTGGGCGCGGCCCGGGCCTGGAATTCGCGCGGGGGGAGGCGTGTGATTCAACCCCTCCCGAGCCGAGAACGTCGCTGCGAGCCAGTGGAGCTCTGTGGCCTGCAACAAGCCTTCAGCGACGGTCTCGGGTCTGCCCCGCGGTACGCATGATGGCGGGAGCTCCATGACAGTTCTACCCAGCCAAACACCCGGAACCGCCGAAGTGTGGGTGGTGTCGCGGTCCGATTGCACGATCAGGCGCCGGAAATGAAAAAGGCAGCCCGCAGGCTGCCTCCAGACCGGTCCGGTCCCGCCGCGGCGGGACCGGAACTCCGTCCGCTCACGCCACGCCGAGCTGGCGGTTGATCATCCACTGCTGCGCGATCGACAGCAGGTTGTTGACGAACCAGTACAGCACCAGACCGGCCGGGAAGAAGAAGAACATGACGCTGAAGGCCAGCGGCATGATCCACATCATCTTGGCCTGCATCGGATCGGGCGGCGTCGGGTTCAGCCAGACCTGCAGCAGCGAGGTGGCGGTCATCAGCAGCGGCAGGATGAAGAACGGATCCTTGGCGCTCAGGTCGGTGATCCAGCCCAGCCACGGCGCCCCGCGCATCTCCACCGACGACAGCAGCACCCAGTACAGCGCGATGAAGAACGGCATCTGCACGAAGATCGGCAGGCAGCCCCCCAGCGGGTTGACCTTCTCCTCGCGGTAGATGCGCATCATCTCCTGCTGCATCTTCTGCGGATCGTCCTTCAGGCGCTCGCGCATCTCCTGCACCTTCGGGCCGACCGCCTTCATCTTGGCCATCGACTTGTAGGCGTTCGCGTTCAGCCAGTAGAAGGCGATCTTCAGCAGCACGACCAGCGCGATGATGGACCAGCCCCAGTTGCCGATGAAGCTGTGCAGCTTGTCGAGCGTCCAGAACATCGGCTTGGCCAGGATGGTCACGAAGCCGTAGTCCTTGACCAGCTCCAGGCCCGGGGCCATCGCCTCGAGGCGCTTCTCTTCCTGCGGGCCGACGAACAGCTGCGACGACAGCTTGCGGCTGGCCCCCGGAGCGATCTCCTCCAGCGGCACGATCATGCCCACCGAATAGAGGTTGGTGTCGACCTTGCGGGTGAAGAACTCGCGCGTGGCCTTTTCCGGCAGCAGCCAGGCGGTGGCGAAGTAGTGCTGGACCATCGCGGCCCAGCCGTTGTCGGCCGTGGTCTCGTGATCGGGCTTGGCGCCGGCCGAGCGCTTCTCGATGGCCTTGAACTCTTCCTTCTGGAACTTGCCGGCCTCGGTGTAGATGGCCGGACCGGTGAAGGTGCTGTAGAAGCTCGAGGCATCCGGCAGCGGATTGCCGTCACGCACCAGCTGCAGGTAGGCCTGCGCCTTCAGCGGCGCCGCACCGGTGTTGACCACCTCCTGCTCCACGCCGATCAGGTACTGGCCGCGGCGCAGCGTGAAGGTCTTCACCAGCTTGGCACCACCGACTTCCGCGGACTCGAAGCGGATCTTCAGCTCGTCCTGGCCGGCGGCCAGCGTGCGCTCGCCCGGCGACACCGTCATCGGGGTCTGGTGGGTCGGCAGCTCGGTGCCGGGCTGGGCCGGGATCAGGCCGGTCTGCGCCAGGTAGACCCGCGAGGCCGAACGGTCCAGCAGCACGATCGGATGCTTCGCGTCCGCGCTCTCGTGGTGCTTGAGCAGCTCGGCGTGGACCAGCGTGGCCCCCAGGGTGTCAAAACGCAGCGTCAGCGTGTCGGTGCTCACCTGCACCAGCTCGGAGGCCGGGGCGGCCGCAGCCGCCGTGCCGGGCACCGTGCCCGCCGCAGCGGCCGCACCCAGCGCGACCGGTGCCGGCACCGAAGAACCCGGTGCCGAGGCCGCCGCCGTCACCGCCGTGGCCGGCGAGAACATCGAAGGCTGGCCGTTGTGCTTGTTCCAGCCATCCCACAGCATCACCAGCGAGACGGAGAAGACGCCCCACAGCAGGGCGCGCCGAACATCGGTCATAGAGACTTCTTTCGCAGGTCGGTTGGCTCGACGACATCGGGACGGACCGGCGCCAGGGGGCCGGCACGGCCATCCGATCGTTCGAGCAGGGAAGTGAAAAGTCCGCGCACCGTGTCCGGCACGGGATCATGGCCGCCGGCGCACCAGGGGTGGCAGCGGGCCAGGCGCCAGAGCGTCAACCGGGATCCGGTGGCCGCTCCGTGGCGGGAGAGCGCCTGCAGCGCGTAGGCCGAGCAGGTCGGCTCGAACCGGCAGGACGAACCCAGCCAGGGGCTGAGCAGCAGCCGGTAGCCCCGCACCAGCAGCATCAGCGCCCGGGCAGGCGCGGATGTGCGACGACCCGCCATCTCGGGACGGGTCGCTGCGGGGAACAACTCGGGGGGCGTCATCACGCGTCAGGCCGGCGCGGGCGCCACCGGGCGAGGCCCGGCCGACCGGGCCGCCGCACGGGTGCGACGGATCGCGTCGCCGATCACCTGTTCGATCTCGGCCCGCAGACCATCCGCCAGCACGCTCGACGAGGCGCTGGTGAAGACCTTGCGGTCGATCGGTGCGCGCAGGCGCAGCACCCAGTCGCCGACCGCCAACTGCGGCAGGTGACGGTCGATCGCCACGCGGCAGTGCCGCTTGACGAGATTGCGTGTCACCGACCGCTTGGCGTGGCGCTTGGGCACCACCAGACCGACCCGCAGGCGGTGTGCCGTGCCCGCGACGGGCAAGTCATCCACAAGCTCCGGGGTCTCCCCGGCATCGCCTGTTGACAACTCCGGATCCGCCGGCGGCAGCGCGGCTTCCGCCGCCAGGAAATGCACCATGAAACGGGCACTTCGAGCGCAGGGCCGCATGCCCATCACCGCCTGGAAACGGGCGGGACCGGCAAGGCAGGTCCAGGAGAGCGGCGCGACACGGTTCACCGCAGCAGGGGCGTGAGCCCGTTCAGGCCAGAGCTCAGACGGCCAGGCGCTTGCGGCCCTTGGCGCGACGAGCGGCGATGACCTGACGGCCACCACGGGTCTTCATGCGGACGAGGAAACCGTGGGTGCGGGCACGACGGGTCTTGGAGGGCTGGTAGGTGCGCTTCATTGCTATTCCTTGATGTCACTTGAGCGGCGCCGGTGGAGTGGCGCCGCACTGCGGACCCATGACAAGCACTGGCCCGTTGATGCCGATCCCGCCGCACTCGCGCACCCCTGAAGGCACCCGAGGCAATTCGGGAAACCCGCGATTACAGCAAATCCACAGCACGACGTCAACTCGATGCCCCCTGACCTTGACTCGCGAACCGGGCTTGACCCCCGGGCCAAAGTTGTGGATAACCATGTCTTCGCCGGTCGGGTTGTGGCTACAATCGCGCCCCTTCGCCGGTAGTTGTCCACACAAGAACATGTATCCAGATCTCTGGGAGCGCGGTTGCGAAAGACTCGCCGCCGAATTGCCCGAACAACAATTCAACACGTGGATCAGACCCCTGCCGCCGGCTGAGATCAGCAGCAGCGCGGACGGGGTGCTGGTGGGCCTGCGGGTGCCCAACCGCTTCAAGCTCGACTGGATCCGTGCGCAGTACAGCGCCCGCATCGAGACCGCGCTGAGCGAGATCGCCGGCATCTCCGTGCGCCTGGAACTGTCGCTGCTGCCGCGCGAGATGGCCGTGCGTGTCGCGCCGCCGTCGACCAACAACGCCATCAGCCCGTCGGCACCGCAGCAGCAGACCCGCGCCCCCGCGGGCAGCGGCATGCAGCCGGCCTATGCCAGCGTGGCCGGCGCCGTGCAGCAGCAGGCCCCCGCCGTGCACACCCAGCCGCGCGGCATGGCCCTGCCCGCCAACGCGCCGGCCGCCCAGCGTGGCCGCCTCAACCCGGTGCTGACCTTCGACACGCTCGTGCCCGGGCGCGCCAACCAGATGGCGCGCACCGCCGCGCTGCACGTCGCCGGCGCGCCGGGCCAGCTCTACAACCCGCTGTTCATCTACGGCGGCGTCGGCCTGGGCAAGACCCACCTGATCCACGCCGTGGGCAACGCGCTGCTGCGCGACAACCCCGAGGCCCGCGTGCTCTACCTGCACGCCGAGCAGTTCATCTCCGACGTGGTGAAGAACTACCAGCGCAAGACCTTCGACGAGCTCAAGGCCAAGTACCACTCGCTCGACCTGCTGCTGATCGACGACGTGCAGTTCTTCGCCGGCAAGGAGCGCACGCAGGAGGAGTTCTTCAACGCCTTCGAGGCCCTGCTGGCCAAGCGCGCCCACATCATCATGACCAGCGACACCTACCCCAAGGGGCTGGTGGACATCGACGAGCGCCTGACCAGCCGCTTCGACGCCGGCCTGACGGTGGCCATCGAGCCGCCCGAGCTCGAGATGCGCGTGGCCATCCTGATGAAGAAGGCCGTCGCCGAGAGCAGCCACATGCCCGAGGACGTGGCCTTCTTCATCGCCAAGAACGTGCGCGCCAACGTGCGCGAGCTCGAGGGCGCGCTGCGCAAGGTGCTGGCCTACAGCCGCTTCAGCCACAAGGACATCAACATCGCGCTGGCGCGCGAGGCGCTGAAGGACCTGCTGTCGATCCAGAACCGGCAGATCTCGGTCGAGAACATCCAGAAGACGGTCGCCGACTTCTACAAGATCAAGATCGCGGACATGTACAGCAAGAAGCGCCCGGCCAGCATCGCGCGGCCGCGCCAGATCGCGATGTACCTGGCCAAGGAAATGACCCAGAAGAGCCTGCCCGAGATCGGCGAGCTGTTTGGCGGACGCGACCACACGACCGTGCTGCACGCGGTGCGCAAGATCGGTGGCGAACGGCAGAAGAACAGCGAACTGAACCAGCAACTGCACGTGCTGGAACAGACCCTCAAGGGCTGAGCCCGCAAAACAGGCGAAAATGACTCGTCCGGTACGAGCTGAGAGAAGACAGACATGATCGTGTTGAAAGCACCGCAGGAAAAGGTCCTGGGCGCCCTCCAGGCGGTTTCGGGCATCGTCGAACGGCGACACACCCTGCCGATCCTGGCCAATGTGATGATCCGCAAGCAGGCCGGCGTGGCCGAGTTCACCACCTCCGACCTCGAGATCCAGGTGCGCACCAGCGCCGAGCTGGGCGGTGACGACAGCACCTTCAGCACCACCGTCGGCGCGCGCAAGCTCATCGACATCCTGCGCACGCTGCCGGCCGACCAGATCGTCACGCTCAGCGCCGCCCAGAACAAGCTGACGCTGCAGGGTGGCAAGAGCCGCTTCACGCTGCAGACCCTGCCGGCCGAGGATTTCCCGCTGGTCCAGGAAGCCGCCGATTTCGGCCCCACCTTCAGCGTGCCGCAGAAGACGCTCAAGGGCCTGATCGACCAGGTGCACTTCGCCATGGCGGTGCACGACATCCGTTATTACCTCAACGGCATCCTGTTCGTCGCCGAAGGCCGCACGCTGACGCTGGTGGCCACCGACGGCCACCGCCTCGCGCTGGCCCAGGCCGAACTCGAGCACGACATCCCCAAGCAGGAAGTCATCCTGCCGCGCAAGACCGTGCTCGAGCTGCAGCGCCTGCTCAAGGACGACAAGGCCAGCAAGGCCGCCAGCGCCGACGGGGAAGAAGCCCGCATCGAGATGCGCTTCGCCGACAACCAGGCCAAGTTCACCTTCGGCGGCATGGAGTTCGTCACCAAGCTGGTCGAGGGCAAGTTCCCCGACTACAACCGCGTGATCCCGAAGAACCACCGCAACCACATCACGCTGGGCCGCGCCCCGCTGCTGGCCAGCCTGCAGCGCGCCGCCATCCTGACCAGCGAGAAGTTCAAGGGCGTGCGGGTCAACTTCGAACCCGGCACGCTGCGCATCGCGTCGAGCAACGCCGAGCAGGAAGAGGCCAAGGAAGAGCTCGAGATCGACTACGGCGGCGACGCCATCGAGATCGGCTTCAACGTCACCTACCTGATGGACGTGCTGTCCAACAGCGGCGCCGACATGGTCACCCTGTCGCTGCAGGACGCCAACAGCTCCGCCCTGGTCACCATCCCCGACCAGGCCGGCTTCAAGTACGTCGTGATGCCGATGCGCATCTGAGGCGCCGGCCCCACAGGACCGACGACCATCGAAAACCACGAGACAGTGCACAAGCGGGCCCCGGCCCGCTTCCGCGTTTTTGAAAGGCGCCGCAGATCACCCTCTGACGGCCCCGTGAGCGAGCCCCATGACCGAATCCACTGCCCCCCTGCCCACCCCTGAACCCACTCCTGCCGAAGTCGCCGCCGCCTCGGCCGCCGCGTCCGCGGGGTATGGCGAGGGCAGCATCCAGATCCTGGAAGGCCTGGAGGCCGTGCGCAAGCGACCGGGCATGTACATCGGCGACACGTCCGACGGCACCGGCCTGCACCACCTCGTCTTCGAGGTCGTCGACAACTCCATCGACGAGGCCCTGGCCGGCCACTGCGACGACATCACCGTCACCATCCACACCGACAACTCGATCTCCGTCATCGACAACGGCCGCGGCATCCCCACCGGCGTCAAGATGGACGACAAGCACGAGCCCAAGCGCTCGGCTGCCGAGATCGCGCTGACCGAGCTGCACGCCGGCGGCAAGTTCAACCAGAACAGCTACAAGGTCTCGGGCGGCCTGCACGGCGTGGGCGTGAGCTGCGTCAACGGCCTGAGCAAGTGGCTGCGCCTGACGGTGCGCCGCGAAGGCCAGGTGCACTTCATGGAGTTCCGCCAGGGCATCCCGCAGGACCGCGTGATCGAGCAGCGCGACGGCTTCGAGATCAGCCCGATGAAGATCAGCGGCGAGACCGACAAGCGCGGCACCGAAGTGCACTTCCTGCCCGACGAGACGATCTTCACCAACATCGACTTCCACTACGAGATCCTCAGCAAGCGCCTGCGCGAGCTGAGCTTCCTGAACAACGGCGTCAAGATCCGCCTGGTCGACGAGCGCAACAACAAGGAAGACAACTTCGCCTACGCCGGCGGCGTCAAGGGCTTCGTCGAGTTCGTCAACAAGGGCAAGAAGGTCCTGCACGGCAACATCTTCCATGCCCGCGGCGACAAGATCAGCGACAACAACACCAACGTCGGTGTCGAGGTCGCGATGCAGTGGAACGAGAGCTACAACGAGAACGTGCTCTGCTTCACCAACAACATCCCCCAGCGGGATGGCGGCACCCACCTGACCGGCCTGCGCGCCGCGATGACCCGGGTGATGAACAAGTACATCGACGACCACGAGATCGCCAAGAAGGCCAAGGTCGAGATCAGCGGCGAGGACATGCGCGAAGGCCTGGCCTGCGTGGTCAGCGTCAAGGTGCCCGAGCCCAAGTTCTCCAGCCAGACCAAGGACAAGCTGGTCTCCAGCGAAGTGCGCGCGCCGGTCGAGGACATCGTCGGGCGCCTGCTCACCGACTGGCTGCTCGAGAACCCGATCGACGCCAAGACCATCTGCGGCAAGATCGTCGACGCCGCCCGCGCCCGCGACGCCGCGCGCAAGGCCCGCGAGATGACGCGCCGCAAGGGCGTGCTCGACGGCATGGGCCTGCCAGGCAAGCTCGCCGACTGCCAGGAGAAGGACCCCGCCCAGTGCGAGATCTACCTGGTGGAGGGTGACTCCGCCGGCGGCTCCGCCAAGCAGGGCCGCGACCGGAAGTTCCAGGCCATCCTGCCGCTGCGCGGCAAGATCCTCAACGTCGAGAAGGCGCGCTACGAGAAGCTGCTCGCCTCCAACGAGATCCTGACGCTGATCACCGCGCTGGGCACCGGCATCGGCAAGGGCATGGGCGGGGACGACTTCAACCCCGACAAGCTGCGCTACCACCGCATCATCATCATGACCGACGCGGACGTGGACGGCGCCCACATCCGCACCCTGCTGCTGACCTTCTTCTACCGCCAGATGCCCGACCTGGTCGAGCGCGGCCACATCTACATCGCCCAGCCGCCGCTCTACAAGGTCAAGCACGGCAAGCACGAGCAGTACCTGAAGGACGGCAGCGAACTCGACGTCTACCTGCTCAAGGTCGCGCTCGACGGCGCCGCGGTCGAACCCGGCGCCGGCAAGCCGGCCATCAGCGGCCCCGAGCTCGAGGAGCTGGCGCGCCAGTACGTGCAGGCCACCAACGTCATCGCCCGCCTGTCCAACTGGATGGACATCGAGGCGCTGCGGGCCATCAGCGACGGCCTGACCCTCGACCTCGACGACGCCGCCCGGGCCGAAGCCAGCGCCCTGGCGCTGAAGGACGCGCTGCACGACGCCGAAGTCGCCGCCGAGTTCGACAGCCGCACCGACAAGCACCACCTGCGCATCAGCCGCCGCCACCACGGCAACATCAAGAGCAGCATCATCACCGCCGACTTCGTGCACGGCGCCGACTACGAAGCGCTCAGCCGCGCCGGCCTCACCTTCAAGGGCCTGCTCGCCGAGGACGCCATCGTCCGGCGCGGCGAAGGCGAACGCCAGAAGACCGCCAAGGCCGGCGACTTCCGCATCGCCATGGCCTGGCTGATGCTGCAGGCCGAAAACAGCGTCGGCCGCCAGCGCTACAAGGGCCTGGGCGAGATGAACCCCGAGCAGCTCTGGGAAACCACCATGGACCCGACCGTGCGCCGCCTGCTGCGCGTGCAGATCGAGGACGCCATCGAAGCCGACAAGGTCTTCACCATGCTGATGGGCGACGAGGTCGAACCCCGCCGCGACTTCATCGAGACCAACGCGCTGAGGGCGGCGAACATCGACGCGTGATGCTGGCCGGATGACCCAGGAAGTGGAAAGGCCCGGCGGATGCTGGGCCTTTTGTTTTTGGGGTGATCCGTTTTTCTGGAGATGTTCGGTCGTGCGGTTAACCCGTCCCCATGGGCACGAATGACGCGGCCGCATGACGCATTGGGCGGTGTGCCGCCCAAGCAGTCCATGCCCAGATTGATCAACACAACCGCCGCGGACTCTAGGAATCAACTGTCTTCTTGACAGGGAAGCTTACGAGCCCGTCTGCAGTAGGAACGTGCAGCACAGGCATCGTCCGCTCGCCGCCCCTGGCAACCGCCGACACCCCTCGAACACCTTGAAGTCCCCCAGAACGCAAAAAGGCCCAGCATCCGCTGGGCCTTCTGCTGATCGTGGGGCGCGCGGGTCGCCCCGCGGGGTTCAGGCCCCCTGCGCGGCGGCGCGGGGAGCGCGCAGCGGCTCGGCCGGCTCGGTGACGGCCGGGCCCGCGGGCTGGTGGCCCCAGCCGCCGTAGTGGGCGATGTACAGGTAGCACACCAGCGGCACGGCGAAGGACGGCAGCAGGCCCCAGTGGTCGGCCAGCAGGGCCTGGGCCAGCGGCACGATGGCGCCGCCGACGATGGCCATGCACAGCAGGCCGGAACCGCGGCTGGTCAGTGCGCCCAGGCCTTCGAGGGCCAGCGCGAAGATGGTCGGGAACATGATGGAGTTGAACAGGCCGACGGCCAGCAGGCTCCACATCGCCACCGGACCGCTCACGGCGATGGCCAGCGCGATCAGCGCGGCGTTGACCAGGCCGGCGGCGGCCAGCACCCGGGCGGCCGACACCTTGCGCATCAGCGCGCTGCCGATGAAGCGGCCCACCATCGCGGCGCCCCAGTACAGCGACAGCCACTTGCCGGCCTCGGCCGCGCTCAGGCCGGCGATGGCCGGCTCGCCCATCAGGTTGACCAGCAGGCTGCCGATGGACACCTCGGCGCCCACGTAGGCGAAGATGGCCACGGCGCCCAGCACCAGATGGCGGTGCGCCCACAGGCTGCCCTGCTCGCCGGCGTCGGCCGACGCCGCGCTGCCGCGCAGCTCGGCCTGCTGTGCCTCGACCAGTCGGCGCGGATCGGGCAGACGCACCCAGGCGACGACCACGGCCAGCAGGAACAGCAGGCCGGCCAGCACCAGGTAGGGGCCCTGCACGCTCGAAGGATCGGCCTGGGCGCCGACCGCGTGGTCGGCTGCACCCAGGATGGCCACGGCGCCGACCATCGGCCCCACCGTCGCGCCCAGCGAGTTGAAGGCCTGGGTCAGGTTCAGCCGGCTGGAGGCGGTCTCCGGCTCACCCAGCAGCGTCACGTAGGGATTGGCCGCCACCTGCAGCAGCGTCACGCCCGCGGCCAGCACGAACAGCGCGCCCAGGAACAGCGGGTAGGCGTGCGCGCCTGCCGCCGGGTAGAACAGCAGACAGCCCACGCCGATGGTGCCCAGCCCCACCACCAGCCCGCGCTGGTAGCCGAGGCGCTGCAGCAGCCAGCCCGCCGGCAGCGAGACCACGAAGTACGCCATGAAGAAGCAGAACTGCACCAGCATCGCCTCGACATAGCTCAGCGAGAACAGCGCCTTCAGGTGCGGGATCAGGATGTCGTTCAGCGAGGTGATCAGTCCCCACATGAAGAACAGCGAGGTGAGGACCGCCAGCGGGCGGCCATGTTGTTGTGCCATGGGATCCGGTGCCGCCCAGAGCGGCAGTGCATCAGTTTGAAAGATTGCAATAATAAATCGTTAATGTTTTGACAAGGAAGCAGGGACCCCTGTTGCCGGGGTGATCTTGCCGGGGGCGACTGACGGCCTCGGGGCAGACCGCCAGTCGTCGGCCGCACGCTCAGGCCGCCCGCTTGGCGGGGTTGAGCACGAAGTCGTAGTTCAAGGTGTAGAACGGCCGATCGATCGTGGTGTCATCAGGCGCCGTCCCGGCCTCGTGCCGGACCCAGTCGGAGATCAGCGTCGAGCGCACGCCGAAGACCGCATCGGAGTCGAGGTAGCGGTCATGGTCCCGGAAGACATGCGTGATCAGGCGCTCATGATCGGGCGCGCTCAGCATGAAGTGCAGGTGCGCCGGCCGCCAGGGATGGCGGCCCAGGGCCTCCAGCATCTGGCCGACCGGGCCGTCGTGCGGGATCGGATAGGGCTGCGCCAGGATCGAGCGGAAGTGGTAGCGGCCCTGCGCATCGGTGCGGATGCGTCCGCGTGCCCGGTGCGTGTGCGGCTGGTCCGCGGTCGGGGCTTTCTGCACGTCGTAGAAGCCGTCCTCGTCCGATTGCCAGACGTCCATCAGCACGCCGGCCAGCGGCTGGCCGTCGAGGCCGGTGACCCGACCGCTGACGAAACACGGCTCGCCGCGCGCACCGTTCGAGATGTCGGCGCCGAGCGGATAGTCGGGCGCGTTCTCGACGAAGAACGGTCCGAACACGGTGGCCTCGGTGCAGCCGGTGGGCTTGACGTTGTTCTGCGCGGTCACCAGCGTCGACAGGCCCAGCACGTCGGACAGCAGGATGTACTCCTGGCGCACGTCGTCGGTGATGTGGCCGACCGCGGTCAGGAACTGGATCGCCTGGAACCACTCCGCCTCGGTCAGCTTGACCTCGCGGGCGAAGGAATGCAGGTGCTGGACCAGGCTGGTCATGACCGTGCGCAGGCGCGCATCACGGCATTGGTCCATGGCGGCCAGTACCGCCTGGGTGATGGTGTCTTCGTTGATGTTGCGCACGGTCTTGTCTCCTTGTTGGTGGTCTGAACTGGCCAGTGCCGCCACCTTAAGTCGACAGGGATTGGAAAAAAATGCGCTGTGGTGAAATCAGTTTTCCGCCAAGTGGATGAATCAATCATGGATCGTTGGTCGCAGATCGAGTTCTTCGTCCAGGTCGCCGAACTTGGCAGCCTGTCGCGGGCCGCAGAGAAGCTCGACATGTCGAACGCCGCGGCCAGCCGCACGCTGCTCGCGCTGGAGGAGCGACTGGGCGTGCGACTGGTCGAGCGCACCACGCGGCGCTTGTGGCTCACCGAAGCCGGCCAGTCGTTCCATCGGCGCTGCGTCGCGATGCTGGCGGAGATGGCCGAGGCCGAGGCCGCCGTGCTGGAGACCACCCTGCAGCCGACCGGCTTGCTGCGCGTCACCAGTTCGGTGTCGTTCGCGATGATGCACATCGCGCCCGGGCTGCCCGAGTTCAGCCGCCGTTATCCGAAGCTGAGCGTGCAGATCGTCGCGGCCAACCGCTACCCCGACTTCATCGAAGCCGGCATCGACGTGGCGATCCGCACCCGCGAGATCGAGGGGGACTCCGGCATCACCGTGCGCCGGCTGGCCCACACCCGGCGCGTGCTGGCCGGCGCGCCCGGCTACTTCGCCGCTCACGGCACGCCCAGGACGCCCGAGGACCTGAAGCAGCATCGCCTGCTGGTCTACAACCTGGCCAAGGACCCGAACGTGCTGCACTTCAGCCGCGGCGACGAGCGCCGCGACACCTCGATCACCAGCATGCTGGACTCCAACGAGGGCCAGGTGATCTGCTCGGCCGGGCTCGCGGGCCTGGGCATCGTGATCCAGCCGCTCTACATCATCCACGACGAGATCGTGGCCGGGCGGCTGGTGCCGGTGCTGACCGACTGGGAGCTGCCACCGCTGACCATCAACCTCGCCTACCAGAGCCGGCACCACCAGCCGGCCAAGATCCGGGTCTTCAACGACTTCCTGGTCGAACGCTTCGAGGCACTGGAACTCGAGAAGAAGTGGGCCGCGCCGCTGCGCTGAGCCACACGATCGATGTCGAGGGGTGGAGCACACAGCTGGTGGAAACCCCCATTATTTTTCCATTTTTCGGCAAAGACATTTCCCCTCACGTCATTTTTTGCCGCTCCGCGTGAATCTACAGTTCATCCATCGCAGGAAAGCAGATGGCTGAATGGAGACGGGGCTCACCGATGGACCCTGGCCACGGTCGTCCGCCACCTGTCACTGCGCGATGTCACTTCGGAATCGCGGCCCATACATAGGTGATCGAATGATCAAGCACATCGTCATGTGGAACGTACGCGGAGAGACGGCAGCCGAGCGCAACGCGGCCGCGTTGTTCGTCAAGAGCCGCTTCGAAGGGCTGGTGGGGCGCATCCCCGGCCTGCTGCGGATGGAGATCGGCCTGGACTCCAGCCGCGTCGACTATGCCTGCGACATGGTGCTCTACAGCGAATTCGACAGCGTGGCGTCCCTGGCGGGCTATGGCAGCCATCCCGAGCATCTGCGCATCCGCCAGGAACTGGGCGACGTCCGCATCGCCCGCTTCCAGGTCGACTACACCCCCGAGGGCGCGTGATCATGGCAACGACACGCGAGGCCGACCCGACTCACGATTTCATCTTCACGGCGCAACCGGCCCGGGTGGTGTTCGCCCGCGGCAGCCTGCAGCGCCTGCCGCAGGAGGTCGAGGCGCTGGGCGCGCGCCGGGCGCTGGTGCTGTGCACGCCGCAGCAGCGTGACCAGGCCCAGGCGGCAGCCGATCTGCTGGGCGCCTTGAGCGTCGGGGTGTACGACGGCGCGCAGATGCATGTGCCGATCGAAGGCGCCCGACTGGCGCGTGAACATGCCCGCGCGGTCGGCGCCGACTGCGCGGTGGCGATCGGCGGCGGCTCGACGATCGGCCTGGGCAAGGCCATCGCGCTGGAGTCGTCGCTGCCCATCATCGCGGTACCGACCACCTATGCCGGCTCGGAGATGACGCCGATCTACGGCATCACCGAAGCAGGCCTGAAGAAGACCGGCCGCGATGCCCGCGTGCTGCCGCGCACCGTGCTGTACGACCCGGACCTGTCGGTGGGGCTGCCGGTCGCGATGTCCGTCACCAGCGGCATCAACGCGATCGCCCATGCGGCCGAAGGCCTCTATGCCCGCGACGGCAATCCCGTGATGTCGCTGATGGCCGAGGAGGGCATCCGTGCGTTGGCTGTCGGCCTGCGGGGTGTCGTCCGCAGTCCGTCGGACCTGGCCGCTCGCGGCGATTGCCTCTACGGCGCCTGGTTGTGCGGCACGGTGCTGGGTCATGTCGGCATGGCGCTGCACCACAAGCTGTGCCACACGCTGGGCGGCAGCTTCAACCTGCCGCATGCCGAGACGCACACCATCGTGCTGCCGCACGCGCTGCACTACAACACGCAGGCGGCACCCGAGGCGATGCGGCGCATCGCCCGAGCGCTCGGCAGCGACGACGCGGCGACCGGCGTCCACGACCTGGCCGCGGAACTGAAGGCGCCGCTGGCGCTGCGCGACATCGGCATGCCCGAGTCCGAACTCGACCGGGCGGCGGAGATCGCGCTGGCCAACCCGTACTGGAATCCCCGGCCGATCGAAGCCCAGGCCATCCGCGAGCTGCTGCGCAACGCCTGGGAAGGTCGGCGTCCCGGAGATTGATCCGACACACCGCCCCCTGAGAAAAAAATCGAACCCTGAACAGCCCTGACAGGAGACAAGCCATGACCACCCACACCACACGCCCGCCACTTGGCAACGACGCCACCTTGGGCGTGGCGTGCCTGGGCATCACGCACCCGCACACCTCGGGCCGGGTGCGCGCCCTGCAGCGCCTGCCCAACGCCCGCATGCTCGGCGCCGCCGACGACAGCCCGCTGCTGCAGCCCTTCTGCGACGCGCTCGGACTGACGCCGCGCAGCAAGCAGGAGATCCTCGACGACCCGGACGTGCACGTGGTCTACGTGCACTCCAAGAGCTACGCGATGGCCGACCTCACGATCGAGGCGCTCGAGGCTGGCAAGGCCGTGCTGTGCGAGAAACCGGCCGGTCGCAACTCGGCCGATGCGCGCCGCATCGTCGAGGCGGTCGAGCGCACCGGCGGCATCGTGCAGGTCGGCTACTGCTGGCGCTACTCGCCATCGGTCGACAAGATGCAGGAGGTGCTCCAGAGCGGCCGGCTCGGCAAGGTGCTGCAGGTGCGCGCCCACGGCGGCTGCTCGCACGACGAGGCCGACACCAACCACATGAAGCAGCCGGGCGACATCGGCGGGGCGATGTTCGTCATCTCCTGCCACCTGTTCGACCGCGTGATCCACCACTTCGGCATGCCGCGTTCGGTCAATGCGCGCATCACCAAGTTCCCCGGCGCGATGGGTCCGACTTCGCGTGAGGACGCGGCCGGCGCGGTGCTGAACTACGACGACAAGATCGTCGTCGTCGACTTCTTCTCGTGGGACTCGTTGCCCTGGCTGGAGGCCTGGGACATCACCGCCTACGGCACGGCCGGGATGATGAGTTCACGCCCGTCACCGTCTAGCTACAAGATCTTCGACAACGGCACGGTCGATGGCCACCGCGAAGGCTGGACCGAGTGGAGCGAGACCGGCTTCCCGATCAACTGGGCCTCGAAGAAGACCGTCTATTCACCCGAGCTCGCCGAGATCGGCAACCCGGTCTTCTTCGACCGTGAGCTGAGCCATTTCAACAAGTCGGTGCGCGAAGGCGCGCCGGTGGTCATCCCCGCGACGCAGGCGCTCAACATCAGCACGCTGATCGAGGCCCTGTTCGCTTCTTCTGCACAAGCAGGTTCCGAGGTTTTCCTGTGAGCAACAAACAAGTTGAGCTGCTGGCCGCGTACTGGACGTTGGCCGGCGATGTATACCCCGGTGCACCCACCGAGGTCAGCCCCTACAGCCTGGAAGATCGCGCCGCTGCTGCATCCAAGGTCGGCTACACCGGCATGGGCCTGGTGCACGCCGATCTGATGGCCAACCGCGACCGCCTGGGCTGGGCCGGCGTGCGCCAGGTGCTGGCCGACAACGGCATCCGCCACATCGACGTCGAGTTCCTGGGCGACTGGTTCTGCGATGCGGCCGACCCGCGCCGCCAGGCCTCCGACCAGATGCGGCACGAACTGTTCGAAGCGGCGGCCGAACTCGGTGCGCGCAACTTCAAGGTCTCGCCGGAGCTGTTCTCCGAGCAGGCGCCCGACATCGCGCACCTGCGCGACGAGTTCGCGCTGCTGTGCGAGCAGGGCCGCGAGGTCGGTACCAACATCATCATGGAGATGATGCCGTTCACCAACGTGAACACCATCGACACCGCGATGGCCATCATCGCCGGCGCCGACCAGCCCAACGGCGGCATCCTGCTCGACATCTGGCACGTGGCGCGCGGCGGCATGTCCTACGACGAGATCGCCAAGATCCCGGCGCGTTTCCTCAAGGGCGTGGAGCTCGACGACGCCGACCCGCAGGTCGTCGGCACGCTGTTCGAGGACACCCGCTTCAGCCGCCGTCTGTGCGGCGAGGGCTGCTTCAACGTGCCGGCCTTCATCGACGCGGTGCTGGCCGCCGGCTTCGATGCGCCCTACTACGGCGTCGAGATCATCTCGAAGAGCTTCCGACTGCAGCCGCTGGACGTGATGGCGCGCAGTTCCTTTGATACGGCGATGCGCCAGTTCGCGCACCGCACGGCCTGACACCCCACCAGGAGACATCCATGATTCGAGTCGCTGTTCTGGGCGCCGGCCGCATTGGCCAGATCCACGCCGCCAACGTCGCCGCCAACCCGCTGGCCCAGCTGGTCGCCGTGGTCGATCCGATCGACGCCTCGGCCCGCAAGCTGGCCGACAAGCTCGGCTGCGAGGCCTCCACCGATGCCGAAGCCACCATCGCCCGCGCCGACGTCGACGCGGTCGTCATCGGCACGCCGTCGGACACGCACGCCTACCTGATGCTGCTGGCCGCCCGCGCCGGCAAGGCCGTGCTGTGCGAGAAGCCGGTCGACAACGACCTGGCCAAGGCCGATGCCGCCGTGGCCGAACTCAAGGCGCTGGGTGCCAAGGTCATGATGGCCTTCAACCGCCGCTTCGACCCCAGCAACATCGAGCTGCGCCGCGCCATCGACGCCGGTGACATCGGCGAGGTGCGCCAGGTCATCATCTCCAGCCGCGACCCCGGCCTGCCGCCGCGCGACTACGTGGCGCACTCGGGCGGCATCTTCCGCGACATGGCCATCCACGACTTCG
This sequence comes from Sphaerotilus hippei, assembly GCF_003201595.1. GTDB lineage: Bacteria > Pseudomonadota > Gammaproteobacteria > Burkholderiales > Burkholderiaceae_C > Sphaerotilus > Sphaerotilus hippei. The sequence continues at coordinate 290,551 of NZ_QJJS01000001.1, read as the reverse complement.
ACATGGCGCGCTTCCTGTTGGGCGAGGAGCCGGTCGAGGTCTACGCCAAGGCCAGCCGCGTCGTCGATCCGGCGCTGATGGAAGAGTTCGACGACTACGACACCCTGATGGTCATCATGCAGACCGCGTCGGGCAAGCAGTGCCACATCAACTGCTGCCGCGAAGCGAGCTACGGCTATGACCAGCGCTTCGAGATCCTCGGCGCCAAGGGCATGCTGATGAACGACAACCTGCGGCCCAGCACGGTGCGCCGCTACAACGCCCAGGAAACCGAAGCGCTGCCGCCGCTGCTGAACTTCTTCCTGCAGCGCTACACGGACGCCTACCGCAATGAGCTCGACGCCTTCCTGAAGGCACTCGACGCCGGCACCGCCATGCCCACCAGCCCGTGGGACGGCCGCCAGGCCCTGCGCCTGGCCGAAGCCGCGATCGAGTCGGTCAAGACCGGTCGCGCCGTGGTCGTCTAAGCCGCCACGCGCCCACTGTCCCGACAAAACCCCGGGGGCCGGCCCGGGGTTCAGGTCGACTCGTGCCTGCTCCGTCCAAGTGCGCACTCAATACCTCTGGAGACAAACATGAAACACCGCATCCTCGGCACCGTCGCCGCATCGATCCTGGCCAGCGCAGCCACCTCGGCCATGGCCGAAGACAAGGTCTTTTTCCTGCTGCCGAACTCGACCACCATCCGCTTCGAGAGCCGCGACGCCCCCTTCTTCATCGACGCGCTGAAGAAGAAGGCCCCGCAGGCCAAGGTCATCGTGCAGAACGCCCAGGGCGATCCGTCGCGCCAGCAGCGTCTGGTGGAAGACGCCATCTCGCAGGGCGCCAAGGTCATCGTCTACACGTCGGCCGACGCCAACCTGTCGGCGGGCAGCCTCGCGGCAGCGGCCACGGCCAAGGTCCCGGTCGTGCTGTACGACCACGATGCCGTCGGTGGCAAGGCCGACGCCCACGTCGTCTTCGATTCGCTGTCGGTCGGCCAGGCCCAGGGCAAGCGTGCGGCCGAGCTGATCAACAAGATCAGCAAGCCGGTCGTCAAGGTGGCACGCATCAAGGGCAACCAGGGCGAATACGGCACGGGCCAGTACGAAGCCGGCCAGAACGAGTTCCTCAAGCCGCTGATCGCTTCGGGCAAGGTCAAGGTGGTCTGCGAGCAGTACACCGAGAACTGGGATCCGGTGAAGGCACAGTCCTTCGCCGAAGACTGCCTGACCCGCAACAAGGGCGACGTCGACGTCTTCCTCGGCATGAATGACGGCACCACGGGTGGCTCGGTGGCCGCGCTGATCAGCCAGGGCTACAAGCCCGGCCAGAAGCTGGTGACGGGCGGCCAGGACGCCACCGTCGAAGCGCTGCGCTACATCGCCATGGGCTGGCAGGACAACTCGGTGCTGAAGGACCTGAAGGTCGAGGCCACCTACGCGGCCGACGTGGTCGCCTCGCTGCTCGCCGGCAAGGGCGTGCCCAAGAACCTGGTCAACGGCAAGGTGAACAACAAGTTCATGGACGTGCCGGCGGTCTTCCTGCCGGTCAGCAACATCACCGCCGCCAACCTGTCGGACGTGGTGAAGGCCGGCGTGTGGACCTGGCCGCAGATCTGCCAGGGCATCCAGAACACGCCGGTCTGCCAGGCCAACAAGTAAGACCTGGGCGTACAGCCCAAGGGGCGGCAGTCTCGCCGCCCCCATTTATTCCGAGAGGTCCATCATGACTGAGAAGATTGCAGACTCCGCCGGCGCCGGCTCTGCCAAAGGCAGCAAGGGCACGCCGCTCATTTCAATGCGGAACATCACCAAGTCGTTCGGCTCCGTCAGGGCGCTGCGTGGCGCATCGGTCGAGGTTCACGCGGGCGAGGTGGTCGCGCTGGTCGGCGACAACGGCGCGGGCAAGTCGACTTTCGTCAAGGTCATGGCGGGCGTGCACGGCTTCGATACGGGCGACTACGAGATCGACGGCAAGCCCGCCAGGATCAACAGCCCGTCGGATGCGACCGGCTACGGCATCCAGACCGTCTACCAGGACCTGTCGCTGTGCAACAACCTGGATGCGGTGCAGAACCTGTTCCTGGGGCGTGAGCTGACCGGCTCCGGCTGGTTCGGCCGGCGCATCAAGCGCGCCGAATGCGAAGTCCGGGCGCGCGAGGTGATGACCCGCATGCGCCTGGGCAACCTCTCGCTGAGCCGCCCGGTGGGTGCGATGTCGGGCGGGCAGCGGCAGAACATCGCCATCGCCCGCTCGATCCTGTGGACGCCCAAGCTGCTGATCCTCGACGAGCCGACCGCCGCGCTGAGCCACTCGGCCGCCGAACAGGTGTCCCGGCTGATCCGCACGCTGGCCGACGAGGGTCTGGGCATCGTGGTGGTCAGCCACGACATCCACCACTTCGTCGTCAAGTCCACCGACCGCATCGAAGTCATGCGCCTGGGCGCCAACACGGCCAGCTTCAAGTCCCGCGAAGTCACGGGTGAGCAGGTCGTGAACGCCATGGTCGGTGGCAACGAGAGCGTCAATCTGGCGGGCTGAGGCTCGTGCAATCCAAGGAGAAAACAATGGCACAAGTCCTGTCCGCCCCGATCGATTCGGGCACATTCCCGCCGCCGACCAAGCGCCGCTCATTCGGCGAACTCCTGGCCTCCGACCTGCGCGCATTGCCCGTGGTCATCGGTCTCGTCGCGCTGTGGATCTTCTTCGCGATCCAGAGCGACGTCTTCCTGTCACCGCAGAACCTGTCCAACCTGCTGCTGCAGAGCACGGTGGTCGGCATCATGGCCCTGGGCCTGATGTTCGTGCTGCTGGTCAAGGAAATCGACCTGTCGGTGGCCGCGATCAACGGTGTCACCGCCGTGCTGATGGCCAAGCTGATCGTCGAGTTCGGTTTCTCGCCGTGGACGGCGGTGGCCTCGGCCGTCGCGGCCGGCGCCGTGATCGGCTGCCTGTCGGCGCGCTGGATGACCTATGTCGGCGTGCCGTCCTTCGTCGTCACGCTGGGCCTGGGCCTGGCGCTCAATGGCGCCCAGCTGCTGCTGCTTCCGCCCACGGCCCGCTACGGCCTGATGGGCTCGGGCATCGAGCAGATCGCGCAGACCCGCATCGAGGGCGCCTGGGCCTGGGCCCTGCTGGTCGCCGGGCTGCTGATCTACGTCGGCATCACCGTCTCGAACGCCTGGCGGCGCCAGCGCGTCGGCCTGCCGGTGTCGATGCTGTCGGGACTGGCGGCGCCTCTGCTGGGCGCAACCGTGCTGAGCGTGAGCGTCGTCGCCGTGCTCAACGCGCACCAGGGCGTGCCGCTGCTGGTGCTGATCTTCGCGGCGATGCTGGGCCTGGGTGGCTACGTGCTCAAGGAGACCCAGTTCGGCCTCTACCTTTACGCGGTCGGCAACAACGACGAAGCGGCCCGCCGCACCGGCGTCAACGTCGGCCGGATCAAGATGGCCGCCTTCGGGATTGCCGGTGCGGTGGCGGCGATCGCCGGTGTGCTGGCCGCCTCACGCACCCTGGGCGTGGGCGTGTTCTCGGGCGGGGGCATCGGCGGCGGCACGCTGCTGCTGGAGTCGATCGCGGCAGCCGTGATCGGTGGCGTCAGCCTGTTCGGTGGCCGCGGCTCGGTGCATGCGGCGCTGCTGGGGGCGCTGGTCATCGGCACGGTCCAGAACGGCCTGAACCTGATGGGCGTGGAAAACGAGATCCGCCTGATCGTGACCGGCATGCTGCTGGTGCTGGCGGTGTCGATCGACAAGCTGATCGAGAAGGCCACGGGTCAACAAGCGTTCTGACGGCCAGCCGGCGGGACACGCGGCACCGCCACCCCTTTGCACTCCTTTACGCAACCAAGCCCCGTCCATCCGCACTAACCCTCATGTGTTTCGAAGTCTGAAAGGAATTCACATGAACAACCGTCGATTTCTGCCGGCGCTGCTGGCTCTGGCGATCGTGGGGGGCGTGGCGGCTCCGGTGTGGGCCGACAGCGCTCAGGATGCACAGGTTCAGCAGGCGATCCAGGCCGCCATCGTGAAGACGGACATCCACCATCCGGCCGACATCACCGTGCAGGTCCGGGAGGGCGAGGTGCGGTTGGGCGGCTGGGCCGACGACGAGGCCCAGCGCTTCCGGGCGGTCCAGGCGGCGCGCCACGTGGACGGCGTGACGAACGTCGAGTTCAACCGCGTGCGACTGTGGTCGAGCCGCAGCCTGCCGTGAGGCGGAGCGGACCCGTCAGAAGCACTCCTGCTCGAGCCGGTCCAGATCGGCCAGGGCCGGCTGGTCGGACCCGGCCTCGAACAGGTCGCGGATCGGGTTGACCAGGCTGTGCAGCAGCAGCAGGTCGTCGCGCCGGGCGCCGGAGGTCAGGCTGCGCTGGCGGGCGAGGTAGTCGAGCAGCCGGTGCTGCGGATCGCGGCGGCGGTAGCGCTCCAGGTGATCGAGCACGCGGCGCACGTTGCCGTCGTAGTCGATGCCTTTGAAGCTGACGTAGCGGTCCACCGCGGCGTTCGAGGTCAGGCTGCTCATGGGGGCACTCCAGAGGGTTGGGTCTGGGGCCGAGCTTAGGCGGGGGGCGCGGGCCGCGTCTGTCGGCTGGACGACATCGCGAGCTGGCCCTGCGCCTCGAGCTGAGGCAGGTCCAGCACGTGCAGCGTGCGGCGGCCCTGGCGCCGCAGCAGGCCGCGGCGCTCCAGGTCGGCAAAGGCGGCGGACACGGTCTGGCGCGAGGCGCCGATCATCAGCGCCAGGTCGGTCAGCGTGAACGGCAGCGAGGTCACCCAGTGGCCGGAGGCCTCGACGTGGCGCCCCTGCTCGCGCACCCACAGCGCCAGCAGGCGGGCCAGCCGCTCGTGCACCTCGCGGAACACCAGGTTCTCGACCAGCTCGATGGTGCGGGCCAGCAGGCGGCCCAGCACCCGCATGATCGACATGACGGCCGGCGAGGCCTGCGCCAGGCGGGTGGCGAACTGCTTCGTGGGCATGGCGGCCAGCACCCCGGGCTCGGCCGCCGTGACCCAGGCCGGGGTGTGGGTGGAGAACACGTCGCCGGGCTCCAGGAACAGCAGCGTCAGCTCGCGCTGCTCGTCGCACAGGTGGACGCGCAGCCGGCCGCTGCGCACGATCAGGATCTCGTCACGCCGGCCGCCGGGGCGCGACACCACCTGCCCGCGCACCACGGGCTGCTCGCGAAATCCGTCCATCCACCCCGCGCTGTCGGGGCCGTGCGGGTCGGGCGGGGCCAGGTGTGGATGCGCAGGCGGGCGGGTGGAGGGGTGCATGAGGCCGGAGCAAGCAAATCGCGCTCCCGCCACCGGGCCGCCGCCGCCGCGTCAGTCGTCGCCGTCCACGCCCCGGGCCGAGGCCTGCTGCGCCAGCGCGATCAGCCGGCTCACGTCGGCCATCGGCGTGGCCCACGAGGTCACGAAACGCACATGGGTCATGCCCGCATCGATGCCGTCCACCGGCCACTCGTGGAACACCGCGCCCAGGGCCTGCAGCACGCCGCACAGCGCCACGGGCATCAGCGCGAAGACCTCGTTGGCCTGGGTCGGCTGCGCGATGCGCACCCCCGGCACCAGCGCCAGCCCGCGCGACAGCGCCTGCGCCAGCGCGTTGGCCTGCCGGGCGTTGTCCAGCCACAGCCCGTCGTGCAGGTAGGCCAGCAGCTGCGCGGACAGGTAGCGCCCCTTGGACAGCAGCTGTCCGGCCCGCTTGCGGCGGAACAGGAAGTCCTCGGCCAGCGCGGGATCGAAGAAGACGACGGCCTCCAGGATCATGCCGCCGTTCTTGGTGCCGCCGAAGGACAGCGCGTCGACGCCGGCCTTCCAGGTCATCTCGGCCGGCGTGCAGCCCAGCGACACCAGCGCGTTGGCGAAGCGCGCGCCGTCCATGTGCAGCCGCATGCCGTGGGCACGGGCCGTGGCGCCGAGGGCGCTGATCTCGTCGACCGTGTAGACGGTGCCCAGCTCGGTGGCCTGCGTGATCGACACGACGCTGGGGCGGGCGCCGTGCTCGCCATGCACGAAGTGGCGCAGCCGGCGCTCGATGGCCTGCGGGGTGATGCGGTTGCCCTCGCCGGGCAGCGTCAGCAGCTTGGCGCCACCGGTGAACAGCTCCGGTCCGTTGCACTCGTCGGTCTGGATGTGCGCGCCCTCGTGGCAGAAGATGCCGCCGAAGGGCGGGCTCATGGCCGACAGCGCGAGGCTGTTGGCCATCGAGCCGTTGAGCACCAGGAAGGCCCGCACCGGCGTCTCGAAGACCCGCGACAGCGCCGCCTCGCAGGCCTGCGCCCCGTCGTCGTGGCCGTAGGGCACGTCGGTCAGGGGCTGGTTGGCCGCCACGACGGCCTCGAGGATGCGGGGATGGACGCCGTAGACGTTGTCGGATGCGAAGTTCAAGGGAGGCTCCTGGAGAGGGGACCGAGTCTGCCGCATCGGGTCATGACCCCGCCACCCGCACGTCGCCGGGCGTGCGGAGATACTGGCCCCCCGCCCACCCTCACCCGCCCGGGACAGGAGCCCGCCCCATGAAGATCGATCTCGTCTCCGACGTCGTGTGCCCCTGGTGCGCCATCGGCCTGGCCTCGCTGCAGGAGGCGCTGCGGCGCCTGGGCGACGGCGTGCCGGTGGCGCTGCACGTGCAGCCCTTCGAGCTCAACCCGCAGATGGGGCCCGAGGGCGAGGACCTCGTCGAGCACCTGTCGCGCAAGTACGGCATCTCGCCGGCGCAGATCGAACAGGGGCGGCAGGACATCGCGGCCCGCGGCGCGGCGCTGGGCTTCACCTTCGGGCCCCGCTCGCGCATCTGGAACACCTTCGACGCCCACCGGCTGCTGCACTGGGCCGGGCTGGAAGGCCGGCAGCCCGCGCTCAAGACGGCGCTGCTGCAGAGCTACCACGGCCGCGGCGAGAACGTGAGCGATCCGGACGTGCTGGTGCGCGTGGCCGGCAGCGTCGGGCTGGACGAGGCCCGGGCGCGCGCGCTGCTGGCCAGCGACGAGTTCGCCGACGCGGTGCGGGCCAACGAGCGCCGCTGGCAGCAGGCCGGCATCAGCAGCGTGCCGGCGGTGATCGTCGACGGGCGCTACCTGATCAGCGGCGGCCAGCCCCCGGAGGTGTTCGAGCAGGTGCTGCGGCAGGTGCTGGCCGAGGCATGAGCGACACTCCATCCGACGCTCCCGCCCTCTTCCGTGCGGACCGCCTCGGCCTGTCCCTGGCCGGGCAGACCGTGCTGAGCGACCTGAGCTTTGCCATCCTGCCGGGCCTGACGCTGGTGCGCGGCGGCGACGGACGGGGCAAGACCTCGCTGCTGCGGCTGATCGCGGGCACGCTCCAGCCGTCGACCGGCGCGCTGCACCGGCCGGCCGGCACGGTCTTCTTCGAGACCCCGTCGGACCCGGCCCACGACCCGCTCGTCGCCCGGGACTGGCTGCAGGCGCTGCGCGCCCGGGCGCCACGCTGGCGCGCCGGCGTGCTCACGCCGCTGGTCGAGGCCTTCGGGCTGGCCGAGCACCTCGACAAGCCGATGCACATGCTGTCGACCGGCAGCCGGCGCAAGGTCGGGCTGGTGGCCGCGGCCGCCAGCGGCGCGGCACTGACGCTGCTCGACATGCCCTACGCGGCGCTGGACGCACGCTCCTGCCGGGTGCTGACGCAGCTGCTGGCCGAGGCCGCGGACGGCCGGGACGCGGCCTGGGTGATCGCCGACCACACCCTGCCCGCCGGCCTGGCCGAGGTGGCCTGGGCGGGCGTGGTGGACCTGGGCGACTGAGCCCGGGCCGACCGCCCCGCTACAGTGCGCGCCATGGCATATGAACTCCACCACTGGCCGACCCTGCAGGGTCATGGCGAATTCGTGCGACTGGCGCTGGAAGCCGCCGGGGCTCCGTACATCGATGTCGCGCGTGGCAGCGAGCTGTCCGGACAGGGCGTGCCGGCCATGATGCGCCTGCTGCAGGACCGCAAGGCGGTGCTGCCGCCCTTCGCCCCGCCCTTCCTGAAGGACGGCGACCTGGTGATCGGGCAGAGCGCGGCCATCCTGCATCACCTGGCGCCGCAGCTCAAGCTGGTGGCGCGCAGCGAGCAGTCACGCGTGTGGACCCAGCAGATCCAGCTGACCATCGCCGACGTGGCGGCCGAGGCGCACGACACCCACCACCCGGGCGGCGACCACCTGTCCCGGGAGGAGCACCCGCCCGAAGCGCTGCGCCGCGCGCAGGCGTTCTGCAGCGAGCGCCTGCCGCGTTACCTGAAGTGGTTCGAGCACATCGTGACGCACAACCCGGCCGGCTCGCGCCACCTGGTGGCCGGCAAGCTGAGCTACGCCGACCTGTCGCTGTTCCAGCTGATCGAGGGCCTGAAGTACACCTTCCCGAAGGCCACGGCCAGCGTGCTGGCCCGCACGCCGGCCATCGTGCAGCTGCACGACCGGGTGGCGACCCTGCCGCGGGTGGCCGCCTACCTGCGCAGCGAGCGGCGCCTGCCGTTCAGCGAGCAGGGCGCCTTCCGCTGCCATCCGGAGCTGGACGTGCAGTGAGCGGCGCGGCGCTTCAGCGCGAGCCCGCCTGCGCGCCCAGCCTGAAGCGCCCGACGACCCCGGACAGCATCGAGGCCTGATCCTTCAGGCTCTCCGCCGCCGCGGCCGACTGCTCGACCAGCGCGGCGTTCTGCTGCGTCATGCGGTCCAGCTCGGTGACCGAGCTGTTGACCGAGCCGATGCCCTGGCTCTGCTCGGTGGCCGCCGAGGTGATCTCGCCGATGATGTCCGTCACCCTTTGCACCGAGCGCACGATGTCGTCCATCGTCTGGCCGGCGTTGGCGACGAGCCGGGAGCCGTCCTCGACCCGCTCCACCGACGAGCCGATCAGGCTCTTGATCTCCCGGGCCGCGTCGGCGCTGCGCTGCGCCAGGCTGCGCACCTCGGAGGCCACGACCGCGAAGCCGCGGCCCTGCTCGCCCGCGCGCGCGGCCTCGACCGCCGCGTTCAGCGCCAGGATGTTGGTCTGGAAGGCGATGCCGTCGATCACGCCGATGATGTCGGCGATCTTGCGCGAGCTGTCCGTGATCTCGTCCATCGTGCGCACGACCTGAGACACCACGTCGCCGCCGCGGCGGGCCACCTCGGCGGCCGACACGGCCAGCTGGTTGGCCTGCAGGGCCGAGTCGGCCGAATGCCGGACCGTCGCGGTGAGCTGCTCCATCGAGGAGGCCGCCATCTGCAGGCTCGACGCCGTCTGCTCGGTGCGGGCCGACAGGTCCTGGTTGCCCGAGGCGATCTCGACGCTGGCCGTGCCGATGCTGTCGCTCGAGGCCCGGACCTGGCTGACCAGGTCCCGCAGGTTCGAGCACATCGTGTCCAGCGAACGCATCAGGCGGGCCATCTCGTCGCGCCCCTCCGAGCGGATGGACGGCGAGAGGTGGCCCTGCGCGACCTCGTCGGCCAGCTGCGTGGCCGCCTGGATCGGCAGCGTGATGGAGCGGGTCAGGCGCCAGGCGAACACGGTGCCGAACAGCAGCGCGGCCGCGCCCAGCATCAGCAGGATCAGGCGGGCCTGGGCCGCGTCCTCCTTCATGGTGCGGGCCGCCGCATCGATCTGGTCCTGCTGGTGCTTCTTCAGCGCCTGCATGCTGGCGACGTAGACCTGCGACTTGGGCACGAAGGCGGTCTCGTACAGGCGCAGGGCCTCTTCGCCCTGTCCGTCCCGCTTGGCGGCCATCATCGCGTCGCGCGCGCCGATGTAGTCCTTGCGCTTCTCGGCGACGTCGGCCAGCTGCCGCCCCTCGCCCGGCGACATCGGCAGCGCGTTCAGGGCCTTCGTGATCTCGTTGCCGCGCAGGGTGTTGGCCTTGACGTCGGGCGCGAACAGGGCCTCGAGGCCGGGGTCGGAACTCCTGGCGATGGCCTTGCCACGCAGCACGCCGACCACGACGTTGCGGAACCACTCGTCGGTCAGGCGTTCCTTGCTCAGCGAGGTCTCCAGCGTGAACTGCATCGCCGTCGACAGGCCGTGCAGCCGCCACACCCCCACGGCCATCATCAGCGCCAGCAGCACCAGGATCACGGCAAACCCACCGCCGAGGCGGGTACCGATGCGCAAGTCGTTCAGTTTCATCACGGGCTCCATTCAACCGACCCGCACGGGGCGGATCGAACCGGCCAGTGTGCGGGTCGTCGCCGACCGCTGGTACGGCCATGACCACGTGTTTTCCGGTGCAGTTCAGCACCCGCCCCGCGGGTCTTGTCCCATGTCAATGCCGGCGGCCCCGGCATGCCCGCGGCCGGGCCCGGCAGGACTACAGTGGGTGCCCCACTCCACCGGAGAGCCTCATGAAAATCAGCTTCATCGGCGCGGCGCAGGAAGTCACCGGATCGTGTTTCCTGGTGGAGACGGACGGGCTGCGCTTCCTGGTCGACTGCGGCATGTTCCAGGGCGGGCGCGAGGCGCGGACGCGCAACCTCGAGGCCTGGCGCTTCGATCCCCGCGGCATCGACTTCGTGCTGCTCACCCATGCCCACATCGACCACAGCGGGCTGCTGCCGCGGCTGTGCGCGCTGGGGTTCAAGGGGCCGATCCACACCACCCACGCGACGGCCGACCTGCTGTCGGTGATGCTGCTCGACAGCGCCTTCATCCAGGAGTCGGAGTGGGCCCGCGCGCAGCGCCAGCGGGACCACGGGCCGCGGCGCCAGGTCGAGCCGCCGCTCTACACGGTGGCGCAGGCCCAGGCCAGCCTGGCGCAGCTGCGGGGCGTCGCCTGCGACGAGATGCTGCAGCCGCACGCGCAGGTGCGCTGCCGCCTGCGTGACGCCGGCCACATCCTGGGCTCGGCGATCATCGAGGTGTGGGTCACCGAGCATGGCACGACCCGCAAGCTGGTGTTCTCGGGCGACCTGGGCCAGCCGGGACGGCCGATCGTGCGCGACCCGACGCCGATCGCCGAGGCCGACGTGCTGCTGGTGGAGTCGACCTACGGCAACCGGCTGCACCGGCCGCTGGCCGAGACGGTCGACGAGCTGGTCTTCGTCATCGAGGACACGCTGCGGCGGCGACAGGGCAACATCATCATCCCGGCGTTCGCGCTCGGGCGCACGCAGGAGCTGCTGTGCCTGCTGGCCGACCTGCGCCGCCAGGGCCGGCTGCCGCACCTGCAGGTCTTCGTCGACTCGCCGATGGCCGACAAGGTCACCGAGATCACCTGGAAGCACCCCGAGCTGTTCGACGAGCAGACCCGCTCGCTGCTGTCGCAGCGCCAGCAGCACCCGGAGTGGCTGGACCTGCATTTCACCCGCAGCGTCGAGGAGTCGATGGCGCTCAACCAGATCCGGGCGGGCGCGATCATCATCTCGGCCAGCGGCATGTGCGAGGCGGGACGCATCAAGCACCACCTGCGCCACCACCTCGGCCGCGCCGAATGCGCGATCGTGATCATCGGCTACCAGGCCGAGGGCACGCTGGGGCGGCGGCTGGTGGACGGCCACCGCCAGGTGCGCATCTTCGGCGACGAGATCACGGTGCGCGCGAAGATCCACACGCTGGGCGGCCTGTCGGCCCACGCCGACCAGGCCGCGCTGATGGCCTGGCTGCGCGGCTTCACCTCGGCCCCGGCACGGACCTTCGTCGTGCACGGCGAAGCCCGGACCGCCTGCGACTTCGCCGACCGCATCGCCGACGAGCTGGGCTGGAGCGTCGAGGCGCCGGCGCCGGGCAGCCGGATCGACCTGTGAACCCGAGGCCACGAGCCCCCGCGATCCTGCGGCGCACGCTGCGGGGGCTGCTCGCCGGCGCCGCGGCGTGCGCCGGCCTGCTCGCCGGGCAGGCCGCCCCCGCCGCCGACCCGCGCTGGTTCGACGCCGATCGCCCCAATGCACAGGCGCTGCAGGCGGTCGAGCTGCTCGGCGCGGCGGCCGACCAGGGCCTGGAGCCGGCGGACTACCAGGTCGACACGCTGCGCCGGGCCGTGGCGCAGGCCGTGCCCGACGAGGCCGCCGCCACGGCACTGGCGCAGGCGCTGGACTGGGCGATGGTGCGCTACCTGTCCGATCTGCACGGCGGCCGCGTCGATCCGAAGCGGATCCACCACGACTTCACGCCGCCCCGGCGCGGCGAGTTCGACGCGCCGGCCCGCCTGCAGGCCGCGCTGGCCGCCCGGCGCCTGCCCGAGGCGGTGCGGGAGGCGGCCCCGCCGCTGCCGCTGTACGAAGCGCTGCGCAGCGAGCTGGCCCGCTACCGCACGCTGGCGCCCGACCCGGCCTGGCAGCAGGCGCTGCCCGGCCTGCCCGGCGCCCGGGCCGGCCGCGGCGGCAAGCTGACGCCGGGCATGGCCTATGCCGGCACGGCGCTGCTGACGCAGCGGCTGAGCCTGCTGGGGGATCTGCCCGGATCGGCGCTGCCCGGGGCCGGGGCGACCGGACGCCTCGACCCGGCACTGGTCGAGGCGGTGCAGTCGTTCCAGCAGCGCCACGGCCTGACGGCCGATGGCGTGATCGGGGCGGCCACGCTGGCGCAGCTGCAGTTCACGCCGGCGGCCCGGGTGCGCCAGATCGAGCTGTCGCTGGAGCGGCTGCGCTGGACGCCGCTGACCCAGGCCGCCCGCATGGTCGTGGTCAACATCCCCGAGTTCGTGCTGCGGGCCTACGAGGTGCACGACGGGCGCATCGAGGTGCGGCACGAGATGAAGGTGGTGGTCGGCAAGGCGCTGGACACCCGCACGCCGCTGTTCGACGAGGACATGCGCTTCATCGAGTTCAGCCCGTACTGGAACGTGCCGCCGTCGATCGCACGCGCCGAGCTGGTGCCGCGGCTGCGGCGCGAGCCGGGCCACTGGGGCCGCGAGGGCTTCGAGTTCGTCGCCGCCGACGGCAGCGTGCACACGGCGCTGTCGGCCGCGGGGCTCGACGCCGTGCTGGCCGGCCAGTCGCGCATCCGCCAGCGGCCGGGGCCGCGCAACGCGCTGGGCGACATCAAGTTCGTCTTCCCGAACCAGGACCACATCTACCTGCACCACACGCCCTCGACCGGGCTGTTCACGCGTGACCGGCGCGACTTCAGCCACGGCTGCATCCGGGTCGAGCAGCCGGTGGCGCTGGCCACCTTCGTGCTGGCGCACCAGCCCGGCTGGACCGAAGCCCGCATCCGGGAGGCGATGGAGCGCGGCGAGTCGAGGACGCTGCGGCTGGACGAGCCGCTGCCGGTGCTGATCGCCTACGGAACCGCGCTCGTCAAGCACGGTCGCATCCACTTCTTCGACGACCTCTACGGGCTGGACCGGCTGCTCGACGCCGCGCTGCGGCGCCCGCGCCCGCCCGCCCCCTGACGGAGCCCGCATGACCGACACCCGCACCGGCAGCCGCCGCCGCTTCCTGCACCACACCGCCCGCCTGGCCACGCTGGGCGCGCTGCCGACGCTGGCCGCGCACGCCCGCGCGTCGATCCCCGAGGCCCGCAGCCTGGTGATGGCGCACACCCACACGCACGAGCGGATCGACCTGGTCTACGCCAGCGGCGAGCGTTACCTGCCCGAGGCGCTGGGCACGCTGAACCGTTTCCTGCGCGACCACTACAGCGGCGAGGTCGGCCGCATCGACCCGACGGTGTTCGACCTGATGCACCGCGTCCAGCAGGTGCTGGGCCACGCGGGCACGTTCCAGATCATCTCGGCCTACCGCTCGCCGGCCACGAACGAGCAGCTGCGCGGCAGCCGCGGCGGCGGGGTCGCCCGGCACAGCCTGCACATGGACGGCCGGGCCATCGACGTGCGCCTGCCCGGCGTGCCGCTGGCCGAGCTGCGGGAGGCGGCGCTGTCGCTGAAGGCGGGGGGCGTGGGCTACTACCCGCGCGAGGCCTTCGTGCACCTCGACACCGGACGGGTGCGCTCCTGGTGAAGCGCGCCGGCCCGGCCGGCCTCAGGAACGCCGCACCGGGTGTGGCGGGGGCAGGACCTCGGCGGCCGCGGCGCGCAGCTTGTCCTTCTTGCTCATCCGGGTGCCCTTGACCCCACCGACCGCCTGCTCGGGCGTGGCGGTCTCGACCGGCTCGAAGCCGGGGATCCGCTCACGCGGCACGCGCTGGTGCTGGCGCTTCTCGATCAGGCGGAAATGCGCCTCGGTGGAGGCGCTGATGAAGCTGACCGCCAGGCCCGGCGAGCCCGCCCGGCCGGTGCGGCCGATGCGGTGCGTGTAGTCGTCGGTCGAGCGCGGCAGGTCGTAGTTGACCACCACCGGCAGCGCCGCGATGTCGATGCCTCGGGCGGCGACGTCGGTGGCCACCAGCACCTGGACACGCCGCTGCTTGAAGGCCTTGAGCACCTCGGTGCGGGCGCCCTGGCTCAGCTCGCCATGCAGCGAGCCGGCGGCCAGGCCGGCGCGGCCGAGCTTCTCGGCGACCAGCTCGGTGGCGTAGCGGGTGGCCACGAACACCAGCACCTGGTCCCAGGCCGGATCGGCCAGCAGGTGGCGCAGCAGCATGGTGCGCCGCGCCGCGTCGACCTCGATGGCGCGCTGCGTGATGGCCGGGGTGTCCTCGCCACCGGCGGGCGGCTCGATGCGCACCGGGTCGCGCAGCAGGCCGGCGGCCAGGGCCTGCACGGCCTCGGAGAAGGTGGCGGAGAAGAACAGGTTCTGGCGCCGCTCGGGCAGCAGCGCCAGCACGCGGGCGAGCTCGTCGGCGAAACCCAGGTCGAGCAGGCGATCGGCCTCGTCGAGCACCAGGGTGCGGATCGAGTCCAGCCGCAGCGCGTTGTGCTCGACCAGGTCGAGCAGGCGCCCGGGCGTGGCCACGACGATCTCGGTGCCCCCGCGCAGGCCCATCATCTGCGGATTGATCGACACCCCGCCGAACAGCACCGCCACCCGCGGCGGCTCGGGCATCGCGCCGGCCAGGTCGCGCAGCACCTCGCCGACCTGGACCGCGAGCTCGCGGGTCGGCACCAGCACCAGCGCCTGCGGCCGGCGCGGCCACTCGAAGCGGATGTCCTTGAGCCCCTGGAGCAGCGGCAGCGCGAACGCCACCGTCTTGCCCGAGCCGGTCCGGGCCGCCCCCTGCACATCGTCGCCCCGCAGGGCGGCGGGGATGGCGGCCGCCTGGATGGGCGTGGGCGCCGAGAAGCCGAGTTCGCGCACGGCGCGGCACAGCGCAGGGGTCAGGCCGAGGGAGGCGAAGGTCATGGGGCGTCAGGAAAAATTGGGGGGCGGGAGGATGGATTGTGACGAGTTCGGCGGACGGCGCGGCAGCACGCGCGCAGTACCATCGTTCAAGGCGTCACCCTGAGGACGCGATCGTCGAAATCCGCACCCATGTCCACGTCCCAGATCGTCCAGTTCGACGCGGCCGCCAACCGCATCTTCGTGTTCGACGCCGTCTGCACGGAGCCCGCGGCACAGGCGCTGGCCGAACGCCGCAAGCTCGGCGCCTTCGGCCTGCTGGCGCGGTGGAACCCGCTGCACCGCCCCAAGGAGGACACGGTGGAGCTGGTCCGGCAGGAGCTGCGGCTCGAGCCCTTCTGGCACCTGAGCGCGCAGCGCAGCGTCGACTACCACCGCCAGGTGCACTACCCGGTGCCGGTGCACAACCCGGACGCCCGCGAGGTGTCGCTGCTCGACACGCGCCGCGAGGTGACGCGCCACGGCGACCGCGGCCGCCTGGACCTGTCGGTGGTCGAGCACTGCCAGCGCCGGCTCACCTTCGAGACCTTCGTCGACGGCCTGCAGCGCGAGATCCGGCCCACGCTGCTGGAGCACTACCTCGCCCGCTACCCGCACACCGAGGTCGACACGCTGGACCGCCCGGAGCTGGTGCGGCTGCTGGTGCCGCAGGCCGCGGCGCGCCAGCGGGCCAGCGACCAGCTCAATGCCGAGGCGATCGATGCGGACGAGATCGAGCTCGACATCCTGACCTTCGAGCGGCTGCACCTGTTCGTGCGGCCGGTCTACGCCTTCGAGTTCCTCTGGTCGACCACGGAGCGCACCGGCGTGATCGAGGTCGACGGCCTGACCGGCGAGGCGCACGAGAACGGCCACTGGTTCCGCGACAAGATGAACCAGGTGCTGACCCGCGACATGCTGGTCGACCTGGGGGCCGAGCTCTCCGGCACGCTGCGCCCCGAGCGGGCGGCCCCGCCGCTGACGCTGGTCGACCGGCTCAGCCCCTGAGGTGGCGCCGGCGCGCCATTGCGTGTCGCCTGCGGCCAAGCGCCACGCGGGCGGCATGGCAGAGTCGGCCATGCACTGGCTCCAACTCCTGCTGGCCATCCTGTTCGAGACCGCCGCCACCAGCGCGCTGAAGGCCAGCGACGGCTTCACGCGGCCGGGCCCCTCGCTGCTGAGCGCCGCCGGTTACGCCTGCTCCTTCTACCTGCTGGCGCAGGCACTGCGGGTCGTGCCGGTCGGCGTGGCCTACGCGATCTGGTCGGGCGCTGGCGTGGTGCTGATCTCGGTGGTCGCCGCCGTGCTGTTCCGCCAGCGCCTGGACCTGCCGGCGATGCTGGGCATCGGCCTGATCGTCGCCGGCGTGGTGGTGATCAACCTGTCGTCGTCGGCATCGGGGCACTGAGCACCGGCGGCGGCCCGAGCCGGATCCGCACGCCGAAGCCGGCGGGCGTCTCGAGCAGGTGCAGCGCGCCGCCATGCGTGCGCGCCACCAGATCGGCCAGCATCAGGCCCAGGCCGCTGAGCGTGGCGTAGTCCTGCGCATCGAGCGCGGCCTGCAGGCGCAGCCGCTCGGCCGGCTCGATGCCGCGGCCGTCGTCGTGCAGCTCGATCAGCGTGTCCTCGCCCTGCCCGCGGGTGCACACGATCACCTGCGTGGCGCCATGGCGCTGGGCGTTGTCGAGCAGGTTCAGCAAGGCGGCGGCGAGCAGGTCGGGGTCGGCCTGCAGCGGCCCCGTCTGGCGGGCCTGCAGGTCCAGGCCCTCGAACGGCAGGTGCACCAGCAGCTCGTCGAGCTGCAGCGCCTCCCAGCGCGGCTCGGCGCCACTGCGGAACAGGGTCAGCAGCGCGCTGACCACCCGGCGCAGCCGGCCGACCGCCTCGCGCGAGCGCACCAGGCGGGGCCGCAGCTCGGGCGGACACTCGCGCAGCGCCACCGCCAGCTGCGCGTCCATGCCGGCCAGCGGGGTGCGCAGCGCATGGGCGGCGTGGGCGGTGAAGGCCCGCTCGTTGGCCACCCGGCGCGCCAGCCGCTCCCCGAGGTCGGTGATGGCGCGCTGCATCGGGGCCAGCTCGGTGCGCGAGGCCGGCGGCAGCACGGCACCGGGCTGCAGCGGATCGAAGCGGCTCACCGCCGCGGACAGTTCGGCCAGCGGCAGCAGCTCGCGCCGCAGGCGCACCCGCAGCCACTGCGCGCACAGCAGCCCGACCCCCAGCGCGGCGACGATGGCATAGAGCGCGGAGTCGGCCCGGACCTCCGCACGCTCGGTCATCTCCTGCGCCACGTAGAGCATCAGGCCGCGGCCCTCGCCCGCCGCACCGAACGCGACGCCGTAGACCCGCCACTGATCACCGGCGTCACCCAGGCCGGTGACCGCCCCGGAGCGCAGCGCCCGGTCAGGTGCCCGGTGCGAGCGCAGCAGCACCGTGCCGTCGGCGTCGACCAGCTGCCAGACCAGGTGTTCTTCATGCGGGGCGGCCGCCATCGCCCCGCCGGGCAGCCGCCCCAGCGGCAGCTGGCGGGCATTCAGCTCGAGCACGCCGTGGATGATCTCGGCCGACTCCTGCAGGCTGTTGTCCATCAGCTCGTCGACCTCGTGGCGCACCACCAGCGCCACCGCCAGCGTCACCGCCAGGCACCAGAGGATGGAGATCAGGCCCAGCGCACGCGCCAGGCGGGCCCGGATCGACGGCAGCATCGTCATGTGCCGATGCGGTAGCCCAGGCCGCGCACGGTCTCGATCAGCTCGCGGCCGAGCTTGCGGCGCAGGCTGCTGACGTGCACCTCCAGCGTGTTGCTGACGTGCTCGGACTGGAAGCCGTGCACCAGCGACTCCAGGTCGCTCTTGGCGACGATGCGCCCGCTGCGCAGCAGCAGCGCCTCGAGCAGCGTCCATTCCCGCGCGGTGAGGTCGACGGCCCGGCCGTCGTGCCAGACGGCCTTGGCCGTCAGGTCGACCTCGACCGGGCCGATGCGGCGCCGGTGTCCGGCCAGCCCCGACCAGCGGCGCCCGAGCGCCCGCACCCGCGCGGCCAGCTCCTCGGGGTCGAAGGGCTTGACGAGGTAGTCGTCGGCGCCGCTGTCCAGGCCCTGGATGCGGTCGCGGATCAGGTCCCGCGCGGTCAGCACGACGATGGGGGTCACGTTGCCGTGGCGACGCAGGCTGGCGATCCAGTCCAGCCCCGAGCCGTCGGGCAGCTGCCAGTCCACCAGCAGCGTGTCGTACGGCTCGGCACCGAGCGTGCGGACCTGGGCCAGGCGGGTGAACCAGTCGACCAGATGGCCTTCGCTGCGCAGGAAGGCGGCCAGGCCTTCGCCCAGCGTCGTGTCGTCCTCGAGCAGCAGCAGTCTCATCGTGTCGTCCGGTCCTTGACGCCGGTGATCATGGCACGCACCAGGTTCACCCCCTCGAGGCGGCCCATGACGAGGGCCGCCGCCGCGTGCAGGCCCGCCAGCGCGATCAGCGTCGAGGCGAGCAGCTCGTGCAGCTCCTGGAGCCATTCTTCGCCCCAGAAGCGGTCGGTGGTCTGCAGGAACCCGCTCAACCCCAGCGCCAGCACCACGGCGATCAGCGCCAGCATCATCAGCGCGCCCAGCGGGTTGTGGCCGACGTGCACCTCGTGCTCACCCGCCAGCAGCTGGCGCACATGGCGGATCAGCCGGGCCGGCGTGGGGAAAAAATCGCGGAAACGGGCATGGCGGCTGCCGATGAACCCCCAGACGATGCGGGCCGCCACCAGCGCGCTGGCGGTGTAGCCGAGCCACTGGTGCACGGCCTCGCCGTCGTCGATGACGAAGTAGTTCAGCACCACGCAGGTCACCAGGCTCCAGTGGAACACCCGGACGAAGCGGTCCCAGACCCGGACCGGACCGGCAGGCAGAGTGGAGTTCATCGGTCGTGCCCCTCAGGCGTTCACTTCGTTTCCAGCACGGCGGCGGTGGCCGGGTCGAAATAGATCTCGACCTTCTTGCCGGCCTTGTCGAAGCCGTAGATCTCGTAGCACTTGCCCTTGCTGACCTTGAAGGTCTTGATCTGGTAGCCCTGGCCTTCGAGGCGGGTCTTGAAGTCGGCTTCTTTCATCCACTGGCCTTCGGGCACGTTGCAGGCGGGGCCGGCGAAGGCGGTGGAGGCCAGCAGGGTCAGGGCGGCGGCGGCGAACAGCTTCTTCATGGTGGATCCTTGGTGATCGGGGTGGAGTTCAGAGGTGCCGGCTCGTGCGGCCGACCAATGCATTGGAGCCCCGGCGCCTGAAGACCAGCTGAAGGCGTACGCGGAATCCTCCCCCGGACCGCTCGGCAATCAATCTTCACACTGAAGGGCTTCAGGTCCGCGGAAAAACCGCCGAAACGTCATGCATTGCGCTGATCCAGCGTCCCGAGGAGTCCCCATGCCCGCATCGTCCGTCCGCTCCACCCTGACCCTGACCGCCGCGGCGGTCGCCCTGCTGCTGGCCGGCTGCGGAGGCGGCGGCGAGGACAGCGCCGCCGCGGAGGACACCAGCACCATCGCGGCGGCCGAAGCCGACGGGGTCGAGGCCCTGCCGGTCTTCCACATGGCCCCGGTGCTGCCCGACGAGCCGTCGGACATCGATGCCGACGGCAGCAGCCAGTCGGCCGGCACGGCCCCGCAGACGCTGCAGGTGCCCGCCACCCAGGCCGCGCTGTCGACCGCCCGGCTGCTGCCCGACCAGCTGCGCGCACGCGCCGCCGCCGCCAGCGACCAGGCCGGCACGCTGGCCACCAGCACCACCGCCACCGTCTACACGCCGGCACAGATCCGGGCCGCCTACGGCTACCCCACGCTGGCGGCCACCGGCACGACCCTGAGCGCGGACCAGGCCGCCAGCTTCGGCTCGGCGCAGACGATCTACATCGTCAACGCCTACCACCACCCGAACGTGGCCAAGGACCTGGCGGTCTTCAACCAGAAGTTCGGCCTGCCCACCTGCACGACCACCACGCTGAGCGCCTCGACCCGGCTGCCGCTGGCGACACCGGCGTCCGGCTCCGGCTGCGCGCTGACGATCGCCTACGCCAGCACGAAGGCCGGCCTGGCGTCGAGCGCGCCCAAGTACAACGCCGGCTGGGCCAGCGAGATCGCGCTCGACGTGCAATGGGCCCACGCGGTCGCCCCGATGGCGCGCATCGTGCTGATCGAGGCCGTCGACGCCTCGGTCAACAGCCTGCTGAGCGCGATCCAGCTGGCCGCGAAGATGGGCCCGGGGGTGGTGTCGATGAGCTTCGGCGCCAGCGAAGGCACGTGGACCAGCCAGGTCGACGGCGTCTTCAAGGCCAGCGGCCTGTCCTACGTCGCGGCCTCGGGCGACAACGGCACGCAGATGAACTGGCCAGCCGTCTCCGGCTCGGTGCTGTCGGTGGGCGGCACCACGCTGAGCTACGCCAGCGGCAGCGCCCGCAGCGAGACCACTTGGTCGGGCAGCGGCGGCGGCACCAGCGCCTACGTGGCCATGCCGAGCTACCAGGGCGCCGTCAGCGTGCCCGGCAAGAACGGCAGCAGCCCGAAGCGCGCCGGGCCGGACGTCGCCTCGAACGCCGACCCCTACAGCGGCCACTACGTCTACCTGACCGCCTCGGGCGCGACCACCGGCACCTGGTACGTCTTCGGTGGCACCAGCGCCGGCGCGCCACAGTGGGCCGCCGGCCTGGCGATCGCCAACGCCCGGCGCGCCCGCGCCGGCAAGGCCGTGCTGGGCCAGCCGCACCCGGCGCTCTACCAGGGCATCGCCGCGGTGTCGGCGACCTATGCCGCCGCGCTGCTCGACATCACCACCGGCAGCAACGGCAGCTGCACCACCTGCTCGGCGGTGACCGGCTACGACCTCGCGACCGGGCTGGGCAGCCCCAACGCCGGCTCGCTGCTGACGGCGCTCCAGGCGTACTGAAGCCCGGCAGGCCCTCGGACGGGAGGTTTCACAGGAACATCCCGCCCGAGGCCTCCACCCGCTGGGCGTTGATCCAGCGGGCCCCGTCCGACAGCAGCAGCACGACCGCGTCGCCGATGTCGTCGGGCATGCCGACCCGGCCCAGCGCGGTCTGCGAGGCCACGAAACCGTTGAGCCCGGCGTCATCACGCACCCGGCCCCCACCGAAGTCGGTCTCGATCGCCCCCGGGGCGATCACGTTGACCGTGATGCCCCGCGCGCCCAGCTCCTTGGCCTGGTAACGCGTCAGCACCTCGATCCCGCCCTTCATCGCCGCGTAGGCGGCATACCCGGGCAGCGCAAAACGGGTCAGGCCGGTGGAGACGTTCAGGATCCGCCCGCCGTCGGCGATCCAAGGCAGCAGCGCCTGGGTCAGGAAGAACGGGCCCTTGAGCTGGATGGCCATCAGCTCGTCGAACTGGGCCTCGCTGGTCTGCGCAAACGGCGCGTGCAGGCCGATGCCGGCGTTGTTGACCAGGAAGTCGAAACGCTCGCGCTGCCAGTGCACGGCCAGGGCCTCGCGCACCGCCGCGGCAAAGGGGGCAAAACTGCGACTGTCGGCCACGTCCAGCGGCAGGGCCAGTGCGCGGGCGCCCAGGCGCCCGACCTCGGCGACCACCTCGGCCGCCTCCGCTTCGCGGCTGCGGTAGGTGAAGAGGCTGTGCACGCCTTGCGCGGCGAGCTTGAGCACCATGTCGCGCCCCAGGCCCCGGCTCCCGCCGGTGATGATCGCGATCTGGTGAGGGGGGTTGTGGTCGTGTTGGCGGCTCATGTCGAACTCCATCGGGTGCATCGGATATCGGCGGCCGGCGGCGCGTCGAGTGAGTCCACTGTATTGAGATGATTCGACGAGATAAATCATCCTCATCGGCATAGACTGTTCAACAGCAACGAACAATCCACTGCACGCCATGAACCAGCTCGAAGCCATGCAGATCTATGTGCAGGTGGCCGAACTGGCCAGCTTCACGCAGGCCGCCACCCGCCTGGGCCTGCCCAGGGCCAGCGTGTCGGGTGCGGTGCAATGGCTGGAAGCGCATTTCGGCACCCGCCTGCTGCACCGCACCACCCGCCGGGTGCGGATGACGCAGGACGGCCAGGTCTGCCTCGAGCGCTGCCAGGATCTGCTCGCCGACCTCGATGACCTGCAGACCCTGTTCCACACCGGCCCCGCGGCGCTGTCCGGCCGGCTGCGGGTGGACATGTCTCTGGGCATCGCGCGCCACATCGTGCTGCCGCGCCTGCCCGAGTTCCTCGACGCCCACCCGGGCCTGCACCTCGAGATCAGCAGCACCGACCGGCGTGTCGACCCGGTCCGGGAAGGCTTCGACTGCGTGCTGCGGGTGGGCGTGCTGGCCGATTCCAGCCTGATCGCCCGCCCGCTCGGCCTGCATCGCCAGATCAACCTCGCCAGCCCCGCCTACCTGGCACGCCACGGCACGCCGCGCACGCTCGATGATCTGGCCCGTCACCGGCTCGTGCACTACCTGCCGACGCTGGGCGCACGCCCGGTCGGTTTCGAGCATGTCGAGATCGACACCGGCGAGCAACGCTGCCTGCCGATGCCGGGCCCCGTCACGGTCAACAACTCCGAGGCCTACATCAGCGCCTGCCTGGCCGGGCTGGGGCTGATCCAGGTCCCGGCCCTCGGCGTGCAGGCGCTGGTCGATGCCGGCCAGCTGGTCGAGGTGCTGCCGCGGCATCAGGCCGCGCCCCTGCCCGTCTCCCTGCTGCACGCCCACCGCCGCCATCTGCCGCGGCGGGTGCAGGTGTTCATGGCCTGGGTGGCGCAGGTGATGGCGCCTCACCTGACGCCGCACAAGGCCTCGCCGGATGCGGATGACAGGCGGGCCGGATGAGCCGATGATGGTCCGGGACCCGTCCACGGGCCCACCCGGCAAGGAGACTGCATGCAAGTCCTGTTGAACACCGATCCCCACACCGATGGCAGCCACCTGATGGCCGAACACCTGGAGGCCGTCGTGAAGGACACGCTCGGCCGCTTCGGCGAACGCATCACCCGGGTGGAGGCCCACCTGTCGGACGCCCACGGCACGGCCAAGGCCCAGCCCGACGAGATCCACTGCGTGCTGGAGGCCCGGCTGGTCGGCCGCGATCCCGTCGTCGTGAAGGACCACGCCGGCAACGCCCACCAGGCGATCAACGGGGCCGTCGGCAAGCTGCTGCGGGCCGTGGCGCACACGCTGGACAAGCAGCACGATCCCCGGCGGGTCGGCGCGCCGGACTCCGCGCAGCAGCCCCCGATCGATCCGTCCCGCTGAACCCGGCCCCCGAGGGAGTCCGCCCGGCACCGGCCATCGGGCCGGCCGGGCGGGCGGCGTCAGTACCGCCCCGTCAGTGCGGCCGCAGCGCGCTCAGCATCGCGCTGGCATCCTCGAACTCGAAGGCCTGCAGCTGCCGCAGGAACGTGTCGAAGTCCGACCCCAGCAGCTGGCGCAGCGGGCCGGCCTGTTCGCGGCACAGCTTGAGCGCCCGGGTGTCGCTCTGGCGCAGCCACAGCAGCAGCCGGGACTGCAGCACGTCCGGCGGCAGGACCTCGGCCCCGACCGGAGCGGGGCCGGCCCCCGGCGCCCGGGTCGCGACGAGGTGCAGCAGCGGATCCAGCCGCAGCGCGACCTGCTCGATCAGCGCCGGGATGCCACGGTCGTCGCGGACCCGGCCGGCCTCCGGATCCTGCAGGGCGGTTTCCAGCGCCCGGGCCGCGTCGGCCAGGGCCATCGCTCCCATCGTGCCGGCCACGCCCTTCAAGGTGTGCGCGATGCGGCGGGCGCCCGGGGCGTCCCCGGCCGCCAGGGTCTCGGCCACCCGCCGGGCATCGTGGCGGTGCAGGTCGGCGAACTGCGTCCACAGGCCGACGTACTTGTCCTTGGCCCCGCGCAGCGAGGCCAGCCCGCGGGCGACGTCGAGGCCCGGCAGGCTGGCCAGCTGGGTGAGGAAAGCGTCCAGCGCATCGCCGGGGTCGACCAGCGGCGCCGCGGTCTCGTCCTGCGGTCCCTCCGGGGGCAGCCACTTCAGCAGCGTGGCGTACAGGGCCTGCGGCTCGACGGGCTTGGTGATGAAGTCGCTCATGCCGGCGGCCAGGCAGGCCGCCCGGTCCTCCTCGAAGGCATTGGCCGTCAACGCCAGGATGGGCGGCAGCAGCCGCCCGGGCAAGGCACGGATGCGCTGCGTCGCGGCCAGCCCGCCGAGCTCGGGCATCTGCAGGTCCATCAGCACGAGGTCGTAGGAGCGCTCGCGCACCTTGTCGACGGCGATGCGGCCGTTCTCGGCCACGTCGACCTCGAGGCCGACGCTGTGCAGCAGTTCGGTGGCCACCTCGCGGTTGACGATGTTGTCCTCGACCAGCAGCAGGCGGGCCCCGCCATGGCGGCGACGCAGCGCGGCCTCGGCCTGGAGCGCATCGGCCGCGCCGGGCCGCACGGGCTGGCCCCGCTGGAGCCGCACGGTGAACCAGAAGGTGCTGCCCTGGCCGGGCACGCTCGAGGCACCGGCATCCCCGCCCATCAGCTGGGCCAGGCGGCGGGTGATGGCCAGGCCCAGGCCGGTGCCACCATGCTGGCGGGTGGTCGACGCATCGGCCTGCTCGAAGGCCTCGAACAGCCGGGAGAGCTGCTGCGGATCCAGGCCGATGCCGGTGTCCTGGACGGCGAAGCGCACCAGCAGCTGGTCGTCACGCTGCTCCAGCAGTTCGGCGCTCAGGGTGATGCTGCCCGACGGGGTGAACTTGACCGCGTTGCCGGCGTAGTTGAGCAGGGCCTGGCGCACCCGGGTGACGTCCCCGCGCAGCCAGCCCGGCACATGGTCGCCATCCACGACGACCCGCAGGCCCTTGGCGCGTGCGGACTCGCCGATCAGCGAGTGCACGTGGTCGAGCACCGAGGCCAGCGCGAAGTCGCGGTCCTCGAGCTGCACCCGTCCGGCCTCGATCTTGGAGATGTCCAGGATGTCGTTGATGATGGACAGCAGGTGGCGCGCCGCGCCTTCGATCTTGCTCAGCCGCTCGGCCTGGTAGTCGGCCAGGCGGTCGCGGCGCAGCAGGTGGGTCAGGCCGAGGATGGCGTTCATCGGCGTGCGGATCTCGTGGCTCATGTTGGCCAGGAAGGCGCTCTTGGCCCGGTTGGCCGACTCGGCCGCCGCCCGCGCCAGGCTGAGCTCGGCGGTGCGCTTGTCCACCAGCTCCTCGAGGCGGTGGCGGTGCTCGTCGAGCTCCTCGCGCATGCGCTTCTTGGCGGTGATGTCCTCCTGCACGGCCACGTAGTGGGTGATCCGGCCGTCGTGCTGGCGCAGCGGCGTGACGATCGCGAAGTCGATGTACTCGGTGCCGTCCTTGCGGCGGTTGAAGAGCTCGCCCTTCCAGGTGCGCCCGGACCGCACGGTCGTCCACAGCTCGCCAAAGGTCCCCGCGGGGGTCTGGCCCGACTGCAGCATGCGCGGGTTGCGGCCGATCGCCTCCGCGCGGCTGTAGCCGGTGTTGTGCACGAAGGACTCGTTGACGTACTCGATGCGCCCCTCGAGGTCGGTGATGACGATGCTCTCGGTGCTCTGCTCGACCGCCTGGGCCAGCTTGTGCAGCTGCGTCTCGACAGTGACCCGGTCGGTGACGTCCTGGACCGTGCCGATCAGCCGCTCGGCCCGGCCGTCGGCCGCGTGGCGGGTCTCGCCCCGGGCGTGCACATGCTTGATCTGCCCGTCGTCCATCACCAGGCGATGCACCGCGTCCAGCGGGGTGTGCCTGCTCACGGCCAGGGCGAAGACCGACTCGACCCAGTCGCGGTCGTCCGGATGCACGACGTCCATGAAGGCCTCGACCGTGACGGCTCCCCCGGTCGGCTCCAGGCCGAAGATGCGGTACATCTCGTCGGAGCCGCGCAGTTCGCCGGACGCCAGGTCGAACTCCCAGCCGCCGATGCGGGCCAGCCGCTGGGACTCGGCCAGCCGGTCCTGGCTGGCCTGCAGGGCCGCGTTGGCGGCCTCCGTGCGCTCGCGCGCGGCCACCGCGTCCTCGATCAGGTTCAGGGCCGCGAGCCGGGCGCGCTGCTGCTCCTCGAGCGCGCTGGCCTGGTGGGCGAGCAGCACCTGCTCGGCCTGCTTGCGGGCCGTGATGTCCTCGGTGAAGAGCACGATGCCGCCCACGCGGCCGTCGGTGTGGTGCCAGGGGCGGACCTCCCAGCGCAGCCACTGGAGCGTGCCGTTCGCGCGCGCGAACGGCTCCTCGTCCATCTGCACGATCTCGCCGGCCAGGCCGCGCCGGTGCACCGACTTCCAGTAGTCGGGCACCTCGGGCAGCACCTCGTAGTGCGAGTGGCCGATCACGTCCCGGCCCTCCAGGCCGTAGTCGAGCAGCCAGCGCCGGCTGACGGCGGCGTAGCGCATCTCGCGGTCGAACATGGCCAAGGCCACCGGCGCGTGCTCGATGAGCAGGTGCAGCCGCTCGTCGCTGTCGCGCAGCGCCTGCTCGACGGTCTTGCGCTGCTGGATGTCCTCGACCGCGGAGATGAAATACGCCGGCGTGCCATCCGGATGCCAGGACAGCGCGACGGTCAGGTGGATCCAGACGACGCTGCCGTCCTTGCGGATGTAGCGCTTCTCCATCGCGTAGCGGTCGATCTCGCGCGCCAGCATGCGCTGCACCTGCTGCACGTCGGAGGCCACGTCCTGCGGGTGCGTGATGTCCTGGAAGGTCAGCGCCATCAGCTCGTCCTGCCGGTAGCCGACGATCTTGCACAGCGTGTCGTTGACCCGCAGCCAGCGACCGTCCGGGGCGACCATCGCCATGCCCACCGCCGCCTGCTCGAAGGCTGACACGAAACGCCCCTCGCTGCGGTCCAGCGCCCCCCGGGCTTCGGCGAGCTGCTGCCAGCGGGCGCGCTCCTGCTGCCGGGCACGCTGCAGGCGCCCGCCGAGCAGGCTCACCAGCGCCCCGCTGACCACCAGGACCGACCAGCGGAACAGCTCGTGCCAGGTCTGCAGCGTCAGGTCGCCGAGCATCGGCAGCAGCGTCCAGATCGTGCCGAGCGCGGCCACCAGCGTGGCGAGCAGGCCCGGCATCAGCCCCCCCAGCATCGCGCTGACGACGATGGGCAGCATGAACAGGATCAGCAGCGGCCGGTCGCGGAACGGCGCCGGCATGCCGAGCATCAGCAGGTGGACGGCCATCGGGCCGACGAACGCCAGCAGGAACACCCAACCGCGTCTCATCATGCCTCCCGTCCGAGCTGGCGCGACAGCTCCTCGACCTGCTTCTTCAGGGCCACCATGTCCAGCTCGCGGTCGACCATCGCGCGGTTGAAACGCTCCAGCTCGGCGTTGCGGGCCTTCAGCGCCACCTCGACCCGCTGGCGCTCGGTGATGTCGAACGAGATGCGGCAGACGCACTGGACGGTTCCGTCCTGGGCCAGGATGGGAAAGATGTGCGACAGGTGCAGCCTCGGCTGGCCGTCCACCGGCACGATCTCCTCGACCGTGCGCCGGGTCCGGCTCAGGAAGACCTGCTCGTCGTTGGCCTGGAACACCTGCGCCACCTCGGCCGGGTAGAGGTCGAAGTCGGTGCGGCCGACGATCTGGCCCTCGGCCAGGTGATGGATGCGCTGCAGGTTGGGGTTGGCCAGCAGGTAGCGGCCCTGGCCGTCCTTGAGCGACAGCACGGACGGGGAGTTGCCGACGATCGCGTCGAGCTTGCGCTCGCGGTCGCGCAGCGACTGCTCGGCCTGCTGGCGCTCGGTGATGTCGCGCGAGATGCCGAACAGCCCGACGACCTGGCCCGCCTCGTCGCGCAGCGGCCCCTTGGTGGCGAGGAACACCCGCCGTCCGCCCGGCGTGTCGAGCACCTCCTCGACCGTGCGCACCTGTCCGTCGGCCAGCACCTGGCGGCCGGCCTGCATCAGCAGGCGGGCCTGATCGGCCGGGAACAGCGCCCGGTCATCGCGGCCGAGCACGTCCTGCGGCCGCTGGCCGACGAACTCGCCCGCGGCACGGTTGAACAGCAGGTAGCGCCCGTCCATGTCCTTGGCGAAGATCGCGTCGGTCGAGCTTTCGACCACGGCGGTGAGCAGCATCAGCGCCCGCAGGCGCTCGGTCTGGTACTGCTCCGATCCGACCGCCAGGCGGTGCAGCAGCCCGTAGAGCAGCAGCGAGGTCAGGGCGACGAAGGCCCAGCCCTTGAACAGGCTGAACCAGGCGCGCAGCTCGGGGTCGCTCACCAGGCCATCGAGCACCCGGTCGGACAGCAGGATCCACAGGCCCGCGAGCGTGGCATAGGCCAGCACCAGTCTCAGCACCCCCGTCCGGGTGAACGGGTGGGCCCGATCCAGGCCGGCCGGGGAGGTCACGCCGCGTCCCGGAAACGGTTGGCGATCGCGACGAAGGTGTCGAACTTCTGCTCGAAGACATCGACGATCGCCGGATCGAAGTGGGCGCCGCGCCCGGACAGCACGATGTCACGGGCCTGCTCGGCCGACAGCGCGGGCTTGTAGACCCGCACCGAGATCAGGGCGTCGAACACGTCGGCGACGGCCATCAGGCGCGCGGAGACCGGAATGGCCTCGCCGGCCAGCCCGTCCGGGTAACCGGTGCCATCCCATTTTTCATGGTGCCACCAGGCGATCTCCTTGGCGAGCTTGAGGAACTCGACCGGCGTGGCGATGTCGCGCTCGGCC
The DNA here is from genome assembly GCF_003201595.1 of Sphaerotilus hippei. GTDB lineage: Bacteria > Pseudomonadota > Gammaproteobacteria > Burkholderiales > Burkholderiaceae_C > Sphaerotilus > Sphaerotilus hippei. Next base: position 261,812 of record NZ_QJJS01000001.1, on the reverse strand, counting down.
AGCTCGATGGCCGCGGCCCCGAGGCGGGAGTGGGTCTTCATGACCGCCCACTCGGCGGTCGTCAGCGGCCCCGGCTTGAGCAGGATGGCGTCGGGGATGCCCACCTTGCCGATGTCGTGCAGCGGCGCCGAGCGCGTCAGCAGCTCGATGTAGTGGTCGCTGAGCTCGTCCCGGTAGGCCGGATGGTGCTGCAGGCCCAGCGCCAGCGTCTGCACATAACCCTGGGTGCGCAGGATGTGGTTGCCGGTCTCGGGGTCGCGGATCTCGGCCAGATGGGCCAGCGCGCGGATGCTGACCTGCTGGATCAGGTCGTTTTCCGCCATGCGGCGACCGACCTCGGCCTCCAGCCAGGCGTTCTGGTCCTTCAGGCGATCGCGGGCCCGCTTGAGCTCCAGGTGGGTACCGACGCGTGCCAGCACGACCGGCGGCACGATGGGCTTGGTGATGTAGTCGGCCGCACCGACCTCCAGGCCGTGCAGCTCGTCGGCCACGCTGCCCATGGCGGTGATGAAGATGACGGGGATGTCGGCCGTCGCCGGATCGGCCTGCAGGCGCGACAGCACGCCATAACCGTCCATGTCGGGCATCATCACGTCGAGCAGGATCAGGTCGGGTCGTGGCGAGGTGTTCGCGATGCGCAAGGCCTTGTCGCCCGAATTGGCGGCACGCACCAGGTAGGACGGCTGCAGCAGCTCCGCCAGCACCGCCAGGCTTTCGGGTGAGTCGTCGACGACCAGGATCGTCGCGTTGGTGTTCATCGGCATTTCGCCTCTTGCCTTCCCTCTGCTCGGACAATGCTGCATTGTGAACGGTGACGCGTATCGCATCTCAGGGGGAAATGCGGTCAACGTGGGGATCAGTCCACGAACTCGTGGGGCGATCCCATCCGCCGGACCTCGATCGTGCACCACTCGGCCGCCGGACAGGTGGCCGCGATCGCCAGGGCCTCCTGGCGGGTCGGCACGTCGAGCAGGAAAAATCCGCCCGGTGTCTCCTTGACCTCGGCGAACGGGCCGTCCGTCAGGGTGCAGCGACCGTCGTGCACCCGCAGCCGCACCGCCTGGGCGGTCGACGCCAGCGAGTGGCCGGCGATCAGCACGCCACGCGCCTGCAGGTCGGCGCTGAACTGCTGCATGCGCGCCTGGCGCGCCTGCGTGGCGTCCCGGGGGCGGATCCGGCGCGGGCCGGTGGATTCGATGATCAGAAGCAGGTAGGGCATGAGGGCTCTCCGGACCCGACGGCGCGGCTCGAGATCACCTCATTGTGACGACTGTCCCGGCGACGCGGCAGGTTTCAGCGGCAGGCAGGCACTCACCGTCGTGCCCTGGCCCGGCGCCGAATGCACCCTCAGCTGCCCCCGTTCGGCCTCGACGCGGTAGCGCATGCCCAGCAGGCCGTGGGTGGCGCGCTCGACCTGCCCGGGATCGAAGCCGACGCCGTCGTCGCGCACCTGGATGCGGGCCTGGCCGCCCTCCTCGGCCAGCGTGACCCCGACCGTGGTGGCGCGGGCGTACTTGGCGATGTTGTTGAGCGCCTCCTGCACCAGGCGGAACAGCGTGAGCTGGGCGCTGGGCGTCAGCGACACCGGCTCCAGCCGCACCTGCACCGGCACCCCCAGGCGCTCGCCGACCTCGCCGCAGAGGATCTCCAGCGCCGGCACCAGGCCCAGGTTGTCCAGCGTCGACGGCCGCAGGTCCTCGATGATGCGGCGCTTGAGCGCGATGCCGCTGTTGAGCGCCTCGGTCAGGTGGGTGAGGCGGGGCATCAGGTCGGGCGCGCTCTGCTGCAGCTTGGGGCGGATGCGGGCGACGTCGAGCTTGGCCGCCGTCAGCAGCGCGCCGAGCTCGTCGTGCAGGTCGCGGGCCAGGCGGGCGCGCTCGTCCTCGCGGGCGGTCTGCAGGTGGCGGGCGAGTTCGGTCAGTTCGGTGGTCCGCCGCAGGACCTCGGCTTCCAGCCGGTCACGCTCGGCCAGGATCTGCGCCTGCTGCCCGGCACGCTGGAGGTCGAGCAGCCGGCTCTGGCGCAGGAACATCGCCAGCGCCAGCAGGCTGATGACGGTCATCGCCGCCACGCCGATGCGGTTGAGCAGGAGCGTGTCGAAGACGTCGCGCACCCCCGCGCCGATGCGGCGGTTCTCCTCGGCCAGCAGCGCGTCGACATGGTGGCGGATCAGCTCCATCTGGTCGCGCCCGATGCCGGTGAGCATCAGCTCGGCCGCCGCGTCCTTGCGTCCGGAGTCGAACAGCAGCAGCACCTCGTCGAGTTCGCTGAGCTTGGTGTCGACCGCCTGGGCGAGCTGCTGGCGGCGCGCCTCGGCCTCGAAGCTGCCCAGGCGCTGGTAGGCCTGCTGCAGCGTGACCAGCCCGTCGAGGGCGGACTGCCGGGCCGAACGGTAAGGGGTCAGGTAGTCCGCCCGGGAGGTCAGCATGTAACCCCGCTGGGCCGACTCGGCGTCGGTGATGCGGCGCGCGACGCTGAGCAGCTCGATCCGGGCGCGGCCCATCGCCATCAGCGTGCGCAGCTGGGACTCGGCGCCGTGGTAGGCCAGCTCGCTGATGATCAGCATCAGCGCCGCCGCCAGCGCCGCCAGCGGGAAGGCGTAGGCGCTGCGCTGCACGCGATCGCTCAGTCCGGCCACCCGGGCGCGCATCACGGCTTCCCGGCTCAGTGGCAGGCCGGGCCGGGCAGCTCGGCGCAGTAGGCCAGCAGCTCCTCCAGCTCGGCCGACTTGTCGAAGACCCGGTCCGCACCGAGCTGCAGGCAGCGCCGGCGCATGTCGGCGGTGGCGTAGTTGCTCAGCACGACCAGCTGCGCCCCGGGCTGCAGCGAACGCGCCTGGCGCAGCACCTCCAGGCCGGTGCCGGTCTTCAGGAAGATGTCGATGATGAGCAGGTCGCAGCGCAGCCCGGGGGTGCGCAGCCACTGCAGCGCCGCGCCTTCGTCCTCGGCAAAACCGACGACCTGCATCGCCAGCATCTCCTCGAGCGTGGCGATCAGGTTCTGCCGGATGACCGGGCTGTCCTCGACGAGGAAACAGGTCAGGGCCGCAGGCGGGCAAGCAGGTTCAGGCGAAGTCAGAGTCACGATGCAGACCGGTTGGACGCCCGACCCCGCCGGCGCAGGAAGTCGATGCACGAGACCCGATTCTGATCGCAACGGCCGGCCGCCCGGCATCAGGCGCCGACTGCATCGGCGGTAGGACCTGTCCTACGGCGTGCGCGGATCCCGCAGGACGGCATCGGCCGGCGTGTCGGGCGCCCGGTCCTCGTCACGGGCCGGCAGGGCCGCCGTGCAGCCCGGCAGGAAGGGCAGGGCCGCTTCGTAGCCCAGCACCGGATCCACCTCGTCGCCCCCGCGACGCTGGAACCAGGCGAGCAGGCCGCCCTTCGAACGGCTGGTCGGATGCAGGATGGACACGGGCTTCTCCTCGTCGCTGTCGTCAAAGGGCTCTTCGTCAGCGTTCCAGTCTAGGCATCAGGGGGCGGTGCGGGGAGTCGGCATCGGACGCTGCGTCGTGTAGGACAACAGGCCATGCGAGGCGGAATCCGTCCCGGCTGCGGCGCGCCAGGCCTGCGGCGTCATGCCGAAGTGGCTGCGGAAGGTGCGGATGAAATAGCTGGGGCCGGCGAAGCCGCAGGCCCATGCGATCTCCTTGCCCGACAGCGTGCTGTCGGCCAGCAGCCGGGCGGCCCGCTCCATGCGCAGGCGGCTGATCAGCGCGGCCAGGTGCTCGCCGGTGTGGCGGCGCACCAGGTGGGACAGGTGATCGGCGGTGCAGCCGCACTGCCCGGCCAGCTGGCGCACGCTGAGCGTGTGCTCGCCGAGCTGGTTCTGGATCAGCATGCGCACCCGCGACAGCAGCGCGGGCTCGGCCGTGCGGGCCGGATCGGCCGGATCGGGCTCGTCCAGCACCCGCAGCACCCCGGCGATGGCCGCCCCGACCAGCGCGCGGGCCTGCACCATCGGCCAGCCGCTGCGCGTCGCGCCGGCGGTCGGGCCGCCCAGCCGGGCCGCTTCGGCCAGCCACGACTGGATCGGCGCGGACTGCGCATGGTGGCGGGCCTCCAGGTGCAGGATGTCGGGCAGCCCGGGCCAGGCCTCGTGCGCGAGGTGGCAGGACACGGCCACCGCATCGGCGTAGACGACGATGTTGCGGAAGGCCTGCTCCGGCGCCGGGCCCTCGCCCTGCACCCGCTCGTCGTGCAGCACCTGGGCCGGCACGACCATGGCCTGGCCGGCCGCGAGGGCCAGGCGGGCGTTGGGGAACTCGAAGTCGGTGCGCCCCGCCAGCTGCAGGAACAGCTCGGCCCCGAGGTGGAAATGCCCGCGCCCGCCGGCCACCAGCGCCCCGGCCGGGCTGGGCAGCAGCAGATCCAGCTCGCCACGGGCGGCGGCGAGCGCAAAGGCGGCCAGGCCCTCGCGCAGCGCACGGGCCTGGTCCGGACCGCCCTGATGGGCGGCCGGCACCCGTCGGGCGCTGGCACAAGGATCCTGGTTTTTTTGCATCGATCGGGGTTTCGTCGCAGCGTTCATCGTTGTCTCCGCAGGCCACGGCCCCTTAAGCTGCAAGGCCCGATCACCGGTCGGCCCGCCATTCTGGTCGGCGGCCGGATTTCTGTCATGTCCCGACCCACGCCCCCGCACCACACCCGCCCATGAGCGCCCACGCCGCCACCCCCCCCCTGCCTGCCACCGCCCCCGCGACCTTGCCGCTGCCGGACGGCACGCTGTCACGCGCCCGCCGCGCCACCCGGGTGCAGTTCGGCGCGCTGGGCATCATCGGCGGCGCCTGGGGGGTGCACATCCCGTCGGTGAAGGCGCAGTACGGCCTGGGTGAAGGCACGCTGGCGGTGGTGCTGCTGGCCGCGGCCGTGGGCGCGCTGCTGTCGCTGCTGTTCGCCGGCCGGGTGATCGCGCGGCTGGGCGTGCAGCGCACGACGGCGCTGGCGATGCTGATCCTGTGCGGCATGCTCGCGCTGGTGCTGCAGTGGCCCGGCATGGCGCTGCTGCTGCCGGCGATGGTGGTGTTCGGCGCGGCGATGAGCCAGTTCGACGTCGCGATCAACGCCGAAGGCACGGCCCTGGAGAGCCTGGGCGGACGGGCCGTGATGGGCCAGCTGCACGGCATGTTCAGCCTCGGCGGCATGGCCGGCGCGGCGCTCGGCGCCGCGCTGCTGCGCGCCGGCGTGACTGCGCCGCAGCAGCTGCTGCTGATCCCGCTGCTGATGGCGGTGGTGAGCCTGCTCGCCTCGCGCGGCATGCTGCCCGCGCACGCCCACCACGAGGAAGGCGGGCAGGATCAGGCCCACTTCGCCTGGCCCCGAGGTCCGCTGCTGGTCATCGGCCTGCTGATCTTCGCCGGCATGACGGCCGAAGGGGTGATGTACGACTGGAGCGTGCTCTACCTGAAGCAGGAGGTCGGCATGCCGCAGGACCGGGCCGCGCTGGGTTACGCGGCCTTCTCGGCGGCGATGGCCGCGGCCCGCTTCGGCGGGGACGCGCTGCGGGCACGTTTTGCCGAGCGACTGCTGCTGCGCCGCGGCGCGCTGCTGGCCGGCGTGGCGATGGCGGTGGTGCTGCTGAGCGGCCAGCCTGAGCTGGCGCTGCCCGGCTACGTCTGCGTCGGCGCCGGCCTGGCGCTGGTCGTGCCCATCCTCTACAACGCCGCCACCCGCGTGCCCGGCACCAGCCGCGCCGCGGCGATCGCCTCGGTCTCGTCGATCGGCTATTCGGGCTTCCTGGTCGGCCCGCCGCTGATCGGCGGCATCGCCCACGCCACCTCGCTGACGGTCGCGATGGCGCTCATCGTCGTGGCGGCCGGACTGCTCGCCCTCGGGGCCAGAAGGGTCTGATCCGGCACGATCGACCATTTCGCCGTCATACTGGCGGGTTTTCCGCCACACGTGCCCGCGATGACCTACGCCATCAAGGAAATCTTCTACACCCTGCAAGGCGAAGGCGCCAACGCCGGCCGGCCGGCCGGCGGTGTTCTGCCGCTTTGCCGGCTGCAACCTCTGGAGCGGCCGCGAAGCCGACCGCGCCGGCGCGGTCTGCCGCTTCTGCGACACCGACTTCGTCGGCACCGACGGCACGCTGGGCGGCAAGTACGAACGAGCCGACACGCTGGCCGATGCCGTGGCCTCGCAGTGGCCGGCGGGCACGCGGCCCGGACTGGTCGTGCTGACCGGCGGCGAGCCGCTGCTGCAGGTCGACGGCGCGCTGATCGACGCGCTGCACGCGCGCGGCTTCACGCTGGCGGTCGAGACCAACGGCACGATCGCCGCGCCACCCGGGCTGGACTGGATCTGCGTCAGCCCCAAGGCCGGCAGCACGCTCGTGCAGACCAGCGGCCACGAGCTGAAGGTGGTCGTGCCGCAGGCCGGGCAGGACCTCGAGGCGCTCGCCGCCCTGCCCTTCGAGCACCATTTCCTGCAGCCGATGGACGACCTGCTCGCCCGCGAGCACCAGCGCCTGGCGATCGAGCTGTGCCTGCGTGATCCACGCTGGCGCCTGAGCGTGCAGACCCACAAGGTGATGGGCATCCGCTGAGCCCCGCCGGAGAACGACCATGAAGTACGCCCTGAGCCAACGTTTCTTCTTCGAAGCCGCCCACACGCTGCGCCGCCAGGTCGACGCCGAGCCGAGCCGGCGCATCCACGGCCACACCTACCTGGCCGAGGTCACGCTGTCGGCCACGCCTGACCCCGAGTCGGGCATGGTGGTCGACCTCGGTCACCTGCGCCGCGAGATCGAGACCGTGCGCGAACGCCTGGACCACCGTTTCCTCGACGAGGTCGACGGCATCGGTCCGGCCACGCTGGAGAACCTCTGCACCTACCTCTGGCGTGCCTTCGAGGCGATCTACGGCACGACGCTGGCGGCCATCGAGGTGCGCCGCGAAGCCAGCGGCGACGCCTGCCGCCTGACCCGCTGAAGCCGCCGGCTCACGCCGCGGCCACGCTCAGGGCCTCGTCGGGCAGCAGGGTCAGCCAGCGGGCGTGATAGGCCCGCAGCGCCGCCCCCGCGGCACTGGGGGCGACCGGCTGCAGGCGCGGCGCGGGCGCCTGCAGCGCCGTCCAGCGCGACAGCAGCCAGCTGCCACGCGCCGTGCCCTCGAGCGGATCGGCGCTGACGCTGAGCTCGGCGCCATCGAGCAGCGCCGCCAGCGCACGCACATAGACCGGGTTGCCGGCGAACGGGCCGTCGACCACCACCGGCGCGGGCGCGCGCAGGTGCTCGATCAGCCAGGCCGTGACCTGCGCGCAGTAGAGCGCGCCCAGCGTGGCACGCTCGGCCGCGTCGAGGGTGCTCACGGCGTCGATGCGGCGACCCGCCTCGCGCACCTCGCCGGGCCGCTCGCCGAACGGACCGCCCTGGTGCACGAAGGCCGGCAGCGCCATCACGTCGCGGCGCAGCAGCGCCGCCAGCGTGTCCTCGTCGGCGGCGGCCGGATCGGCGCCGGCCAGCAGCAGCTTGAGCTCGCGCCCGCCCATGAAGCGCGCGGTGGGCACGGTCTCGCCGCGCACCGAGACGTTGGCCAGCATGTCGCGCCCGGCATCGAGCGAGGCGGTGCTGCCGCCGGGGGCCATGATGACGATCCAGGTGCCGGTGGAGACCAGCGTCATGCGGGGCATCGAGCGCAGGTAGGCCGCCAGGCAGGCGTTGCTGTCGTGCACGCCGACGTGCACCGCGCAGTCGCTAGGCAGGCCCAGCCGGCTCGCCAGGTCGCTGCGCAGCGGCGCCAGCACGTCCCAGGCCCGCCGCAGCGGCGGCATGCGCCGCGCCCAGCCGCGCCGCTGCGCCAGCGCCGACCAGGTCGCCGCCCCGGGCTGCCACAGCTGGGTGTGGCAGCCCAGCGAGGACAGCTCGGCGCAGCGCTCGCCCGTCAGGCGCCAGGCCCAGTACTGCGGATAAGGCAGCAGCGTGTCGACCCGCTGCCACAGCGCCGGGTGCGCCTGCTCGAGCCAGTGCCACTGGCGGGCGGCGTTCAGCCCGGCCGGCAGCAGCGGCGAGCAGGTCTGCTCGAAGGGATCGATCTCGTCGGCCCAGGGCGCCAGCGGCGTGCACTCGTAGACCTCGCTCTCGTAGTCGGGCACGGGCAGCAGCAGCGTGTCGTCCTGCAGCGCGGCAAAGGCCGCGCCGTGGGTCGACACGATCAGGTGGCGGATGCGCGAGCGCAGCGCGCCCAGGCCCGCCAGCCGCTCGAGCAGCCAGGCCTCGATGCCCGCGACGTCCAGCGCGGGATAGCCCAGCGACGACGGCACGGGCGCGTTGGGGCGATCGCACTGGTGCAGCACCTCGCCGGCGCCGTTCATCACCAGCAGCTTGACGCGGGTCTTGCCGACATCGAGGACGGCGCAATGGTGGACAGGCAGGGACATGTCGCAGCGGTCGGGGCCGTCAGTCGAGGTGGAACATCGGCACGAGCGCACGCACCACGGGCGAACGGTCCTCGTTGGTGAGCATCAGGTCGGCCATGTGGGCCCACCAGCGCTGCATCACCGGGTGCTCGGGCAGCCGGTCCATGCGGTGGTCGGGCGTGCGGCGCAGCACCGCGAACAGCATGTGGGTGCTCTCGTCGAGGTGGATGCTGTAGTCGCGCACGCCGCTGTCGCCGAGCAGGCGGACCAGCTCGGGCCAGATCAGGTCGTGGCGGCGGCGGTATTCCTGGGCCAGGCCCGGGCGCAGGAACATGCAGAAGGCGATCTGCTCGGCCGGCCGGCCCGGGGACGGCGACGGGGAAAAGGAACGTGTCATGGCGGCGGACTCCGGGTTCAGGCCAGGCGGGGCCGGCGCAGCCTCAGGCGCAGGCGGGGCAGCACCATCGCCAGCACCAGCAGCAGGCCGACGATCATCGACATCACGATGCCGGAGACGTTGAGCATGCCCAGCCCGAAGGTGAAGCTGCCCAGCAGCACGGCGGCCAGCACCGTGCCGGTGATGCTGCCGCGCCCGCCCTCGATGGCCACGCCGCCGAGGATGACGATGGTCACCGCCTCCAGCTCCCAGCCCAGCGCGAGGTTGGGCCGGGTGCTGCCGATGCGCCCGGTCAGCAGGATGGCCGCCAGCGCGGCCATCACGCCGGCCAGCACGAACAGCCCGAGGCGGTAGCGGTCGACCTCGATGCCCGAGAAGCGCGAGGCCACCGGGTTGGCGCCGATCGCGTAGAGGCGCCGGCCGTGCACCGTGGCGTGCAGGCCCAGGCCGATGACCGCCGCGGCCACCAGCATGATCACGAACTCGATGGGCACGATCAGCCCCGGCAGGCCGATCAGGTCGCCCAGCGTGCCGTTGCCCAGCACGCTGAGCGCCTCGGGGTAACCGGTGATCGCCTGGTCGCCCAATGCCACCAGCGCGATGCCGCGGTACAGCGACAGCGTGCCGATGGTGACGACGATGGACGGCAGCGCCCAGCGGGTCACCAGCCAGCCGTTGAGCGCACCGCACAGCGCCCCGGTCAGCAGCGCGACCGCCACCATCACCGGCAGGCTCGCGCCCAGCTTCATCGCCACGCCCATCGCCAGCGAGCACAGCGCCATCGTCGCGGCGATCGACAGGTCGATCTCGCCGGCGATCACCAGCAGCGCCATGGCCAGCGCGATCAGCGCCTTCTCGGAGAAGTTGTAGGTGCTGTCGGCCAGCGCGTAGGGGCTCAGGAAGCCCTCCACGCCCAGGCCGAAGCCCAGGTAGACCAGCAGCAGCAGGACCAGCAGGACCCGCTCCCAGGTGTCATGGACTTTCATGCGGCGGCTCCTTGCCCTGCCGGACGGGAATGGATGGAAGGGGTCGGCGCGGCGGGCCCGCCGACCTCGAGGATCTGGCGTCCGGCCTGGCGCCCGGCCCGCGAGTTCAGCACCACCGAGATCAGGATCACCGCCCCGGCGATGGCCTGCTGCCAGAAGGGCGAGACCTGGATGACCGGCAGCGCGCCGTTGATCACGCCGATGAACAGCACGCCCAGCACCGCGCCCGCGACACTGCCCACGCCCCCGCCGATGCTGACCCCGCCGATCACGCAGGCGGCGATCACGGTCAGCTCGAAACCCGCGGCCAGCTCGGTGAAGGCGATCGCGTAGCGGCCCACCCACAGCAGGCCGGCCAGCCCGGCGCAGACGCCCGACAGGGTGTAGGCCAGCATCAGCCGGCGCGGCCCGGGGATGCCCGCGACCACGGCCGCGCTCGGATGGCCGCCGAAGGCGTAGAGGTCACGCCCCTCGCGCCGCCAGGTCAGCAGCCACCACACCAGCAGCACCACCGCCGCCGCCAGCCAGGGCAGCGCCGGCAGGCCCAGCCAGGTCTCGCGCGGCAAGGCCTTGATGGCCGGGTGGATCTGGTGGTCCGAGACCCAGGCCCCGCCGCTGACCACGAAGATCGCGCCGCGGTAGACCGACATCGTGCCCAGCGTCACGACGATGGAGGGCAGCAGGAAACGGGTCACCAGCCAGCCGTTGAGCGCGCCCAGCGCCGCGCCGATGGCCATCGCCAGGGCGATCAGCGCGGGCGCGCCCAGCGCCGGCCAGTGGCGACCGGCCAGCGCGCACAGCATGCCGGTCAGCGCCAGGTTCGAGGCCACCGACAGGTCGACCCCGCGGGTCAGCAGCACCAGCATCTGGCCCATCACCAGGATGGCGAGGATGGCCGAGTCGTTGGCCACGTCGAGGGCCGTGCGCCAGGTCAGGAACACCGGCGCGCGGGCACCGACCATCAGCACGATGGCCACGATGATCAGCAGCAGCAGCGATTCACGCTGCAGGAGCCGCTCGCGCCAGGGCGCGGCGGCGGGAAAGGAAACGGCGCTCATGCCACAAGCTCCTGGACGGAAGGACGGAAGGCGGCCGGCCCGGCCGGCGGCGACAGCTGCGCGCCGGAGGCCGCCGCGACGATGGCCTCGGCCTGGGCCTGGGCCCGGTCGAACTCGGCCACGGCCACGCCGCGGCGCATCACGACGATGCGGTGCGCCAGGTTCATCACCTCGGGCAGCTCGGACGAGACCAGGATGACCGACAGGCCCTGCTCGACCATCTCGGCGATCAGGTGGTAGACCGCCTGCTTGGCACCGACGTCGATGCCCTTGGTCGGCTCGTCGAGGATGACGATGCGCGGGTTCAGCCCCAGCCACTTGGCGATGATCACCTTCTGCTGGTTGCCGCCCGACAGGCCCGACAGCGGCGTGTCCTGGCTGGCGGTCTTGATGCGCAGCCGCTCGATCATGCCCGCGGCCAGCACCGATTCACGCTGCGGCGACAGCCACGGCCCGCGGGCGCAGCGCGCCAGGCCGGCCAGGCTCATGTTGTGGCGCACCGAGAAGCCCAGGATGCCGCCCTGGCGCTGGCGCTCCTCGGGCACGAAGGCGATGCCCGCGGCGATCGCGTCGCCCGGGCGGCGGATGTCCAGCCGCTGCCCGTCGAGGCGGACCTCGCCGGTGGCTGCCGGGTTCAGCCCCATCAGCGCCAGCATGGCCTCGCTGCGGCCGGCGCCGACCAGGCCGTAGAAGCCCAGGATCTCGCCGCGCCGCAGCTCGAAGCTCAGGTCGCGGAACTCGGTCGGGTGGCTCAGGTGCTGGACCTGCAGCAGCACCTCGCCGGATGCGCCGGGCACCGGCGGGTAGATCTGCTCGATGGTGCGCCCGGCCATCAGCGCGACCAGCGCCGGCTCGCTGGCCTGGGCGATCACCCCGCCACCGACCGAGGCGCCGTCGCGCAGCACCACGTAGCGGTCGCAGACCGCGAAGATCTCGTCGAACTTGTGCGTGATGAACAGCACCGCCAGGCCCTGGTCGCGCAGCCCGCGCACCAGGCCGTAGAAATCACGGATCTCCTGCTGGGACAAGGCCGCGGTGGGCTCGTCGAGGATCACCACCCGGGCCTGCTGCGACAGCGCGCGCGCGATCTCGATCAGGTGGCGCTGCGCCAAGCTGAGCTGGCGCACCGGGGTGGTCGCCGAAAAGCCGGCGCCGACCTGGTCGAGCACGCGCTGCGCCTCCTGGTTCATCCGCGGCCAGTCGATCATGCCCAGCCGGCCCGGCAGGCCGCTGCGCAGGGGCTGGCGGCCGACGAAGATGTTCTCGGCCGCGCTCAGCGCCTCGAACATCACGGTCTCCTGATGCACGGCGACGATGCCCGCCTCGCGCGCCGCATCGACCCGGTCCAGCCGCAGCGGCCGGCCGTCGACCAGGATCTCGCCCTCGTCGGGCTGGTGGATGCCGGTCAGCGTCTTGACCAGCGTGGACTTGCCCGCGCCGTTCTCGCCGATCAGGGCCAGCACCTGGCCCGGCACCAGGTCGAGGTCGACCCCGCGCAGCGCATGCGTGGCGCCGAAGCGCTTGTGCAGGCCACGCAGCTGCAGCACCGGCGGGGTGGACGGCAGGCCCGCGTCGTTCATGTTCATCTCGGTAGCACCCAGGAAACAGGAGACCGGACCCCGGCCGCGGCGCCGTCGGGCGCCCGCCGGGTCCGGCAGGATCGACAGCCGATCAGAAGAACTTGGCGAACTTCTCGACGTTGCTGGCGTCGTAGGTGAACGGCTCGGCCATCGCCGCTTCACCGTCCTTGTCCAGCGTCACCGTGCCGACCCGGCCCAGCGAGATCTTCTCGCCCGGCGTGCCCTTGGCCGTGCCCTTGACGAAGGCGTAGGCGGCCTGGATGGACGAGTAGCCCAGGTCGATCGGGTTCCAGATCGCGAAGGACTTGACCGCGCCGCTCTTGACGTGGCCGGCCATCTCCGAGGGCAGGCCCAGGCCGGTCACGAAGACCTGGCCGATCTTCTTCTCGTCCTGCACCGCCTTGCCCGCGGCCGCCACGCCCACGGTGGTCGGTGCGACCACCACCTTCAGGTTGGGGTGGCTCTTGAACAGACCCTGGGCCTCGCGGTAGCTCTTGTCGGTCTGGTCGTCACCATAGACCACGCTGACCAGCTTCATGCCCGAGTAGGCCGGCTGCGCCAGCACCTTCTTCATCTCGCCGATCCAGGTGTTCTGGTTGGTCGCCTGGGCGGTCGCCGACAGCACGGCGATCTCGGCGTTGCGGCCACCGGCCTGCTCGGCCATCTTCACCAGCTTCTCGCCGATCAGCACGTTCGACGACGGCGCCAGGTGCATCAGGCGGCCATCCTTGCGGATGCCCGAGTCGAAGGAGATGATCTTGATGCCGCGGGCCATCGCCTTCTTGGTCACCGGCACCAGCGCATCCGGATCGTTGGCCGAGATCACGATGGCCTTGACGTTCTGCGCGATCAGCGAGTTGATGATCTCGATCTGGCCCTCGGCGGTGGCCTTGGCCGGGCCGGTGTAGATGATCTCGACGTCCTTGAGCTCCTTGGCCGCCTCCTGCGCGCCCTGGTGGGCGGCGTCGAAGAAGCCGATGCCCAGGCTCTTGACGACCAGGGCGATCTTGTCGGCGGCCAGGACCGGCTGGGCAGCCGCCAGGCTGAGCACGGCGGCGGTCAGGATGGACAGGCGCTTGTTCATGGTGTTGTCTCCTCTTCTCGTTGCAGGGTGGGCCTCGCGCGGCGTCAGGCCACGCGGGCTCGGGCTCCGGTGCCGGCCCGGGCGGGCCGGCACGCAGGATGCGGGATCGCCAGGGTGGCGAGGTTCAGACGATGCCGCCGCTGCCGCCGGCCACGGCGGGGCGCTGCACGGCCACCCGCTGGCGGTAGCCGCTGGCGCGGTAGGCGGCGACCGGATCGATCGCTCCGCCTGCCTCCAGGCGCACCCGCTGCAGCAGCGGCGTGACATCGGTCTGGAAGGCCGCCTTGAGCAGGTGGGTGGCGGTCATCGCGTCGTTGGCGTCCTGGGCCGCATCGAGCGCGGCGCGGTCCACCAGCAGGGCCTGGGCGAAGCTGCGCTGCACCTGCACCGCGCTGGTCATCAGGCTCTCGATCGGGTCGGTCACGTTGTGGCTCTGGTCGAGCATGTAGGCCGGATCGAAGGCCACGCCCTCGTGGGCGGCCGCCACCAGCTCGTTGAACACCAGGAACAGGCGATAGGGCGAGACGCTGCCGGCGTCGAGGTCGTCGTCGCCGTACTTGCTGTCGTTGAAGTGGAAACCCGCCAGCTTGCCCGCGGCGATCAGGCGCGCGACGATCAGCTCGATGTTGACGTTGGGCGCGTGGTGGCCCAGGTCGACCAGGCACTGCGCCTTCGGTCCCAGGGTCTGGGCCGCCAGGAAGCTCGAGCCCCAGTCCTGGATCACCGTGCTGTAGAAGGCCGGTTCGCAGATCTTGTGCTCCAGCATCATGCGCCAGTCGCCGGGCAGCGCGGCGTAGATCTGCTGCGCGCTGTCGAGGTAGCGGTCGAAGGCGCGGCGGAAGTGCTGCTGGCCGGGGAAGTTGCTGCCGTCGCCGACCCACACCGTCAGCGCCTTGCTGCCCAGCGCGCGGCCGATCTCGATGCAGTCGATGTTGTGGGCCACCGCCTGCGCCCGGGTGGCCGCGTCGGTGTGGCTGAGGCTGCCGAACTTGTAGCTGTGCGCCTGGTCCTTCTGGTCGGAGAAGGTGTTGGAGTTGATCGCGTCGAAGGCCAGGCCGTGGCTGCTGGCGGTCTGGCGCAGCTCGCTCCAGTCGGTGCAGCGGTCCCAGGGAATGTGCAGCGAGACGGTGGGCGTGGCGCGGGCGAGCTGCTGGATGACGGCGCAGTCCTGCAGCTTGTCGAACACGTGGCGGGGCTCGCCCTGGCCCGGGAACCGGGCGAAGCGGGTGCCGCCGGTGCCCACGCCCCAGCTGGGGATGGCCACGCCGAAGGCCGCGACCCGGGCCCGCACGCGCTCGATGTCGATGCCGCGGCGGCCGAGCTGCTCGCCCAGGTGGGCGTAGTCGCTGCCGACCTGGCTCAGCAGGGTGTCGTTGTGCGCGGCGATGGCGCCCGCGTCGATGAGGTTGGTGCTCATGAGAAGTCCTTGGTCGGGCGTGGGCCCGTTCACCGCGTGAAGGCGGCGAGGTTGCCGGCGTCGACGTTGAGGATGTTGCCCGTGCTCTTGGCGCTCAGGTGCTCGGCGGCGAAGAAGTAGGTCGCCTCGGCGATGTCCTCGGGCAGCACGCTGCGCTTGAGCATGCTGCGGTCGCGGTAGAAGGCCTCCAGGTCGCCCTCGCCGACCTTGTTGGCGGCGGCGCGCTCCTCGCTCCACTTGCCGGTCCAGATCTTGGAGCCGCGGATCACCGCGTCGGGGTTGACCACGTTGGAGCGGATGCCCAGCGGCGCGCCTTCGAGCGCGAAGCTGCGGCTGAGCTGGATCTCGGCGGCCTTGGCGGCGCAGTAGGCGGTGGCCTGGTTGCTGGCGACCATGCCGTTCTTGCTGGCGATCATGACGATGGCGCCGCCGGTGCCCTGGGCCTTCATCTGCTTGAAGGCCTCGCGGCCGACCAGGAAGTAGCCGGTGGCCAGGATGCTCTGGTTGCGGTTCCACAGCGCCAGCGAGGTCTCCTCGATCGGCGCGGCCGAGGCGATGCCGGCGTTGCTGACCAGGATGTCCACGCCGCCGAACTCGATGGCCGCGCGGTCGAAGGCGGCGATCACGCTGGCCTCGTCCGTCACGTCGCAGCGCACGCCGCGCACGTGGTCGCGGCCATGGGCCTTGGCCAGATCGGCGCCGACGCTGTCGAGCGCTTCCTGGTCGATGTCGGCCAGCACGACGCAGCCGCCGTCGGCCAGGATGCGCCGGGCGATCGCCTGGCCGATGCCGCCGGCGCCGCCGGTGACCAGCGCCACCTTGCCGACCATGGGCCTGGGCTTGGGCATGCGCTGCAGCTTGGCTTCCTCGAGCAGCCAGTACTCGATGTCGAAGGCTTCCTGCTCGGGCAGGCCGACGTAGCGGTCCACCGCATTGGCCTCGCGCATCACGTTGATCGCGTTGACGTAGAACTCGCCGGCGATGCGGGCGGTGGCCTTGTCCTTGGCGATGGTGACCATGCCGATGCGCGGCAGCAGGATCACGACCGGGTTGGGGTCGCGCAGCGCCGGGCTGTTCGCTCGCTTACAGCGCTCGTAGTAGGCGGCGTAGTCGGCGCGGTAGCCGGCCAGCAGCTCGCTCAGGCGCGCCTTCAGCTCGGCGCCCTGCAGCGTGTAGACCGATTCGGGCACGATCAGCGGGCGGATCTTGGTGCGCAGGAAGTGGTCGGGGCAGCTGGTGCCCAGCGCGGCCAGCGGCTCCAGGTCCTTCGAGTTGACGAAGGCCATCACCTCGGCCGAGGTGTTGAGGTGCAGCAGCTTGGGGGCTCCTTCGGCCGACAGGCCGCGCAGCACCGGCAGCACGCGGGCCAGCGTGGCGTCACGCTCGGCATCGGTCAGCGAGGCCGTGGCCACGCCACCGAAGACCGGCAGCTGGCGGGCATGGCGCTCCTGGTGCAGCCAGGTCTGGGCGCGCTCGATCAGGTCGACCGTGTTCTCGTAGCAGCTCCTGGACGTGTCGCCCCAGCTGAACAGGCCGTGGCCGCCCAGCACGATGCCACGCAGGCCGGGGTGGGCCGCGTCGTACTCGGCCAGGCGCCGGCCCAGCTCGTAGCCCGGGCGCATCCAGGGCAGCCAGCCGACCGTGCCCTCGAAGATCTGGCGCGTCAGCGCCTCGGAGTTGGCCATCGCCGCGATCGCGATCACCGCGTCCGGGTGCATGTGGTCCACATGCGCATACGGCAGCGAGGAGTGCAGCGGCGTGTCGATCGAGGCGGCGCGGGCGTTGAGGTTGAAGGTGCAGTGCGGCAGGTAGCCGACCATCTCGTCCTCGTGGGCCAGGCCGCGGTACAGGCCCTTCAGCGCGCGCAGCTTGTCCATGTAGAGGGTGGAGAAACCATCGAGCTTCATCGAGCCGACGTCACCGCCCGAGCCCTTGACCCACAGCACCTCGACCGGCTCGCCCGTCAGCGGATCGGTCTGGCGGATCTTGGCCGAGGTGTTGCCCCCGCCGTAGTTGGTGATGCGCAGGTCCGAACCGAGCAGGTTCGAGCGGTAGAGCAGCTGATGGGCATCGTCCAGCGTGGCCGCGTGGGCGGCGTTCCAGACGGGAAACGGGGCGGTGGTGGGCTGGGTCATGGCACTCGACGGCAAGGGGTTCGGGGAGGAAGAGCAGGCTCCGGGCTTGGGACGCACTGTAGGCAAGCGTCCCCGGCAGATCGATTGACGTTTTCTGACACCTTGCGTCAGCTTCTCTTACCATTGCTGCACATGAGCGCCCGCCGGACGGCCGCGCCCGGGGCCCGGCCGGCGGCGACCCGCCGCACGTCAGCCCGTGGCACGACCCGACGGTGAGCACCCCCAGGAAAGTCCCGAGGTCGCACGGGCCCGCGCGGCGACGGTCGTGGCCCCGGCGCCGGCCGGCCGGCGGGGACTGCCCGGATGACAGCCGGCGCCCGGCCCGTCAGCCTCCCGACACCGTCCGATCCCCATCCATCACCCCATGTTCAGAACCACCGGCACGCTCCGACAGCTGCAGATCTTCGAGGTAGCCGCCTCCTGCTGCAGCTACACCCGCACCGCCGAGCAGCTCGACCTGAGCCGCCCGGCCGTGTCGATGCAGATGCAGCAGCTCGAGCAGGAGCTGGGGCTGAGCCTGTTCGAGCGCCAGGGCCGCTCGCTGGCGCTCACCGACGCCGGGCGGGAGCTGCTGCGCCACGCGCGGGCCATCCTGGCGCAGGTGCGCACGGCCGAGGACGCGCTGTCCACGCTGCACGGCAGCACCCGCGGCCAGCTGCACCTGGGCGTGGTGTCGACCGCGCACTACTTCGCCCCGCTGCTGATGACCGCCTTCCGGCGCCGCCACCCGCAGGTGCGGCTCAAGCTCAGCGTGCACCGCCGCGAGCAGGTCCTGGCGCTGCTGGGCGAACACAAGCTCGACCTGGCCATCGCCGGTTATCCGCCCTCGGACGCCGAGGTCGAGGCGGTGTCCTTCGCCCGCCATCCACACTGCATCGTCGCGCCGCCCGACCACCCGCTGGCCGGCCAGCGCGCGATCCCGTGGGAGGCGCTGCGCGACGAGCCCTTCATCTTTCGCGAAGCCGGCTCGGCCACCCGCCAGTTCCTCGAGCACCTGCTGCAGTCGCATGCGCTGCAGGTGCACGTGAGCATCGAGCTCGACGGCAACGAGACGGTCAAGCAGGCGGTGATGGCCGGCATGGGCATCAGCTTCCTGTCGGCCCACGCCTTCCAGCTCGAGCTGCGCACCGGCGCGCTGACGGTGCTGGACGTGGTGGACATGCCCAAGTCGATCGACTGGTGCGTGCTGCACCGCCGCGACACCCTGCCCGCCGGCGTGACCGCGCTGTTCCGCGACTACGTGCTCAGCGAAGGCGCGGCGCTGACGCGCTGCGAGACGGCCGCGCCACCGCGTTAATCTGCACGCCCGAGCCGCACTTGCCACGCCACCATGACCCAAGACCACCGCACCCACGACACCACCCGCATCGACGACACCCGCATCCGTGCGGTGCGTCCGCTGATCACGCCCGCGCTGCTGCAGGAATGGCTGCCCGCCTCGAACGAGGCGCAGGCGCTGGTCGAATCCAGCCGGGCCGCGATCTCCCGCGTGCTGCACGGCCAGGACGACCGGCTGATCGTCGTCGTCGGCCCCTGCTCCATCCACGACCACGACCAGGCGATGGACTATGCGCGCCAGCTGCATGCCGAGGCCCTGCGCCTGTCCGGCGAGCTGCTGGTGGTGATGCGGGTCTACTTCGAGAAGCCGCGCACGACGGTGGGCTGGAAGGGCTACATCAACGACCCGCACCTCGACGGCAGCTTCGCCATCAACGAGGGCCTGGAGCTGGCGCGCCGGCTGCTGCTCGACGTGGTCGGCCTGGGCCTGCCGGTGGGCACCGAGTTCCTCGACCTGCTCAGCCCGCAGTTCATCGCCGACCTGGTCAGCTGGGGCGCGATCGGCGCGCGCACCACCGAGAGCCAGAGCCACCGCCAGCTGGCCTCCGGCCTGTCCTGCCCGGTGGGCTTCAAGAACGGCACGGACGGCGGCGTCAAGGTCGCCAGCGACGCCATCCAGGCCGCGCAAGCCAGCCACTCCTTCATGGGCATGACCAAGATGGGCCAGGCCGCGATCTTCGAGACCCGCGGCAACGACGACTGCCACGTCATCCTGCGCGGGGGCAAGCAGCCCAACTACGGGGCCGCCGACGTCGAGGCCGCCTGCACGATGCTGCGCAACGCGGGCCTGCGCGAGCAGGTGATGGTCGACCTGTCGCATGCCAACAGCAGCAAGCAGCACCGCCGCCAGATCGAGGTGGCCGAGGACCTGGCCCGCCAGATCGCCGGGGGCGAGCAGCGCATCACCGGCGTGATGATCGAGAGCCACCTCGACGAAGGCCGCCAGGACATCGTGCCCGGCCAGCCGCTGCGCCACGGCGTGTCGGTGACCGACGCCTGCATCAGCCTGGCGCAGACGCGGCCGGTGCTCGACGGCCTGGCCCGGGCCGTCCGCACGCGCCGCGCCCGCGCCTGAGGCCCCGCGCGGCCCGCCGGTCCCCGCCGTGATCCCCGTCACGGCGGCCCGGCCGGTGGTGCCGCCCCCGCCCCGGTCGGGCGTGCTTGAATCGCGTCCGCATTCACGCTCATCCATCGGGGAGACATCGTCTTGAAACGTTCCGTACCGGCCGCCTGCTGCGCCACGCTGCTGATCCTGCTGACCTCCTGCGGAGGCGGCTCATCGGACACCGGCACCGCAGAGACCCCCACCGGCACCACGGGCACCACGGGCACGAGCACCGGAACGGGAACCGGCGCCAGCAGCAGCACGCTGATCACGCTGGACCATGGCGGCTTCACGCTGCAGTACGACTGCAGCGCGCACACGGCGATGCGCTACGAGTACACGCTGGACGTGGACACCGGCAGTGCCGCCCGGCCGTCGGCCTTCACGCTCGACCCGGACCTGCCCGCCGGCTGCGCGCAGCAGACCAGCACCTCGAGCTACGCCAGCGTGATGCCGGGCTGGGACCGCGGCCACCTGGTGACGTCCAACCACATGGACGCCAGCGCGGCGCTGATCGCGCGGGCCAACCACATGAGCAACATCGTGCCTCAGGTCTCCACCTTCAACCAGGGCATCTGGCTGGACGCGGAGAACGTGGCCGAGTGCCACCGTGACCTCGCGCCGGTGCAGGTGGTCGGCGGCGTGGTCTACGACGACATCAGCAACGACCATTTCGTCAGCAGCCACGGCATCCGCACGCCGGACTGGTTCTGGAAGGTGATCGTCACCACCGACACGAGCGGGGCGACCCGGGCGATCGCCTGGTTCATCCCGAACCGGCCGATGCTCAACACGCTGGACAGCTACCTCGTCAGCATCGAGGCGCTGGAGCAGCAGGTGGGGGCGGACCGGGTCGGGCTGGGCACGCTGCCGCTGGCGGTGCGCCAGTCGAAGCCGGCCAGCACCTGGGCGCTGCCTGCCGGCTGCGGGCTGGGCTGACGGCGCGGCACCGGCTCAGTCGCGGCAGGGTTCGGCGCCCCCGCGCGGCGGCCCGGCGGGGTGTTCGTCCCAGTCGTGCCACGGCACGCCGGTGGCCTTCAGGTAGCTGGAGACCGCCTGCCCCACCGTCGGGAAGAAGCCCTGCCGCTCGAAGTGGCCGTACAGGCCGTAGTGGCGCAGCCGGTCCTTGACGGGGCCCTTCATCTCCGCGAAGCACAGGTGCACGCCCGCGGCCTTCAGCCGCGCGTCGAGCGCGAGCAGCATCTCGGCGGCGGTGGTGTCGATGTCGGTGACCGGCTCGGCCAGCACCACCAGCCACGCGGGCGGGGTCGGGGCCTGGTCGAGCACCTGCAGCACCCGCTCGCGGAACACCTCCGCGTTGGCGAAGAACAGCGGCGCATCCCAGCGGAACAGCACCAGCCCGTCGATGCGGCGGGCCTCGGGGTGGCGGGTGATGTCGTGGTAGCCCTTCAGGCCGTCGACCCGGCCCAGCACCGCGTCGTGCGGCCGCCAGGCGCGCCAGACGAACATCATCAGCGCCAGCCCGACGGCCATGAAGATGCCGCTGACCACGCCGAACAGCGCGACCCCGCCCAGCGCCACCAGCGCCTGCACCCATTCGCTGCGGCGCTGCCGGTGCAGCCGCTGCCAGCCGGGCAGGTCGACCAGCGACAGGCAGGCGGCGATGACCACCGCGGCCAGCGCCGCCTGCGGCAGCGCCGCGATCAGCCCGGGCGCCCACAGCAGCAGCCCGGCGATGCAGGCCGCACCGACCAGCCCGGTCAGCGGCGAGCGGGCGCCGGCCGCCTCGGCCACCGGCGTGCGCGAGGCGCTGGCGCTGACCGGAAAGCCCTGGAACAGCCCGGCCGCGAGGTTGGCCGCCCCGAGCGCGATCAGCTCCTGGTTGCTGTCGACCGCATCGCCGGTGCGCGCGGCATAGGTGCGCGACAGCACGCTGGTGTCGGCCGACGCCACCAGCGCGATCGCCACCGCCCCCGGCAGCAGCTGCGACAGCAGGGCGGGTGTCAGCGGCGGCCAGGCCAGCGACGGCAGCCCCTGCGGCAGCGCCCCGACCACGGCCACGCCGGACGCGCCCGGCCCGCCCAGGCCTTCGATCAGCAGCGTGGCGGCGACCAGGGCAATCAGCACCCCCGGCAGCGCCGGCCACCGGCGGCGCAGCAGCAGGATCACCGCCAGCGTGCCCAGGCCGAGCGTGAGGGTCGGCCCGTGCACCCGGCCCTGCAGCAGCTGGCTCGCCAGGTGCGCCAGCGCGGACAGCAGGCTGCTGCCGTCGGTCGGCACCCCGAGCAGGCGCGGCAGCTGGCCCGCCAGCACGGTCAGCACGATGCCGTGCAGATACCCCTGGCGGATCGGCCGCGACAGCAGGTCGGTGACCAGGCCCAGGCGCAGCCGCCCCGCCAGCGCGCACAGCGCCCCGGCCAGCAGCGCCAGCAGCGCGGCCAGGGGCGCGGCCGGGACCCCCGAGGCGGCCACCAGCGGCACGGTGCTGGCGACGATCAGCGCCGTCAGCGACGAGTCCGGCCCCTGGATCAGGTAGCGGCTCGGGCCGAACGCGGCATAGGCGACCAGCGCCGCGATCGACGCATACAGGCCGTGGATCACCGGCAGCCCGCACGCCTGGGCATAACCCAGGCCGACCGGCACCAGCACGGCGGTCAGGACCACGCCGGCCACCAGGTCATGGCGCAGGCCGTCGAGCCGGCAGGCCACCAGCCGCGCCAGGCCCGGCAGCCAGCGCCGCCAGGCCGCGGCGGGCGGGGGCACGATGAAGTCGGCTCGGGCAGCAGGATCGGGGCGCATGGTCGAGCCCATTCTGGCACCCGCCCCGGCTCAGGGGGACAGCGTGCGCCGGCTCTCGAACCGCCGCCGCTCGCCGCTGACCGGGTCGGTGAACTCGATGGCACGCGCCAGCAGCTGCAGCGGTCCGGACCAGTCGGGCTCGGCCGACGGTGATGGCTCGGGCTGCAGCTGCGGGTAGATGCGGTCGCCCTCGATGGGCAGGCCCAGCGCACTGAGCTGGGCCCGCAGCTGGTGCTTGCGGCCGGTGTGCGGCCACAGGCGGTACCGGGCCCGGTCGGGCTCGCCGCCCAGGCGCTCGATCAGCTCGATGCGGGTGTGGGCGTTGGGCTCGCCGGGCAGCTCCTGCATCTGCATGAAGGCGTCGGTGCGCTGCTCGAGGCGGCTGCTGCGCTCGAGCGGCAGCGGCAGGTCGGCCCGCCAGGGCGCGATCGCCTCGTAGACCTTGACCACCTGGCGCTCGCGGAACAGCGCCTGGTAGGCCGGGCGGGTGGCCGGGTCGACCGAGAACAGCACCACGCCCGCGGTCTCGCGGTCGAGGCGGTGGATGGGCACCAGCGTCTCCAGGCCGAGCTGGCGCTTGAGCCGCACCAGCAGGGTCTGCTGCAGATGGCGGCCCTTGGGGGTCATCGGCAGGAAATGCGGCTTGTCGACGGCCAGCAGGCGGGCATCGTGGTGCAGCAGTTCGTGCTCGAAGGGGATGAGCGGCTCGGGCGCGTCGAGCTGGCGCCAGTACCAGAGCGTCTGGTGTGCCCGGCACGGCGCATCGGCCGGCAGGGGCCGGCCGTCGGCATCGAGCACGTCGCCGCGCGCCAGGCGCTGGCGCCAGCCATCGAGGCTGACCGCGTCGAGCCGCTCGGCCAGGAAGCTGGCCAGGTCGGGCCAGCTGCCCGCGGGCACCGACACCCGGCTGGCGCCGACACCGTCGCGCATCGGCGGACTCCAGGCAGGACGCGGGCGGGCCATCGGCGGCTCAGTCGCGCGCGGCCACGCTGTCGTCGAGCCGGCGGGCGCGCTCCAGGCGCCAGGCCTCGTCGGGCCGCGCCGGGTCGTAGACCTGCTCGGCGGTGGTCGCCGTCTCCTGCAGGCGGGCATCCAGCGCGATGCGGTTGTCGAACACGAAACACTCGCCCTGCCACTCCCGCTCGGCATCGGGCAGGCTCTGCAGGTAGTTGAGGATGCCGCCGTCGAGCTGCAGCAGCGGCAGGCCACGCTCGCGCAGCCAGGGGCCGATCTTCTCGCAGCGGATGCCACCGGTGCAGTACATCGCCACCGTGCGGCCCTGCGCCTGCCAGTCCGGCATCTGCTCGTGCAGCCAGGCGGCGAAGTCGCGGAAGTTGTCGACCCCGGGGTCGACCGCGCCGCGGAAATGCCCCAGCCGGAACTCGAAGCTGTTGCGGTTGTCGATCAGCACCACGTCGTCACGGGCCAGCAGCTCGCGCCACTGCGCCGGACTCAGGTGGGTGGCCGCGTCGGGCGCACCGCTGACCCCCGGCTGGCCGTAGGCGACCAGCTCCGGCTTGAGGTGCACCGCCAGCCGGGCGAACGGCGGGGTCACGCAGCGACTGCGCTTGAAGCTCAAGCCGGCCAGCGCCCCGCCGAAAACAGGATCATGGAGCAGCATCTGCTCGAAGGCCTCGACCGCCGCCGGTGTCCCGGCAACGACCCCGCTGAGGCCCTCCGCCGCGACGATGATGCTGCCCAGCACCCCCGCGCTGCGCTCGCGCAGCGTGCTCACCACGGCAGAGGGATCGGTCAACGGGACAAATCGGTAGAACGAGCTGTGCAGCAGGGTGTCGGTCATGCCCCGATTCTCGCCGCCCGCGCTCTTGAAGTCGGGAGCCCCACCCCGACATCCGATCGTGTGACAGATGCACAAGGCTGTATCAAGGAGCATTCATCCATGTCGACCGCCAAGACCCTGCGCCCCAGTGCCAGGATGCAGAACCTGATCTCGCTCGCCCAGTTGTTCGAGCGCCTGGATCGTGACCCGACCGGCGCCGGCATCGACCAGTACCGGCTGCTGATGCAGCGCCTGGGCAAGGCCCTGGAAACCGCCGAACCCGGCCCCGTGCTGCAGGTGGTGCTCGACACCCACCCGGCCACGGCCGAGCTCTACGAGAACCTGCACTACGCCCATGCCGGGCTGTGCCGCTCGCCGCTCGAGGACTCGCTGCGCAGCGAACATGCGGCGCTGCAGGCCATCGCCCAGGCGCGTGCGCCGCTGCGGCCCGCCGACACCCGCTGACCGGGCCGGGTGGTTCCGGTGGTAAGGTGAACGTTTTTTCATTTTTGTCCCGCCCTGCGGGACCGTGCCGGCCCGTCCGGCACGGGGAAAACGATCAGCCATGGCCCAGTTTCCGCAAGGATTCGAGCGCCTCGAGGCACGCTGCCGTGCCGAGGAGCGCCCCGTCCTTCACCAGCTTCGACGCTGCCTCGATGACCAGCACCTGATCTGGCACCACCTGCCCGTGGGCGAGGCGGCGCAGCCGGTCGACCTGGTCGTGCTCAGCCCGCGCTGGGGCGTGCTGCTGCTGCAGGTGATGGCGCCCGGGGCCGACCGGCCACCGATCGTGCGCGAACAGCTGCAGACCCTGGTCGGCCAGATGGCCGGCGATGCGCGGCTGGTGCACGCCGACGGCCACTTCGCCGGCCGGCTGCGCTCGCCCTGCGGCTGGGGCCTGGTGATGCCCGGCCCGCGCCCTCGGGGCCACGACACCACGCCCCCGCTCCCCGGCTGCGCACCGCACCGCCTGCTGCACGCCGACGACCTGGCACCGGAACTCGAGCCCCGCACCTTCGAGCGCCGGCTGCACGGCCTCTACACCGTGCACTATCCGCACACGCTCGACGCCGACGGCCTGGACCGCCTGCGGGGCCACCTGTTCCCGACGCATCGACTGGACGGCCCGCCCGCCTCGCCGCGCACGCTGGACGGGGCGCTGGAGGCGATCCTGCACCGGCTCGACGACGGCGTGCGGCTCGTGCACGGGCCGGCCGGCTCGGGCAAGACCCGCCTGCTGCTGGCCCGTGCACGGCAGCTCGCCGCCACGGCCGGGTCGCCGGTGCTCGTGCTGTGCCTGAACCGTTTCCTGGCCGACCGCCTGAGCCTGCTGCTGGGCACGACACCGGCGGCAGCCGGTCTCGTGGTGCGCACCTTCCACGACTGGTGCCAGGACATGGTGCGCCAGCACCGGCTCGACGTGCCCGCCACCGCCCATGGCGACGAGTATTTCGCCGCGCTGGCCCGCACGGTCGAGCGGGCGCTCGAATCGGGCCGCATGCCTTCGGGCCGCCACGCGGCCGTGCTGATCGACGAGGCCCAGGACTTCGAGCCCGCCTGGCTGCGCACCGTCGCGCGGCTGACCGAGCCGTCGCGCCCGCACCTGCTGCTGTTCTGCGACGAGGCGCAGACCCTGCCGGCGACGCTGCGCCGGCGTCGCCGCGGGCTGCTCGACGACAGCGACCTGCGCAGCCAGGCCGAGGCGCTCACGCTCGAGCGCCCGCTGCGCAGCCCCGCCGGGGTGCAGGCGCTGCTGCGGCAGCTGACCGGCGCCCCCCGGCCGATCGTCACTGGCGTGCCCGTGCCCGTGCCCGTGCCCGAGCTGATGCTCGCCCGCCACGGCACCCACGAGGCCGAGCTGATCGCCGCACGGGTGCTGGCCGCCCGCGAGGCCGGCCGGCCCGTGCAGGACATGCTGGTGCTGTGCCGCGCGCCTTACCTGATGCGCCCGATCGAACACGCGCTGCAGCAGCGGGGCGTGGCGGTGCAGTCGATGGCCTCGCCCGGCTGGCGCCAGTTCGACTGGAACGCGCCCAGCCTGAAGCTGATGACGATGGCCGCCGCACGCGGCCTGGAAGCCGGCCTGGTCCTGGTCGCCGGCCTGCAGGCGCTGGCGCAGCAGGACGACACCCCCGACGACACCCTGCGGGTGCTGGGCATGGCGCTGACCCGCTGCACGGACACGCTGGTGCTTTCCGCGCACGGCCACTCCCCCTGGATCGAACGCGTCGCGGCGGCGCTCGAGGCCGCGGCGCAGGGCCGCGAAATAGAGTGTCGCCCCTAGACTTTGCTGCAGTGCAGCATGCACCCTTGCAAAGCGCTGGTACGCCCCTATACTGAAGTCATGCTGCAGTGCAACAAAAGCACCGCCCGAATCACGCTGTCAACACCATCCAACCGGAGCTCCACATGTCCCTGACCCCTGAACAACTCGCCGCCGCCAACAAGGCCCAGCTCGAATCCCTGGTCGCGCTGACCCAGCAGACCTTCAAGGGCTTCGAAGCCCTGGTCGAACTGAACCTGCAGGCCGCCCGCTCGACGCTGGAAGACACCGCCGAGAAGGCCAAGGCCGCCATGGGCGTGAAGGACGCCAAGGGCCTGCTGGACCTGCAGGCCAGCCTGATCCAGCCGGCACAGGAAAAGGCGCTGGCCTATGGCCGCCAGGTCGCCGACATCGCCGCCTCGACGCAAGCTGAAGTCACCAAGCTGGCCGAGACGCAGATCCAGAACGTGCAGGCCCAGTTCAAGACCCTGATGGACGACGCCGTCAAGAACGCCCCGGCCGGCAGCGAAAGCGCCACCGCCATGATGAAGACCGCCATGGCCAACGCC
The DNA here is from genome assembly GCF_003201595.1 of Sphaerotilus hippei. GTDB lineage: Bacteria > Pseudomonadota > Gammaproteobacteria > Burkholderiales > Burkholderiaceae_C > Sphaerotilus > Sphaerotilus hippei. The sequence goes on along the minus strand of NZ_QJJS01000001.1, from coordinate 234,980 downwards.
AGCACGGCCTTCGAGAGCGTGCAGAAGGCCGCCAAGCAGGCCGCCACCACCGCCGAAGCCAACTTCAAGACCCTGGCCGCCAACGCCGAGACCTCGGCCAAGGCCGCTGCGGACGCCGTCAAGAAGACCGCTGCCGCCGCCACCAAGCGCGCCAGCTGAGTCCCGAGCGGCCCGTCCGCTCGGCACGGCGCCCGCCGTGCCTCGAAAGCCCGGCCCCTGCCGGGCTTTTTTTCGTCCGCCTCAGCCGCGCATGCGCATGGGCAGCCAGGTGACCAGTTCGGGCACCAGCCAGATCAGGGCCACGGCCAGCACCATCACGAAGAAGAACGGCAGCGTCACGCGGGCGATCCAGCCGACCTCGCGCCCGGTCATGCCCTGCAGCACGAACAGGTTGAAGCCCACCGGCGGCGTGATCTGCGCCATCTCGACCACCAGCACCACGAAGATGCCGAACCACAGCGGATCGATGCCGGCCTTCTGGATCGTCGGCAGCAGCACGCCCATCGTCAGCACCACCATCGAGATGCCGTCGAGGAAACAGCCCAGCACGATGAAGAAGCCCATCAGCGCGACGATGAGCTGCCACTGCGGCAGGCCGAGCGAGCCGATCCACTCGGCCAGGTGGCGCGGCAGGCCGATGTAGCCCATCGACAGCGTGAGGAAGGCCGCGCCGGCGAGGATCAGCGCGATCATGCAGTAGGTGCGCACGCCACCGAGCAGCGCGGCCACGAAGCTGTCCCGATCGAGCGAGCCCTGCAGCCCCGACAGCACCAGCGAGGCGAGCACGCCGACGGCGGCCGCTTCGGTGGCGGTGGCGATGCCGCTGTAGATGGAGCCGAGCACCGAGGCGATCAGCACGATGACCGGCAGCAGATGACGCGACTCGGCCACCTTCTGGCGGAAGGTCATGCGCACGTCGGCGGCAGGCACCTCGTCCGGATGACGCAGCGCCCACAGCATCAGGTAGCCCGAGAACAGCCCCGCCAGCAGGAGGCCGGGGATGATGCCGGCGATGAACAGCTGCGCGATCGAGACGTCGGCCGCCACGCCATAGACGATCATGATGATCGACGGCGGAATCAGCAGGCCCAGCGTGCCGGCACCGGCCAGCGAGCCCACGGCGATGGCCTCGGGATAGCCGCGGCGGCGCAGCTCCGGCAGCGACATGCGACCGATCGTCGCGCAGGTGGCCGCGCTCGAGCCGGACACCGCCGCGAAGATGGCGCAGCCGACCACGTTGATGTGCAGCAGTCGCCCGGGCAGCGATTGCATCCACGGTGCCAGGCCGCGGAACATGTCCGAGCTCAGCCGGGTGCGGAACAGGATCTCGCCCATCCAGATGAACAGCGGCAGCGCCGTCAGCGTCCAGCTCGACGAGGCGCCCCAGATGGTCACGGCCATCGCGTCGCCGGCCGGGCGGGCCGAGAAGAGCTGCATGCCCATCCAGGCCACGCCCGACAGGGCCAGCCCGATCCACACGCCGCTGCCCAGGATCAGGAACAGCGTGAGCACCAGCAGCGAGGTGATTGCCAGATCGTTCATCTCGACTCCTTCATTCGTTGTGGCTGGCTTCGCCCGACTGCGGCACGGCCCGCAGCCCGCGGCACTCGAGGATGAACTCGTCGATGAAGGCGATCGCCAGCACCACCGTGCCGACGACCATCGCCAGCTGCGGGATCCACAGCGGGGTCGCGTCGTTGCCGGTGGAGATGTCGTTGAACAGCCAGGACTGCCAGACCAGGCGGCCGGCGTAGAAGGCGCTCAGCGCCGCCAGCAGCGCGGCCAGACCGAGCGAGCCGATCTCGAAGGCGCGGCGCGGCGTGCCCGACAGCGTCCCGAGCAGCAGCGTCACGCGGATGTGCTCGCCACGCTTGAGCGTGCCGGCCAGCGCCAGGAAACCGCAGGCGGCCATCAGGTAGCCCGCGTGGGCATCGATCCCCGGCACGTTCCAGCCGACCTGCCGGCCGAGCACCGACAGCAGCACCATGAGCAGCAGCCCGATCATGGCCAGCGCCGCCAGCGCCATGGACGCTTCATAGAGGCCGTCGAGCGCACGACGGCCGAGACCCCGCGCAGGCGCGGCAGGAAGGGCGATGCCCGTTGCGGAACTCATCGTGCGCCTTTCAGGGGATCAGGGCTTGGTGAAATGGTCGACCACGCTCTTGCCCTCCGGGCCGGCCTTGCCGAGCCACTCGGTCAGCATCGTGTCGCCGATCTTCTTCATCTCGGCCTTGAGCTGCGGCGTCGGGGCCGTCACCTGCATGCCGTTCTTCTTCAGCAGTTCGATGTACTCGAGGTTCTTCTGCGCGCTGAGCTTCCAGCCACGTGCCTCGGCGTCTGCCGCCGCCTTGAGCAGCGCGGCCTGGGTCGGCTTGTCGAGCGCGTCGTAGGCGGCCCGGTTCATCAGCAGCGCGTTCTTGGGCAGCCAGGCCTGTGTGTCGGTGTAGTGCTTGACCTGCTCGAAGACCTTGGCGTCGTAGCCGGTCGCACCGGAGGTCATGAAGGTGTCGACCACCCCGGTGGCCAGCGCCTGGTTCAGCTCGGCCTGCTGCACGGTCACGGGCTGGGCGCCCACGAGCTCGCCGATGCGCGAGGTCGCCGGGCTGTAGGCACGCCACTTGGTGCCCTTGAGGTCGGCGGTCGCGGCCACCGGCTTGCGCGAGAAGATGCCCTGCGGCGGCCACGGCACGCTGTAGAGCAGCATCATGCCCTGCGAGGCCAGCTTCTTCTCGAGTTCGGGCTTCTGGGCCTTGTAGAGGCGGGCGGCCTCGTCGTAGCTGTCGGCCAGGAAGGGCAGGCCGTCCACGCCGTACACCGGCCATTCGTTGGCGAAGCTGACCATCAGGATCTCGCCGAGCTGCGCCTGGCCACCCTGCACGGCACGCTTGATCTCCGGTGCCTTGAACAGGGAAGCGTTGCTGTGGATGGTGATCTTCAGCTTGCCGGCGCTCGCCTTGTCGACGTCGCTGGCGAACTGGGTCATGTTCTCGACGTGGAAGCTGGCCGGCGGGTAGGCGCTGGGCAGGTCCCAGCGGGTCTGGGCCTGCGCCGGGGCGACGCCCAGTGCAGCCACCAGCGCCAGCGGCGCGAGGATCCAGGAACGACGCATCGTCTTCATCAGGCTTCCTTCACAAGGTCGGGTTGGATGCTGCCTTCCAAGCAGCGGCCGTGCCAGACCTGCGCAGCGGCCACGCCGGCCAGAGCCCGGGCTGGCCCCGGGGTTGCTTGATGTGGAGAGACCATTTCAATAAATTGTCGATAAAACGTCATCTCCTCGAAGAGAAGATCATGCCCATCAAAACCGCACGCCCCCTCGTCAACTCAGGCTCACCCCATGAGCCCGTTCTTCCGTCGACCAGCCGGACCGCACGCTCGGGCCCCGCGGAGCGCACCAGCGTGCGACGCACGGCACGCGCTGCCGATGTGCACGATGCACCAGCCGACGGCAGCCACTTCGTCTCGTCGTCGCACCTGGTCTCGCCCCGAAGCGTCGAGCTGTCGGAGCTCGAATTCGGCATGACGGTGTCATGGAACGCCTTCTCGCGCTGGGTGGTGCGCTGCATGGCCGCCGCCGGCCGCAGCGACCTGACGTCGACCGAGGTGCTGCTGCTGCACCACGTCAACCACCGCGCACGCAACAAGAAGCTCGCCGACATCTGCTTCGTGCTGAACTTCGAGGACACCCACGTGGTGACCTATGCGCTGCGCAAGCTGGTCACCGCCGGCCTGGTGCAGACCGACAAGGTCGGCAAGGAGGTCTACTACAGCCCGACGGCCGAGGGCGAGGCGCTGGCGCTGCGCTACCGCGAGGTGCGCGAGAGCTGCCTGATCGATGCGCTCGACACCGAGCTCAACCGCGACATCGGTGAGCTGGCCCGCCTGCTGCGCTCGATGGCCGCGCTCTACGACCAGGCCGCCCGCGCCGCCAGCTCCCTCTGACTCCCCTGCCCCGCAACCCGTCCACGAGCACCCCACCATGACCCGAGCCTGCGACGACCTGCCCGAGCCCGACCGCACCGCCCCTGCCCGCTGGCAGTTCTGGGTCGACCGGGGCGGCACCTTCACCGACATCGTCGCGCGCCGCCCCGACGGCACGCTCGAGACCGCCAAGCTGCTCAGCGAGAACCCCGAGCACTACCGTGACGCGGCGGTCGAGGGCATCCGGCGGCTGCTGGGGCTGCAGCCGGGCGAGCCGATCACGACGGCGCAGGTCGAGTGCGTGAAGATGGGCACGACGGTGGCGACCAACGCCCTGCTCGAGCGCAAGGGCGAGCGCACGCTGCTGGTGACGACCCGGGGCTTCCGCGATGCGCTGCGCATCGCCTACCAGAACCGGCCGCGCCTGTTCGACCGCCACATCGTGCTGCCCGAACTGCTGCACGAGCGCGTGATCGAGGCCGACGAGCGCATCGGCGCGGATGGCCAGGTGGTGCGCCCGCTCGACGCGGCGGCGCTGCGCCTGGCGCTGCAGGCGGCCCACGACGACGGCCTGCGGGCCTGCGCCATCGTGTTCATGCACGGCTGGCGCCACACCGGGCACGAACAGGCCGCCGCCGCGCTGGCACGCGCCATCGGCTACACCCAGGTGTCGGTGTCGCACGAGGTGAGCCCGATGATGAAGCTGGTCGCGCGCGGCGACACCACGGTGGTCGACGCCTACCTCAGCCCCATCCTGCGGCGCTACGTCGACCAGGTGGCCGCACAGATGCCCGGCGTGCCGCTGTACTTCATGCAGAGCTCGGGCGGGCTGACCGAGGCGCGGCGCTTCGCCGGCAAGGACGCGATCCTGTCGGGCCCGGCCGGCGGCATCGTCGGCATGGTGCGCACCGCCCGGGCCGCCGGCCACCGCCAGGTGATCGGCTTCGACATGGGCGGCACGTCCACCGACGTGAGCCACTTCGCGGCCGGCCTGCAGGACGAGGACGAGTTCGAGCGGGCCTTCGACACCCAGGTGGCGGGGGTGCGGGTGCGCGCGCCGATGATGAGCATCCACACCGTGGCCGCCGGTGGCGGCTCGATCATCCGCTTCGACGGCGCTCGCCTGCGGGTCGGCCCCGAATCGGCCGGCGCCCATCCGGGGCCGGCCAGCTACCGCCGCGGCGGCCCGCTCGCGGTGACCGATGCCAACGTGATGCTCGGGCGCCTGCAGCCGGCGCACTTCCCGGCCGTCTTCGGTCCGAAGGCCGACGAGCCGCTGGACCGGGACGCGGTCGTGCAGGGCTTCACCAGAATGGCTCATGACATGATCCTGGCGAGCGGCCGGGACACCACCGCCGAGCAGGTCGCCGCCGGGGCATTGCAGATCGCGGTGACCAGCATGGCCAATGCCATCAAGCGCATCTCGGTGGCCCGAGGCTACGACGTCACCGGCTACACGCTGCAGTGCTTCGGGGGCGCGGGCGGCCAGCACGCCTGCGGCGTGGCCGATGCCCTGGGCATGAGCCGCGTGTTCATCCATCCGCTGGCGGGGGTGCTGTCGGCCTACGGCATGGGCCTGGCCGACCGCATCGCCCTGCGCGAGGCCTCGGTCGAGCAGACGCTGGACCAGGCCGGCCTGCAGCAGGCCCGGCAACGGGCCGACACGCTGGCCGACGCCGCCGCGGCGGAGCTGGTGCAGCAGGGCGTGGCGCCCGGCGACGTGCTGCACCGCCAGCAGCTGCACCTGCGCTACCAGGGCACCGACACCGCGCTGCCGGTGCCGCTGCCGCCGCGCGGCGGCACCGATACCGACACGCTGATCGAGGCGCTGCAGGGCGGTTTCGAGTCGGCCTACCGCCAGCGCTTCGCCTTCCTGATGCCGGGCAAGCCGCTGGTGATCGAGGCCGTGTCGGTGGAGGCGATCGCCGCGGGAGCGTCGGTCGACCCGGGCGCGGCGGCGGCGCCGGCGATCGAGCATGCCGCGACGCCGCTGACCCGGGTGCGGATGCACTGCGACGCCGACGAGCAGCCGGCGGGCTGGCGCGAGGCCGGCCTGTTCCGGCGCGAGGCCCTGCAGCCCGGGGCCGTGGTGCACGGCCCGGCGGTCATCGCCGAGCGCAACGCCACCACCGTGGTCGAGCCCGGCTGGTGCGCCCGCCTGAGCGCCTCGGGCGCGCTGGAGCTGCAGCGCGTGCGCCCCCGCGTGACCCGCCACGCCATCGGCACGGCCGCCGACCCGGTGATGCTGGAGGTGTTCAACAACCTGTTCATGAACATCGCCGAGCAGATGGGCCTGCGGCTGCAGAACACCGCCCACTCGGTGAACATCAAGGAGCGGCTGGACTTCAGCTGCGCGCTGTTCGACCCGGCCGGCCAGCTGATCGCCAACGCGCCGCACATGCCGGTGCACCTGGGCTCGATGAGCGAGTCGATCCGCACCGTCATCGAGCGCAACCCGGACATGCGGCCCGGCGAGGTGTTCGTGCTCAACGACCCTTATCACGGCGGCACCCACCTGCCCGACGTCACCGTGATCACGCCGGTCTTCCTCGACGGCGAGCCGCGGCCGGCCTTCCACGTCGCCTCGCGTGGCCACCACGCCGACATCGGCGGCATCACGCCCGGCTCGATGCCGCCGTTCTCGCGCCACATCGACGAGGAGGGCGTGCTGCTGGACAACGTGAAGCTGATCGAGGCCGGCCCCGACGGCCCGGTGCTGCGCGAGGCCGCGATCATGGCGCTGCTGCAGGGCGGGCGCCATCCGTCACGCAACCCGGCGCAGAACCTGGCCGACCTGCGGGCCCAGGTGGCCGCCAACGGCAAGGGCGTGCAGGAGCTGCAGGCGATGGTGGCGCAGTTCGGCCGCGACACCGTGACCGCCTACATGCGCCATGTGCAGGACAACGCCGAGGAGTCGGTGCGCCGCGTCATCACGGCGCTGCACGACGGCGACTTCACGCTGCCGCTGGACAACGGCGCGCGCATCCAGGTCAGCGTGCGGGTGGACACGAGCGCCCGCAGCGCGACCATCGACTTCACCGGCACCAGCGCGCTGCAGCCCAACAACTTCAACGCCCCCAAGGCGGTGACGATGGCCGCGGTGCTCTACGTCTTCCGCACGCTGGTGGACGACGACATCCCGCTCAACGCCGGCTGCCTGAAGCCGCTCCAGGTCATCATCCCCACCGGCTGCATGCTGGCGCCCGAGCCGCCGGCGGCGGTGGTCGCGGGCAATGTCGAGACCTCCACCTGCGTGACCAACGCGCTGCTGGGTGCGCTGGGCGTGATGGCGGCCAGCCAGTGCACGGTGAACAACTTCACCTTCGGCAACGAGCGCCACCAGTACTACGAGACCATCTCCGGCGGCTCGGGCGCCGGCCCCGGCTTCGACGGCACCAGCGTCGTGCAGACCCACATGACCAATTCGCGGCTGACCGACCCGGAGGTGCTGGAGTGGCGTTACCCGGTGCGGCTCGAGGGCTACGAGATCCGGCCCGGCTCGGGTGGGGCCGGCCGCTGGCGCGGGGGCCACGGCGGCACGCGCCGCCTGCGTTTCCTCGAGCCGATGACGGCCTCCATCCTCAGCAACGGGCGGCTGAGCGGCGCCTTCGGCCTGGCCGGAGGCCGGCCGGGCCAGGTCGGGCGCAACCTCGTCGAGCGCAGCGACGGCACGGTCGAGGTGCTGGGCCACCTCGGCGAGGTGCAGATGCAGGCCGGGGATGTCTTCGTGATCGAGACCCCGGGCGGCGGTGGCTGCGGCGCGCCGCAGGACCGCTGAGGTGGCGGCGCACGCCGGGCGCGGCCAGCGATGACCGGCGCCGCCCTCGCCGGCCTGGCCCTCAAGCTGCTGCTGGTGGCCACGGCGCTGCTGCTGGCCAGCCTGGCCGCCCGCCGCAGCGGCCATGCGATGGCCGGGCTGCTGTCGGGCCTGCCCATGGTGGTCGGCCCGGTGCTCGGGCTGCTGCTGCTCGACGGCCGGGCGGCCCAGGCGCAGGCCATGGCCGCGGCCACGCTGGTCTGCCTGCCGGCGATGCTGCTGCACAGCGTGGTGTTTGCCGCCCTGGCGCAGCGGGGCGGGTCCTGGCCACGCTGCATGACCGGAGCCACCCTCGCCTTCGCCATGCTGGCCACCGGGCTGCTGACCTGGCGCCCGCCCGTCGGGGCGGCCGTGCTGCTGGCACTGGGCCTGCCGTCGCTGGCGACGTGGGGGCTGCAGCGGCAGGCCGACCGCCTGCAGCAGGCGCTGCACCGGTCGGGCCGGGTGGACACCAGCACCGGGGCGGTGGCCATCCCGAACGGCGAGCTGGGGCTGCGCATCGTCGCCGCGGTCGCCCTGGCGGCCACCGTGCTGGCCGGCGCGCCGATGGGCCTGCCCGACACCTTCAGCGGTGCGCTGCTGGCCCTGCCGATCGCCGGCAGCGTGCTGCCCTGCTTCACGCTGCCGCGCCATGGGGCGCTGGCCACCGTGCGCCTGCTGGCCGGCTTCGCACGCGGCCTGCACGGCATGGTCGCCTACACGACGGTGATGGCGCTCGGCCTGGACCGGGCGCCGCCCGCGCTGGTCTGGCCGCTGGGCATGGCCGCGGCCGTGCTGGCCGCCGCGGGGGCCCGCCGGCTCGGCCCAAACCCGTGCGCGCACGTCGGCCGCGAGGGCGCGGCATGATGGCATGCATGACTCCGCTGTCCGTGCTCGACCTCGCCCCCATCGCCGAAGGCAGCGACGCTGCCACCGCGCTGCACCACGCCCTGGACCTGGCGCGCCACGCCGAGCGCCTGGGCTACCAGCGCTACTGGCTCGCCGAGCACCACAACATGGACGGCCTGGCCTGCTCGGCCACCGCCGTGCTGGTGGGCCACATCGCCGGAGGCACGACGCGCATCCGGGTCGGCTCGGGCGGGGTGATGCTGCCCAACCACGCACCGCTGGTCGTGGCCGAGCAGTTCGGCACGCTGGCCACGCTCTACCCCGGGCGCATCGACCTGGGTCTGGGCCGCGCGCCCGGCACCGACGGCGCGACCGCCCGCGCGCTGCGCCACCACCTGGCCAGCGCCGGCGAGGACAGCTTTCCGCGCGACGTGGTCGAGCTGCAGGACTACCTCGGTGACGCCCGCCCGGACCGCAGCGTGCGGGCCATTCCCGGCACCGGCACGAAGGTGCCGATCTGGCTGCTGGGCTCGAGCCTCTACAGCGCCCAGCTGGCGGCTCACCTGGGCCTGCCCTTCGCGTTCGCCTCGCACTTCGCGCCCGACCTGCTGATGGACGCGCTCGAGATCTACCGCCGCACCTGGCGGCCGTCGGCCGAATGGGCGCGGCCGCACGCGATGGTGGCGGCCAACGTCATCGCCGCCGACACCGACGAGCAGGCCGCCTGGCACTTCACGTCGATCCAGCAGCGCTTCCTGGGCATGATCCGCGGCCGGCGCGGGCCGCTGCCCCGGCCGGTGGAGCGCATGGACGGGCTGTGGAGCCCGGCCGAGCAGCATCAGGTCGAACGCATGCTGGCGGTGTCGGTGGTGGGCTCGCCCGGCACGGTGCGCCGCGGCCTGCAGGCGCTGGTGGAGCGCACCGGCGCGGACGAGCTGATCCTCGCCGCAGCGATGCACGACCACCACGCGCGGCTGCGCTCCTACGAGCTGGCGATGGCCTGCGCCCCCGGCCGCGACTGACGCCGCGGCGGCTCAGCCGCCCTCGTGGCGCCACACCGAGCGCCAGGCGCCGAACTTCTCCGCCAGGCTCAGGCGCTCGTCGGACAGCACGTCCAGAAAGTCCGACAGGCGCTTGGACTTGACGATGGTGTAGCCCGTCACCAGCAAGGCCGCCAGCAGCGTGAAGCCGAAGATGGCGGCACGCCGGCTCCAGGGCGCCTCGGCCTCGGCCAGCAGGTTCATGCCGAGGAAGCCGGTGGACAGCGTGCCGATCAGCCCGGCGATGGTCACCACCGTCAGCCGCACGACGGTGTTGGCCTGGCGGCGCAGGCTGTCGGTGTCGAGGTAGGTGTTCATCTCGCCGACCCGCTCGCGCACCTCGCGGTAGAGCGTCTCCAGGCCGAGGTGCTCGACGCACAGGCGGTGCAGCGCCCGCGTCTGCACCTGCTCGGAGATGTCGTGGAACCAGTAGCGGTGGGTGAAGCGCAGGAAGTTCTCGAAGTTCGCCCGCACCGCCCGCTTGAAGCGCTTGACCGAGTCGGCGTCGGCGATGCTGAGCGCGTCCAGCGCCACGACCAGGCGGTCGGAGAACATCAGCAGCGCCGCCTTCTGGAAGTGCGCGATCAGGAAGAGCAGGAAATGCTGGTGACGGAACTGCGCCAGCACCCCACGCTCGGCATCGGTGAAGAAGGCCGCATCGGCCCGGCCGACCACCACCAGCGCATGGCCGCAGCACAGGTAGCGCGTCTGCGGTGCCGCGCCCCGGCGGCACCAGAAGCGGTCGTAGCAGTGGCGCTGCTCGAAGTCGGCCAGGTGCTGCTCGGCAAACGGCAGCTCGCCCGCGCCCGTCCAGGCGTCGTCGTCATCGGCCGTGGACACGGCCGCCTCGGCCCCGTCCCCCTGGCCCGACACGAGGCCCAGCCGGACGAAGTCGGCGCGCTGCAGCGCGGCGGGTTCGTCCAGCGCCAGATAGGCCATGACCGGCATGCGGTGGTATTCGATCTGCCGGAAGCGCAGCGCGCCGGCCTCTTCCTCGTGATCGGGAATCAGCGGCTGCAGCAGCCAGCGCCAGTGGGCCGCCAGGCGCGGCGCGCGGTGGCGGCCGACAAAACCGAGGAAAGCCTCGCGGTCACCGGCGTCCGATGCCGCCAGCGCCTGGCCGGCCGCGTCCAGCCAGGCCACCGCCGCGGGGCAGTGCAGGCCGCGCCCCTGCCCGTCCCAGCCCGGCGGATACCCCCGGCCGAAGCGGTAGAGCAGCTCCTGCACGCGGGCCAGCGGCAGGTCGTGGCCCTGGACCGCGACCTGGAGCAGGATGACGTCGACGTCATGGAAGAAGTAGAGGTCGACCTGCTCGACCTGCAGCTCGAAGGCCGGCTCCCCCTCGGCCAGCTGCAGGCGCACCGCCCGCACGTCGTCGCGGCGCAGCACCCGCATCGACGAGCTGCCGCCGGTGCGCCCCCGCGCGCCGCGCGCCGTGCCGTCGCCATAGAGGAAACGCTGCACGAAGGGCAGGAAGGTGACGAACTCGTTGTAGTGGCGCTCGTGGAAATCGCGGTGGTCGCCGGTGAACTCGTCGTGCACCTCGCGCCACGGCCCGCCGGCCTGGAGCAGCACCTGCCAGGGCGGCTCCAGGCGCCGGGCCCCCTCGCCCGGCATGAGCTGGAGGGGCCAGAGCAGGCTCTGGTGAAAGTGGCGCACGGTGCAGGAGGACATGGTTGCCGATTGGAGCGGCAGGCCGGCGCCATGGGCATGCAGGTTGTCCCCTAGGGGGCCGCCAGGAGGTCACGGCCCGGGGGCCGCGCCGCGCTCAGGCCAGCTGGCTCAGCGCCCGATCCAGGCATTCGACCGTGCGCTCGACGTGGTGCAGCTTGTCGAGTCCGAACAGGCCGATGCGGAAGGTGCGGAAGTCCGCCGGCTCGTCGCACTGCAGCGGCACGCCGGCGGCGATCTGCAGACCCTCGGCGCGGAACTTCTGGCCGTTGTGGATCAGCGGATCGTCGGTGTAGCTGACCACCACGCCCGGTGCCTCGAAACCGGGCGCCGCCACGCTGCGCAAACCCTGGCGCGCCAGCAGCGCACGCACCTGGCGTCCCAGCTCGATCTGCTCGGCCTTGACCCTGGCGAAGCCGTAGGCGCGGGTCTCGAGCATCACGTCGCGCAGCTGCGCCAGCGCGTCGGTCGGCATGGTGGCGTGGTAGGCCACGGCGCCGCTTTCATAGGTTTCCATGATCTGCAGCCACTTCTTCAGGTCGCAGGCGAAGCTGGTGCTGGTGGTGGCGTCGATGGCGGCGCGGGCGCGCTCGCCGAGCATCACCAGGGCGCAGCACGGCGGGCCGCTCCAGCCCTTCTGCGGCGCGCTGACGATCACGTCGACGCCGGTGGCGGCCATGTCGACCCAGACCGTGCCCGAGGCGATGCAGTCGAGCACGAACAGCCCGCCCACCGCGTGCACCGCGTCGGCCACGGCCTGGAGGTAGGCGTCGGGCAGCAGCATGCCGGAGGCGGTCTCGACGTGCGGCGCGAACACCACCTCGGGGCGCTGCGCGGCGATGGTGGCCAGCACCTCGTCGAGCGGCGCCGGAGCGAACGGCGATTGCGGCTCGTCGGCGATGCGGCGCGCCTTCAGCACCGTCGATGCGGCCGGGATGCGGCCCATGTCGAAGATCTGCGTCCAGCGGTAGCTGAACCAGCCGTTGCGGATCACCAGCACGCGGCGGTCGGTGGCGAACTGGCGCGCCACCGCCTCCATGCCGAAGGTGCCGCTGCCCGGCACGACGATGGCCGAGCGGGCGCCGTAGACCTCCTTCAGCACGCTGGAGATGTCCTTCAGCACGCCCTGGAAGCGGGCCGACATGTGGTTGAGCGCACGGTCGGTGTAGACCACCGAATATTCGAGCAGGCCGTCGGGATCGACGTCGGGCAGCAGGGCGGGCATCTTGGGCTCCGTATCGGATCGGGTGGGTTCGGCAAGCGGACCGTTTCAGCTTATCACCGCGCCGCAGACCACTAGACTGCCGTGACCATGCGCCTGCAACTGCTCTCCGACCTGCACCTCGAATCCAGCCCCGGGTTCGTCGCCCGCCCCGCGCCGGGGGTCGACCTGCTGGTGCTGGCCGGGGACATCGGCTCCTACCAGCCGGGCTCGGCGCTGATGAACGAGGCGGACTTCGGGCTCGGGCGCTTTTCGCCGCTGCGCCCGGGGGCGGGCTGGAAGCGGGTGCTCTACGTGCCCGGCAACCACGAATACGACGCGCTCGAGCACGGCGTGACCCGGCTGCGGCTGCGCTCGGCCTGCGAGCGCCTGGGCATCGTCTGGCTCGACGAGCAGGTGGTGCGGATCGACGGCGTGCGCTTCATCGGCAGCACGCTGTGGACCGACTTCGATGCCCTGGCCTCCGCGGCGGCCCTGCAGCTCAAGGCCCAGGGGCTGGTGGGCGGCACGCTGTCCGGGCAGCCCAGCCGCAAGACGGTGCGCCGCGAGCTGCGCGCGGCGCAGACGGCCGCGGTCGATCCGACCAGCGAGCTGACGCGCCAGCTGCGCGAGCGGGACAAGGCCTTCCGCGCCGCCAACTTCTACCTCGGCAAGAACACCACGCTGCAGGCCGACGGCCGGCCGATGCTGGCCGAGGACCTGCGCGAGCTGGGGCTGCGCGCGCAGGCCTGGCTGCGCACCGCGCTGGCGACGCCCCATCCGGACGGACCGACGGTGGTCGTCACCCACTTCGCGCCCAGCCTGCGCAGCGCCGATCCCCGCTACGGCCTGGTGCCCGGCACCGCCGGCTTCTGCAATGCGCTCGACGAGCTGCTGCCGCTGGCCGACCTGTGGCTGCACGGCCACCTGCACTGCCCGGTCGACTACGTCGCCGAGGGCCCGCGGCCCGACGGCTCGACCGGCCGCTGCCGGGTCGTGGCCAATCCGCTCGGTTATGCCGGCAAGGGCGAGCAGGCCCGGTTCGAGGCGACCCAGGTGATCGAGGTGCCGGGCGCCCCCTGCATTCGAGGCAGATGAAATTTCCGGTTCAGGGGACTATGCTGGACGCTGGCGCGAAAGGGGGCTGACCGGCCGTCCTGCCGTCGCCGGGGAGCCTGGCGATGAACACCGAGATCTTCATCAGCTACGCCCGCGAGGACCGCGACACCGCGCACGCGCTGGCCGATGCCCTGGAGTCCCACGGACTGTCCGTGTGGTGGGACCGCGAACTCGCCGGCGGCGAGGACTTCGCCACCAAGATCGAGTACCAGCTGCGCATCGCCCCGGTGGTGCTGGTGCTGTGGTCGACCGCCTCGGTGCTGTCGGGCTTCGTGCGTGACGAGTCGACCCGCGCGCGGGAACAGGGCAAGCTGCTGCCGGTGCGCATCGAGGACGTGCAGCTGCCGCTGGGCTTCGGCACGCTGCACACGCTCGACCTGCTGGACTGGGACGGGGATGCGGACGACGAGGCCTGCGCCCGCCTGATCGAGCAGATCCGGCAGCGGCTGGAAGTGGCCCGGCGCCCCGGCAGCGGCGCCGACACCTCGCACGGCCCCGGTGGAGCCGGACCCGAGGCCTCGCTCACCCGCCGGCGCCGGCGCCGTCTGCTGACGACCCTGGGCGCGGCCGGCGTGGCCGGTCTGGCCGGCAGCGCCGGCTGGCTGGGCTGGCAGCGCAGCCAGCACGAACAGGGACGGCGGGAAGCCCGCGAGCGGCTCGAACGGGCCCTGCAGCTGCACTTCGCCCAGCCGCCGCAGCTCGAGGGCGCGCAGTCGGCCTACACCGACGCGCTGGCGCTCGACCCGGCGCTGGCCCGTGGCCACTATTTCCTCGCCCACCTCTACGTGCAGCTGATGCTGCGCGGCTCGCCCCCCCCGGCCGGCGAGGTGCTCGAGGCCCTGCGCAGCGACGCGCTGCAGCACTTCGCCGCCGCGCTCGAGCTGGCCCGGGCCGAACCGACCCGGCTCGACACCAGCCAGCGCCTGGTCGCCAGCCAGCAGCTGGGCGCGCTGCGGCTGCAGGATGCCGCCCCGGCGCTGTCCCGCAGCACCGCACCGGCCGACCTCCCGGCCAGCGAGCCACCGGCCGCCCCGCCCCCGGTGGCGGCCGCCCGACCGGGCTGGACGCCGGCATCGGCCCCGCCGGACGCGCCGCGCATCACCGCCGCCGCCGCTGCAGCCGTGCAGCTGCCCCGCATCGCCGCCCCGGCCGCGGCCGCCGAACAGGCCCGCCAGCGGGCCGAAGCCCTCTTCAGCCGCGACCGCGAGGCCCGCCTGGCCGCCGGTGCGGCGCTGACGCTGGATGCCACGCTGGCCGCGGAGGCCCTGCCCACGGCGATCGCCCGGGCCCGGTCGGCCCTGCAGCAGACCCCGGTCGACGCCGCCACGCGCGAAGGCCTGGTCACCGCGGCGGCCCTGCTGCGACGCGCCAGCCCGTCGACCCTGCGCGGCCAGGAGCCCGCGCTGCGCCAGCTGCTGCAGGGCATGGCCCCGGTGGACGACCCGGCGGTGCGCGAGGTGTCGCAGGCCCTGGAGCGTGCGCTGCAGCGCAGCCAGCGGGAGCGGCCGGTGGCCTATGTGCAGATCGCCCACGAGCGCCAGCGACCGGTGGCCGAAGCGCTGCTGAGCCGCCTGGCCCGGGCCGGCTACCGGACCCCGGCGATCGAGAACACCGGCGCCGCCCGTGCACCCGCCCGCCCCGAGGTGCGCAGCCAGGGCGCGAGCGATCCGGACCTGGCGCGCTGGAACCAGCGTGTCCTCGGCGAGGTGGCCGGCCTGCCGGCCGGCCTGGCCCTGCTGCGCAACGCCCGCCCGGACAACGACACCTACGAGATCTGGTTCGATGCCGCCCTCTGCGCCCCCGGCGGACGCACGGTGGCCGGCTGTGGCAACGACCCCTGAAGCCGGCCGCGGCCCTCGACCGACGCCCGCCGCTGCCTGCGCAGACGGGACGAACCACGCAGCACGACCCCGCGGACCCGACCATGAAGCCCCACGCCTTCATCGCGATGCCTTTCGGCCTCAAGCCCGGACCGGATGGCCAGGGCCTGATCAACTTCGACCGGGTGCACAAGGAGCTGCTGGCGCCGGCGCTGGCCCGCGCCGGCTTCGAGGTCTTCCGGGCCGACGAGGAACTGCGGGCCGGCGACATCCGCACCGACATGTTCCAGGAGCTGCTGATCGCCGATCTGGTGGTGGCCGACCTGACGATCGCCAACCCGAACGTCTGGTACGAGCTGGGCGTGCGCCACGCGCTGCGCATGCGCGGGGTCGTGCTGGTGTACGGCACCGTCAACGGCAGCACGTCGGCCCAGGCCTTCGACGTCTACACCGATCGCAAGCTGCGTTATGCGCTGACCCCCGATGGCGTGCCCGACCCGGCCCGCCGGGGCGCCTGCATCGAGCAGCTCACCGCCATGGCCCGCGAGACGCTGGAAAGCTCGACCCGCCGGCTCGTCAGCCCGGTCTACTCGCTGCTGCCCCATCTGCAGCAGCCGCAGTGGAAGAAGCTGCTGCTCAGCGGCACGAACGAGTTCAGCGACGCCTACAAGGAGTGGGCCCAGCGCCTGGAGCTGGCACGGCGCTGCAACCAGCCGGGCGACATCCTGACGCTGGCCGACGAGACCCCGACCCGGGCGCTGGCGCTGGAGGCCCGCATCACCGCCGGCACCAGCCTGCTGAAGCTGCAGCAGCCGGCGCTGGCGCTCGAGCAGTTCGAGGCCGCGCTGGCCATCGACCCCGGCGACATCCCCAGCCGGCAGAAGAAGGCCATCTGCCTGGGGCGGCTGCACCGGTTCGACGAGGCCCGCGGCTGGGTCCATGCGCTGATCGGCGACGCGGCCAGTGACGCGGAGAACTGGGCGCTGGCCGGGCGGGTCGAGAAGGACAGCTGGGTCGAGCGCTGGCGGCCCCGCGGCGGGGCCGGCACCGTGGTCGAGCCCGCCGCGCTGCTGGCCGCGGCCACCGGCGAGGATGCGCTGCTGGAGGAGGCCATCGTGCCCTACCGCACCGCGTTCGCGGCCGATCCGGGCCATTGCTACTCCGGCATCAACGCGCTGACGCTGACCGTGATGCGTGCGCACCTGGGCGGCCCGGTGCGCCCCGAGGACACCGAGGCGCTGCGGGGCGGCGTGCGCTGGGCCATCGACAGCACGCTGGAGCGCTCGCCCAGGGACTACTGGGCCCGTGCCTCGCGGGCCGAGCTGAGCCTGCTGTGCGCCGATGCGGCCACGGTCGGCCGCGACTGGAGAGCGGCCATCGCCGCCGCCGACAAGGACTGGTTCGCGCTGGACTCCTCGCGCCAGACGCTGCTGCTGCTGCGTGACCTCGGCTTCCGTCCGGCGGAGACCACCCTGGCGCTCGACATCGTCGAGCGCGAGATCCGGCGCAGCGAGCCGCCCTTCGTGCCACGCCAGGTGCTGCTGTTCTCCGGCCACATGATGGACCAGCCCGGCCGCGAGAAACCGCGTTTTCCGCCCGCGATGGAGGGCGCCGCCGCCGACCGGCTGAACGCCGCGCTGGCCCACCACGACGCCGGTCCGGCCGACCTCGCGCTGTGCCAGGCCGCCGCGGGGGGCGACCTGCTCTTCCTCGAGGCCTGCGTCGCCCGCGGCGTGCGCTGCCAGGTGATGCTGCCGCTGGAGGAGCCGGAGTTCGTGCAGCGCTCGATCCTGCCCAGCATCGACGGCGCCCGCTGGCGCCAGCGCTGGGCGGCGCTCAAGCCGCGGCTCGGCACCCCGCTGCGCATGATGCCGGCCGACCTCGGCCCGCCACCACGGGGCACCGACCCCTTCGAGCGCGGCAACCGCTGGCTGCTCAACACCGCCCTGGCCCACGGCCCCGACAAGCTGCGTTTCATCTGCCTGTGGAACGGCGCCGGCGGCGACGGCCCCGGGGGCACGCAGCACCTGATGGCCGAGGCGCAGCAGCGCACCGGCGAGGTCTGGTGGGTGGACACCCGCGACCTGCTGCCCGCCGGCCCCTGAGCGCCCGCGCCGCGGTCGACGTCCCGCTCAGGCCATCACCACCGGCCGGGGCGGGGCCGTCTGCCGCTCGTCGGCACCCGGCGGCATCTCGCCTGCGCGGCAGTCCCCCACCTGCGACGCCGGCATCGGCCGCGCCAGCAGGAAACCCTGCAGCGCGCCGCAGCCCAGCCCCTGCAGCAACCGGGTCTGCTCGGCGTGCTCGATGCCCTCGGCGGTGCAGCGCATGCCCAGCGCATCGGCCAGGCCGACGATGGCCCGCACCAGCGCGATCGACGCGGCGCTCGGCGTGCCCGCCAGCGGCTGCACGAACGAACGGTCGATCTTGAGGCGGTCGAAGCGGAAGCGCTGCAGGTAGGACAGCGAGGAGAAGCCGGTGCCGAAGTCGTCCAGCGCCAGGCTCACGCCCAGCCGGTGCAGGGCGACGAGGGTGTCGGCCACCGCTTCACCGTCGTGCACCAGCGCCGATTCGGTCAGCTCGAGCTCCAGGCGGTGCGGGGGCAGGCCGGTGTCGGCCAGCACGCGGCGGACCTCGTCGACCAGCCCGCGGCTGTGCAGCTGCACGGCCGACAGGTTGACCGCGACCTTCAGCGGCTGCGGCCAGCCCATCGCGTCGCTGCAGGCCTGCCGCAGCACCCAGGCCCCGATGGGCACGATCAGGCCGGTCTCCTCGGCCAGCGAGATGAAGGACAGCGGCGCCATCAGGCCACGCTGCGGGTGATGCCAGCGCAGCAGCGCCTCGGCACACTGGACCTCGCCGGTCCGGGCGTCGAACACCGGCTGGTAGTCCAGCCTCAGCTGGCCGGACTCCCGGGCCTCGGCCAGGTCACGGATCAGCCGCGCGCGGCTGTAGGCCCGCTGGCCGATCTCGTGGTCGTACAGGCGGATCGTGTCGCGCCCCTGGTCCTTGGCGGCGTAGAGCGCCATGTCCGCCGCCTGCTGCAGGCCCTGTGCGTCGCTGGCATGCAGCGACGTGCGGGCCAGCCCGATGCTGCCACGCACCTCGATGCGCAGGTCGCCCAGGCTGAACGGCAGGCGCAGGGCCTGCAGCAGCGCCTCGCCACGCGCCATCAGCCGGGCGGACGAACCCTCGCCGGGCACCACCAGCGCGTACTCGTCGCCCCCCAGCCGGGCCAGGCATTCACCGGCGCCGCACAGCGGCCGCAGGCGCTGTGCGACCGCGTGCAGCAGCCGGTCCCCCACCCCGTGGCCGTGGGCATCGTTGACCGACTTGAAGGCGTCGAGGTCCAGCGTCAGCAGGCCCACGCCGGCATCCGGATCGGGCGGGGCAAAACAGCCGTCGAGGAACTGGTTGAAGCCGTGGCGGTTGGTCAGGCCGGTCAGCGGGTCGGTGCCGGCCAGGCGCCGCAGGTCACGCTCGTGACGGCGGGCGGCCGAGACGTCGACCCCCACGCCCCGCCAGCCGACGAGCCGCCCGCTGACATCGAGCAGCGGCTTGCCGCTCAGCGCCCACCACTGCGGCTCCCCCGCCACCTGCAGGGGCACGACCAGCTCGCGGAAAGGGCGCTGGCCGGCCAGGCGCTCCCCGAGCAGCTGCAGCGCCGTGCGGCGCTCGATCTCGAGCGGCTGGGCCTCGCCCCGCAGCAGCGTCACCAGCGAACGGCCCGGCACCTGATCGGACGGCACGCCGAGCAGCTGGGGCAGCAGCGCGGAGGCATGGGTCAGCCGACCCGCGGTGTCGCACTCCCAGAACCAGTCACGCGACGAG
This sequence comes from Sphaerotilus hippei, assembly GCF_003201595.1. Classification (GTDB taxonomy): domain Bacteria; phylum Pseudomonadota; class Gammaproteobacteria; order Burkholderiales; family Burkholderiaceae_C; genus Sphaerotilus; species Sphaerotilus hippei. The sequence continues at coordinate 215,735 of NZ_QJJS01000001.1, read as the reverse complement.
CCCTCGACGTCGCTGAGCAGCAGGCTGACCATCTGCGTCTGGCGCTCGGCCTCGAACTCGGCCTGGCAGCGGGAGACGAACTGGCGGGACAGCAGCAGCATGTCCGAGACCAGCAGGACCGCATAAGCCAGCAGCGCCGCCAGCAGGCAGACATCGACCACCCGACCGGAGGCCGCCAGCGCCAGGCCGGAGACCCCCGTCAGCGTGCCGACCCAGGCCAGGCCCGACACCGGCATGCGGGCCGCATTCAGCGCCCCCGAGCAGATGGCCCCGGCCACCACCGCCGCGATGACCATGCGCAGGCCGTCGTTCGTCTGCACGAACAGCCAGGCCGGGTAGCTGGAGAACACGGCCCCCACGCAGAAGGTGTGAGCGGACAAGGCCCTCATCGAGCGCCGGGGCGAACGGCCACGGCCCGAGGCCGCCAGCCAGCGCAGCCGGACCTTGCCGACGCAGGTCAGCACGACCCCCGTCAGCCAGAGCGGGGCCCAGGGCCGCCCCGAGCCGTCGAGCCAGGCCAGCACGGCGAGCAGCACCGCCGCGAGGACCAGCGTCACCTCGGTGATCCATCGGCTGACCGGGGTGCTCTGGACCTGCCGGCTCAGCAGGCGCCCCGCCAGCGCGGCGTCCGCGCCCGGGATGGTCCAGCAGGCGCGCAGACGCTCGATCTGGAGCACAAACCACCGGCGACAGCAAGAAGACAAGGCAGAGATCCATTCACGGGCAGGCCCGCACGAGGTGGTGATGCCCAATCCAAACGACACGACCGGAACCGGTTGGTATTTTGCACTTCAGGATCTCGGGACGGGGGCCCGTACCGACTGTTACGCCCCTTCATTCAGGCGGCGTCAGCCGGTACCTTTGCACGACGGCGCCGGGCGCGTGGCCGGCCCGTCAGCCCGTCAGCCCGTCAGCCCGTCAGCCCGTCAGCCCGTCAGCCCGTCAGCCCGTCAGCCCGTCAGCCTTGAGCATCGCCTTGATGCCACGCACCGCCTGGCGGATGCGGCCCTCGTTCTCGATCAGGGCGAAGCGCACGTGGTCGTCGCCGTGGTCGCCGAAGCCGATGCCCGGTGACACGCAGACCTTGGCCCGCTCCATCAGCTGCTTGGCGAACTCCAGCGAGCCCAGGTGGGCGTAGTGCTCGGGGATCTTCGCCCAGATGTACATCGACGCCTTGGGCTTCTCCACCGGCCAGCCGGCTTCGGTCAGGCCCTTGTGGAGCACGTCGCGGCGCTTCTGGTAGGTCGCGGCGATGTCCTTCACGCACTGCTGGTCGCCTTCCAGCGCGGCGATGGCCGCCACCTGCAGCGGCGTGAAGGTGCCGTAGTCGTGGTAGCTCTTGATGCGAGCCAGCGCCGCGACCAGATCGGGGTTGCCGACCATGAAGCCGATGCGCCAGCCGGCCATGTTGTAGCTCTTGCTGAGCGTGAAGAACTCGACCGCGATGTCCTTGGCCCCCTTGACCTGCATGATGCTGGGCGCCTTCCAGCCGTCGAAGACGATGTCGGCGTAGGCCAGGTCGTGCACGACGAAGATGTCGTGCTTCTTCGCCAGCGCGATCACGCGCTCGAAGAAGTCGAGCTCGACGCACTGCGCGGTCGGGTTGCTCGGAAAGCCCAGGATCATCATCTTGGGCTTGGGGTAGCTGCCGCGGATGGTCTTCTCGAGCTCGGCGAAGAAGTCCACGCCCGGCACCAGCGGCACGCTGCGGATGTCGGCCCCGGCGATCACCGCGCCGTAGATGTGGATCGGGTAGCTCGGATCGGGCACCAGCACGGTGTCGCCCCGGTCCAGCGTGGCCAGCATCAGGTGGGCCAGGCCTTCCTTGGAGCCGATCGTGACGATGGCTTCGCTGTCGGGGTCGATGTCGACCTCGTAACGGTCCTGGTACCAGTGGCTGATGGCCCGGCGCAGGCGCGGGATGCCCTTGCTGGCCGAGTAGCCGTGGGTGTCGGGCCTTTGCGCGACCTCGGTGAGCTTGGCGACGATGTGCGCGGGCGTGGCGCCGTCGGGGTTGCCCATGCTGAGGTCGATGATGTCCTCGCCACGGCGGCGCGCGGCGAGCTTGAGCTCGGCCGTGATGTTGAAGACGTAGGGGGGCAGGCGGTCGATGCGGGCGAAGCGGCGCTTGCCCGAGGAGCTGGAGGACATGTGGCAGTGACTTTCACGTGAGCGCCCGGAACCGTCCGAGCGACGTCGGAGCCCGATGACGGACTCCGGCGGGCATCGTACGTGAAGAAGACCGGAGATGCACGCCCGGCGGCCTCATTTCCGGACATCGGATCCGGGGGCGCGCCACTAATCTGCAGGGCAGCCCACGAAAGCCGAGAGCGCCGAGCAAGCCATGTCGACCTGGTCCGCCATCACCGCCAACCTGATTCCGCACGGTTTCTGCCTGTCCTGGCAGCCCGGGCTGATGGTGGCCCACATCGGTGCCGACGCGATCACCGCGGCGGCCTACTCCACCATTCCCTTCCACCTGCTCAAGCTGGTGCGCGAACGCAAGGACCTCCAGTTCAGCTGGGTCTTCGTGCTGTTCGGCCTGTTCATCATGGCCTGCGGGGCCACGCACGTGATGTCGCTGTGGACGCTGTGGTTCCCCGACTACCTGGCCAGCGCGGTGGTGAAGGTCATCACCGCGCTGGCGTCGGTGGGCACGGCCCTGGTGCTGGTGCCGCTGATCCCGAAGGCGATCGCCCTGCCCGGCCCGGCCCAGTGGCAGGCGGTCAACGACGACCTGCGCCAGCAGGTCGAGGAGCGCAGCAAGGCCGAGGCCGAGGTGCGCCGCCTCAACGGCGAGCTGGAAGCGCGCGTGCAGCAGCGCACCGCCGAGCTGCAGGTGGCCAACGACCACCTCAGCGCCCTGCACGGCGAGCTGGAGGAGCGGGTGCGCCAGCGCACCGCCGAGCTGCGCCAGGCCCAGGCCGAGCTGATCGACAGCGCCCGCCAGGCGGGCATGGCCGAGATCGCCACCAACGTGCTGCACAACGTCGGCAACGTGCTCAACAGCGTCAACGTGTCGGCCGGCGTGATCACGCAGCAGCTGCGCCAGTCCAAGCTGCCGGGGCTGGGCCGGGCCGTCGGCCTGCTGCAGGAGCACGAGGGGGATCTGGCGCCCTTCCTGACCGACACCGAGCAGGGGCGCCGGCTGCCGGGCTACCTGGCCCGCCTGTCGGTGGTGCTGGTCGACGAGCAGCGGGCGATGGGCGACGAGCTGGGCCAGATGGGCCGGAGCATCGAGCACATCAAGGACATCGTGGCCACGCAGCAGGCCTATGCCGGCGGCTCCAGCAGCCTGGTGGCCACCCGCGTCGAGCAGCTGATCGACGACGCGCTGCGCATGAACGCCGGGGCGCTGTCACGCCACCAGATCACGGTGGTGCGGCAGATCGAGCCCATGCCCGAGCTGCTGATCGACAAGCACAAGGTGCTGCAGATCCTGATCAACCTGATCAGCAACGCCAAGCAGGCGATGGACACCGAGAACAGCCGGGGTCACTGCCTGACCCTGGCCGCGCACATCACCGCCGACCAGCGGCTGTGCATCCGCGTGGCCGACGAAGGGGATGGCATCTCGCCCGAGCACCTCACGCGCATCTTCGCCCACGGCTTCACCACCCGCGCCAACGGCCATGGCTTCGGCCTGCACAGCTGCGTGGTGGCCGCGCGCGAGATGGACGGCAGCCTGGTCGCCCGCAGCGACGGCCCCGGCCTGGGCGCCACCTTCACGCTGGAAGTGCCGGCCCGGCCCTCGGCCGACACCCCGTCATGACGGCACCGGCGCACTCGGAGCCGGCCCACCGCCGCATCCTGCTGGTCGATGACATGCCGGCGATCCACGCCGACTTCCGCAAGATCCTGGGCGGGCCGGCCCCGACCGCCGACTTCGACGCCTTCGAGCAGGCGCTGTTCGGCGAGCCGGTCGTCGCGCCCGCAGGCGCGGCGGGTTTCGAGCTCGACTCCGCCTACCAGGGCCAGGAAGCGCTGGCCTGCGTCCAGGCCGCCCTGCAGGCCGGGCGGCCTTACGCCGTGGCCTTCGTGGACATGCGCATGCCCCCGGGCTGGGACGGCGTGCAGACCATCGAGCGGCTCTGGCAGGTCGATGCGCGGCTGCAGGTGGTCATCTGCACCGCCTACTCCGACTACGCCTGGCACGAGGTGCTGGAGCGGCTGGACGCGCGCGACCGGCTGCTGATCCTGAAGAAGCCCTTCGACGCCATCGAGGTCAGCCAGATGGCCGACACGCTGACCGCCAAGTGGCAGGCCACCCGGCAGGCCATGCAGCACGCCAGCACGCTGGAGACCCAGGTGCGCGCCCGCACGGCCGAGCTGGAGGCGGCCAACCGCCAGCTGCAGCAGGAGCTGGCCGAGCGCCAGCGCACCTCGGCCCAGCTGCAGCTGGCGGCCAGCGTGTTCGACAACGCGATGGACGGCATCGTCGTCACCGACGAGCGCTCGTGCATCCTGTCGGTCAATCCGGCCTTCACGACGCTCACCGGCTACACGGCGGCCGAGGCGATCGGCCGCAAGCTGAGCCTGCTGCGCTCGGACCGCAACGAGCCGAACTTCTACCGCGAGCAGTGGAACCTGCTGCTCCAGGCCGGCCGCTGGACCGGCGAGCTGTGGAACCGCCGCAAGGACGGCGAGGTCTTCTGCGAATGGCTGAACATCAGTGCCGTGCCGGTCACGCCCGGCCAGCCGGCGCGTTACGTGGGCATCTTCAACGACGTCACCGCGCTGCGCCGCCAGGACGACCACATCCGCCACCTGGCCTTCCACGATCCGCTCACCGGCCTGCCCAACCGCGCGCTGCTGCTCGACCGGCTGGAGCACGCCATCGACGGCGCCGCCCGCCTGGGCGAGCACCTGGGGCTGATGTTCATCGACCTGGATCGTTTCAAGCAGATCAACGACACGCTCGGCCACGAGCTCGGCGACCGCCTGCTCCAGGAGATCGCCCACCGGCTGCGGCAGCAGCTGCTCGAGTCCGACACGGCCGCGCGGCTGGGCGGCGACGAGTTCGTCGTGCTGCTCGAGCACGTGCAGGACCCGCAGGCGCTGGGCACGCTCGCCGAGCGGCTGATCACCAGCCTGTCGCGGCCGGTGGTGGTCGAGCCGCACACGATGCAGGTCGGCGCCACCATCGGCATCGCCTGCTTCCCCGAGCACGGGCTGCGCGCCACCGACCTGATGCGGCAGGCCGACGCGGCGATGTATGCGGCCAAGTCGGCCGGGCGCGGCTGCTGGCGCGTCGGCCCGCCGTCGCCGGGCGGGCCGACGGATTGAAGCCGCGGTCGGTGTCGATGACCGGCATCACCACGGCGACATGCGCATGCCGGAACCCTGCCGGTGGATGAGCCAGGGGCTGCATGTGCGGGGGACCGGGATGTCCCCAGGCCGGCAGGGGGTGCGCCCGGGCGCCGATCATGCGACGCTCGCCATGTCCGGCCACCGGCCCAACAGGTCCCCACCCATGCAGACGTCCTACACCCCCGCCGCCGACCGCTACGCCACCATGCCCTACCGCCGCTGCGGCGCCAGCGGCCTGAAACTGCCGGCGCTGTCGCTCGGCCTGTGGCACAACTTCGGCGACACCACGCCGATCGCGCGCCAGCGCGAGATGGTCACCACCGCCTTCGACCTGGGCATCACCCACTTCGACCTGGCCAACAACTACGGCCCGCCCTACGGCAGCGCCGAGCTCAACTTCGGCCGCCTGCTGCGCGAGGACCTGAAGCCCTACCGCGACGAGCTGGTCATCTCCAGCAAGGCCGGCTGGGACATGTGGCCCGGCCCCTACGGCCAGGGCGGCGGCTCGCGCAAGCACGTGCTGGCCAGCCTCGACCAGAGCCTGAAGCGCCTGGGCCTCGACTACGTCGACATCTTCTACTCGCACCGCTACGACCGCGACACGCCGCTCGAGGAAACCGCCCGCGCGCTGGCCCAGGCCGTGCGCCAGGGCAAGGCGCTGCACATCGGCATCTCGTCCTACTCGCACGGCAAGACCGCCGAGATGGCCCGGCTGCTGAAGGCCGAAGGGGTGCCGCTGCTGATCCACCAGCCCAGCTACAACCTGCTCAACCGCCACATCGAAGGCGGCCTGCTCGACACGCTGGCCGAGGTCGGCGCGGGCTGCATCACCTTCACCGCGCTCGCCCAGGGCCTGCTGAGCGACAAGTACCTCGCCGGCATCCCGGCCGATGCCCGCGTCAACCGCCCGGGCGGCGGCTCGCTGCTGCCCGCGCACCTGAGCGAGGCCAACCTGGGCAAGGTCCGGGCGCTCGACGGCATCGCCCGGCGCCGGGGCCAGAGCCTGGCGCAGATGGCGCTGGCCTGGGTGCTGCGTGACGCCCGCGTGACGACCACGCTGATCGGCGCCAGCAGCGCCGCGCAGATCCGCGAGAACGTCGGCGCGCTGAGCCACCTCGCCTTCAGCGCCGAGGAGCTGGCCGAGATCGACCTGCATGCGCAGGAAGGCGGCATCGACCTGTGGCGCGCGCCCAGCACCGACTGGGCCGACTGAACGGGAGCCGATCATGACGGACACCACCCTCCTGCTGCAGGCCACCGCACTGGGCCCGTCGCCCACGCCGTGGCCCTGCATCGACCCGTTCCTGTTCTGCGTGCACCACCACGACGCCTACCCGCGCGGGGACGGCCGGCTCGGCCCCGACGCCTCGCTGGCCGGCCGCTCGATCGGGCAGGACTTCGCCGGCCTCGACGGCTGGAACCTGTACCACGGCGAGCGCATCCCGGGCTTTCCGGCCCACCCGCACCGGGGCTTCGAGACCGTCACCGTGGTGCGCCAGGGCCTGATCGACCACGCCGACTCGCTGGGCGCGGCGGCCCGCTTCGGCGCCGGCGACGTGCAGTGGCTGACCGCCGGCCGCGGCATCGTGCACGCCGAGATGTTCCCGCTGCTGCGCACCGACCGGGACAACCCGCTGGAGCTGTTCCAGATCTGGCTGAACCTGCCGGCCCGCCGCAAGATGGCCGAGCCGCACTTCACCATGCTGTGGTCCGACCAGATCCCGGACGTGACTCACCACGACGCCGAAGGCCGCGCCACGACCGTGCGCCACGCCGCCGGCCGGCTCGGCGCGGGCGAGGCCCGACCGCCCGCACCGCCACCCGACTCCTGGGCCGCCGAGCCCGATGCCGACCTGGTCATCGCCACCATCCGCATGGCCCCGCACGCCCGCTGGACCCTGCCGGCCGCCGCCGCTGCCACCACCCAGCGCATGCTCTACACCGTCACGCCCGGCGCCATCGGCGTGGCCGGTCGCCACATCACGCAGCGCGTGGCCCTGCAGCTGCGGGGCGACGCCGCGGTCGAGCTGGTCAACGGCGACCGGCCCGCCGACCTGCTGCTGCTGCAGGGGCGCCCGATCGGCGAGCCGGTGGCGCAGTACGGCCCCTTCGTCATGAACAGCCGCGCCGAGATCCAGCAGGCCTTCGACGACTACCAGCGCACCGGCTTCGGCGGCTGGCCCTGGCCCGACGGCGCCCCGGTGCACGGCGCCGGCGCGGGCCGGTTCGCCCGCCATGTCGACGGCCGCGAGGAACACCGGCCCGAGCCGCCGGCCACGCCCGGCTGAGCGCCTGGCGCGCGCGCCGGGCCGGGCTCATCCGTTTCCGTCATTTGGATATCGGGACGCCAGCCGTTATCGTGGGCGGGTGACCGGGGTTTGCCCCGGCGGATCGATCCACCTTCCGGGAGCCCGAAGCATGACCTCTTTCCGACTGACCCTCGCCGCCACGCTGCTGGCGCTGACCGCCCCGGCCTTCGCCGGCAAGACCGTCGACACCATCCGGCAGCGTGACCAGATCGTCATCGGCGTGAGCACCGGCGTGGCCGGCTTCTCCGCCGCGGACAGCGCCGGCAAGTGGACCGGGCTGGACGTCGACGTCGGCAAGGCGATCGCCGCGGCGCTGCTGGGCGACGCCGAGAAGGTGAAGTGGGTGCCGCTGGCCTCGCAGCAGCGCTTCACCGCGCTGCAGTCGGGCGAGGTCGACGTGCTGTCGCGCAACACCACGGTGACGCTGACCCGCGACGCGTCGATGGGGCTGTCAGGCACCGCGGTCGTCTACTACGACGGCCAGGGTTTCATGGTGCCGACCAAGCTCAAGCTCAAGAGCGCGAAGCAGCTCAAGGGCGCCACCGTCTGCGTGCAGTCGGGCACCACCACCGAGAAGAACCTGACCGACTTCTCGCGCGCCCACAAGCTCAACCTCAAGCCGGTGGTGTTCGACAAGTTCGACGCCGCCAACGCCGCCTACTTCGCCGGCCGCTGCCAGGCCTACACCACCGACGCGTCGGGCCTGGCCGCCGTGCGCGCCAAGGAGGCCAAGGACCCGAAGGAGCACATGATCCTGCCCGAGATCATCTCCAAGGAGCCGCTGGGCCCGCTGGTGCGCCGCGGTGACGACGAGTGGGAGGCGATCGTCAAGTGGGTGGTCTACGGCCTGCTCGAGGCCGAGGAGAACGGCATCACCCAGGCCAGCGTCGACAAGCTCAAGGCCGAGAGCACCGACCCGGTCGTGATGCGCCTGCTGGGCAAGGGCGACGACACCGGCAAGCTGCTGGGCCTGGACCGCGACTGGCTGGCGCGCGCCATCAAGGCGGTGGGCCACTACGGCGAGATCTACGAGCGCAACGTCGGCGAGAAGACCCCCGTGGGCCTGCCGCGCGGCAAGAACCGGCTCTGGACCGACGGCGGCCTGATGTACGCGCTGCCGATCCGCTGAACCCGCACCGGCCCTGAACCGTCCCGCCCGGCGCCCGCGTGGCCCGGGCGTTGCTTCGCCTGCCCTCGATGAGTGATCCTGTTCCCGTCCCCGCCGAAGACCCGCCGCTGCGCGCGGCACGCCCCAGGCCGGCGCGCCCGCGGCCACGCCGGTCGTGGCGCCACCCGGCCACCCGCGCGCTGGCCTGGCAGGTGCTGGCCGTGCTGGCGCTGGCCGGCGGGCTCGGCTGGCTGGCGCACAACACCGCCACCAACATGGCCGCGCGCGGCATCCAGAGCGGCTGGGACTTCCTGATGCAGACCGCCGGCTTCGACATCGGCGAGCAGCCGGTGCCCTACGAGTCGGGCGACCCGTACTGGCGCGCCTTCCTGGTCGGGCTGCTCAACACGCTGCGGGTGGCGCTGGCCGGCATCGTCGGGGCGACGCTGCTGGGCACGCTGGTGGGCCTGGGCCGGCTGTCGCGCAACCTGCTGGTGCGCGGGCTGTGCCGGACCTATGTGGAGCTGTTCCGCAACGTGCCGCTGCTGGTGCAGCTGCTGGTCTGGTACCTGCTGCTGGTGAGCCAGCTGCCGGGCGTCACCGAGGCGATGAACTGGCGCGACACGGTCTTCCTGAGCCAGGCGGGGCTGTCGCTGCCGTGGCCAGCGCACGGCGGGGCCGCGGTGGACGGCGCCGCCGCTGGCTGGCACTGGAGCGTGCCGGTGCTCGACGGCCTGTCCTTCAGCGGCGGCGCGGCGCTGTCACCCGAATTCCTGGCCGTGCTGCTCGGGCTGGTCTGCTACACCGCGGCCTACGTGGCCGAGGTGGTGCGCGGGGGCATCCGCTCGGTGGCACGCGGCCAGATCGAGGCCGCGCAGAGCATCGGCCTGAGCCGGCGCCAGACGCTGCGCCGGGTCACCGGCCCGCAGGCGCTGCGCGTGATCGTGCCGCCGCTGACCAACCAGTACCTGAACCTGACCAAGAACTCGTCGCTCGCGGTGGCCGTGGGCTATCCCGACCTCGTGTCGATTGCCAACACCACGCTCAACCAGACCGGCCGGGCGATGGAGTGCATCGTCATCCTGATGGCGGTCTACCTGGGCACCTCGCTGCTGACGGCCGCGCTGATGGCCGCCTTCGACCGGCGCGCCGCGATCCGGGAGCGCTGAGCCCATGAGCGACACCCCGTTGATCCCCGCCCGCCCGGCACCGCGCCACCCCGGCGGCCCCGCCGCCCGCGTGCGGGCCTGGGCGCGCCGCCACCTGTTCGACGGCTGGGCCAGCACGCTGGCCACCCTGACGCTGCTGGCCGCGGCGGCCTGGGCGCTGCCGCCGCTGTTCGATCAGGCGCTGCTGCACGCCGTCTGGCGCGCCGACCTCGACGCCTGCCAGGCCGCTCGCGGCAGCGGCGCCTGCTGGGGCGTGATCACCGAAAAACACCGCCTGATCGTCTTCGGCCGCTACCCGCTCGAGGAGCAGTGGCGCCCGGCGCTCGCCACGGCCGGGCTGTTCGTGCTGCTGGTCGCCAGCGGCGTGCGGCGCTGCTGGCACCGCGGGCTGGTGCTCGCCTGGGGGCTCGGGCTGGCCGGCTTCTTCGTGCTGATGGGCGGCGGGCTGGCCGGGCTCGCCCCGGTGCCCACCGACCGCTGGGGCGGCCTGCCGCTGACGCTGATGCTCTCGACGCTGTCGATCGCGCTGGCCTTTCCGCTGGCCGTGCTGGTGGCGCTGGGGCGGCGCTCGCGCATGCCCGCCATCCGCACGCTGTGCGGGCTCTACGTGGAGCTGGTGCGGGGCGTGCCGCTGATCTCGGTGCTGTTCATGGCGAGTTTCCTGTTCCCGCTCTTCCTGCCCGCGGGCACGAGCCCGGACGTGCTGCTGCGGGTGCTGGCCGGCATCTCGCTGTTCGCCGCGGCCTACCTGGCCGAGACGGTGCGCGCCGGACTGCAGGCCATCCCGCGCGGCCAGGCCGAAGCCGCCGCCAGCGTCGGCCTGGGCTGGTGGGCCACGCAGCGCCTGGTCGTGCTGCCGCAGGCGCTGGCCACCGTCGTGCCCGGCCTGCTCAACAGCTTCATCTCGATCTTCAAGGACAGCTCGCTGATCACCATCGTCAGCCTCTACGAGCTGACCGGCTCGCTCGGCCTGGCGCTCAACGGCGACCCGGTCTGGCGCCCCTTCCTGATCGAGGGTTATGTCTTCATCACCCTGATCTACTTCGTGATCTGCGCGGCCATGTCGCGCTACAGCCTGTGGGTCGAGCAGCAGCTCGCCCGCAGCCAGGTCCGATGAACCCGACGCCACGCGCCCCCATGACCCCTGCCGACCCCGCTCCCCTCATCCGCTTCGAGCGCCTGAACAAGTGGTTCGGCGACAGCTTCCACGTGCTGCGCGACATCGACCTGACGGTGGCCCGCGGCGAGCGCATCGTCGTCTGCGGCCCGTCGGGCTCGGGCAAGTCCACGCTGATCCGCTGCATCAACGCGCTGGAGCCCTTCCAGGAGGGCCGGCTGCTCGTCGACGGCATCGAGCTGGGCGTCGAGGGCCGCGAGGACGACCGTGCGGTGACGCGGGTGCGCCAGCGGGTGGGCATGGTGTTCCAGCAGTTCAACCTGTTCCCGCACCTGACGGTGCTGCAGAACCTGACGCTCGCGCCGATGCACGTCGCCCGCCTGCCACGCGCCCGGGCCGAGGCCCAGGCCCTGCAGCAGCTTGAGCGGGTGCACATCGCCGAGCAGGCGCACAAGTTCCCGCTGCAGCTCTCGGGCGGGCAGCAGCAGCGCGTGGCGATCGCCCGGGCGCTGTGCCTGGCCCCGCAGATCCTGCTGTTCGACGAGCCCACCTCGGCGCTCGACCCCGAGATGATCCACGAGGTGCTCGACGTCATGGGCGAGCTCGCCCGCCAGGGCATCACGATGGTCTGCGTCACCCACGAGATGGGCTTCGCCCGTTCGGTCGCCGACCGGGTGGTGTTCATGGACCAGGGCCAGATCGTCGAGCAGGGCCCGCCCGACCGCTTCTTCGACCAGCCCCGCACGCGCCGGGCCCAGGCTTTCCTCGAACGCATCCTGGCCCACTGAAGCCGGTCGGGTGCACGAGGCTGGTGCACCTGCACGCACCCGGCGCGCGGTCCGCAGGTCAGCCGCACAATTGGCCGTGATCCCCCCCTCTTCTTCCGATCCCGTCCACCGGATTGACCCCTTAAGGTTCATGGACAAGCTGACGCGATCAGCGAGGGGGTGAACGCCGAGAAGGTTCCTGGTCGTTCCACGCCCGCCCTGTCCCCCGTGGATGCGCAAAGGAAGCCCTCGACCATGATCCCTTCCCGTCTGATCCGACTGGGCAGCCTGACCCTGCTGCTGCTCCAGGCCACCCTGGGCGCCCAGGCCCAGGCCCCGAGCGACGCGCAGAAGGCGGCCTACGCCCGCCCGGCCTCGATCCCCTTTCCCAAGGACAACCCCTACACGCCGGAGAAGGCCGCGCTGGGCAAGATGCTGTTCTTCGACACGCGGCTGTCGCGCGACAAGAACCTGAGCTGCGCCAGCTGCCACAGCCCGTCGTTCGGCTGGGAGGTGCCGTTCGACAAGGCCATCGGCGCCGGGGGCAAGCCGCTGGGCCGGCACGCGCCGACGGTGCTCAACCAGGCCTGGAGCCGGAACCTGTTCTGGGACGGCCGGGCGCCGACGCTCGAGGCCCAGGCCCGCGGGCCGATCGAGGCCGCCGTCGAGATGGACCTGCCGCTGGCGACCGCCGCCACCCGGCTCAAGGAGGTCGAGGGCTACCGCAGCGCGTTCCAGCGCGCCTTCCCCGCCGACGGGCTGACCGAGCTCAACATCCTCAAGGCCATCGCCACCTACGAACGCACCGTGGTCACCGGCGACACGCCGTTCGACCGCTGGGTGCGCGGGGACGACAAGGCGCTGTCCGAGAGCGCACGGCGCGGCTTCGCCCTGTTCACCGGCAAGGCCGCCTGCGCGGCCTGCCACACGGGCTGGAACTTCACCGACGACAAGTTCCACGACATCGGCCTGCCCACCGAGGACATCGGCCGCCGGGGCGTCACGCAGGCCGAGGCGGACCAGCACGGCTTCAAGACCCCGAGCCTGCGCGAGATCGCCGCCCGTGCGCCCTACATGCACAACGGCAGCGTGGCCAGCCTCGAGGCGGTGCTGGCGCACTACGTCGGTGGCGGCGTGCCCCGCCCCTCCCGCTCGACGCTGATCCAGCCCACGCCGCTGCAGCCGCAGGAAGTGCAGGACCTGATCACCTTCCTGCGCAGCCTGTCGAGCCCGCAGACCACGCTGGCCATGCCCAACCTGCCGGCCCACTGAGCCCGCGCCACCGGAGGACGCCCCCATGAACATCGTCAAGCAAAGCCTCTACCTGTGCATCGGTGCGCTGCTGCTGCTGCTCGGGCTGCAGGGCGCCCAGTCGCTGTGGCAGGTCTCGCGCCTGAGCGGCGCGGCCGAAGCCATCGCCACGAGCAGCGCGGTCTCGAACCAGTCCCAGACCCTGGGCGCGCTGTTCGTGCGGGCCGATGAGCAGTTCAAGGCCGCCACCGCCTTCGTCGACGCGGCCACGATGGCCGAGCACCGCAAGGCGGTGCTCGACAGCATCACGCAGCTGCGGAGCACCGCCGCGGCGATCCAGGCCGCCGCGCAGGGCGATACCCAGGCGCTGGCGGTGGACGCCGCCCGCCAGGTCGACCAGTGGGCCGCGCTGGCCGGCCAGCACCTGTCGAGCGAAGGCCAGACCGAGCTGCCGTCCTACCACCGCCTCGAGGGCGCCGGGGCGGCACTGACCGGCAAGATCGCCGAACTGGTCGCGCGCAGCCACGAGGCAGAGCTCGCCGCCATGGCCGTGGCCGCGAGCAGCGCCCGCAGCGCCTGGTTCTGGACCATCGGCGAGCTGGTGCTGGCGATCGGCCTGGGCCTGGGCCTGGGCTGGTACGCGCTGAGCAGCCTGCGCCGGCAGATCGGGGGCGACCCGGCCGAAGTGGCCGCGATCGCCAACGCCGTGGCCGACGGCGACCTGTCCATCGAGATCCGCACCGCCGGCATCCCCGAAGGCAGCGTGATGGCCGCCACCGCCCGCATGCAGCGCTCGCTGCGCGAGACCGTGCAGCGGGTGCGCCAGATCAGCCTGTGCCTGTCCGAGGGCGCCGGCGAGATCGCCTCCGGCAACGCCGACCTGAGCGCACGCACCGAGCAGCAGGCCAGCGCGCTGGAGAAGACCGCCTCCACCATGACGCAGCTCGGCCAGACCGTGCGCCACAACGCCGAGAGCTCCCGCGAGGCCGACCAGCTCGCCCGCGGCGCCTCGACCATCGCCACGCGGGGTGGCGAGGTCGTCGGCCAGGTCGTGCACACCATGCAGGACATCAACAGCTCGTCCAGGAAGATCGTCGACATCATCACGGTGATCGACGGCATCGCCTTCCAGACCAACATCCTGGCGCTGAACGCGGCGGTCGAGGCCGCGCGCGCGGGCGAGCAGGGCCGCGGCTTCGCGGTCGTGGCCTCCGAGGTGCGCAGCCTGGCGCAGCGCAGCGCCGATGCGGCCAAGGAGATCAAGAGCCTGATCACCGCCAGCGTCGAGCAGGTGGAACAGGGCTCCGACCTGGTCGACCAGGCCGGCTCGACCATGCAGGAGATCGTCGCCGCGGTGCAGCGCGTCACCGCGATCATGAGCGAGATCAGCGGGGCCAGCGAGCAGCAGAGCGCAGGCGTCTCGCAGGTCGCCGGGGCCGTCACGGAGATGGACCAGGCCACGCAGCAGAACGCGGCGCTGGCCGAGCAGAGTGCCGCCGCCGCCGAGAGCCTGAAGGCCCAGACCCAGCAGCTGGTGGAGGCGATGGCGGTGTTCCGGATGGACACGGCGGCCCAGGCGGCCTCCCGTGCCGGACCGGACACCTGGAACGGCGCCGACCGCCGCGGCCCCGACCGGGCGAAGAACGTGGTGCGTGCGCCGTTCAGCGCCCGCGCCGACCGCCCGGGCGCGGCCGCGCCGCAGCAGGAATCCACGTCCCTCGCGGCCCCGGCACGGACCGGCACCGACGACTGGGAGACCTTCTGAGGCGGCCGCCGCGCGGCCCGCTACCGCCAGGCGGAGAAACGAGGCCCTCCAGCCCCGCCTGATTCCGCTGCACGGAAGAAGCGCACGCCCTCGCACGCGCTCGAGACCACGCTCCTAGCATGAACCCGTTCATCCACATGGGAAGCAGGAGCGCAGTCCGACATGAGCAAGACCCGCAAGACCTTCACGATCGGCATGGCCGTGGCACTGTCCACCGCCGCCGTCGCCAGCCAGGCACAGACGCAGGTGGGCACGAACGTGACCCTCTACGGCGTGCTGGACGCCAACATCAACCGCGCCACCGCCGGCGAGAAGAAGAACGGCGGCGCGTCGGTGACCCGCATGAACGACGGCCACACCTACGGCCTCAACGGCTCGCGCTGGGGCGTGAAGGTCAACGAGGACCTGGGCCACGGCATGCGGGCCGCGATCGTGCTGGAACAGGGTCTGGGCGTCGACGACGGCACGCTCAAGCAGGGCAGCCGCGCCTTCGGTCGCCAGGCCTACCTGGGGCTGGCGCAGGCCGGACTGGGCGAGGTGCGCCTCGGTCGCCAGTACGCGATGCACGACGAGGTGCTGGTGCCCAACAACCCGTTCACGGGCAGCACCGTCATGTTCCCCGGCGGCGCCGGACTGACCAACACCACCTCCCCGCTGCTGCCGCAGTTCATCGACGGGCCGCGCATCGACAACATGGTGCAGTACCTGTCGCCCAGCCTAGGCGGGCTGACCGGCCAGGTCGCCGTCGGCCTGGGTGAAGGCAGCACCGACCGCTACCAGGGGGTCAAGGCCGCCTATGCGCAGGGCCCGCTGTTCACCGCGATGGCCTACGAATGGAACACGGACCGCAGCACGGACCGCAAGACCAACAAGACGCTGACGGCCACCGCCAGCTACAACTTCGGCGCCTTCAAGCTGATGGGCGGTCTGCAATCGGCCCGCGACCTGAGCGGCAGCACCGGCAACCTGACCGCGATCACCAACTGGACCATCACCGGGCCGACCACCTTCGTGGCCAGCAAGCTCGAGGCCTGGACCGCCGGCGTGGCGGTGCCGCTGGGCGCGCTGACGCTGGGCGGCAACTACACGCACACCACCTACAGCGGTGCGGGCAGCGAGGTCGGCCTGGGCCGCATCGCCGCGGCGGTGAAGTACGACCTGTCGCGCCAGACGGCGGTCTACGGCGGCGTCGCCTTCGCCACCGACTCGCTGAAGGAATACATCGGCGAGAAGCGCATGGTGCAGGTCGGCATGCGCAAGGCGTTCTAAACCAGCGTCGGCACCGGCGGACGCGCCGGTGCGGCAGCAGCGACCGCCGCCGGCCAGGCCGGCTTGGCGCCCGTGGCCGGATCGACCAGAGCACGGGGCTCCTGCATCAGGGCCTGGCCGATGCGGCGGGCCTGGCCCTGCAGCTCGGCGGCATGGCGCTGCTCGGCCTGCTCCAGGCTCATGGCCGAGGCGAAGAAGCTGAGCGAAAGCTCCGCCACCAGTCGTCCGGCCTCGAACACCGGCACCGCCAGCGACGAGGTGCGCACCGGATGCACGCCGCTGCCACCACGGTGATGCAGCGCGTGGCCGGCGGTGCGCACGCTGCGCACCAGCTGCCCGGAGCGCAGGCGCTCCAGGGCCTCGCTGCGCGGCCCGCGCTCCAGCGTGCCCGTCAGGTGCAGGCGCGCGGGCTCGTCGCAGAAGGCCAGGTGCACATGGCCGGCAGCGCAGTCGAGCATCGGGAAGGTGCTGCCGCGGTCGATGTGGCGCAGCGCCAGCGCGCCGAGCGCGCAGCTGGAGTCGGTGACGCGCATCGACTGGCCGAGGCGGGTGGTCAGCGTCAGCGGCCAGCCGTGCTGCAGCGTCGCCTCGACCAGCACCTGGCGCCCCGCCTCCACCAGGCGGCCCTGGTCACGCCAGTCGTGCGACAGGGTATCGACCTGGCGGGTGGCGCGGTAGCGCTTGTGCAGCACCTCCTGCTCGACCAGGCCTTCATGCACCAGCGTCTGCACGATGCGGCAGGCCGTCGGGTAGGGCAGCGCCAGCTGGCGCGTGATGTCGGTCAGGGACACCGCCCCCAGGCGGTTGATCAGCTGCAGCACGGCGATGCCGCGGCTCAGCGACCGGATCGGTACGCCTTTTTCCACGTCGGAACTCCTCGGGTGAGAGGCGGACGCAGGTTCAGGGCGCCGCGATGTTGCGCAGCAGCAGCTGCAGCAGTTCGTTGAGCTTGTCGATCTGGGCGGTGGTCATGCCGTTGAAGCTGCGCAGGAACAGGTGGCTGGTCGCCAGCTGGATGCGCTCGATCGCCTGGCGGCCCGTCTCGGTGAGCGTGACCTCGGTGACCCGGCCGTCCTGCTGCGACGGCGCGGTGTCGACCAGGCCCTCGGCCTTCATGCGGTAGACGATCTTGGTGACCGTCGACAGCTTGGCGATGGCGTGCAGCGAGATCTCGGAGATGCTGCTGGTGCCGTTCTCCTTGAGGATGAACAGCGTGCGCCAGGTGGGGATGTCCATGTCCACCGTCTTGAGCGCCTGCTCCATCTCCATGGTGTAGGCGCCGTGGACGCGGGCCAGCCAGTAGAACGGGAACTCCTCCTTGCGGAATTCGGGGCTGGCGGGGTTGCAGCGGCTCAGGCGGTTCTTGGTGACCATGACGGGACAGGCGAAGGACCGGGACCGCCGGGGCTCCGGACGGGGCCGGGGCCACGGGGCCTGCGGAAAGGGCACGGCGCCAGGGGCGCAGGGGTGGGGAAATCATCTTACCGCGGGCCTCGATCGTGGCGGCCGGCCGCCTCAGCTCGACAGCAGCGCCTGGTGGCGCCCCTGCAGGCCGAGGTAGGCCTCGACGATGCGCGGGTCCCCGGCCAGCTGCGCGGCCGGCCCCTGCATCACCACGCGACCGAGCTCGAGCACGTAGGCCCGGTCGGCCACCTCGAGGGCCGCACGCGCGTTCTGCTCGACCAGCAGGATGGACACCCCCTGGCGGCGCAGCTGCACGATGATGCGGAAGATGTCGCGCACGATCAGCGGCGCCAGCCCCAGGCTGGGCTCGTCGAGCATCAGCAGGCGGGGACGGCCCATCAGCGCCCGGCCCAGCGCCAGCATCTGGCGCTCGCCGCCCGACAGCGCCGCGGCCATCTGCCCGCGGCGCTCCTTGAGCCGCGGGAACAGCTCGTAGACCTCGTCGAGCGAGCGGGCGTGCCGCGACGCCGGCTCCTGGCGGAAGCGGAAGGCGCCCAGGCGCAGGTTGTCCTCGACGTTCATGCTGGCGAACAGCGCCCGGGTCTCGGGCACCAGGCCGACGCCGCGGGACACCCGGTCACCCACGTCGGCGGCCGCCGGGTCCATCTCGCGGCCCTCGAGGCGGATCCGGCCCCGGGTCGCCGGCAGCACGCCCATCAGCGCACCCAGCAGCGTGCTCTTGCCCGCGCCGTTGGGACCGATGACGGTGACGATCTCGCCCGCGCCCAGGGTCAGCGAGACCCCCGTCAGCGCCTCGATCTTGCCGTAGGCGACCGACAGGTCCTGCACCTCCAGCAGCGGTGTGTGCACCGGCTCGTTCATGTCGTCGCTCCCAGATAGGCCTCGAGCACCTTCGGATCCTGCTGCACCTGTGCAGGCAGGCCCTCGGCGATCTTGGCGCCGAACACCATCACCACCACCCGATCGACCAGATTCATCACGAAGTCCATGTCATGTTCCACCAGCAGCACCGCGATGCCCTCGTCCCGCAGGCGCCTGAGCAGCGTGGCCAGCGCCTGCTTCTCCTGGTGGCGCAGGCCGGCGGCGGGCTCGTCGAGCAGCAGCACCGCCGGATCGGCACACAGCGCGCGGGCGATCTCCAGCAGCCGCTGCTGCCCCAGCGCCAGGCTGCCGGCGGGCACGTGGGCCAGCGCGCCCAGGCCCACGCGCTCGAGCTGGTGCCGGGCCTCGGCCAGCAGGCGGGCCTCCTCGCCACGGTCCAGGCGCAAGGCGCTGGCCAGCAGCCCGCGGCGCCCGCGCAGGTGGGCACCGATCGCCACGTTGTCCAGCGCGCTCATCGTCGGCAGCAGGCGCACGTGCTGGAAGGTGCGCGACAGCCCGGCCGCGGCGATGCGCCGGGGCGTCCAGCCCAGCACGCTGCGACCGGCGAACCGCACCTCGCCCGCGCTGGGCTGGTCGACGCAGGACAGCTGGTTGAACAGCGTGCTCTTGCCGGCGCCGTTCGGGCCGATCACCGCCAGGATCTCGCCGGCCTTCAGGCTCAGGTCGAGGTCGCGGTTGGCCACCAGGCCACCGAAGCGACGCGTCAGGCCGCGGGTCTCCAGCACCACCTGGCCACGCTCGGGCAGCGTGCGCCGCGGCAGCGGCTCGGGGGCCGGGCCGGTCGCGGCCGCCGGTCCGCGGCCCGTGGCCGGGCCCTGCACCCGCGCCATCCAGAGCCGGTGCACCCAGCTCCACAGCCCCCCCGGAGCCCGGTGCATCAGCACGACGATGAGCAGGCCGAACACGATGGCCTCGTAGTTGCCGCCCTCGCCCAGCAGGCGAGGCAGCGTGTCCTGCAGCAGGTCGCGCGACAGCGTCACGACCACCGCACCGGCCACCGCGCCCCAGAGGTGGCCGGCCCCGCCGATCAGCACCATGAACAGGTAGTCGATGCCCGCCCCCAGGCTGAACGGCGCCGGGCTGACGAAGCGCTGGTTGCACGCGTACAGCCAGCCCGACACGCAGGCCAGCGCCGCCGAGATCAGGAAGGCCGACAGCTTGGCCCGCAGCACCGGCACCCCCATCGAGTCGGCCATCGCCTGCCCGCCGTTGAGGGCGCGGATGGCCCGGCCGCTGCGCGAGTCGAGCAGGTTGTGCACCAGCGCCACGGCCAGCAGCAGCACCACCCAGATCAGCACGAACATCTTCTGCGGTCCGTCGAGCACCAGGCCCCCCAGGCTCAGCGCGGGCAGCCCCGACAGGCCGGTGTGGCCCCCCAGCGACTCGAGCGTGCCGAACAGGTAGAACAGCGCCAGGCCCCAGCAGATCGTGCCCAGCGGCAGGTAGTGGCCCGACAGGCGCAGCGTCACCGCCCCGAGCACCGCCGCCACGGCCAGCGTCAGCACCAGGCCCAGCAGCAGCGCCGCCAGGTGCGAGCCCGCCAGCGGCTGCAGCCAGGCCGGCAGGCCGACCCCGACGCTGAGCCAGGCGCAGCTGTAGGCGCCCAGGCCGACGAACGCCGCCTGGCCGAAGCTGGTCATGCCGGCCACGCCGGTCAGCAGCACCAGCCCCAGCGCGACCAGCGCGGCCAGGCCGATGTTGTTGAGCAGGGTCAGCTGGAAGACCGGCAGCCACGGCCCGGCCAGCAGGAAGGCCAGCGGCAGCAGCCACCAGGCCCGGCGTCGCCAGGCCGACGACGGCGTGTCCGCAGCGGCGGACCCCGCGGCGGCATGACGGGACAGCGGGGTCGCGCTCATGCGTCCTCCTCGGAATGGCGGGCGCTCAGCGAGCGCCACAACAGGAACGGCAGGATGAGCGTGAACACGATCACCTCCTTGTAGGCACTGGCCCAGAACGTGGAATAGGCCTCCACCAGCCCGACCGCCAGCGCACCCAGCGCGCCGAGCGGATAGCTCACCAGGCCGCCGACGACCGCACCGACGAAACCCTTGAGGCTGATGATGAAGCCCGAGTCGTAGTACAGCGTCGTGATCGGCGCGATCAGCACGCCCGACAGGCCGCCGATCAGCGCGGCGAGGCCGAAGCTGGCCCGCCCGGCCGCCGCCGGCGAGATGCCCATCAGCTGCGCCCCCAGGCGGCTGACCGCCGTGGCGCGCAAGGCCTTGCCCTGCAGCGTGCGCTCGAAGAACACGTACAGCGCCAGGATCATCAGCAGCGCGGCGGCCACCACCCACAGCGTCTGGGCCCCGATCTGCACCGGCCCCAGCGGCAGGCCGTCCTCGGAGAAGGGCTGCGTGCGCGCGCCTTCGGCGCCGAACATCAGCAGCGCCAGGCCGACCAGCACCACGTGCACCGCGATCGAGACGATCAGCAGCACCAGCGCATGGGCCGACGCCACCGGGCGGAAACACAGGTCATAGAGCAGCGGGCCCAGCGGCACGACCAGGGCCAGCGTGTAGAGCACCTGGGCGGCCATCGGCCAGTGCGTGGCCATGTCGCTGCGGCCGATGGCCAGCAGCAGCAAGGCATAGAGCGGCATCACCAGGATCGGCCAGGCCTGCCGCAGCGCCCGCCCGCCGGCGGTGCGCAGCGCCCAGCCCTGCTGCAGGGACCGCAGCAGCGCCAGGCCCAGCAGCAGCCAGGTCAGCGACGCCGGCTGGCCGGCCTGCAGCGCCGCCATGGTCATCGCGCCGAACGTGACGAACTCGCCCTGCGGCACCAGCATCACCCGGGTGACGGTGAACACCAGGACGATGGCCAGGGCCAGCAGGGCATAGATCGCCCCGCTGGTCACGCCATCCTGCCCCAGCAGGAGTGCGATCTGCGTGTTCATGGTCGAGGGCTCACTTCAGCAGGGTCCACTGACCGTTCTTGACGGTGATCAGCTCGCGGCCGCGCTCGTCGAAGCCGCTGTGGTCGGCCGCACTCAGGTTGTAGACACCCTGCGTGGCCGGCAGCTCGCGGATCTGCTCGACCGCGTCCCGCAGCGCGGAGCGGAAGGCGGGCGTGCCCGGCTTGCCGGACTTCAGCGCCACCGGGATGGCCGCCTGCAGCAGCAGGCCGGCATCGAAGACGTTGGCACCGAAGGTGGCCGGCTTGCTGCCGTGCAGCTTCTCGTAGGCGGCGACGTAGGACGCGGCGATCTTGCGGGTCGGGTGGCTGTCAGGCACCTGGTCGAGCACCAGCATCGCGCTGGCGGCCAGGATGGTGCCTTCCACCTTCTTGCCACCGAGCTTCAGGAAGTCGGGCAGCGCCGCCCCGTGGGTCTGGTAGACCTTGCCCTTGTAGCCCTGGTCATGCAGCGTGGTCTGGGGCAGCACCGACGAGCTGCCCGGGGCGGCGATCAGCACCGCATCCGGGCGGGCCGCCAGCGTCTTGAGCGACTGCGCGGTCAGCGAGGTGTCCTGGCGCTGGAAGCGCTCGGCCGACACCATCCGGATGCCGGCCTTGCCCGCCAGGCCTTCGAGCACCTTGTGCCAGTTGTCGCCGTAGGGGTCGGCCGTGCCGATGAAGCCCAGCGTCTTCACGCCGGTGCGGCCCATGTGCTGCACCAGGGCGGCGGCGATCAGGTCGTCGTTCTGCGTCGTCTTGAAGACCCACTTCTTCTGCTCCGTCATGGGCAGCACCACCGCGGCCGTGCCCACCGGCGCGAACATCGGCACGCCCGCCTCGGCGACGAACTGGATCACGCCCATCGCGTTGGGCGAGCCGCTCGGACCGATCAGCGCATCGACCTTCTCCTCGTTGATCAGCTTCTTGATCGCCGAGACCGAGGCGGTCGGATCGCTCGCGTCATCGAGCGAGATGTACTCGATCGTCTGCCCGCCCGCCCGCGTGGGCAGCAGCGGCACGGTGTTCTTCTGCGGGATGCCCACCAGCGCGATCGGCCCGGTCGACGAGGACACGACACCGATCTTGATCTGGGCCTGGGCCCCCGCTGCGCAGGCCACCAGGCCACCGAGCAGAAGAGAACGCAGAAGGGGGCGAACGAGGCAGGTCATCGACATGTCGGGAGCTCCTGGGCGCACATGGCACCTGAGGTGGAAAAGAAGGCGGGCGAGGTTCATCCGCAACGGACCGCGACGCCTGCGGTGATCGAAGACCGGCGTCGACGTGTTGATGCAGATCAGCAGATTCCATGCCAAATTCCATCTTTTCATTGCGGGACATTTCAAGCAGTTGCCTGCGCAGGCATCCCACGCATCAGCGTGACGAGCCGTTGTGCATTCACGGATCAGCGTCCAGCGACCGCCCTCGCACGACATCACACCGGTTCGTTCATTGCCTTTGATTGCAAGGTGATATCAGGTCCATGACCTTGATGGACGATCCACCAATTCAGGGCGCAACGCCCCAGCAGCAGGCGCGAACACGGATTTTCCGCACCGGTTTTGCTCAGGCTCAAAGGTCGAGTTTTTATTTGACTTTTCACGTAATAAATCCTACCTTTGCGCCACCTCAACACCGTTCGGTCCACCCCATGAATCCAGTCGTCTTGCCGCTGTCCCTCGGGTCGGCCGGCCCCGAGGTGATGGTCAAGGACACCATCGCCATCGCGGGCACCCCCACCCGGGCCGGCAGCCTGGCGCTGCAGGATGCGGCCCCCGAAGCACGGCATGCCGAGGTGGTGCAGCGCCTGCTGGACGCCGGCTGGCGCATCACCGGCAAGACCGTGCTGCACGAGCTGGCCTTCGGCACGACCGGCATCAACCACGGCTGCGGCACGCCGCTCAATCCGGCCTGGCCGGACCGCGTGCCCGGTGGCTCGTCGAGCGGCTCGGCCGCCGCGGTGGCCGCCGGCCTGGTGCCGGTCGCGCTGGGCACCGACACCGGCGGCTCGGTGCGCGTGCCGGCGGCCTGCTGCGGCATCTTCGGCCTCAAGCCCAGCTTCGGCCGGGTCAGCCGCGACGGGGTGCTGCCCGCACGCTCCACGCTGGACTGCGTGGGCCCGCTGGCCACGGACATGGCCTGGCTGATCCAGGCCATGCAGGCCATCACTCCCGATTTCGGCCCGCTGCCGGCGCTGGACGGGCCGCTGCGCCTGGGCGTGCCACGCGGCCTGGCGGGGGCCGCCGCGCAGCAGGCGGTCGACGACCTGCTGCAGCGCAGCGGCCACACGCTGCAGGCCGTGTCGCTCAAGGGTTTCCAGGCCGCCTACCAGGCCGGCCTGTCGGTCATCAACGCCGAGACCTGGGCCGCCTGCGGCGCGCTGCTCGACACCGGCCGGGTCGGCGCGGACGTGGCCGCCCGGCTGCAGCGGGCCCGCCACACTGACGCCACCGAGCTGGCTGCCGCCGAGCATGTGCGCCGACGCTTCGCCGCCGAGGTCGACCAGGCGCTGGCGCACTGCGACGTGCTGGCCCTGCCCACGCTGTCCGAACCCGCGCCGCGGCTGGCCGATGCCGCCGACACCGCCGCCGCGGTCGGCATGACCGCGCTGGTGCGGCCCTTCAACCTGTCGGGCCACCCCGCCATCAGCCTGCCGCTGAACACGGCCGACGGCCTGCCCGTCGGCCTGCAGCTGGTCGCGCGACGGGGCGCCGATGAATACCTCTGCGCCGTGGCTCAGCTTCTGAGCCACCAACTTGAACTCACTGCCGTCACCGGAGCCTCGCATGCCGACACTCAGCCCCACGCGCGCTGATCCCGCCCCCGCCGTTTCCAGCGCTGCTCCCGCGGCGTCCGCCCTGGAGTCGCTGCTCGCCGACGTGCGACGCCGCAGCGCCGAGTTCGAGCGCCAGCGCTTCATCTCGCCGGACATCATCGAGCGGCTCAAGCAGCTGGGCGTCTACCGCGCCCTGGTGCCGCGCCGCCTGGGTGGCGAGCAGCGCAGCGCGCGCGAGTTCTGCGAGCTGGTGGAGACCATCGCGCAGGCCGATGGCTCGACCGGCTGGGTCGCCAGCTTCGGCATGGCCGTGACCTACCTGGCCGCGCTGCCGCCGGCCACGCTGCGACAGATCTACGCCGACTCGCCCGACGTGGTGTTCGCCGGCGGCATCTTCCCGCCGCAGCGGGCCCCGCGGGTGGCGGGCGGCTTCGAGGTCAGCGGCCGCTGGGCCTTCGCCAGCGGCTGCATGGGCGCGAACCTGATCGGCGTGGGCATCAGCCCGACCGACGGCGAACACAGCGGACTGCCGCGCATGGCGGTGATGCCGCGTGCGCAGGTGACGATCGAGCCGACCTGGGAAGTCATGGGGCTGACCGGCACCGGCAGCCACGACCTGGTGGTCGACCGAGTGGTCGTGCCGGAGGACTGGACCTTCGTGCGCGGCAGCCGCTCGCTGCTCGACGAGCCGATGTTCCGCTACCCGACGCTGTCCTTCGCCGCGCAGGTGCTGGCCGTCGTGGGCCTGGGCATCGCCCGCGGCGCGATCGAGGAGCTGCGCGGCCTGGCCAGTGGCCGCATCTCCGTCACCGGCGCGCCCCGCTTGGCCGACCGGCCGCAGGTGCAGATCGAGCTGGCCCGTGCCGAAGCCCAGCTGCGCGCGGCCCGCGCCTTCTTCTACGAGGCCATCGACGACGCCTGGGACAGCCTGCTGCGTGGCGACGACGTCAGCCCCGAGCAGACCAGCACGCTGCGCCTGTCGGCCACGCACGCGGCCCGCGTCGGCGCCGAGGTGACCCGCGCGGTACAGATGCAGACCGGCATGACCGGCGTCTACGACCGCAGCCCGATCGCCCGCCAGGTGCGCGACAGCCTGGTGCTGACGCAGCACGCCTTCCTCGGCGACATCACCTACCAGAACGCCGGCGCGATGCTGTTCGGCCAGCCCGCGCTGCCGGGTTATCTGTGAATCCCCATCCCTGAAAGGACATCCGCCATGAGCTCTCCGACCCCTGCCCTGCGCACGCTGTTCTGCATCGGCATCAACCAGAACTTCTTCGATGCCACGGCCGACGAGGCCAAGGCCGTCTGGCAGGCCTTCGGCCGCATGATGAACGGCATCGCGGAGCTGCCGGGCGTGACGGTGCTGGGCAACATGGACGACGACCAGTCCATGGTCGGCCCGTCCACCCAGTGGCCCTGGACCTGCTACGTGCTGGCCGACGTGCCGGACCTGGCCACGGTGCACGCGGCCTGCAACCTGTTCCGCACGCTGCCGGTCGGCGACGGGGCGCACAAGCTCTGGAAATACGCCAAGGTCGAGGCCCGGGTCGGCCGGGCGCTGGTGGTGCCCCCGAGCGCGGCCGCCACCGCCTGAGGCCGGCACCATGGCCCACCCCACGACGGATGCCGAGACCCGGCTGCAGCAGCTCGAGGCGCGCCTGCAGACGCTGGAGGCCGAACAGGCCATCCGCGCCTGCGTGAACCGCTACATGGCGCTGTGCGACCGGCTGGATGCCCGCACCCCGCTGGATGAACTGCTGTCGCTGTTCACCGAGGACGCGGTCTGGAGCGGCCGGGGCAGCCGCTACGGCAGCAGCTTCGGGCGCCACGAGGGGCGTGCCGCCATCGGCACGATGCTGGCGCGCTACATGGGCACGCCGGCGCATTTTGCGCTGAACGTGCATTTCCTCTGCTCGGAACTCATCCACGTGGACAGCCCCTACAGCGCCGATGCGCACTGGGTGATGCTGCAGACCTCCACCTTCGCCGACGGCCGCTCGCACCTCAACGCCGCCCAGCTGCGGCTGCGCATGGTGCACGACCTGGACGGCCAGTGGCGCATCGCCCGCTTCGAGACCGAGAACCTCTTCAGCCGCCCGGTCGACCACTGGCAGAGCGACACCGCCCTGCCGGTGCCCGCGGCCACCGCGATCCCGCCGCAGGCCGCGCCGCACGGCTGACGTGCCCGACCGCCGCCTCTTGCCTCCACCCTTCTGCCCAGGAACCTCCTCCGCCATGAACGCCCCCGTCTCCCCCATCACCTTCCAGCGCCCGGTGGGCGACCTGGTCCGCGACGACCGTGTGCACACCTCGCTCTACACCGACCCGGCCCTCTTCGACCAGGAGATGGACAGGATCTTCCGCAACTGCTGGGTCTGGGTGGCGCACGAAAGCGAACTGCCCGAGGCCGGCAGCTTCAAGACACACTGGGTGGGTATGGAGCCGGTCATCGTCAGCCGCGACCGGAAGAACCAGATCCACGTGCTGCTCAACCGCTGCCGCCACCGCGCCGCCACCGTCTGCGAGCACAAGAAGGGCAAGACGGCCAGCTTCGTCTGCCCCTATCACGGCTGGGCCTATGCGCTGGACGGCCAGCTGCGCGGCGTGCCCCACCCCGAGAGCTACGGCGACTGCCTGGACAAGGGCGAGTTCCCGCTGGTGAGCCTGCGCGTGGAGACCTACAACGGCATGGTCTTCGCCACCTTCCGCGACGACCTGGAGCCGCTGGTCGACTGGCTCGGCCCGGCCAGGAAGTGGATCGACCTGTTCATGAAGCAGGCCGGCGGCTACCCGGTCAAGGTGGCGGGCGAACACCGCTTTCGTTTCCCCGGCAACTGGAAGATCCAGCTCGAGAACACCACCGACGCCTACCACTTCCCCCTGGTGCACAAGAGCTTCCTGAGCTCGATCGACGAAGAGACCAAGCAGGTCTTCGACTTCGTCAAGGGCCCGGGCTACGTGGAAGATCTGGGCAACGGCCACAGCGTGATGGTGATGATCCCGTCGCTGGTCGACCTGGAGGCCAACCTCGACGCGCCCATCCCCGAGCGCTTCGCCGAGCTGGCCCAGGCGCTGCGCGACGAAGGCCATGACGACACCACCGTGCGCCGCCTGGTGCGCGCCGTGGGCGGCACCGGCTTCAACCTGAACCTGTTCCCCAACATCGCCTGCTCGATGGCCTTCTTCCGCGTGCTGCAGCCGGTGTCGGTCAACGAGACCGAGATCCACCACGCCGCGATCGTGATGGACGGCGGCCCGGCCGTGGCCAACCAGGCCCGGCTGCGCCTGCACGAGCACTTCCAGGGCCCGATGGGCTTCGGCACGCCGGACGACTCGGAAGCCTGGGAGCGCGTGCAGAAGGGCGCCAGCGCCGGCAAGGATCTGTGGGTCATGGTCAACCGCGGCCTGCCCGGCGAGCGCATCACCGAAGACGGCAAGGCGAGCGACGTCAGCGCCGAGACCGGCATGCGCGCCGCCTACCGCCAGTGGAAAAAATTGATGACCGCCTGAGCGCCGCCATCCAACTCACTCAACACCTGCTGCCATGAACCTCCCACTGCTCAACAGCGTCACGGCCTTCGTCTGGGCCGAGGCCGACATGCTCGACCACGGCGAATACGCCGCCTGGCTGGACCTGTGGTCGCCCACCGGCCACTACATCGTGCCGATCGACCCGGACACCACCGACTTCGACAACACCCTGAACTACGCCCACGACAACGCCGGCATGCGCTCGGCCCGCGTCGCGCGCCTGACCAGCGGCGAATCGGTCTCGACCCAGCCGATGGCGCGCACGGTGCGCAGCGTCTCGCGGCTGCGTGTCATCGCCGAGGACGGTGACACCGTGACGCTGCGCGGCGCGCAGGACCTGCGCGAGTTCCGCAAGGAGAACCTGCACCAGTACACCGCCGACGTCACCTGGACGCTGGTGAAGAACGGCCCCGGCGACGGTGCCTGGCGCATCCAGCGCAAGGTGCTGCGCCTGATCAACTCCACCGACACCCTGCTGGGCATCGGCTTCATCCTCTGATCGGAACCCGGCGATGACGACTGCTGCCTCCACTGCATCGGCCAAACCCGTGGCCCTGGTCACCGGCGCCGCCGCCGGCCTGGGCCTGGCGATCGCCACCGAGCTGCACGCCGCCGGCTGGCGCGTGCTGCTGACCGACCGTGACGGCGACGCCGCCGCCAGCGCCGCCCATGCGCTGGACGCCGGCGGCGCCACCGCCGCCGGCCGCGCGCTCGACGTGCTGGCCAAGGCCGACTTCGAGGCCGCGCTGGCGGCCTTGTCCGCAGGCTGGGGCACGCCCGCCGTGCTGGTCAACAACGCCGCGCTGACGCTGACCACGCCGGTGATGCAGATCAGCGCCGAGGAGTTCAGCCGCGTCACCGACGTCAACCTGCGCGGCTGCTTCCTGGGCTGCCAGGTCATCGGTGCGGCCATGGCGGCGGCGGGCTTCGGGCGCATCGTCAACGTGGCCTCGCTGGCCGGGCAGAACGGCGGCACGGCCTCGGGCGCGCACTACGCTGCCAGCAAGGCCGGCATCCTGGCGCTGACCAAGATCTTCGCCCGCGCGCTCGCCGGCCAGGGGGTCACCGTCAACGCGGTCGCTCCGGGTCCGCTGGACCTGCCTTCGGTGCACGCGATGGTGCCGGCCGACAAGCTGGCTCAGATCGTGCAAACCATCCCGGTGCAGCGCCTGGGCGACGCCCGCTTCATCGCCCGCACCGTGGTGCTGCTGGCCGGCGACGACGCCGCCTCGGTCACCGGCGCCGCCTGGGACCTCAACGGCGGCCTGTTCATGCGCTGAGGCGCGCCCACCCCACCCGGACCTTTCCCCATGAGCACAGAACTCCTCGACGTGGTGGTGCGCCAGCCCACCCTGCAAGGCCAGAGCGTGGCCATCTTCCACCTGGAAGACGCCAGCGGCCGCCCACTGCCCGCCTTCAGCGCCGGCGCCCACGTGGATCTGCACCTGCCCGGCGGCCTGGTGCGCCCCTACTCGCTCTGCAGCGACCCGGCCGACACCCACCACTACCGCCTGGGCGTGCTCAAGGACCCGGCCTCGCGCGGCGGCTCGGTCGCGGTGCACCAGCACCTGCTGAGCGAGGGCACGCGCCTGGCCATCAGCGCGCCACGCAACCACTTCCCGCTCGACGAGTCGGCCCCGCACAGCGTGCTGGCGGGCGGCGGCATCGGCATCACGCCGATGCTGGCGATGGCCGCGCGCCTGCACGCCACGGGCGCGTCCTTCGAGCTGCACTACTGCGTGCGCAGCCGCGCGCAGGCCGCCTTCCTGGACGAGCTGGTGCAGGCCCCGTGGGCGGCCCGCGTGACGGTGCATGCCGACGACGAGGCCGCCGACACCCGCCTGGCCCCCCAGGCCCTGCTGCGCGCCGCACCGGCGGGCAGCCACCTCTACGTCTGCGGCCCGTCGGGCTTCATGGACTGGGTGCTGGCCGAGGCCGAGGCCGCCGGCCTGCCCGCCGCGCAGCGCCACCGCGAGTACTTCAGCGCACCCATCGTGACCCCGGCCGCAGGCGACCAGCCCGTCGAGATCGTGGCCCGGCGCAGCGGCAGGACCGTGGTCGCCGCGGCCGACGAGACGCTGCGCAGCGCGCTGGAGCGCGTGGGCATCAAGGTGCAGGTCTCGTGCGAGCAGGGCGTGTGCGGCACCTGCGCCTGCACCGTGCTCGAAGGCGAGCCCGAGCACCGCGACGCCTACCTCACCGACGAGGAACGCGAGGCCAACGACCAGATCCTGGTGTGCTGCTCACGCGCACGCTCTGCCCGCCTGGTGCTGGACATCTGAGCCGCCCGCGCCGTCCAACGATTCATCTGGAGCCTGCCCATGTCCGCCTCTTCCTCGCCCGCTCCCGTTGCTGCGGCCGCCCCCGTGGCGACCAGCGACTTCCGTGACGGCATGGCCCGCCTGCCCGGCGCGGTCACCGTCATCACCACCGACGGGCCGGCCGGGGTGGCCGGCTTCACCGCCTCGGCGGTCTGCAGCGTGACCGACAGCCCGCCCACCGTGCTGGTCTGCATGAACCGCTCGTCGTTCGCGCACCGCCACTTCGCCGACAACGGCGTGCTGTGCGTCAACGTGCTCGGCGCCGACCAGCAGGACCTCTCGGCGCTGTTCGCCAACCGCGAGGTGCCGATGGCGCAGCGCTTCGAGCGCAGCCCCTGGCAGGCGCTGGCCACCGGCGCCCCGGCGCTGGACGGCGCCCTGGTGCAGCTCGACGGCCAGATCGTCGCCACCCACGAGGTCGGCACCCACAGCGTCTTCATCGTCGAGCTGCGCCAGGTCCGCCAGCCCGACAGCACCGCGCCGCCCGCCGGGCTGGCCTATTTCAACCGCCGCTACCACGCCCTGGGCGTGGCCGCCTGAAGCCGTGGAGCACGATCTCATGAACACCCGTCGTCAGGTCCTGGCCACGCTCGCCGCGGCCGCAGCAGGGGCCAGCGGCCTCGCCCGTGCCCAGGGCAGCCGCGGCCTCACCCGGCTGCTGGTGGGCTTTCCGCCCGGCGGCACGGCCGACGTGCTGGCCCGCGCGCTGCAGCAGCGCCTGCCGGCCCGCGAGGGCGAGCCCGTGATCGTGGAGAACAAGCCCGGTGCCGGTGGCCGCCTGGCGGTGTCCGAACTGAAGAACGCACCGGCCGACGGCCGCACGCTGCTGATCACGGCCGACCCGATCCTGACGATCTATCCGCACGTCTTCCGCAACATCGCCTACAACACCACCACCGACGTGCTGCCGGTGCTGCCCATCGCCTCCGAGCCGGTGGGCCTGGCGGTGGGGCCGATGGTGCCGGCCAGCGTGCGCACGCTGGCCGACTTCCTGGCCTGGTGCAGGCAGAACCCGAAGGACGCCTCCTACACCACGGCCGCGGCCGGCACGACGATGCACTTCGTCGGCAGCCAGCTGGGCCATGCCAGCCACATCGACCTGCTGCACGTGCCGCATCGCGGTGGCGCGGCGGCGGTGCAGGACGTGATGGGCGGCCAGATCGCCTCGACCGTCACCTCGATGAGCCTGGCGATGCCGCACCTGGGCGGCGGGCGGCTGCGCGTGCTGGCCATCGCCAGCGCCAGGCGCTCGCGCCGCCTGCCGGATGTGCCCACCTTCACCGAGCTGGGCCACCCGCAGATCCGGGCCGACGTGTACTACGGCGCCTACCTGCGCGCCGGCACGCCGGCGCCGCTGCTGGCCCAGTGGCAGCAGGCGCTGGCGCAGATCGCCCAGTCGCCCGAGCTGCTGGCCCAGCTCGACAAGCTCTCGCTCGACCCGATGACGCTGCCGCAGCCTCAGTTCGCCGCCCTGGTGCGCGCCGACCTGGAGCGCTGGGGCCCGATCGTCAAGGCCAGCGGCTACAGCGCCGACGACTGAACCGCGGCCCCCCACCCTGGAACTGATGCTTCATGACGATCTCGATGTTTCTCGACCCCGTGCGCCCCTGGCGCGTGCTGATCGCCGGTGCCGGCGCCATCGGCTGCACGCTGGCGGCGCGGCTGGCCGCCGCCGGCCACACGGTCGACCTGCTGGCCCGTGGCCGCACGCTGCAGACCCTGCGTGAGCAGGGCCTGGTGCTCGACGACCTGGACGGCCGGTGGCACTCGCCGGTGCGCGCCATCGCCCACGTGGACGAGCGCCAGAACGAGCACGGCAACGAGCCCGCCCCCGACCTGGTGCTGCTGTGCAGCAAGTCGCAGGACCTGCCGGCGCTGGCCGAACAGGTGCAGCCCTGCCTCGGGCCGGGCACGCTGATCGTGCCGCTGGTCAACGGCGTGCCGTTCTGGTTCTTCCACGGCGCCGGAGGCCGCTTCGACGGCCAGACGGTGCAGGCGGTGGACCCGCAGGGCCGGCTGGCGCAGGCGCTGCCGCTGGACCAGGTGCTGGGCGCGGTGGTCTTCGTCACCGCCGAGAGCACCGGCGCCGGCCGGGTGCGCTCGCGCACGCCGCACCTGCTGATGCTGGGCGAGCCCGCCGGCGGCCTGAGCCCCCGGCTGCAGGCGCTGTGCGAGATGTTCGCGCAGGCCGGCATCGAGGCCCGTCCGCAGGAGCGCCTGCGCGACACGCTGTGGACCAAGCTGATCGCCAACCTGACCTCCAACCCGCTGTCGGTGGTCACCCGCGCCACGCTGCAGGCCATCTACTCCGACCCGGTGCTGCTGGAGACGGTGCGCGCGGTGATGCACGAGACCATGCTGGTGGCCAGCGCCTACGGCGCCCGGCTGTCGATCGACCCGATCGAGTTCCTGCAACTGGGCGCCGGGATGGGGGCGGTGCGCACCTCGATGCTGCAGGACTTCGAGCGCGACCGCCCGCTCGAGCTGGCCGCCATCGGCGACGCGGTGGTCGAGCTGGCCGAGCGCTACGCCCTGCCCATGCCCGCCACCCGCACCCTGCTGAGCCAGACCCGCTGGCACGCCGCGCGGCGCGCGGAACGCCGCCTCGCCGAGCCCGCGACGGCCTGATCCCACTGATCCGAGAACCTGGAGAGACCCCATGGACATGAGCCCGACCGACCTGAAGCCCGCCCACATCAGCGAGGCCGAATGGACCCTGCGCCAGCAGCTGGCGCACTGCTACCACCTGGTCGACCACTTCGGCTGGACCGAGACCATCTTCAACCACATCTCGGCGCGCATCCCCGGCAGCGAGCACTACCTGGTCAACCCCTTCGGCCTGAACTACGACGAGGTCACGCCCGCCAACCTGCTGAAGGTCGACCTCGACGGCCACAAGGTCGAGCCCTCGCCCTACGACGCCAACCCGGCCGGCTTCGCGCTGCACAGCGCCATCCACGGCGCGCGCGAGGACATCCACTGCGTCATCCACACCCACACCACCGAGGTCTCGGCGGTGGCGATGAAACGCGCCGGCTTCGGCCACGACGACTTCTACGGCGCGCAGCTGACCGGCCGCGTCGGCTACCACGCCTTCGAGGGCATCACGCTGTTCGAGGACGAGAAGCCGCGCATGCTGGCCAGCCTGGGCGACAAGCACATCCTGGTGCTGCGCAACCACGGCGTGGCCGTGGGCGAGATGGACATCCCACGCACCTTCTTCCTGCTGTGGACGGTGCAGCGCGCCGCCGAGATCCAGTGCGCAGCCGGCGCCATCCCGGGCGACAACGTGGCACTGGCTCCCGCCGTGAGCCAGCGCTGCGCCGACCTGACCGCCCAGCTCATCCGCGAGGACGACTTCGCCGAGAAGTTCTTCGCGGCGATGGTGCGCCGGCTGCGTCCGCGCGGCTGAGCCGCACGAAGGGGCCGGGCGGGTACGTCAGGCCGGCCAGCCCCGCACCCGGAACGCCTCCACCAGGTGGTCGACCAGCAGCCGAACCTTGGGCGTCAGGTGCTTGCGGCTCGGGTAGACCGCGTAGACGTCCAGCTCGATCGAGCGGAAGGCCGGCAGCACCTCGACCAGCTCGCCCGACCGCAGAGCATCGCCGACCAGGAAGGTGGGCTGCAGCACGATGCCACCGTGCGCCAGCGCGACGCTGCGGCAGCTGTCGCCGCTGTTGGTGCGCATGCGCGGCGTGATCTTCACCGTCACCGGGCCGTCGGGGCCGTCGAAGGCCCAGTTCTCGCCGATCGACAGCAGGCTGTAGGCCATCACCGCATGGCCGGCCAGCTCTGACGGGTGAGCCGGCGAGCCGTGCCGGCGCAGGTACTCGGGCGTGGCGCACAGCACCAGCCGGGTCGAGGTCAGCTTGCGGCTGACCAGCGACGAGGTCGGCAGCCGGGCGATGCGCACGGCCAGGTCGTAGCCCTCGTCGACCAGATCGACCACACGGTCCGACAGCGTCACGTCCAGCACGACCTTGGGGTGCTGCACCAGGAAACCGGCCCACAGCGGCGCCAGGTGCAGCAGGCCGAAGCTGACCGGCACATTGACCTTCAGCGGACCGACCGCCTCGCCGCTGCGCGAGCTGATCTCGGCCTGCGCCGCGTCGAAGCCGGCCAGCAGCTCGCGGGCGCGCGCCAGATAGATCTCGCCCTCGACCGTCAACGACAGCCGGCGTGTCGTCCGGTTCAGCAGCCGCACGCCCAGGTGCGACTCCAGTTCGCCGACGTGGCGCGAGATCGCCGCCTTCGAGATGCCCAGCGCCTCGGCCCCCGCGACGAAGCTGCCGGCGTCGACGACGGCCACGAAGGACTGCAGGGCTTGATATCGGTCCATGCCCGATTATCTCTTTCATCGAGACAGTCCATCTCCAATCTGGCGGTTTATCTCCAGAAGCGATGTTTCTACAGTTCAACCCATCGCAGCCATCCCGCTGCACGAACCCCAGGAAACACCGTCATGAAGATCACCGTACTCGGCGCCGGCAACATGGGCTCGGCTTTCGTCCCGCAACTGGTCCGCGCCGGCCACCAGGTCCGTGTCACCGCGCGTGACAGCGCCAAGGCCGCGGCGCTGGCCGCGAAGTTCCCCGGCGTTCAGGCCGTGCCCACCGCCGGTGCGGCGGCCGATGCCGACGCCATCGTGCTGGCCACCGGCTACGCCGACGCGGTCGCGGCACTGCGCTCGCTGGGCGACCTGGACGACAAGGTCGTCATCGACATCACCAACCCGCTGACGCCCGACTACATGGGCCTGACGATCGGCCACGAGACCTCGGCGGCCGAGCAGATCGCCGCCGCCGTGCCGGGCGCGCTGGTGGTCAAGGGCTTCAACACCGTGTTCGCCCAGGTGCTGAACGAGGGGCCGGACTTCGGCAACGGCCGCACCGTGCCGGTCTTCGTCGCCAGCGACAGCGCGGCCGCCAAGCAGACGGCACGAGCCGTCGCCGAGAGCCTCGGCTTCGACGTGGTCGACGCCGGTGGCCTGAAGAACGCGCGCTACCTGGAGCCGCTGGCCGGGCTGAACATCCACTTCGGCTACGGCGCCGGTCTGGGCACGGCGATCGCGCCGACCTGGCTGCGCAAGGGCTGACCGGCCGCATCGAACCACGATCCGCACACGACAAGGACAACAGCCATGAACGCCACCCGCACCACGCTCGCCACCGCACTGATCGCGGTCGCCGCCTTCGCCGCCAGCATCGCCCAGGCGGCCACGCCGGCCGAGAATCCGCCGACGCCGGCACCGAAGCACGAGCGCCAGTCGCCCCAGGTCGAGAAGCACCTGAAGAAGTTCGACACGCTGGACTTCGACGTCTTCAGCCACCAGAAGTGGGACCGCCTGCACGAGAGCCACGCGAAGGACATCGTCGTGACCTGGCCCGACGGCCATGAGACCAAAGGCCTGGACCGTCACACCGAGGACCTGAAGGCGATGTTCGTGTTCGCGCCCGACATCAGCATCAAGACCCATCCGGTCCGCTTCGGCTCGGGCTCGTGGACGACGGCCACCGGCGTGATGACCGGCACCTTCACGCGGCCGATGCCGCTGCCCGACGGCACGAGCATCGCGCCCACCGGCCAGCGCTTCGCGATCAGCATGGCCACGATCGGCCACTGGCAGCGCGGCACGATGGACCACGAGTGGCTGTTCTGGGACAACCAGGACTTCATGAAGCAGCTCGGGCTGGGCGGGAAGTGAGCCGGGGCCCGCGCGGCTCGACGCCTGCCGCGCGGTCGGACCCTCAAGGGCTCGGCCGGGGTCGGCCGGCCCGGGATCCTCGCCGCGTCAGCGGGCAGCGTTCATGGCGGCCGTGGCCCGGATCCACTTCTCGAAGGCCGTCATCTGCGCCGTCACGAACTGGCGGGTCGTGTCGTCGCTGCAGCGCCCCGAGGCGTCGAACTTGGCGCCGGCCCCGCCGATGAAGATCTCCGGCTTGACCAGCACCATCGCATTGAGGAACAGCATCACCCGGCGCAGGTCGTACTGCACGCGGGCGCCGCCCAGCGGGCCGGGCGTGGCGCTCAGGATGGCGACCGGCTTGCCGGCAAAGGGCTGGTCGTCGCCCCGGCTCAGCCAGTCGAGGACATTCTTGAACGCCCCCGGCAGGGTGAAGTTGTACTCCGGCGTGGCGATGATCACGCCGTCGGCCGACCGGATCCGTTCGGCCAGGCCCTGCACCGAGGCGGGCACGCCCTGAGCCAGCAGGTCCGCGTCGAACATGGGAATGTCGCGCCAGTCGACGACGTCCAGCTGCATCGAGTCCGGCATCAGCTCGCCGGCCAGGTTCAGGGCCATGCGGTTGATCGAGCCCGCGCGCAGGCTGCCGCACAGGCCGGGGACCTTTGCGGACCCCGCGCCGTTCAGGCCTCGGCCGCCGCGATCAGCGCGGCCAGCGCCTGCGCCACCTCGTCGGCCGCGACGCCCTCGCCCAGCGCCACCGGCGCGCTGGCCAGCGCGGCCGCGCCGTCGGTCTTGAGCTTCTTGACCCACTCGCCCGCATCGCGCCCACCGGCGAAGGCCTGGCTCTGCAGCAGCACGCGGCCGTCGTGGGCGCTGAGCTTGAAGTAGAACTGGCCGTCGGCCTCGCGGTACTGCTTGAACACCGGCAGCGCCACCTTCGCCTTGACCTGCGGTGCAGCAGCAGCCTGGATCGGCTCGAAGCGGCGCAGCCCCACCGCGTGGCGCAGCTCGGCCAGCAGCGGCGACGCGATCGCACGCGCGCGCGCGGCGCCCGCCTGCAGGATCGCCTCGATCTGCTCCGGGTGCGCCATCAGCGCCTCGTAGCGCAGGCGCATCGGGCCGATCTGCGCCTCGATCAGGTCGTACAGCCGCTGCTTGGCCTCGCCCCAGGCCAGGCCCGCCCGCAGCTCGGCGCGGAAGGCCTCGCGCTCCTCGGCCGTCGCGAACGCATCGAAGATGCTGACCAAGTGCGAGCCCTGCGGATCCTTGGGCTCGCCGGGCAGCCGGCTGTCGGTGACGATGCGCGCGATCGCCTCCTTCAGCGCCTTGGCGCCGCCCTCGAACAGCGGGATCACGTTGTCGTAGCTCTTGCTCATCTTGCGGCCGTCCAGGCCGGGCAGCAGCTCCATCGTCTCGTCGACCTGGGCCTCGGGCAGCACGAAGAACTCGCGCCCCTGGCCGAACAGGTGGTTGAAGCGCTGCGCCACGTCACGCGCCATCTCGATGTGCTGGATCTGGTCGCGCCCGACCGGCACCCGGTGGGCGTTGAACATCAGGATGTCGGCGGCCATCAGGATCGGGTAGCTGTAGAGCCCCATCGTGACGCCCGCGTCCGGGTCCTCGCCCGCCGCCACGTTGGCGTCCACCGCGCCCTTGTAGGCGTGGGCGCGGTTCATCTGGCCCTTGGACGTGACGCAGGTCAGCAGCCACGTCAGCTCCGGAATCTCGGGGATGTCGCTCTGGCGGTAGAACACCACGCGCGACGTGTCCAGCCCCGCCGCCAGCCACGTCGCCGCGATCTGCAGCCGCGAGCGCTCGATGCGCGCCGGGTCGTCGCACTTGATCAGCGCGTGGTAGTCGGCCATGAAGAAGAAGCTCTCCACCCCCGCCTCGCGGCTGGCCGCGATCGCCGGGCGCACCGCGCCCACGAAGTTGCCGAGGTGGAGGGTGCCGGTGGTGGTGATGCCGGTGAGGACGCGGTGGGTCATGGGGAGGCAGGAGTTCGTCGCGAGGAGGCGCGGTGCAGGCCCGCGCGAGAACGTGATTGTGACCGGCAACGGGCGAGCATGAGAACGGCCTTGAACGGCCGGCTACTCCACCTGGCCACCGGGCCGTGCACGCGGCTTCGACCTCAGGCCCGTGGCCGAGCCTGGGGATCCGGATCGCCTGGTGCGCAGCCTGGCCGGGGCGAATCTCGTGCGGAACGCCCGCACCGTCTGCAGCAGGGCCGCCAGCAGCGGCGAGCCGTTGTCGCGCAGGTAGAAACAATGCAGGTCCATGTAGGCGTCGACACGCGACTGCAGCGGCCGGTAGGTGACGCCCGGAAAATGGACGCTGGTCATCGAGCCCGGGACGAACGTCACCCCCAGGCCCGCAGCCGCCAGCAGCGTGGCCGTGACGATGTCGGTCGCCGGTGACGCCAGTCGCGGCTCGAAGCCGTGCGCCCGGCAAAGTTGCAGCGTCATGGCCGCAATGGAGGGTGACGTCCCGATGAGCATCTTTTCATCCCGCAGGGTCGCGACATCGACGCGGTCCTGGGCGGCCAGCCGATGATGCTCGGACAGGCCCAGCAGCAGCGGCTCGCGCGCCACCAGCTCCACTTCGACATCGACCTCCTCGGGCAGCATCCGCTCGAA
Source organism: Sphaerotilus hippei (assembly GCF_003201595.1). GTDB lineage: Bacteria > Pseudomonadota > Gammaproteobacteria > Burkholderiales > Burkholderiaceae_C > Sphaerotilus > Sphaerotilus hippei. The sequence goes on along the minus strand of NZ_QJJS01000001.1, from coordinate 177,521 downwards.
CACCAGAGCCACCCGGCCCTGGCGCAGCGCAGGCAACTGTGCCGGCGTCTGCGCGTGATGCAGCACCAGCTCCACTTCAGGGTGTTCGGCATGGAACGCCGCCAGCACCTGGGGCACCAGACCGAAGATCGCCGAGCCGTAGACGCCGACGTCCAGGCGACCGGCCTGTCCACGCCCGACGCGCTGGGCCCGCTCTGCGGCTTGCGCCACGAGACTGCGGATGCTTTGTGCATCACGCAGCAGTTCTTCCCCGGCGGGCGTCAGTTCCATGCCGTGCGGCGTGCGCTTGAACAACTGCACGCCCAGTTCCGCCTCGAGTTGCTGGATCTGCCGGGTCAACGGCGGCTGTGACAGGTGCAGCTTCTCGGCGGCACGTCCCAGATGCCGCGTCTGCGCCACGGCCACGAAATAGTTCAACTGCCTCAGATCCATCGCCATCCTCTTACGGAAAAGGTATCAAGTCGGAATTATTTTGGCATTGGACGCAAAACGTCCGTATGGCCAAACTTGCTGGCAGTCACAGGTCGTGCAGACCTGTGGCCCACCAGAAGATCCTGTGCAACAGGCCGAGATCCAGAACCTGCCCACGGCGCTCCCGAGCCGTTAGGCAGAGACATCTGACCATCGATGTGACGGGCCGGACGAGGCCCGCGCGAGGAGACGACATGACGAACCGAAACGCATTCCGGCGGCGCACCGTGGCCGCAGCCTGCTCGCTGGGCCTGGCCGGACTGGCCCTGAGCGGCTGCCTGGGCAGCGATGACGACGAGGCTGATCGCCTGGAGCAACCCACGATCGGCATCCGCAGCAAGGCCAAGCTGGCCCAGGACGGCTACGAGTTCCGAGACGCCAACGGCAACGGTCAGCTCGACCCTTACGAGGACTGGCGCCTGCCCGCCGAGGCCCGCATCGCCGACCTGCTGCCGCGCATGACGCTGCAGCAGAAGGCCGGAATGATGCTCATCGACACGCTCAACGCCGGTTGCGCCGGCACCATCGAGGGGACGCAGGCGGTCAACTTCGTGCAGACGCAGAAGATGACCCGCTTCATTCTGCGCAACGTCGCCAGCGCCACACCCGGTTCCTGCGTCGGCACGTCGCCGGGGCGCAGCGGCTTCACCGTCACGCCGCGCCAGCTCGCCGAGTTCCACAACGCCGTGCAGGCCCTGGCGGAGGCCGAGTCGCTGGGCATTCCGGCACTGTTCAAGGACAACGCGCGCAACCACTACAACAGCGACCCGCGCTTCGGCATCTCCGGCAGTGCCGGCGCTTTCACCGAGTTCCCGCGCGAGGCCGGGATCGCGGCGGCAGCGCTGGGCACCGGCGACATGACGCCGGTCCGCAAGCTCACCGAAGTCATGAGCGCGGAGTGGCGCGCCGTGGGCCTGCGCGGTGCCTACGCCTACATGGCCGACCTGGCCACCGAGCCACGCTGGTACCGCGTCTCCGAGACCTTCACCGAGGATGCCGACCTCAACGCCGACATCATGACGGCGCTCGTGAAGGGCCTGCAGGGCGGTCCGTTGAGCACCCGGACGGCCGTGGCGCTGACCATGAAGCACTTTCCTGGCGGCGGCCCGCAGGAGCAGGGACTCGATCCGCACTATGCCTTCGGCAAGCAGCAGGTGTACCCGGGCAACCACTTCAGCGACCACCTCAAGCCCTTCATGGCCGCCATCCATGCGGGCGTCTCGTCGATCATGCCGTACTACGGCGTGCCCATCAGCGTGAGCTACGAAGGCGTGACCTACGACCAGACCGGTTTCGCGTTCAACAAGCAGATCGTGACGGACCTGCTGCGCGGCCGACTGGGATTCGAGGGCTACGTCAACTCCGACACCGGCATCATCAACGACCGGGCCTGGGGCCTGGAAAACAAGACCGTGCCGGAACGCGCGGCTGCCGCCATCCATGCCGGCGTGGACGTGCTCTCGGGCTTCAACAGCAACCAGACCATCACGGATCTGGTGGCAGACGGGCTGGTGAGCGCCGCGCGCGTGGACGAAGCGGCGCGACGACTGCTGGCCGAGCAGTTCAAGCTGGGCTTGTTCGAGAACCCCTACGTGGACGTGGCCCAGGTGGACACGGTCATCGGCAGCGAAGCGCACCGCGCCAAGGGACTGGAGGTGCAGAAACAATCCATCGTGCTGCTGCAGAACAGCGACGCGGGTGCGGGAACGAAGCTGCTGCCGCTGGCCGCGGGCAAGCGCCTCTACACCATGGGCATGGGCAAGGCGGACGTGGAGAAGTACGGCTACGTCGTCACCGATGGCAACTACACCACACCCGGAGCACGACCCAGCGCGGCGGGCCATGACGCGGCCGTGATCCGCGTGCAGGTCACGAACCCCGCGGCCATCACCGCAGGCTACCGCACCAAGGGTGCGACCACCGGGGCGGACCCGACCCGGCTGAACCCGCGCACAGGCCAGGTCTGGGGTGCCGAGGACCCGTGCGTCCTGTTCCCGGCGCGCAACCCGAACTGCGTCGATGACACCGGCCTGATCTTCGGTGGCGCCTTCCCGTGGGAAGTCAACCACCTGTCGTTCACGACCATGGCGGCCTCGCAGTCGTGGCAGATGACGCCTTCTCTGGCCGACATCCAGGCGGTGATGAACGAGGTCGGCGCGAAGAACACGGTGCTGGCGATCTACTTCCGCCAGCCCTACGTGCTCGATGATGCCAGCGGGCTGAAGAACGCCGGCGCCGTCGTGGGCACCTTCGGTGTCAGCGACGTGGCCCTGCTGGAGGTGCTGAGCGGCAAGTTCAGGCCGCAGGGCAAGCTGCCCTTTGCGCTGGCCAACAAGCTGCAGGCCGTGATCGACAACCAGCCCGATGCGCCCGGCTACCCGGCGGCAGACACGCTGCATCCAAAAGGCTTCGGCCTGACCTACTGACCGTCCGGTCAAGCCATGGGCCCGGCTGCCGGTCGGCAGTCGGGTGCGCTGGAGCCGCCACGGAACCCGGAGACGAACCGCGCAACCGAGCTACATTGCGGGCGCGTGATCCCCGACCTGCCCGCCTCCGCCTGACCCACCCATGCCCACCCCAGACCTCACCCCCATCCGCGCCATCCTCTTCGACATGGACGGCCTGCTGCTCGACAGCGAGCGCGTGGCCTATGCCATCGGCCGCGAGGCCAGCGAACACCTGGGGCTGCCGTGGACGCACGAGGTCGCCATGGCGCTCGTGGGGCTGAACTCGCAGGATGGTTATCGTGTCATGCGCGAGGCCTTCGGCGCCGGGTTTCCGGCCGATGCGCACATGGCCGAGTTCGGTCGCCGCTACGAGGCCGCCATCGACGCGGGCCGCTTCGACCTCAAGCCCGGCGTGCACGAGCTGTTCGACCTGCTGGATGCGCGGCAGATTCCGCGCGCCGTGGCCACGTCCACGCGCCGCAGCCGCGCCATTCCCAAGCTCGAGGGCGTGGGCGTGTGGCCTCGCCTGCATGCGCTGGTCGGGGGAGACGAGGTCACCCGCGGCAAGCCGGCACCCGACATCTACCTGGCCGCGGCCGGCCTGCTGGGTGTGCCCATCACCGACTGCCTCGTGCTGGAGGACTCCAACACCGGCGTGCGTGGCGGCCTGGCGTCGGGCGCGCGGGTGATCATGGTGCCGGACCTGCTGCCCCCCGCCGAGGACGTGCTGGCGCAAGGCGTCACCGTCGTGGACAGCCTGCACCGGGTGATCGAGGCCCTGCAGGCCGCCCGGCGCTGACCGGCGCGCTCAGCGCGCGTCGGGCGGCTGAGCGCCGGGGGGCGCCACGGTCCACGACACCAGCAGCAGCACCAGCGGCCGCACCGCCATCACCGCGCCGAAGGCCACCGGCATGGTCAGTGCATAGGCGTGCAGCACCCGCCCCGGAAAACCCGGTCCGATGCCGGTGTTCACGCCCACCAGCACCCCGCTCATCACGAAGGCCATGATCGCGGCCATGAAGAACGAGAACACCACCGGGGTGTAGCGGGCGGGCAGTTTGCGGAACGTCGTCATGCGGCCTGGGCTGCCTGCAGTGCAGCGGTGTCTTCGAGACCGTGATGGTAGGGGAGCCGGACGTCCGTGGGGTCGCGCGGCCCGGTCACGCAGGCGTGGGCGGCACCGGCTCACCCGGTGGCGGCGCCAGCCGGACCGAGAGACCGTAGAGCGCCAGCAGGCCCATCATGTGGCCGAGCGCGACGCCCGGTTCACCGGACTCGATGCGGGCGATCGTCTGCACATGGACGCCCAGGCGGGCCGCCGCCGCGGCCTGGCCCTCACCCGCCCGGAGGCGGGCCTGCCTGGCCGCCGCCCCCATGTCCTTGATGGTCTGCAGGGCGCCGCCATCGATGTCTGCAGAGATTCGCTTGCCTTGAGCCATGGGTGGATTGTCGCTGTTCAACCCACCCGGCGCCCCACGTACTGCGTCACCAGCGCCGGGCCGGTGTGGCCCTGGCCTTCGAGCACCTCGCGCTCGCCGCTCCACAGGTGCACGGTGTCCAGCGTGGTGCCGAAGGCGGACCCGATGGCGGCCGGATCGACCAGCCAGCTGCGCTCACGCGGGCCGCCCGTGGGGCGGGTCTCCTGGCCCGGGGCGTAGGACTCGACGACCAGGAAGCCCCCCGTGCGCAGCGCCGCGGGGATGCGGCCCCAGACCTTGGCCCGCACGTCGGCCGGCAGGTGGGCGAAGATGGCCACGATGCCGTCCCAGGCGTCATGGCCGGGCTCGAAGTCGGCCAGGTCGGCGTGCACGCAGCGGACCTCGACCCCACGCTGCGCCGCCAGGCGGCGGGTCTTGTCCAGCCCGACGGTGGACAGGTCCACCGCCGTGACCTCCAGGCCCTGGCCGGCCAGCCAGACGGCGTTGCGGCCCTCGCCTTCGCCCAGGCAGAGCACGCGCTGGCCGGGCTGCCAGCAGGTCGCCCGGGCGGCGAGGAAGTCGTTGGGCTGGGTGCCGTAGAAGTAGGTGTCGGCGGCGTAGCGTTCATTCCACATGGCAAGGTCCGGGTGAATGCAGGTGCACGGATCCTAGCGGGGCCGCCGGGCCCGCCGCTTGTCGCGCCAGCGCAGCCAGCCCGTGACGGCCAGCAGCACCGGCACCAGCCCGGACACGCACACGATCAGCCGCCCGATCGCACCGAAACCTTCGCCGCCGTGCAGCGGATGCATCCACTGCAGGAAGACGTCGCCACCGGTGTAGGCCTTCGGATCACGCTGCGCCACCACCTGACCGGTGACCGAATCGACCCACACCAGCGAGTCGGGAAAGCGGTCGCCCGGTTCACCCGGTTGGCGCAGGCGCACGCGGTACAGCCCGCCCGGAGCGGCCGGCACATCGACCCAGCGGGGCTCGCTGCCGGGAAACACCGCGACCGCCCGGGCCACCGCGGCATCCACGCTCCAGCGCGGCCCGCTGGCGCCCGAAGGCACGGGCTTGGGCATGGGCGTGAGCGGGCTGACCTGCGCTACCCAGGGCCTGACCACGTCCGGCAGCGCCAGCACCGCCCCGGTGAAGCCGAGGATCAGCAGCACCAGCCCACCATAGACACCCGCCAGCTTGTGCAGGTCGTACACCCGCCGCACCCCGGACGCATGGCGCTTGAAATGCAGCGCCCGCGACCATTGCCCACGCGCCGGCCACCACAGCACGGCCCCGCTGACCACCGACACCAGCAACACCAGTCCGCCCCAGCCGACGATCTGGTGACCCGGCTCACCCAGCAGCAGCGTGTAGTGCAGGTCGTAGATCCAGGTGGTCGCATGCTCGCCCCAGAAGCGGTTGGCGACCACCTCCAGGCTCACCGGATCGACCGTGGCCAGCAGCGGCGCGAAACCGCGGCCCTGCGTCTCGACCGGCTTCAGGAACCGGGCCGTGACCGGCTCGCCCACCCGCTGCGGCACCTCGAGGCGCCAGCCGGCCTCCCGCTGCGGATGGGCCCGGCGCAAGGACTGGTAGACCGACTCCAGCGTGGGCAGGGCGCGCGCCTGCGGCCGGTGCGCCAGCCGGGCGTCGATCTGTTCGTCGATGCCGCGGTAGTACACCAGCATGCTGCCGGTCAGTCCCAGCAGCAGGAACCACAGGCCCAGCACCAGGCCCAGCCAGCGGTGCAGCAGCAGCCAGGACCGGCGTGCACGGGAACGCACGGCGCTCACAGCGAGGCGCTCAGGGCCAGCGACAGCGAACGTGGTGCGCCGGGCGAGTGCAGCGACTGCGTGCCGTCATGCCACACGTACTCGGCGCTGCGGTCGGTCGCATTGCGCAGTTGGGCCTCGAGTTTCACCCGCGGTGTCACCTGCCAGGCCGCACCCAGGTTCAGCACCGTGCAGGCGCCGAACTGGCCCGTGGTGTTGGTGCGCTCCAGGTAGTAGTCGCTCTGGCCCTGCACCGCCGCCGTGAACTTCCAGCGGGCCAGAGGCGACCAGTCCAGACCCGCATGGAGGATGCGGTGTGGCACGTGGTCGATCTCCTTGCCCTGCGTGGCCGGCGCGGCGGGATCGGGCGTGACGATCACGGCCTTCTGCAAGGTCACCGCCACCCAGGCGTCCACCGTGGACGACGGATGCAGCCCCAGTTGCAGATCCACCCCGCGGCGGCGGGTGGCGCCGATGTTGTCCGAATCGCCACTCGGGTCGTTCAGGCGACGGCGCACCTCATCGGTGGCGGTCTGCTGCCAGCCAGCCAGGCGGCCGTCCAGCCAGGGCAGTGGCGCGAACTTCACGCCCAGTTCCCAGCCCTCGTTGATCGAGGGCTTGAGGTCGGCCGTGCGCGGCGGCACCTTGTAGGCCGCCGCTTCGGTGCCAATCTGGAAGGTGCGGCCCCAGTTGGCATACAGCGAAGCCTCTGGACGCAGGGTCCAGACGGCGCTGAGCTTGGGCTGGCGGATGGTGCCGTAGTCGTTGACGTCGGCCGTCTCGCCGGTGAGTCCATTGGTGAAGCGGCCCGAAACCTGATCCACCCGGAACCCCGGCACCAGCTTGAAGGCCGCGGTCGGCTGGATCACCGCCTGCAGGTGCGCCCCCGTGGTCTGCAAGGTGTAGGACTGATCGCGCGTCTGCGTGCCCCGGACCCGCTCCACGGTGGTGTAGCGCTGGCTCTGGTTGTCCTGCGACTCGATGTCGAGCCCGCCCTCCAGCGCGAAGGCGTGCAGCCCGCCCACGCGAGGACGCCAGCTCCAGCCGACCTGGGCGCCGGTGTGGTCCTCGCTGGTCCAGCGTTCCTGCTGGGACACGGCGGCCGAGAACCTCACCCAGCGGTCGTCCCGGTATCGGTTGTAGTAGAGGCGGCCGGTGGCCGTCAGCTCCGGCGTCACCTGGTTCTCGAGGTGCAGGGCCAGCTGGCCGGTCTTGCGCCGGCCGCCGTCGGTGGACACATAGGCATACGACTGCTCGGGATCGGCCTGAGCATCGGCCTGCGTGAGGTAGCCTGGCTCCTGGGCTTCGTGCTCGAAGTAGCGGGCCGTCATGCCGACCGCCCAGCCGCCGTCCTGAACGGACCAGCGGCCGGACAGCACCTTGCGGTCCGACGCCGAGTGCTGGCGCCAGCCATCCGTGTGCTTGAACCCGGCGAACAGGTTCAGGCTCACGCCGCCCTGCTCCACGCCCTTGGCCACCTGGACATCGTGGCTGCCGAACGACCCCGCGCCGAGCCGCACCAGGGTGTCATTGCCACCCTGACGGGTCGTCAGGTGGATGTTGCCGCCGATGTTGTGCAGACCGTGGCGGGCGTCGTTGGTGCCGCGCACCACCTCGACCGACTCCAGCTCCAGCGGAAACACCCCGTCCAGGTAGGGCATGTTGCCGTTGTTGCTGTTGGACGGCACGCCGTCGATCAGCAGCTTGACCGCGTTGACCTCGCCCTCGCCATTGAAACCCCGGAAAGCCACCTTGCCCGACGTCGTGCCCTGGTTGTAGTTCGTCAGCAGCACGCCCGGCACCAGACTGAACAGCTCCCAGGTCGTCTGGGTGGACTGCTCGGCGATGACGTCGCGGTGCAGCGCGTCGATCGAGGTCAGCAGCAGACCGCTGGACAGCGGGCCGCGCCGGCGGCCCCTGACCTCGACCCGGCCGATGTCGAACCGCGGCGTGGCATCGGCCGCCTCCGGATCGGCCCGCATCGGAGCCTCCGGCTCGGAACGGACCGCCGCGGGGACGAAGACGGGAGCCCCGGATTGCGCCGCCGCGTGCAACGGCAGCAGCAACAGCAACGACGGAAAGACACGCAGCAAGGCAGCCGCCGTGGCCCGCGGGGCCAGGGGCAAAGCAAGAACATTCATGGCAAGGAACCGGACAGGGAAAGACCCGACGCGCACGCGTCGACGACGAACCGGAAGAGGTTCGGGCGCGAGGCGCGCCGTGCGCCGTCGCGATCAGTCGAGCGCGGGAGGCGCGCGCGGAGGTTCCAGCCGCCAGACCGGGGCCGGTCGGGGCGATCCCAGGGGTTCGCTCACCGGACGCAGGCGATGCGGTGCCGCAGCGAAGTCCGCGCGGCCGTCCGGTGCGGGCCAGCGCCAGGCCAGGCCCGGGGTCGTGCACAGCGGGCAATGCGCCGAAGCGGGGTCGTCGGCAGCATCCTGCGGAGCCTGGCCGGCCGTGCCCTCGCGGTCGGCCGATGCGGCCGCGGAACACAGCTCGGACCAGGCCGCTGCGCGCCACGGATCGGCGGCCGCCATCGCGCGCACCACCGTCGGCATCAATGCCGCGGCCAGGATGAGCCAGCAGGCCATCCGAACGAGGTGAGGCAGATGAAGACGGAAGAAGCGCATGGAAGCCGCCAGAACGCCGATGCCGGCCGTCGGGCGGTCGAAATGTACCCGAGCCCCCCAGGGGGCAGGCCATGATGGAGATCAAGTGCACCGCCCACCGGCGGAAAAACGACACTCGGGGCGCACCGGGGCGGGTGTCGCGTCCGCGTCAGCGGGGCAGCGAGGCGCCCCCGCAGATCTGCAGCTCCTGGCCGGTGATGGCCGCCGCCATCGGCGAAAGCACGAACGCCACCAGCGCGGCGACCTCCTCGGGGCGGATCAGGCGGCCGATGGGCGGCAGCGCCGGAGCCTGGGCCTGGCGCGCCGGATCGGCCAGCATGGCGGTGTCGGTCGCGGCAGGCGACACCACGTTGACCGTCACGCCCTGCGCCACCACCTCGGCGGCCCAGCTGCGCGCCAGGGCCACCAGGGCCGCCTTGCTCGCGGCGTACTGGCTGCGCCCGGCCTTGCCCTGGGCCACCCGGCTGCCCAGCAGCACCACCCGGCCCTGGCCGGCGCGGGCCATGGCCGGCAGCAGGTGGTTGGCCAGGCACTCGGCCGCCCCCACGTGCAGCTGCCACATGGCCGCCCCCGCCGACGCGTCCAGCTGCCCCAGCGGCCCCACCCGCAGCACACCGGCCGCATGCACCAGGGCCCGGGCGCCCGCCAGTTCGCGGGCGGCGGCCTCGGTGGCCTGCGGGTCCAGCAGGTCGACGGCACGGTGGGTGAACGCCGGATGGGTCCAGTGCGCCGGCGCGTGGCGGCTCAGGCCGCGGACCGCCCAGCCCTGCGCCACCAGCGACTGCACGATGGCCAGGCCGATGCCGGAGCTGGCCCCGGAGACCACCGCGAGCGGACGATCCGGGGTGTCATTCGGCACGGATGCCCCCTTCGCGGATGATGCGCGCCGAGTTCGCCATGTCCTCGGCCTGGAAGCGGGCGAAGTCGGCGATGCTGCCCGGCGTCAGCACCAGGCCCTGCTGCACCAGCTTGTCCTTCATGTCGGTGGCCAGGGCCTTGTTGACCTCGGCGTTCAGCCGCTGCGTGATGGCCGCCGGCAGGCCGGCCGGGCCCCACAGGCCGTACCAGCTGTAGAAGGCATAACCGGGCACGGTCTCGGCCACGGTGGGCAGGTCGGGCTGGGCGGGCACACGCTGGGTGGAGGTCACGGCCAGCACCTTCAGCTGGCCGGCCCGGGCGAAGGCGGCCGAGCCCAGGATGGGGTCGATGAAAGCGTCGATCTGGCCCCCCACCAGGTCCTGGTAGGCCGGCGCCGAGCCCTTGTAGGGCACGATCATCAGGTCGATGCCGGCGCTGCGGCGCAGCAGCTCGGTGGAGAGGTGGCCCGCGGACGCGGTGGAGCCCACGGCGAAGCTCAGCTTGCCGGGGTGGCTGCGGCCGTAGGCCAGCAGGCCCTTGATGTCGTTGAAGGGCAGGTTGCGGTTGACGGCCACGGCCAGCGGCGCCTTGGCCACCAGCGCGATCGGGCTGAAGTCCTTCGCCACGTCGTACGGCGGCGTCTTCATGGTCATCGGCGTGGTGGTCAGCGCGGAGGCGTTGAACAGCAGGGTGTGGCCGTCGGCCGGCGCCTTGGCCACCGCGAGCGCGCCGATGGTGCCGGCACCACCGGCGCGGTTCTCGACCACGAAGGTCTGGCCCGTCTGTTCGCCCAGGCGCTGGGCCAGCATGCGGCCGACGGCATCGAGCGTGCCGCCCGGCGGAAAAGGAATGATCACCGTGACCGGGCGGGCGGGGTAGCCCTGCGCCAGGGCGAGCGTGCCCAGGCCGGCCAGCGCGGCGCCCAGCAGGGCGCGGTGGAAGTGTCGACGTTGCATGGTTCTTGTCTCCTGAGGGGAACGACAGCGGGCGTGGGTCCGCCCTGCCATCCGGTGGACGGCATCGATGGGGAAAACGGGGCGAGGGGTCGGCGCGCCACGCGGGCGGCGCCCCGGGTCAGGCCTGGCGGGCTTCGCGGGCCCTGTGCGGTTCCCGGGCGGCGGCCACGGCGGCGAGCAGGTCATCGTCGTCGCCGAAGGCCCCGGAGCGACAGTCCATCCACAGGCCGTCCCAGCGCCCGCCGCACCAGCGCGCCTGGCCCCAGCCGGGCCGCAGCGGCTGGCCGGACACCAGATGGTCCACCCCGGTGGCGCCGGCCAGCGCCCGTGCGGTGTCCCCCCCGAGCACCAGCAGGCGCGCGGGCGGCTGCGGCAACGCGGCCAGCCGCGTGACCTGGGACCGCAGCAGGGCCGCCGCCGCCCCGGCATCGAGGGGCGTCAGCGGCGACAGGTCGAGCAGGGCCAGGGGCGCCTCGGCCCGGGCCTGCGCCGACAGCGCCTGCTCGAAGGCCTGTGCATCGCCGTGGCGCACGCTCGGCGCCTGCGGATGGGCGGCCATCACGCGCGCCCACTGGCGCCGGGTCACCGCCTGGTGGCTGGCGCCGAGCACCCAGACCGGCCCGGCGGCCGGTGCCGTGGCGGCCGGTGCGGCCGCCGGCACCACGAGCTGGCGGGCCAGCGCCGCGGCCAGGCCGGCGCTGCCGCACCACAGGGTGCGCGCGCCGGATCCGGCCGCGTCGCGGCACAGCCGGTCGAGGTCGGCATCACCGCGCACATCGGGCAGCAGCAGCTCGCAGCGGCCCGGCCAGCCCGCGTCCGTCAGCGCGCCACGCAGCGGCTCGCCGCGCCGCGCCGCGGGGTCGGCGGCCTCGCCCGGGGCCACCACGACCAGCCGCTCCTGCAGCAGGTAACGCCCCTGGGCCGGGAAGGCGGGAGCGAACACCACCCGCTCGAAGCCCCCGGCCGCGGCCAGCCAGCGCACCTCGGCCAGTGCATTGCCACGCAGCAGGCTGTCCACTTTCTTGAACGCCAGGCCGGCCTCGCCCAGCCAGCGTACGCTGGCGTCGAGCGCGGCCGGCAGCGCGGCCGGGCCCACGTCGCGCGTGGCGGTGGCCACCACGCTCACCGGCGCCGCATCGCCCGCCGGCGGGTGGTCCAGGTGCACCGGCACGCCCGCGCCGAAAGCGGCCGCGCTGTCGAGCGCACCGGTGAGGTCGTCCGCCAGCAGGCGGACCGGCCAGCGCGCCTTCATGCCGGCACCGGCACCAGCGTCAGCCGCCGGCCCAGCGTGCGGATGCGCTCGGCCTCCTCGATCGCCAGCGCCTCGTCGCAGATGATCTCCTCGACCTCGGCCAGCGTGGCGACCTGCATGAAGGTGCGCGGACGGAACTTGGAGGCATCGGCCAGCAGCCGGCGGCACACCGCGGCGCGCATCAGCGCACGCTTGACCGCGGCCACCTCGGGCGAGGTCTCGGTGATCACGCCGTCGGTGATCGCATGGGCGCCGCACAGCAGCACGTCGGCCTGGATCGCTCGTGCCGCCTCGATCAGCGCATCCCCCACCAGCGTCTGGCTGCCCGGTCGCAGGTGGCCGCCCAGCACATGGACCTGCACCTGGCTGCTGCCGCCCAGCACCTGGGCGATGGCCAGGTCGTTGGTGACCGCGGTGAACGGGATGCCCCGCTGCACCGCCGCGCGGGCGGCCTCGAGCACGGTGGAGCCGCTGTCGAAGATCACGCTCTGGTGCGGCTGCAGCGTGGCGGCCGCGGCCGCGCCGATGGCGCGCTTTTCCCGGGGCGACAGCTCCGAGGACGCCACCGAGTCCGGCTCGAACGCGGTGTAGCCCTGCTGGCGCAGCAGCGCCCCGCCGTGGGTGCGGTCGATCATGCCCTCGGCCGCGAGACCGTCCAGATCCCGCCTCAGCGTGGACAGCGACACCTCCAGCGCCTGCTCCAGCTGCGCCAGCGTGACCGCGCCATGGCGACGCAGGAAATCGACGATGCGTTGGCGGCGTTGCGCCGGCAGCAGCGACACCACCGCCAGCGGCGGCGCGGAAGGAGAGGCAGGTTCAGTGCTCATGTCGGCAGCGGGAGGAGGACATCGGAGCTTCATGGTAGCGAGATCACCCCAGGGTTTGATCGGATGTGACACCTATTGACGCTTTTTGAAGCTTTGGACACGATATGCACCGCGTTCAGCCAAAAACGATCAAAACGCACCAAGATCAATCTGGAGACAAACCATGGCCGCTTCTTCCGCACCGTTCGCCTTCTCCCGTCGTGCCCTCGTGCTGGGGGCCGCCGCCCTCGCCGGTGCCAGCCTGGCGCCCGCTGCCCTGGCGCAGGCGCCCTTCCCGTCCAAGCCCGTCACCTTCGTCGTGCCCTACCCGGCCGGCGGGGCCAACGACATGCTGGGGCGGCTGATCGGCCAGAAGATGGGCGAGGCGCTGGGCGCCACGGTCATCATCGACAACAAGCCCGGCGCCGGTGCGCTGCTGGGGGCCAACGCCGTGGCCAAGGCGCCGGCCGACGGCCACACCGTGCTGGTGGGCGGGCTGGCCACCCATGCGGCCAGCCCGCACCTGATCAAGGCCGACTACGACCCGGTGAAGGACTTCGAGGCCATCGGTCTGCTGGGACAGGCGCCGATCGTGGTCATCACGGCCAACGAATCGCCCCTGAAGACGCTCAAGGATGTGGGCGAGATCGCGAAGAAGAAGCCCGGCGAGATGATGTACGGCTCCTCCGGCAACGGCTCGCCGCTGCACCTGGCCGGCGAGATGTTCGACGCGCTCAACGGCTCGCAGATGACCCACGTGCCCTACAAGGGCGGCAACGCCCACATCATCGACCTGATCGGCGGGCGCGTGCCGGTGATCTTCGACACCGCCACCAACTCCATGCCCCTGCTGCGTGGCGGCAAGGTGCGCGCGCTGGCCGTGTCGATGCCGCAGCGCCTGGCCGACCTGCCCAACGTGCCCACCTTTGCCGAAGCCGGTTACCCGGGCTTCCAGTTCACCGCCTGGTATGGCCTGTTCGCGCCCGCCAGGACGCCCAAGGACGTGGTGGCCAAGCTGTCCGCCGCGCTGCAGACCGCGCTCAAGCAGCCCGAGGTGATCGAAAAGCTGCGCAGCGTGGGCGTGTCGCCGGCCAGCGGCGACTCGGCCGAACTGGCCCGGCTGGTGCCGGTGGAATACGAGCGCATCGGCAAGCTGATCAAGACGGCCAACATCAAGGCCGACTGAGTTCCCGTTCCCTTCCCCTGCACCGGATCGCCGCCCCCCGCGGGCGCGACCGGTCACACTGAAAGACTGCGCATGAGCACCCCCACCCGACTGGTCCTGACGATGGGCGACCCGGCCGGCATCGGCCCCGAGATCATTGCCAAGGCGGCCCGCCAGCTGCGGCCCGCCGTCGAGAGCGGCGAGCTGGACCTGATCGTCTGCGGCTGCGCCGCCGCGCTGCAGCAGGCCGAAGACGGGATGGGCCTGTCGGCCGACTCGGCCCGCTACCGCCTGGTCGACGTCGGTCCGGTCGACGCCCCCTGGCGCACCGGCGAGGTCAGCGCCGCGGGCGGCGAATGGGCCTACCGGGCGGTGGTGCGGGCGGTCGAGCTGGTGCAGGCGGGCGAGGCCGACGCCATCGTCACCGGGCCGCTGTCCAAGGAGGCGCTGCACCTGGCCGGCCACCCGTTCGAAGGCCACACCGAGCTGCTGGCTCACCTGACGGGCCAGCGCGACGCGGTGATGATGCTGGCCCACGAGAACCTGCGCGTCTCCCACGTCACCACGCACTGCGCGCTGGCCAGCGTGCCGGCCCGCGTCACGCCGGTGCGCCTGCGCCGCGTGTTCGACGTGACGCTCGATGCGCTGCGGGCACTCGGCATCCAGCAGCCCCGCGTGGCCGTGTGCGGGCTCAATCCGCATGCCGGCGAGAACGGCGTGCTGGGCAAGGAGGACGACGCCGTCATCGCGCCCGTCATCCACGAGTACCAGGCGCGCGGCGAGACGGTGAGCGGCCCTTATCCCGGCGACACCGTGTTCATCAAGCTGCGCGCCGGCCAGTTCGATGCGGTGGTGGCCATGTTCCACGACCAGGGCCACATCCCGGTCAAGCTGCTGGGCTTCAACGTCGACCCGGCGACCGGCAAGTGGCAGGCCATCAGCGGCGTCAACATCACGCTCGGCCTGCCCATCCTGCGCACCTCGGTCGACCACGGCACCGCCTTCGACATCGCCGGCACCGGCGTGGCCAATGCCGACAGCCTGGTCGACGCGATCCACTACGCGCAGAACCTCATCAAGGGACGGAGGGCCCAGGCATGACCCGCATCGCCCAGGGACTGCACCCCGATCTGCGCCCCGGCCAGACCGTGCTCGACCTGCCCGCCTCGGGCGTGCAGAGCCACGCCGCCAACCTGGCCACGCTGCCCGATGGCAGCCTGGCCTGCGTCTGGTTCGGCGGCACGCAGGAAGGCCTGTCGGACATCTGCGTCTGGTTCTCGCGCCTGCCCGCGGGCACCAGCACCTGGACCGCCCCGGTCCGGCTGAGCCACGATGACGGCCGCTCCGAGCAGAACCCGATCCTGTTCAACGCGCCCGACGGCCGGCTCTGGCTGCTGCACACCGCCCAGCGCGCCGGCCACCAGGACACGGCCGTGGTGCGCTGCCGCACGTCGACCGACGGCGGCCTGAGCTGGGACGCGCCACGCGACCTGCTGCCCGGCAGCGGCCTGTTCGTGCGCCAGCCGCCGGTGGTGCGGCGCGACGGCGCCTGGCTGCTGCCGGTGTTCCGCTGCCGCGCGCTGCCCGGGCTGCGCTGGAGCGGTGACGACGACGACAGCATCGTCTACCTCAGCCACGACCAGGGCCGCAGCTGGCAGACCCGCGAGGTGCCCGGCAGCAGCGGCTGCGTGCACATGAACATCGTGCCGGGCAGCGCCGGCCCCGACCACCTGCTGGCCTTCTACCGCAGCCGCTGGGCCGACCGGGTGCACCGCAACGAGTCGACCGATGGCGGCGAGACCTGGAGCGCGCCGCAACCCACGCCGGTGCCCAACAACAACTCGTCGATCCAGGTCATCCGGCTGGCCAGCGGCCGGCTGGCGATGGTCTGCAACCCGGTGGGCGCCGAGCATGCGCAGGAGCGCCGCGTGTCGCTGTACGACGAGATCGAGTCGGAGGACGACGCCGCCGCTCCGCTGCCCGAGGCCAGCGCCAGCACCGCCGACGGCCGCCGCCTGGCCTTCTGGGGCACCCCGCGCGCGCCGATGGCGCTGATGATGTCCGACGACGATGGCCGCAGCTGGCCGATGCGCCGCGACCTCGAGTGCGGCGACGGCTACTGCATGAGCAACAACTCGGCCGAACAGCGCAACCGCGAGCTCTCCTACCCCAGCATCCACCAGAGCGCCGACGGCCAGCTGCAGGTGGCCTACACCCGCCACCGCCAGCACATCCGCCATGTGCGCTGCGACGAGGCCTGGGTGGCCACGCTGCCCGCCGACGCCCACCTGCCGACCCCGCTCACCGATTGAATCCGGACCGATCCGCCATGACTCCTGCCGTCTCCTCTCCCGCCGTGCTGCACCAGGCCGGTCGTGTCGTCACCGGCGCCGGCTGCCTGCTGCAGCTGCCCGGACTGATCGCCTCCTGGAAGCCCGAGCGCCTGCTGCTGGTGGTCGGCCGCGCCGTCACCCCCGACAGCCCGGTGCACGCGCTGCACGCCGCCCTGACCGCGGCGGGCATCGACGTGCTGCTGCTCGACCCCGTGCCGCCCGAGCCCGAAGTGGCCGACGTGGACGCCGTGCTGGCCGCCGCCCGCCAGGCCGGTCCGGTCGACCTCGTGGTCGGCGTGGGCGGCGGCAGCGCCATCGACGTGGCCAAGGCCGTGGCCGTGCTGCTGGCTCATCCGGTGAGCGTGCGCGAGCTGCTGTCCGGCACCCCGGTGCCCGGACGCGGCCTGCCCACGGTGATGGTGCCCACCACCGCCGGCACCGGTGCCGAGGCCACGCCCAACTCCATCATCCTGGTGCCGCAGGACGCGCTCAAGGTCGGCATCGTCAGCCCGCACCTGCTGCCCGACCTGGTGCTGCTCGACCCGCTGCTCACCCTCACGCTGCCGCCGGCCGTCACCGCCCACACCGGCATCGACGCGCTGTGCCACGCCATCGAGTGCTACACCTCGAAGAAGGCCAACCTCTTCAGCGACCTCTACGGCCTGGAGGCCATCCGCCTGATCAGCCGCAGCATCCGCCGCGCCTTCGCCGATGGCCAGGACGTGGCCGCGCGGCAGGACATGCTGCTGGGCTCCTACTACGGCGGCGTCTGCATCGCCACCTCCAGCACCACCGCCGTGCACGCGCTGGCCTATCCGCTGGGCGGGCGCTACCGCGTGCCGCACGGGCTGTCCAACGCCATGCTGCTGCCGGCCATCATGGCCTACAACTGCGTGGGCAACGAGGCCCGCTTCGCCGCCATGGCCCGGGCCATGGACCTGCCGGTGGCCGGCCTGAGCGACGCGCAGGCCACCACGCTGTTCGTCCAGGCGCTGGCCCGGCTCAACGCCGACCTGGGCATCACCACCCGGCTGAGCGACCTGGGCGTGACCGAGGCCGATCTGGATGCGCTGGTCGATGGGGCCTCCAAGGTCACCCGCCTGCTCGACAACAACCCGCGCCCGATGGGCCGCGACGACATGCGCGCGCTCTACGCCGCCGTGCTCTGAACCGAAAGCCTCCCATGCACACCCTCGTCCACACCCTGCCCGACAACACCTTCAAGCGTGACCTGCTGGCCGGCGAGCGCCTGCTCGGCCTGTGGGTCAACTTCGCCCACGGCCCCATCACCGAGGTGCTGGCCGGCTCGGGCTTCGACTGGCTGCTGCTCGACATGGAGCACACCCCCAGCGACCTTCACATCGTCGGCCAGCAGCTGCTGGCCCTGCGCGGCACGCCGGTGGCGCCCATCGTGCGCGTGCCCATCCACGACATGGCCTGGATCAAGCGTGTGCTCGACGCCGGCGCGCCCAACATCATGGTGCCCAACATCCGCAGCGTGGAAGAGGCCCGCGAGGTGGTCTCGTGGACGCGCTTCGCCCCCGAAGGCCAGCGTGGCGTGGCCAGCAGCACGCGCGCCGGCGGCTGGCTGCGGCGCAAGGACTTCCTGGCCCGCGCCAACGACGAGATCGGCGTGATCGTGCAGATCGAATCGCGCGAGGCGCTGGACGCGCTGGCGGGCATCTGCGCCGTGCCCGGCGTGGACGCGGTGTTCATCGGCCCGTCCGACCTCGCCGCCAGCCTGGGCCACCGCGGCAACACCGGCCACCCCGAGGTGCAGGCCGCGATCGCGCAGGCCATCGCCACCGGCCGCGCCGCCGGCCGGACCGTGGGCATCCTCGCCGCCGACGGCAAGGCCGAGCCTTACCTGGCCCAGGGCGCGACCATGGTGGGCGTGGGCACCGACCTGCACCTGCTGATCGGCGCCGCCGATGCGCTGGCACAGCGCTGGCGTGACCAGTGAGGCGTGTTCACGGCTGGCGCCGGGCGTCAACCCCGCCAGCGGATGCCCGAGCGCCGGACCGGGGTCTTGCGGGCCGGGGGTGATCGGGGCGTCTACAGTGCGCAGCCGTCCTCCTGCTCCCCTGCCATGAACGCCTCCTCCGAAGCCCTGCTGCTGTCCGGCCAGACCCTGAACCGGGCCGACCTCGTCGCCCTGCTGGCCGACCGGCCCGGCGCGCTGCAGCTGGAGCACTGCAGCCTGGACGGCGAGGACCTCTCGAGGCTGGACCTGCGCGGGGCGCGCTTCACCTCGTGCTCGCTGGCCGAGACCTCGTTCGAGCGCTGCGACCTCGCGATGACCCGGTGGCTGGCCTGCAAGGCACGCCAGGCGGACTTCCACCTGAGCGACCTGTCGGAAGCCCGCTTCACGGCCTGCGACCTGAACAACACCTCATGGCGACGCGCGCAACTGGCCGGCGTGCAGTTCGACGAGGTGAAGCTGACGGGCGCCTCGTTCGGCGACGCCCGCACCCTCGGGCTCGGTTTCCACGCCTCGCTGCTGGTGGCCGCCGACCTGCGGGGCGTGTCGTTCCGCAAGCAGCGGCTGCACCAGCTGGACCTGTCCGACGCCGACCTGGCCGGATGTGATTTCCGGGACAGCGTGTTCGAGGGTGGCAGCCTGCGCGACGCCAACCTGAAGAACGCCCGGTTCACCGGCGCCGACCTGCGGTCGGTCGACCTCGGCGGACTGTCGCTGACCCAGCTGGCCCAGTTCTGCAAGGGCAGCACCATCTCGGCCGACCAGGCCGCGGCACTCGTCAGCGCGCTGGGGATCCGGGTGCTGTGAGGCGGAGGACCTGCGGGCCTGGGCCTGTTCAGGGGATCCACGGCGGTGCCGGGGCCGTGCGCTCCGGTGGCGGATAGGGGTCGGCCACGTACGCCGGCCCCTTCATCACCCGGACGATGAAACACCCCAGGGCGACCGTCAGCACCAGCGTCCAGTGCAGCACGACGACACCTGCCATCGTGTAGTCCCACAACAGCTGCGCCCGGTGGTCGACCGCGGGCAGGGGCTCGGCCGGCATCAGCACATGGTTGGCGCCCGCCAGCACCAGCGGCAGCAGCGTGCCCCACAGCAGGATGGCGGGCAGGCGGCGCCAGAGGCGATGCTCCAGCCCCGGCGCCGATCGGACCGAGCCGGGCCGCTTGTTGAACAGGTTCATGCGGACCTCTCTAGAACAATTCACCCTGGCCCTGCGGCACGGCGCGGGCGCGGGCAAGGCGGCAGGTGGACGCCGTGGGGGGCAGGCCGCTGCGGCGCGAACCGTGCCGGTGCTGGATGGCGTCGGCCTCGGCATGGGCCTCGCGGGTCTGGCGCAGGCCGTGCAGCCTGGCCTTGGCAGCGGCCACGGCGGTGCGCTCGTCGACGATCGGCGCCGGGTAGGCCGGGGTGCCGAACTCCGGCACCCATTGCCGCAGGTACAGGCCCTGCGGATCGTGGTCACGCGCCTGCTTGGCCGGCGAGTAGATGCGCAGCGTGTTGATGCCGGTGGTGCCGGATTGCATCTGCATCTGGCTCCAGTGGATGCCGGGCTCGAAGTCGAGGAACTGCCGGGCCAGGAACAGCCCCGGCTCGCGCCAGTGCAACCACAGGTGGTAGGCGGCGAAGCTGACCAGCATCGCGCGCATGCGGAAGTTCAGCCAGCCGGTGGCGCGCAGCTGGCGCATGCAGGCATCGACCATCGGGTAGCCGGTGCGGCCTTCGCACCAGGCCTGCAGGCGCTCGGTGTCGAGCGGATGCCCGTGCACGCCGTCCCCCGGGCGCAGCCCGTCGACCGAACGTGCGACGTTGCGGAACTCGGTGGCCGGCTCGTCCTCGAGCTTCTGCATGAAGTGGCAGTGCCAGCGCAGGCGGCTGGAAAAACCGCGCAGCGCCCAGGCCAGCTCACGATCGGGCGTGGAGGCGATGCTCGCCTCGGTGGCCTGATGCACGCAGCGCATCGAGATCGTGCCGAAGGCCAGGTGTTCGCTGAGCCGGCTGCAGCCCTCGGCGGCCATGAGCGGGCTGGACAGCGCGCGGCGGTAATCGCGTCCGCGTCCCGCGAGAAAGCCGTCGAGCGTGGCCCAGGCGGCACGCTCCCCGCTGGGTGGCAGCGTCGTGGCCAGGGCGGGCAGGCCCAGGTCACGCAGTGTCGGTACGGATCCCGCGTGCAGACCGGGCGGCGCGTGGAAGCCCTGCGCGGCCGGCGCCTCGGGCGCGTTCATGCGCTGGGCCCAGCGCCCGGCCCAGCCGCTGCGCGAGCGCAGGCGCCGCACCACGCCGGTCTGCGGCCATTCGGTCCACGACACCGCGTGATGGCCGCACCAGTCGGCCACGGCCAAGTCACGGGTGTAGCTCCAGCCCGGGCCCGTCTCTTCATGGCTGAGCAAGTGCGTGAAGCTGAACTCGTGCCGCAGCGCCTGCAGCACCTGCGGCATGTCGCCCACGCGCACGATGAGCGGCAGGCCACGGGCGGCCAGATCGCGCTGCAGCGCGGCCACGCCGTCCAGCAGGAAACCCACCTGGCGCGGATCGCACTCGGGGCTCTGCAGCCAGGCCGGCTCGATCACCACCAGGCCGAGCGCCCGCTCGAAGCGCGCCGCCTCGGCCAGCGGAGCGTGGTCACGCACGCGCAGGTCACGCTTGAACCAGACCAGGGCGGCCGGCCCGCTCATGTCGCATCAGCTCACTTGAGCAGCGGCCGCACGGTCGTGAAACCGCCGTCCACCGCGATCACCTGCCCCGTCAGGCGCGCCGCGCCGTCACCGAGCAGCCAAGCCATCACATCGGCCACCTGCTCGGCCGTCTGCACACCACCCAGCGGGTACTGGCGCCCGGCGCCCTCGCGCATCGCGGGCAGCTTGAGCATGCCGGCCGTCATCGGCGTCTCGGTCATGCCCGGGGCCACGGCATTGATGCGCAGGCCCTGGCCCGCATAGGTGGCGGCGGCGCTGCGCACCAGGGCTTCGACCCCGCCCTTGGCCGCGGCGATGGCCTCGTGGTTGGCCACGCCGATGCGGGCCACCACCGAACTGGCAAACACGGCCGCGCCGGGGGCGCCCTGCAGCGCGCCCACCCAGGCCTGCAGCATGAACACCGCGCTGTCGAGGTTGATGCGCATCACCTCGCGGTAGGCCTCCAGGCGGGTGCGGTGCAGCGGGGCGATCAGCGTGCTGCCCACGCAATGCGCCAGCAGCGTCGGCGCCGCGCCGAGCGCCTCCTGGCAGGTGGCGATGGCCAGTGCGGCGCCGTCGGGCGTGGTGGTGTCGGCCGCGATGCGCAGCGCGGCCGGCACCTCGGCCAGGCGGGCGGCGTCACGCCCCACGGCGGCGACGCGGCAGCCCCCGGCGTGCAGCTGCTGCGCCAGGGCGCGGCCGATGCCGCCGCTGGCGCCGGTGATGAGGGCGATCGTGCTCATGGTGCGGGCTCCGGAGGTGAAGGGGGAAAAGAGGGGACGGCAGAAAAGAGGTTCGCGGGCCGGGTCTCGGGCCCCACCCCGACCTCGCCGCGGCGGATCGCCGCCGCACGGTCCTGCACCGCCCGCTTCTGCCCGTCATCGAGCCGGGCCAGGTTCTTCACCTGCAGCGCCACGCGCGGGTGCTTGGCCAGCATCGTTTCATGGCGCATCAGGAAGTCCCAGTACAGGGTGGTGAACGGGCAGGCGCGCTCGCCGCTGCGCTGCGCGGGGTCGTAGCGGCAGCCCTTGCAGTACGGGCTCATGCGCTCGATGTACTTGCCGGTGGCGATGTAGGGCTTGCTGCCCATCAGGCCACCGTCGGCGTACTGGCTCATGCCCAGGGTGTTGGGCAGCTCGACCCATTCGACGGCATCGACATACACCGCCAGATACCAGGCATGCACCTGCCTGGGCTCGACGCCCAGCATCAGCGCGTACAGGCCGGTGACCATCAGACGCTGGATGTGGTGGGCGTAACCGTGCTCGAGCGTCTGCGCCAGCGTGTCGCGCAGGCAGGCCATGTCGGTGCGGCCAGTCCAGTACCAGGCGGGCAGGTCCTCGCGGGCCTCGAGCGCATTGCCTTCCAGGTAGGCCGGCATGCGGGTCCAGTAGATGCCGCGCACGTACTCGCGCCAGCCCAGGATCTGGCGGATGAAACCCTCCACGCTGGCCAGCGGTGCCGACCCGTCCTGCCAGGCCGCCTGCGCCGCAGCCACCACCTCGCGCGGGTTCAGCAGCTTCAGGTTGAGCGCGGCCGACAGGTGCGAGTGGTAGAGCCACGGCTCGGCCGGCCACATCGCGTCCTGGTAGCGGCCGAACCGTGGCAGGCGCTCCCGGATGAAGGCCTGCAGCGCCTGCTGCGCCTGCGCGCGCGTGACGGGCCAGGCAAAGCCGTCGAGCCGGCCGGGGTGCGACGCCAGGCGGGTGTCGACGAGCGTGATCACCTCGCGCGTCACGGCATCGGGCTCGAAGCGCGGGCGTGGCGGCACCGCACCCGGTCCGGCGGCACCGAAGGCCTCGCGGTTGTCGGCGTCGAAGTTCCACTGGCCGCCGACCGGCCCGTCGTCCTGCATCAGCACCTGCTGGCGCTGGCGCTGTTCCCGATAGAAATACTCCATGCGCAGGGACTTGCGGCCGCGGGCATGCGCCGCGAACTCACGCACGCTGCAGAAGAAATGGCGATCCTCGCGCACCTCCAGTGGCAGGCCACTGGCTTGGGCCACCGCCTGGAGCGCCTTCAGCACCCGCCAGTCGCCCGGGGCCGTCATCACGAGGCGGGCCGGCCGCAGGCGCGTGAGGTCGGCCTGCAGCTGCGCGGCCAGGCTGCCGGCGTTGTCCGGCGCCTCCAGCCGGGTGTAGTGCAGCGCCCGGCCGGCGGCCTGCAGCGCGAGCGCGAAGTGGCGCATCGCCGCCAGGAACAGCACCGTGCGCGGCTTGCTCGACCAGACGTGGGTCGACTCCTGCGCCACTTCGGCCATCCACACCGCGTCGAGCCCGGCATCGAAGCCGTCGAACCCCGACGCCTCGAGGTCGAGCTGGTCGCCCAGCACGACGACCAGGGTGCGCAGCTCAGCCATCAGCCCACCCGCGGGTTCATGCCTTTTTGGCCCAGGCGCTGCACCAGCCCGCGCCCGCCACCTGCCGGCCGGCAAACAGCGGGCAGCCACCGGCCTTGTCGCCGGCCTTGCCTTGATAGAGCGCGCAGCTGGTGCAGTTCTGACCGGCCGCGAACTTCGGGTACTTCCTGGCATCGACGCGCCGGGCCTCGGCGACGTAGCCGAGCGCGACCGCCTGCGCATCCTTCTCGTCGACCAGGGCCTGGGCCTGGGCGCCGGTGGCCAGCGCGGCGCCGGACGCGGCCAGGGTCATCAGGAACACGCGGCGATGTGCGGAAGGGGTCATGACAGGCTCCTCGGATGAGTGGCAGGACGGTTCGGGGGCGCGACAGCGGCCGTGCCACGGGGCATCGGTCTTGTCGACAGTGCCCGCATCCTACGTCCACCCAGTTCAATATCAACTCATCAGGCGTTAGACCTGCCGGATCCCTCCGATAATCGGCGTCAAATCAGCGTCAACATGGGATGCACATGAACACGACCCCGCCCGCACGACCCCCTGGCGAACGCGCCACGGACACCGAGGCCCCGTCGCTGCACCGCAGCGGCGCCGTGGCCCGCATGCTGCGCATGCCGGTGGCGACGCTGCGGGTCTGGGAACGCCGCTACGGCCTGACCCGGCCCGAGCTGTCGCCGAGCGGCCAGCGCCTCTACTCGGCCGACGACGTGCGGCGGCTGGCCCTGATCAAGCAGCTGACGGACCTGGGGCACGCGATCGGCAGCCTGGCGCCGCTGGACATGCCGCAGCTGCAGCGGGTGGCCGCGACCCACGCCCAGGCGCTGACGGCCACGCAGGGCGAGCGGGCGGTCGTGGCACCGCCCCCGCCCGCCCGGGCCTGGCGGGTCGGCGTGATCGGCGCCACGCTGGGCCGCCGGCTGCGGCAGCCCGGGCTGCAGCGCCGGCTGGGCCGGCCGGTGCAGCTGCTGGGTCCGTTCGACGACGCCGCGCAGGCCGCCGCGGCGCTGCAGCCTGCGGACCTCGATGCGCTGCTGGTGCACGAACCCCGGCTGCACGCCGGCTGGCAAGCGGCCTTCGATGCGGCCGCACCGGCACTGGCCGCGGTGCCGAAGGCCGTGCTCTACCGTTTTGCGTCCGACGCCGTGTGCGAGACCCTGGCCGCCGGCGGCACGGCGCTGCTGCGCGAGCCGCAGCCCGACGTGGTCGTGGCGCAATGGCTGTGCAGCCTGTCGGCCGCTGCCGCGGCCCGGCCGCCGGAGATGGAGGCACCCCGGGTCGACGGGGGGGTGCCCCCGCGCCGCTGGGACGACGCCGCGCTGGCCGACTTCGCCGGCCTGTCCTCGACGGTGGCCTGCGAGTGCCCGCGCCACGTCGCCGAACTGCTGGTGCAGCTGTCGCACTTCGAGGCCTACAGCGCCGAGTGCGAGCACCGCAGCCCGGCCGACGCCGAGCTGCACGCCTACCTCAGGCAGGTCGCCGCCACGTCGCGGGCCCGCTTCGAGGCCGCGCTCGAGCACGTGGCCCGGCATGAAGGCCTGATCCTGCCCCCCGCGTCACCGTAGGAGGCCGGCCCGCATTCACTTCAGGTCGAAGCGGTCCAGGTTCATCACCTTGTTCCACGCCGCCACGAAGTCGCGCACGAACACCGCCTGGGCGTCGCTGCTGCCGTAGACCTCGGCCACGGCCCGCAGCTGCGAGTTCGAGCCGAACACCAGGTCGACGACCGTGCCCGTCCACCTCAGCTCGCCCGTGCGGCGGTCACGCCCTTCCAGCACGCCCGCGGTGGCGGCCGACGGCTGCCACTTCGTGCCCATGTCGAGCAGGTGGACGAAGAAGTCGTTGCTCAGCGTGCCCGGGCGCCGGGTGAACACCCCGTGCGCCGCCTGGCCGACGTTGGCGCCCAGGACGCGCAGGCCGCCGATCAGCACCGTCATCTCCGGCGCGGTCAGGGTCAGCTGCTGGGCCTTGTCGATCAGGCGCTCGGCGGCCGAGCCTTCCAGCCCGGGGCGCACATGGTTGCGGAAGCCGTCGGCCACCGGCTCGAGCACCGCGAACGCGGCCACGTCGGTCTGCTCCGGCGTGGCATCGGTGCGGCCCGGCGCAAAAGGCACGGTCACGTCGTGGCCACCCGCCCGGGCGGCCGCTTCCACCGCCGCGCAGCCGCCCAGCACGATCAGGTCGGCCAGCGACACCTTCTTGCCCCCGGCCTGCGCGGCGTTGAACGCCGCCTGCACGCCTTCCAGCGTCTGCAGCACCTGAGCCAGTTCGGCCGGCTCGTTGGCGGCCCAGTCCTTCTGCGGCGCCAGGCGGATGCGCGCGCCGTTGGCCCCGCCCCGCTTGTCGCTGCCGCGGAAGGTCGACGCCGACGCCCAGGCCGTGCGCACCAGCTGCGCGACGCTCAACCCCGAGGCCAGCAGCTGCGCCTTCAGCGCGGCGATGTCGGCCGCGTCGATCAGCGGGTGGTCCACCGCGGGCACCGGGTCCTGCCACAGCAGCGTCTCCTTGGGCACCAGCGGGCCGAGGTAACGCGACACCGGACCCATGTCACGGTGGGTCAGCTTGAACCACGCCCGGGCGAACGCATCGGCGAACTGCTCCGGATGGGCGAGGAAACGCCGCGAGATCACCTCGTAGGCCGGGTCGAAGCGCAGCGACAGGTCGGTGGTCAGCATCGTGGGCACGAGCTTGCTGGCCGGATCGTGCGCATGCGGGATCGTCGCGTCGGCCCCCTTGGCGGTCCACTGGTGCGCGCCGGCCGGGCTCTTCGTCAGCTCCCACTCGAAGCCGAACAGGTTCTCGAAGAAGTTGTTGCTCCACTGCGTCGGCGTGGTGGTCCAGGTCACTTCCAGGCCGCTGCCGATCGTGTCGCCGCCCTTGCCGGTGCCGAAGCTGTTCGCCCAGCCCAGGCCCTGCGCCTCGATGCCGGCCGCCTCGGGCTCGACGCCCACGTGCTTCACGTCGCCGGCGCCGTGCGTCTTGCCGAAGGTGTGGCCGCCGGCGATCAGCGCCACCGTCTCCTCGTCGTCCATCGCCATGCGGGCGAAGGTGTCGCGGATGTCACGCGCCGCGGCGATCGGGTCCGGGTGGCCGTTCGGGCCTTCCGGGTTCACGTAGATCAGGCCCATCTGCACCGCGGCGAGCGGGTTCTCCAGCTCGCGGTCCCCGGTGTAGCGCTGGTCGGCCAGCCAGGTCTTCTCGGCGCCCCAGTAGATGTCCTCTTCCGGCGCCCAGATGTCCTCGCGCCCGCCGGCGAAACCGAAGGTCTTGAAGCCCATCGACTCCAGCGCCACGTTGCCCGTCAGGATCATCAGGTCGGCCCACGAGAGGCTGCGGCCGTACTTCTGCTTGATCGGCCACAGCAGCCGGCGCGCCTTGTCGAGGTTGACGTTGTCCGGCCAGCTGTTGAGCGGCGCAAAACGCTGGTTGCCCGTGCCCGCGCCGCCGCGGCCATCGTGCGTGCGGTAGGTGCCCGCGCTGTGCCAGGCCATGCGCACGAACAGCGGCCCGTAGTGGCCGAAGTCCGCCGGCCACCAGTCCTGCGAGTCCGTCATCAGCGCCCGCAGGTCCTGCACCACCGCGTCCAGGTCCAGGCGCTTGAACGCCTCGGCATAGTCGAACGCCACCCCCATCGGGTCGGACTGGGCGCCATGCTGGTGAAGCACGTTCACCTTCAGCTGCTCGGGCCACCAGTCGGCGTTCGACGGCGCCCCCGCGGTCACATGCTTCTGGACATGGAACGGACATTTGGCTTCATTGGACATTCGTCTCTCCTTGTGGGTGACCACTGTGTGATGCAGTCACTGTAGGTTGGAGACCCTCATAGCGCCATTTGGTTCTGGCAACCACGGCGATAGGGTGAATCGGCAGGCGCCGCGCCACCCGCCCGCGCCAGGGGCGGGACGGTGAGGGGGATGTGGTCGAGGCCCCGCTGGTGAATTCGGAGCATTCCGCGTCGCGTGTGGGCAAGTTCCTGCGTCACGTCATGGAACAGTCAGGGCATCCGGGGGCGCTGCGGCGCCACGCCCGCCACTCCATCGATACGCGCAAGAGGACTGCCATGAAGAGGATCTCGTTGACCCTGGTCGCCCTGGCCGGCATGCTGGGCCTGACCACCGCCCCCGCCCAGGCGCAGGAGGCTGCCGCCTGCCAGAAGGTGCGGTTTGCCGACGTGGGCTGGAGCGACATCGCCGCCACGACGGGCCTGGCCTCGGTGGTGCTGGAGGCGATGGGCTACCAGCCGACGGTGACGGTGGCGTCGGTGCCGATCACGTTCGCGGGCATGAAGAGCAAGCAGCTCGATGCGTTCCTGGGCTACTGGAACCCGAGCATGACGCCAATGATCGAGCCCTTCGTGAAGGCGGGGCAGATCCAGGTGTTCGAGACGCCGAACCTGGTGGGCGCGAAGTACACGCTGGCGGTGCCGGAGGCGCTGCACGACGCCGGCCTGAAGGACTTCAAGGACCTGCCGAAGTTCGCCAAGGCGCTGGAGGGAAAGATCTACGGGATCGAGCCGGGCAACGACGGCAATGCGCTGATCGCCGACATGATCAAGAAGAACCAGTACGGGCTGAAGGACTTCAAGCTGGTGGAGTCGTCGGAGGCGGGCATGCTGGCGCAGGTGCAGCGGGCCGCGCGCGGCAAGAAGCCGATCGTGTTCCTGGGCTGGGAGCCGCACCCGATGAACGTGCAGGTGAAGATGAAGTACCTGACGGGCGGGGACGACGTGTTCGGCCCGAACTTCGGCGAGGCCCGGGTGTTCACCGCGGTGCCGAGCGGCTACGAGGCGAAGTGCCCGAACGTGGTGACCTTCCTGAAGAACCTGCAGTTCACGACCACGATCGAGAACGAGGTGATGCAGGGCATCCTGAACAAGGGCAAGCCCAACCAGGTGGCCCGCGACTGGCTGGTCAAGCACCCGCAGGCGATCGAGCCCTGGCTCAAGGGCGTGAAGACCTTCAAGGGTGAGGACGCGCTGCCGGTGGTGCGCAAGGCGCTGCAGGGCTGAACATGGACGAGTCGCGCTACTGCCTGACGCTGGCCTGCGACAGCGGGCCGGGCCAGATCGCCGCGGTGTCGGCCCGGCTGGCCGCGCACGGTGCCTACGTCGAGTCGCTGGCGGCGCACGACGATGCGCCGAGCGCCCGCTTCTTCGTGCGGGCGGTGTTCCGCCGGGCCACGCCGGCCGGCGGCCCCGCGGCGCGGCGGGCGGCCGAGCAGGCGCTGGACGAGGACTTCGTCGCGCTGACGCGCGGCTTCGGCCACGCGGCGTGCGCGGTGCACGACCTGGCGCGCCTGCCGCGAGTGCTGATCATGGTGTCGAAGTTCGACCACTGCCTGCGCGAGCTGCTGGGCGGCTGGCGGCGCGGCGAGCTGCCGATGCAGGTGGTGGCGGTCGTCTCCAACCACCCCGACCTGGCGCCGCTGGCCGAGGCCGAAGGCCTGCCCTGGCACCACCTGCCGATCAGCCCCGAGACCAAGCCGCAGCAGGAGGCGGCGCTGGAGGCGCTGATCGAGCGGCACGACGCGGAGTACGTGGTGCTCGCGCGTTACATGCAGGTGCTCTCCGACGGGCTGACGAAGCGGCTGGCCGGGCGGGTGATCAACATCCACCACAGCTTCCTGCCGGGTTTCAAGGGCGCCCGCCCCTATCTGCAGGCCTGGGAGCGGGGCGTGAAGCTGATCGGCGCCACCGCCCACTTCGCCACCGGCGACCTCGACGAGGGCCCGATCATCGAGCAGGCGCTCGAGCGGGTCGACCACGCCGACAGCGCGCAGCGGCTGCAGCAGGTGGGCCGCCACGTCGAGTGCCTGGTGCTGTCGCGGGCGCTGCGCTACGTGCTGGAGCGCCGCGTCTTCATGAACGGGCTGCGCACCGTCGTGCTGCGCTGAATCCGTCCCCCTCCTTCTTACGATCGCCCCGGGCCACCTTCTTGCAAGCTGCCACGCCATGAGCCTCCTGATTCCCAGTTTCATCGACGGCCGGCCCTGCCACGGGCAGGGCGAACGTTTCCCGACCCTGAACCCGGCCACCGGCCAGGTGATCGGCGAGGTGCACGAGGCCCTGGCCGCCGACGTGGAGGCGGCGATCGCCTCGGCGCAGGCCGGCTTCGAGGTCTGGTCGGCGATGAGCGGCGCCGAGCGCGGCCGGGTGCTGAGCCGCGCGGCGGCGATCCTGCGCGAGCGCAACGACGAGCTGGCGGCGCTGGAGGTGGCCGACACGGGCAAGCCGATCCAGGAAGCGGCGGTGGTCGACGTGGCCAGCGGCGCCGACTGCCTGGAGTACTTCGGCGGCGCCGCGGCCACGCTGACCGGGGCGCAGTACCCGTTCAAGACCGCGCTGGCCTACACCCGGCGCGAGCCGCTGGGCCTCTGCGTGGGCATCGGCGCGTGGAACTACCCGATCCAGATCGCCTGCTGGAAGTCGGCCCCGGCGCTGGCCGCGGGCAACGCGATGATCTTCAAGCCCTCGGAGCTGACGCCGATGACGGCGGTGAAGCTGGCCGAGGTCTATGCCGAGGCCGGCCTGCCGCCGGGCGTGTTCAACGTGCTGCAGGGGCGCGGCGCCACCGGGGCGCTGCTCGCGCAGCACCCGGAGGTGGCCAAGGTGTCGCTGACCGGCTCGGTGCCCACGGGCAAGCGGGTGATGGCCGCCGCCGCGGGCACGCTCAAGCGCGTGACGATGGAGCTGGGCGGCAAGTCGCCGCTGATCGTCTTCGACGACGCCGACCTGGAGCAGGCGGTGTCGGCGGCGATGATGGCCAACTTCTACACCCAGGGCGAGGTGTGCACCAACGGCACGCGCGTGTTCGTGCAGCGGGCGCTGCTGCCACGTTTCCTGGAGCGACTGGCCGAACGCACCGCGCTGCTGCGGGTGGGCGACCCGAGCGA
The DNA here is from genome assembly GCF_003201595.1 of Sphaerotilus hippei. GTDB lineage: Bacteria > Pseudomonadota > Gammaproteobacteria > Burkholderiales > Burkholderiaceae_C > Sphaerotilus > Sphaerotilus hippei. The sequence goes on along the minus strand of NZ_QJJS01000001.1, from coordinate 147,512 downwards.
TCCGGTCACCGAGGTGGGCGCGCTGATCTCGGCGGCGCACCACGACAAGGTGATGGGCTACATCGCCCAGGGCCTCGAGGCCGGCGCGCGGCTGGTGGTCGGCGGCACGGCGGTGACGGTGCCGGGCTGCGGCGGCTGGTTCGTCGCGCCGACGGTGTTCGCCGACTGCCGTGACGACATGAGCATCGTGCAGGAGGAGATCTTCGGCCCGGTGATGAGCGTGCTGGCCTTCGACGCCGAGGACGAGGTGCTGGCGCGGGCCAACGCGACCCGCTTCGGCCTGGCCGCGGGCGTGTTCACGCAGGACATCAAGCGTGGCCACCGCATGGCCGCCCGCCTGAAGACCGGCCTGTGCTGGATCAACAACTACAACATCACGCCGGTGGAGATGCCTTTCGGCGGCGCGCGGGAATCGGGCATCGGCCACGAGAACAGCCTGCTCGCGCTGGAGCACTACACGCAGGTCAAGACCGTCTATCTCGAGCTGGGCGACGTCGCCTGCAGCTACCGCTGAGAACTGCCATGAGCGCCGCGAACCCTGACCGTTTCGACTACATCATCGTGGGGGCCGGCTCGGCCGGCTGCGTGCTGGCCAACCGCCTGACCGAAGATCCGCAGGTGCGGGTGCTACTGCTGGAGGCCGGCCCCGGCGACCGCAGCCTGTTCATCCACATGCCCTCGGCCTTCGCCTACCCGCTGGCCAACGACCGCTTCAACTGGTACTACCACTCCGAGCCCGAGCCCTTCATGAACGGGCGGCGCATCTACTGCCCGCGCGGGCGGGTGCTGGGCGGCTCGTCGTCGATCAACGGCATGGTCTACATCCGCGGCCACGCGCTGGACTACGAAGGCTGGGCGGCGCAGCCGGGGCTGGCGCACTGGTCCTACGCCGACTGCCTGCCCTACTTCCGCCACGCCGAGACCCGCGCCAAGGGCGCCGACGACTACCGCGGCGGCAGCGGCCCGCTGCACGTGTCCACCGGCGCCTGCCGCAACCCGCTCTACGACGCCTTCATCGAGGCCGGCCGGCAGGCCGGCTACGCGCGCACCGAGGACATGAACGGCCACCGCCAGGAAGGCCTGGGGCCGATGGACATGACGGTGCACAAGGGCCGGCGCTGGAGCACGGCGATGGCCCACCTGCGCCCAGCCATGAAACGCCCCAACCTGCAGGTGCGCACCCGCGCGCTGGTGGCGCGGGTGGTGTTCGAGCCCGGCAGCAGCCCGCCGCGGGCCATCGGCGTGGAGGTGGTCAACGGCGCGCACGCCGACCTGATCCGCGCCGAGCGTGAGGTCATCCTCAGCGGCGGGGCGATCAACTCGCCGCAGCTGCTGCAGCTGTCGGGCATCGGCAACCCCGACGAGCTGCGCCGCCTGGGGCTGAAGGTGGTCGCGCCGCTGCGGGGCGTGGGCGAGAACCTGCAGGATCACCTCGAGACCTATGTGCAGGTGGCCTGCAAGGAGCCGATCACGCTGTACTCGGCGATGAACCCGCTGGCCAAGCTGAAGATCGGCGCCGAGTGGCTGCTGCGCGGCACCGGGCTGGGGGCGACCAACCACTTCGAGTCCGGCGGCTTCATCCGCAGCGAGGCGGGCGTGAAGCACCCCGACCTGCAGTACCACTTCCTGCCGATGGCCATCAGCTACGACGGCAGCTCGCCGGCGAGCTTCCACGGCTACCAGGCCCACGTCGGCCCGATGCGCCCGACCAGCCGCGGCCACGTGAAGATCCGCAGCGTCAGCCCGAAGGAGGCGCCGCGCATCCTGTTCAACTACATGGGCACCGAGCAGGACCGCAAGGAGATGCGTGCGGCGATCCGCCTGACCCGCGAGATCTTCGCCCAGCCGGCCTTCGACCGCTTCCGCGGCGCGGCGGTGTCTCCGGGCGACGAGGTGCGCAGCGACGCGCAGATCGACGCCCACATCCGCGAGCATGCCGAGAGTGCGCTGCACCCCTCGTGCACCTGCCGCATGGGCAGCGCCGACGATCCGATGGCCGTGACCGACGGCAGCGCCCGGGTGCACGGCGTCAGCGCCCTGCGGGTGGTCGACGCATCGATCATGCCCGACGTGGTGAGCGGAAACCTCAATGCGCCGGCGATCATGATGGCCGAAAAATTGGCGGACACGATCCGCGGCCGCACTCCGCTGCCGCGCTCGACCGCGCCTTATTTCGTGCACCCGCACTGGCAGACGCAGCAGCGCTGAGCGCGGCTGCACCCGCCGGCCGCAGGCCCTTTCCTGTCGACTTCATCCTTGCATCCGCCATGGCCGTCAGCGTCTTCGACCTCTTCAAGATCGGCATCGGGCCGTCGAGCTCCCACACCGTCGGGCCGATGCGCGCCGCGCGGCTGTTCGCCGACCGGCTGGCCGGCACCGGCGCGCTGGCGCGCTGCCAGCGGGTGCAGGTGCAGCTCTACGGCTCGCTGGGCGCCACCGGGCGCGGCCACGGCAGCGACAAGGCGGTGCTGCTCGGGCTGGCCGGCCACGACCCGGAGACGGTCGACGTGGAGGCCGTGCCGCAGCTGCTGGCGGCCATCCGCGAAGGGGCCCGCCTGGCGCTGGGCGGGCGGCACCCGATCGGCTTCCACGAGCGCGAGGACCTGGTGTTCCACCGCACCGAGTCCCTGCCCTTCCATGCCAACGGCATGCGCTGCATCGCCTTCGATGCCGACGGCGTCGAGCTGGAGAGCCGCTGCTACTACTCGGTGGGGGGCGGCTTTGTCGTCAGCGACCAAGTCGCCGCCGACGGCGAGAAGCAGAAGGTCATCGCGCCCGACACCACGGTGCTGCCCCACCCCTTCCACAGCGGCGAGGAGCTGCTCGCGCTGACGCGCATCCACCGCTGCAGCATCGCCGAGCTGATGCGCCGCAACGAGCGCCACTGGCGCAGCAACGCCGAGATCGATGCCGGCCTGCTGCGCATCTGGCAGGTGATGCAGGACTGCGTGCGGCGCGGCTGCGCCACCGAAGGGGTGCTGCCCGGGGGCTTCAAGGTGCGCCGCCGCGCCGCCAGCCTGTTCCAGCAGCTCACAGCCCACCCCGAGGCCGCGCTGCGCGACCCGATGCAGACGATGGACTGGATCAACCTGTACGCGCTGGCGGTCAACGAGGAGAACGCCGCCGGCGGGCGGGTCGTCACCGCGCCGACCAACGGCGCGGCCGGCATCGTGCCGGCGGTGCTGCACTACTACACCCGCTTCATCCCCGGGGCCAACGATGCGGGCGTGATCGACTTCCTGCTGACCGCGGCGGCCATCGGCATGCTCTACAAGGAGAACGCCAGCATCAGCGGCGCCGAGGTAGGCTGCCAGGGCGAGGTCGGCGTGGCCTGCTCGATGGCCGCGGGTGCGCTGGCCGCCGTCACCGGCGGCACGCCCGAACAGGTCGAGAACGCCGCGGAGATCGGCATGGAGCACCACCTCGGCCTGACCTGCGACCCGGTGGGCGGGCTGGTGCAGATCCCCTGCATCGAGCGCAACGCGATCGCCTCGGTCAAGGCCATCAACGCCTCGCGCATGGCGCTGCGGGGCGACGGGTCTCACCACGTGAGCCTGGACAAGGTCATCAAGACCATGCGCGAGACCGGCGCCGACATGATGAGCAAGTACAAGGAGACCGCCCGCGGCGGCCTGGCGGTCAACATCGTCGAGTGCTGAGGCCGCCAGCCTGAAACCTGCAGCCCGGAATCGATGGCGGGTCTGTCGCCGGTGGACACATCCATGTCGCCCGCGGAACAGGCCGGCGTCTTGCAGGCCTTAAGGTGAGGACGACGCCCGGACCTCCGGTCCGGGGCTTGTCTTCTCACTCCGGAGCCTGTGCATGACCCGCGATTCCTCTTCGCTGACCCGCCGGCAATTCGTGGCCGGCGCCACCACCACCCTCGTCCTGGCCGGCACCTCGGCCAGCGTGCTGGCCCAGGCCAAGCCCCTGCGCATCGGCTGGACCTCCTGGTCCGACGCCGAGGCGGTGACGCAGATCGCCAAGCAGATCCTCGAACAGAAGCTGGCCCAGAAGGTCGAGCTGGTGATGACCGACATCGCCCTGCAGTACGCCGGCCTGCAACGCGGCCAGATCGACGTGATGCTGATGGCCTGGCTGCCCGGCACGCACAAGGCCTACTGGGAGAAGGTCTCGGCCGACGTCGAGGACCTGGGCCCGCTCTACACCAACGCCAAGCTCGGCTGGGCCGTGCCCGACGAGATCCCGGTCAGCCTGCTCAAGACCATCGACGACCTGAACAAGCCCGAGGTCAAGGAAAAGCTCGGCGGCAGGATCCAGGGCATCGACGCCGGCGCCGGCCTGATGAAGCTGTCGGAAGCGGCGATCAAGACCTACGGCCTGGACTACAAGCTGCAGTCGGCTTCGGACGCGGCCATGGTCGTGGCGCTGGACCGCGCGGTCCAGCGCAAGCAGTGGATCGTCGTGACCACCTGGTCGCCGCACTGGATGTTCTCGCAGTACAAGCTGCGCTACCTCGAGGACCCGAAGCAGGCGCTGGGGGGTGCGGAGTCCATCCACGCGGTCGGCCGCAAGGGCTTCTCGGCCGACTTCCCGAAGGCCGCCGCCTTCATCCGCAACCTGAAGATCTCGCTGGCCGACCTGGAAGGCGTGATGCTCAAGGCCAAGGACAGCAGCGCCGCCAAGGAAGCGGCCGCCTACATCTCCAGCCATCCGGAGACCGTCACCAAGTGGCTGTCCGCCGTCAAGTGACACCCTGAGCCGCGGCCGTCCGCGGCCCCGATCGACCGGCACCGGGTTCGCCCGCTGCCGGTTTTTTGTTGCCCGTCGCCCACGCGCAGGCGACGGGCCGAGTGGCCGCCAGGTCGTTTCCGCGCTGTCGTTTCCAGGCCAGTCCGACCCGCAACGGTGCACCCCGCGCACCAGCATGACCCACCATGCACCAGCGTTGATTTGCAAGGGGGAAAACACCGTTCCAGGGGGCTGATGACCCCCCCGGGCCGGTTGTCGCGGATGTGCTGTCGATGTCGTTTCCAGACAAGTGCGTGTCCGCCCTGCGCAAGGTCCGAGGGGGACTCCGCCAAACAATGAGCTTCATCAAAGCATCACACGGACAACCCGATGCACGGCGAAAAATACTCCTGGTGGAGCCTGCTCAAGCACGGCCTGAAGCACCACAAGACCTGGGAACCGGCCTGGGAGCGGCGGCCGCTGCAGAGCCACTACGACGTGGTCATCGTCGGTGGTGGCGGCCACGGCCTGGCCACCGCCTACTACCTCGCCAAGAACCACCCGCAGGTGGGCCGCATCGCGGTGCTGGAGAAGGGCTACCTGGGCGGGGGCAACACGGCACGCAACACGACCATCGTGCGCTCCAACTACCTGTGGGACGAGGCCGCCGGCCTGTACGAGCACTCGCTCAAGCTCTGGGAGGGCCTGACCGAGGACCTGAACTTCAACGTGATGTTCAGCCAGCGTGGCGTCTACAACCTGGGCCACACGCTGCAGGACATGCGCGACATCGAGCGCCGCGTCAACGCCAACCACCTGCAGGGCATCGACGCCGTGGTGATGACGGCCGCCGAGGTCAAGGAGAGGATCCCGCAGCTCGACATCAGCCGCAGCCGCCGCCTGCCGGTGCTGGGCGCGAGCTTCCAGCCGCGCGCGGGCATCGCCCACCACGACGCGGTGGCCCGGGGCTTTGCCCGCGCCGCCAGCCGCCTGGGGGTGGACCTGATCGAAAACTGCGAGGTCACGGGGCTGGACATCGAGGCCGGCCGCATCCAGGGCCTGCAGACCAGCCAGGGCTACGTGAAGGCCGGACGCGTGGGTTGCGTGGCCGCCGGTCACTCCGGTGTGCTGGCCAAGATGGCCGGCATCCGTCTGCCGCTGGAAAGCCACCCGCTGCAGGCCTTCGTGAGCGAGTCGATGCAGCGCGTGATCGACACGGTGATCATGTCCAACGCCGTGCACGGCTACCTGAGCCAGTCGGACAAGGGCGAGTTCGTGATCGGCGCGGGCATCGACAGCTACCTGGGCTACGGCCAGCGCGGCAGCCCGCACATCATCGACCACACGGCCGCGGCCATCATCGAGCTCTTCCCGATGTTCTCGCGCGTGCGCATGAACCGCCAGTGGGGCGGCATCGTCGACGTCTCGCCCGACGCCTGCCCGATCATCAGCAAGACCCGTGTGCAGGGCCTGTACTTCAACTGCGGTTGGGGCACCGGCGGCTTCAAGGCCACCCCCGGCTCGGGCCATGTGTTCGCGCACACGATCGCCCACGACGCCCCCCACCCCGTCAACGCGGCCTTCTCGCTGGACCGCTTCACCACCGGCCACCTCATCGACGAGCACGGCGCGGCCGCCGTCGCCCACTGATCCGGACCCCCACCATGTTGCACTTGCATTGCCCCCACTGCGGCGAAACGCGGGACGAAGAAGAGTTCAGCTGCGCCGGTGAAGCCTACATCGCGCGCCCGGCCCAGCCCGAGGCCGTCGACGACGAGACCTGGGGCGACTACCTCTTCGCCCGCACCAACACCAAGGGCTGGTTCTGGGAACAGTGGCAGCACAGCGCCGGCTGCCGCAAGGTGTTCGCCGTCAAGCGCCACACCGCCACCTACGAGATCGCCGGCACCTGGACGCTGGCCGAAGGCAAGCCGCTGTTCCTGGCCGACCGGGCCGCGGAGGTGCAGCCATGAGCGCCCGACGCATCCCGCTGGCCACGGCCCGCATCGACCCGTCGAAGACGGTCTCCTTCACCTACGACGGCAAGGCCTGCACCGGCCACCCCGGCGACACGCTGGCCTCGGCGCTGCTGGCCAACGGCATCCAGCTCGTCGGCCGCAGCTTCAAGTACGGCCGCCCGCGCGGCATCATCGGCGCCGGCGCCGAGGAGCCCAATGCCCTGGTGCAGCTGGGCGAAGGCGCGCTGACCGTGCCGAACGTGAAGGCCACGCAGGCCGAGCTGTACGCGGGTCTGGTGTCGACCTCGACCTCGGGCTGGCCTCACCTGGACTTCGACCTCAAGGCCGTGCTGGGCACCGCCTCGCGTTTCATGCCGGCGGGCTTCTACAGCAAGACCTTCAAGTGGCCGCGCAAGCTGTGGCCCGCCTACGAGGCCGTGATCCGCAAGTTCGCGGGCTTCGGCCACGCGCCCACCGAGAACGACCCCGACCTCTACGACCACCTGCACCACCATGTGGACGTGGTCGTGGTGGGCGGCGGTGCCGCCGGCCTGCTGGCCGCGCAGCAGGCCGGCCTGGCCGGTCTGAAGACGCTGCTGGTCGACGAGCAGAACGAGTTCGGCGGCTGGCTGCTGTCCGACCCGACGGCCCGGATCGACGGCCGAGACGGCGCCGCCTACATCCACGCCGCGCTGGCGTCGCTGAAGGCCATGCCGCACGTGAGCACGCTGAGCCGCACCACGGCCTTCGGCCTGTACGACAACAACCTGGTGCAGGCCGTCGAGCTGATCCAGGATCACCTGCCGGTGGCCCAGCGTTCGCACGAGAGCCCGCGCCAGCGCCTGCACAAGATCCACGCCCGGCACGTGGTGCTGGCCACCGGTGCCATCGAGCGCCCGCTGGTCTACGGCAACAACGACCTGCCCGGCGTGATGACCGTCTCGGCCGGCCAGACCTACCTGAACCGCTACGCCGTGCGCGTGGGCGAGCAGGTGCTGATCTGCGGCACCAGCGACCTGATCTACGACGCGGCCCGCGCCCTGGCCGCCTCCGGCGCCCAGGTCACCGTGGCCGACGTGCGCAGCAAGGTCGACCCGCAAGGCCTGCCGCCCAACGTGAGGGTGCTCAAGGGTCACGGCATCGCCGAGGTCAAGGGCCGCGGCCGCGCGACCGGCGCCCGCCTGGTCAAGCTGCACGCCGAGCGCGACGAGGTGGCAGGCGAGGGCCCGACCGTCAAGGCCGATGTGGTGCTGTCCTCCGGTGGCCTGTCGCCCACGGTGCACCTGTTCTGCCACGACGGCCGCCGCCCCCTCTGGGACGAGTCCTGCGCCGCTTTCGTCGTGCCGCGTGAAGGCCGTGAAGGCGTGGCCTGCGTGGGCGCCGTGACCGGCGCCTTCGAGCTGGGCGAGTGCCTGAAGCAGACCACGGTCGCCATGCAGGCCGTGCTGGCCACGCTGGGCCGCCCGGGCCAGCTGGTGGCCCCGACCGTGCCGAAGCTCGCCGGCTCGCCGGCCCGCCCGATGTACCGCCTGCCCGACGGCAAGCCGGAAGGCGTGGGTGCCAAGGCCTTCGTCGACTACCAGAACGACGTCACCGCGGCCGACATCGAGCTGTCCATCCGCGAGAACTGGCAGCACATCGAGCACGTCAAGCGCTTCACCGCGCTGGGCTTCGGCACCGACCAGGGCAAGCTGTCCAACGTCAACGGCTTCATGCTGACGGCGCGTGCGCTCAAGCGCCCGGTGTCGCAGGTCAGCACCACCACCTACCGCCCCGCCTACACCCCGGTGACCCTGGGCGCGCTGGCCGGCACGATGGAAGGGGACACGCTGGAGCCCAGCCGCTACACCGCCTGCCATGCCGCCCACGAAGCGCGTGGGGCCGAGCTGGAACCGGTGGGTCAGTGGATGCGCCCCTGGTACTTCCCGAAGAAGGGCGAAGACCTGCACGCCGCCGTCCACCGCGAGTGCCTGGCCGCCCGCAACGGCGTGGCCGTAATGGACGCCTCGACGCTGGGCAAGATCCAGATCGACGGCCCCGATGCACGCGAGTTCCTCAACCGCATCTACAGCAACGCATGGAGCCAGCTGGCCCCGGGCAAGTGCCGCTACGGCCTGATGCTCGACGAGAACGGCATGGTGATGGACGACGGCGTGACCGCCTGCGTGAACGACACCCAGTTCTACATGACCACCACCACCGGTGGCGCCGCCAAGGTGCTGACCTGGCTGGAGCGCTGGCACCAGACCGAGTGGCCCGAGCTGAAGGTGTGGATGTCGTCGGTGACCGACCACTGGTCGACCGTAGCCCTGGTCGGCCCCAAGGCCCGCGCCGTGCTGGCCAAGCTGTGCAAGGACATCGACCTGTCGCCCGAGGCCTTCAAGTTCATGGACTGGCGTGCCGGCACCGTCGCCGGCCTGCCCTGCCGCGTGTTCCGCGTGTCCTTCTCGGGCGAACTGAGCTACGAGCTGAACGTGGAATCGGGCCACGGCCACGAGCTGTGGGAGGCCGTGATGGCCGCCGGTGCCGAGTTCGAGATCACGCCCTACGGCACCGAGACCATGCACGTGCTGCGCGCCGAGAAGGGTTTCATCATCGTCGGCCAGGACACCGACGGCTCGGTCACCCCGATCGACCTGGGCATGTCCTGGGCGGTGTCGATGAAGAAGCCGTTCAGCTTCCTGGGCAAACGCTCGCTGAGCCGCAGCGACACGGCCAAGCCCGACCGCAAGCAGCTGGTCGGCCTGCTGCCGGTGGACCCGCACGCCGTGCTGGCCGAAGGCGCCCAGCTGCTGGCCACGCCCGACACGAACCCGGGCGCCCGGATGCTGGGCCACGTGACCTCCAGCTACCACAGCGCCTTCCTGGGCCGGTCCATCGCGATGGCCGTCGTCCAGGGCGGCCTGAAGCAGCACCAGGACAGCACCCTCTACGCCTTCGCAGGCGGCAAGGTGACCCCCGTCAAGCTCGCCCCGAGCGCCGTCTTCGTCGACCCCAAGGGAGACCGCCAGAATGTCTGATCACCGCATCCCCGACGCGGGCCTGGCGCGCTTGCGCACCCCGCTGCACGCCTTCGACCTGCCGGCCCAAGCCCGCACGCCCACCGCCAAGGATGGCGTGGTGGTCAGCGAGCTGCCCCACCTGGCCTATGTGATCCTGCGTGGCCGGGCCGATGATGCGGCCTTCATGGATGGCGTGGCTTCGGTGCTCGGCGCCAGCCTGCCCACCCAGCCCGCCAGCCTGGTGCAGACGCCGGGTGGCGTGGTGCAGTGGGTCTCGCCCGACGAGTGGTGGGTGATCGCCCCCCGCGCTGGCCGCGATGCCCTGGTGGCGAAGCTGACGGCTGCGCTGCAAGGCGTGTTCGCCCAGGTGGTGGACAACAGCGGCGGCCACACCGCCATGCGCGTGACGGGCCCCGCCCACATGCTGCTGCTTCGCCACCTCGGCCCCTATGACTTCGAAAGCCTGCCCGTGGGCAAGGCCGTGAGCACCGTGATGGCCAAGGCCGTGGTCTCGGTCTGCCGCACCGACGACAAGGGCGTGGTGCTGCTGTTCCGCCGCAGCTTTGCCGACTACTTCTGGCGCCTGCTGCGCCGCACGGCCGCGCCTTACGGCCTGTGCGTGACCCAGCCCGGCAGCAACGCCGATCCGCTGTTCACGCCGCTGCTGGCCGCCCGGCACTGAGCCCTTCTTCCCCACGATCGCCCTCCATGTCCACCTCCGCCTTCTTCTCCACCACCGTGGCACAGGCCGATCCGGCCATCGCCAGCGCCCTGTCCGCCGAGCTGCACCGCCAGCAGGACCAGATCGAGCTGATCGCCTCGGAGAACATCGTCTCCCGGGCCGTGCTCGATGCGCAGGGCAGCGTCTTCACCAACAAGTACGCCGAAGGCTACCCGGGCAAGCGCTACTACGGTGGCTGCGACAACGCCGACGTGGTGGAGCAGCTGGCGATCGACCGCCTGTGCCAGCTCTTCGGCTCGCGCTTCGCCAACGTGCAGCCGCACTCCGGCGCCCAGGCCAACACGGCCGTGATGCTGGCCCTGGTGCAGCCCGGTGACACGGTGCTGGGCATGTCGCTGTCGGCCGGTGGCCACCTGACCCACGGCGCCAAGCCGGCCCTGTCGGGCAAGTGGTTCAAGGCCGTGCAGTACGGCGTGCGCCACGAGGATTTCCTGATCGACTATGACGAAGTCGAGCGCCTGGCGCTGGAGCACCAGCCCAAGCTGATCATCGCCGGCTTCTCGGCCTACCCGCGCGTGATCGACTGGGCGCGCTTCCGCGAGATCGCCGACAAGGTGGGCGCCTACCTGATGGTCGACATGGCCCACGTGGCCGGCCTGGTCGCCACCGGCGTCTACCCCAGCCCGGTGCCGCATGCCCACGTGACCACCTCGACCACGCACAAGACCCTGCGCGGTCCGCGCGGCGGCGTGATCCTGACCGACGACGAAGCGCTGGCCAGGAAGTTCAATTCGGCCGTCTTCCCCGGGGCCCAGGGCGGCCCGCTGATGCACGTGATCGCCGCCAAGGCCGTGGCCTTCGGCGAGGCGCTGCAGCCTTCGTTCAAGACCTACACCGAGCAGGTCGTGGCCAACAGCCGCGCGCTGGGCGAGGTGCTCCAGGCCGGTGGCCTCGACCTGGTCACCGGTGGCACCGACAACCACCTGCTGCTGGTCGACCTGCGCCCGCTGGGCCTGAAGGGCAACGCCACCGAGGTGGCGCTGGAACGCGCCGGCATCACCTGCAACAAGAACGGCATCCCCTTCGACGACGAGAAGCCCACGGTCACCTCGGGCATCCGCGTGGGCACGGCGGCCATCACCACGCGCGGCTTCCTGGAGGAGGACTGCCGCGAGGTGGGCCGCCTCATCCTCGACGTGATGCAGGCCCTGCGCAAGGACCCGGCCGGCGACGCCCGCGTCGAGGCGCTGGTGCGCGAACAGGTGCAGAGCCTGACCTCCCGTTTCCCGATCTACGGCTGAGCCACCGCCACAGGAGCCCGACCCATGAGCACCCCCTCCCTGCACGACCAGTCCATCGTCATCGACGGCCTGATCATCGCCAAGCTGGACCGCAGCGTCTTCGAGGACATGAAAAAGGGCGGTCTGGCCGCCGCCAACTGCACCGTCTCGGTGTGGGACGACTTTCCCAGGACGGTCGACAACATCGCCCAGCTCAAGCAGCTGATCCGCGACAACAGCGACCTGGTGACCCTGGCCCGCAGCACGGCCGACATCGTCCAAGCCAAGGCCGAAGGCAAGACCGGCATCATCCTGGGCTTCCAGAACGCCCACGCCTTCGAGGACAACCTCGGCTACATCGAGGCCTTCCACGACATGGGCGTGCGCGTGGTCCAGCTCTGCTACAACACGCAGAACCTCGTGGGCACCGGTTGCTACGAGCGCGACGGCGGCCTGTCGGGCTATGGCCGCGAGGTGATCGCCGAGATGAACCGCGTGGGCATCCTGGTCGACCTGTCGCACGTGGGCAGCAAGACCTCGGAAGAAGCCATCCTGGCCTCGAGCAAGCCGGTGGCCTACACCCACTGCCTGCCGCTGGGCCTGAAGGAACACCCGCGCAACAAGAGCGACGAGGAGCTGAAGTTCATCGCCGACCACGGCGGCTTCATCGGCGTGACCATGTTCTCGCCCTTCCTCAAGCGTGGCAACGACTCGACGGTGCACGACTACGTCGAGGCCATCGACTACGTGATCAACCTGGTCGGCGAGGACTGCGTGGGCCTGGGCTCGGACTTCACCCAGGGCCATGGCCACGAGTTCTTCGAGATGCTGACGCACGACAAGGGCCGCTGGCGCCGCCTGACCCACTTCGGGAAGATCGTCAATCCCGAAGGCATCCGCACCATCGGCGACTTCCCCAACCTGACGGCCACGATGCAGCAGGCCGGCTGGTCCGAGGACCGCATCGGCAAGGTGCTGGGCCGCAACTGGATGCGCTTCTTCGCCAACGTCTGGGGTGAGTGAGCCCCCGCCACGCCGACGCCGCTCCCCACCCGAACCCCCTTCTCCGCAGGCCCTCACCATGCAACCCCAGCTCCCCATCGACGTGAACGCCGACACCGGCGTGTGGACCACCGACGGTCTGCCGATGATCTACGTGCCGCGGCACTTCTTCGTCAACAACCACGTCGAGGCCGAAGCCGCGATCGGCCGCGAGGCCTATGCCGCCGGCCTGTACAAGGGCGGCTACCGCTCGGCCTGGTTCTGGTGCGAGCAGGAGTCGAAGACCCACGGCCTGCAGGGCCTGGCGGTCTACGAGCACTACCTCAAGCGCCTGTCGCAGCGCGGCTGGGGGCAGTTCGCCTTCGAGTCCGTCGACGCCGCCACGGGACATGCCCGCGTCACGCTGCACCACTCGGTGTTCGTGCTCGCCCAGGGCATCGCCGGGGTGCCGGTCAGCGCCGACAAGGCCTGCTACCTGTTCGCCGGCTGGTTCTCCGGGGCGATGGACTGGGTCGGACAGGCCACCGGCCAGACCTGGAAGACCCGCAGCGAGGAGACCAAGTGCGCCGGCGAAGGCCATGCGCACTGCATCTTCACCGTGACGCCGATCACCGCCTGACCTCGACCGCACCGAGCTGCCGCCATGCGCTACCCGCACCTCTTCGAGCCCATCCAGCTGAACCGGCTGACGATCCGCAACCGCATCGTCAGCACCGCCCATGCCGAGGTCTATGCCGACGACGGCATGCCCGGCGAACGCTACATCCGCTACTACGAGGAGAAGGCCAGGGGCGGCGTGGGCCTGGCCATCTGCGGCGGCTCCAGCCCGGTGGCCAAGGACAGTCCGAGCGCCTGGTGGAGCTCGGTCAACCTGTCGCGTGACGAGACCATGGACGGCCTGGCCAGGCTGGCCGAGGCCATGCATCGCCACGGCGCCAAGATCATGATCCAGGCCACCCACATGGGCCGGCGCAACGCCTGGCACGGCTTCGACTGGCCTCACCTGGTGAGCCCCTCGGGCGTGCGCGAGCCGGTGCACCGCGGCAATGCCAAGACCATCGAGATCGAGGAGATCCGCCGCATCGTCGGCGACTACGCCAAGGCCGCCCGCCGCGTGAAGGCCGCCGGCCTGGACGGCATCGAGATCTCGGCCGCCCACCAGCACCTGATCGACCAGTTCTGGAGCCCGCGCAGCAACTTCCGCACGGACGAGTACGGCGGCTCGCTGGCCAACCGCATGCGCTTCGGCATGGAGGTGCTGAACGCGGTGCGCGACGAGGTCGGCGCCGATTTCTGCGTCGGCCTGCGCATGTGCGGCGACGAGTTCCACGAGGACGGCCTGGACCACGAGGCGCTCAAGGAGATCGCCCAGGCGATGAGCGAGACCGGCCTGATCGACTACCTGAGCGTGATCGGCTCGGGCGCCGACACCCATAACACCCTGGCCAACTGCATGCCGCCGATGGCGCTGCCGCCCGAGCCCTTCGTGCACCTGGCCGGGGGCATCAAGAGCGTGGTGAAGATCCCGGTGATGCACGCGCAGAGCATCCGCGACGCGCAGCAGGCCGAGCGCCTGCTGGCCGCGGGCATGGTCGACATGGTCGGCATGACCCGCGCGCAGATCGCCGATCCGCACATGGTCATCAAGATCCGCGACGGCCGCGAGGACCAGATCAAGCAGTGCGTGGGCGCCAACTACTGCATCGACCGCCAGTACAACGGCCTGGACGTGCTGTGCGTGCAGAACGCGGCCACCAGCCGCGAGCGCACGATGCCGCACGTCATCACGAAGTCGAGCGGCCCGAAGCGCAAGGTCGTCGTCGTCGGGGCCGGCCCGGCCGGGCTGGAGGCCGCCCGCGTGAGCCGCGAGCGGGGCCACGACGTGGTGCTGTTCGAGAAGCAGCCCCAGGTCGGTGGCCAGGTCAACCTGGCGGCCAAGGCGCCCAAGCGCGAGCAGATGGCCGGCATCATCCGCTGGTTCGACCTGGAGACGCAGCGCCTGGGCATCGACCGGCGCCTGGGGGTCGAGGCCGACGTGGCGATGATCATGGACGAGCGGCCCGACATCGTCGTGCTGGCCACCGGCGGCATCGCCCACACCGACCAGGTGCCGGCCTGGGGCGTGGCCGAAGGCCTGGCCGTCAGCGGCTGGGACATCCTGTCGGGCCGGGTCGCGCCGCAGGGCAACGTGCTGGTCTACGACGCCATCAGCGGCCATGCCGGCACCGGCGTGGCCGACTTCATCGCCAGCCGCGGCCACCGGGTCGAGATGGTGACCCCCGACGTCAAGATCGCCGACGACGTCGGCGGCACGACCTTCCCGATCTTCTACCGCCAGCTCTACGCCCAGGGCGTGATCCTGACGCCCAACTGCTGGCTCGATCAGGTCTACCGCGAGAGCACGCCCGACGGCGACAAGCTGATCGCCGTGCTGCGCAACGAATACACCGACGTGCTCGAGGAACGGGCGGTCGACCAGGTGGTGATCGAGAACGGCATCCGCCCGAACGAGGCGCTGTACTGGCAGCTCAAGGACCGCTCGCTCAACCGGGGCCAGACCGACATCGACACGCTCTACGACGCGCAGCCGCAGCCGGTGCTGTCGCAGGCGCTGGGGGGCGACCGCTTCGCGCTGTTCCGCATCGGTGACGGCGTGTCGATGCACAACATCCACGGCGCGATCTACGACGCGCTGCGCCTGTGCAAGGACTTCTGACCATGCTGACCTCCGAGCTCGTCTGGCGTGATCTGGTCACGGCCGTGTTCTGGCTGGCCGTGGTCGCGCTGCTGATCGGCACGGCCCGCCGCGCCACGCTGTGGCGCAGCGGCCGGGCCGCCCCGGTGGCCTGGAGCGGCCTGCTGGCCATCCCGAAACGTTATTTCGTCGACCTGCATGCGGTGGTGGTGCGCGAGCCGCTGGCCGCGCGGGCCCATGTCGCCGTCGCCGGCGGCGCGCTGGCCAGCCTGGCGCTGGTCGCGCTCAACGACGGCCTGCGGCTGCGCTGGGTGCTGCTGGACGTGGCGCTGGTCGCCGCCGCGCTGCTGATGCTGGCCGGCACGCTGATGATGGCGGCCCGCCGCCGCCAGGCCGCGGTGGCCGCACGGGTGTCGCACGGCCCGTGGGATCGCCTGCCGTGGACCCTGGCGCTGGGCGCCACCGGTGCGGCGCTGCTGGCCGCCGGTGCCTTGTGGAGCAGCCAGATCGCGCCGTGGTGGGCGGGGCTGTGCGCCGGCGCATTGGCCGTCGGTGCCGCCGAACTGGCGCTGGGCGTCGGGCTGGCCGGACCGATGAAACACGCGATCGCCGGGCTGCTGCACCTGGGCCTGCATCCCCGTCCGGAACGTTTCGACGTCCAGCCCGTCGGCCCCGCGGCCCGGCGCCCGGCCAGCGCGCTGAAGGCCCTGGATCTGGCCACCGACGCGCCCGGCGTCGCCCGTCCGGCCGACCTGGCCTGGAACCGCCTGCTGTCCTTCGACGCCTGCGTGCAGTGCGGCAAGTGCGAAGCGGCCTGCCCGGCCTACGCCGCCGGCCAGCCGCTGAACCCGAAGAAGCTGGTGCAGGACCTGGTCACCGGCATGTCCGGCGGCAGCGACGCGAGCTACCACGGCAACCCCTACCCCGGCCGTCCGACGGGTGAGCACCAGGGCCGTCCCGACGCGGCGATCGTGCCCGGGCTGATCGGCGCCGACACGCTGTGGAGCTGCACGACCTGCCGCGCCTGCGTGCAGGCCTGTCCGATGCTGATCGAGCAGGTGGACCTGGTGGTCGACCTGCGCCGCCACCTGACCCTGGTGGGCGGCACGGTGCCCAACAAGGGCCAGGAGGTGCTGGCCGCGCTGCGCGAGACCGACACCCAGGGCCGCCACCCGCTGTCGGCACGCTACCACTGGGCCACCGACCTGAACCTGCCGGTGGCACGCGCCGGCCAGTCGGTGGAGTGGCTGCTGCTGGCCGGCGAGTCCGGCTTCGACCTGCGCGGCCAGCGCACGCTGCGGGCGCTGGTGCAGTCGCTGCAGGCCGGCGGCATCACCCCGGCGGTGCTGGGCGCGGCCGAGACGGACTGCGGCGACGTCGCCCGCCGCCTGGGGGACGAGGCCGGCTACCAGCGCCTGGCACGGCAGCTGATCGACACGCTCCAGGCTCATCCGGCGAGCCACCTGGTCACCGCCGACCCGCACCTGCTGCACGCGCTGCGCAACGAATACCCGGCCTTCGACGCCGCCTGGAGCGCCCACCTGGCCCGCGGCACGAAAGTCTGGCACCACAGCGAGCTGCTGGCCGATCTGCTCGAGCGGGGGGCGCTGAAACCGCTCGCCGCGCCGCCGGCCGACACGACCGTCACGCTGCACGACCCCTGCTACCTCGGCCGCTACAACGGCCAGACCGAAGCGCCTCGCCGCACGCTGAAGGCCATCGGCATCCGGGTCGTCGAGATGGAGCGCCACGGCACGAACGCCCGCTGCTGCGGCGGCGGCGGCGGGGCCCCGTGCACCGACATCCCGGGCACGCAGCGCATCCCCGACCTGCGCATGGACGACGCCCGTGCCACCGGCGCCGGCCTGCTCGCCGTGGCCTGCCCGCAGTGCACGGCCATGCTCGAAGGGGTGGTCGGACCACGCCCCGAGGTGCTCGACATCGCCGAACTGGTGGCCCGCTCCCTGGAGGTGCAAGCATGACCCGCCGCATCGATCCCCGCCGCCCGGCACTGATCACGCCGCTGGGTCGGCGCCGCATCGTGCTGGGCAGTGAACGGGGTGACCGTGAACCCGGTCGCCTGGCCGGCGACGGCGCCGCCACGCTGCCGCAGCGCCTGAGCGCCCCGGCCCGCGGCTGCCTGCTGGTGATCGCCCACACCGACCGCGGCAGCCTGGACGAGCATGCCCGGGAGACCATCGCGGCCACCGTGCTGCTGGCCCGCCCGGACGAGGCGGTGGTACTGATCGCGCCGGTCGGCCCTGGCTTCAGCGTGGGCGACGAAGCCGCCGCGCTGGGGGTGGACCGGATCGAGCAGCTGCCGGTCGACGATGGCACCTCGCCCGAGGCGCTGCTGGAGGTGGTGCGGGCGCGCTGGACGGCGTTGAGCCCGCGCCACACGCTGCTGCCCGACCGGGGCGCGGACGCCGACCTCGGTCGACGCCTGGCCGTCGTGCAGGGCCTGGTGCTGGCCGGCCCGGTGGTCGAGATCCATGCGGACCAGGTGCGCATCCGCCACCTCGGCCGCTGCACCGGCGGACCCGACAGCGCCCCGGGCGATGCCCTCGCGCCGCTGCCCGCACTGCTGCTGCTGGCCCGCCAGGTCGCGCGCACGGCCCTGCACTGCACCGGCCTGGGCGAACGCATCGAGCTGCCGGCACCGCAGGCGCTGCGCCCGGCCGGACTGACCGACCTGGGCATCGTCGCCGGCCAGGCCCGCCAGATCGCGCTGGAGGAGGCGGAGTTCATCGTCGCCGCCGGCAACGGCGTGACCGACGTGGCGCTGTTCCACGAGCTGGCCGAGGCGCTGGGCGCGGCCATCGGCGCATCGCGCGTGGCCGTCGACGACGGCCGCTTCACCCGGCCGCAGCAGATCGGCGCCACCGGCAAGACGGTGCAGGCACGCGGCTATCTGTCCTTCGGCATCTCCGGGGCCGTTCAGCACCTGCAGGGCATCCGCGAATGCCGGCACGTGATGGCGGTCAACACCGATGCGGCGGCCCCGATGGTGCGCCGGGCCGAGCTGACCGTGGTCGAGGACGCCCAGGCGCTGATGCGATCGATGCTCGAACAGGTGCGCGCCGAACGGCGTGCGAAGGAGGCGCTGCCATGAACACCGGCATCAAGGATGCGCTGCTGACCGTGCTGGTCAGCAGCCGCATCGACCCCGTCAGCGGCCGGGCGACCCCCAGCCGCGCCGATGCCGCCGCCGTGGCGCTGGCACAGGCCCGCCACCCGCAGGGCGAGCCGGTGCTGTGCACCGCCGGCGCGATGCCGGAGTCGGTGGCACGCGCCTACCTGGCGCAGGGAACGGGCCGGATCGTGCAGCTCGCCGCGCCGGACGGCAGCACGATCGACGTGCTGGAGGCGCTGGCCACGGCCTGCCGCACGAGCACGCTGGTGCTCACCGGCGCACGGGCCGAATCCGGCGCCGCCAGCGGCCTGCTGCCTTATGCACTGGCTCACCGCCTGGGCCACCTGCTGATCGCCGACGTGATCGACCTGCAGCCGATGACCGACGGCAGCTGGCTGCTGAGCCAGGCGCTGCCGCGGGGCGCCCGCCGCCAGCTGCGCCTGCAGGCCGGCACCCGCGCGGTGCTGGTCACCAGCGCCCGCCTGGCGCTGCGCGAGGACCTGCCGCAGCGTCACGCCTGGGATGCGGCCCGGCGCGGTCGCATCGAGACTCTCGCCGTGACCACCCCGGCCACGCCAGGGCCACGGGCCGAACCCGCCTGGCAGCCGACGCCCGCGCGCCGCCAGCTGCGGGCCCTGCAGGCCGAGCGCCAGGAAAGCGGCGCGGCCCGCATGGCACGCGCCACCGGCTCCGGCACCCCCGCGGCCAGCAGCAGCACCGTGGTGCGTGCCGGCTCGACCGACGACAAGGCACGTGTCCTGCTGGAGCACCTGCGCCAGCTCGCGCTGGTCGCGCCCTGAAGCCACGACCGATCCCGTTTTCCCACCTCTTGAACACATGACCAGGGAGCCCATGATGCCCACCCAACCGATCACCCTGCAACCGAACCCGAACGCCGCCGCCGGCACCTCCACCGCCGCGCTGCGCGAGCTGCTGGAACGCCGCCGCGCGGGCTACAGCCTGGAGGCGCCGTTCTACCTGAGCGACGAGATCTTCCAGGCCGACATGGCGCTGATCTTCGGCCGCCACTGGATCTTCGTCGCCGTGGCGCCGCAGGTGCCCGAGGCCGGCGACTACATCACCGTCGATGTGGGACACGACTCGATCCTGATCGTGCGCGACGACGACATGCAGGTGCAGGCCTTCCACAACGTCTGCCGCCACCGCGGCTCGCGCCTGTGCGAGGCCCACCAGGGCAGCCTGGGCAACATCGTCTGCCCGTACCACCAATGGACCTATGACCTGACAGGCCAGCTGATCCATGCGGACCACATGGGCGAGAGCTTCGACCGCCGCAGCCACGGCCTGAAACCCGTGCACCTGCGCAACCTCGAAGGCCTGCTCTTCATCTGCCTGGCCGACGAGCCGCCGCAGGACTTCGATCAGCTGGCCGAGCGCATGCGCCCCTACATGGCGCCGCACCGCCTGAACGAATGCAAGGTCGCGGCGCAGGTCGACCTGATCGAGCAGAGCAACTGGAAGCTCACGATGGAGAACAACCGCGAGTGTTACCACTGCGTGGGCAACCATCCGGAGCTGACGATCTCGCTGTTCGAGCACGGCTTCGGCTACCAGCCCGGTCCGCAGAATGCCGAGGGCCTGGCGCGCTTCGAGGGCATCGTGCGCGAGAGCCACGCCCGCTGGGAAGCGATGGGCCTGCCCAGCGCCGAGATCGAGACGCTGGATTCGATGGTCTCGGGTTTCCGCACCCAGCGCCTGCCGCTGGACCGCGCCGGCCAGTCGCAGACGATGAGCACCGAGGTGGCTTGCAAGAAGCTGCTGGCCGACTTCCCGGACAAGGCGCTGGGCGGCCTGTCGTTCTGGACCCAGCCGAACTCGTGGCACCACTTCATGAGCGATCACGTGGTGAGCTTCTCGGTCATCCCGGTCGGTCCGGGCCGCACGCTGGT
This sequence comes from Sphaerotilus hippei, assembly GCF_003201595.1. Taxonomy (GTDB): domain Bacteria; phylum Pseudomonadota; class Gammaproteobacteria; order Burkholderiales; family Burkholderiaceae_C; genus Sphaerotilus; species Sphaerotilus hippei. Next base: position 127,158 of record NZ_QJJS01000001.1, on the reverse strand, counting down.
GCGCACGACCTGGTGCGTGCACCGCGATGCGGTCGAAGGTGTCGACTACACGGTCGAGAACCTGACCCGGGTGTGGAACGCGACCAACGACCAGGACCGCCGGCTCGTCGAGGAATCGCAGATCGGCGTGGCCAGCCGGGCCTACGAGCCCGGTCCTTACTCGCCGTACACGGAAGGTCTGGTCGAGAAGTTCTGCGCCTGGTATGTCGATCGCCTGCGCGCCGGCGTGAGCACGCTGCGCTGACGCCCGACCCGACCGACCGCCCTCCACGACTTTCACGCACGAGTCCACGCCGATGAACAGCTCCGCACCCGACCTGGCCGCTTCACCCGCTCCCGCCTGGTCCGTCGACGACGAATGGCTGACCTGCGTGCAGGTGCGCGACGAGACCCACGACGTGCGCAGCTTCGTGCTGCGGTCGGTCGAGCCCCGTTGCTTCCGCTACCGCCCGGGCCAGTTCATCACGCTGGCCCTGGACATCGGCGGCGAGCGCCTGCACCGCTGCTACACGCTGTGCTCAAGCCCGACGCGGCCGGACACGGTGACCATCACGGTCAAGCGGGTGCCGGGCGGGGTGGTGTCGAACTGGCTGCACGACCACCTGCAGCCGGGCATGCGGCTGAGCGCCACCGGTCCGGCCGGTGACTTCAGCTGCTTTGCGCCCGGGCCGGTGACGGTGCCGGCGCGGGGCCAGCTCTTCCTCAGCGGCGGCAGCGGCATCACGCCGCTGATGTCGATGTCACGCGCCTGTGCCGACCTGGGCCTCGATGCCGACGTGCAGTTCATCCATGCCGCCCGCACGCCGCGCGACGTGGTCTTCGCCGAGGAGATCACGCTGCTGGCGCGCACGCTTCCCCGCTGGCGGGCCACCGTGGTCTGCGAGCAGCGCGGCGATCAGCCCGGCTACACCGGCCTGCTCGGCCGCCTGAGCCCGGCGCTGCTGCAGGGCCAGGTCGGCGACCTGCTCGAGCGTGAGGTGTGGTGCTGCGGACCGGCACCGTTCATGGCCGCCGTGCGCACCATGTTGAGCACGCTGGGCTTCGACATGGCCCGCTACCACGAAGAGAGTTTTTCATTTGAGGCCCCGGCCCTCGAGGGCAGCTCGCCGTCGAGCGGCGAGGCCGCCGCCCCGGCGCCGACCGAGGCGCCGACCTTCGAGATCCAGCTGCGCCAGCGCGGCGAACGGTTTGCCTGCAGTGCCGGCGAGACGGTGCTGCAGGCAGCCCAGCGGGCCGGGCTGCGGCTGCCCTTCTCCTGCTCGAACGGCGTGTGCGGCACCTGCCGCACCCGCAAGCTGTCCGGCGAGGTGCAGATGCAGCAGGGTGGCGGACTGCGCCCGCGCGAAGTCGCGCAGGGCTGGTTCCTGCCCTGCTGCAGCCAGCCGCTGAGCGATCTGGAACTCGACCGCTGAGCACGGTCGGCCCATGAACCCGGCAGCGCGCACCGTGACCGTGCGGGCTGCCCACGATGTGATGCACACCGCCCCGATCCGTCGGGGCGTTCGCGGAGCGCCGTCCATGACACGAGGGCAAACATGGTGCATCAATGGCACAGGGTTTGCGAACATGACGGCACCCCACCGAATTCAAACAGCCCGAGGAGGCCAGGATGTCTGAACCCAAGATTCAGGTACGCGAGTTGACCAAGGTTTTCGGCCCTCGTCCCGAGCAGGCCCTGGCGCTGCTGCGCCAAGGTGTCGGCAAGGACGACATCTTCCAGCGCACCGGCCAGGTGGTGGGGGTCAACAAGGTCAGCTTCAATGTCAATGCCGGCGACATCTACGTGCTGATGGGCCTGTCGGGCTCGGGCAAGTCGACGCTGATCCGGCTGATCAACCGGCTGGTGGAGCCCACCGCCGGATCGATCACGATCGACGGCCAGGACGTGGCCAGGCTGCCCGAGGGCGAACTGGTGCGCTGGCGCCGCAAGCGGGTGGCGATGGTGTTCCAGAGCTTCGCGCTGATGCCGCACCGCACGGTGTTCGACAACGTCGCCTTCGGTCTGGAGATCGCCGGCATGGCGCGCCTGGACTACAAGCGCAAGGTGATGGACGCGCTCGAGCAGGTGGGGCTGAAGACCTATGCGCAGAAGTACCCGTCGCAGCTGTCGGGGGGCATGCAGCAGCGGGTCGGGCTGGCCCGGGCGCTGGCGGTGGACCCGGACATCCTGCTGATGGATGAAGCCTTCTCGGCGCTGGACCCGCTCAAGCGCAACGAGATGCAGGACCTGATGCTCGACCTGCAGCGCGAGCAGCGCCGCACCATCTTCTTCGTCTCGCACGACCTGGAGGAGGCGCTGAAGATCGGCACCCGCATCGCCATCATGGAAGGGGGCAACCTGGTGCAGGAAGGCTCGCCGCACGAGATCGTGACCCGACCGGCCAACGACTACGTGCGCCGCTTCTTCAAGGGGGTGGACACCTCGCGCTACCTGACCGCGGCGGACCTGGTCGACAGTGCGATGCCGTCGGCCGATTTTCCGTTCATCCAGGGCATGACCAGACTTCCGGCCACTACCACTCTGCCCGACGCGATGAAGACCGTGCTTGGTCTGGATCAACCCGTGAGCGTCTTCGACGACGCCGAACACCTGCTGGGCTGCATCACGCCCAAGAGCCTGCTGGTCAAGATCGCGAGTACCCGCCATGTCTGCTGATTTCCTGAACCAACTGCTGGGCGACACCAAGGGCATGCTGCCGCTGGGTGCGCTGGTCAACGACGGCGTCAAGCTGATGCTCGAGCACGGCGGCTCGTTCTTCGACGCCATCGGCGCGATCGTCGAGGGCTTTGCCGAGCAGATCGAGGGCGCCTTCCTGGCCCTGCCCTCGTGGATCGGCATCCTGGCGTTCGTCGCGCTGGGCGTGTGGCGGCTGAACTGGAAGTTCGGCCTCTTCGTCGCCGTCAGCCTGATGATCATCACGATCACCGGCTTCTGGAACCAGACCATGGTGACGCTGGCCCTGGTGTTCTCGGCCACGATCATCAGCCTGGTGGCCGGCGTGCCGCTGGGCATCCTGTGCGCCCGCAGCGAGCGCTTCAACGCGCTGGTGCGCCCGGTGCTGGACTTCATGCAGACCATGCCGGCCTTCGTCTACCTGATCCCGGCGGCGATGGTCTTCGGCCTGGGCCGGGTGCCGGGCATCCTGGCCACCGTCGTGTTCGCGATGCCGCCGGTGGTGCGCCTGACCAGCCTGGGCATCCGCCAGGTCAACGCCGAGCAGGTCGAGGCGGGCCAGGCCTTCGGCTGCACCTCGCTGCAGCTGCTGTGGAAGGTGCAGCTGCCGATCGCCCTGCCCACGCTGATGGCCGGGGTCAACCAGACCATCATGATGGCGCTGTCGATGGTGATCATCGCCTCGATGGTCGGCGCGGGCGGCCTGGGCAACGACGTGCTCGCCAGCATCCAGCGCCTGGACATCGGCCTGGGCTTCGAGAGCGGGCTCGCCGTGGTGCTGCTGGCCATCATCCTCGACCGGCTGACCGAAAGCTTCGGCACCGTCAAGGTCGAACGCTGAGCGCCCGCCCGGACCCGCCGCCGCCTCGATGTCCACGCTCAACACCGCACCCGCCATGGCCCCTACCCCGCGCACCGAAGCTCCACCGCCGAGGCACATCGGCTTCCTGCTGCTGCAGAACTACTCGATGATCGCGTTCGCCAACGCGCTCGAGGCCCTGCGCATGGCCAACTACCTCAGCCGGCGCGAGCTCTACCGCTGGACCGTGGTGGGCTCGGGCGGTGAGCTGGTCGAGGCCAGCAACGGCCTGAGGGTGGATCACGGTGCGAGCCTGTCGACACTCGACGACTGCGAGCTGATGTTCGTCTGCGGGGGCGTGGAGGTGCAGAGCGCCACCACGGAGCTGGTGCGGGCCGACCTGCGGCGCCGCGCCTCGCGCGGCCAGGCACTGGGCTCGCTGTGCACCGGCACCCATGCGCTGGCGGCCGCGGGCGTGCTCGACGGCTACCGCTGCGCGGTGCACTGGGAGAACCTGGCGGCGATCCGCGAGGCCTTCCCGAAGGTGCATTTCGCCCAGGAGGTGTTCCTGATCGACCGCGACCGCAGCACCGCGTCGGGCGGCACCGCGCCGCTGCACCTGATGCTGCACCTGATCCGCGGCCACCACGGCAACAAGCTCGCGATGGACATCTCCGAGCAGTTCATCGTCGACCGGGTGCGCGCCCCGACCGACCAGCAGCGCCTGCCGCAGCCCGAGTGCATCGGGCCGGGCTACGAGCACCTGATCGAGGCCGCCGAGCTGATGGCCGCCAACATCGAGGAGCCGCTGACGCTGTCGGAGATCGCCGCGGCCACCGGCATCTCGCTGCGCCAACTGGAGCGGCTGTTCCACCGCTACTACAGCATGAACCCGGCGCAGCACTACATGAACCTGCGCCTGCGCCGCGCCCGCGAGCTGCTGACCCACAGCAGCGCTCCCATCATGCAGATCACCGTGGCCTGCGGCTTCCAGTCCTCGTCGCACTTCTGCAAGGCCTACCGGGCGCTGTTCGGCCATGCACCCAGCGACCATCGGCGCAAGGGGCGGCTCGGGGCCGGGGTCACGGCCCTGCCGACCGACCGCGCCGGCCTGTTCGTGCCGCCGGCGATCGGCAGCCGGCCGGCACTGCGGGTGGCCTGATCCACTCAGGGAGAACCCCAGTTTCGACCACAGGCGGCTACTACCCGCCGTGGCGGCGGGTTTTCGACAATGGACTCGTCCTTCCCACTGACCCCGGAGACGAGCCATGAGCAAGATCCTGATGCTGTGCGGCGACTACGCCGAAGACTACGAGACCATGGTGCCCTTCCAGGCACTGCAGGCCGTGGGCCACACGGTGCACGCCGTCGCCCCGGACAAGAAGGCCGGCGACTTCGTGATGACGGCGATCCACGATTTCGAGGGTGCGCAGACCTACAGCGAAAAGCCCGGCCACCGCTTCACGCTCAATTTCGGCTTCGCCGACGTGAAGGTGGACCGTTATGACGCGCTGGTGATCCCCGGTGGTCGGGCGCCCGAATACCTGCGCATGCACGCCAGCGTGGTGGCCATGACGCGGCATTTCCTGGAGGAGGGCAAGCCGGTGGCGGCGGTCTGCCACGGCGCGCAGCTGCTGGCGGCCACGGGCCTGATCAAGGGCCGGCGGGTGTCGGCCTATCCGGCCTGCCAGGTGGAAGTGGAACTGGCCGGCGCCGAGTACGTCGGCATCCCGGTCGACCAGGCCATCACCGACGGCAATCTGGTCACCGCGCCGGCTTGGCCGGCGCACCCGGCCTGGATAGGCCAGTTCCTGGTGGTGCTGGGCACACGCATCACGCTGTGAGGCGTGAGGCGTGAAGCCGGGGATCAGTTCAGCGCGAGCTTGACCTGGTAGCCCGGCTGGTTCTTCGGGTGGCTCTGGTTGGTGAAGACCGTGCGGTCGGCCTTGAGCATGATGACCTCGAAGAAGGGGCGGAAACGCTCCTCGCTGATGCCGAAGGCGCTCAGGAACTTGGCGAACATCGCCTGCTCTTCCGGCTCGGGCTGGCCGTCGGCCAGCGAGGAGTCGATCAGGTTGACCATGATGCACATCTTCTGGGCATCGCTGAGCAGCGGAGCGGCTTCGGCCAGGAAGGTCTCGAGCGAATTCTTCCGGCGGTACTTCAGTGCCGCGTCCAGCAGGGCCTGGTTCTGGGCACCGACCCCGATCGTGCCCTTGCCGTCGTCCTGGCCGCCCAGCACGGACAGCAGGTGACCGACCTCTTCGCTGTCCATCTCGCCGTCGGCCGACATGATGTAGATCAGCGCGGTGGTGAAGGCGAGGTGGGGCGTCATCTTGTCGCCGGTGTCGCTCTTGAACATGTCGAACAGACCCATTCGTGTATCTCCGTCAGTGGGGTGGTGCGTTGGAATAAAGTGCAGAAACTGCCACCGGATCTGCGATCCGGCCATGTCAGATGGGTCTGGTGGAAAAGAGTTCAATCCCTCCGGCAGGCCGATGGATCCCAGGAGCGTGAACAGATGTGCAGGATCTTCATCAGTGCCGACCCCGCCAGCTACGACAGCCGCACCCGCTCGGTCCGGCTGCACGGCGTGGTGACCAGCATCCGGCTGGAAAACCTCTACTGGGACGTGCTCGACGAGATCGCCCGGCGTGACGGCATGGGCGTGGTGCAGCTGATCGAGCGGCTCTACGACGAGCTGGTGGCCGAACGGGGCGCGGTGGGCAACTTCAGCTCCTTCCTGCGGGTGTGCGCGCTGCGCTACGAGAGCCTGATCGCCCAGGGCCGGCTGCCGCGGGACCTGTCCGTGCCGATCCGCTCGCTGGACGCGCAACAGGTGCTGCACGGGCTGGCCCGACCGGGGGCCGCCACCGCCGCGCCGCCCGACGAGCCGGGCCACCGGCCGGGGGCGCTCCGGCACTGAGCCCCGGCCGGGCTTCAGCCCGCAGCGGCCCGCGTCGAGGCGCCGCCGCGGGCCCGCGAGGGCCTGGCCTTCTTCATCTCCAGGAAGAGCGGGTAGAGCTGCTGCGCGGCGGGTGACAGCCAGACCGGCCCGATCCGCAGTGCCTTCGGCACCGCGCAGAACACGCGGGTGCGCTCGAACAACGCGGTGCAGCTGCTGCTGCCGGGTGGGCCGGCCGGCCTGAAGGCCGGTGGCCGCTCGACCGGGCTGGAGCTGGGCCTGCGACACCTGTTCTGAGGGACGCCCCGCTGCCGCCGGGCCGCCGGGGACGACCCGGCTACCATTTCCGCATGAGTCCCTCCGCACCGACCTTGCCCGACCGCCCGCGACCCGGGTCCTGCCGGGAGCTCTTCCTGGCCTTCTCCCTGCTCGCGATGCAGGGCTTCGGCGGCGTGATGGCCGTGATCCAGCGGGAGCTGGTCGAGCGCCGCGGCTGGCTGACGCGCGAGGGCTTCGTCGAGGACTGGTCCGTCGCCCAGGTGCTGCCCGGCCCCAACGTGGTCAACCTGGCGCTGATGTTCGGTGATCGCCACTTCGGCTGGCGCGGCGCGGCGGCGGCGATGCTGGGGCTGCTGGTCTTCCCGCTGCTGCTGCTGATGGTGCTGGTGCTGGGCTTCGCCCACTACCAGCACCTGCCGCAGGTGCAAGGGGCGCTGCGGGGCATGGGCGCGGTGGCCGCCGGCCTGATCGTCGCCACCGCGCTGAAGCTGTCGACGGCGCTGCACCGCCATGTGCTGGGCCGACCGGCCGCGGCGCTGATCGCCGCCCTGGTGTTCGTCGCGATCGCGGTGCTGCGGCTGCCGCTGCCCTGGGTGCTGCTCGGCCTGGGCGGCCCGGCCTGCCTGCTGGTGGCCTGGCGGCTCGCCCGCCTGGAGGCGGTGCGCCCCGGTGCCGGGGGTCGGCCATGAACGGGGTGCACCTGGACGGATTCGACTGGCTGGTCTTCGCCGGCCACTTCGCGCTGCTGTCGCTGCTGTCGGTGGGCGGGGCGATCACCGTGGCCTCGGACCTGCAGCGCCGCCTGGTCGTGGACCACCAGTGGCTCAGCGATGGCCAGTTCAGCGCGTCGGTCGCGCTGGCGCAGGCCGCCCCCGGGCCGAACGTGCTGTTCATCGGACTGGTCGGCTGGCACGTCGGCCTCAACGCCGGCGGCCTGCCGCTCGCGCTGCTGGGCCTGGCGCTCAGCCTGCTGGCCATCCTGCTGCCCAGCTCGGTGCTGACGCTGCTGACCACCCGCTGGGCCCGGCGCCACCACGAGGACCGCGGCGTGCGGGCCTTCAAGCAGGGCATGGCACCGGTGGTGATCGGCATGATGCTGGCCACCGCCACGGTGCTGGACCTGGGCCTGGGCGCGCCGCTCGAACACCTGCCGGTGTGGCTGGTGACCGCCGTGTCGGCCGGGCTGGTCTGGCGCACGCGGGTGCACCTGCTGTGGCTGCTGGGAGCCGGCGCGCTGATGGGGGCGCTGGGCTGGATCTGACCCGCCCGGATCCCGACCACGACACCACGACTCTCCTGCGGCCCAACAATGGGCCATGAGCCCTCCGGAACCCGGTCCCGCCACCCAGCCCCCGCCTGACCTGGCGGAGCATTTCGCGCGCATCGTCACCGACCGCCACCTGAAGGCCGGTCGGGCCCTGGTGGCCGCGCTCGGGCCGCTGCAGGGCGGCGGCGTGCTGGAGCTGGGCTGCGGCACCGGCCTGCTGAGCGAGCACCTGGCCGAGGTGGTGGGCCCGGGTGGCGAGGTGCTGGGCCTGGATCCGTCGCCGTATCACGTGACCATCGCGCACCAGCGGGCCCGGCCCCATGTGCGGGTGCAGGTGGGCTCGGCCACGACGCTGGGGCGTTTTCCGGCCGGCTGCTTCGACGCCGTCGTCGCCAACGACCTGCTGCACACCTGGCCCGAGCCGGCGCAGGTCCTGCACGAGCTGCACCGCGTGCTGCGACCGGGCGGGCGACTCGGCCTGGTGACGCCATGCCGGGACCATCCCCACCCGGTGGACACCGCGACGGCCGCGGTGCTGGCCCGCAAGCCCTACGACCGCCATCCACCGGCCGCCGAGGACCTCGGGCAGGCAGTCAACGCCACCGGCCTCGAGGCGCTGCTGCACGAGGCCGGGTTCGAGCGGGTGCGGATCGAGGCGCAGGCCGACGTGACCGTGCACCCCTCCGTCAACGCCGCGATCGAATTTGTCCAGGCCGGTCGCTGGGGCCGCTTCCTGCGGCAGCTGCCCGAGACCCCGTTCAACCTGCGTGCCCGGGCCCGCTCCGAGGTGGCGGCCGAGCTGGTGCGCGTGCGCACGGACGAAGGCATCCGCCACACCGGCGTGCGCCTGCTGGCCGTGGCCACCCGGGCCCTGCCCGCACCCTGCTGAACCGGCGCGCCACCCCCTTCCACCTCGAGCGAGATCACCCCATGAGCCTCATCAGCATCGCCTGGCGCGCCCACCCCGACTTCCCGCTGATCGTGCTGTGCAACCGCGATGAGCGCCACGACCGCCCGACCGCACCGGCGGCCTGGTGGCCCGGGCACGACGGCCTGCTCGCCGGGCGGGACCTGGCGGGTGGCGGCACCTGGCTGGGCGTGAACCGCCACGACGGCCGCTTCGCGATGGTCACGCCCTTGCGGGACACCACGCCGGTCGAGCCCGGCACGCCCAGCCGGGGCCGGCTGCCCGTCGAGTTCTTCGGCTCCGGCGAAGAGCCGGTCGTGCACGCCCGGCGCTATGCCCGCGACAAGGGTCCGTACGCGCCGTTCAACCTGATCGTGGGCAACCCGCGCCAGGCGCATTACGCGGCGACCCGCGCGCGGGTCTCGCTGCCGCTGACCGAGGGCATCCACGTGCTGGGCAACGGCCTGATCGACCAGCGCTGGCCGAACGCCGAGCGCCTGGACACCGTGTTCGGCGCCTACGTCAAGGGCACCGGCGGCTTCGTCACGCTGGTCGACGGCTACCCGCGCATCGGCGACGTGCTCGCCCGCCGCGGCCTGCAGCTGCCCGTGCCGCAGGACGAACTCAGCCCGCAGGACATCGCCGCGGCCGGTTTCCTGATGCTGGCCGACCGCGGCACCACCCGCGCGGGCCTGCCCGACACCGGCCTCGACGCGGCGGAGGAGGAGCGCCGCTCGGCCCCGTTCGTCGTCGGCGCGGAACACGGCACCCGCTCGAGCACCGTGCTGATCATGGCGCGCGACGGCCGGGTGCATTTCGAGGAGCGCAGCTTCGACGCCGCCGGCGAGCCCTGCGGCACCGTGCTGGAGCAGTGGCAGCAGGACGGCGGGGTGTTCGGCGCCGCGCCGTGAAACGCCGGGCAGTCCGGGGTGAATTCAACCGGCAGACATCCGCATCGACAACACCCCCGAGAGATGCTTAACTAGAGCGATCCTGATCACCGAGGAGAGTGCCGTGAAGACCGCTGCCGAGTTGCTCAAGTCCAAGCCCCATCAGACCGTGCACTGCATCGGCCCCGCGGCGTCGGTGTTCGAGGCGGTCAAGCTGATGGCGGAAAAGAACGTCGGAGCGCTGCTCGTGACGCAGGGCCCCGACGTCGTCGGCATCGTCACCGAGCGGGACTACGCCCGCAAGGTCGTGCTGCTGTCGCGCTCGTCCAAGGAGACCCGGGTGAACGAGATCATGACCTCGGCCGTGATGTACGTGGGCCCGGAGCACACCACCGAGGACTGCATGGTCCTGATGAACCGCAACCGGCTGCGCCACCTGCCCGTCATGGCCGACGGCCAGCTGCTGGGGCTGATCTCCATCGGCGACCTGGTCAAGGGCATCATCTCCGAGCAGCGGTTCATCATCGAGCAGCTCGAGCACTACATCTCCGGGGAACGGAGCTGAACGGCACGGCACGACGACACGACCAGGAGGTGCGACCATGGACCACGGTTTTGGCAGCGAACTGCCCCGCAAGCACAGCAGCACCCCGCACCGGCCCCCGGCGCGCTACGTCGTGCTCATCGACTCGGGTGGCTCGACGGTCGTGCGCCTGTTCCTCGAGAACCGGACGGTCGCCGCCGAGTTCGATGCCGGGGCCGAGGAAGCCAGTCGCCTGACCCAGGGCCTGGTGCCCATCCGGGGTGCCACGGCACCGGAATGGGACCATGCGCTCGAAGGCCACAGCGCCGAAGAGCGGGCCGCCGCCGAGGTCTACACGCTGCCGATCTGACCCGCCGTGCGGGACCTTCAGGCCCAGGACTTGCTGACCGGGTGTTCCGATGCGCCCGGGGCGGGCGCCGTTCATCCCGATGACGAGGAGCACACAGTGGCCAAGATTTCCCCGGGCGTGGGCCCGCGCTACCCGCAGGTGGTGGTGCTGTTCGGTGCGACGGGCGACCTGGCCCGGCGCAAGCTGCTGCCCGGGCTCTACCACCTGTCGAGCGCCGGGTTCATCCCGGGCTGCCGCATCATCGGCGTCTCGCTCGACGAGATGGACGTCGAGGGCTTCCGGCAGGCCGCGCGCGGCGCGCTCGAGGAGTTCTCCAGCCGCACGCTGACCGAGCCGGACTGGGAGGCGTTCGCGCGCAGCCTGGACTACGTGCCGCTGGCCGCCGGTGCCGGTGCGCTGCGGGCCGCGGTCGACCGGGCCGAGATGTCGCTGGGCGGCGAGAGCCGCCGGCTGCACTACCTCAGCGTGCCGCCCAGCGCCGCGCTGTCGGCGGTGCGCCTGCTGGGCGAGGCCGGCCTGGTGGAGCGCTCGCGCATCGTCATGGAAAAGCCCTTCGGCACCGACAAGGCCAGCGCGGTGACGCTCAACGCCCGGCTGCACGAGGTCTTCGCCGAGGAGCAGATCTTCCGCATCGACCACTTCCTGGGCAAGGAGCCGGCGCAGAACATCCTCGCCTTCCGCTTCGCCAACGGCCTATTCGAGCCGATCTGGAACCGCAACTTCATCGACCACGTGCAGATCGACGTGCCCGAGACCCTGGGCCTGGGCAAGCGCAGCGGCTTCTACGAGCAGACCGGCGCCTACCGCGACATGGTGGTGACCCACCTGTTCCAGATCCTCGCCTTCATGGCGATGGAGCCGCCCACCGCGCTGGAGCCCGCTCCCATCAGCGAGGAGAAGAACAAGGTCTTCCGCAGCATGCTGCCGATCCAGCCGCACGACGTGGTGCGCGGGCAGTACACCGGCTACCGCGACGAGGAGGGGGTCGATCCCGAATCGGAGACCGAGACCTTCATCGCGCTGAAGTGTTTCATCGACAACTGGCGCTGGGCCGGCGTGCCGTTTTTCCTGCGCACCGGCAAGCGCCTGGCCGAGGGGCAGCGCATCATCTCGATCGCCTTCCGGGAACCGCCCAAGAGCATGTTCCCGGCCGGCTCGGGCGTCGGGGCGCAGGGCCCGGACCACCTGACCTTCGATCTGGCGGACGCCTCGAAGATGTCGCTGTCCTTCTATGGCAAGCGGCCCGGGCCGGGCATGCGACTGGACAAGCTGAGCCTGCAGTTCGCGATGCACGACACGGGCCTGATCGGCGATGTGCTCGAGGCCTACGAGCGCCTGATCCTCGACGCGATGCGGGGAGACCGCACGCTGTTCACCACCGCCGAGGGCATCGAGCGCCTGTGGGAGGTGTCGACCCATCTGCTGGAGGCGCCGCCGCCGGTGCGGCTCTATGCGCCGGGCTCGTGGGGACCGAAGTCCATCCACCAGCTCATCGCGCCGCACGCCTGGCGGCTGCCTTTCGAGCGGGCCTGGCGGGACCCCAACCGCCATGGCGGCTGAGGCCCTGCCGCCCCGGCCTCACTCGTCCTTGCCGCCGAAGATGCCCAGCAGCATCAGCAGGGACTGGAACACGTTGTAGATGCTCAGGTAGACACCCAGCGTGGCGGTGATGTAGTTGGTTTCCTCGCCGTCCTGGACACGCTTGAGGTCGTGCAGGATGAAGGCCGAGAAGATGCCGATGGACAGCACCGTCAGCGTGATCATCAGCGCGCTCGACTGCAGGAAGATGTTGGCGATGCCGGCCACCATCATCATGATCGCGCCGATGAACAGCCACTTGCCCATGGCACTGAGGTCACGCTTGATCACCGAGGACAGCGAGGCCATGCCCAGGAAGATCGCGCCGGTGCCGGCGAAGGCGGTCATCACCAGGCTGGTGCCGTTGGCCAGGCCCAGCACGGTGCCGACTAGGCGCGCCAGCATCAGGCCCATGAAGAAGGTGAAGCCCAGCAGCACCGGCACGCCGGCGGCGGAGTTCTTGGTCTTCTCGATGGCGAACATGAAGCCGAAGGCGCCGGCCATGAAGATGATCATGCCCATCATCGGCGACATGGCGCGGGTGATGCCCGTGGCCACGCCGATCCAGGCGCCGAGCACCGTGGGCACCATCGACAGCGCCAGCAGCCAGTAGGTGTTGCGCAGCGTCCGGTTGCGCTCGGCAACCGATACCTCGGCATGGCCGAAGTGGAAGGACTGGACATTGTTCATGATGTTTCCTTGAAGGTTGGAACGACGAGGATCAGGACGCGTCGGCCTGGGCCAGGCGCAGGCGCTTGGTGCGGGCACGGATGTTGAGCGCCTCGACCGCCAGGGAGAAGGCCATGGCACCGTAGATGTAGCCCTTGGGGATGTGCATGTCGAAGGCTTCGCCAGTCAGCGCCATGCCCACCATCACCAGGAAGGCCAGGGCCAGCACCTTGACGGACGGGTGCGCGTCGACGAAGTCACCGATCGGCTTGGCAGCGAACAGCATCACGCCCACCGAGGTCACCACGGCCGCCACCATGACGCCGATCTGGTCGACCATGCCCACGGCGGTGATCACCGAGTCGAGCGAGAACACGATGTCGATGACCGCGATCTGGCCGACGATGCCCAGCAGCGCCTTCTTGCCGGCGGCACTCTTGGCTGCGGGGGTCTCGCCCGCATCGGGGCCCTGCTGCTCACGGGCCTCGACCTCGACGAAGATCTCGTGGGACGCCTTGTAGAGCAGGAACAGGCCGCCGAACAGCAGCACCAGGTCACGTCCGCTGATGCCCGTGCCCATCACGGTGAACAGGTCGGCGGTCAGGCCCATCACCCAGCTCAGCGAGAACAGCAGCAGCAGCCGCGAGACCATCGCGAAGCCCAGGCCGAGGCGGCGGGCCAGGTCACGCTGTTCGGGTGGCAATCGCCCGACCAGGATGGAGATGAAGATGATGTTGTCGATGCCCAGGACGATTTCCAGGGCGGTCAGCATCGCGAATGCGATCCAGAGGTTGGGGTCGAGCAGGAGTTCCATGGTGACGAAATCTAGCGGCTCCAACACTTCGCGTAAAGTCGAATATCAAGAATCATCAGATCTGAAAAACAGAAGTGATCAACTTCAAGCACCTCTATTATTTCTGGGCCACGGCCAAGGCCGGCGGGGTCATGCGCGCGGGCGAGCAGCTGCATACCACGCCCCAGACGCTGTCGACCCAGATCAAGCTGCTGGAGGAGAGCCTGGACTGTGCGCTGTTCCGCAAGAGCGGGCGCCGGCTCGAGCTGACCGACGACGGCCGGGTGGCGCTCGGTTATGCCGACCAGATCTTCGCGCTGGGCACCGAGCTGGAGACCGCGATCGGCAAGGTGCGCCACCGCGAGACGGTGCTCGACTTCCGGGTCGGCATCGCCGACCAGGTGCCCAAGTCCATCGCCTACCGGCTGCTGGAGCCGGCGCTGGACGGACCGGATCCGGTGCGCCTGATCTGCCATGAAGGCAAGCTGCAGGACCTGCTGGCCCAGCTGGCGGTGCACCGGCTCGACCTGGTCATCGCCGACGAGGCCATGGGCAAGAACCTCAGCGTCAAGGCCTTCAGCCACGCGCTGGGCACGACGGCGATGAGCTTCTTCGCCACGCCGGCCCTGCGGGATGCGCTGCAGGGCGAGTTTCCGGCCTGCCTGGAGGGCGCGCCGATGCTGGTGCAGGGCGCCACCTCGGCGATGCGGCAGCGGCTCGACATCTGGCTGGCCGAACACCGGCTGCGCCCGCGGCTGGTCGGCGAGTTCGACGATGCGGCGCTGCTGAAGGCCTTCGGCGCCGAGGGCCGGGGGATCTTCATGTCACCCACCGTGCTCGAGGCCGAGACCTGCGAGCAGTACGGCGTCGAGATCCTCGGCCAGTCGAGGGTGCTGGTGGAGGAGTTCTTCGCCATCTCCGTCGAGCGGCGCATCACCCACCCCTGCGTCGCGGCGATCACCGAGGCGGCCCGGGAGCACTTCCTCGCGCCCCGCCCGGCCGCGCCGGTGACGACATGACCTCCGCCGGGAACGACCCCTGCACGCCGACGTGCACCGTCGCCGTGCGGGCGCTGTGCGAGTTCACCGCCAAGGCGGGTGACCTCGACCTGCGTTTCACGCCCTCGCCCACCGCGCTCGAGGGCCAGGAGGGGCATGCGCTGGTGGCCGCCCGCCGCGGCCCGGCCTGGCAGGCCGAGCTGCCGCTGAGCGGCGACTTCGGCACGCTGCGGGTGCGCGGGCGGGCCGACGGCTACGACATGGCCCGCCAGCGGCTCGAGGAGATCAAGACCCACCGCGGCCGGCTCGACCGGCAGCCCGCCAACCACCGCGCGCTGCACTGGGCGCAGCTGCGCATCTACGGCTGGCTGCTGTGCGCGCAGCAGGGGCTCGCGGAGGTGGAACTGGCGCTGGCCTACCTCGACATCGGCACGCAGCAGGAGACGGTGTTCACCGAGCGGGCGCCGGCGGCGGCGCTGCAGGCCCACTTCGAGCAGCGCTGCCGGGCCTATCTGGCCTGGGCGGCGCAGGAGGCACTGCACCGCAGCGACCGGGACCGTTCGCTGGAGACGCTGCGCTTTCCGCACCCGGACTTCCGCCCCGGCCAGCGGCCGCTGGCCGAGGCCGTCTACAAGGGCGCGCGCGCCGGGCGCTGCCTGATGGCGCAGGCGCCCACGGGCATCGGCAAGACGGTGGGCACGCTCTTCCCGCTGCTCAAGGCGATGCCGGCGCAGCGGATCGACCGGGTGTTCTTCCTGACCGCGAAGACCTCGGGCCGGGCCATGGCGCTGCACGCGCTGGAGACGCTGCGCCGCAGTGCCGACCTGCCGCTGCGCACGCTGGAGCTGGTGGCACGCGACAAGGCCTGCGAACACCCGGACCGGGCCTGCCACGGCGAGTCCTGCCCTCTGGCCCGGGGCTTCTACGACCGCCTGGGGGCCGCACGCGAGGCCGCCCTCGCGCTGCCGGCGTGGGACCGCGAAACGGTCCGCGCGCTGGCCGCCACCCACACGATCTGCCCCTACTACCTGACCCAGGAGCTGGCCCGCTGGAGCGACGCGGTGGTGGGCGACTACAACCACTTCTTCGACTCGAGCGCGCTGCTGCACGGACTGACCGCCACGCAGGACTGGCGCGTGGCGCTGCTGGTCGACGAGGCGCACAACCTGGTCGACCGCGCCCGCTCGATGTACAGCGCCAGCCTGGAGGCCGCCAGCCTCAAGCGGGTGCGCGACACCGCGCCCCCGGCGCTGCGCCTGCCGCTGCAGCGGCTGCAGAAACGCTGGAAGGCGCTGCTCGGCGCCCATCCCGAGGACCACCAGCTGCTGGCCGAGGCGCCGGAGGCGCTGCTGCAGGCGCTGCAGCAGGCCCACTCGGCCATCCACGAGCACCTGGCCGAGCACCCGACCGAGGTCGACGCCGACCTGCAGGGTTTCCTGCTCGACACCCTGGCGCTGACCCGGCTGGCCGAAAGCGACGGCCCCCATTCGCTGTGGGACCTGACCCGCAGCGGGCTGGCGGTGACGCTGTGCCTGCGCAACGTGGTGCCGGCCGGCTTCCTGGCGCCGCGCTGGGCCGCCGCGCACAGCAGCACGCTGTTCTCGGCCACGCTGCAGCCGGGGCACTACCACCGCGAGCTGCTGGGGCTGCCGCAGGACACGGCGCAGATCGACGTCGAGTCCCCGTTCGACAGCGGCCAGCTGGCCGTGCACATCGCCCGGCGGCTGTCGACCCGCTACAAGGACCGTGCCGCCTCGCTGGAGCGCATCGCCGACCTGATCGCGCAGCAGTACGGCGAGCGCCCCGGCCACTACCTGGCGTTCTTCAGCAGCTACGACTACCTGGAGCAGGTGCTCGCCTGCGTCGAGGCGCGGCATCCGGGGCTGCCGCTGTGGCGCCAGTCGCGCCGCATGAGCGAAGCCGAGCAGGCGGCCTTCCTGGCGCGCTTCGTTCCCGGCGGACGGGGCGTGGGCTTCGCGGTGCTGGGTGGCGCCTTTGCCGAAGGCATCGACCTGCCGGGCGACCGGCTGATCGGCGCCTTCGTCGCGACGCTGGGCATGCCGCAGGTCAATCCGGTCAACGAGCAGATGCGCCAGCGCATCGACCAGCTGCTGGGCCACGGCTTCGACTACACCTACCTCTATCCCGGCCTGCAGAAGGTGGTGCAGGCCGCCGGCCGCGTGATCCGCACGCCGCAGGACCGCGGGGTGGTGCACCTGCTGGACGAGCGCTTCGCGCGGCGCGAGGTGCGTGCGCTGCTGCCGGCCTGGTGGTCGCTGGACGGCACGGGCGGCGGGTCGACCCCGCCGACGCCGCCCGGCTGAGCGGGCCATGCCCGCGCGTCAGAACATGCTCGCCGCGATGTTGATCGAGAACGCCAGGATGGCGGTGTTGAACAGGAAGGACAGCAGCGACTGCAGCAGCACCAGGCGACGCATCGGCGGGTTCGTGATGCTGACGTCGGCGGTCTGCGAGGCCACGGCGATCGTGAAGGCGACGTAGAGGAAATCGCCGTAATCGGGCCGGAAGGCCGGATCGGCCTCCGGGAAGCGCAGCCCGCTGCCATGGGGCGTGCGCCAGTACACGCTCGCGTAGGTCAGCGCGAACATGGTGGGCACCAGCAGCCACGAACCGGCCACGGTCGCCAGCGCCAGGGCGATGTGCGGCAGGGCATGCCGGGCGCCCGGCACCTTGGCCGCCGACAGTTCGACCACGATGCCCGCCAGGCTCACCATCGCCGCCACGATCACGATGAACAGCACGGTGGCCGCCCCTTCGGCCTGGGCCACGGCGATGCGCCGCAGCCGCAGGTGATCGGCCTGCAGCATCATCAGGCCGGCCAGCAGCAGGTAGAGCCACACCGTCACGTTCCAGCCGATCAGGCTGCGGGTGATCAGCGCGGACGTGGCCGGCAGCAGCCAGGCCGCCGCCATGCCCGTGACCAGCGCCGCGAGCAGACGAGGATGGGCCCGCAGGTGGGCGGCGAGCCGGGGGACATGCGCAGTCACGGGCAGCGTCTCTCCAGGTCAGGACCCCCGCGACCGGCGGGGACATGCCCGGATGGTAGGGCCGCCGGACTCAGGCGTAGGTGTTGATCTGGGTGCCGACCGATCCCGACGTGGCCAGCGGCGGCTGCGGCAAGGCCTGCAGCAGCTGGGCGGCCGAACCGGCCTCGACATCGAGCGCCTTCTTGAGCACCAGCATCGAGGCCGCGCCCGACACCGTGCCGGGAGGACCCGACGACGCGCCGTTGACCAGCGCACTGCTGGCGGTGGAGGCACTGATGGGGCTCATGGGAGGCTCCTGCTCAAATCTGCACGAAGGATGGGACCTTCCGGGTCATCGGCACGGCGGCCCCGAACTGGAGGCCGCCCGCACCAGCCGGTCCTCGACAAAACCGTCGAAGGCCTCCAGCAGCGCCTGCCAGCGCTGCGGGTCGCCCCTGGCGGTCGTCGATTCCAGCTGCTGCAGTGCCAGCACGGTGGCCTCCAGCGTCGAGAGCTGATCGGGCCGGCGGGCCCGGCGCACGGCACGGTAGTGCGAGGGCGGCGGGTCGTGCAGCGCCAGGCGCGGCAGCTGCTGCAGCAGCGCGTTGAGGTAGAGCATCTTGCGGCTCTTGCGCCAGGTGCCGTCGAGCACGACCAGGCGCAGCCGCGCCGGATCCTGCAGCTCGTCCGGGCACGCGGCCGGCGCGGACCGCAGGCCGGGGTCAGCCTGCGCATCGGTGTCAGGATAGAGCAGCACCGGGCGGCGCGACGAACCCGGCGGTCGCAACCAAGCTTCCAGCGACACCGGATCGAAGGTCTCGCCGACGAACAGCCGGCAACGGGCCAGGCTGAGCTGCAGCAGGCGCGCGCTGCCCTTGGCCTGATTCACCTCGAGTGGATGCTGCAGGATCAGCACCTCGACCTGATGATCGGTCGGGGCCGCCCAGCGGCACAGGCAGCTGGCCAGCGGCCGCTGGCAGGCGGGGCAGAGGGCGCGGCGCGAAGGACTCGGCGCCGCCAGGGCGTCGGGCCCCTGCGTCACGTCAGCGCGACAGCAGCGTCGACACCTGGCGGTGCAGCGCCAGGGTCTGCAGCGCGGCCTGGGCGGCCTCGATGCCCTTGGTCACGAAGTGCTCGGAGAACCAGCCCTGGTGGGTGGCGTGCTCGTGGAACTGGTGCGGGGTCAGCACGGCCGACAGCACCGGCACGCCGCTGTCGAGCTGCACGCGCATCAGGCCGTCGATGACGGCGGTGGCGACGAAGTCGTGGCGGTAGACGCCGCCATCGACCACCAGCCCGAAGGCGACGATGGCATCGAAGCGGCCGGATTCGGCCAGGCGCCGGGCCAGCAGCGGGATCTCGAACGCGCCGGGCACGTCGAAATGTTCGACCTGGCTGGCGGCGACGTCATGGCGGGCCAGTTCGGCCACGCAGGCGTCACGTGCGCGGTGCACGATGTCACGGTGCCAGGAAGCGCTGATGGCAGCGATGCGGGGAGCGGAAGCAGCAGAGGTGTGAGTCATGATGGTGTGGCCAGTCTCTTTCATCCGGACTGTGACCGTCGGCCCCGGAGTCACACCGGGTCTGCTGACCCCGCCGGCATGAGCCTGCGGGCGCTCGCGGGCTCATGCCGTGAGCCCGCGAGCAGCCCCACCACCATCACCGCCGGTGGGGAATTCCACCCCGCCCTGAGAACGCTGGAGGCGCCGTTGCGAGCGCCTCCGGGCCACAGTGTAATGCGCTCAACCGCGCGGCGCCCGGGCCGTCCGGCGCGGGAACAGGTCCGCCATGCCGGCCGACGTGCTGCGGCGCAAGCCACCGATCAGGCGGGCGCCGGTCCCGGATCCGGCCGTCGCGGATCGGCGAAAAGGCGGTGCTCGCCGACCGGGTCGTGCTGCCCCACGTTCGGTGGGACGACGATGGGCTTGCGAGGTGAGGTGCCTCGGCCCCGTGCCGTTGACACCGCGGGCCGCCCGCCGAGGCAGGCGGCCACCCGCATCACTTCCTGCGGGCCCGGACCGGCGCGGCCGCGGCGACCACGGGGGTGGCGACGACAGGTGTCATGGACTTGCCCGGCCCTGGATCCTTCTTGGGCTTCTTGACTTCCTTGTTGCCGTTCTTGCCTTTGGACATGTGCGCCTCCTTGCGATGGATGTCGAGCGCCTCATGGTGCAGGACGGCATCGGGCCGGTCGGTGCGCTGGCACGCAGAACGGTCAGGCCGGCAGGCACGCCCCGGCCAGCGTGGGGCCGGAACCTCAACCGGAACTGGCTTCGCGCTGGGCGCGCTGCAGCTGCGCGCAGATGTTGCGGCCGGTCACGGTGAGCTTGAGGCTGCCCCCCTGCCATTCAAGCCAGTTCAGGTCGACGTAGTCGTCGATCAGGGCCATGTCGATCAGGTCGGCGCGGCAGCGGCGCAGGCAGTCCATCGTCGGCAGCAGGGCACGGCGCAGCTGCTCCAGACGCGGCACCGGTGGCGGAGTCACCTGAGCGGCAACCCCGGAAGGCAGCCGTCCCTTGCGGGCACCGCCGCGGGCGGTGGAGGGGGTAGAGGCCATGCTCGTCTCCGGTAGTTGACGAAACATAGCACCATTGCGTGACGAATCGAAGGGGTTTTTCACGCCGTTGTGAACACCCCATCGATCCGGGGGTTCAAGGCCCCGAATCGGTCGACAAGGCCTCGATGCGGTGCTGCGGGACGGCCCAGCGGCCGCTGTCGTCGGTCACCGCACGCACCTCCAGGCGCGGCAGCGCCGACTGCACGCCGCCGAAGATGGTGGCGAAGGCCACGTCCGCCGCATCCCGCCCGACCCCCAGGCGCACGAAGCCCATCGGGATGGCCGTGCCGGAGGGATCGACGATGTACCAGCGGTGGCTCAGGTAGACCTCGACATAGGCATGGAAGTCGGTCGGGCCCAGGGCCGGGTCGGCGCCGTAGTCGATGCCGGTGGTGAAACGCGCCGGGATGCTCAACGCACGGCACAGCGCGATCATCAGGTGGGCGAAGTCACGGCAGACGCCGACCCGGTCGGTCAGGGTGTCCAGCGCCGAGGTGTGGGAGTTGGTGGTGTTCTGCCTGAAGCTGACCCGCTGGCGCACCCAGTTCTGGATCGCGATCACGCGCCGGTAGCCCTTGGGCAGGTGACCGAACTCGGCCGTGGCCAGCGCGCCCAGCCGGTCGGACTGGCAGTAGCGGCTGGGGTAGATGTAGTTCAGCACCGGCGTGGGCAGCTGGGCCACCGGCACCTCCTCGAGCCGGTCGGGCCACTCGAAGTGCTGCTGGATGTCGACGCAGGCCGTGTAGAGCACCTGCAGCGGCCCCGGGACGGCGGCCAGACGCAGGTAGCGGTTGGCGGTGACCGGATCGGTGTGCACCAGCGGGCGCACCGGCTGGTTGATGTGCAGCTGCTGGCTGACCACCGTCTGGCAGCGGGTGTGCGCGCAGTGGATGTTGAAGACGAAGTCGGCGCCGGGGGGCGCGACGGTGTAATTCAGGTCAATGACCAGTTGAATGCGAACCATGGATCTCCTGGAGCACGGACGGGGCCAGGCCCTCGCGGCGGAAGTGCAGCAGGCGCCCGCTGTAGGCGCCACCGGGACCCTCGGGGTCCTTGATGATCGTTTCCTGCAGACCATACCCCAGCGCCGCCATGCGCCGGTTGAACGCGCTGCGATTGCCGCGGTTGGGGTCGATGATCATCACCTCGCCTGCCGCCGTCGCGTGGCGGGCGATGAACTGGGGCAGCACCCCCGCCTCGTCGCGCTCGTAGAGCACGTCGCTGCCCATGATCAGGCCGAAGCGTCCGTGCAGGCTGGAGCCGTGCGGACTGGCCGGCCCGGCCTCTGCCGGCGCGTCCGGATCGCTGATCGCCCAGTCGCCATGGCAGTAGGGCAAGGGCAGCAGGCCGTTGAGCCTCAGGTTCTCGAGCAGGAAGCTGCCCGCCAGCGGGTGGCAGTCGCTGGCCGTCACGTCGGCCCCGCGGCGGTGGCTGATCAGGCTGGCCAGGGCCAGGCCGCAGCCGATCTCGAGGATGCGCTCGCCGGCACGCACCGGCCGGATCGCCGCCGCCGCCGCCAGGTGCAGCCCCGAAGGCCAGAGCAGCCCGAACAGCGGCCAGGCGGCCGACGAGATGCCCACCGCCTCGGCTTCGCCGAGCGGATCGGCGTACTGCTGGCGATCCAGCAGGCTGCGGATGTGCAGGCTCGCCAGGCCGGCGACCGTGATGTGTTCGTGTTTGACGAGGTAACCCGGCACGGGTCGGCCCTTCTGGAAGCAGAGATGCGCGGCAGGAACCGGAGCGCTCGCCCTCAGGGTGAACGCTCCGAAGATCGGCGCTGTGCTGTACGAAGATGGATCAGGGCACGGTGTGCGGCCCGCTCGCCGAGCGGGCGCCACTGCGGGCGCCGAGGGCATGGACGCGAGGCAGAACGAAGATCGCCGCCCGGTGCAGGGCCCGACGGCGATGGCCGAGCATACGCGCCCGGCGCTCGACCCCGAAAGATCGGGGCACAAAAAAACGGGCGGCCCGAAAGCCGCCCGTCCACGCCCCATGACGGGGCGTCCATCCGGCCTGCCATGCCACCCGGAAGGGCAGCCGTGGGCCGGAACGGTGAATCAGCGCACCACGGCGATCTGCTCGCGGTTGCCACCCTTGTAGGTGTAGAGCGTCAGCGCGCCGTTCTTGATGTCACCCTTCTCGTCGAAGGTGATGGTGCCGGTCACGCCCTTGTAGCCGGTCGTCTTGGCCAGCACCGGCAGGTACTTGGCCGGCTCGGCGGAGCCGGCCTTGACCATCGCGGCCACCAGCACGTTGGTCGCGTCGTAGACGTACGGTGCGTAGATCTGCACGTCGGTGTTGAACTTGGCCTTGAAGGCGGTGCGGAAGACGTCCATGCCCTTCTTGGCTTCACCTTCGACACCACCGGCCTCGGCGCAGACGACCTGCTCGTCGGCCATCGCGCCGCCCGACAGCTTGGGCAGCTCGCCGGTGCAGATGCCGTCACCGCCCATGAACTTGGCCTTGATGCCCAGCTGCTTCATCTGGCGGATCATCGGTCCGGCCACGGCGTCCATGCCGCCGAAGAAGATCACGTCCGGCTTCTTCGACTTGATGTTGGTCAGGATGGCGGTGAAGTCCGTGGCCTTGTCGTTGGTGGCTTCGCGGCCGGCGACCTTGGCGCCCGCGGCGGTGGCGCCCTTGATGAACTCCTCGGCCACGCCCTGGCCATAGGCGGTGCGGTCGTCGATGACGGCGACCGTCTTGCCCTTCAGGTTCTTGACCGCATAACGGCCCAGCGTGCCACCCAGGTGCACGTCATCGGCCACGACGCGGAACGTGGTCTTGAAGCCCTGGCGGGTGAAGGTCGGGTTCGTGGCCGACGGCGAGATCTGCGGGATGCCGGCATCGCTGTAGATCTTCGAGGCCGGGATGGAGGTGCCCGAGTTCAGGTGGCCGACGACACCGGCGACCTTCGAGTCGACCAGCTTCTGGGCCGCGGCGGTGCCCTGCTTCGGATCGGCGCCGTCGTCTTCGGCCAGCAGTTCAAGCTTGACCTTCTTGCCGCCGATGACCACGCCCTTGGCGTTGAGCTCGTCGATGGCCATGCGCGCACCGTATTCGTTGTCCTTGCCCAGGTGGGCGATGCCGCCGCTGGTCGGAGCCACGTGACCGATCTTCACGACGGCTTCCTGAGCGAACGCGGAGCCGGCAGCAGCCACGGCGATGGCAGCCAGGACGGGTTTCACGATGAATTTCATGAGCGAGAGCCTCGAGGTTGAAGGACAGAGACAAAGAATAAACATGGACGGCGGACCCATGCAAGCCGCGTGCGCAAGGCACTGCCGCAGACAACGGATGAGCGTCGCAGGTCGCCGACATCGGTCGGCAGACTCGGGAAAACACGGCCCGATCCGGGGGACCGGACCGTGCGGAATCGACATCAATGGCCGAGGTAGGCTTCGCGCACCTTGGGATCGTCCAGCAGCTGACGGCCGGGGCCGGTCATCGTGATCTGGCCGGAATCCATCACGTAACCCCGGCTGGCGAGCGCCAGCGCACGGCTGGCGTTCTGCTCGACCAGCAGGATGGTGACGCCCTGGCGGTGGATGTCGGCGACGACCTCGAAGATCTTGTCGACCATGATGGGCGACAGGCCCATCGACGGCTCGTCGAGCAGCAGCACCTTGGGGCGCGCCATCAGCGCACGGCCCATGGCCAGCATCTGCTGCTCGCCACCGGACATCGTGCCGGCCAGCTGGTCGCGCCGCTCCTTGAGCCGCGGGAAGATCGCGAAGACCTTCTCGATGTCGGCGTCGATGTCCTTGTCGTCACGCACGTAGGCGCCCATCTGCAGGTTCTCGGTGATGGTCATGCGGGTGAAGGTGCCACGCCCTTCAGGCACCATCACCAGGCCCTGCTTGGCCAGATCCCAGGCGCCCTGGCCACGGATGCTGCGGCCCAGATAGGACACGT
Organism: Sphaerotilus hippei; assembly: GCF_003201595.1. Classification (GTDB taxonomy): domain Bacteria; phylum Pseudomonadota; class Gammaproteobacteria; order Burkholderiales; family Burkholderiaceae_C; genus Sphaerotilus; species Sphaerotilus hippei. The sequence goes on along the minus strand of NZ_QJJS01000001.1, from coordinate 103,047 downwards.
CGCCATCGGCGACCGGCTGCAGGCCGGTGACGGCCTTCAGGCTGGTGGTCTTGCCCGCCCCGTTGGCCCCGATCAGGCTGACCAGCTCACCCTCGCGGACCTCGAGGCTCACGCCCTTGACGGCCTGGATGCCGCCGTAGGCGACCTTCAGGTTGGACAGGCTGAGCAGGACCGGCGCGGCGGCGGAAGAATTGGGAATTGCACTTGCCATGGTGTCGGTCATGCTCAGTGGGTCTGGTGATCGGCGCCCAGGTAGGCCTCGATCACCTTCTCGTTGCTCTGCACCTCTGCAGGCGTGCCTTGCGCGATCAGCTTGCCGTAGTCCAGCACGCTGACGCGGTCGCACAGGCCCATCACCAGCTTCACGTCGTGCTCGATGAGCAGGATGGTGCGGCCGTCGGTGCGGATGCGGTCGATCAGCTCGCGCAGCACGACCTTCTCGGTGGCGTTCATGCCGGCGGCGGGCTCGTCCAGCGCGATCAGCTGCGGATCGGTGGCCAGCGCACGGGCGATCTCGAGGCGACGCTGGTCGCCGTAGCTCAGCGTGCGGGCCTTGAAATCGGCGTACTTGCCGATGCCCACGTACTCCAGCAGCTCATGCGCCCGGGCGGTGATCGCCGCCTCCTCGGCCTTGAAGCCGGGGGTGCGCAAGATCGCGCCGAGCAGGCCGGAGCCGGTGCGCACGTGGCGACCGACCATCACGTTCTCCAGCGCGGTCATCTCGGCGAACAGCCGGATGTTCTGGAAGGTGCGGGCGATGCCGGCCTGGGCCACCTGGTGCACGGCCTGGGGCGTGTAGGGCCGTCCGGCGAGCTCGAACGTGCCGCCGTCGGGCGTGTAGAGCCCGGTGACGACGTTGAAGAAGGTGGTCTTGCCCGCGCCGTTGGGGCCGATCAGGCCGTAGACGTGGCCCCGCTGGATGGTCATCGAGACGTCGGACAGGGCCTGCAGGCCGCCGAAGCGCTTGGAGACACCCTGGACGTTGAAGACGATGTCGGATGATTTCTGGGTCATGTCGGTGTCCTCACTTCGGCTGGATCGCGGCTTTGCCGTGCTCGGACGAAGGCCACAGGCCACGCGGGCGCAGCAGCATGACGGCGATCATCGCCAGCGCGATGAGCAACTGCCTCAGGATGGCGGCATCGAGGCGACCGTCGGTCATGGCCTGGATGTCGCCAGCGACATAACGCAGCACTTCGGGCAGCGCGGCCAGCAGCACCGCACCCAGGATCACGCCCGGCAGGTGGCCGAGGCCGCCCAGCACGATCATCGCGACGATGATCACCGACTCTGCCAGCGTGAACGACTCCGGCGAGATGAAGCCCTGGAACGACGCGAACATCGCGCCGGACACGCCCCCGAAGGTCGCGCCCATGCCGAAGGCCATCAGCTTGAGGTTGCGGGTGTTCAGGCCCATGGCCTTGGCGGCGATCTCGTCCTCGCGGATGGCCATCCAGGCCCGGCCGATGCGGGAGTACTCCAGGCGGTGGCAGATGATCACGCTGAACACCACCAGGGCGAGGAACAGGTAGTAGTACATCGCGACCGACGGGATGGTCACGCCGAACAGCACGTGGTCGTCGCCGAAGCTGTAGCCGCCGATGTTCATCGGATCGATCTGGCTCAGGCCGCGCGGGCCGTTGGTGATGTTGATCGGGTACTCCAGGTTGTTCATGAACACCCGGATGATCTCGCCGAAGCCCAGCGTGACGATGGCCAGGTAGTCACCGCGCAGCTTGAGCGTGGGGGCCCCGAGCAGCATGCCCGCCCCGGCAGCCACCAGCGCGGCCACCGGGATGATCACCCAGATCGGCAGGTGCAGCCCGTCGGGGAACATGGCCTTGATGGCCGGGAAGTTCTCGCTCAGGTGCGGCGAGGCGCCCAGCGCGTAGAGGTAGGCCCCCACCGCGTAGAACGCCACGTAGCCCAGGTCGAGCAGGCCGGCGTAGCCCACCACGATGTTCAGGCCCAGGGCCAGCAGCACGTAGAGCAGGGCCAGCGCCATGATGCGCACCCAGCCTTGTCCGAACTGGGCCGCGAACAGCGGCAGCGCCAGCAGCGCGACGGCCGCCAGCAGAAAAGCGATGATTCGAGTCTGTCGATTCATGTCGATGTCCTTGGGGGCTCAGGCGCGATCGGCCACACGCTCGCCCATCAGGCCGCTGGGGCGCAGGGTCAGCACGAGGATGAGCACGACGAAGGCGAAGATCTCGACATACTGGCTGCCGAAGACACCACCGGTCAGGTCGCCGAGGTAGCCCGCACCGATGGCCTCGATCAGGCCGAGCAGCACGCCGCCGACCATCGCTCCGGCCAGGTTGCCGATGCCGCCGAAGACCGCGGCCGTGAAGGCTTTCAGGCCCGGCAGGAAACCCATGCTGTGCTGCACGGTGCCGTAGTTGGACGCCCACATGATGCCGGCGATGGCCGCCAGGGTCGCGCCGATGACGAAGGTGGCGCTGATGATGTGGTCAGGACGCACGCCCATCAGGCCGGCCACCTTCGGGTTTTCGGCCGTGGCCCGCATCGCGCGGCCCAGCTTGGTCTTGTTGACCAGCCAGAGCAGCGCCGACAGCACCACGACGGTGACGATCAGGATCACGATCTGGGTGACCGTGATGACCGGCCCGTCTTCCCAGAGGTTGTAGACCGTGTCGGGCAGCAGCTGCGGATAGGGCTTGGGGTTGGGTTTCCAGATGATCATCGCCAGGGTCTGCAGCAGCAGGCTCATGCCCATGGCGGTGATCAGCGGCGCCAGACGAGGTGCATTGCGCAGGGGCCGGTAGGCGATCTTCTCGATCGCGAAGTTCAGCAGCGAGCAGACCACGATGGCCGCGACCATCGAGATCAGCAGGATGACCCAGCCGGGCCAGCCTGTGCCGGCGAGGGCCGTGGCCACGCTCCAGCTGGTCATTGCGCCGACCATCAGCACTTCGCCGTGGGCGAAGTTGATCAGGCTGATGATTCCATACACCATCGTGTAGCCCAGTGCAACGAGGGCATACATGCTGCCCAGCACCAGACCGTTGATGATCTGTTGTACAAAAATGTCCATCCGGTCGTTCCTGTTGAAGGCAGTTGTGCCGCCTTGTTCTTGCCGTATCCGTCCACACGAGCAAGCCTGATGCCTGACCGTGCAGAAACCGGTGTCGGGCCTGCTTTACCCTGTGGCGCCCGTTCGGCGACACGGAAAGCCGCATCCCAAAATGATCAGGATGCGGCTCAAATGCACTTCAGCAGTGCATTTGCGCATCATAAATGCGCACCACTTGAATTTCTTTTGTGTTTATCCGGATGATCCCGTCAAAAACTCAGTCTGTATCCGATTGTCCCGAGACCGGGTTCGTCCCTGCCAGCGAGGAAACCCCGGCTTGCGCTCCGGTGACCGCTGCTCCGCCACGGAGCACACCCGCCGGCGGTGTGCTGGACATCGGCGCGCTGCAGGCCCGGCTGCGCCGTTTTGCCGACGAGCGGGACTGGGCGCCGTACCAGACGCCCAAGAACCTCGCGATGGCGATGGTGGTCGAGGCCGCCGAGCTGGTGGAGATCTTCCAGTGGATGACCCCGGAGGCGTCGACCCGGATCGCCGAGCAGCCCGAGGTGCAGCAGCACCTGGGCGAGGAGATCGCCGACGTGCTGCTCTATCTGGTGCAGATCGCGGACCACAGCGGCATCGACATCGGCGCGGCCGTGCACCGCAAGATCGGGATGAACGCGATCAAGCACCCGCCGCTGCGCCGCGCCGAGGCGGGCGCCGATCAGCCCTCGGCCACCTGAACCGGCGCGGGCGAGGCCTGCAGCGCGGTGGCCAGGCGCTGCAGGGTCGCCGCGTCGAGCCGGCCGGCGCCGTCCAGCAACGCCAGCTGGCGCCACGCCAGCGCGTCGTAGAGCGCCAGCGGGCCTGGTGCCAGGGTCACCAGTTCCTGGCGCTGGTGCCGGATCACGCCGTCATCGCCCCTCGCCACCGGGCCGGCCACGGCCCCGGCCAGGCCCCGTGCCTCGGCTGCCGCCAGGGCGCCCCGCGACAGGGGCAGCAGGGCGCGCAGCATGGCGGCCTCGTCCACGCCGAAGCTCGCCCACAGCTGCGCGGCCTCGTGCAGCACCGAGATCAGGCCGCTGGCGGCCAGTCCGGCCGCGGCGTGGTAACGCGCCCGCATGCCCGGAGGCAGCGTGATCGCCACGAGCCCCAGCGCGGCAGCCAGTGCGCGCAGGTCTTCGTGCAAGGCCGGGTCGGCGGCCTCGACCGCCACGCTGCAGCCCGACAGGCGCCCGGCCGCCCGTTCGGGATCGGAGAAGATCTGCAGCGGGTGGAATCCACCCGCCCGGGCGCCACGACGCTGCGCCGCGGACAGCACCTGCAGCTCGCTCGCCCCGCTGCAGTGCACCACCGCCTGGCCCGGTCGCCAGGGCCAGGCGGCCGCCGTGGCTTCGATGGCATCGTCAGGCACGGTGAGCAGCACCAGGTCGGCCCGCTCGACCAGGGGCGCGACCTCGAGGGCCAGCCCGGGCCGCCCCAGTGCCGTGGCGAGCGCGCGCGTGCGCTCGAGGTCACGGCCGGCCAGGCCGGCCAGCGGCCAGTCCAGCGCCAGCAGGCAGCGGATCAGGGCCTGAGCCACCCGGCCGGTGCCGATGAAGCCGATCACCGGCCGCCTCAGCGCCGGTGTCGGAGAAGGTTCGTTCGTCTGCAACATGGCCGCAGTGTGGCCGAACGGTGCTAGCCTTTCCCGATGAGCCACGACATCCAGGTGGTCGACTGCACCGTCGCCGACGCCCCTCGCCGCTTCTGCGACAGCCTGCGCGACACCGGGTTTGCCGTGCTGACGCGGCACCCGATCCCGGCGAGCCTGGTCCAGGGCATCTACGCCGAATGGCTGGACTTCTTCGACTCGCCGGCCCGTCTGGCCTACCCCTTCGATCCGCGGCGCCAGGATGGTCATTTCGCCCCCCAGGTGGCCGAGACGGCCAAGGGCCACACCCGGCGTGACCTGAAGGAGTATTTCCACGTCTACCCCTGGGGCCGCTATCCGGCCGAGGTGTCCGATGCGGCGCGGCGCTACCACGACCTGGCGCAGTCGCTGGCGGCCGAGCTGCTGGGCTGGGTCGAGGCGGGCTCGCCCGAGACGGTCCGGGCGGCTTACAGCATGCCGCTGCCCGACATGATCCAGGGCAGCCGGCAGACCCTGCTGCGGGTGCTGCGCTATCCACCCCTGCAGGGTGACGAGCCCCCCGACGCGCTGCGGGCCGCCGCCCACGAGGACATCAACCTGCTCACGGTGCTGCCTGCGGCCAGCGACACGGGGCTGCAGGTGCGTGGCCTCGACGGCCGGTGGCGCGACGTGCCCTGCGACTTCGGCTCGCTGGTGATCAACACCGGCGACATGCTCCAGGAGGCCTCGGGCGGACATTTCCCGTCGACCACCCACCGGGTGGTCAATCCGCAGGGCGCGGCGCGACAGCGTTCGCGGCTGTCGCTGCCGCTGTTCCTGCACCCGCGACCGGACGTCCGGCTCTCGGCCCGGCACACCGCCGGCAGCTACCTGGACGAGCGGCTGCGCGAACTCGGGGTGATCTGAGGCCCCCCGCCTGCGGGCGCTCCGGGCCGGGCCCGCGCCGCAGTGGTGTACCCTGAAGAGCGGCCCCTGCCCTTTCTGGTTCGGGTCGCGCCCCACCAGACCCAAGGATCCCCATGGCCACCAAGCCCAATTACCAGTTCGAAAAACGTCAGCGCGAAATGGCCAAGAAGAAGAAGAAAGCGGAAAAGGAACAGCGCAAGACCACGGGCGGCCCGTCGGATGGCCAGGAGCACGACAACACCCAGGGCGCTGCCCCGGGGCAGGAAGACGCGCCTTCGGCGGTCTGAGCCCTCGGCTCAGGCCGTGCCACCGGACACGGTGGCGACGACCTGCGTGTCGGCGACCAGCTGATCCGCCAGGGCCTGCAGGGCCGGCATGCCGGCACCGCGGCGATGGACCAGCACCGTGGTCGCCACCGCATGATCGGCCCGGCCCAGCGGATGCACGCTCAGCACCGCCTGCGGGTCGGCCGACAGCAGCACCCGCGGCACCAGGGCCATGCCCATGCCGGCGGCCACGCAGCCCAGGATCGCGTGATAGGAGCCCATCTCGACGATGCGCTCGGGCGTGACCCCCTCGGCCGCCAGCCAGGACTCCAGCCTCAGCCGGTAGGCACAACCGGCGCCGAAGGTCAGCAGCGTGCGGGTCTGCAGCTCGCGCGCGCTGCGCATCGGCCCCTGGGTGGCCGGCGCGATCAGCACCAGTTCCTCCTGCCACAGCGGCAGCACGTCCAGGCGCTCGGTGTCCACCGGCGCGCAGACCAGCGCGGCGTCCAGCCGGCCGTCCAGCACGTCGGCGATCAGTGCCGCGGTCGGTGCGGTGCGCAGCTCCAGCTGCACCTTCGGGTGGGCGACATGGAACCGCGCCAGGCTGCCCGGCAGGCGGGCGGCGGCCGTGCTTTCCATCGAGCCCAGCCGCAGGCGCCCGCGCGGCTCGCTGCCGTGCATCGCCGCACGGGCCTGCTCGGCCAGATCGAGCAGCCGGTCCGCATAACCCAGCAGCAGATGCCCCGCGGGCGCCAGCACCAGCCGGCGCCCCTCGCGATGGAACAGCACCACCCCGAGCGCCGCCTCCAGCTGCTGCACCCGGGTGGTCACGTTCGACTGCACCCGGTGCAGCCGCTCGGCCGCCCGGGTGACGCCGCCTTCGCGCACCACGGTGCGGAAGATGTGGAGATCGTCCAGATCCATCTCATTTCAAGATAATTTGATTCATGTTAATTCATTTCCCAGCATGAACGACCGGGCCTAAGCTGGCGACCCGTGCATCACCCGGCCTCCCGGCCCCGCGCTCGAATGACCTCACGCACGAACAGCCGCACCGGTGACCTGGCCGCCCTGGGAACGGTCGCGATCTGGACCGGCTTCATCCTGATTTCCCGGCTGGGCGGCCGCAGTGCGCTGACCGCCTGCGACGTGCTGGCCCTGCGCCTGGGCACGGCCGCGCTGGTGCTGCTGCCGCTTTCCGTCGGCGCCCGGCGGCTGCCTGCGGGCATCTGGCGTGATCCGCGGCTGTGGTGCCTGGCCATGCTGGGTGGCGCCGGCTACGGGCTGCTGGTCTACAGCGGCTTCAAGCACGCCCCTGCGGCCCACGGCGCCATCCTGCTGCCCGGCCTGCAGCCCTTCCTGATCGCGCTGCTCGCTTGGCTGACGACCGGCGCCCTGCCCGGCCGCGCGCGCCTGACGGGGCTGGTGGCGATGGGGGCCGGCCTCGCCTGCGTCGCCTGGCCCTATGTCAGCGGGCAGGACCGCTGGAGCGCCGACCTGCTGCTGGGCGACGGCCTGCTGCTGCTGTCCTCGGTGGTCTGGGCCGGCTACAGCCTGCTGGCCAAGCGCTGGGGCCCTGCCCCCTGGACACTGACCCGCTTCGTGGCGCTGGCGTCGGCACTGGTCTACCTGCCGGTCTATCTGCTGTGGCTGCCCAAGGCCTTGTCGCAGGTGCCGGTGGGCATGCTGATCTTCCAGGGCCTCTATCAAGGCCTGGGACCGACCATCCTGGCCATGCTGCTGTTCCTGAAAGCGGTGCAGCATCTGGGCCCCGAGCGCACCGGAGCGATGATCGCGCTGGTGCCGGTGCTGGCCGGTCTGGCCGCCGCACCGCTGCTGGGCGAGGCCGTCACCGCCTGGCTGCTGGGCGGGCTGGCCCTGGTGTCGACCGGGGCCTTCCTGGCCGCCCGGCCGACGACGGTCGCCCGCGGCACCTCCCGACCCTCATGAGACCAAGGAAATCCACATGCCCTACGTGAACATCAAGATCACTGAAGAAGGTCCGGCCACCGCCGAGCAGAAGGCCCGCCTGATCGAAGGCGTCACCCGGCTGCTGCAGGACGTGCTGGGCAAGAACCCGCAGACGACCGTGGTCGTCATCGACGAGGTGCCGACCGACAACTGGGGCATCGGTGGCGAGAGCATCACGCAGCGCCGCCTGCGCAGCGCCCCGCCCCGCTCGACCTGAGGGCGTCAGTCCTTGACCGCACCCTTGACCTTCTCGGCCACCTCGCGGGTGCGTTCGGCCACCTCGCAGACCACCTTCCGGCCGGTGCTGCGGGCCTGCTGAAAGGCCTGGACCGCCGTGGTGGCGACGCCGCTGGCGGCCACCGACGCGGCCTTGCCTGTCTCCTGGGCGGCCTGACGCACGGTCTGGCCGGCCTTGCGGGCCGCTTCGGCGGTGGCCGCGCCGGTCTCCCGGGCCCGGTCGGTCACGCTGGCCGACGCGGCCTCTGCCGCCGGCTGCTGCGCGGCGGCCAGACCGGACGCCATCGTCAGGACCACGAGCGCAACGGCCCGGACGGAAGGACGTGGTGAGCTGTTCATGCGGGGATTCTCCATGGGATGCGGGTTCGACCGGAGCCCGGCGGCATGGTTCCGGCGTGACCGGCCGCGCATCGATCACCCCGGGTCCGTACACTGCCCGGCACACCCCACTCCGGAGCGCTCCCGCTGCCGCCATGAGCCCCTTCGCCCGTGAGATCGAGGCCCTGCGCCCTCAGCTGATGCGCTACGCCCGCAGCCAGTTGCGCAACGACGCGTGGGCGGAGGATGCCGTGTCCGACACGCTGCTGGCCGCGCTGGAGAAGCCGCACAGCTATGCCGGCACCTCACAGCTCAAGACCTGGCTGGTCGGCATCCTCAAGCACAAGCTGATCGACCAGTTGCGCCGCCATGCCCGGGAGGCCACGGTGCTCAGCCAGGACGACGAGGCGGACCTCGACGACCTGCTGTTCGACCAGGACGGTCACTGGAGAACATCCCCTGCCGACTGGGGCGACCCGGAGCACTGCCTCGGCCAGCAGCAGTTCCTGAGCGTGCTCGACGCCTGCATCGAACGCCTGCCGGCGACCCAGGGCCGGGTCTTCATGATGCGCGAGTGGCTGGAACTGGACGCCGACGAGATCTGCAAGGAAATGGCGATCTCGTCGACCAACCTGTGGGTGCTGCTGCACCGTGCCCGCCTGCGTCTGCGCGAGTGCCTGCAGCAGCGCTGGTTTGTATCGAGGACGCCATGAAACTGATGCGCACCTGCCGAGAAGCTGCCACCCTGATGCTGCAGGGAGCGGACCGTGAGCTGCAACCGATCGAACGGCTGTCGCTGCGCCTGCACCTGCTCATGTGCAGGCACTGCAGGCGCTTTCGCCAGCAGACACGTTTCATGGCCCGCACGATGGACCCGTGGCGCTCCTACCGAGACCAGGAAAAGCGGTAACGAAAATCCAGTGAATGTCAACCAGAAATAGACATTGAACCCTTGAGTGTCTCTCATAGGAGACACATTCAAGACAAGGTACGATCTGCAATATTTTATGGATTAAACGATGCAAATCGTCTCACCCTGTTCACTCCTGAGCACCGATGGCTGACCGCCTCCAGGTTCTCCTCGAACGCTTCCAGCCCGCTGCACGCCTGACCCACGCGGGATTGCTGGTCCGCCCCGCCCTCCCCGGCCATGAACCCTCCGGAACGCCCGCAGGCGATGCACAGGCCCGCAACGCACGCACGGCCGAGGGCCTGCTGGTGCTGGTGCGCCGGGGCGCGGTGCAGGTGGAAACGGCACGGACCGACCTGCCCCGCCGCCAGATCACCCAGCCCGGGCTGCTGTGGGTGCCGCACTCGGCCGGGTCGGTGGCCCTGCAGGCGATGACGGTCGAGGGGGTCCAGCTGCTGGCGGCCCGGTTGCAGATGGGCCGCCCGGAGCTCAACCCGCTGCTGCGCAGCCTGCCGGCATCGCTGCAGATCCATGCCACCGATCTGGGGCCGCTGCAGGGCATCTGGACGGCGTTGTGGGAAGAACTGCTGGGTCAGGGCTGCGCCCACCAGGCCGTGCTCAGGCGCCTGATGGAGGTGCTGGTGGTGCAGCTGCTGCGGGGGCAGGTCCATCGCGGCGACCATGAAACCCCGCCGGAAGGGCTGATCGCCGGACTGGCGGACCCCCGGCTGGCCAGGGTGCTCGACGCCGTGCACCAGCGCCCTCAGGCGCCCTGGACGCTCGAGACGATGGCCGACGTCGCCGGCATGTCCCGGGCGCGCTTCGCGGCCCGTTTCAAGGCCTTGCTGGGGCAGGCGCCCGCGGACTACCTGACGCAGTGGCGCCTGGGCGTGGCGCAGACGCTGCTGCGCGAGGGCCGGGCGATCCACGACGTGGCGTCGGCCGTCGGTTATGCCTCGCCCGCGGCCTTTGCCCGGGTGTTCAGGCAGCGGCTGGGCACGAGCCCGACGGCCTGGCTCGGCCGCCAGCTCGATCCACGGCGCCTCAGAGCGCCTTGACGACCAGCTTGAAGTCCGGATCCTCGGGGAACGGCCGCACGGCGAAGCCCAGGCCGCGCATCAGGCGCAGCATGTTGTCGTTGTTGGCCAGCACCAGCCCTTCGATGTCGGACAGGCCCTTGTCGCGGGCGAAATCGATGATCGACAGCATCAGCCGGGACCCCAGGCCCTGGCCCTTGTAGTGGTCCGACACCACCAGCGAGAACTCGCAGGTGGTCTGGTCCGGGTTGGTGATGTAGCGCGACACGCCGATCACCTCGACCTGCTCGGTGAAGCCGCCCTCGCCGTCCGGTTCACGCTTGCGGTGCTCGGCCACCAGCGCCATCTCGCGGTCGTAGTCGATCAGCGTGTAGCGCGCCAGCATGCGCGCGGGCAGTTCGTGCATCGCGCTGGCGAAGCGGTAGTAGCGGCTTTCCTGGGACAGGCTGCGCACGAAGGACTGCAGCATGTCGGCGTCGTCGGGCCGGATCGGGCGGATGGTGTAGAAGCCGCCCCCCTTCATCGGCCACTCGCGCTCGTAGCTGGCGGGGTAGGGCAGGATCGCCAGGTGGTTGTAGCTGCGTGCCGACGGCGGCGCATGATCGACCACGATGCGTGCATCGACGGCCATCGCGCCGTCATCGTCGATGATGATCGGGTTGATGTCCATCTCGCGCAGCTGCGGCAGCTCGCACACCATCTCCGAGACCCGCAGCAGGATCTGCTCGATCGCGTCCATGTCGACCGGGGGGGCCCCGCGCCATTCGTGCAGCATCTCGGCCACCCGGGCGCGCTCGATCAGGCGGCGCGCCAGGAACTGGTTCAGCGGCGGCAGCTCCATCGCCCGGTCGGCGATCAGCTCGATCATCGTGCCCCCCGCACCGAAGGTGATGACCGGCCCGAAGGGGTGGTCGGTGGTCAGCCCGATGTAGATCTCGCGGCCGCGGCGCTTGGCGCACATCGGCTGGATCGTCACGCCGTTGATGCGCGCGTCGGGCATGGCCTTGGTCACGGCCGCCAGCATGTCGTTGAAGGTGTCGCGCACCCGCGTCGCGGTGGTGACGTTGAGCGCCACGCCCTCGACATCCGACTTGTGCGAGATGTCGGGCGAGTCGATCTTCAGCGCCACCGGATATCCCAGCTGGTTGGCGATCAGCATCGCCTCGTTGGCCGAGCGGGCCAGCATCGTGCGGGTCACCGGCACGTGGAAGGCCGCCAGCAGCGCCTTGGACTCCATCTCGGTGAGCACGCGGCGGCGCTCGGACAGCACGCCCTCGATCAGCAGCCGCGCACCTTCGGCATCGGGCTTGGCCAGCGTCGACATCGGCGGCGGGGTCTGCTGCAGCAGCTGCTGGTTCTGGTAGAAGCTGGCGATGTTGTTGAACGCGTCCACCGCCGACTCGGGCGTGCGGAAGGTCGGCAGGTGCGCCGCATTGAGCGTCGAGCGGCCGGTGCGCACGCGCTCGTCGCCCATCCAGCAGGTCAGCACCGGCTTGCCGATGCGCCCGAACACCTCGGCCACGGCCTGCGCGATGCCGTTGGCGTCGCTGTCGGGCTTGGGCGCGTAGATCACCAGGATGCCGTCCACGCCCTTGTCGCGCGCGCAGGCCAGCAGGGCCTCGCGGTAGTCGTCGGGGCTGGCGTCCTCGGCCAGGTCGAGCACCTGTTCCAGCTGCACGCAGGCGGGCAGCTTGGTGCTCAGCTCGCTGCGCACCTCGTCGCTCAGGTGGGCCACGTCCAGGCCGAGTTCGTTGGCCCAGTCGGCGGCCAGCACGGCCGGGCCGCCGCCATTGGTGACGATGGCCAGGCGCTTGCCCACCGGCTTGAAGCGCGAGGCCAGGCACTTGGCCGCCGAGAAGAGCTGGGTGACGGTGCGCACCCGCACGACTCCGGCACGCCGCAGCGCGGCCTCGAACACGTCGTCGGAGCCGACGATGGAGGCCGAATGGGTCAGCGCCGCATGGGATCCGGCCGCGCGGCGGCCGGCCTTCATCACCACCACCGGCTTGATGTAGGCCGCAGCGCGCAGCGCGCTCATGAACCTTCTCGCATTGTGGATCCCCTCCATATAGATGAGGATGCTGTGCGTTGAAGGATCGTTGGCAAGAAAGTCAAGAACTTGCGGCAAGTCCACTGACGTGTTCGGACCCAGCGAGACCACGGCCGAGAAACCCACCGCATTGCGGCTGGCCCAGTCCAGCACGGAGGAGGTCAGCGCGCCCGACTGCGACACCAGCGCCAGCGGACCGGGGGCGGCCAGCAGTCCGGCGGCGCCTGCGTTGAGCTTGAGGTGCGGCCGCTGCATGCCCAGGCTGTTGGGGCCGAGCAGGTGCATGTCGTGGTGCCTGGCGATGGCCTGCAGCTGGGTGCACAGCGCCGGCGGCACGCCCGAGGTCAGCACCAGCGCGGCCCGGCAGCGGATGCGCCCCGCGATCTCCAGTGCCCCGGCCAGTTCCTCGTGCGGCAGCGCGATCAGCGCGAGGTCGGCCCGGGTCGTCGCCAGGTCCGACAGCGTGCCTTTCATGTCGGTGCTCAGGTAGGTCACCTGACCCTCGAAACCATTGACCTTGAGCTCGCCCAGCATCGTGCGGCCGAGATTGGTCTGCGTGTCGAGCTGGTCGGGGTCTCCGGCGAACACGACGATGGATCGGGGAGCGAAGAGGGGGGTCAGGAAGTGGCGGTCCACGGATCGGCCTCGGTGATGGAGAAGGCTGCGGTGCAGCTGCTGCGGTCGAGACAACTTTGATGCATCGACCGATCTCGATGCTTGTGCGGCCTCAAGACCTCCAGCCATCTTGCCGGAAAGCCCGGGGGATGTGCCTGCAGCTGTCTGCCCCTGACCTCAGTTCCGGTTTTTTTTGTGCCGTGCACTTCCGTTCTATCAACAGGTATTTCTTAAATTCTTGAATTGGTAGTCGTAGTAGAGGTCGCCTGTTTCTGTGGACAAGTCACTTTTCATTTTTTAAATCAATGACTTGAGAAGTTATCAACTGTGTGGGTTGCACCCTGTTTTTTCATAGGATGAAATGACAACAACTTGATCCCCGGGCGCCAGGCCTGTGGATATCCAGCCGCTTGTTCCTGAACTGTCCACAGAGTTGTCACTTGACACCTCCTGGACGCACTCCGACCATGAGGCAACTCTTGTCACGAGGCTGTCTTGGGAACTCCCGCCAATCCGCAGAAATTTGCCGTGCTCAACGCCCCCAGCCGCATCGACGGGATGGGGGCGTTTGCGGCCGAGCCCATCCCGGCACGCCGCAAGATCGGCGAGATCCGGGGCGAGACGATCAGCGTCTACGAGGCCTGGGAGCGGGCGAAGAAGCTGGATCGCATCATGATCGTGGAGGTTTCTCCACGAAGAGCGATCGATGCCTCCAATTCAGCCGATCCGCTGCGGTTCACGAACCATTCCTGCTGTCCCAATGCGGTGCTGCGCATCCGTCAGGGACGGGTCGAGATCTATGCGATGCGTGACATCGACACCGGCGACGAGATCACCTGCGACTACGGCGAGACCCACCACGAGGGGCAGCTGGCCTGCCGCTGCGGGGCGCCGAAATGTCGCGGCAATCTGTGATCCACAGGCTGTGGACAGTTTTGTGGAGAACCTTCGGCCTTCGCGGGACAGCCGATGCATCCGGTCTGTGGACAAGTAAGATGAAATCTTGTCCACAGGGCCTGCTTCTTCATAGAGGAAATAGGCGCTTGTCCACATGTGGACAAGTGTGGTGACAAGATGATCCGGATGAACTTGTCCACATCCTCGCGCTGTTGATATCTTGTCCACTCAGGACGGGCGAAGCTCGCGGCGCAGGATCTTGCCCACAGTCGACTTGGGCAGTTCGGTGCGGAATTCGATGTGGCGCGGCCGCTTGTAGCCGGTGAGCTGTTCCTGGCAGTGCCGGCGCAGCGTCGGCTCGTCCAGCGACGGATCCTTGCGCACCACGAACAGCTTGACCGCTTCGCCGGTGTGCTCATCGGGGATGCCGACCACCGCACACTCGAGCACGCCGGGATGCTGGTTCACCACCTGCTCGATCTCGGTCGGGTACACGTTGAAGCCCGAGACCAGGATCATGTCCTTCTTGCGGTCGACGATCCGGAACTGGCCCTGCTCGTCCATGGTGCCGATGTCACCGGAGCGGAAGTAGCCGTCGGCGGTCATCGCCTCGGCCGTTTCCTCGGGCCGGTTCCAGTAGCCCGCCATCACCTGCGGGCCGCGGATGCAGATCTCCCCGGGCTGACCCGGTGGCAGTTCCCGCCCGTCGTCGTCGCGGATGCTCACGTCGGTGCCGGGCAGCGGCAGGCCGATGCTGCCGGTGTAGGCCGGCACGTCCAGCCGGTTGGCGGTCACGACCGGCGAGGTTTCCGAGAGCCCGTAGCCTTCGGCGATCGGGCAGCCGGTGATGGCCAGCCAGCGATCGGCGGTGGCTTTCTGGACGGCCATGCCCCCGCCGTTGCTGACGACCAGCTCGGAGAAGTCCAGCCGCGCGAAGTCCGGGTGGTTGGCCAGTGCGTTGTAGAGGGTGTTGACGGCGGGAAACAGGTGGATCCTGTGCCGGCCGATGGCCTGGATCAGCGCCGGCAGGTCCCGCGGATTGGGGATCAGGATCATCCGGCTGCCCAGCCGGGCGCTCATGAAGTAGGACACCGTCAGCGCGAAGATGTGATATAGCGGCAGCGCGCAGACGGCGGTCAGCTGGCGCGGGCCCAGGCGCAGCAGCGTCGGCCGGAACCAGGCTTCGGTCTGCAGGATGTTGGCCACGACGTGGCGATGCTGCAGCATCGCGCCCTTGGCCACGCCGGTGGTGCCACCGGTGTACTGCAGGAAGGCGATGTCGTCCGGGCGGGCCGGGCGGTGCGCGAGGTGCTGGTGGCGGCCCTGGCGCAGCGCCTCGCCGTAGCGGGTGACAGTGCGGCCGTAGGTGCGCGGCAGCCGGAAGGGCGGCACCAGCTTGCGCACGTGGCGCACCACCAGGTTGACCAGCAGCCGCTTGACCGGGCGCAGCATGTCCCCCATCGCGACCAGCACGACGTGGCGCACCGGCGTGCGTTCGAGCACCTGCTCGAGGGTGTGGGCGAAGTTCTCGAGCAGCACGATGACTTCGGCGCCGCTGTCCTCGAGCTGGTGCTGCAGCTCCCTCGGGGTGTAGAGCGGATTGACGTTGACCACGGTGCAGCCCGCACGCAGCACCGCCGCGATCGCCACCAGGTAAGGCGGGATGTTGGGCATCATCAGCGCGACCCGGGCGCCCGGGGCGAGTCCCAGTCCCTGCAGGAAGGCGCCGAGGTCACGCGACTGGCGGTCGACCTCGGCAAAACCGATCGGCTCGTCCATGAACAGGGCGAAGTCGCGGTCGGCGTGCTGCTGGAAGGCCGTCTCGAGCAGGTCGACCAGCGTCGGACAAGTCGAAGGATCGATGTCCTCGGGCACGCCCGGCTGGTAGCTGGCCAGCCAGGGTCGGGGGGGAGGCAGGTGGATGTTCATGGCATGAATAATCATCCTGCTGGCGCACGAGCGGCTTGGGGCTTGCCCTTGGTGCCGAGGTCGGGACAGGGAGGAACGATGAAGGTCTTTTCAGCGGGCGGCGTCGCCCGACGTCACCGGTGGGTGCAGGTTCTCGTCGCGGGCCTGGTGCTGGCGTGGGGGCTGCTGCAGGCGTCGCGCGGGGCCTGGGGCTGGGTGCTGGGGGGCGTGCTGCTGCCGGTCCTGCTGCCTGCGCTGGCCGTGGCGCTCGAGTGCCTGATGTCCGCGCTGTTCCATGCCGGCGACACGAGTCCGCGGGCGGGCTGGCGGGCCTGGCTGCGGGCCTGTGGCGCCGAGATCGGCTGGTGCTATCGCCTGTTCGGCTGGGTCCAGCCCTGGGCCGAGGCCCGTTTCCCGGATCGACCGCAAGGTCGGCCGGGCCGTGGCGGTTCGCGCGGGGTGCTGCTGGTGCACGGTTACACCTGCGGGCGTGGCATGTGGCAGCCCTGGCAGGCGGAGCTGGATCGGGCCGGCATCCCTTATGTCTGCGTCGACCTGCTGCCGATGTTCGGCTCGATCGAGCACTACGCTCCCCTGATCGAGCAGGGCCTGCGCGAGCTCCACCGCGCCACGGGGCGGGCGCCGGTGGTCGTGGCGCACAGCATGGGTGGACTGGCCGTGCGGGCCTGGTGGCGCTGGGCGCAACGGGTGCAGGGGCAGGGCGCGCAGGCCGTCACCGCACGCGTCGCCGCGGTGCTGACGCTGGGCACTCCCCATCGCGGGACGGTGCTGGCGCGTGCGGGCCTGACCACCAATGCCCGCCAGATGCGTCAGCGCAGCGCCTGGCTGCAGGCGCTGGCCGCGGCGGAGACGCCGGCCTGGCGTGCCCGCTTCACCTGCGTCTACAGCCACTGCGACAACGTCGTCTTTCCGCCGCTGCAGGCCACGCTCGATGGTGCGGCGGCGCTGCCGCTGCCGGGCCGGGCGCACCTGGAGATGGTCTTCGATCCGCTCGTCTGGCAACAGGTGCTGGCGCTGCTGCGGCAGGCGCCGGCCGCATCAGAGGTCGAGGGTGCGCAGCAGGCGATCGGTGGCGAGGGGCGACAGGCCCGTCAGCGGGCCGAGCAGGGGCAGCAGCCGGGCGTGGTAGGGGTCGACTCCGGCATCGGCCTGCTCGGCTGAGGGGCCGACCCGCAGCGGGTCGAAGCCGGGCCAGCCGGTCTCGGTCAGGCGCGCCAGTTCCCGGCTGAGCTTCACGACCTGGCGCTGCGGCTGGATCAGCGCATGGTCCGGGGCTTGGTCATCGCTGAGCCGGATCAGCACCTCGGGCAAGCAGGCACGGCGCATCAGCGCCAGGCTCAGCGCCATCGTCTCGGTGTCCAGGTCCGGCCGGCCGGACAGCGTGGCCTCGACGAAGTCCGGGGCGTGGCAGCACAGCAGCATCATGCCCAGGTCCTGCATCAGCGTGGCCTCCTGCATCGCCTCGGCGTCATCGTCGCCGCGGTGGACCGCGAGGCCGGCCGCCAGGCTGGCACTGCGGTGGGCGCGGCGCACGAGGTGCTGCAGGCGGGCCAGCGCGGCAGGGTGGGCGGCCAGCTGCCGCTCGACGGTGAGCAGCCCGTCCAGGCTGGCGAAGAAGCGGCTCATGCCCATCATCACCACCGCGGCGGTCACGGTCTCGGTGTCGCTGACCTGGCGGGTGTGGCGCAGCCGGGCCGCCTCGCCCAGCACCCGCGCCATCATCAGCGGATCGTCGGCGACGACCTGGGCGATCGTGCGGGCGTCGACATCGCCCCGCCGGGCCTCGATGGCGGCCAGCAGCGCCAGCTCGTCGGCCGTGGCCTGCATGATGGGGATCGGTGCGGCGGCCAGTGCCTCCGCCCAGGCCTCGGGGTCGGGCCAGGCCAGCCCGGATGGCAGCGTCATGCAGGTTCTCCAGTGGGGCGACGGATGGGGGTGACGGCTTTATCGGCCGGCGTCCGGCCACGCTTGAATCGCCGCGGCGCCACCTCGGGCGCAGCAGGGACTCCGGGCGAGTGCGAGTATCGGGGAACGATGCACCCCGATAGCATCATCCCTGTCGATCCCCGGTTGCGGCCATCCCGACCGCAAGCGCTGTTGCAAGGTGCCGATATGACCACTCTGGCTGTTGCGTCCTTTCCGTCCGGAAGGGTGCGTACGCTGCGCACCCTCCAACCCCTGACCTGGCTGGAGCGTGCCTGGCACGACATCCGCCGGGCGCCCGCGGCGAGTTTTGCCCACGGCGCGGTGCTGGCCCTGTTCGGCTGGGTCGTGGTGGCCGTGGCCTGGCAGCGTTTCTGGCTGCTGGCCGGTGCGCTGTCGGGTTTCCTGCTGGTGGCCCCCATCCTGGCGACCGGCCTGTACGCGATCAGCCGCGATCTCGAGCGGGGCGAGCCCGCCGGCTGGTCCTCGGTCTGGCGGGTCTGGAGCTCGCTGGATCGTCGCCTGGTCGGTTTCGGGCTCCTGCTGGCACTGGCCGGCACCGGCTGGGTGCTGACCTCGGCGGCGCTGATCACGCTGTTCGCGCCCACGCCGGTCGTCACGCCGGCCGATTTCCTGCGGCTGATCGTGTCGGAGTCCTCCGGCTGGCTGTTCGAGGCCTGGCTGATGCTGGGCGGGCTGCTGGCCGCGCCGGTGTTCGCCTCCAGCGTGGTGGCCATTCCCCTGCTGATCGATCGCCGGATCGGCCTGCTCGAGGCGGTGCTGACCAGCTGGCGCACTGTGCTCGAGAACCCCGTGCCGATGGGCGTGTGGGCGGCCGTGGTGCTCGGTTTCACGCTGCTGGGCCTGTGCTCGCTGCTGCTGGGCCTGGTGTTCGTGATCCCGATGCTGGGTCACGCCACCTGGTATGCCTACCGGGACTGCCTGCCGGCCGGCGAGCGCTGATCCGGCGTGGCGACGCCGCATCACACGGGCGGCGGCAGGCCGCATATGATCGTGGGTTCGCCCCTGGCGAGCGTTAACCCTGATCCCGGCGCACCATGTTTGGTTATTCTGAAGAGCAACTGGCCCAGTTCGGACTCACCTTCGGGGTGGGGGCCTTCATCCTCTACATGCTCTTCATCATCGCGCAGCTGGCGCGCGAGTCGAAGGCCGGGCGCTTCGGGACCTTCGTCCTGTTCGTCGTGCTGTCCTTCGGGATGGTCGGCTTCATCGCCAAGACCATCCTGACCTGGTTCATGGAAGGCTGAGCGGCCTCACAGCACGATCTTGACCATCGGGTGGGTGGTCAGCGTGCGGTAGAGCTCGTCGAGCTGCTCCCGGCTGGTGGCCGTGACCGTGACCGTCAGCCCCAGGTAGTTGCCGCTCTTGCTGGGGCGCTGCTCGATGGTCCCGGCATCGAAGCCGGGATCGAACTGCAGCACCACCGCGGTGATCGCTTCCTTGAAACCGTCCACCTGCGCGCCCATGACCTTGATCGGGAACTCGCAGGGGTAGGTGATCAGGGACTGTTCGGGCGGGATCTCTTTCATCATCATGGTCGTCGCGGTGTCGATCCGCATCACTTGATCATCAGGCGCAGACTGTCCCACGCCCGGCCGAAGATGCCGGCAGCAGGGACTTCTTCGGTCACCGTCACCGGCACCTGCGCGACCACCTTGCTGCCCGACATCACCTTGAGCGTGCCGATCTGCTGGCCCACCGTGATCGGCGCCATCAGCGGATCGGTGCGGGTCAGCTGCGGCTTGAGCTGGGCGGCCTCGCCCCGCGGGATCGTGATGAACAGCGGCTGGTTCAGGCCCAGCTTGGCGGTGTTGCTCGTGCCTTTCCACACCGGGGCGGTGGTGATGGTCTGCCTGGCGTCGTAGAGCTTGACCGTGTCCCAGGCGCTGTAGCCCCAGTTCAGCAGCTTCTGGCTCTCGGTGGCACGTGCTTCCTTGGAGTTCGCGCCCACCACGACGGTCAGCAGGCGGCGCTGGCCGGCCGGCAGATCCCGCTTGGCGGTGGCGATCAGGCAGTAGCCCGCCGCGTCGGTGTAGCCGGTCTTCAGGCCGTCGACGCTCGGGTCACGCCACAGCAGCAGGTTGCGGTTGGTCTGGGTGATCTTGTTGTAAGTGAAGTCCTTGATCGAGTAGTACTTCACCTCGCCCGGAAAGTCGCGCAGCAGGCGCGAGGCGATGATGCCCAGCTCGCGGGCGGTGCTGATGTGGCCCGGCGCGGGCAGGCCGTCGGGGTTCTTGAACTGCGTGACCTTCAGGCCGAAGGCCTGGGTCTGGCGGTTCATCATCGCGACGAAGTTCTCGAGCGTGCCACCCACCGCTTCGGCCAGCAGCACGGTGGCGTCGTTGCCGCTCTGCACGATCATGCCCTTGATCAGGTCCTCGACCTTCACCTTGGTGCCGATCTGGATGTACATGCGCGAGGCGTCGGTCATGCCGGTGCGCCAGGCGCGCTCGGACACGGTCAGCTCCTGGTCCAGCGTCAGCTTCTTCTGCTGCAGCGCCTGGAACACCAGGTAGGCGGCCATCAGCTTGGTCAGCGAGGCCGGCTCCACGGGGGTGTCGGCCTCACGCTCGGCCAGGGTCTGGTTGGCGGTCACGTCGACCAGCACATAGGCCTTGGCGGCGATGTCGGGGGCGGGGGTCTGGGCCAGCAGGGCCGTCGAAGGCAGTGCGAGGCACAGGGCCAGCAAGGCGTGCAGTGATTTCATCGGGATTCGGGTCGTGAGGGCATGAAGCCCGTGTCTCAGTGCCAGCTGCGCACGATCAGGTCGCGCAGCCGGGGCAGTTGGCCATGGAAGAAGTGACCCACGCCGGGCATGACGATGACCGGCAGCTGCTGCGGCCGGGCCCAGTCGAGCGTGGCCGACAGCGGCACGACATCGTCGCTCTCGCCGTGGATGACCAGCGTGTCGGCCGGCACGTCCGCCGGCAGCGCGCGCTGGGTCGAGGGGCCGATCAGCGCCAGGCGTTCAGGCCGTCCGGACTCGTCCAGCCGGGCCGCCGCGAGCGTGGTGACGTAGGCGCCGAAGGAAAAGCCGGCCAGCGCCAGCGGCAGGTCGGGCAGGCGGAAGGCGGCGATGACGGCCAGCAGGTCGTCGCTTTCGCCCCGGCCCTCGTCATGGCTGCCTTCGGTGGCACCGACGCCGCGGAAGTTGAAGCGCACCGCGCGGTAGCCCATCTGGACGAAGGCGCGTGCGATGGTCTGCACCACCTTGTTGTCCAGCGTGCCGCCGAACAGCGGGTGCGGGTGGGCGATCACGACCACGCCGCGCAGCGCGGCGGCGGGCTCGTCGATCGTGCAGTCGATGCGGCCGACGGGGCCGTCGATCAGCAGGCGCCGGGTCTGCGAGTTCATCGGGACAGCTCCGGGGTGCTCAGCGGCCGACGTCGTCGGCCAGCCGCAGGCGCTCGACCACCTGGCCGTTGCGCAGGTGCGATTCGACGATCTCCTCGATGTCGGTCTTGTCCACGAAGGTGTACCAGACCGCGTCGGGGTAGACCACCGCCACCGGGCCGCCGGCGCAGCGGTCCAGGCAGCCGGCCTTGTTCACCCGCACCTGGCCCGGACCGGCCAGCCCCGCCTTCTTGACGGTGGCCTTGCAGTGCTCGAAGGCCTCCTGGGCGCCATGGTTGGCGCAGCAGTCCTCGCCGGACGGGCGCTGGTTGAGGCAGAAGAAGATGTGGCGCTGGAAGTAACTGCTCATGGGTCGATTGTAGGAGTGCGAGGGGTGTCGGCCCGCCGGGCCGGGGCCGGAACGTCGATCAGATGCGCCAGCAGAAAGGTCATCGCGGCGAAGGGCCACAGCCAGCCCACCCACTGCGCCAGGCCGTGGAAACGGATGAAACGGCCCTGCTCCCAGCCCTGCAGGCTGTCGGCGAAATAGGGGTCGGGCGCGATCTGGCTGACCAGCGCGATCAGCGAGTTGATCGCCAGCAGGCCGATCGCGGCCACCGCCCGGCGCGGCAGCCAGGCCATGGCCACGCCCAGCACCAGCGCGGTGGCCAGGGCCGGTCGGGTGGGCGGGGTCAGCCAGGCCAGCGCGTATTCGGGCGAGAAGTTCAGCGCGGTCGACAGCGTGGTGGCCACCAGCCCCAGGCCCAGCGAGCCCAGCATCAGCACGATGCGGTGGCGTGGCCGCCGCGACATGATGTAGGCCACGAAGCAGGGCGCCAGCGCGCCGAGCGTGGTCGAGATCAGCTCCAGCAGCGGGGCGAGCTGGCCGTGCGGCGTGGGCAGCGGCAGCCAGATGGCCAGCGTCGAGTCGGCCAGCGTGTCGGTGATGGCCTCCATCAGGCGGCCCAGGCCCTGTCCCAGCGCCAGCGGCAGCGGCGGGGGAAACAGCAGCCCGACCGGCCACGAGAGCAGCAGGGCCAGCCCGGCGGTGCCGTGGGGCACGAACCACTGGTCACGCAGCTGCTGCCAGTGGCGCAGCCAGCCCAGCCGGGCGGCCGCCAGCGCCAGCAAGGCGCCGGTGCCGGCGCCGGCGCTGTTCATCGCCAGGTCGATGCGCGACGGATAACGCCGGGGCAGCAGGTGCTGCAGCGTCTCCATGCTCCAGGACAACAGGCCGGCCAGCAGCAGGGCGCTCAGCCCCGCCAGCCAGGGCCGCCAGTCCGCGCGCAGGAAGCCGATCGCCAGCAGCAGTCCGATCGGCAGGTAGCCCAGGTAGTTGGATCCCAGGTCGAAGGGCGACGAGTAGTGCGGCATCGGCGGCCACACCAGCGCCGTCCAGCCGGCGGTGTCGAGCACGGCCGGCCAGCGCCAGCCGGCAAAGGGATGCAGGCTGGCATAGACGATCAGCGCAGCCCAGATCCCGGCCAGCGGCCAGGCGGACGAGCGTGAGGACATGATCGGCGACCGCGGTGGTGGCTCAGAAGGGCTTGACCACCACCAGCACGACGATGGCGGCGAACAGCAGCACCGAGCACTCGTTGTAGACGCGGAACCAGCGGTGGCTGCGGCGGTTCTCGCGCGCCTCGAAGGAGCGCAGGATGCGGCGGTTCCAGTGGTGATAGCCGATGACGGCCAGCACCAGCGTCAGCTTGGCATGCAGCCAGCCGTTGCCAGGCCCGCGCCACAGCCCGAAGCCCAGCCACAGCACCAGCCCGGTGACCAGCGCCACGACCATCAGCAGGGTCGCGAAGCGTTGCAGCTTGTCGGCCATCAGCAGCAGCCGCTCGCGTTCGGCCTGGCTGTCGGAGGGCACCATGGCCAGGTTCACGAAGAGGCGGGGCTGGTAGAACAGCCCCGCGAACCAGCTGGCCACGAAGATGATGTGCAGGGCCTTGACCCAGAGGTAGAGATGGCTCATGGGGCCATCATACGAAGAGCGGCCGACGGCCGCCCACCTTCAGGCCCTGCAGGCCGGCGGATTCACTTGGCGGCGTCGGCCACGCACTTCTTGACGAAACTGTTCTTGGCCGCGCCGGCCAGCTTCTTCTCCGCGGCCTTCATGTCGCAGGCGGCCTGGGCGGGGGGCACGGCGGCCGCGCCGCTGTCCTTCTCGCACTTCTTGACGAAGCTGTTCTTGGCCGCGCCGGCCAGCTTCTTCTCGGCGGCCTTCTCGGCGCAGGTGGCGTCGGCGGCGTAGGCGACCTGGCCCAGGCTGGCCAGGGCGAGAGCGGCGATGGTGATGATGGTCTTCATGTCGGTTTCCTCTTCCACGATGTGATCTGCAGCGTGCTGCTGCCCGCGCATTGGAGCGCGGTCGGCGCCGGCAGGCAAGCGCGTGGATCGGCACATGGACGCACAGGTACCGTGGCGTCAGAGGATGCGTCGCGGGTGGGCGAGCGATTCGTGGGCGGCGTGCAGGCGCCGCACCAGCACCCGGATGAAGGCCTCGTCGAAGAGGTGGCGCGAGTTCGGGCTCAGCCGCGCCAGCGTGTCGGGCGTGAAGGAGATGGTCGTGCTGGCCTCGGTCACGACGATGTCGGCGCTGTGCTGGCGCAGTTCCGGGCTGGGCGCGAGGTAGGCCATCTCGCCCACCGAGGTGCCGCTGCCGAGCTGGGCCACGCGCCGGCCCTCGCGGTAGACCTCGACCGCCCCGGCGGCGATGATGTGGAAGGTGCGGCCCTCGTCGCCGCGGCTGTAGAGCGGGTGGCCGACCGGGAAGCGCTGCCAGCGCGCCCGGTGCACGACCTCCCAGAGCGCCACGTCGCCGAACTGGGTGAAGAAGTCCAGCGTGCGCAGCAGCGTGAAGCGCTCCGAGTCGAGCACGCCCTGCAGCGCGCCGCGGGGCACGTGGTGCAGGCTGACCAGCTGCGACAGCGCTTCGCCGACCTCGTCCCAGGTCGCGTAGCGGTCACCGGCCTGCTTGGCCAGGCAGCGCTGCACCACCTGGTCGAGCGCCGGGGTCACGCCGGTGCGCAGGTTGACCAGCGACGGCGGGTGGGCGTGGCAGATCTGGTGCATCAGCGTGGCCTGGCTGACGCCGTCGAACGGGGGCTGGCCTGCGATCAGGTGGTAGAGCAGCGCGCCCAGCGAGTAGATGTCGGCGCGCGCGTCGAGCTCGCTGCCGTCGAGCTGCTCGGGCGACATGTAGGCCAGCGAGCCGACCCGGTGCACCTGGGTGGCCTCGGAGGTCAGGTTCAGCGCGCTGCCGAAGTCGCCGATCTTCACGTCGGTCACGACCCCCTGGGCCTCGACGGCAAAGATGTTGGCGGGCTTGACGTCGCGGTGGATCAGGCCCTGGCGGTAGCAGTAGCCCAGCGCCATCGCGCACTTGAAGCCGATTTCGACGATCTGCTCCAGCGGCAGCAGGTGGTCGGGCTGGCAGTAGGCCCGCAGCGTCGTGCCCGGCACGTACTCCATGACCAGGTAAGGCTCGACCGGGTCGGGCACGGCATCGTAGATGTCGACCACGTTGGGGTGGTGCAGCCGGCCGGCCAGCGCGGCCTCGGAGGCGAAGAAGCGCGAGAACACATGCCCGTCGGTGGCGTCGCGCAGCATGCTGCCGCGCACCCGCTTGACCGCGACCGGCCGGTCGTTGAACTCGTCATGGCCCAGGAAGACTTCGCTGGTCGTGCCCTCGCCGATGCGGCGCATGATGCGGTACTTGCCGATGCGCAGCGGCATGGCACCCGAGGGTGGGCTGGAGGAAGAGGTGGGCATGATCACTGCCCGATCTTTTCACTCGCGGCCGGCAGCGGCAAGTGCGTAATGCCGCCGGGAGCCCCAACCGTAGAATCCGCGCATGATCCAAGCCAAAGATGACTTGCTGCTCGCCCTGAGGGACGCGGTGGCACAGGTGGCGCCCGAGTCGCAGGTCGCTCCCGCCTTCGAAAGCCCCAAGCAGGCCGCCCATGGCGACCTTGCCTGCACCCTGGCCATGCAGCTGGCCCGGCCGCTGCGCAAGAACCCGCGCGAGCTCGCCCAGGCGCTGGTCACCGCCCTGCAGCAGCAGGCGGCGGTGCAGCGCTGGGTCGAGTCGATGGACATCGCCGGGCCGGGCTTCATCAACCTGAAGCTCAAGCCCGCCGCGCGCCAGCAGATCGTCTCGGCGGTGCTGGGTGCCGGCGAGCGCTACGGCAGCCAGCCGGCCCAGGGCCGGCGCGCGATGGTCGAGTTCGTCTCGGCCAACCCGACCGGGCCGCTGCACGTGGGCCACGGCCGCCAGGCGGCACTGGGCGATGCGCTGTGCAACCTCTACGCCACGCAGGGCTGGGACGTGCACCGCGAGTTCTACTACAACGACGCGGGGGTGCAGATCGGCACGCTGGCCACGTCGACGCAGTGCCGCATCAAGGGCCTCAAGCCCGGCGACGCCGGCTGGCCGGAGTCGGCCTACAACGGCGACTACATCGCCGACATCGCCCGCGGTTTCCTGGCGCGCGAGACGGTCAAGGCCGACGACCGCGAGTTCACCGCCTCGGGCGACCCGGACGACCTCGACGGCATCCGCCAGTTCGCCGTGGCCTACCTGCGCCACGAGCAGGACCTGGACCTGCAGGCCTTCGGCGTGCGCTTCGATCACTACTTCCTCGAGTCCGGCCTCTACAGCAGCGGCCAGGTCGCCGCGGCGGTGCAGAAACTCAGCGACGCGGGCAAGACCTTCGAGGAGGGTGGCGCGCTCTGGCTGCGCTCGACCGACTACGGTGACGACAAGGACCGTGTGATGCGCAAGTCCGACGGCACGTTCACCTACTTCGTGCCGGACGTGGCCTACCACATCGACAAGTGGCAGCGGGGCTTCGACAAGGTCGTCAACGTGCAGGGCAGCGACCACCACGGCACGATCGCCCGGGTGCGCGCGGGCCTGCAGGCCGCAGGCGTGGGCATCCCGCTGGGCTGGCCCGACTACGTGCTGCACAAGATGGTCACAGTGATGCGCGGCGGCGAGGAGGTCAAGATCTCCAAGCGTGCCGGCAGCTACGTGACGCTGCGCGACCTGATCGACTGGACCAGCCGCGATGCGGTGCGCTTCTTCCTGATCAGCCGCAAGGCCGATACCGAGTTCGTCTTCGACGTCGATCTGGCGCTGAAGGAGGACGACGAGAACCCGGTGATCTACGTGCAGTATGCGCATGCGCGCATCCGCTCGGTGCTGGCGAAGTACGTCGAGCAGCACGGTGGCGTGCTGGCCGACCTGGGCGCGGCCGACCTGAGCCTGCTGGTCGAGCCGACCGAGGCCACGCTGATGAACAAGCTGTCGGACTACCCCGAGATGCTGACGCGTGCCGCCGGTGACCTGGCGCCGCACGATGTCGCGTTCTACCTGCGTGACCTCGCCGCGCTCTATCACGGCTACTACGCGGCCGTGCGTTTCCTGGTCGACGACGCCGCGCTGATGCGTGCCCGCATGGCGCTGCTGGCGGCCACCGCCCAGGTGCTGCGCAATGCGCTGGCGGTGCTCGGCGTCGGTGCGCCCGATCGCATGTGATCTGACGAACCTCCAGAGGAGTGATGGGTGATGGCGACAAGCATGAAGCGTCAGCGGGGCGGCTTCGGCCTGGGCATGGTCGTGGGCCTGCTGGTCGGGCTGGCGGTCGCCCTGGCGGTGGCCCTGTACGTGACGAAGGCACCGGTGCCGTTCGTGGACAAGGTGCCCCAGCGCACCCAGGAGCAGGACGCGGCCGAGACCGAGCGCAACCGCAACTGGGACCCGAACGCACCGCTGTACGGCAAGAACCCCGCCCGTGCGCCCGCCGGGGTCGCCAGCGGGGTGGTGCAGTCCGGTGCGGCCCAGCCGCCGGCGGCGGCACCCGCACCGGCGGCCACGCCGTCGGCCGTGGTCGCCGCACCCCGTCCGGCGGCCGCCGCGTCGGCGGCATCGTCCGCCGCTCGTTCGGGCAGTGCTGAAGGCACGCAGTTCTACGTGCAAGTTGGTGCCTACACACGCACCGAGGATGCCGAGCAGCAGCGTGCCAAGCTCGCCATCAGCGGCCTGACCGCCAGAATCACGGAACGCGAACAGAGCGGACGGATCATCTACCGGGTACGTCTGGGGCCCTTCGACACGCAGTCCGACGCCGAGAAGGCCAAGGAAGAGGCGGCAGGGGCTGGTTATGGCGAATCCGCGCTGGTGCGCGTCGCCAAGTGAATCTGAAAGGACTGGTCATGGATCGTCGCGCATTCATCGCGCAGGGCAGTGCGCTGCTGGTGGCGGGTGGTGCAGCAGGTGCCGCGTCGGCGCAGGCTGTTTTCCAGGAGGGGCGCCACTACGTGCGCCTGCCGCAGTCGGTGGCGGTGTCGGTGCCGGCCGGCAAGATCGAGGTGGTCGAGTTCTTCTGGTACGGCTGCCCGCACTGCAACGCGTTCGAGCCGACGCTGGAGGCCTGGGTCAAGAAGCTGCCGGCCGACGTGGTGTTCCGCCGCGTGCATGTGGGCTTCCGGCCGAGTTTCGAGCCGCAGCAGCGCCTGGCGCTGACGCTGGAGACGATGGGCCTGATGGACAGCCTGCAGCGCAAGGTCTTCCATCGCATCCATGTCGAGGGCGAGCGCCTGGACCGGCCCGAGGCCATCATCGCCTGGGCCGTGGCCAACGGCGTCGACGAGGCGAAGTTCAAGGAGATCTTCAACTCCTTTGGCATGGCCAACCGGGTGCGCCAGAGCAGCAAGCTGGCCGAGGCCTACAAGATCGAGGGCGTGCCGGCGCTGGGCGTGCACGGCCGCTTCTACACCTCGCCCGCGCTGGCGGGTGGCGACAACGCGCCCGAAGCCGTCGGCCACGGCCGGGCGCTGCAGCTGGTAGACCAGCTGATCCTGCGCGCGCGCAAGGGCACCTGATCCCCGCGGGCGCGTGCCGTGTCCTGGCGGACACGGACGTGTCATCGAGACCACAGGCAGATAAAGGCTCGCGGCGAAGGTCGTGAGCCTTTATGCTTCGTGGCTACAATCAATGCAAAATTCATGCCGCAATGCGTCCGCTGCCCAACGCTCTCCTCGCCCTGGCCTTGATGGTCTCGATCGGCCTGCCTGCCCGGGCGGCCGACCGGGATGAACCGCTGACGGTGGATGCCGGCCAGATGAAGATCGACGGCAAGCGCCGCACCCGCCAGCTCACCGGCGGGGTCGAGATCACGCGCGGCTCGCTGGTGCTCAAGGCCGGCGAGGTCGAGATGCGCGAAGGACCCCGGGGGGCGCTGGCCACCGCGCTGGGCACGGCCGCCCAGCCGGCGACCTTCCGCCAGAAGCGCGTCGGCCCCGACGAGGTGATCGAGGGTGACGCCCGGCGCATCGAATACGACGCGGCCTCCGAGACCGTGCGCTTCATCGAGGCCGCCCGCGTACGGGTCTACCGCGACGGCAAGCTGGCCGACCAGGTCAGCGGCGACCAGATCACCTACGACCGCCAGCGTGACGTCGTCGAGGTGCTGGGCGCGACCGGCGCCGTGCCGGGACGGGTGCGGGCGGTGGTGACCCCGCGGGCTGCGTCCGATGCGGCCTCGGCGCCGGCGGGAGGCGCCCGATGAGCGTGCTGGAAGCCGAAGGCCTGCAGAAGAGCTACGGCGCACGCAAGGTCGTCAAGGAGGTGCACCTGTCGGTGCACAGCGGCGAGGTGGTCGGCCTGCTCGGCCCGAACGGCGCGGGCAAGACGACCAGCTTCTACATGCTGGTCGGCCTGGTGCGAGCCGATGCCGGCCGCATCCGCATCGACGGGGCGGCGATCGAGCGCCTGCCGATCCACGAGCGTGCCCGCCTCGGGCTGTCCTACCTGCCGCAGGAGGCCTCGATCTTCCGCCGCCTGACCGTCGAGGAGAACATCCGCGCCGTGCTCGAGCTGCAGGTCGACGAGCAGGGGCGGGCGCTGCGCAAGGACCGCATCGAGCAGCTGCTCGACGGCCTGCTGAGCGATCTGTCGATCGGCAAGCTGCGCGACAGCCCCGCCCCGGCGCTGTCCGGTGGCGAGCGCCGCCGGGTCGAGATCGCCCGTGCGCTGGCGACCCAGCCACGCTTCATCCTGCTCGACGAGCCGTTTGCCGGCGTCGATCCGATCGCGGTGATCGAGATCCAGCGCATCATCGAATTCCTCAAGGCCCGTGGCATCGGGGTGCTGATCACCGACCACAACGTGCGCGAGACGCTCGGCATCTGCGACCGGGCCTACATCATCAGTGAGGGTCGGGTGCTGTACGAAGGCACGCCGGCCGAAATCGTCGAGAACCCGGATGTTCGCAAGGTCTATCTGGGCGAGAACTTCCGCATGTGAACAAAGGCTGATCCGTGAAACCGTCCTTGCAGGTCCGCCTCTCGCAGCACCTGGCGCTCACGCCCCAGCTGCAGCAATCGATCAGGCTCTTGCAGCTCTCGACGCTCGAGTTGCATCAGGAAGTCGAGCAGATGCTCGAGCAGAACCCGTTCCTCGAGACCGACGACGACATGCCCCTGCCCGATCGCACCGCGCTGGAAGCGCCGGCGCCCGATCGGACCAGCGCCTCCGAGGAGGCCTGGGATGGCGCGGAAACCGGCTCCAGTCCTTCGGACACCCCGGCCGAGCCGGACGTGGCCGTCGACCAGATGGAGTTTGGCGCGACCGAGCGTGACGACTGGGAAAACGGCACCGAGCGGGACGATTTCGACGGCATCGCCGAGTCCCCGGGCGTGCGCAACGGCGCCCTCGACGACGACGACACCGACTGGAGCGAACGCTCCACCGTCGCGCTGACGCTGGCCGACCACCTGCGCACCCAGCTGCGCGGCCTGCACCTGCAGCCGGTCGACGCGCTGCTGGTCGAGGCCCTGATCGATTCGCTCAGCGAGGACGGTTACTTGGCCGACCGGCTGGAGGACATCGCCGATCGCCTGGCCGACAGCCTGGAGCTGGGCAGCTTCCCGACGGTGGCCAGCCTGGTGCACGAGCCGGTGCCGGCCCTCGAGGGGGAACTGGTGGCGATGGTGGAGGACGCCGTCGCCGAAGCCGCGGCCTGGGCCGACGAGCAAGAGCCCGACGTCGAACTGCTGCGCGAGGATCTGCTCGGCCGGCTGCGCTGCGCGCTGGCCTGGCTGCAGAACATGGAGCCCACCGGCGTGGGCGCGCGGGACCTGTCCGAGTGCCTGCTGCTGCAGCTGCGTGAGCTGCCCGGCAGCGAGGCCCGCACCGTGGCCATGCGCATCTGCAACGGCCACCTGGAGCTGCTCGGCCGGCGTGACGTCAAGAAGCTGGTGGCGGCCACCGCCTCCAGCGAGGACCTCATCCGCGCCGCGCAGAGCCTGATCGTCACGCTCGAGCCCAAGCCGGGGCGGCGCTTCTCGCGCGCCGAGGCCAACATCATCGTGCCCGACGTGATCGTGCAGAAGTCGGGGCGCGGCTGGCGCGTGGTGCTGAACCCGGACGTGATGCCCAAGCTGCGCATCAACGACATGTACGCGCAGGTGCTGCGCCAGCACCGCGGCCAGCAGAAGAGCGCGGGCAACGGCGCCGACGAGGCCGGTTCGTCCCTGTCGGCGCGCCTTCAGGAGGCCCGCTGGTTCGTCAAGAACATCCTGCAGCGCTTCGACACCATCCAGCGCGTCTCGCAGGCCATCGTCGAGCGCCAGAAGGGCTTCTTCACGCACGGCGAGATCGCGATGAAGCCGCTGGTGCTGCGCGAGATCGCCGACGAGCTGGGCCTGCACGAGTCGACCATCTCGCGCGTGACGACGGCCAAGTACATGAACACGCCGTTCGGCACCTTTGAGCTGAAGTACTTCTTCGGCAGCTCGCTCAACACCGATGCCGGCGGCAACGCGTCGAGCACGGCGGTGCGGGCGCTGATCAAGCAGTTCGTCGCCGCCGAGGACCCGAAGAAGCCGCTGTCGGACAGCCAGCTCAGCGACATGCTCGAGGAGCAGGGCATCCAGGTCGCGCGCCGCACGGTGGCCAAGTACCGCGAGGCGCTGAAGATCTCGCCTGCCAACCAGCGCAAGGCGATGTGAGCCCTGTCCGCGGTGCCCGATGGTGCAGTGCGCGCCATCCATGCACCATCCCTGCCCATCGGCGACGGGTTCGTGTGCCCGGTACCGGGGCAGGCATGCGCCGGGACTTGACAGTCGCCCTTTCCGCGACTAGGGACCGACCCTGATGCCTGATGCTGGTACCGGGCGTCCGGCGTGATGCCGCTCACGCTCGCTCACATGCTGATGCAGATTTGCGCGTTTGCGAGGGTGGTGCGGCACGGCGTCTGCATGGAGCATGGTCATGGGAGACGACACCATGATCGACAGCAACCGACAACGACTGGCCGGCCGCATCCACGACCTCCTGCTCTACGAGCTGGGAGAGGACGTGGACATGAACCTGATGCTGGGGCCGCCCGAATACGCCCGTGCGGTGCTCAGCCTGTGCCGCGCCAGCGGCAACGCCGAGCTCGTGCGCCTGGGCGACGAGTTTTCCCGCCTGCCGATGCCTCCGGCGGGCCGGCCCCTGTCGGTCGGCGGGGGGAGACGAGGCCAGGGCCAGCAGGTCGGCGTGGTGATGTCCGCGGCCGGCGTGCCCTCGAGCATGACGCCGCTGTCCTGACCGTCTTCCCGTCCACGCGGGACGCGCCGGGCTTGCGCGCCGTCAGGCGGGCGCCGGCCGGCTGCCCTAGCATCGCCGCATGCTTGATCTTCTGCTGGCGTCGGTCGCCTTGATGGCCGCCCTGTCCTGCCGCCCCTGGCGTGCGGTCGGCTGGTCCGGGCCACCCTGGCCCTGGCTGTTGTGGTGTGCGCTGCTGCCCTGGGCCTGGAGCAGCGACCGGCTGGTGGCCAGCGCGGTGCTGCAGCCGCTGTCGGGCGCGTCGCTGCTGGTGCTGATGGCCGGCTGGCCGCTGGCGATGCTGTGCCTGGTGCCCGTCACGCTGATGATGATCGGCGTGGCCCATGTCGACGCCGCCGAAGCCCTGCACCGCATGGTCTGGCTCGGCGTGCTGCCGGGCACGCTGGCGATGGTGCTGGGGGCCGGGGTGCGGCGCTGGCTGCCGCATCACCTGTTCGTCTACATCCTGGGCCGGGGGTTCTTCGCGACCCTGCTGGCCACCGCCTGCTCGGGCTGGCTGGCCTGGTGGTGGGGTGACAGGTCCCCGCTGCTGGATCCGGCCGAGCAGATGATCGGTCGCTGGCTGGCCGCCTGGGGTGATGCGGTGCTCAGCGGCATGCTGGCGTCGATCTTCGTGGCCTTCCGTCCGCAGTGGCTGGCCACCTACTCGGACCAGCTCTACCTGCCCCCGTCCCGCTGAGCGCTCAGGGGCGCGGCAGGTCGCTCAGCGCCAGTCGCACGGCCAGCGCCATGAAGAGGCCGCCGCCCAGCGCCTGCAGGCCGCGCTGCAGGCCCGGACGCCGCCCCAGCCCGCGCAGCCGGGCGACCGCCGCCACCAGCACCGCCAGGAACAGCGCGCCCTGCAGCACCAGCCAGATCCCCAGCACCAGGAAGGCCTGCGTCTTGTCGGGCGCGTCGGCACGGATGAACTGCGGCAGGAAGGCCAGCACGAACAGCGCGACCTTCGGGTTGAGCACATTGGTCAGCAGCCCGAGGCGGAAATCGGCCCAGCCCGAGCGGGCGTTCGTGGTGCCGGCGGGCGTCGCGGCGGCCGTCCTCCCCGGACGCGCCAGGGCCGTCCGCAGCAGCCCCCAGCCCAGCCACGCCAGGTAGGCCGCGCCGCCCCAGCTGATCAGCTGGAAGGCCCGGCCGGCCACCGCCAGCAGCGCGGCCAGCCCGAAGGCGGCCAGCAGCGTGTGCACCAGGCAGCCCGCGACGATGCCCGCGGCCGTGGCCAGGCCGGCACGCGGCCCACCCTGCAGCGTGCGCGAGAGGGTGCAGAGCATGTCCACCCCGGGGGTCGCGTTGAGCACGAGGACCGTGCCGGAGAACAGCGCCAGGTGCTGCAGCCCCAGGCCGCTCGACAGTTCGGACAGAGGGATCATGGAGAGGCCAGGTCGTCCATCACGCGCCGTTCACGCTGGTGTGCAAAGCGCTTTTCAGGATCGTAGGGAAAGACGTCGTGCACGTGGCCGGCGTTGATGCGCCGCTGGTGCTGCTGCCAGAAGTCCGCCTCGAGCAGGTCGCCGTGGTGTTTCATGAACACCTGCCGCACCGCCGGATGGCCCAGCAGGAAGGGGCCGAAGGTCTCGGGAAACACGTCCCTGGGGCCGACCGAATACCAGACCTCGCCGCTCATCTCCTCTTCTTCGTTGCGCGGGGGCGGCACGCGGCGGAAGTTGCAGTCCGTGACGTACTCGATCTCGTCGTAGTCGTAGAAGACCACCTTGCCCTGGCGCATCACGCCGAAGTTCTTCCACAGCATGTCGCCCGGGAAGATGTTGGCCGCCACCATGTCCTTGATCGCGTTGCCGTACTCGATCACCACCTTCTCGACCTGGGCGGGCGTGGCGTCCTGCAGGTAGATGTTCAGCGGGATCATGCGGCGCTCGATGTAGACGTGGCGGATCACCAGCGTCTCGCCGTCGTCCTCGATCAGGCTGGGGCAGAAGTGCCGCAGCTCGGCGATGACCTCGTCGTCGAAGCGCGCCCGCGGGAAGGCGACGTTGCTGAACTCCAGCGTGTCGGCCATGCGACCGACCCGGTCGTGCTGCTTGACCAGCAGGTACTTGCCCTGGATGAGCT
This sequence comes from Sphaerotilus hippei, assembly GCF_003201595.1. Classification (GTDB taxonomy): domain Bacteria; phylum Pseudomonadota; class Gammaproteobacteria; order Burkholderiales; family Burkholderiaceae_C; genus Sphaerotilus; species Sphaerotilus hippei. The sequence goes on along the minus strand of NZ_QJJS01000001.1, from coordinate 69,282 downwards.
CGCGGCTCGTGTCCTTCTGCAGCGGGTAGAAGTCCTTGATGCACTTGAACACGAAGGGAAAGCTGGGCAGGTCGAACACCAGCATCACCATGCCCTTGATGCCCGGGGCGATGCGGAAGCGGTCGCTGCTGTGGCGCAGGTGGTAGAGGAAGTCGCGGTAGAACAGGTTCTTGCCGTGCTTCTGCAGGCCCAGCGCGTTGTAAATCTCGCTGCGCGGCTTGCGCGGCATCATCGAGCGCAGGAACTGCACGCAGGCCGAGGGGATCTCCATGTCGACCATGAAATAGGCCCGCGCGAAGCTGAACAGCCCCTGCAGATCGTCTTCGCCGAACAGCGCCGCGTCGATCACCAGCCGGCCCTGCGGGTCGTGCAGGATGGGCAGCGCGAACGGGATCTCGCTGTAGCCGTTGACGATCTTGCCCACCACGTAGGCGCCCTTGTTGCGGAAGAACAGCGAGGCCAGCACCTGGATCTGGAAGTTCGCCCGCAGCTGGCTGTCGCCGAGCTGGCGCAGCACCGCCTTGCGCACGTCGTGCACGTCGCGCTCGAGGTCGTCGAACGGGCGCTGCAGCTGGAAGTGGGTGATCGTGAGGGTGAGGGCCTGCTGCAGCGTCTCCTCGGTCGGGTAGTAGGCGCGGTAGGTCGGTGTGGCCGCCGGCTCCTCGTTCTCGATGTACTCGGTGCTGACCGCCGGCCGCACGAAGATGAAGTCGTTGTGGAAGTAGCTGCGGTGCAGGATCTTGGTGGTGACCGAGTTGAAGAAGGTCTCCGCCAGCTCCGGCTGGTGGTGGTCGATCAGCAGGCCGATGTAGTGCAGCTTGACCTGGTGCCAGGTGTCGCTGGACAGGCTCGAGGCCTGGAACTCGTGCTGCAGCCGCTCGACCGCCTCCTGCACCCGCAGGTCGTAGAACTCGATGCGTTCGCGCTGGGCCCGCTGCTGGCCGTGCCAGTCGGCGGCCTCGAAACGCTGCCGGGCCGCGGCGCTGGTCTCGCGGAACAGGCGATAGTGCCGGTTGAAGCCGGCGATCAGGGCCGCGGCGATGTCGAAGGCGCGACCGTCATCGAGCTGCTGCGGGTGCATGGCGCGCCTGGGGACGGTGGGGCGTCAGGGCTGCCCGGTGCCCGACGACCGGTCCGCGATCTGCGGATCCAGCGAAGGCAGCGGCACTTCGGCGTGGTAACGCGCCATCACGGCCGCGAGCGCGCGTTCGTAGGCGATCTCCACCTGGTCGGCACTGCTGACGGTCATGCAGAGGTCCTCCAGCAGGCCGTTGTGCAGGCCGTAGACCCAGCCGTGGATGACCACGTCCTGACCGCGCTGCCAGGCGTCCTCGACGATGGTGGTACGGCAGACGTTGCGCGCCTGGTCGAGCACGTTGAGTTCGCACAGCGCATTGACCCGCAGGTGCGCCGGCAGGCCGTCGAGGAAACGCAGGTGGCGGTTGCGCACGTCCTGCACATGGCGCAGCCAGTTGTCGGCCAGCCCGACGCGCAGATTGGACAGCGCGGCCTTGACGCCACCGCAGTTGGAGTGCCCGACCACGATGATGTGGCGCACGCGCAGCATGTCCACCGCGAACTGGATCACCGACAGGGCGTTCAGGTCGGTCGGCACCACCACGTTGGCCACGTTGCGGTGGACGAAGAGCTCACCGGGCAGCAGGCCCACCAGTTCGTTGGCCGGCACCCGGCTGTCGGCACAGCCGATCCACAGGTACTGGGGGGATTGCTGCTCCAGCAGCTTGGTGAAGAACCCCGGGGTGCGCTCCTCGACATCGCGGGCCCACTCGCGGTTGCTCTCAAACAGTTCGTGAAGTTCGGTCGTCATGCGTGAATTCTGACCCATGACCATGGCACCAGGCTGTCAAAGGGTCTGGAAATTGACGTTAACGTCAATCAGCCATCGGAGCAGGGGGTTCGGCGCCCGTCAGGCGCTGCGCCAGCAGCCGCTCGCAGTTCGCCTCGTGCTGGCGGACCTCGTGCAGCGTCAGGTTCAGGTCCTCGAGCTGCTGCTCGAGCTGGTGGCGCTGAGCCTGCAGCATGCCGATGAAGCGGCGCAGCTGCGGCTCGGTGTCGGCCGGTGACTCGTACATGTCCACCAGCTGCTTGACCGCCAGCAGGCTCAGGCCCAGGCGCTTGCCCCGCAGCGTCAGTTTCAAGCGTACGCGATCTCTCTGGCTGTACACCCGGTTGCGACCCGATCGGGAAGGGGTGAGCAGGCCGACGTCTTCATAGAAGCGGATGGCCCGTGGCGTGATGTCGAACTCCTGCGCGAGTTCGGTGATGGTGCAGGTGCGTGTTTCACGTGGAACCTGGGCGACAGCGGCTTCGGGGGGCATGGGTAAACTGCGTTGAACGTCCCGTCAGTCTAAGCATTCCGCTGCAGGAGAAGCGCATGGCCAACCCGAATGAACACCAGCTGAGCTACCCGCTGGGTGACACCCTGCCCGAGCGTGGCCAGTTGCTGGAAGTGGCCCCCGGGGTGCTCTGGGTGCGCATGGGCCTGCCGTTTGCGCTCGATCACATCAACCTCTGGCTGCTGCGCGACCGCCAGGACGGCATCGAGGGCTGGACCATCGTCGACTGCGGCGTGACCAACGACAGCACCCAGTCGGCGTGGGAGCGCATCTTCGCCGAGGCGCTGGACGGCCTGCCGGTGCTGCGCCTGATCGTGACCCACATGCATCCCGACCACATCGGGCTGGCGCACTGGCTGACACAGCGCTGGAGCCTCGATGGACGCACCTGCCGGCTGTGGATCAGCGGCAGCGACTGGAATGCCGCCCGCATGGCGTCGCAGCAGACCACCGGCTTCGGTGGCGAGGCCGCCGCGGCCTTCTTCGCCAGCCATGGCCTGATCGATCCGGCGGCGCAAGCCAAGGTGCGCGCGCGCGGCAACTACTACGCCAGCATGGTGCCGCAGGTGCCGGGCCAGTACCGGCGCCTGCTGGACGGGCAGGCGGTCGATGTCGGCAGTCGGTCCTGGCGCTGCCTGGTCGGCTACGGGCATGCGCCCGAGCACATCAGCCTGCATTCGCCCGACCTGGGCGTGCTGATCTCGGGCGACATGCTGCTGCCCCGCATCTCCACCAACGTCAGCGTGATCGACCTGGAGCCCGAGGGCAACCCGCTGCCGCTCTACCTGGCGTCGCTGGACCGGCTGCGGGTGCTGCCGGCCGATACGCTGGTGCTGCCCTCGCATGGCAAGCCCTTCCGCGGCCTGCACGAGCGGGTGGCCCAGCTGCATGCCCATCACGAGGAGCGGTTGGCCGATCTGCTGGCCGCCTGCCAGGCATCGCCCTGCAGCGCGGCCGATGCGCTGCCGGTGCTGTTCCGGCGCGAGCTGGACCTGCACCAGACCACCTTCGCGATGGGGGAGGCGGTGGCTCACCTGAATGCGCTGTGGCACCGTGGTCTGCTGCGCCGCGAGCGCGACGCGGCGGGGGTCTGGCGCTTCAGCCTGGCCTGATGTCACCGATGCGCGCGACCACCTCGTGCGCGAGCGCCATGAAGGCCTGCGCCCCCTTGGAGTTGGGGTCGAACACGACACCGGGCAGGCCGTAGGACGGCGCTTCGGCCAGGCGCACGTTGCGCGGGATCACGGTGTTGAACACCTTCTCGCCGAAGTGGTCCTTCAGCTGCTCGCTGACCTGCTGCTGCAGCGTGATGCGCGGATCGAACATGACCCGCAGCAGGCCGATCAGCTGCAGGTCGCGGTTCAGGTTGGCGTAGACCTGCTTGATGGTGTTGACCAGGTCGGACAGGCCCTCTAGCGCGAAGTACTCGCACTGCATCGGCACGATCACGCCGTGGGCACAGTTCAGGCCGTTGAGCGTCAGCAGGCTCAGCGAAGGTGGGCAGTCGATCAGGATCAGGTCGTAGTCGGCGGTGACGTCGTGCAGCGCCATCTTCAGGCGCCGGTCCCGGTGCTCCAGGCTGACCAGCTCGATCTCGGCACCCGCCAGTTCCCGGTTGGCGCCCAGCACGTCGTAGCCGGCCTTGTCGCTGTGGCGGCGGGCGCTGCGCACGTCGGCCGTGCCGATCAGCACGTCGTAGATCGACGGGTCGAGCGAGCGCTTGTCGATGCCCGAGCCCATCGTGGCATTGCCTTGGGGGTCCAGATCGATCACCAGGACACGTTGACCGAGGGCGGCCAGACCGGCCGCCAGGTTGACGGTGGTGGTGGTCTTGCCGACCCCACCTTTTTGGTTTGCGATGCAGAAGATGCGGGCCATGAGCACAGTGGGTGAGGGCGCCTTGTCGGAGCGATGAGGCGCGCCTGCGATTGTCGCGGCTCGGCCCTTCACCCGGAAGTGTTTCGGGCGCTCAGTCGCGCAACAGGCGCCAGCCGAAGCCGATCAGGCAGGCGCCGGCCGCCCGTTCCAGCCATCGGGTCAGGCCGTGGTGCTGGCGCAGCCGCTCGGCCAGCGTCCGGGCCAGCGCGCACAGACCCAGGCACCAGACGGCGGTGATGCCGGCGATGGTCAGCGCCATCGCCACGAAGGTGATGCCGCCGCGGTGCTGCACCGGGTCGATGAAGAGCGGGAAGAAGGCCATGTAGAACACGATGGCCTTGGGGTTCAGCAGCGTGATCATCAGCGCCTGGCGGGCGTAGTCACGTGGCTCGATGTGCACGGGGCTCGCGGCGCCCGGTGAGCGGCTCGTCAGCAGCTTCCAGCCGATCCACCCGAGGTAGGCTGCCCCTGCCCATCGAACCAGGCTGAAAACGGCCGGATAAGCCGCCAGCAGCGCCGCCACGCCGGCCACGGCCAGCCAGAGCAGCACCTGGTCACCCAGGATCAGCCCGGCCGTGGCCGCCGCCCCGGCCTTGAAGCCGCCCTTGGCGGTCGAGGTTAGCAGCGCGAACGTGCCCGGCCCTGGCAGGGCCAGGAAGATCACCACGGCACCGCAGAAGGCGGGGTAGTCGGCGATGCCGAAGAACGACATGAGGGGGCTCCGAGAAGGGGTGGTGGATTCAGGCTCAGGCTCAGACGCGGGGGCGCATCCAGATCAGGCAGCGTTCGGCTTCCAGTCCGGGCACCTGCAGGGGTTCCACGTGAAACACCTCGATGTCCGCGGGCAGGGCCGCCAGCTCGTCGCCCGGGTGCTGGCCCTTCATCGCCATCCAGACACCGCCGGGCGCGAGCAGCGGCCGGGTCAGGCGGATCAGGTCCGGCAGCGAAGAAAACGCCCTCGAGGTGATGACGTCGTAGCGGGCGTCCTGGATCTGCTCGACCCGGCTGTGGCGGGCCTGCAGCCGGGGCAGGCCCAGCTCGGCGCTGGTCTGGCGGATGAAACCGGCCTTTTTGGCCACGGCATCGACACAGGTCACCTGCAATTCAGGACAGACGCTGGCCAGCACGGCGCCCGGCAGGCCGCCCCCGCTGCCCACGTCGAGCACGCTGGCCTGGGACAGCGAACGTGCGGACAGGTGACGCTGCAGGGGCAGCACCACCGTCAGGCTGTCGAGCAGGTGGTGGGTGAGGGCATGCTGGCGGTCGCGGATCGCCGTCAGGTTGTAGGTCTGGTTCCACTGCAGCAGCAGGTCCAGGTAGGCCAGCAGGCGTTCGACCGTCGTGTCGTTCAGGGACAGGCCCAGCGCCTGGGCGCCGGTGGTCAGGGTCAGGCGCTCGGCGCTGCGGGTATCGGACATGTCAGGCGGTCACGCTGGGGTTGGAGGGAGAGGCGCTGGGGCGCGGATCACCGGTGATCTCGCTGCGGCCGCGGCGTTTCTTCAGGTGGATCAGCAGCAGCGAGATCGCCGCCGGAGTGACCCCCGACAGGCGCGAGGCCTGACCCAGGGTTTCCGGCTGGTGCTTGATCAACGTCTGGCGCACCTCGAAGGACAGCGCGGTGACCTGGGCATAGTCCAGCTCGGCCGGCAGCTTCAGGTGCTCCAGGCCGGCGGCGCGCTGCACCTCGTCGTTCTGCTTGTCGATGTAGCCGGCGTACTTGGTCGCGATCTCGACCTGCTCGATCACCGCGTCGGCCACGGCCGCGCCCAGTTCGGTGCGCAGTGTTTCACGTGAAACCACGGCGGCCGCTTCGGGGTGGCCGGCCTGCAGCGCACGCTGACGCTCGGCCACCGTCATCACCTGTGACAGGGTGTCGAAGCTGATGCCCGGTCGGCGCAGCAGGTCACCCAGGTTGTACTCGTGGTCGATGGCCTTGCCCAGCAGGGCTTCGGCCTCGGCGGCCGGGAAGATGCTCGGGAAGATCCAGGTCGATTTCAGCCGCTCGGTTTCACGTGAAACAGCGTCCCGCTTGCGGTTGAAGGCATCCCAGCGCCGGTCGTCGACCAGGCCGACCTGCCGGCCGATCTCGGTCAGGCGCATGTCGGCGTTGTCCTCGCGCAGCTGCAGCCGGAACTCGGCCCGGCTGGTGAACATGCGGTAGGGCTCGGTCACGCCCTTGGTGATCAGGTCGTCGACCAGCACGCCCAGATACGCCTGGTCCCGGCCCAGCGTCAGCGCGTCCTTGCCCTGGACCTGCAGGGCGGCGTTGGCACCCGCAAACAGGCCTTGTGCCGCCGCTTCTTCGTAGCCGGTGGTGCCGTTGATCTGGCCGGCCAGGAACAGCCCGCCGATGGCCTTGGACTCGAAGGTCGAGCGCAGCTCGCGGGGGTCGAAGTAGTCGTATTCGATCGCGTAGCCCGGGCGCAGGATGTAGGCGTTCTCCAGCCCGGCCATCGTGCGCACCGCGGCCAGCTGGATGTCGAAGGGCAGGGAGGTCGAGATGCCGTTCGGGTAGAACTCGTTGGTCGTCAGGCCTTCGGGCTCCAGGAAGATCTGGTGCGAGTCCTTGTCGGCGAACCGGTTGATCTTGTCCTCGATGCTGGGGCAATAACGCGGCCCGACCCCTTCGATCACGCCGGTGAACATCGGGCTGCGGTCGAAACCGGTGCGCAGGATGTCGTGGGTCTGCTGGTTGGTGTGCGTGATCCAGCAGGGCACCTGGCGTGGATGCTGGGCCGCGTCGCCCAGGAAGCTGAACACCGGCACCGGATCCAGGTCGCCGGGCTGCTCGGTGCAGCGGCTGAAATCGATCGAGCGGCCGTCGATGCGTGGAGGCGTGCCGGTCTTCAGCCGCGCCTGGGGCAGCTTCAGCTCCTTCAGGCGCGCCGACAGGCTCACCGCCGGCGGATCGCCCGCGCGTCCGGCCGGGTAGTTGTTGAGGCCCACGTGCACCTTGCCGTCGAGGAAGGTGCCGGCCGTCAGCACCACCGCCCGGGCGCGGAACCGCACGCCGATCTGGGTCACCGCGCCGACCACCCGGTCGCCCTCGACCATCAGGTCATCGACCGCCTGCTGGAAGATCCACAGATGGGGCTGGTTCTCCAGCCGCTCACGGATCGCCGCCTTGTAGAGGATGCGATCGGCCTGTGCCCGGGTGGCCCGCACGGCCGGGCCCTTGCTCGAGTTGAGGATGCGGAACTGGATGCCCGACTCGTCGGTGGCCATCGCCATCGCACCCCCCAGCGCATCGACCTCCTTCACCAGATGGCCCTTGCCGATCCCGCCGATCGACGGGTTGCAGCTCATCTGGCCGAGGGTCTCGATGTTGTGGGTCAGCAGCAGCGTGCGCACGCCCATGCGTGCAGCGGCGAGCGCGGCTTCGGTGCCGGCATGTCCACCGCCGACGACGATGACGTCAAATTCCTGGGGATACAGCATACGGGGTCCACCTCGGGCCGGCTGTCCACGCAGGGGTGGGAATGCCAGCAAAAAAACCCGCACAGCAGCTGACTGGCGGGACGTGTTCGATACGGGAAGCACGCCATTTTAAGTGACAGGCTGTGGACAAGTCACGAGCCGGGGCGTGGTGCCCTGATCCGGTCGAGGCCTTGTTCCACGTGGAACAAGGCCCGTCGTTTCAGGCCGGGTGGGCGGGGGCAGCGGCGGGGGCAGGGGCCAGTTCGCGCCAGGTCAGCCACAGGCGCAGGTCGAACTCGAGCTGGTGGTAGTCGGGTTCCATGTGCGCGCACAGCGCGTAGAAGGCCTTGTCGTGCTCCCGCTCGCGCAGGTGGGCGAGCTCGTGCACGACGATCATCTTCAGGAACTCGGGCGCAGCCTGGCGAAAGAGCTGGGCCACCCGGATCTCGCGCTTGGCCTTCAGCTTGCCCCCCTGGACCCGCGCCACGGTGGTGTGGGTGCCCAGCGCGTTGCGGATGATGTGCAGCTTGGGGTCGTACACCACCTTGGACAGCGGCACGCTGCTGCGCAGGTAGCGGTCCTTCAGCTCCATGGTGTACTCGTACAGCAGACGATCGGTCTGCACCGTGTGCACCTGCGGATAACGCTGCTGCAGCCACGAGCCCAGGCGGCCGGCGTCGATCAGGTCCTGCACCTGCTGGCGCAGCGCCGGCGGGTAGCTGCCCAGATACGGCAGCGCCGGGCGCGGCTGCAGGGCCGCCGCGCCGGTGTCGACGGACCCGGCCGGACGGGGCGACGACGCCATGTCTCAGGGCCGCCAGTGGCGGTAGAGCGTCACGACCGATTCCGGCACCTGGCGGCTCCATTCGTCGCGCTGCCGGGGCGTCTCGATCAGCGCGGCATCCTCGGCGCCCAACTCGTCGCTGCCCATCAGGCTGATCGGGCGCAGCGCCAGGGCCACGGCGGCATCGTCGAGGTGACCGTCCCACTGTTCGGCACAGGCGGACAGGCCATGCAGGAAACCGATGCACCAGAGCTCGCCATCCACCAGCTCCTCGTCGTCGACCCAGGCCGCGCCGAACATCGGCTCGATCGCCTCGACGTCGTGGCGCAGGCGGGCGTCCAGTTCGGCCAGCAGGCGCATGATCAGCAGCACGCAGCGCTTGTGCGCCTTGCCGCTGACGAAGGGCGGGCCTTCGGGCGTGTCACCGCCCCAGATCAGCGGGATCCAGGCTTCGGTGGGCGGCAGCCGGGGCGAGACCAGCAACCCGGTCAGGTAGCCGTCCAGGCACTCCAGGTCCATCGCGGATTCGGTGGGCACGCCGTTGAGGATCTGCTCGAGCTTGTTCAGATCGTCATCGGTCAGCGGGTCCAGGGGCAGGGCGGGGTTGTGCTGGGCGTAGTTCACGGCGTGGTTTCCTGTTCGGGGTCGACCGGCACCTTACCATCGCCGGGTCATGAGTCCAGCCCATCCTTGTCGACCGCGGTGTGGCGCCTGCTGCACCGCGCCGTCGATCTCCAGCCCCATCCCCGGCATGCCTGCGGGCAAGCCCGCCGGCGTGCCCTGCGTCCAGCTCGACGAGCAGCTGCGTTGCCGCCTCTTCGGCCACCCGGACCGCCCGGCGGTCTGCGCCGGGCTGCAGCCCGACCCGCAGATGTGCGGACAGGACCGTGGGCAGGCGATGCACTGGCTGGGCTGGCTGGAGGCCGCGACCCGGCCCTGAAAGGCTCGTGGGCCGCCTCAGGCGGGCAGGGCCACGGGGTCGGGTGAGGTGCCGTCCTGCGACGACTGGGCGTCCTGGCGGCCCTCCCACCAGCGGTCGAAGAAGTAGTGCGCCACCGTGTTGACGATGGGCTCGGCGATGGTGATCGCCCCGGCCATCTGCCAGTTGCCGGTGAGCGAGTAGCTCACGCCGAAGGCGATGCCGACGTGCATGACGCCGAAGGTGGCGGACTTGGCCATGATCGATGCTCCCGGAAACTGGCCACGCGGCCTGGACAGGGGTTCATGGTCGCCGAAATCACCCATCTTCAGGATCAATCGTCCTGATTTGTTCGATAGCTTTTTGTGCTGTTCGACGGTGGACGTGACGCCGCGTCAGGACGTCAGTCGCTGCGCCGCACGCCCAGCCGGCAGCGGCACAGGGCGACGAACTCGATCGCGCCCCACAGCAGGGTGCTGCCCAGCGCCAGGGCAGGGTGGACGATCCACGGAAACAGGCGACGTGTCATGGCGGGGACTCCCCGTGCGGGACTGGAAACCTGCCACGCTAGCGGCGCGGCATGACCGGGGCATGGCAGGTCCGTGACGCCGTGACTCCGTGCCAACACCCAGGCGGCAGGCCGGCCGGTCCGCGTATGCTGGCGGATTGCATCGATCCGGCACCCGTCCCTTGTCCGCCTTGCCTGAAGCCGAGCTGAACGAACGGGCCGACCTGGCCGATCTGGCGGGCCTGCGTGCGCTGTCGGGTGAAGGCTCGCCCCACCTGGCCCACGAGGTGCTGTGTGAGGTCATGGTGGGCACCCGGCGTTTTCCGGTGCAGGCCTACACGCTGGGCAACCCGGACCCCGAGGTGCCGGCCGTGGGCTTCTTCGGCGGCGTGCACGGGCTCGAGCGCATCGGCGCCGAGGTGGTCATCGCCTACCTGCACAGCCTGATCAAGCGACTGGCCTGGGATGCCGTGCTGCACCGCGAGCTCGAGCAGGTGCGCCTGGTGTTCATGCCCATGGTCAACCCGGGAGGGGTCTGGCGCGGCACCCGCGCCAACCCCAACGGGGTCGACCTGATGCGCAACGCCCCGCTCGACGCCCGCTCGCGGGTGCCTTTCCTGGTCGGCGGGCAGCGCCTGAGTGCCGGCTTGCCCTGGTACCGCGGCCCGCGGGGCGCAGCCATGGAGATGGAGAACCAGGCCGTCTGCACCCTGGTCGAGCGGGAGCTGCTGCCGCACCGCTTCAGCCTGGTGGTGGACTGCCACTCCGGCTTCGGCGTCAACGACCGCATCTGGTTCCCGCATGCCCACACGCCGGAGCCGATCGCCCACCTGCCCGAGCTGCATGCGCTCAAGGCCATCCTCGACCAGACCCAGCTGCACCACCCCTACGTCTTCGAGCCGCAGAGCCGCCAGTACCTCGCCCACGGTGACCTGTGGGACTACCTCTACCTGCAGGCCTGCGCGGCCTCGCCGCGGGTCTTCCTGCCGCTGACGCTGGAGATGGGCTCGTGGATGTGGGTGCGCAAGAACCCGCGCCAGCTCTTCACCCGCCACGGCCTCTTCAATCCGCTGATCGCGCACCGCCAGCAGCGGGTGCTGCGCCGCCACCTGGGCTGGCTGGACTTCGTCGTGCGCGCGGCCATCGGCCACCGCCGCTGGATGCCCGAAGGCGCGGCACGCGAATGGCACCACCAGCAGGCGCTGGCGCTCTGGTACCGGGGGCGGCGGTGAGCCCCCCGCCCAGCGCGGCCGGACCCACCTGGGTGCTGCTGCGCGGCCTGACCCGCGAGGCGCGCCACTGGGGCCCCTGGCCGCAGCGCCTGGCCGCGGCGCTGCCGGGCGCCCGCGTGCTGACCCCCGACCTGCCCGGCAACGGCCGGCGCTGGCGCGAAACCAGCCCGCTGCGGGTCGAGGACATGGTCGAGGGGCTGCGTGCCGAGCTGCAGGCCGCGGGGGCCTTGGCGCCTTACCACCTGCTGGCGATGTCGCTGGGGGCGATGGTGGCCATCGCCTGGGCCGATCGCCATCCCCGTGAGCTGGCGCACTGCGTGCTGGTCAACACCAGCGTGCGGCCCTTCAGCCCGCCGTGGCAGCGCCTGCGGCCGGCCAGCGTGCCGGCGCTGCTGCGCTGCCTGGCCGGCCGGGCCGATGCCCCGCGCTGGGAGCGCACCATCCTGCGCCTGACCTCGCGGCAGTTCGCGCCGGACGGCGATGCGGCCCGTGCCCTGCTGCAGGACTGGGTGCGCTGGCGCCGGCAGTGTCCGGTGAGCGCCCGCAACGCCTGGCGCCAGCTGGTGGCGGCCGCCCGCTTCCAGGCGCCGGCCGTGCGGCCGGCCGTGCCCCTGCGCCTGCTGGCCGGTGCGGGTGACCAGCTGGTCGATCCGCGCTGCTCGCGGGCGCTGGCCGAGGCCTGGGGCCTGCCGCTGCATGTGCACCCCGCTGCCGGCCACGACCTGCCGCTGGATGCGCCGGACTGGCTCGAGCGGCAGCTGCTCGGCATGCTCGATCACGTCGGGCTCGACGACCTCGGCTGACGCCATCGGTGCGCCGGCATCGATCGTATACACATTGGCATGCAGATTGCGAACCGCTCGGGATCCGGCCCGAGCCTGCACCTGCGTGGTGCGAGCGGGGCCGATCCGTCCGATCCCCTTTTGCCGCAGGAGTCCGCCCGATGTTCCGTCGCCACGCCATTGCCTTGAGTCTTGCCCTGCTGGGCCTGAGCAGCAGCCAGCAGGCGGCCGCGCAGACCGCCCTCGACGACGTGATGGCCAAGAAGCTCATCACCATCGCGGTGCCGACCGACTACCCGCCCTACGGTTTCGTCAGCACCGACATGAAGCCCCAGGGCTACGACGTCGACATGGCCAACCTGATCGCCGCCAGGCTGGGCGTCAAGGTCGAGTACGTGCCGGTCACCAGCGCCAACCGCATTCCCTATCTGCAGACCCGCAAGGTCGACCTGGTGATCTCGACGCTGGGCAAGAACGCTGAGCGGGAGAAGGTCATCGACTTTACCTCCGCCTATGCACCCTTCTACCAGGCGGTGTTCGGGCCGAAGACGATCGCCATCAAGGGCGCGGCCGACCTGGCCGGCAAGTCCGTGGGCGTGACCCGCGGCGCGATGGAGGACCAGGAACTGGGCAAGATCGGTCCGTCCACCATGGACGTGCGCCGCTTCGAGGACAACAACGCCACCGTGGCCGCCTTCGTGTCAGGCCAGGTGCAGTCGATCGCCGTCGGTGCGGCGGTGGCCGGCAACATGATGGCGCGCAACCCGCAACTCAGCGTCGAATACAAGTTCGTGCTCAAGGACTCGCCCTGTTTCATCGGCGTGGCCAAGGGCGAGGACAAGCTGCGCCTGAGGATCAACGAGATCATCGCGTCGGCCCGGGCCGCCGGCGAGCTCGACCGCATGTCGCAGAAGTGGCTGGGTCGCCCGGCCGGCGAGCTGCCGCTCTGAGTCCGTCGACGCACAGGATCGCCCCATGATCGCACTGGATTTCGTCGCCGTGCTGGCCGAGTGGCCGCTGCTGCTGCGTGGCATGGCTCACACGGTGAGCCTGACGGCGGTCGCCACCGTCCTCGGCCTGATGCTGGGCATCGCCTGCGCGAAGGTCAGGGTCCATGGTCATGGGCTGCTGCGTCTGGGGGTGGGGGCGTATGTCGAGCTGTTCCGCAACACCCCGTTCATCGTGCAGCTGTTCTTCATCTTCTTCGGCCTGCCCGGGCTGGGGCTGCGCCTGACGCCCGAGATCGCCTCCGTGCTGGCCATGGTGCTCAACCTGGGCGCCTACGCGGCCGAGATCGTGCGGGCTGGCCTGCAGAGCACCCCGCGCGGCCAGATCGAGGCCGCACGCAGCCTGGCGCTGACCGAGCGCCAGCTGTTCTGGCGCGTGGTGCTGCCGCCGGCGCTGGGGCGGGTCTGGCCGTCGGTGGTGAGCCAGATCATCATCGTGATGCTGGGCTCGGCCGTGTGCGGCCAGATCTCCACCGAGGAACTGAGCTACGCGGCCAACCTGATCCAGAGCCGCAACTTCCGCGCCTTCGAGTCCTTCATCGTCGCCACCGCGATCTACCTGGGGCTGTCGATCGCCTTGCGGCACCTGCTCGTGGCCCTCGGGCCGCGCCTGTTCGGGCGAGTCGCCCCGGCCCATCGCTGAACCGGAGTCCCGCATGATCGAGTTCACCCTGCTGGACATCCTGGGCAATCTGGCGCTGGCCGCCCGCTGGACTGTCGCCCTGTCCCTGCTGGCCTTCCTCGGGGGCGGGCTGGTCGGCGCGCTGCTGCTGTGGGCGCGGCTGGCGCACTGGCCCGGCGCCCGGCGCGGGGTGTCGCTGTACGTGCAGCTGTTCCAGGGTACCCCGCTGCTGATGCAGCTCTTCCTGGCCTATTTCGGGCTCGGGCTGATGGGGTTGAACGTCTCGGCCTGGACGGCGGCGGCGCTGGCGCTGACGCTCTACGCCAGCGCCTTCCTCACCGAGATCTGGCGCGGCTGCATCGATGCCGTGCCGCGTGGCCAGTGGCTGGCCGCCGACAGCCTGGGCATGACGCTGGCTCAGTCGCTGAGCCATGTGATCGGGCCCCAGGCCCTGCGCATCGCGGTGGCCCCCACGGTGGGTTTCCTGGTGCAGGTCATCAAGGGCACGGCACTGGCTTCGGTGATCGGTTTCGTCGAGCTGACCAAGACCGGCTCGATGATCAGCAACGCCACGCTGAAGCCCTTCGTGGTCTTCGCCTGCGTGGCGCTGTTCTATTTCCTGCTGTGCTGGCCGATCTCGCGCGCCAGCCGCCAACTGGAGCATCGGCTTGCCCGTGGACACTGAGCTGGGCGCTGCCGCGCCGATGGTCGTCATCCGGGGCCTGCACAAGGCCTACGGGGCACACGCGGTGCTGCGTGGCATCGATCTGGAGATCGCCGCCGGCGAGGTGGTCTGCATCATCGGCCAGAGCGGGTCGGGCAAGAGCACGCTGCTGCGCTGCCTCAACGGCCTCGAGACCGCCGAGACCGGGCACATCGCGGTCGACGGCGTGGCGCTGAAGACCGGTGACGACGAGGCCCTGCGCAGGCTGCGCCGGCACGTGGGCATGATCTTCCAGGGCTTCCACCTGTTTCCGCACCTGAGCGTGGGCCGCAACGTGATGCTGGCGCCCACGCTCGTGCGCCAGACCGCACGCGGCGAGGCCGAGGCGGCCGCCCGGGCGCTGCTGGCCCGCGTCGGCCTGGCCGATCGTTTCGACGCCTGGCCCGACCAGCTCTCCGGCGGTCAGCAGCAGCGGGTGGCCATCGCGCGGGCGCTGGCCATGCAGCCGGCCGTGCTGCTGTGCGACGAGATCACCTCCGCACTCGACCCCGAGCTGGTCGGCGAGGTGCTGCGCACCGTCGAGGACCTGGCGCGCGACGGCATGACGCTGCTGCTCGTCACCCACGAGATGGCCTTTGCCCGCCGCGTCAGCAGCCGGGTCGTGTTCATGCACGCCGGGCGGGCACACGAGGTCGGCCCCCCGGCGCAGATCTTCGGCGCCCCGCGCACGCCGGAGCTGCGCCAGTTCCTGTCGACGCTGGATCCGGGCTGAATCCGGCTACAGCCGCGGTGGCGGCCTGCCGATAAGACGACTGGGGGCGTCCATGTCGTGATCTGCCGCATGTCGGTGCTCCTCGCTGTCGGGCGTTTTCGACGCACAGGATGCCGATGAGGGTGGTCACATGAACAAGAAGGGTTTCATCACGTTGCTGCTGGGCGCCGCGGCGCTGACCGCCTGCGGCGGCGGTGGTGGGGGCGGGGACACGGCGGCGGCCGAGGAGACGGTGGTCCAGGACCCCGCGACCGACAACTCGTCGGAGGCTGCGGCCGAACCCGTCTACGACGAGAACAACGCCCTGGCCGTGACCGAGCCGCTGGCCATCGAGATCGCCTCGGCGGCCGATCGCACCGCGCTGGCCGCCCTCGACGTCGGCAGCGATCCGGCCACCCACGCCCGCTACATCGTGGCGCTCAGTCCCGCCGCGCCGACATCGACCCTGGACGCGCTGGCCGCGATCAAGGCGCAGCACGGCGGCGGGGTCTCGGGCAAGGATTTCCTGGTCAACGTGCCCGTCGGCCAGGAGGTCACGGCCCTGCAGTCGCTGCGGGAGGATCCGTTCGTGCTGTCGATCGAGCCCGACCAGGCCCGCCTGCCCGACGATCCGACCGACGCCACCGTCGCGTCATTGCAGCCGACCATGCGCGCGCTGTCGACCCGCACGGTCGGCGGCTCGCTGTGGGGCCTGGACCGCATCGACGTGAAGACCCGCGCCTACGACGGCCTCTACACCAACCCCCGCACCGGCGCGGGCGTCACCGCCTACGTGCTCGACACCGGCATCAACGCCTCGCACAGCGAGTTCTCCGGGCGCGTCGGCGCCGGGCGGGACTTCGTCGGCGACGGCTACGGCGTCGGCGACTGCAACAGCCACGGCACCCACGTGGCCGGCACGGTGGCCGGCACGACCTACGGCGTCGCGCCGGGGGCGACGGTCGTGGCGCTGCGGGTGCTGGGCTGCCAGGGCTCGGGCTCGACCAGCGGCATCGTCGCCGCGCTGGACTGGGTGGCCGCCAACGGCATCCGGCCGGCGGTCGTCAACATGTCGCTGGGCGGCGGGGCTTCCACCGCCATGGACCAGGCGGTGGCGCGGGTCGTCGCCCGGGGCATCCCGGTGGTGGTCGCCGCGGGCAACAGCACCGCCAACGCCTGCAACGTGTCACCGGCACGCGAGCCGTCGGCGCTGACGGTCGGCGCCACCACGTCGGCCGACGCGGTCTCGAGCTTTTCCAACTACGGCAGCTGCGTCAAGCTGTTCGCGCCGGGCTCGGGCATCCTGTCGGCGCTGAACACCTCGAACACCGAGGCCACCTACAAGAGCGGCACCTCGATGGCCTCGCCCCACGTGGCCGGAGCGGTCGCGACGCTGCTGGAGGCCCATCCCGCCCTGACCCCGGCTCAGGTGACCCAGCAGCTGCGGGCTCAGGCGGCCACCAGCGTGCTCACCGGCATGAAGACCGGCTCGCCCAACCTGATGCTGTACGCACCGGCGCCCGATGGCACGCCTGCCGTGGCCTGGACCACCCACATCGAATCGCTGACGCCGGTGACCACGCTGCTGAGCGCCCAGGGCTGGCGCGCGACCGTGACGCTGAAGGCGGCCAACCAGGACGGCACCGGCATCGCCAACGTCACCCTCAACGGCGGCTTCACCGTCGGGGGCAACAAGGCCAGGTGCAAGACCGGCGTGGACGGCACCTGCAAGGTCACGACCACCAATCTGCTGGAGTCGCTGGAGAGCACCCGGTTCGTCGTCACCACCGTCACCTCGCCGACCTACCCCTACAACCTGGGCGAGAACCGGCTCGATGCGCTGGACATCAGCCGGCCGGTGCGCAAGGACGGTTTCGTCAGTGCGCTGGCGGCGCAGTCGGCGGCCTACAACGCGTCCTACTGGCGGGCCAGCGTGACCGCCTCGGTCGTGGATGCCGACGGCCAGCCCGTGGCGGGAGCCCTGGTGTGGGCCACCCGGCTCGTCACCGACACCAGCACCTCGGGCAGCTACCGCTGCACCACCAATGCGCTGGGCCAGTGCACCTTCGGTGCGACGGTGAGCAACAAGATCGCCAGCGTGCGCTTCAAGGTCAGGTCCGTGACCGGGCCGATGGCCTACAACGCCACGCGCAACGTCGTCGAGACGGTGACGTCGACCAGGCCTTGAGCCGAGCGCGGGCGCGCCGGCCTTCTGCGCTTCAGCTGCTGGCGCGCACCACCAGCTCGTAGCCCAGGTCGATGCAGCCGCCGGCCGGCGGCGTGCCGCGGATCAGCGCCAGCAGCATGCGCGCCGCATGCGTGCCGATCGCCGCCCGGGGCGTGCGCACCGTGGTCAGCGCCGGCAGCATCTGGTCGCTGCCGGTCAGGTCGTTGAAGCCGGCCACGGCCACCCGACCGGGCACGGCCACGCCCAGGCGCAGGGCCGCCAGCAGCGCGCCCTGGGCCAGGTCGTCGTTGCAGAAGAAGATCGCGTCGACGTCCGGATGGGCCGCCAGGATCTGCTCGAACATGCGCCCGCCCAGCGCCAGCGACGAAGGCGCCGGGTCCAGGCAGGCGAGTTCCGGGGCCTGCAGGCCGGCCGCCTGCAGCGCCTGTTGCCAGCCCTGCAGCCGCTGCAGGGTGCGCGGGTCGAGCTGGGCGGCGGCAAAGGCGATGCGGCGCCGTCCACGCGCGATCAGGTGGCGCGTCAGCGCTGCACCGGCATCGGCCTGCGAGAAGCCGACGCAGTGCACCCCCGGCTGCGGCGAGGTCTCCATCACGTGCACGCAGGGCACGCCGCTGCGGTCGATCAGGGCATGGGCCGCCGCATTGCGGTCGAAGCCGGTGACGATCAGCCCGGCCGGGCGGTGCATCAGCTGCTCGCGCAGCAGCTGCTCCTCCTCGTTCTCGTCGTAGTGCGTGATGCCGATCAGGGTCTGGTAGCCGGCCGGTCGCATCTCGCGCTGCACCGCCTCGAGCAGGTCGACGAACAGCGCATTCGACAGCAGCGGGATCAGCACCGCGACGTGCGAGCCGTGGCGCGAGGCCAGCGCCCGCGCGGCCGGATCGGGCACGTAACCCAGCGCCTGCACGGCGGCCTGCACCCGGGCGACGAGCTCGGGATCGACGGCCCGTTCGCCGCGCAGCGCCCGCGACACCGTGATGGGGCTGACACCGGCGGTGCGCGCCACGTCGGCCAGGGTGATGCGTCCGGTGGACCGGCGGCGTTCTCGGGGTTCGTTCATGGTGTCGTCGGGCCTGTGCCTGTTGCTGCCAAGCATTGTGCCCAGCAGGCGGATCCGGGTTTGCCCGGGTGTGAGGGGTGGGTCCGGATCTTTAGGATAGCGCTATCCAAGGTCGACATGCCGCCTCCCGGTCGGGATCCTCCGCATCCACGGCCCTTTCTTTTTCCTGATTCGGACAGCGCTATCCAATGAATGAACCAGTCGTGATGATGGGAGTTGCCGGTTGTGGCAAGTCCAGCGTCGGGGCGGCCGTGGCGGCGAGCCGGGGCTGGACCCTGATCGAGGGTGATGCCTTCCACGGGCCGGCCAACCTCGACAAGATGAGCCGCGGCGTGCCGCTCGACGATGCCGACCGCGAAGGCTGGCTGGCCAGCCTGGCCGACGCGCTGGGCCGCCAGCCGGGGGGGGCCGTGCTGACCTGCTCGGCGCTCAAGCGCCGCTACCGCGATCGGCTGCGGGCGGCCGCGCCCGGCCTGCGCTTCGTCTTCCTCGACATCGACCCGCAGGAGGCGCTGCGGCGGGTGGCCCAGCGCGCCGACCACTTCTTCTCCGCCAGCCTGGTGGACAACCAGTTCGCCACGCTCGAGCCGCCGCTGGACGAGGCGGGCGTGCTGCAGGTCGACGCGACCCGGCCGCTGCCGCAGCTGGTCGAGCGGATCGACGCCTGGCTGGCGAAGGAGGGCGCATGAGCACGCCGGGCCTGTCCACCCGCCTGCGGCACCTGGCGCACTGGGCGATGGCCCTGTGCCTGGCGGTGATGTCGATGGCCGTGTTCGTCAACGTCGTGCTGCGCTACGGCTTCGGCGACGGCCTGCCGGCCAGCGAGGAGCTGTCGCGGCTGCTGTTCGTGTGGATGGTCTTCATCGGGGCGGCCGCGGCCTATCCGGCGGGTGAGCACATGGCCTTCACCAGCCTGGTGGGCCTGCTGCGCGGCCGGGCGCTGGCGCTGATGACCGTGCTGATCCGCCTGCTGGTGCTGCTGGCCTGCACGCTGCTGGGCGCGGGGGCCTGGCAGCAGGTGGTGGTGGGCCTGGACAGCCGCTCGGTGGTGCTGGCTTATCCCGTCGCGCTGCTGCCGCTGCCGGCCCTGCTGTGCGCGGTGTGCATCGGCCTGTGCGCGCTGGTCGAACTGCTGCGGCGCACGCCGCTGGACCTCGGCCATGGCGCCGAAGTGGAGTGATGGACATGAGCTCTGAAGGACAAGCCTTCATCGTCTTCTGCGTCGGCATGCTGGCGCTGATGGGGATCGGACTGAACATGGCGCTGGCCCTGGTGCTGACCGGTGCCGGCATGGCCTGGGTGCTGGATTTCTGGGACACCCAGCTGCTGGCACAGAACCTGGTGGCCGGGGTCGACAGCTTCGCGCTGCTGGCGGTGCCGTTCTTCATCCTGGCCGGCGAGCTGATGAACGGGGGCGGCATCAGCCGCCGCATCATCGACATGGCCCAGGCCTGGGTCGGCCACATCCGCGGCGGGCTGGGCTACGTGGCCATCGGCGCGGCCGTGATGATGGCCGCGATGAGCGGCTCGGCCCTGGCCGACACCGCCGCGCTGGCGACCATCCTGCTGCCGATGATGCGCCAGCAGGGCTACCCGCTGGGCACCTCGGCCGGGCTGGTGGCCTCGGGCGGCATCATCGCGCCGATCATCCCGCCCTCGATGCCCTTCGTCATCTACGGCGTCACCACCAACACCTCGATCTCGGCGCTGTTCGTCTCGGGCATCGTGCCGGGGCTGATCATGGGCGCCGGCCTGATCGTGGCCTGGCAGCTGGTGCTGCGGGACCTGGACCTGAAGGCCAGCCAGCCCCTGCCGCTGTGCGAGCGGCTGCGCGCCACGGTCAAGGCCTTCTGGGCCCTGCTGATGCCGCTGATCATCATCGGCGGCATGAAGAGCGGCGTGTTCACGCCGACCGAGGCGGCGGTGGTGGCGGCCGTCTACGCGCTGGTCATCGCGGTGTTCGTGCACCGCGAGATGAAGCTCGCCGACCTGCACGGCGTGCTGGTGCGCGCCGGCAAGACGACGGCCGTCGTGATGTTCCTGTGCGCCGGTGCCCAGGTGGCCAGCTACATGATCACGCTGGCCGACCTGCCGGGCGTGCTGACCGGCTGGCTCGGCCCGCTGGTGGAATCGCCCAAGCTGCTGATGGCGGTGATGATGCTGGTGCTGGTGCTGATCGGCACCGCGCTCGACCTGACGCCCACCATCCTGATCTTCGCCCCGGTGATGCTGCCCATCGCGGTCAAGGCGGGCATCGACCCGGTCTACTTCGGCCTGATGTTCGTGCTCAACGGCGCGATCGGGCTGATCACGCCGCCCGTGGGCACGGTGCTCAACGTGGTGGCCGGCGTGGGCCGCCTGCCGCTGCACCAGGTCATCAAGGGCGTGAACCCCTTCCTCGTCACCTACACGCTGATCCTGGCGCTGTTCGTCCTCTTCCCGCAGATCGTCACCGCTCCGGTGGTCTGGCTGCGCTGAACCCGTCCCTGACCCATTCCCCCTGAAGGAGACCTTCCATGACATTCGTTCGCCGCACCCTGCTGGCCGCCGCGGCCGCCACCGCCCTGCTGGCCCCGCTGGCCAGCGTCGCGCAGGACATCAAGCCGCGCCTGATCCGCTTCGGCTACGGCCTGAACGAGCAGAGCAACCAGGGCCGGGCCGTCAAGTTCTTCGCCGAGCAGGTCGAGAAGGCCTCGGGCGGCAAGATGAAGGTGCGGGCCATCGGCGCGGCCGCGCTCGGCCCGGACACGCAGATGCAGCAGGCGCTGATCGGTGGCGCGCAGGAGATGATGGTCGGCTCCACCGCCACGCTGGTGGGCATCTCCCGCGAGATGGCGCTGTGGGACACGCCCTTCCTGTTCGACACCGCCCAGCAGGCCGATGCGGTGCTGGACGGCCCGATCGGGCAGAAGGTGATGGCCAAGGTGCAGGACAAGGGCCTGGTCGGCCTGGTCTACTGGGAGAACGGCTTCCGCAACCTCACCAACAGCAAGCGCCCGGTGACCCGCATGGAAGACCTCGAGGGCATCAAGCTGCGGGTGATGCAGAACAACGTCTTCCTCGACAGCTTCAAGCAGCTGGGCGCCAACGCCTTGCCGATGCCGTTCTCCGAGCTGTTCAGCGCGCTCGAGACCAAGGCGGTCGACGGCCAGGAGAACCCGTACAACACCATCCTGTCGAGCAAGTTCTTCGAGGTGCAGAAGTACCTGAGCATCACCAACCACGTCTACAGCCCGTGGATCGTGCTGGTGAGCCGCAAGTGGTGGGACGGCCTGAGTCCGGCCGAGCAGAAGGTGCTGCGCGAGGCCGCCGTGGCCAGCCGCGATTTCGAGCGCAAGGACACCCGCGACGAGGCCGGCCGTGCGCTGGTCGAGCTCAAGGCCAAGGGCATGCAGGTCAACGAGCTGTCGCCGATGGAGGCCGCGCGCATGCGCACCCGGCTCACGCGCGTGAACGCCGGCATCGGCGTCAGCGTCGGCATGGACCTGTGGAACGAGACCCAGGCCGAGCTGGCGAAGCTGCGCGCCCGCAAGTGAAACCGGCACCAATACCGCAATGAATGCGGTATTGGTGCGTTATGTTGCGGCTTGTTCTATCATCCATGCATGTCCACGCATGAGCGCCAGCAAGCCATCCTCGATCTGATCGCCGACGCCGGCCGGGTGACGGTGGCCGCGCTGGCCGCCCGCTTCGGGGTCTCCGACGACACCGTGCGGCGGGACCTGCAGGCGCTGGCCGACGACGGCGTGCTGCAGAAGACCCACGGCGGCGCGGTGGCGCTGGACGTGCCGGCGATGGCGCGGGTGCCGCGCCAGCGGGTGCTGGCGCCGGTCAAGCAGGCGCTGGGGGCGGCGCTGGCGGCCACCGTGACGCCGGGCCAGATCCTGATGCTCGACGCGGGCGACACGCTGCTGGCGGTGGCGCGTGCGCTGCCGGACGTGGCGCTGACCGTGATCACGCCCTCGCTCGACATCGCGGTGCTGCTGGGCGCGCGCCCGCGCATCCGGCTGGTGCTGGCCGGGGGCGAGTGGTGTGCCCGCCAGCGCCTCTTCCACGGCGAGGCGGCCGAGGCGCTGATCGCCTCCTGCCGCGCCGACGTGGCCGTGCTCGGCGCCTGCGCGGTCGACGTGCAGTGCGGGCTGACCGCCACCGACGCGGCGGATGCCCGCCTGAAGCGACGCATGCTCGCGTCCGCCGGCACCCGGGTGCTGGTGGCCGATCACAGCAAGTTCGAGCGCCGCCAGCCCTGGGCCGTGGCCCCGCTGGCCGACTTCGACCACCTCTACACCGATCGCCCGGTGGCGCTGCCGCCCACCGGCGGCCCGGCCCCGGCGATCACCGTCGTCACCCCGCCCCAGGAACTCACCCCATGACCCAAGCCATCCAGGTCGGCATCGTCGGCTGCGGTTTTGCCACGACCACCTTCCACGCCCCGCTGATCCGCTCGGTGCCGGGTCTGAGGCTGGCCGCGATCTCCAGCAGCGACCCGGACAAGGTGCGCGCCGGCTGGCCGGGGGTCGACGTCTGCACGTCGGCCCAGGCGCTGTTCGAGCGGCCGGACATCGACCTGGTCGTCATCCCCACGCCGAACGACACCCACCATCCCCTGGCCCTGCAGGCGCTGGCCGCCGGCAAGCACGTGGTGGTGGACAAGCCCTTCACGCTCGACGTCGCCCAGGCGCGCGAGCTGATCGAGCTCGCCGACCGGACTGGCCGGCTGCTGTCGGTCTTCCACAACCGGCGCTGGGATGCCGACTTCCTCACCGTGCAGCAGCTGGTGGCTGCCGGCACGCTGGGGCGCCTGACCCATGTGGAGTCGCACTTCGACCGCTTCCGCCCCGAGGTGCGTCCGCGCTGGCGCGAAGGCGGCGGGCCGGGCAGCGGCCTCTGGTACGACCTCGGGCCGCACCTGCTCGACCAGGTGCTGCGCCTGTTCGGTCCGCCGCGGACGCTGTCGCTCGACCTGGCGACCCAGCGTGACGGCGGCCAGGCCGACGACTGGTTCCACGCCGTGCTGCGTTATGGCGAGCTGCGCGTGATCCTGCACGCCAGCGCGTTGGTGGCTGGCCTGGGGCCGCGTTTCGCGCTGCACGGCACGCTGGGCAGCTACACCAAGTTCGGCCTCGATCCGCAGGAGGACGCGCTCAAGGCCGGCGGGTGCCCCGGCACGCCGGGCTGGGGCGCCGACCCGGCGCCTGGCACCTGGACCCGGATCGGCGCCGACGGGCTGGAGGCCTCGGTGCTCGAGGGGGCGGCGGGTGACTACACCCGCTACTACGCCGGCATCCGCGACGCGCTGGTCGACGGGGCCCCCAATCCGGTGCCGGCGCGCGAGGCCCTGCAGGTCATGCGCCTGATCGAGCTCGGCCACGCCAGCGTGGCCGAAGGCCGGGTGGTCACGGTCGGCGATCTGGGCTGAGGGGAGGTCGGCATGGACATCGAAGCCGATCTGCAGCGCATCGCCATCCAGGAGGCCGAGCTGGTGTTTCCGCACTTCGACGCCGACACGGCCTGGCAGCTGGGCGTGGCGCTGCGCGAGGCCGCGCGGGCGCGGCAGGGCGCGGTCACCATCGAGATCCGCCGGGGCGAGGGCCTGCTGTTCTTCCACGCCATGCCCGGCACCACGCCGGCCAACGCCGACTGGGCCCGCCGCAAGCGCCACGTGGTCGAGCTGGTGCAGCGCAGCTCCTACGCGATGTCGCTCGAGGGCCGGCGCGACGGCCGCGACGTGCAGCAGAAGATGGGCCTGCCCGAGCGTGACTACGCCTGCCACGGAGGCAGCTTCCCGCTCATCGTGGCGGGGGCCGGCGTGATCGGCACCATCACCGTCTCGGGCCTGCCCCAGCGTGAGGACCATGCGCTGGTGGTGCAGGTGCTGGCCCGCCTGCTGGGCCGCGACGAACCGGCGTTGCACCTCGACTGAGCC
Organism: Sphaerotilus hippei; assembly: GCF_003201595.1. Taxonomy (GTDB): domain Bacteria; phylum Pseudomonadota; class Gammaproteobacteria; order Burkholderiales; family Burkholderiaceae_C; genus Sphaerotilus; species Sphaerotilus hippei. The sequence continues at coordinate 45,190 of NZ_QJJS01000001.1, read as the reverse complement.
GGGGTGGCGAGCGGCCACCCCGTGCGCGCTCAGGCCTTCTTCAGGAAGCAGGCCTTCAGCATGAAGCTGCCGCCGTCCATCTTGCAGTCCACCTCGTGGTCTCCGCCGACCAGGCGGATGCTCTTGACCTTGGTGCCCTGCTTGAGCGTGGTCGACGAGCCCTTGACCTTCAGGTCCTTGATCAGCACGACGGCGTCGCCGTCGGCCAGCACCGTGCCGTTGGCGTCCCGGACCACCGCCTCGGCCTCGTCGTCGCTGCCGGCCTCGCCGCCTTCGGACCATTCATGCCCGCAGTCGGCGCAGACCAGGTGGTCGCCGTCCGGGTAGGTGTTCTCCAGGGTGCATTGCGGGCAGGCGGGCGTGGTCGACATGGTGGATCCGGACGGTGGCAGAAGAGGGCGGCACTATAGCGGCGGCGGTCTACGCGGCGTCCGGTTCGCGCGTGGCATGCCGCACCACCGTCACCGGCACGCCCGCGTGCAGCAGCACCCACTGGCACACCGAGCCCAGCCGGGCCGTGCCGAGCCAGCCGGTGCCCTGGCTGCCCATGACGATCGCCTCGCAGCCGTAGCGCTCGGCGATGTCCACCAGCTGCGGGCCGACCTCGCCGTGCGTGATCTCGGTGTCGACGGTCAGCCCGGCGGCGCTCAGCAGCGTGCGGGCCGGGGCCAGCGCGTCTTCCGCGGCATCGTGGCTGGCGCCGGCCACGACCTCCAGGTCCGCGCCCATGATCACCTCGTAGAGGTGCGGTTCGTCCTGCACGTTGGCCAGCACGCAGGACAGCTCCAGGCCCTGCAGGTGCAGGCGCAGCACGTGTCGCACCGCGTCCAGCGAGGCCGGGGATCCATCGACCGGGACAAGAATCAGCATGCTTGGTCTCCTCCGCGAGACCGCCGTGGCGCGGGTGCGCACGGGCCTGGTCCGCCTTGCCAATGTACGCCGCCGCCGCCTGGTGCCGCCAGCCGCCGGTGCGGCGGCCCGACATGGATCAAGGTCGGGTGCCGCGTCCGTTCCGCGCCGGCGTTCAGCGCTTGAGCACCACCAGCCCCTTCAGGTACTCGCCCTCGGGGAAGTTGATCGTCGTGGGGTGGTCGCTCGAGGCTTCCAGGCGCTGCAGCAGATAACCGTCCACGCCCGCGTCCAGCCCGGCGCCGGCGACGATCTTGTGGAACAGGTCCGCGCTGATGCCGCCCGAGCAGCTGAAGGTCAGCAGCAGACCGCCTGGGGCCAGCAGCTTGAACGCCAGCCGGTTGATGTCCTTGTAGGCCCGGCTGGCGCGGTCGGCATGGGCCGCGGTGGGCGCGAACTTGGGCGGATCGAGCACGATGGCGTCGAACTGCCGGCCGTCCTGCAGCATCTGGCGCAGCGTGGCGTTGACGTCGGCATCCAGCGTGGCGTGGCGGCTGGCGTCGAAGCCGTTGAGGCCGACGTGGGCGCTGGCGCGGGCCAGTGCCGGGCCCGACGAGTCGACGCTGATCACCTCGGTGGCGCCGCCCGCCAGGGCCGCGACCGAGAAGCCGCCGGTGTAGCTGTAGCAGTTGAGCACCCGCTGGCAGCCGAACTGCCGCACCAGCCGCGCGAAGCCGGCCCGGTTGTCGCGCTGGTCTAGGTAGTAGCCGGTCTTGTGGCCTTCGGCGACATCGACGGTGAGCTGCCAGTCGTGCTCGGTCAGCGTCACCCGCGTGTCGCCGTCGCCGCGCAGCCAGCCGGTGACGGGCTCCAGCCCTTCCAGCGTCCGCACGCTGACGTCGGAGCGCTCGTACAGCCGCGTGCAGCCGGTGGCCGCGAGCAGCGCGTCGGCGATGACCGGTTTCCAGCGCTCGGTGCCCGCGCTCAGGAACTGCACGCTGAGGATGTCGCCGTAGCGGTCGACCACCAGACCCGGCAGGCCGTCGGCCTCGCCGTGCACCAGCCGCACGCCGTTGCTGCTCACGCCCAGCCGGGCGCGCATCGCGACGGCGGCCTGCAGGCGCGAGGCGAAGAAGGCCGCGTCGATGCGCTCGGCCTCGTCGAAGCTCCAGGCCCGCACCCGGATCATCGAGCTGGGGCTGAACGCTCCCCACGCAAGGAAACGGCCGTCGTGGCTTTCGACACGCACCGTCTCGCCGGGGTCGGCCTTGCCTTTTTCGACACTGCCCTGGAAGACCCAGGGATGGCGGCGCTGGAGCGAGCGCTCCTTGCCTTCACGCAGTCGGATGGTTTTCATGGGGCGAATTGTCGCTGCCCGCGCCAGGCGCCCGCCGCCCGGACTCGAGCCTCGCTTGCGTGCAATGGGCGGGTAAACGCGAAAACCAATACGTTATGGCATCGGATCAAGGAAAACACTGATCTTTTCTTGCAAGAGAGTACGGATCCTTGCTGGGCTCGTATCAGGAGCAGGAGGCCCTGGCCCCTATCGTTGCGACCGTCCGATGTGCATGAAGACACGTCGCACTCCACTGAACGTGATCCCATCGACGAGGAGACTCAAATGAAGTTGAAGGCATCCCTGGCACTGGCTTTTGGTCTGGCCGCAGGACTGGCGAACGCAGCACCCACCGAACTGGTGATCGCGACCGTCAACAACGGGCACATGATCGAGATGCAGAAGCTCGGCAAGAATTTCGAGCAGGCCAATCCCGACATCAAGCTCAAGTGGGTGACGCTGGAAGAAGGCGTGCTGCGCCAGCGCGTGACCACGGACATCGCCACCAAGGGCGGTCAGTTCGACGTGATGACCATCGGCATGTACGAAACCCCGATCTGGGGCAAGAAGGGCTGGCTGCAGGAGCTCAAGACCGACGCGGCCTACGACGTGGACGATCTGCTGCCGGCCATGCGCAACGGCCTGTCGGTCGATGGCAAGCTGTACGCGGCGCCTTTCTACGGCGAGAGCTCGATGCTCATGTACCGCAAGGATCTGGCCGACAAGGTCGGCGTGACCGTGCCGGACCGCCCGACCTGGGTGCAGATCAAGGACCTGGCGGCCAAGATCCACGATCCGAAGAACGGCGTGTACGGCATCTGCCTGCGTGGCAAGCCGGGCTGGGGCGACAACATGGCCTTCCTGTCGACGCTGGTCAACACCTACGGTGGCCAGTGGTTCGACATGAGCTGGAAGCCGCAGCTCGAGTCCAAGCCCTGGAACGACGCGATCACCTTCTACGTCGACCTGCTGAAGAACTACGGCCCTCCGGGCTCGTCGGCCAACAGCTTCAACGAGATCCTGGCGCTGACCAACGCCGGCAAGTGCGGCATGTGGATCGACGCGACCATCGCCGCCTCCTTCGTCAGCGATCCGAAGCAGTCCAAGGTCGCCGACAAGATGGCCTTCGCCCAGGCGCCGACCGCCGTGACCCCCAAGGGCGCGAACTGGCTGTGGGCCTGGTCGCTGGCGATTCCCGCCGGCTCCAAGAAGGTCGACGCCGCGCAGAAGTTCGTCAACTGGGCCACCTCGAAGGAGTACATCCAGCTGGTGGGCAAGACCAATGGCTGGGCCGCCGTGCCGACCGGCACCCGCAAGAGCACCTACGCGAACGCCGACTTCCAGAAGGCCGCGAAGTTCGCCGCTGCCGAGAAGATGGCCATCGACTCGGCCAATCCGAACGACAGCACGCTGCCCAAGAGCCCTTATGTGGGCGTGCAGTTCGCGGCCATTCCGGAGTTCCAGGCCATCGGCATCGCGGTGGGTCAGCAGATGAGCTCGGCCCTGGCCGGCAAGACCTCGGTCGAGGCGGCGCTGAAGGCGGGCCAGACGGCTGCCGAGCGTGAGATGAAGAAGGCCGGCTACTACAAGTAAGGAAGCCGCTTCCGGGCACGCGGGCCCTGTCCTGCGTGCCCCTTTCGCTGAAGGCCTGTCATGAAAAGATTCCTGCCCCGCGCCCTGATGGCGCCTGCGGTGGTCACGCTCTTCCTGTGGATGATCGTGCCGCTGCTGATGACGATCTATTTTTCCGTCATCCGCTACAACCTGATGCAACCCGACCAGACCGGCTTCATCGGTCTGGAGAACTTCGAATACTTCGTCACCGACCCCTCGTTCTGGCCGTCGGTGAGCAACACCCTGCTGCTGCTGGGCAGCGTGATCCTGATCACGGTGATCGGCGGCGTGGCCCTGGCCCTGCTGATCGACGACCCTTTCCCCGGCCGTGCGCTGGTGCGGGTGCTGCTGATCTCGCCCTTCTTCGTCATGCCCACGGTCAATGCGCTGCTGTGGAAGCACATGATGATGAACCCCATCTACGGCGTGCTGGCCCAGGTGTGGATCTTCTTCGGCCTGACACCGGTCGACTGGCTGACCGATCTGCCGCTGTTCTCGATCATCGTGATGATCGCCTGGCAGTGGCTGCCGTTCGCCACGCTGATCTTCATGACCGCGCTGCAGAGCCTGAACCGCGAGCAGCTCGAAGCCGCCCGCATGGACGGTGCCGGTTACCTGCAGCAGCTGCGCTACATGGTGCTGCCCCACCTGGGCCGTTCGGTCGCGGTGGTCATCATGATCGAGCTGATCTTCCTGCTGAGCGTGTTCGCCGAGATCTTCACCACGACCGGCGGCGGTCCGGGTGACGCGAGCACGAACGTCGCGTTCCTGATCTTCAAGCAGGCGCTGCTGAACTTCGATGCCGGCGTGGCTTCGGCCGGTGCGCTGTTCGCCGTGCTGCTGGCCAACGTGGCCGCGGCGTTCCTGATCCGTCTGATCGGCAAGAGCCTGGACTGAAGCGGAGCCCCCACATGTCCAAGAAATCCAAGTTTTCCGTGGCCCTGGTGGTGCGCACCGCGGCGGCCTGGGCCGTCACGCTGCTGCTCTTCTTCCCGCTGGGCTGGCTGTTCCTGACGGCCTTCAAGACCGAGCTGCAGGCCATCGCGGTGCCGCCCGAGCTGTTCTTCTCGCCCACGCTGGAGAATTTCCACGAGGTGCAGGAACGCAGCGACTACCTGCTCTACGCCAAGAACTCGTTCATCACCAGCGTGGCCTCCACCGTGCTGGGGCTGCTGATCGCGGCACCGGCGGCCTATTCGATGGCCTTCTTCCGCAGCAAGCGCACCCGCGACATCCTGATGTGGATGCTGTCGACCAAGATGATGCCGGCCGTCGGCGCGCTGGTGCCGATCTACGTGCTGGCGCAGACCACCGGCCTGCTCGACAGCCTCAGCGCGCTGACCATCGTCTTCACGCTGAGCAACCTGCCCATCATGGTGTGGATGCTGTACTCGCACTTCAAGGACATCCCGCCGGACATCCTCGAGGCCGCGCGCATGGATGGCGCCACGCTGTGGCAGGAAGCGCGTTTCGTGCTGCTGCCGCTGGGCATGGGCGGCCTGGCGTCGACCGGCCTGCTGTGCCTGGTGCTGAGCTGGAACGAGGCGTTCTGGTCGCTGAACCTGAGCGCGGCCCAGGCCGGCACGCTGGCCACGCTGATCGCCAGCTACTCCAGCCCGGAAGGCCTGTTCTGGGCCAAGCTGTCCGCCGCCTCGCTGCTGGCCATCGCACCCATCATCGTCTTCGGCTGGTTCAGCCAGAAGCAGCTGGTGCAGGGCCTGACCTTCGGCGCCGTCAAGTAACTCTCGAACATCAGAATCTGAAGAGGAGCCCCCATGGCCTTCCTGCAACTCCAAGGCGTCGAAAAGTTCTTCGGCACCCACCGTGCGATCAAGGGCATCGACCTGGCGATCCAGAAGGGCGAGTTCATCGTCTTCGTCGGCCCGTCGGGCTGCGGCAAGTCCACGCTGCTGCGCCTGATCGCCGGGCTCGAGAACATCGACGGCGGCACGCTGCATCTGGACGGACGCGACATCACCGACGCCCCTTCGTCCAAGCGTGACCTGGCGATGGTGTTCCAGAGCTACGCGCTCTATCCGCACATGAGCGTGTTCGAGAACATGAGCTTCGCGCTCAAGCTGGCCAAGGAAGACCCGAAGCTCATCCAGGAGAAGGTCGAGCGGGCCGCGAAGATCCTGAACCTGAGCGCCTACCTGCAGCGCACGCCCAAGGACCTGTCCGGCGGCCAGCGCCAGCGCGTGGCCATCGGACGAGCCATCGTGCGCGCGCCCAAGGTCTTCCTGTTCGACGAGCCGCTGTCCAACCTGGACGCCGCGCTGCGTGGCCAGACCCGGGTCGAGATCGCCAAGCTGCACCGCGACCTCGGCGCGACCACCATCTACGTGACCCACGACCAGGTCGAGGCGATGACGCTGGCCGACCGGGTCGTGGTGCTGCGCGACGGCCAGATCGAGCAGGTCGGCACGCCGCTGGAACTCTACGACCGTCCGGCCAACCAGTTCGTCGCCCAGTTCATCGGCACGCCGCAGATGAACGTGGTGGCACTGGCCCAGTCGCCGCACCTGCAGGCGGTGTTCGGCCAGCAGGTGCCCGCCGGCGGCTCGGTGGGGCTGCGCCCCGAGGCGCTGTCCATCACCGCCGCCGGTGCGGGCCAGGTGCAGGGGCAGGTCGAGCTGATCGAGGCGCTGGGCGCCGAGACGCTGATCTACGTCGGCACCGGCAACGGCACGCAGCTGGTCGCCCGCCAGAGCCACCGCACGGGCCTGCACCTGGGCGACCGGGTCGGCCTCGACATCGACACCCGCACCGCCCACCTGTTCGACGCCCAGGGCCGCCTGGCCCGTGCCGCGCTGGAGACGCCGGTCATCCATTGACCGACGGCCCTTCCGTATCCTCACTGGACTGACCGATCATGGCCCAAGACCACGCCACTTCCGCCCCGGCCCGGGTGATGCTCCACCTGGGGCTGGGTTCCTTCCACCGGGCCCACCAGGCCGTCTACCTCGACCAGCTGCACGCCCTGGGTGACTCCACCTGGGTGCTGGCCGGTGGCAACCTGCGCCCCGACATGGCCGAGACGATCGAGGCCCTGCGCAGCCAGGGGGGCGCCTACACGCTCGAGACCGTCACGCCCCAGGGCGAGCGCCGCTACCAGCGCATCCAGTCCATCCGCACCGTCGTGCCGTGGACGGCCGACCTGCGCGGGCTGATCGACCTGGGGGCCGATGCCACCACCGGCATCATCTCCTTCACCGTCACCGAGGCGGGGTATTACCTCGACGCGAAGAACCGCCTCGACCTGAGCTTCGCCGACCTGAAGGCCGACCTCGAGGCCGCCCGCGAAGGCCGCCCGGGCTCGACGCTCTACGGTGCGCTGACCGCGATCCTGCGCGAGCGCATGAACCGTGGCGGTGGTGCCGTCACGCTGCTGAACTGCGACAACCTGCGCCACAACGGCGAACGCTCGCGTGCCGGGCTGCTGCAGTTCATCGAGATGGCCGGCGAGACCGAGCTGCTGGCCTGGGTGCTCGAGCACACCAGCAGCCCCAACGCGATGGTCGACCGCATCACGCCACGGCCCACGGCCGAGGTGCGCGAGCGGGTGCTGGCGGCCACCGGCGTGGACGATCCGGCCGCGCTGATGGGCGAGAGCTTCATCCAGTGGGTGATCGAGGACCGTTTCGTCGCCGGTCGCCCCGCCTGGGAGCGGGTCGGCGTCGAGATGGTCGAGTCGGTCGCGCCGTATGAAGAAGCCAAGATCCGCCTGCTCAACGCCCCGCACAGCTGCATCGCCTGGGCCGGCACGCTGATCGGCTACCTCTACATCCATGAAGGCACGCACGACGCCGAGATCCGCAGGATGGCGCACGACTACGTCACCGACGACGTGATCCCGGTGCTCAGCCCGAGCCCGATCGATCTGGCCGCCTACCGCGACGTCGTGCTCGACCGCTTCGGCAACCCGGCCATCGCCGACACCAACCAGCGCGTGGCGATGGACGGCTTCAGCAAGATCCCCGGTTTCATCGCGCCGACCTTCCGCGAGCGCCTGGCCCGCGGCGAGTCCATCGACAGCGTGGCGATGCTGCCCGCGCTGTTCCTGGCCTATCTGCAGCGCTGGCATGCCGGCCTGATTCCCTACGCCTACCAGGACCAGGCGATGGACCCGGCGCTCGCCCACGCGATCTGCGAGGCGGCCGATCCGGTGGCTGCCTTCTGCGCCGACGCGCCGCTGTGGGGCCCGCTGGCGGGCGATGAACGTCTGGTGGCCGCCGTGCGTGGCGCCTTTTCAAGAGTGAAGGCCTTCGTGGCCTCGAGGAGTGTTTCATGAACGGATCCCAACGCCTGCAAGGACGCCATGCGCTGCTGACCGGTGCCGGCGGTGGCATCGGCCTGTCGGTGCTGCAGGCCTACGTGGCCGAAGGTGCGCGCTGCACGGTGGTCGACATCACCAGCCAGCCGTCGGCCGGCGTGCAGCTGCTGGCCCAGGAACGGCCCGACCAGGTGCACTACGTCGGCGCCGACCTGACCGCCGCGGGCGAGATCGCCCGTGTCATCGAGGCCGCCCAGGCGCGCTTCGGCGCCATCGAGGTGCTGTTCAACAACGCCGCGGTGTTCGACATGGCGCCGCTGCTCGACAGCGACGAGGCCATGTACGACCGCCTGTTCTCGGTCAACGTCAAGGCGATGTTCTTCGTCATGCAGGCCGTGCTGCGCCAGATGGTCGAGGCCGGCGTCAAGGGCTCGGTCGTCAACATGGCTTCGCAGGCCGGCCGGCGCGGCGAGTCGCTGGTGTCGCACTACTGCGCGACCAAGGCCGCGGTGATCAGCTACACGCAGAGCGCCGCGCTGGCGATGGCGCCGCACCACATCCGGGTCAACGGCATCTCGCCGGGCGTGATCGCCACGCCGATGTGGAAACACGTCGACGCGCTGTTCGCGAAGTACGAGAACCTGCCGCTGGGCGAGAAGAAGAAGCGCGTCGGCGAGGCCGTGCCGCTGGGCTACATGGGCGACCCGAAGGACATCTGCGGTGCCGCGGTCTTCCTGGCCAGCGACGAGGCGTCCTACATCACCGCGCAGACGCTCAACGTCGACGGTGGCAACGTGATGAGCTGATCCGGTCCGGCGTCCGCACCATGGCCAGCAAGCCTCGCCACCTGCCGCGCCAGCTCAAGCCCGAGCTGGAGCACGACTACGCCCGCAGCCCGTCGCTGGGCTACGAGGGCCCGGCCGGCCTGGTGCGCTGCCTGGAGCACGGCTTCCCCACGCCCCTGGCCCGCTGGCACTACCACGACGAGTACGAGCTGCACCTGATCACGGCCACCTCGGGCAAGGCCTTCATCGGCGACTGGATCGGGCCGTTCCAGCCCGGCCACCTGGTGCTGTGCGGCCCGCGCCTGCCGCACAACTGGATCACCCTGGACCTGCCCGAAGGCGGCGTGCCCCAGCGTGACCTGGCGGTGCAGTTCCCGCACGAGCCGATCGCCCGGGCGGCCGAGCTCATTCCCGAGCTGACCGAGGTGCTGCCGCTGCTCGAGCGGGCGCGCCACGGCATCGAGTTCTTCGGGCTGGGCGAGGTCGCGATGACCCGCTTGCGCGACATCAAGCGCAGCAGCGGCCTGTGCCGCTTCGCCGCCTTCTGCGACTTCATGGGCGAGCTGTCGCGCTGGACCGACTACCGGCTGCTGTCGAACGTGCAGCTGCAGGGCGCCGACGACGACGCGCAGGTCGACCAGATCAACACCATCGTCAACCGCATGACCGACAACGTGGCCGAGCAGCGCTCGGCCGCCGAGGTCGCCACCGAGCTGGGCATGAGCGAAAGCCGCTTCAGCCGCTTCTTCCGCCGCGCCACCGGCAACACCTACACCGACTTCGTCAACCGCCTGCGCATCAACCGCGCCTGCCAGCTGCTGATGGAGTCCGATCGCCTCATCACCCACATCTGCTACGAAGTGGGCTTCAACAACGTGGCCAACTTCAACCGCCGCTTCCTGGAGATCAAGGGCATGACGCCCAGCGAATTCCGCAAGCAGTCGGAGAACCGCTTCGGCTCGGCCACGGGCTGAGGGTGGTCACCAACGGACCCGAACCCATGTACCTCGGCATCGATCTCGGCACCTCCGAAGTCAAGTGTCTGCTGCTCGACCGTGAGCACCGGCTGGTCGCCACCGTCGGCGAATCCCTGAGCGTGCAGCGCCCGCAGCCGCTGTGGAGCGAACAGCTGCCCGGCGACTGGTGGGCGGCCACCGATCGTGCGCTGCTGCGCCTGCGCGCCAGCCACCCCGCCGCGATGGCGCAGGTGCGTGGCATCGGCCTGTCGGGCCAGATGCACGGTGCCGTGCTGCTCGACGGCGACCAGCAGGTGCTGCGCCCGGCCATCCTCTGGAACGACGGCCGCAGCGGCGTCGAATGTGCCGAGCTGGAAGCCGCCTGCCCCGACCTGCACGAGATCACCGGCAACCTCGCGATGCCGGGTTTCACCGCGCCCAAGCTGCTGTGGGTGCACAAGCACGAGCCGGAGCTGTTCGAGCGGGTGGCCTGCGTGCTGCTGCCCAAGGACTGGCTGCGCCTGCGGCTCACCGGCGAGCTGGTCAGCGAGATGAGCGATGCCGCCGGCACGCTGTGGCTCGATGTCGGCCGGCGCTGCTGGTCCGAGGCCATCCTGGCGGCCTGCGGGCTGTCGGTGGCTCAGATGCCGAGCCTGGTCGAGGGCAGCGAGGTCTCCGGGCAGCTGCGGCCTGAACTGGCGTCACGCTGGGGCCTGGGCGCGCGTGTCATCGTCGCCGGGGGCGGGGGCGACAACGCCGCCAGCGCGGTGGGCATCGGGGCGGTGCGGCCGGGCGAGGGCTTCGTCTCGCTGGGCACCTCGGGGGTCATCTTCCTCAGCAGCGACCGCTACCGGCCCAACCCGGCCAGCGCGATGCACGCCTTCTGCCATGCGCTGCCCGGGCGCTGGCACCAGATGAGCGTGATGCTCAGCGCGGCCAACGGCCTGCGCTGGGTCACGCGGCTGCTGGGCGCCGGCAGCGAGGCGGCCCTGCTGGAGCAGGTCGCCCGCCTGACGCCCGCGCAGCGCGAGCGCGCCCCGCTGTTCCTGCCCTACCTGAACGGCGAGCGCACGCCGCACAACGATCCGCATGCCCAGGGCGTCTTCTTCGGCCTGGGCAACGACCACGACGCGGCGACGCTGGCCCATGCGGTGATCGAGGGGGTCACCTTCGGCCTGCTCGACGGCTGGCACAGCCTGGGCACCCGGCCGGGCGAGGTGCAGAGCCTGTCCCTGGTCGGCGGAGGCGCCCGCAGCGCCCTGTGGGCCCAGATGCTGGCCAGCGCCCTCGACGTGCCCATGGTCACCCGCCAGGGGGGCGAGGCCGGAGGTGCGCTGGGCGCGGCGCGGCTGGCCTGGCTGGCCGATGGGGGCAGCGTCGACGAGGTGTGTGTCGCCCCTCCGGTGGCGGCGACCTTCCTGCCCGACCCCGCCGAGACCGCACGGCTGCAGCCGCGCCACGAGCGTTTCAAGGCGCTCTACCGGGCCGTGGCACCGCTGTTCCCGTCCGCCTGAACGGTCTGTCTTCCGTCGTGGCCGTCACGGCCCTGGCGGGCTCATGCCTTGAGCCTGCTGCCGGCGGCGTGCGGATGCTGGATCCGGTGCGCGACGATGGCCGCGTCCTCGACGACGCGGAACAGCTCCAGGTAGGTGAGCCTGAGCGTGCGGGTGTGGACGCCGGTGTTGGACAGCCACAGCGGCATCACCTCGTCGTCGTGCAGTTCGGTGCGCAGCGCGGGCGAGCCCCAGGCGCGGATGACGTTGCCGATCGCATGGGCCCGGAACGCGGCGCTGCCGTCGTTGGGCAGGAAGCTGCGCCGGCCGTGGAAACGGGCCGCGGTGTCGGTGAAGACCTGCAGGTTGATCAGGCAGCTCTCCCACTGCGTGATCGCGGCGTAGTAGAGCGGGGTGCTCGGGTCGTGGGGCGTGCTCAGGCGCAGGAAGTCCAGCGTGCTCCGCCGCGCCTGATGGTATTGGCTGACCGTCGCCTGGGCCCGGTGCAGCAGCGTGATCGCGTGCTGGCGCGCATGGCCGGTGAAGGCGGCGGCATGCACGCCGCTCAGGACGTCGTTGCGCAGCCAGCCCTCGGCCTCCGCCGGCCAGTGTTCCAGATCGGGGATGTCGCAGGCGGTCAGGTCGGCGATGCCCGGGGCGATCGCCCGGTTCAGGAAACTGCGATTCCAGCGTGTCGCCATGGTGCGACCACCTCCAACGATGTCGGCCTCTCGGTCCGGGCGCCGGGCGGGCCCTGGTGTCGTGCAAGGCCGGCCGGCGTGAAGTCCGGTCAGCATAACTTACATCTTGTTTCAATCCCGCCGATGCGCGGTGAAGGCTCAGTCCGCGGTCTTCTTTTTCGCTCTCGGGTGAGCGGCGTCGTACACCTTGGCGAGGTGCTGGAAGTCCAGCCGGGTGTAGACCTGCGTGGTGCTGATCTGGGCGTGGCCGAGCAGCTCCTGCACCGCGCGCAGGTCGCCGCTGGACTGCAGCAGGTGCGAGGCGTAGCTGTGGCGCAGCATGTGCGGATGCACGTGCGTGGGCAGCCCGGCGACCTGGGCGCGCCGCGCCAGCCGGCGGCGCAGCTGGCCGTCGGTCAGCCGGGTGCCACGCTGGCTGACGAACAGGGCGGGCTCCTCGGGGGCGGCCAGCGCGGTGCGCGGTTCCAGCCAGGTGCGCAGGGCCTCCAGCGCCGCGCGGCCCACCGGCACCACGCGGCGCCGGCTGCCCTTGCCCAGCACATGGGCGTCACCCGCCTCGAGGTCGATCCAGCCGCGTGCCTGCGGGCTCGGGTGCAGGTCCAGTCCGGTCAGTTCGGCCACCCGCAGGCCGCCGCCGTAGAGCAGTTCGGTGATGGCATGGTCGCGCAGGTCGAGCCGCGGGTCGGTGGTCTCGTCGTGCGCGTCGGCCAGCGCCATCGCCTGGTCGACCGGCAGCGCCTTGGGCAGCGGTCGGCCGGCCTTCGGCGCCCGGACGCCGTCGACCGGATTGAAGGCGACCCGGCCTTCGCCGCCCAGCCAGCGGTACAGGCCGCGCCAGGCGGCCAGGTGGATGGCGATGCTGCGCGAGCCCAGGCCGCGGGCGTGCAGCCGGGCCGCCCAGCGGCGGATGTGGGCGCTCTGAACGGCGGTGAGGTCGATGCCCGCTTCGGCGGCACCGGCCTCCAGGCGCAGCAGCGCGTCGCGGTACATCGTGCGCGTGCGGTCGGCCAGGCGGCGCTGCAGGCGCAGGTGCTCGAGGAAGGCGCAGGACTCGGGACCGAGCGGGGTGTCGGCCACCATGGGCGCGTGCCCTCAGTCGACCGGTGGCAGCAGGCGGGTGAGGGCGGCGCTGGCCAGCTCGCCCACCCGCACCAGGAATTCGGTGCCCATGTCGGCGGTGTAGCGGGTCGGGTCCGGCGAGCCCAGCACCAGCAGGCCGAAGGCCGGTGCCGACGGGCCGCGCCGCAGCGGCACCATGGCCAGCGAGGTCATCGTGGTGCTGTTGCCCAGCCACTGCACGGGCTCGAACGAGGCGTTGGCGCCGCAGTAGGGCAGGTTCAGGCTCGACGCGAAGTGGCGCACCTCCTCGCTGACCGGGCCGGCGAAGACCTCGCGGGAGAACTCGGCGCGCAGGTCCCACAGCCGCAGCGCGACCTCGGGCACCAGGAACTGCTCCTGCAGGTCGAGCACCAGCACGTCGGGCAGGTCGCGGGCATCGCCGCACAGCATCAGGTTGCGGGTCCACTGGTGCAGCCGGTCGCCCAGGCCGGCGTTTTCCTGGCCATGGCGGATCATGTCCATGATGCGCCGCTCCAGGCCGCGGATGCGCTCGCGCAGCATCTCCATCTGGCGCTGCTGCAGCGAGACCGCGCGCGCGCCGTGCGGATTGGCCAGCTCGACGCTGGCGAGCAGCTCGGCGTGGCGCTCGAAGAAGCCGGGCGTGTGGGCCAGGTAGTTGGCGATTTCGTCTTCGGTGATGCCCGGGATGCTCATGTCGGGAGGGTAGTCCGGAAAGGTTGTGGGATCGGGGGAGATAAACGGGCGGTTTGCACCGGTCATCCCCGCGTCGCGCTCAGGCGGGCAGCTCCAGCTCGCCGTCGAAGACCCGCACCGCCGGTCCGGTCATCAGCACCGGGTGACCCGGGCCGCCCCATTCGATGGTCAGCAGGCCGCCCCGCATCTCGACGTCGACCCGGCCGTCCAGCCAGCCCAGCCGGATGCCGGCGACCACCGCGGCGCAGGCGCCGGTGCCGCAGGCCAGCGTCTCGCCGGCCCCGCGCTCGTGGACCCGCAGCCGGATGCGATCGCGCCCGACCACCTGCATGAAGCCGGCGTTCACGTGCCGGGCAAAGCGGGCGTGCGCCTCGACCCACGGGCCCAGCGACTCGACCGCGGCCGTGTCCACGTCGTCCACGCGCTGCACCGCATGCGGGTTGCCCATCGAGACGACGGCGACCTCGCAGCGGTGGTGCTCGTCCTGCAGCGGCCAGAGCTCGAAGCCGCCGAGCTCGCGCGGCACCAGGCCGCTGCCGTCGAAGGGCAGGCGGGCGTGCTCGAACATCGGCTCGTTCATGTCCACCGTGACCCGGCCGTCGGCCTGCATGCGCAGCTCGAGCCGGTTGTTGACGGTCTCCACCTGCACGACGTCACGCGTGGTCAGGCCGCGGTCCCTCACGAAGCGCATGAAGCAGCGTGCGCCGTTGCCGCAGTGCTCGACCTCCTCGCCGGTGCCGCCGTTGAAGATGCGGTAGCGGAAGTCCACGCCGGGCGTGAGGCTGCGCTCGACCACGAGGATCTGGTCGGCGCCGACGCCGAAGCGCCGGTCGCCGAGGAAACGCAGCTGCGCCTCGTCGAGCGCCAGCGGCTGTCCGGTGGCGTCGAGCACGACGAAGTCGTTGCCCGCGCCTTGCATCTTGGTGAAGCGCAGTTTCATATCGGGAGATTATCGCGGTTGTGTCTCGACCGCCGGCATCAGTACAGCCCGGCCTCGCCCGGCGGGCGGGTCTTGAAGCGCTTGTGCACCCACAGGTACTGCGCCGGGTTGCGGCGGATCTCGCTCTCGATCCAGCGGTTCATGCGGGCGGTGTCGGCCACGGCGTCGTCGGTGGGGAAGTCGGTCCAGGGCTCGAGGTAGCGCACCCGCCAGCCGGCGCCGCCGGGCAGCAGCTCGGCCACGACGGGCTGCACGACCATGCCCAGCATCTTGGCCATGCGCGAGGGCGCCAGCAGCGTGGCCGCCGGCACGCCGAAGAAGGGCACGAAGGCGGCGTCGCGGACGCCGAAGTCCATGTCGGGCAGGTTGAAGAAGGCGTCGCCGCGCTTGATGGCGCGCACGATCGGCTTGGCGCTCTCGCTGCGCGCGTAGATCTGCGCGTTGCCGAAACGCAGGCGGCCGCGTCGCATCGCCGCGTCGATCACCGGGTTGGACTGGGTCTGGTAGATCGAGCCGGCGGTGCGGGTCTGGTACAGCGTGACCGACTGGCCGGCCACGTCGAGGCCGAGGAAGTGCGGCACCAGCCACATCACCGGGCGCTCGCTGTGCTCGGCCAGCCGCACCTCGCCTTCGACATGGATCAGCCGGCGCAGCCGCTCGGCGCTGGCGTGCCAGAGCATGCCGCGGTCGATGAAGCTGCGGCCCAGCCAGCGGAAATGCTCGCGGGCCAGCGCCGTGCGCTCGGCCAGGTCCCGCTCGGGAAAACAGAGCTCGAGGTTGCGCAGCGCCACCCGCCGGCGCGACTTGCCCAGCGACCACAGCAGCGCCCCGAGGCCGCGGCCGAGGCGGTCCTGCACCCCCAGCGGCAGCCAGTGGATCAGCCACAGCAGGCCGAGCACCAGGCGCGCCGCCACGCTCTCCAGCGGGCGCGACCTCATGGCTGCTCCCCGCCGGATTCCGCGGCGGGCTGGGCACGCGGGGCCTTGTAGCGGTTGTAGGCCCAGAGGTACTGGTGCGGACAGGCGCGGATCAGGCGTTCCATCTCCTGGTTGACCACGGTGGCGGCGCCGACCGGATCGTCGGCCGGCGGCATGGGCTGCTGCGGTGCGCTGACGTGGATGACATAACCCTGACCGGCCGGCAGGCGCTCGCAGCGCAACAGCAGCCAGGCGGCGCCGGTCTGCTGCACCAGCCGGGAGGCCAGCGTCATCGTGTAGGCCTCGCGGCCGAAGAACGGCGCCCACACGCCCATGCCCTCGGGCGGCACCTGGTCGGGCAGCACGCCCACCGTGCCCCCCTGGCGCAGCGCCCGGATCATCTGCCGCACGCCCGACAGCGTCGCGGGCGCCGTCAGCAGCCCGGGCCGGTCGCGCGACTGCGCCACCAGCGTGCGCAGCCAGGGCTGGCGGGCCGGGCGGTAGAGCGCGGTGATCGGGCTGCGGGCGCCAAAACGCTCCGCATAGGCCTGGGCGATGACCTCGAAGCAGCCCAGGTGCGGCGTCAGCATCACCAGGCCGCGCCGGGCCGACAGCGCCGTCTCCAGGTGCTCGACGCCTTCCCAGCGCACCAAGTCGCCCAGTGCCTGGTCGGCCGGCCGGCACCAGAGCCGGGGCAGTTCGGCCAGCATGCGCCCGGTCGAGGCGACCGCCCCCCGTGCGTGCGCCCACTCCAGCCCGGCCTGGGCGACGTGGGCACGCATGCGGCGGCGGTAGGTGGGGGAGGCCGCATAGGTCAGCCAACCCAGGGCGGACCCCAATCGGTGCAAAAGCGGCAGGGAAAGGCCGGAAGCCGCGCGGAACAAGGATTCGATCACAGCATTAAAATCGGACATTCGCCGAGTTAAGGAACAACTTGCGGGGCGACAGGATGGCTCAGGTCACCTGGATCTTCTTCATGAAGATCAACAAATGCCGCTAAAGCGTTCGCCGCAGTCTCCCCCGGACCCAAGGCGATCGCAACCCATCAACAGGTGCAGATGCCTTGACCTCTCCAGGAGTGTAAGAAGTGGCGAACGATTTTCTCTTCACCTCGGAATCCGTTTCCGAAGGCCATCCCGACAAGGTGGCCGACCAGATCTCGGACGCGATCCTCGACGCGATCCTTGCACAGGATCCGCTGTCGCGCGTGGCCGCCGAGACCCTGACCAACACCGGCCTGGTCGTGCTGGCCGGCGAGATCACCACGCAGGCCAACGTCGACTACATCCAGGTCGCGCGCGACACCATCAAGCGCATCGGCTACGACAACACCGAATACGGCATCGACTACAAGGGCTGCGCGGTCCTGGTCGCCTACGACAAGCAGTCCAACGACATCGCCCAGGGCGTGGACCGCGCCAGCGACGACTACCTGAACATCGGTGCCGGTGACCAGGGCCTGATGTTCGGCTATGCCTGCGACGAGACGCCCGACCTGATGCCCGCGCCGATCTACTACGCGCACCGGCTGGTCGAGCGCCAGGCGCAGCTGCGCAAGGACGGCCGGCTGCCCTTCCTGCGCCCGGACGCCAAGAGCCAGGTGACGATGCGCTACGTCGACGGCAAGCCGCACTCGATCGACACCGTCGTGCTGTCGACCCAGCACAGCCCCGACCAGAGCGAGACGGCGACGACGATGAAGGCCTCGTTCACCGAGGCCATCATCGAGGAGATCATCAAGCCGGTGCTGCCGAAGGAATGGCTGCAGGACACCAAGTACCTGATCAACCCGACCGGGCGCTTCGTCATCGGCGGCCCGCAGGGCGACTGCGGCCTGACCGGGCGCAAGATCATCGTCGACACCTACGGCGGCGCCTGCCCGCACGGCGGCGGCGCGTTCTCGGGCAAGGATCCGACCAAGGTCGACCGCTCGGCCGCCTATGCCGCCCGCTACGTCGCCAAGAACATCGTCGCCGCCGGTCTGGCCCGGCAGTGCCAGATCCAGGTCGCCTACGCCATCGGCGTGGCCCGTCCGATGAACGTGACGGTCTACACCGAAGGCACCGGCGTGATCCCCGATGCCGAGATCGCCCGGCTGGTCAACCAGCTGTTCGACCTGCGCCCCAAGGGCATCATCCAGATGCTCGACCTGCTGCGCCCGATCTACACCAAGACCGCCGCCTACGGCCACTTCGGCCGTGACGAGCCGGAGTTCACCTGGGAGCGCACGGACAAGGTCCAGGCGCTGCGCGCGGCCGCCGGCCTGTGAGCCTGGCGCCGAGCGGCCATGAAAAAGCGACCGTGAGGTCGCTTTTTTGATGGTCGACGGCTTCAACGGGCCGGACGCTGGCGGCGCGGGCCGCCATCGCCACGGCCTTCGCCCCGGGGCGCTCGCTCGCCTTCGCGGCGAGGACGCTGCTGCGCACCCGCCCCCTCGCCGCGGGGGCCGCCGGGCCGCGGCGCACGGCGCTCGCTGCCGGGGGCCGGCCGGTTCGCCTCCCATTCGGTGCGTTCCTTGCGGGCGATCTCGAGCAGGCCGTCGAGCTTGTCCTCTTCCACGCCCTTGAGGGCGCAGAAGTTCGGCCGCGTCAGCGTGGTGGCCTCGAAGTCGCGCAGCAGGTGGGCGCGGTTGAGCCACTGCTGTTCTTCCAGCGCGCGGCGCTCGTCGGTCACCGCGCGGCGGCGCTTGAGCTCCTCGTCGGCGACCTGGCGGTGCTCGTCGGTGAGGTCGCCGGCGGGCTGGCCGTCGAGGTCGAAGCGGTGCTTCGCCCGGCTCAGCGCGATCAGGTAGGCGGTGCCACCGGTGTAGCGGCGCAGGAAGGCCGACAGCGCCTGCTTGGTGAACACGCCGGGCGCACGCTCCTGGATGTCGGCCTGGATGCGCAGCTTCAGTGGCTTGGGCGAGCTCCCGAACAGCGCCGGGAAACGCTCCTTGAGCTGGCGCGCGCACTCGGCCGGCGTCATCGGGGCCTCGGCCGGGATCGGGTTCGGGGTATCAGGCAAGGACATGGACGGCGCAGGCAGTGGGATCGAAAGCCTTCGATTGTGCCTGCAGCGCGACCCCCGCGGCTTCGGGCAAGATGGCACGATGAAATCGACCTTGCCGACGCTGCGTGAATCGCTGGTCTATGCCGGCGCCTGGATGGCCCTTCTGCTGGCGTCGGGCCTCGGGCCCCACGAGCGGGGCACCTGGCTGATGGAGGTCCTGCCGGCGATCGTGGCGCTGCCGCTGATGGCGCTGACACGCGGCGCCTTCCCGCTGACGCGGCTGCTCTATGCGCTGATCTTCGTGCATGCGGCGGTGCTGATGCTGGGCGGCCACTACACCTATGCCCGGGTGCCGCTGGGCGAATGGATGCGCGAGTGGTTCGGTTTCGAGCGCAACCACTACGACCGCATCGGCCATTTCATGCAGGGGGCCGTGCCGGCGATGGTCGCGCGCGAGCTGCTGCTGCGCTGCACGCCGCTGCGCCCCGGCGGCTGGCTGTTCACGCTGGTGACGGCGGTGGCGCTGGCCGTCAGCGCCATCTACGAGCTGATCGAGTGGGGCGCGGCGGTGGCGCTGGGGGCCGGGGCCGACGAATTCCTGGCCACGCAGGGGGATGTCTGGGACACCCAGAAGGACATGGCGATGGCCTGGATCGGCGCCGTGGTGGTGCAGGCGCTGCTGGCGCGGCGCCACGACCGGGAACTGGAAAAGCGGCGCGACGCCTGACCGGCGGGTTCCGTGACCGGCTTCACGCCGAGGTCCGGTTTGCGCTCAAGTTCTGCCGGATCGGGGGTTTGTCCGCCATTCAGTCGCGCGGTGCGCGGCCGAAAGCACAGGGACTAACGATTCAACGACTGGTCCCGCCATGGCACTTCCTGTTCCTCCTCCCTCGAACCCCTGCTGGCAGCGCCTGGCCACCGGGGGGCTCCAGCGCCTCAAGACCAACCACCTCGGCACGCAGCTGCTGGCCAAGCGCATCGAGCGCAGCCCGGATTCCGTGGCCGTCAAGGCCGCTGAAATCCATGCCTTTTTCGCCAAGTGGGAACGCATCCTGACGGCGGAACTGAGCCAGATCACCACCGTGTAAGCATCAAGGATTCGACATGAATGAACTGACCTCCGTCTCGGCCGCTGCCGAACTGATCCGCCGTGGTGTGCCGCTGAGCGTGGCCGGCCCGGAAGACGTGCTGCGCCAGCTGCCCGCGGGCAACTGGATCGGCGGCACCATCCCCTACTTCATGGCTGCCGGCGGCGGGGTCGTGGTGACCGACGAGCGCCTGTTCGTCACCGATCTGTCGAAGGCGGGCAGCGTGTCGCTGGCCTACTACCCGGCCGACCAGCTGCAGCGCATCACCACCGAGGCGCCGGACAACAGCTTCTCGCTGACCATCATTCCCGCCGGTGGCGAGGCGCTGAGCCGTTTCGCCCGCGAGGCCGCGACCTACGAGGACGCCTTCGTCAAGCCCACCGTGGGCTGGATCGCCGGGGTGCACCTCAGCGAGCTGGGCAGCCGCAAGCCGCTGGTGTTCGACGGCCGCACCGGGCAGGCCCACGCCGACGGTGCCGTGGTGGCCCACATCCGCCTGGCCGACGACAAGCTGGCCTCGGTCGAGATCATCAACATCTTCGAGCCCGATGGCGGTGACGTGCTGCGCTTCGACCGCGTCGGCTTCGAGATCGGCGAGTGCGAGGTGGCGGGCCGCAAGGTCAACCTGGCGGCCTACCTGAAGGAGCGTGGCATCGCCGACGGTCGCCTGCCGCTGGTCGGCGACTACGCCGGGGCGCACATCAACGTGTCCTTCCAGACGGTCGACGTCGAGCAGGGCAAGGTCGTGCTGTATGCACCGGTGTTCCCGGGCGTCGACTACCGCATCGCCCGCCCGGTCGGCGACTACGCGGCCGAGTTCCGCCGCCGCCTGGCCGAGTACGACGCCACCGGTGCGGTGTTCTCGTGCAACTGCATCCTGAACTTCCTGTTCGGCGAGCTCGAGGGCAAGGCCATCGGCGGCGTGGAAGGCCCGGTCACCTTCGGCGAGATCGGCTACCAGCTGCTCAACCAGACGATGGTGGTGGTGCGCCTGCAGTGAGGCGGCCGACCGCCCGCGTGACGGGCGGTCTTGATGTCGCGCAAGACGTGGATGCGGCCACGTTTCATCATGTCGTCATCGAATCGACCGATGAAAGTGCCGCCCATGACCCAGGAATCCTCTTCTTCGTCCACGGTCCGCGCGCCGGGCTCGCCGGCGTCCAGGCCCGAGGGCCGGCGCCGACGCCCCCGGGCGGGCGAGCCGGTGGTCGGGGTCGGGCAGCCCGAGCATGCCGCCGGCGCCGCGGGCATCGAGCGCTACGAGGTGCAGGCCTCGCTGGAGGCCGCCCGCACCGTCCAGGCCATGGCGCTCAACGACGGCCTGGCCGAACGTGAGCGCGGCTCGATCAGCCAGGCCGCCTGGCTCGAGCAGGTGCGCACGCTGGCCGGAGGCGCTTCGCCCGACGACCTGAAGGCGCTGCGCCGCACGCTGTTCGCCCGCCCGGAGCAGGCCGGTGTGCCCGGGGTCGACCCGGACCTGGAGCTGTCGGCCGGCTGGCGCGAAGGGGCGTATCCGTACAGGAACCTGCTCAGCCGCAAGAGCTACGAGCGGCAGAAGTACCGCCTCCAGGTCGAGCTGCTCAAGCTGCAGGCCTGGGTCAAGGAGACCGGTGCGCGGGTGGTCATCCTGTTCGAGGGCCGTGACGCGGCCGGCAAGGGCGGCACGATCAAGCGTTTCATGGAGCACCTCAACCCGCGCGGCGCCCGCGTCGTCGCGCTCGAGAAGCCCAGCGAGGTCGAGCGTGGCCAGTGGTACTTCCAGCGCTACGTGCAGCACCTGCCCACCCGCGGCGAGATCGTCATGTTCGACCGCAGCTGGTACAACCGCGCCGGTGTCGAGCGGGTGATGGGCTTCTGCTCCGACGCCGAATACGACCAGTTCATGCGCGAGGCGCCCGAGTTCGAGCGCCACCTGGTGCGCAGCGGCATCCACGTCTTCAAGTTCTGGTTCTCGGTCAGCCGGGCCGAGCAGCGCCGCCGCTTCAAGGAGCGCGAGTGCCATCCGCTCAAGCAGTGGAAGCTCAGCCCGATCGACATGGCCTCGCTCGACAAGTGGGACGACTACACCCGGGCCAAGGAGGCGATGTTCCTCAACACCGACACGCCCGATGCGCCGTGGACGGTCATCAAGTCCAATTGCAAGAAGCGCGCACGGCTCAACGCGATGCGCTACGTGCTGCACCGCCTGGCCTATGCGCGCAAGGACCCGGCCACCATCGGCGCGGCCGACCCGCTGATCGTGGGGCGGCCCTCGCTGGTGCCGGGCGCCACCGACGACCAGCTGGCCGGGGGCTCGGCCGGCAGCTGAGCGACTTGAGCGGGGGGCCGCTCGAAAGACCGAGAATCGTGCGCCTGAGGCAAAGCCCGCAGGCGCCTGACGGACGAGGGGCCCGGCGCGGCGCCAGCCCGGACGGCTCTGGCTACAATCGCGCCTTGCGTCCGAGGAGCGTTGCAAGGCTGGTGCCGTCAGAGTGGCATCCACCCCAGGCTCGGACCCCTCCTTTCAGGCAACGGCGCTCACCCGCTCGCATCCACACGGCGAGGATCCGGGGTGAGCTCATGCCATCGGCATCGCCCCTGTCCCTTCCGTGCACGGCCCTGCGGGCGGCTCAATCTCTGGAGCTTGTCCGATGAACGCTGCCGTCAAAACCGTCCACGACCAGGATTTCCTGGTTGCCGATCTGTCCCTGGCCGACTGGGGTCGCAAGGAAATCCGCATCGCCGAGACCGAGATGCCCGGTCTGATGGCGATCCGCGAGGAGTTCGCCGCCAAGCAGCCGCTCAAGGGCGCGCGCATCACCGGCTCGCTGCACATGACGATCCAGACCGCCGTGCTGGTCGAGACGCTGCAGGCGCTGGGCGCCGACGTGCGCTGGGCCTCGTGCAACATCTTCTCGACCCAGGACCATGCCGCCGCCGCGCTGGTGGTCAAGGGCACGCCGGTGTTCGCCTACAAGGGCGAGACGCTGAAGGACTACTGGGACTACACCCATCGCATCTTCGAGTTCGGCGCGGCCGGCACCGAAGGCGAAGGCCCGAACATGATCCTCGACGACGGCGGCGACGCGACGCTGCTGATGCACCTGGGCCAGCGCGCCGAGCGCGACCCGAAGGTCATCGCCAACCCCGGCAGCGAAGAAGAGACCGAGCTGTTCGCCGCCATCAAGGCCAAGCTGGCGGTCGATCCGACCTGGTACAGCCGCAAGGCCGCGCAGATCATCGGCGTGACCGAAGAGACGACCACCGGCGTGCACCGCCTGAAGGAGATGAGCGCCGCCGGCACGCTGCTGTTCCGCGCCATCAACGTCAACGACTCGGTCACCAAGAGCAAGTTCGACAACCTCTACGGCTGCCGCGAATCGCTGGTGGACGGCATCAAGCGCGCCACCGACGTGATGATCGCCGGCAAGGTGGCGGTGGTGGCCGGTTACGGTGACGTGGGCAAGGGCTCGGCCCAGGCGCTGCGTGCGCTGTCGGCCCAGGTCTGGGTGACCGAGATCGACCCGATCAACGCGCTGCAGGCCGCGATGGAAGGCTACAAGGTCGTGACCATGGAGTGGGCCGCCGACAAGGCCGACATCTTCGTGACCACCACCGGCAACAAGGGCGTGATCCGCCACGAGCACATGGCGGCCATGAAGGACCAGGCCATCGTCTGCAACATCGGCCACTTCGACAACGAGATCGAGGTCGCCTCGCTCGCCGGCTACCAGTGGGAAGAGATCAAGCCGCAGGTCGACCACGTGATCTTCCCGGACGGCAAGCGCATCATCCTGCTGGCCAAGGGCCGCCTGGTGAACCTGGGCTGCGGCACGGGCCACCCGAGCTTCGTGATGAGCGCCTCGTTCGCCAACCAGACCATCGCGCAGATCGAACTGTTCTGCCATCCGGATGGCTACGACAATGGCAAGGTCTACGTGCTGCCCAAGCACCTCGACGAGAAGGTCGCCCGCCTGCACCTGAAGAAGGTCGGCGCGATGCTCACCGAGCTGACCGACGAACAGGCCGCCTACATCGGCGTGCCCAAGCAGGGCCCGTACAAGCCCGACACCTACCGCTACTGAGAAAGAACCCCTTCATGCGCATCGATCAGCTGATCGTTCAACTGGGCCTGGTCCCGACCCGCTCCGCGGCCCAGCGGCTGATCGAACGCAAGGCCGTTCGCTGGCTCGGCCCCAAGGGCTGGGCCGTGCCGTCGAAAGCCGGCGAGGACGTGCCCGAAGGGGCCACCGTCGAGGTCACCGACGACTCGGAGCTGCGCTTCGTGTCGCGTGGCGGCCTGAAGCTCGAGGGCGCGATCGCCCGCTGCGGCTTCGACGTGCGCGGCCGCACCTGCCTGGACGTGGGGCAGAGCACCGGCGGCTTCACCGACCTGCTGCTGCAGCAGGGCGCCACGAAGGTGGTCGGCCTCGACGTCGGCCACGGCCAGCTGGCCGCCAAGCTGCGCGAGGACGAGCGTGTCGTGAGCTTCGAGGGGGTCAATGCGCGGGATGTCGAAGGCACGGCCTTCGCCGAAGCCTGGCCGGTGGCCAGCTTCGGCTTCATCACCGCCGACGTTTCCTTCATCTCGCTCACCCACGTGCTGCCCACGCTGTTCGACTACCTGGCGCCCGATGGCGACCTGCTGGTGCTCGTCAAGCCGCAGTTCGAGCTGCAGCCCGAGCAGATCGGCAAGGGCGGCATCGTGCGCGACAAGGCGCTGTTCGCCGACGTCGAGACCCGCATCCGCCACACCTGCCGCGCCTGGCCGATGAAGGTGCACGGCTATTTCCAGAGCCCGATCACGGGTGGCAATGGCAACACCGAGTTCTTCCTGTGGGCGCGTCACCCCGAAGCCGGCGACAAGCCGATCGCCGCCTCGACGCCACCGAAGAAGCGCGCCGCCTGATGACTCCATCCGGCCCGCCGCGCCCGACCCAAACGGACCTGTCATGACCTTCACCGCCGCATCCGACGCCGCCCTGCCGCTGAGTCTGGAGTTCTTCCCGCCCAAGACCCCCGAGGGGGCCCTCAAGCTGGCCGCGACCCGCCAGGAGCTGTACGCGCTCAGCCCCCAGTTCTGCTCGGTGACCTACGGCGCCGGTGGCAGCACCCAGGACGGCACGCTGTCCACGGTGCAGGCCATCCTGGACGAGGGGCAGGCGGGCGCCTCGCACTTCACCTGCGTCGGGGCGACCCGCGAGTCGGTGCGCGACCGGCTGGCGCAGTTCCGCGCCATGGGCATGCGCCGCATCGTCGCGCTGCGCGGCGACCTGCCCAGCGGCTACGGCCAGATGGGCGAGTTCCGTTACGCCTCGGACCTGGTGGCCTTCATCCGCGCCGAGACGGGGGATCACTTCCACATCGAGGTGGCCGCCTATCCCGAGATGCACCCGCAGGCGCGCAGCCCGCAGGCCGATCTGCAGGCCTACGCGGCCAAGGTGCGCGCCGGGGCGGACTCGGCCATCACGCAGTTCTTCTTCAACTCGGACGCCTACTTCCGTTTTGTCGACGACGCGCTGGCGCTGGGCGTGGACATCCCGGTGGTGCCCGGCATCATGCCGATCACCAACTCCAGCGGCATCCTGCGCTTCGCCGACAGCTGCGGGGCGGAGATCCCGCGCTGGATGCGCCTGCGCCTGCAGGGCTTCGGGGACGACAGCGCCAGCATCAAGGCCTTCGGCCTCGAGGTCGTGACCGACCTGTGCGACCAGCTGCGCACGGCCGGTGTGCCCGCGCTGCACTTCTACACGATGAACAGCAGCGCCACGGTGCTGGAGATCTGCCGTCGCCTGAAGTGGTCCGCCTGAGCGGCGCCGGGGCGCACCACGCTGCAGGTGTGGTGCGCTCGCATCGTCACACTGTTGCTCGTTTGACTCATGTCAAGCGGCGACAGCCGCTGCCCTCAGGGCGCCGGCCGGTTTGAGGTCGCTCAAACGCAACAGGCTGTGGCGATCTTCCAATGGACTCCAGACCCGAGCGCACACGCCGGGCCGTGTTCAACCGACACAGGAGTCCCACCATGATCAAGAAGCTCTGCATCGCCGCCGCCGTCGCCGCCCTCGCCCCCGTCGCCATGGCCCAGTCGGCCGGTGACCTCGTGGTCCGTGCCCGCGCCGTGCACCTCGAAGCCGCGAACAACGACAGCATCGCGATCACCGATGTCACCATCAACAACAAGTGGATCCCTGAAGTCGACTTCACGTACTTCGTGACGCCGAACTTCGCCGCCGAGCTGATCCTGACCGTGCCCCAGAAGCAGAAGGTCTACTCGTCGGCCCACGGTGGCCAGATCGGCACCCTGAAGCACCTGCCGCCGACGCTGACCGCGCAGTACCACTTCACCGGCTTCGGTCCGGTCAAGCCCTACCTGGGCGCCGGCGTCAACTACACCCGCTTCTCCAGCGTGAACCTGCCGGCCGGCTTCTCGATCGAGAAGAACAGCTTCGGCCTGGCGCTGCAGGCCGGCGTCGACTTCGCCCTGACCAAGACCGTGTCGTTCAACATCGACGTCAAGAAGGTCCAGATCCGCACCGACCTGAGCGCCGGTGGCACCAACCTCGGCACCATCAAGGTCGACCCGACCCTGATCGGCATGGGCTTCGGCTACAAGTTCTGACCCAGGACCCGGGAGCACGCGCCTTCACGAGAGGCGCTCCCGTGGAGGAGACCCGGCCGCACCTTCCGTGCGGCCGTTGTCATTGGGGCCCGCGTTTCAGGCGTCGCGGTCCCAGATCACGCCTTCTTCGGTCAGCATCGCATCCAGCGGCACGTCGTGCGCCTCGGCCTCGAGCCAGGGGATGTAGCCATGGCCGTAGCCCACGCCCGCGGTGAAGGGCATCGGGCGCAGCGACGCGAGCGTGCGGTCGTAGAAACCGCCGCCATAACCCAGGCGCACGCCCCGGGGCCCGAAACCCACGCAGGGCACGAGCAGCAGCTCGGGGTGGAACTCCTCGGTGTCCTTGGGCTTGAGGATGCCGAACGCATCCTCCTCCATCGGGCAGCCCGGGTACCAGACATGGAAACGCAGCTGCTTGGTCATGCGGTCCATCACCGGCAGGCCCAGGCGGCGCTTCGGGTCGGCCTCGGCCCAGCGGTAGAGCGCGGGCAGGGCGTCGAACTCGCCCTTGATGGACCAGAAGGCCCCGATGGTGCTCTCCTTGCGCGACAGCAGCCACACCATCAGCACTTCCTGCAGGTGCACCGATCGCTGGTGGCGATCGTTCATGGCCATGCGCTCGGCCTGCAGCTGCTTGCGCAGCGTGGCCTTGTCGCGGGGGGGCTCAGGCAGCTTGAAGGGGGGCAGGTTCATGGCTGAGGCAGACGATCGCAGCGGGGATCCTGCATTGTGCTTGCCCGGCCTTGCCGGGGCAAATGGCTCGGGCAAAGGAGAACAAGGCCCGCGGGCGCACCGGCCCGTTGCGTGCCTTCGCGCAAGACGGCGTGCCAGGGCGTACGCTACGAGGTGGATCGAACCGCCGCACCTCGGGTGCGGCCCTGCTGGAAGACACGACATGTCCTTGAAGAACACGCTCTGGAAGCAGGCGCTGCGTCCTGCCCTGGGGCTGAGCCTGATGCTGATGACGGCGGCCCTGCCGGCCGCGACGCCCGAGGCCGATCGCCCGGCGCCCGCCTGGAGCCAGGCCGAGCAGAAGCTGCTCGACGCCCGGGTGCTCGAAGCCCGCGAGGCGCTGCGCCGCAAGGACCGCGCGCGCCTGCAGCTCGAGCGTGACGCGCTCGTCGCCGCCCGCCATCCGCTGGCCCAGTGGGCCGACTACTGGGAGCTGAGCAGCCGCCTCGACACCGCGACCCAGCCCGAGCTCGAGGCCTTCTATGCACGCTGGCCCGCCAGCTACGTCGAGGACCGGCTGCGCAACGACTGGCTGCTCGAGCTGGGCAAGCGCCGCGACTGGAGCAACCTGGCGCTCGAGTACCCGCGTTTCCGCATGAACGACGACCGCGAGGTCAGCTGTTATGCGCTGCTGCTGCGCCACCAGGCCGGCGAGGACGTGCTGGCCGCGGCCCGCGAGCTCTGGCTGGGCCCGCGCGATGCGGACAGCGGCTGCTCCCTGCTCGCCACCACGCTCTACGAGGCGCGCCGGCTGACACCGGCCGATGCCTGGCTCAAGGCCCGCCAGTCGACCGAGCTGAACCGCAGCCGTGCCGTGCGCCAGGCGGTCGGCCTGATCGACGAGGCCATGGCTCGCCGGGAACTGGGGCCGCTGCTCGAGCAGCCCGGCCCCTGGCTGAGCCGCCGGGCGACCGACACGGCCTCGGGCGCGCCGGCCGATCTGGTGGCGCTGGCGCTGATCCGCCTGGCCGCCAGCGACCCGTCGGCCGCGGCCCAGCAGCTCGACGGCCGCTGGCTGTCCGAGCTCACCCCCGAGGCGCAGGCCTGGGTCTGGGCCTCGATCGCCCGCCAGGCGGCGACCCGCCTGCAGCCCGAGGCCGATCGCTGGTTCCAGCGCGCCGCGCGGGTGCCCGGCGCCGTGCCGGCCGACTGGGGCGACGAGACGCAGGCCTGGCGGGTGAGGGCGGCGCTGCGTGCCGGTGATGCGGCGCGCTGGCAGCGCGTGCTGGCCGGCATCGCGGCGATGAGCGCCTCCGCGCAGGCCGACCCGACCTGGGTCTACTGGAAGGCCCGTGCGCTGAACGCCTCCGCCGAGGCGGGTGCCGCCGGCGACGGCCAGCGCATGGCCGCCCAGCTGCTGCAGGAGCGGCTGGCGCCGCAGTTCCATTTCTACGGCAAGCTCGCCTCCGAGGAGCTGGGCCGGTCACAGCTGCTGCCGCCGCGTCCGGCGCCGCTGACGGCCGCCGAGCGTGAGCTGGCGGCCCGTTCGCCCGGCCTGTCGCGGGCGCTGGCGCTGATCGACCTGGGCCTGCGCAACGAGGGCGTGCGCGAATGGAACTACGGCCTCCGCGGCCTGACCGACCGTGAACTGCTGGCCGCCGCCCAGCGGGCCTGTGACCGCGAGGTCTGGGACCGCTGCATCAACACCAGCGAGCGCACCCGCCAGGAGGTCGACATGGCCCAGCGTTTCCCGACGCCGTTCCGAGCCGAGGTGCTGGCCGTCACCGGCGAGATCGGGCTGGATCCGGCCTATGTCTACGGCCTGATCCGCCAGGAGTCGCGTTTCATCATGGACGCCCGCTCCAGCGTCGGCGCCTCCGGGCTGATGCAGATCATGCCGGCGACGGCCAAGTGGACCGCCAAGCGCATGGGCCTGAACTACAGCGCCGAGCAGATCACCGACCGCCAGCTCAACCTGCGCCTGGGCACCGGCTACCTGAAGCTGGTGCTCGACGATTTCGAGGGTTCGCAGGCGATGGCCGCGGCCGCCTACAACGCCGGGCCGAACCGGCCCCGCCGCTGGCGCGAGGGCCCGCCGACGGAGCTGGCCGCCTGGGCCGAGAACATCCCGTTCCAGGAAACCCGCGACTACGTCAAGAAGGTGCTGTCCAACGCCAGCTACTACGCGGCGGTGATGGGCGGCCAGAGCGTGGCCACCCTCAAGCCGCGCCTGCAGCCCGTGCTGGTGGGTCCCAAGGTGCCGGGAGCGCCGGCGGATCGCAAGGAGCTGCCATGACGATCTGCCACCGCGGGCACCGCCGCATCCTGGTGCTGGGAGGAACCGGCTTTGTCGGCCGCAGCTTCGTGGCCCGCTGGCTGGCCGACATCGGTCCGGGCACCACGCTGGTCGTGCCCAGCCGCCACGCCGCCCGTGCCCGCGCGCTGGCCAGCCTGCCTGGGGTGGAGCTGGTGCAGGCCGACGTGCACGATCCGGCCCGCCTGGCGGCGCTGGTGGCGGGCTGTGACGCGGTGGTCAACCTGATCGCCGTGCTGCATGGCAGCGCGGCCCGCTTCGAGCGGGTGCATGTCGAGCTGGCGCAGCAGATCGGCGCCGCCTGCCGGCGGGCCGGGGTGCGCCGGCTGGTCCACGTCAGCGCGCTGGGGGTGCCGGTGGAGGGGTCGGCCAGTGCCCCGTCGAACTACCTGCGCAGCAAGGCCCGCGGCGAGCAGGCGCTGCGCGCCAGCGGGCTGGACCTGACGGTGCTGCGTCCGAGCGTGATCTTCGGTGCCGAGGACCGGTTCCTGAACCTGTTCGCCCGGCTGCAGGCGCTGGCGCCGATGCTGCCGCTGGCGGGGGCGCACGCACGTTTCCAGCCGGTCTGGGTGGAGGACGTGGCGCAGGCGCTGGTGAACAGCCTGCGCGACGACCGCTGCATCGGCCGGACCTTCGAATGTGCCGGACCCGAGGTGCACACGCTGGCCGAGCTGGTGCGCCTGGCCGGCGCCTGGAGTGGCCACCGCCGCCTGATCGTGCCGCTGCCGGAATGGGCCGGCCGGCTGCAGGCGCTGGTGCTGGGCTGCCTGCCGGGCGAGCCGCTGATGTCGGCCGACAACCTGGCCTCGATGCGCGTGCCCAACGTCGCCAGCGGCACCGTGGCCGGCCTGGCGGAGCTGGGCATCACGCCCGCCGCGCTGTCGGTGGTGATGCCGCCGCTGCTGTCGGGCGGGCCGGGCAGCGAGGACCTGCGGCGCGCCCGAGCCCGGCGCGGCTGATCCGGCGTGTCAGGCGGCGGGGCGCTGGCGGCGTCGGTGGGCGACCAGGCCGGTCGCCCCCAGGCCGGCCAGCATCATCATCAGCGTGCTCGACTCGGGCACGGGTGCGGCCGTGGCCGAGATCTCGAGCCGGTAGTACCAGCCGGTGTCGAGGCCGCCGCTGTCGAACGGCGAGATGCCCGGGCTGTAGCCGGCCACCGCGGTCTTGAAGGTGCCCGGCAGACTCAGCGTATAAGTACTCGAAATGGTATCGACCAGATCGCTGTTCTCGCTGGAATAGGTCAGCAGATTGAATCCGTTGAACAAACCCAGCACGCCATTGGCCGCACCATTGTCGAAGGTGTCGATGAAATTGGCGTTCGTGTATTCCTTCAGCGTCAGGTTCAGCAGCAGGGCTTCGCTGGTGATGAAGGAATAGAAGTCGGGGCTGCTGGCACCGATGTATCCGGTGATGGTCAGGGTATCCCCGGCCGCCAGCGGACCGACGAGCTCCGGCGTGCCGATGCTGTTGCTGTTGCCGCCTGGAAGGGTTTCCAGTTCGGTATACGTGAATACTCCCGCGTGGACATTGGCAGCCGTCATGGCCATGGCGGCTGCCAATGTGAGCAGTCTTGAATGAGCGTGCATGTCGATAACTCCCGGAGTGGTCGTGGGCCTGATGGGCGTGGTGGGAGGACGGTGACGAGTCCCGGTCGGATGTCCCGTACGCTTGTAGGGCCGCGCATTCCTCCGGGGGAATTAGACCGCGGGTATTCAAAACGATGTGGATGGATCTCGGGCAAACCCTCGATTCGAGCGTGGTGAGGGATGCCCTGAAAGCGAAAAACGAACATGAAAACCTATCTGGTGGGTGGTGCGGTACGTGACCGTTTACTTGGGCGCCCGTCCGGGGACCGTGATTGGGTGGTGGTCGGTGGTTCGCCCGATCAAATGGTGCTAGCGGGTTTCACGCCGGTCGGCATCGATTTCCCGGTGTTCCTGCACCCCCGCACCCGCGAGGAGTACGCGTTGGCCCGCACCGAGCGCAAGACCGCACCGGGTTACCGGGGTTTCGATTGCCACGCCGGGCCGGAGGTGACGCTCGAGGAGGATCTCGGTCGCCGCGACCTGACGATCAACGCGATGGCCGAGGACGAGCACGGCACGGTCATCGATCCCCATGGCGGTCAGGCCGACCTGCGGGCCGGGGTGCTGCGCCATGTCGGTCCGGCCTTCGTCGAGGACCCGGTGCGCATCCTGCGGCTGGCCCGCTTCGCCGCCCGCTTCGGTGACTTCGACGTGGCGCCCGAGACACTGGCGCTGTGCCGGCGCATGGTCGATCAGGGCGAGGTCGACGCGCTGGTGCCCGAGCGGGTCTGGCAGGAGCTGTCGCGGGGCCTGATGGAGGCGCATCCACAGCGCTTCTTCGAGGTGCTGCGGGCCTGCGGGGCGCTGGCCCGGCTGCTGCCCGAGGTCGAGCGGCTGTTCGGCGTGCCCCAGCGGGCCGAGTACCACCCCGAGATCGACACCGGCGTGCACGTGATGATGGTGCTGCAGATGGCGGCCCGGCTCGGGGCGTCGCTGCCGGTGCGTTTTGCCTGCCTGACCCACGACCTGGGCAAGGGCACGACCCCGGCGGAGCTGCTGCCGCGCCACCTCGGCCACGAAGGCCGCAGCGCGGCGCTGCTCGGGCCGCTGGCGCAGCGCCTGCGGGTGCCGGTCGAGTGCCGCGAGCTGGCCGATCTGGTCGCGCGTGAACACGGCAATGTGCACCGCTGCACCGGGCTGGGCGCGGCGGCGCTGGTGCGGTTGCTCGACCGCTGCGACGCCTGGCGGCGGCCGGAGCGGTTCGAGGCCATGCTGCTGGCCTGCGAATGTGACGCCCGGGGGCGCCTGGGCCTGGAGGACGAACCCTACGACGCCGCGCCGCTGCTGCGTGGTGCGCTGGCCCAGGCCAGCGGGCTCGAGGCATCGGCCGTCACGGCGGCGGCCCTGGCGCGCGGGCTCAGGGGGCCGGCGGTGGGGCAGGCGCTGCACCAGGCCCGGGTGGAGGCCGTGGCGGCCGGGTCGCTCACAGCCAGCGCGCCACCACCATCGTCAGCAGGCTGATCAGCACGCTGGAGCCGAACGGGAAGAACCATTCCCGCCCGGCGAAGCGGAAGCTGAAATCCCCCGGCACCCGGCCCAGCCCCAGCTTGGCGAGCACCTCGCGCAGGCCGTTGAAGACGATGAACGCGAAGGTGAAGACGATGAGCCAGCGCATGGTGCCGATCGTGCCGAGGGGGTCAGAGCGTGTGCGAGCGGTCACCGGCGGCAAAGCCCAGCGCGTCGAACTCGCCGCCGCCCGGGGCCAGGCCGACCACCTTGAACAGCTCGCCCATCTCGTGCTCGGTGATGAGCTTCTGCGCGTGGGCCAGCGTGCGCACGTCCCCGCGGGCGTGCGCGGCGGCCAGGTCGTCGGCCAGGCCGCAGTTGAGCAGGAAGCGGCCCTGGCTGGTGTAGCCGAGCACGTCCATGCCGGCGTCCTGCGCCGTCACCGCGATGGCGGTGAAGTCGACGTGGGCGGTGATGTCCTTCAGGCCGACCTCGACCAGCGGGTCGGTGTCGGCCTGGTGGCTGCGGTGGCACATCAGCGTGCCGCCGGTGCGCTGCGGGTGATAGAACTCGTGTTCGGGGAAGCCGTAGTCGATGAAGAAGGCCGCGCCCTGCCGCAGCCGTCCGGCCAGCGTCCGGATGAAGGCGCTGCCCTGGCGGGGCAGCTCGATCACGGTGCCGGGCACGAAGCCGGTCTCCAGCGGCGGGCGCAGGTCGGTCGGTCGGTCGGCCCAGGTGAAACCGGCCGCCCCCTCGGGGTCCGCCAGGGCCACGCCACGCTGGAACCAGCTCGAGCCGTCCCAGTGCAGCAGCGCCACCGGCATCGCGTCGAGCACCTCGTTGCCCACCACGACACCGGCGATCTGCTCGGGCAGCTCGTCCGCCCAGTGCAGCTTGGCCACGTGAGCGGGCACTCGCTGTTCCGCTGTCTGGCGCTGGCGCTCGCGCAGCGTGGCCGACAGGTCGACGATGGTGTAGCGATCGATGCGCTCGCCCAGCGCTTCCAGCAGCTGGGCCGCCAGCGCCCCGGAGCCGGCGCCGAACTCCCAGACCTCGCGGGTGCCGCTGAGCTCCAGCGCCTGCGCGACCTGGCGGGCCAGCGCCCGGCCGTAGAGCGGGGACAGCTCCGGCGCGGTGATGAAGTCGCTGCCGTCGGCCGGCAGGCTGCCGAACTGGCGGTCGTCGCGGCTGTAGTAACCCAGGCCGGGGGTGTAGAGGGCCATCGCCATGAAGGGCTCGAAGCCGATCCACCCGCCCTGGCGGCGGATTTCGGCGGCGATGAGGTCGGCCAGCGGGGTGCTGGCTACACTGCTTGTCTTTTGGGCATTCACCCCTCCAGTTTCCCATGACCTCGACCCCGACGCCTGAAGGCGCGTGTGCCACGCCCGTGCGGCCCGTCGTGCTGGTGACGGGCGCGGCCCGGCGGCTGGGCCGCGAGATCGCCCTCGACCTGGCGCGCCACGGCCACGACGTCGTGGTGCACTACCGCCATTCCGAGGCCGAGGCGCTGGCCACCGTGGCCGACCTGCAGGCGCTGGGTGCGCGGGCCTGCGCCTTGCCGGCCGACCTGGCCGACGAGGCGGCCTGCCGGGCGCTGCCGCCGCGGTGCGTGGCGGCGCTGGGCCGGCTCGACGCGGTGGTGCACAGCGCCTCGACCTTCGAGTTCGACGACGTGCGCAGCTTCAGCTACGCGATGCTCGAGCGCCACCTGCGCGCCAACACCGCCCCGGCCATCGTGCTGGCCCAGGCGCTGGCCGAGCAGCGTGACGCCCAGCCGCCGCTGCCGGGCGAGCCGCCCGCGGTCGTGGTCAACCTGCTGGACCAGAAGCTCTGGAACCCCAACCCCGACTTCTTCAGCTACACGCTCTCGAAGGCGGCGCTGGAGTCGGCCACCACGCTGCTGGCGCTGGCGCTGGCGCCCCGCGTGCGCGTGGCCGGCGTGGCGCCGGGCCTGACGCTGACCAGCGAGTGGCTGCAGGGCGAGAAGTTCGAGGCCCTGCACCGCAGCGCCGGCCTGCTCGGTCGTTCGTCGACCGCGGAGGATGTCGCCCGCACCGTGCGTTTCGTGATCGAGACCCGCTCGATCACCGGCACGACGCTGCTCGTCGACGCCGGCCAGCACCTGCGCCGATTCGAGCGCGATTTTTCGTTGATGTGAGCCCCTGACGATGTCCACCACCCGCGGCACCCAGATCCTGACCCTGACCGGCCTGCGCTTTGACGCCAGCCTCGGCGTGCTCGAGCACGAGAAGGCCGCGCCGCAGCCCATCGCGGTCGACGCCGAGCTCAACCTCGGCACCCAGCCGCTGACCCCGGCGGACGACGACATCCACCACGTGCTCGACTACCGCCGGGTGCGCAGCATCATCATCGAGGAGTGCACCGCCCGGCACGTCAACCTGCTCGAGAGCCTGATCGGCAAGGTCGCGGCCCGGCTGATGGACCTGCCCGGCGTGCTGGGCGTGCGCGTGCGCATCGCCAAGCTCGAGATCTTCGATGACTGCGAGGTCGCGATCCGGGTCGAGACCGGCCAGTGGTGAAGCCTTGAACCCCGACAATCCCGCCATGAACACCGCTCTTTCCGCCGATCCGTCCGAGACCCCGTGCGAGCCGCAGGCCGCCGCCGGGACCGCCCAAGCACCCGGCCGCTCCGCCGAGCAGCGTGCCGCGCACGAGACCAACAAGCTCAGCAAGCGCCTGCACCGCCAGGTGGGCGCGGCGATCACCGACTACAACATGATCGAGCAGGGCGACAAGGTCATGGTCTGCCTGTCGGGGGGCAAGGACAGCTACGGCCTGCTCGACATCCTGCTGTCGCTGCGCCAGCGTGCGCCGATCGACTTCAGCATCGTCGCGGTCAACCTCGACCAGAAGCAGCCGGGCTTCCCGGACCACATCCTGCCGGCCTACCTGAAGGGCCTGGGCGTGGACTTCCACATCGAGAACCAGGACACCTACAGCATCGTCAAGCGCCTGATTCCCGAGGGCAAGACGATGTGCAGCCTGTGCTCGCGCCTGCGCCGCGGCATCCTCTACCGCGTGGCCGACGAGCTGGGGGCGAACAAGATCGCGCTGGGCCACCACCGCGACGACTTCCTCGGCACCATCTTCCTGAACATGTTCTTCGGCGGCAAGCTCAAGGGCATGCCGCCCAAGCTGGTCAGCGACGACGGCCGCCACACGGTGATCCGCCCGCTGGCCTACGTGGCCGAGACCGACCTCGAGCGCTGGGCCGAGCACCGCCAGTTCCCGATCATCCCGTGCAGCCTGTGCGGCAGCCAGGAGAACCTGCAGCGCGTGCAGATCAAGAACATGCTGCGCGAATGGGACCGCAAGCATCCGGGCCGCATCGACAACATGCACCGTGCGTTCTCCCAGGTCGTGCCCTCGCACCTGATGGACCGCCAGCTGTTTCCCTTCGAGACCATCGTGCCCACCGGCCTGGCCGACCCGGCCGGTGACAAGGCCTTCGACGAGGACGAGGACGAGACCTGCGCCACCCCGACCCCGGCCCCCCTGGGCGAGGTCGCGGTACCGATGGAGTTCGTGCGCCGACCCAGGGATTGACCTCAAGGAGACGACCATGACCCGCACCGAGCTGTCGCTGACCGGAGCCGTGGCGTCGGCCACCGGCGCATCGCCGTCGCCGCCGCGTCGCCGGCTGCTGGCGCTGGGCGTGGCCACGCTGGCGGGTTCGGTGCTCGGGGGCTGCGCCGCCCTCAGGCAGGTCAGCATGTCGGTCGGCACCTTCGGCCGGTGGCCGGCCGGACGTGCGCCGGGGCGCTGGGCCTTCGACCGCCTGCCGTCTCAGGCGCAGGGCGGTGCCGCGCGTGACCGGCTGGAGCTGCTCGCCGGCCCCTCGCTCGAGAAGGTCGGTTTCAGTCCGGCCCGCTCGGCCGACGCGGCCGACGTGCTGGTGCAGCTCGACTGGCGCGAGGGCCGCATGGTCGACCCCGCCCACGAGCAGGGCTGGCCGGCGCCGGGCTGGCGCGTGGGCATCGGCTACGGCGGGCGTTCGCGCGGGGCCGTCGGTCTCGGCTGGGGCTGGGGGCCGTCCGATCCGGTCCGCGACGAGCAGGAGCTGCGCCTGCTGCTGATCGACCGGGCCTCCCGCCAGGTGCTGGTCGAGGTGCGGGTGCGCCACGAGGGCCGCGTGGCCGGCGACGACATGCTGCCGCTGATGCTCGATGCGGCGCTGCAGGGTTTTCCGGACCTGCCCGCGGGCGAGCGCCGCGTCACCGGGATGTTGCCGTAGCAGCCGCTTTCATCGGCAGGAAGCCGCGCAGGTCCTGCGCCCAGCCCCGCAGCACCCCCTGCGCATGGCGGCGCTGCTCGGTGCTGGTGCGGTTGTGCAGGTCGGCGGCCAGCGAGCACTGCGCGGTGCTCAGCTCGTCCAGATGGGCCTGCGTCTGCGGGTCGACCGGGCGGGTGGCGCGCAGCAGCCACTGGTTCAGCACCTCGCGCTGCTGCAGCGGCGTCATCTCCGTGCCCTGCAGCAGCCGGAAGGTGTCGACGGTGTCCCCGGCGCGCCGCTGCCGCTCCAGCAGCCAGCGCTCCGGATCCCAGGGCGAGTTGCGCAGCCGCTCGGCGAGGAAACGCTTCTGCCCGGCGTCGAGGCGGCCGTAGAGCATCTGCGCACGATCGACCACCTTCTCCAGCGCCGCGGCCCGGCGCTCGGCCGGATCGGGCTGCAGGTTCTGCTCGCGCCAGTCCTCGTCCTGCTCGGCGAACCGGTGGCGCAGGTGCTGCAGCTGCTGCGGGCTCAGCTGCGACACCAGCTCGGCCACCGCCGGCAGGGCCTGCTGCGCATACAGGTCACGGCGCTTCTGGGCCGTGCGCAGCCAGTGGCAGGCCTGGGTGCTGCCCCCGTCGAGCTCGATCTCGCGGGCGGCCTGCTCGAGCAGGCGCACGTCCTCGCCCAGCTGGGTCTGGCGATGCCAGTCGAACCAGCGTTCCAGCGCCTGCCGCACCGCGGGGGTCTGGCTGGCGTCGAAGTCGACGTAGCGGTCCAGCCACCAGTAGGCGAGGGTGCTGCCCTGGCTGTAGCCCAGGCGCAACGTGCTGCAGCCGGCCAGCAGCGTCACGCCCAGCAGTGCCGCGATCGCCCGTCGCTTCCAGCGGCCGTCACCGGTCGGACGGGTCGGGCTGTCGATAATCGGCTGTAGTTGCATCCGCTTTCCAGAACCATCCAGAGAGAACACGTTCATGGCACTCGACATCGTCATCATGGCCGCCGGCAAAGGCACGCGGATGAAGTCCGCCCGTCCGAAGGTGCTGCACACCCTGGCCGGACGCGCCCTATTGCAGCATGTTCTCGACACCGCTGCCGGCCTGGGGGCGCAGCGCCTGATCACCGTGACCGGCCATGGTGCCGATCTTGTCGAGCGCGCCATGCGTGCGGCCCTGCCCGAGGCGCCCTTGCATTTCGTGCGCCAGGAGCCGCAGCTGGGCACCGGCCACGCCGTGCAGCAGGCCGTGCCCGCGCTGGGCGAGCAGGGCACGACGCTGATCCTCAACGGCGACGTGCCGCTGGTGCGGGCCGAGACCGCCCGGGCGCTGCTGGCCGCCTGCGGGGGCGAGCGCCTGGCGCTGCTGACCGTGCAGCTGGCCGACCCGACCGGCTACGGCCGCATCGTGCGCGACGCCTCCGGCGAGCGCGTGCTCGCCATCGTCGAGCACAAGGACGCCAGCGAGGCGCAGCGCGCCATCCGCGAGGGCTACACCGGCATGATGGCCGTGCCCACGGCGATGCTGCGGCGCTGGCTGGCCGCGCTGCGCAACGACAACGCGCAGCAGGAGTACTACCTGACCGACATCGTCGCGATGGCCGAGGCCGATGGCGTGCCCGTGGTCGCCACGCTGGCCGGCAGCGAGACCGAGGTGCTCGGCGTCAACAGCCCGCTGCAGCTGGCCGACCTGGAGCGGCGCCACCAGCGCCAGGTCGCCGACGCGCTGATGGAGGCCGGCGTGCGCCTGGCCGATCCGGCCCGCCTGGACGTGCGCGGCGCGCTGACCTGCGGCCGTGACGTCGCCATCGACGTCAACTGCGTCTTCGAAGGCACGGTCGCCCTGGGCGACGACGTGAGCATCGGCGCGAACTGCGTCATCCGCAACGCCTCGATCGCCGCCGGTGCCGTCATCCACCCCTTCACCCACATCGACGGCGAGGCGCTGGGCGTGACCGTCGGCGAAGGCTCGCTGATCGGCCCGTTCGCCCGCCTGCGCCCCGGCGCGACGCTGGGCGCGGGCGTGCACATCGGCAACTTCGTCGAGGTCAAGAACTCCACGCTGGCCGACGGCGCCAAGGCCAACCACCTGGCCTACCTGGGCGACGCCACGGTCGGCGAGCGGGTCAACTACGGCGCGGGCAGCATCACCGCCAACTACGACGGTGCCAACAAGCACCGCACCGTCATCGGCGCCGACGTGCACGTGGGCTCCAACTGCGTGCTGATCGCCCCGATCACCATCGGCGAAGGCGCCACCATCGGCGGCGGCTCGACCCTGGGCAAGGACGCGCCGGCCGGCCAGCTCACCGTGGCGCGGGCCAAGCAGCTCAGCCTGGCCGGCTGGAAGCGCCCGGTCAAGGCGCCCAAGGCGGGCTGAAGCCTTGAACCCCCGGCACGGCCCGCCGCTCGACCCCACGCACTACGCGGTGCTGGGCCTGGCCGAGGACGTCACCGCCACCGAGCTGGCCGCGCTGGCCGGGCGGCCGGCGCCCGCCGACGAGGCCGCCCGCCTCGCGCTGGCGGTGCTGGCCGACGGCCGCCGCCGCCAGGTCTACGACCGTTACCTGCGCCGCGAACGGACGGCCATCACCCGCGCGGTCCGGCGCCGGCGCCTGCTGCGCCTGGCCGCGGTGGCGTGCGTGCTGGCGCTGCTGGCCGCACTGGTCGGCGGCCTGCGGGCCTGAGCCCGCCCGCCAGGACGGGGCTCAGGCGCCCGGCAGGCTGATCCGGGTGTGGTGGCGCGCCCGCCGCACGCTGAAGAAGCTGCGCACGTTGCGCACCCGCGCGTCCTGCGTCAGCAGGCGCTGGCACAGCCCGTCGTAGGCCGCCATGTCCGCCACCTGCACGATCAGCACGAAGTCCGGCCCGCCCTGGGTCCGGTAACACTGCTGCACCCCCGGCTCGCCCAGCACCCGCTGCTCGAAGGCCCCCAGCGTGTCCACGTTCTGGATGTCCAGCGTCACCTCCAGGATCGCCGTCAGCCCGTGGCCCAGCGCCTCGGGCGACAGGATGGCCACCGTGCGCTCGATCACGCCCGCCTCGACCAGCCGGCGGATGCGGCGCAGGCTGGTGGCCGGCGACACATGCGCCGCCTCGGCCAGCTGCTGGTTGGTGCGGCTGGCGTCACGCTGCAGTTCGTCGAGCAGCCGCAGGTCGATCGCATCCAGTTCCGGCTTGTTCATGTGATGGATGATTTCATCAGATCAGCTTCCAAGAAATGAATGCTCATGCTGGCTGAAACGTCGAATTTTCCATCGCAAATGACGATATCCAGGTGTTTTATTTCAGCCGGTCCTGCTTAGCATTCCGGCCATCACGAACCTTCGGAGGTGTGCTTCATGTGTGGCATCGTCGGCGCCGTCAGTCAGCGCAACATCGTTCCCGTCCTGATCCAGGGCCTGCAGCGCCTCGAGTACCGGGGTTACGACTCCTGCGGCGTCGCCGTGCACCAGGGGGGCGAACTGCGCCGCTCGCGCAGCACCGACCGGGTCGCCGAACTGGGCACGCTGGTCGACCATGACGGCGTCGAAGGCCGCATCGGCATCGCCCACACCCGCTGGGCCACCCACGGCGTGCCGGCGGTGCACAACGCCCACCCGCACTTCTCGCACGGCCCCGGCGCCGACGCGATGAGCCAGCGCCCCGGCCGCATCGCGCTGGTGCACAACGGCATCATCGAGAACCACGACGAACTGCGCGCCGCGCTGCGCGCCCGCGGCTACGAGTTCGTCAGCCAGACCGACACCGAGGTCATCGCCCACCTGATCGACTCCTGCTACCAGGACGACCTCTTCGACGCCGTGCAGCGCGCCATCCCGCAGCTCAAGGGCGCCTACGCCATCGCCGTGTTCTGCCGCGAGGAGCCGCAGCGCGTGGTCGGCGCGCGCCTGGGCTCGCCGCTGGTGCTGGGCGTGGGGCAGGGCGAGAACTTCTTCGCCTCCGACGCCATGGCGCTGGCCGGCGTCACCGACCAGATCGTCTACCTGGAGGACGGCGACGTCGTCGACCTGCAGCAGACCCGCTACTGGATCACCGCCATGGCCGCCGACGGCAGCCGCACGCCGGTCGAGCGGCCGGTGCGCACCGTGCACGCCCACAGCGGCGCGGCCGAGCTCGGCCCCTACCGCCACTACATGCAGAAGGAGATCTTCGAGCAGCCGCGCGCCATCGGCGACACGCTCGAAGGCGTGCAGGCCATCACCCCCGAGCTCTTCGGCGACGGCGCCCACGGCGTCTTCAAGGCCATCGACAAGGTCCTGATCCTGGCCTGCGGCACCAGCTCCTACGCCGGCCTGACCGCCAAGTACTGGCTCGAATCCATCGCCCGCATCCCGACCCAGGTCGAGATCGCCAGCGAATACCGCTACCGCGACAGCGTGCCCGACCCGGCCACGCTGGTCGTCACCATCACCCAGAGCGGCGAGACCGCCGACACGCTGGCCGCCCTCAAGCACGCCCGCGGCCTGGGGATGGAACACACGCTGACCATCTGCAACGTCGCCACCAGCGCCATGGTGCGCGAGTGCAAGCTCGCCTACATCACGCGCGCCGGCGTCGAGATCGGCGTGGCCTCCACCAAGGCCTTCACCACCCAGCTCGCCGGCCTGTTCCTGCTGACGCTGGCGCTGGCGCAGTCGCGGGGCCGCCTGAGCGAGGCCGAGGAGCAGGCCCACCTCAAGGCCATGCGCCACCTGCCCGTCGCCCTGCAGGCCGTGCTGGCGCTGGAGCCCCAGGTCATCGCCTGGGCCGAGGACTTCGCCAGCAAGGAGAACGCGCTCTTCCTCGGCCGCGGCCTGCACTACCCGGTCGCGCTCGAAGGCGCGCTCAAGCTCAAGGAAATCAGCTACATCCACGCCGAGGCCTACCCCGCCGGCGAGCTCAAGCACGGCCCGCTGGCGCTGGTCACCGCCCAGATGCCGGTGGTCACCGTCGCCCCCAACGACGCCCTGCTCGAGAAGCTCAAGAGCAACATGCAGGAAGTGCGCGCCCGCGGCGGCCAGCTCTACGTCTTCGCCGACAGCGACACCCGCATCGAGAGCGAGCCCGGCGTGCACGTCATCCGCCTGCCCGAGCACTACGGCCCGCTCAGCCCCATCCTGCACGTCGTCCCGCTGCAGCTGCTGGCGTACCACACCGCCTGCGCCCGCGGCACCGACGTGGACAAGCCGCGCAACCTGGCGAAGAGCGTGACGGTGGAGTGAGCCGCGGATCGGGCGGTGACTGGTGTTCTTTGCCATTAATGTCTGAGACAGCGCATTAAAGTCTGAGACGGCGCATCAATGTCAGAGACATGATCGGGTCACTGAGGGTTTTGCTCTCTGCACTGATTTGCAGTGTCGCCTCGATGGCCCGCAAAAGGCTCGTAGTGGGTAGGCCGAATGACCGCGCTGACTAGGCAGCGGACAGCGGTTCGCCATCTCCATGTAAGCAATCATGTCGCTGAACCGTCACTAGTGAGGTCCAGGGTTGATTTAGCTACCGTGTCAAATTCGTTGTGAAGCGCGCCTGCATTTTTCTGCGGTTAGTTTCAATAGCGAGCTTCTTCCGGTAGCCAACGCCTTTCGAATCGTGTGAGCTCGCTCAGAAATTTGTTCTGGAAGCTGTCCTTCGGGGCGGACCTCCGAGCGGCCTCAACGGCAACTCTGGCCGTCGCAAAGTCCGGCTTTGCCGCGTAGACATAGGCGTAGGCCTTCTGCATTTCGCAGAGATGCTTAGGCTTGCCATGCTTGGCCGCAAGGTTGAGCTCCGAGATGGACTCGTCTGTTTGGCCCGCCCGGCTGTGAATCATTCCCTTTGTGAAATGAACTTCAGGGTCGCTTGGTTCTAATTGGACAGCGCGCGAGGCCTTCAGCATGGCGTCCTCAAACCGCCTCATGCGCATGAGGCAGTATGCATATCGATCAAACAGCCACCCGTTCTCGGGGTCTTCCAACTCCGCAAGTTCGTAATACTCCAAAGCTCTCACAGGATCGCCGTCAGTGAACCACTTCCATGCCGCACGCGCCGCAGGTACTCGGAAGGCCTTGAAGTTACGGTCTTTGACCTTGACGTTTGCGCTCTTGATGAACTCCGTGTAGCGGCGACGCACCCACTCGACATCCTCATCGGTGGGCGTAGACACGCCGCCGATCATCTCCGATCGCTCAACGCAATAGTTATGGAACTCCGGGTTGAATGAGAAGTAAAGGGCGCCCGCAGTTCGCGAGACTACACCGATGCCGCGGCTCTCCTCAATGGCCTCACTTGCCGCCGAGACTGACACTTCGGCTCGCTGGCAGCACAGCTGCATCAAGAATTGATCCAGCGTGTCCGCTATGCGGCTCATAAGCAACAGCACACGCCGCAGGCTGGGAGCCAGGCGCGCCCAAGCATCGTCGTACAGGAACTGGCCGAGGTCGCGGCGTTGCATGCGCTGCACACGCGTAAAGGCGGCCTCAAGACCTACGCCTACGCCGGCCGCAGCCTGTGCGAATACCTCCAGAGCGATGGGCTTGTTGACGAGCTGGCCAGAGTACTTCTTGAGTGTGGGGATGCCAGCCTGCAAGATTGAGTTGCAGCGCAACATCTCTGCACGCTTCTTCAGGAACTCCGCGCCCTCGTCATCGGACCATCCTTCGATCTGAATGGGAAGGGCTTCTATTTGCTCTCTGCGTCGCGAAGTCAAGACAACCTTGCCCACACGCCGCGATAGCTCGTTTATCTGCGAGGCAAGTGACTCGATGTCCGCAGTACTCCTGGCCATCGTCTCAGTGTTGTCGAGAATGATCAAATGCTGATCGCGGCTGACCTTCATCTCCGCCAGAAGTCCTCCGAGCTTT
This sequence comes from Sphaerotilus hippei, assembly GCF_003201595.1. Classification (GTDB taxonomy): domain Bacteria; phylum Pseudomonadota; class Gammaproteobacteria; order Burkholderiales; family Burkholderiaceae_C; genus Sphaerotilus; species Sphaerotilus hippei. The sequence continues at coordinate 1,814 of NZ_QJJS01000001.1, read as the reverse complement.
TGAATCACCTCCTTAGGTTCTTTGCCAAACCATGACCGGTCTAGCGCAGGCGTCGTGAGCATACGCGCTATATCGAGCGCCACGTCGGCCACACCAATGTCCTGGGCCGATATATGTTCCAAACCATCGATTCCCCAACGAGTCTTCTTCGCCGTATAAAACGTGATGATCTCGGGGCGCCACTGAACGGGGGTGCTTCCGTCCAGGAGGCGATGCAGAAATTCGACGACAAGGGTTGTCTTGCCAACGCCGCCGTCCCCCCACACCATGCATTTCCTAGAGTCGGAGTCGTCCATCCATTGGGCCAGAGATGAAAGCTCTTTAGCGCGACCGGTGAAGACCTTCTCTGTTGCCAGACGATCGGGGATATAGACAAGCGGACGCCAGGAATCAGACCAAGTGGGCTGACAAAAGGCATATTCCGGCACTGCGGCTTTCGGCAGGTCCAGGAGAATGTTCGGCACCTCAAATGAGATTTCCCCTCTGGTCAGGGACGTTTTCTGAACCTGCGCGTCGACCAGAAGACGTCCTGCGCTAACCCTGCTGAGGCGGCGATAACAGATTGGGTGGCCGTCGCTTAGCTTTAGAGTGGCAAGCCCAACGGGGGGCTTGCCGTCAATTTCCGGCAGGCTTAGTTGGCCCGTTTCCTTGTTGGCCACGGGTATGAGGCGCTCCACGCCCTGCAGCAGCGCACGCAGCACGGCGATGTCGGCTTCGGGGGTGTAATCGCCTGGCAGGCCGTGCCCCTCTGCGCCGTCGTTGCGGGAACGGACGAAGGCACGCAAGACCGTCTCGAGGTTGGCTGAAGCTGCGGTGGCCAACGAGCGCAACTCAGGCGGCAGTTTCTGCTGCATCCAGAACGGCCTACCAGCAGAGCGCCAGTCCAGGTTTTCCGCTGCTACCAGTAGCTGGGATAACAGATCGATCAAAGCTCCGTCCGATGGCGCGGTGAAAGCACTGACGTCGACCGGCGAGTATCGAGCGAGTTGATCAGGGTGCTCTCGCAAGTGGCTTGAAAGCCACTCGCCCAGAGTCACGCAAGCATGCTGCATGATGATTCGATAAAGGCCGAGCGTCGCACTTCTTACGTGTGCTGGGTCTTTCAACTTCTCGGCGTCTTTGATTCGCGCATCCAGCAATCGCAGCATTCATCCCTCTCAGCGTTCTACTTGGCGAGCGCGCATAGCTCCTGCGCGGTCCCGCTGTCCCTAGCTCCGCGCATCATGCGCTCAAGAAGTCTACTGCGCCATTTTTTTCGCCGTCAGCTACCGTGAACCGGCCCGGGAATTGTGGAGGCTCCAACCTTTGAGAAGATGGAGCCATGAACAAGTCGAACAAGTTCTCACCTGAGGTCCGCGAGCGCGCGGTGCGCCTGGTGCTGGAGCACCGGGGGGAGTACCCCTCGCTGTGGCTGGCGATCGAGTCGATTGCTCCGAAGATCGGGTGTGTGCCGCAGACGCTGCTGACCTGGGTCAAGCGCCACGAGATTGACTCCGGCGTGCGTGAAGGCGTGACCACAAGCGAGGCCATGCGCGTCAAGGAACTCGAGCGCGAGGTCAAGGAACTGCGCCGGGCCAACGAGATCCTGAAGGTGGCCAGCGCGTTTTTCGCCCAGGCGGAGCTCGACCGCCGATTCAAGTCCTGAGGGCGCTGATCGACGAGCACCGGGATACGTTCGGGGTCGAGCCGATCTGCAAGGTTCTGCAGATTTCCCCGTCCGGATATCGCCGGCATGCAGCGCTTCAGCGCGAACCGCACAGGCGCTGTGCGCGAGCCCGGAGCGACGATGTGCTGGCCCCTGAGATCCAACGGGT